>CAWDJY010000009.1:0-315896 GCA_963802735.1 uncultured Acidimicrobiaceae bacterium | reverse complement strand
GCACATAAGCCTTACCGGTCAGTTCGCAGCGGTAGACGACATTCTCACGGCCCGTGAAAACCTGGAACTCATCGGTGATTTGCGTCACGTGAGTAACTCGACGCAGACAGCGGTCGATCTTCTGCAAAAGTTCGATCTTACCGACGCCGCTGATCGACGAGTTGCGACATTCTCTGGTGGTATGCGACGACGACTAGATATTGCCATGAGTCTGATTGGCAGTCCATCAATAGTCTTTTTAGATGAGCCGACAAATGGGCTTGACCCGGAAGCACGCAATGAGATGTGGCAGACCGTTCGAACGCTGGCCAAGAATGGCACGACAGTATTTCTGACGACGCAATACCTCGATGAGGCAGACGAACTAGCCGACACAATCGCGGTACTACACCATGGCAAAATTATCGCCAACGGCACAGTTAGCGAGCTGAAGCAGCTCGTACCAAGTGGCCTGGTCAGGTTCACCTTTCATGACGAAAAGCAACTCGCAACAGCGGTCGAGGCATTAGAACACGACTTTTCAATCACCGAGAAACATGACCTGACGCTTACCGTCGAGACCGGTGGCAACACCACGAAGATCGCCGAAGTATTCATTCGTCTCCGCGATGCGAAGCTTGAGCCGACTGACTTCTCGCAGCAAATACCAACTCTTGACGACGTGTTCTTCAAGCTTACGAGCAACAAAACGGAGGAGAAATAATCATGCGAGCGCTGAAGGACTCCTGGACGATGGCCAAACGAAGTTTGCGCCACATTGATCGCAGCCCAGATACCATCATTACGGTTGTGCTAATGCCAATTGCGTTGATGCTGATGTTCGTCTATGTCTTAGGCGGTGCACTCGCTCATCAAACCGGTTCGATCAAGTACGTTGACTTCATCACTCCGGGAATCATCGTGATGACGGTGATTAGCGGCATTGCCTATGCCGCGTTTCGTCTCAACACAGATATCCAAAAAGGAATCATCAACCGATTTCGCACTATGCCTGTGGCCCCCTCCTCCATTTTGAGTGGGCAAGCATTGTCTTCAACCTTGTCCAACCTGTTTTCGTCGGTGTTAGTACTAGCAGTGGCCTTTGCTATTGGCTTCCGTACCAGTGCTGGACTCGTTGAGTGGCTGTTATTCGCTGGACTGGTCGCACTTCTCACGCTGGCGACGACGTGGATGGCAATATTCTTCGGACTGTGGGCGAAGTCGGCTGAGGGCGCAGGTTCGTTTAGCTACATTCTGCTGCTGTTGATCTTCATTAGCCCCTCATTTGTTCCGACAAATTCTATGACGCCAGTCTTACGTGGCTTCGCTGAAAACCAGCCTTTCACTCCAATCATTGAAACCATGCGTTCGTTGCTCACTGCTGGTACGCCCGGTAACAAAGTATGGCTGGCACTGGTGTGGAGCGTTGGCATTCTGGTCATCATGTATGCCCTTGCGATCTGGCAGTACAAGCGAAAGACGTTCGTAACTAACAGCTAGGTCTCTATACAAATCGGGCAAGTCGCTCGTCAAAGTACTTAGCGCGGGCTTGCGACCTTGGTCATTGTGACCGCGCTTGAACCAATTGTTCTCGTAGCAGGTAGCGGGCGAACCTTCGGGGACGGTACTAAAACTTGGTGGGCGCTGAGGGACTCGAACCCCCGACCTGCTGAGTGTAAATCAGCTGCTCTAACCAACTGAGCTAAGCGCCCGAGAGCAAGAAGCCTAATTGGGCGACCGACGTACCAAAATTATCCGGCGCGGCCGACAGATGACGCCTCTCGTCGATTGACGCAGAAGCGCTTTACGATCCGCTCGCACAGCCGCTCCCGTCCCCTATCGATTCATCATGCGACGGTGCGACCGTTGACTACTCCGCCTGTTAGGTGGCGTAGGTGGCGTACACCACCACCGAGACGACCTTGGGAATCGAGCTGGTGTCGAAGTCTCCGCTGCCGTAATTGACGGACCCCGGCGCGTCGACGGACACCTGTCCCACCATGATCTTTATCGGCTTGCCCAACGTGACTTGCTTGCCCAACGCAGCCTGGGCCCGCTTTCGAGCGTTGGCGGCCGCCTCGGCCGTGAGTGCGGGTCGCAGTTTCTTCAATCCGTTGAAGGTGTATTGCGGTTGTTCGGCGATGAACGGAATGTTGTTCTCGAGCAAATGATTGCTGACGCCCAGGACACTCTGCATGGCGGTGAGGCGAGTGGACTGCACGGTGACCGTTTGGCTCATGGTGAAACTCGTGACTTGACCCGTGGACTGTGTATTGGGTTGCACGCTCACCGTGCCGAAGGAGATCTCGTCATTGCGTGCGCCAGCGTTGGTAAGCGCGCTGCGAATCTGGGCGGACCACCCGTTCAATTGCGCCAGTGCCGCCGAGGTCGTGGGCTGCGTGCTGGCCACACTGGCCATCCACTGGAATGTGTTGGACGTGACTTTCTGTTCGGCAGATCCGGTAATCGTGATCTGGTTGGACTGCGGTTCGTTCCGGTTTCTGATCCCCGAGGCGACGGTCAGCGATCCGATGATGAACGCCACCGAGAGGATGATCATTCCGATCAATTGCTCGTGCGTCCGAATCGAGCCCTTCTTCCGGGGCGCAGACCCTTTGCCCCCGTTCTCGAGGCTGACGTCGGTTCCTTCTTCGGCACTCACGGGTTCACGCTATCCCAACCATTATCCCATCCGACCACGTCGCCGCGAACCGCGAGGCGCCTCGGCACGTCAGTCGCAGAGGTCACTTAGATCGGTCCGAACTGCAGCATCAGCGTCAACAGTTCCTGCGAGCCGGCGAAGACGGGGTGACGAAGGACGTCGTCGCTCGTCACGAGCTCCTCGCCGAGGTAGTCGGCCTCGAATCCGCCGGCCTCGCGAACCACGAGCAGCCCACCCAGGTAGTCCCACACGTTGAGACCGGAATGCTGCGCGACGCCGTAGACGTCGAGGGATCCGTCGGCCACGAGGCATATCTCCAGGCTCGCCGCACCGAGCGAGCGATTCTGCCACCACCCGAGGTTGTAAGCGGGGTAGCCGGAGGACCCAACGATCGCGTGAGCCATATCGGTCTGAGCGCTCGGGGTGATCGCCCGCCCGTCGCGACGGGCGCCACTCCCCTTCTCGGCTTCGTAGACGGTCCCCGTCGCTTGATTCATCACGAGCGCCGCCACGAGTTCATCACCACGAAGCACGGCGAGGCTCGTCGAGTAGAACGGCACGCCACGATCGCAGTTCGTCGACCCGTCGATCGGATCGACGACGATTGTGAACTCGCCGTCGCCCGTGACGCCCGACTCCTCACTCATCACGCGGAACCCGGCGCCGCCGAGCACGCGGCGCGCGACGTGGTCGGCCGCCACGTCGAGGTGGTACTGCGTCGCTCGATCGCCCGAAAGTCCTCGTCCGCGATGCGCCTTCACCGCTTCACCAATCTCTTGCGCGCATTCGCGCAGCGGTGCCCATAGGGAGTCATTCACGCTGCCACGGTACTGGCCTCGGAGGGTAACCTGATGGTTAATGGCCGCAATTGACGTCGCAGGTTTCGTCGCAGACCTAAAGGACCATGCGGTGACGCACGGTTTCCACGTGCACGACGAGCGCCACTTCGTCGAGACCTACTCCCTACGCCAGGCGTGGGAGGTCGACCTCCATCCCGAAGACGGTTGCGGCGGTCCCGTCGACTTGCACATCGAACTCGACGTCGATCCCCGTACCCTGCTGGCCTTCGAGGACGCGGTCTTGGGCCTGCCCGACGACGTCGACCCGCCCGATGAGTTCCACTTCCCGTTAGTGCTCACCTGGAGCCTTCCGCCGATGCCGCACGGCCCCGACCTGCTACGACTCGCGATCGACCTCGCGCCGATCGGCGGACTGGAGATGCCCCTCGAGGTCACCGCGACCGACGCCTTTGCGTCGCCCACCGAGAGCAGCGAGCGCCGAATCTCCATCGTCGCTCGTCGCGCCATTTCCCTGAGTCAAGTGGCCAAGGGCGAGGACCCGCTCTGCGACATCTTCGAGCGCGGGCGCAGTGTCAGCGACTTCTTGTTGCAGGCTGCCGACTCGTGGCTTGGGTAGTTCGAGTCCTCGGGCCCCTCACCGCGCTCGTCCTCGCGAGCGTCGTCCTCAGTTCTTGTGGTACCAACGGCGCCGTCGCGGACGCGCGCGCGTCATGTGTCTTGGTGAAGCGTGCCATCGCGATCCAGTTCCAGAGCGAGGCGCCGAGTCTCAGCGCGGCGCGGCGCGCCACGCTCGAGGGTCGAGCAATGGGTGAGCTGCTGAGGGCGACGCCCAAGGCCGCCGACGCGACGTCGATCGACGGCAGCTGGAACGCGTTGCAGACGACGATCAACGAGTCCGAGCGCGTCCCACTGAAGAACCTCGTACCGTCGTTAACACGGCTGTGCAAGGTCGCCGATTCCTCGACGCCGTATTTCTAGTCCTTCGTCGTAGGGAAACGCTGGTGCAGCCACGTCAGCGAGTTGGGCTCGAGCATCGCGTCCTCCCAGCCGAAGAGCGTGTCCTCGAGCGCCGCCAACGACGCGGACTTGCCGATGATCACGACCGTCAGATCGGTGACCTCCTCGCCGTGGGTGTAGAAGTCGCCGAACGCGTCCTCGGTGACGATGGCGTCAGGCTCCACCATCAGGTAGAGCTCGCCCGTCGCTTCGACCCACGACAGCTCGTATTCGTTGTCGACGGCGTCGGTCCACTCACCGCCGAATTCGAACTCAGCGCTTTCGCGTCGCGCCTCGTTTTGCTCGTAGAAGGATTCGATGTCCATGGGTCCAGCCTACGTCTCGGCTATGTGCGCCGCCATGTGCGTAGGGGGACGCATGATGCGCGGCGTGAGAAACGTACTGCGAGTGGGCACCCGGCGAGGGGTGAAGCGATGCGTCGCGGCACCTGTACTGGGCGCCATGACACTCAAGAACGACCTCTTAGGACAGATGCGTTACGAATGGCTTCACGTGGGCCGTTCGTCACGCGCACGAGCGGCGATGGCGACCTTCGCGAACGCTCACCCGAACTTGGACCTGGGTGCGCTCGACGACCTCTGCGACGTCGTGAACCTGCTCGAAGCGCGCGGCGGTCGCAACGTGCTCGAACGCGCCGAGATCGTGCGCGCACTACTGGAAGAGGCGCGGGACCCCCAGATCCATCGAGCGCTCCTGCAGACCCTCATCCCGGGCATCGTCAGCGTCTGTCGACAGTTGCGCTTCGGCGACGGCATCGTCGAGGACCCGAGCGAGACGGTGGGCGTGGCGCTGGGCTTGGCCAGCGAGCTCCTGGTCGACTGGGCCGGCCAGTCGCGACAGTACGCGGCGCCCGACGTACTGTCGGCCCTTCGCGGTCGGCTGCGCCGCTGGCTCCTCAAGGAGAAGGCCGCGCGGCGAGTGATCTCGAACTTCGACCAGCACGACGAACCGGCCCTCGAGTCCTCGCCCCTGCTCGCCCGACTGCACAGCTTTCGGGGTAGTCCCTACGACCGAATCGCGCGACTCACCTACGCGCGTGTCTACGAAGGTCTCTCGCTTCGCGAAGTCGCCGCCCAGGACCACTCGGCTCCGGCCACGTTGCAGAAAGAGCTGCAGCACTTCGCTGTGCGCTTCCTCATTTGAATGAATCGCAGGTCCGGAAATGTCGAATCGCTATTTGTACTGGTCACCGCTACCCTACGAAAACAATGCCGCGCTCACCCTTTTCACTGAAGAGCGCCCACCTCTTGATGTGGTCGAGCCCACTGCTGCTCCTCGTTCTCGTCTTCACGTTGAGCGCGACGTCCTCGCCGCGCGCCCCCGAGGTTTCATCGCGCCCACCCTCTTCGACGTCACCGGTCACCACCCTGGTCCCGAAGTCGACGACGTCCACGAGTCCCACGAGTCCCACCACGACGCCGTCGATTCCTGTGATCGTGACGGCGAAGACCACGAGGACCACCACGTCACCCGCCGACAGCTTCTCGAGCGTGACCACGTCGACCGAGCGGCCTGTCGCGCCGACGTCGAGCGTGAGCGCGATGAGCGGCGAACTCTCCGGAATGCTCGAACCGGGCTTCGAGTCGGTCGACGTCCCCCTCGGACCGGGAAGTTGGACCCTGTCCGCGACCGAGTCGACCGTCCAGTCGCTCGAGTGCGGGACGAGCGCCAGTCCGGTCGCCGCGCAAGTCGTCGTGGGCCCGGATCAGAGCTGTCAGCTAGCGATCGCTTCTTCCTCGGCAGGAGCGTCGCTCGCGTGGCAACTCACCCCAGGCACCTAAGACGCGCCGTCGCGCCACTTCAGGGCTCGGCCCTGGCCGTCTACTTCGTCTTGTTGCCGTACGTGATCGTCACGAAGTGGCACCGCACACAGCGACAGGACGACGGCACGTTGGTGCGCGTCCTGCTCATCGCCCTCGCGGCGTTCTGGTTGGTGTTCTTTTGGCAGTTCGTGCGCGACGTGTGGCGCCTTCGTCGCGGCGCCGGTGTCGGCACCGGAGGGAGTGCGTGGCTCGCCGGCGCACTCGTCGCGCTCTTGTCACTGCTCATCCCCACGTCGGCGGGCGCGCTCGCGTCCGCCGACGCGACCCCCCACGTGTCCGCGATGAGTGCACGAGCGATCGCTGTGCGCCCGGTGCCGGCGCACTCGCCCGGTCGCACGCCGGCGCCGTCGATGCTGGGCGCGCTACCCCTCGCGCTGATGGCGAAGCGGCGCAGTGACTTGATCCGACAACAACAGTTCAGCGACGGCGACTACGACGTCGATGAGTCGATCCAACTCCTTCGATCGCTCAATCCGGCGCTGGTGAGCCGCGTGCGCCAACTGATCGGCGAGCGTCGCGACGGCGTGATCGAGGTGCCTGATGAGGTCACGTCGGCGCCCGGTGGCGCCGACGTCGTCGACGGCTACGTCGCGTGTGCGCTGGCGTCCACGCCACGCGGGACCCTGGTGAGCTTCGCGCGCGAGGGTGGCTCGCTGGCGATCGTGCCCACGTGGAGTCCCAACGACGTCATCGAGGCGACGGTGGCGCTTCACGACGTCAAGCTGGTGTTCGCGGACAACGAGAACGTCCTGTTGCGCGCGCTCGCGACGCGCAGTGTGCGTAACGCCGTCGTCATCTACCTGGGTGATCGAAGTGACCTCGACGAGGAGCTCATCGCCTGCGCCATCACGCTCACGCCGTACGTCGAACAGCCGCGGGTGGTGCCGACCTCGTCGTGGTCGACGGTCGCCACGCAGCCGCGTCGCGGTGGTGTCCTCGTCGAACTGCTTCGCGCCGAGCCGCACCTCGTCGGTCTGGTCGAACCTCTGACCCCGACGCTGCGACGACGTGGCGTGGAGATGCTCGCCTACCTGGCGATGCATCGACACGAACCGGTCACGGGCGACCGGCTCCGAACCCGCGTCCTGACCCACGCCGACGTCGACGCGTCACTGCGAACCCTCGCCAACACCGCGAGTGTGGTGCGACGAAGCGTCGGATCCGACGACCGGGGTCCGCGACTGCACGCGGTCACGTCCTCGGGCCTTTACGTGACCCACGGCATCACCAGCGACGTCGAAGTCTTCACGACGTTGATCGCACGGGCCCGCCAGCTCACCAACGCCGAGGCCGCTCCCCTCGCGCACCAGGCCTTGGCCATGGTGAAGGGCGAACCCCTCGCGAGCGCGCTGCGCGGCTTCGAGTGGTTCCTCGCCGAGGGATTCGGCGCCCGGCTCGCGCGCGACGGCGAGTGGGCGGCCCTCGCGCTGCACCACGACGCGCTCGCCAACGGTCGCTACGAAATGGCCTTTTGGGCGCTGCGACAGGGGCTCCTCATCGATCCCTACAGCGACGTCCTCTTGGAGGCTCGTGCGCGGGTTCCCCGTCTACGCGAGTTCGGTGACGGTGACCAGCGTACGGCGTCACGTCCGGCCGACGGCGCCCGATCGGTGGCGATGAGCTGGTCGTTGTACGGCTTCACGAATCACGTCACGAAGTGACGACGAGACCGCGAGACCGAACGAGTGGAACCGAAGCGGACCAGCGCTAGGCGAGCTTGGCCGCGATGGACGTGGCTTTGCGCAACACCTGACCGTCGGCTCCGGCCGCGCTGTAACGATGCGCCGGACGCTGCACGGCTTCGGCGATGAGGTCGCTCAACAACTGAGAGAACGCGAGCGGCGGGTCGACGAAGAGGTGCTTCGCCAATGACCCGGGAATCGTGTTGATCTCGTTGACGTACAGCTCGTCGTCACCGCAGAGGAAGTCGACGCGCGCCACCCCTCGCACTGACGCCACCGCGGCAATCTTCGTCGTGTAGTCACGCACGGCGGTGGCCCGGGCCTCGGGCATCACCGCGGGCAACTCCCGCGGGGCCGACACCATCCCTTCGCCGCCGACGTACTTGTCGCGGTAGTCCAAGATCTCGCCGTGGTCACTACTCCGCAGCGGTCGCTCGATCGCCGAGAGCGCCAGCGCGGGGTACGTGCGCACGGCGATCTGGATATCCGCCAGGTCCGAACGATACGGCTCGACGACACAGCCGAGGGCGAAGTGCGGGTTCGACGTCAGTCGTGCCCGCGCGGTCGCGAAGTCCTCCACCACGTCGATGCCAATCGAGGACCCCCCGAAACGCGGCTTCAGTATGTACGGTCCGTCGAACGGCAACGAGGTCGACGAGGCGTCCAACAACGCGCGCGGCAGCGTCGGGATCCCGACCGAGCCCATGACCGCGCCGAAGGACCACTTGTCCATGCCGAGTGCGGCGCCGGCCGCCGTCGGACCGCTGTAGCGGAGCCCGGCGAGGTCGAGCGCGGCTTGGAGCGATCCGTCCTCGCCCGGTCCACCGTGCGTGGCGAGCACGACCGCCTCGAGGTCGATCGCGCGCTCGCGACGGCGCGCGCTCTCAAAGAAGCCGCCGTCGTCCCCGAGCCGAAGGCTCAGCTCGCTCGATCCCTTGGGCAGACCGTCGAGGAATGCCTCGGCCTCCACGGCGCGCGGCACGCTGTAGAACGCACCGGTCTTCGTCCAGTAGATGCCCAGTACGTCAGTTCTCGAGCGCTCGAGTTCGTGCAGCGCCAAGAGCCCGGTCAGAATCGAGATGTCGTGCTCCGGCGTCGGACCACCGAACAGCACGCCTACGCTCACCGGGTTCCTCGCAGCCAAGTCATGTGAGCATCAAGGGTAGTGGTCGGGCAGATCGTTCAGGTACAACACGCCGTCACCGGCCACCAACGTGGCGCGAACCCACGTGACCGCCTCGTCGCGCGTGTTGAATCGCCGGAGCGGTCCCCCGAAACCGCGCGTCAGCGGCACGGCGTTCGTGCGGTTCACGATGACGAGTTCGAAACCGTCGAACGCGACCTTCTGGGCCAGGGCGACGTTCTCCCCGTACTGTTCGCGGCCCAGTTCGACCAGGCCCGGCGTGACGACGACCCGGCGACCACTGAGCGACAGGTCGGCGAGCACGCGCAACGCCGACGTGGCGCTCACGGGATTGGCGTTGAAGGTGTCGTCGATGACCACGACGCCCGACGCCGCCGCAACCACGTTCGACCGATTCTCGATGGCGCTCACACGACTGACGCGATCGGCCAGCTCGCCGGTGCCCACGCCGAGCTCCAACGCGGCCGCGACGGCACAGGCCAGATTCGTCGGTTGCACGCCCACCAACGCCGGACGCGTGAGCACCGCTTCTCCGTCGACGCTCACGATCCAGTTCGCGCCGTCGAGCGCGACGCGCACCGACGCCGACGTCGTGGTCGACCCGGCGGTGCGGACGCGCTTTCCCGACTCCGCGAGGCGTCCCGGCCATCGTGCGAGGACCGGGTCGTCGACGTTGACGATCACCACCGTGGCCCGTTCGGTGATCTCGTACTTCGCCCCCTCGATCACGTCCAGGCGCTTCATCCGTTCCAGGTGGACCGGGCCGATCGCCGTAACCACCGCGATCTCGGGCACGCACCACGAACAGAGCGAGCGAATCTCGCCGGGACCGTAGGTCCCCATCTCGGCGACGAAGACGCGTGTACCGTCGGCGAGGTTCTCGTTGATGGCCCGCGAGAGACCGGCGCGGTTGTTGAAACTGCGCGGCGTGACGACGACGCCGTCGTCGCCCATGAGTTGGGCCAGGTGGTTCTTCGTCGAAGTCTTACCGAACGATCCGGTGATCGCGACGACTCGCGGATCCACGGACGCCAGGCGCCTCGTCGCCTGGTCCACGAACCTCTTCGATCTTTGGTCCTCGTACGGCTTGAGCGCCCGCGTGCTGACGTCGAGCAACGCGGGGACCGCCCACACCATGACCGCGGCCGGCAACCACGGTTGCTTTGCGACCAATCCGACGAGCGAGAGGCCGAGCGCCACGACCGTCGCAACGACGGCGATCGTCGTGGCGCGACGGGTCCAGGTCAACGGACTCGTGCGACCACGTAGCGAGAGTCCCCACGGGCACAGCAGACCGTAGAGCGCGGCGACCGCGACGAGCGCGCCCTCGTTCCGGACGAAGAGGGCGAGGATGAAGGCGAAGATCAAGACGTGGGACAACGTGATCGGTCGACGAGTCCCTCGCTCGGGCCTTGGTCGCGGGCGAACCTGCTGATGTCGTGGGGCGCCCTGGAAGTCGTCGCGCTCGGCCGTGAGGATCGCGACGTCATGTTGCGCGACGCGGACCTTCGACCGAGGGACCGCGGCGACCTGCGGCGTGGACCAGCGTCCGACGAATCGCGCCATGGCGCTCGGGTCGTAGTGTTCGCGCTGCAAGACGCGAAGCCAACGCACCAGCTGGGCGACGTAGGCGCCGCTGAGCGCGACGACGTAGAGCGCGTCGAGGGCGACGTGCACTAGACCAACGCCCCCACGACGTTCGCCAACTCTTCGGGGGCTTCACTCGGGAGCAGGTGACCAATCCCTTGCAACGACTGCAGGGTGTGGGTGACACTGAGGAGCGCCGACGCGCGCGTGGCGACGTCGAGGGGCACCTCGCGATCGTCTTCGCCCCACAGCAAGGTCACGGGCACCTCGAGACGGACGAGCTCCTCTTCGTAACTCTCGTTCACGCTCGCCACCAGCACGTCGCGCATCACGCCCTCGGCGGTGCGGTAGTCGCGTGATCCGTACTTCTGGCGCGCCGCCTCCATTCGCGACGTGCCCACGAGCCCTCGTGCGTGGAGCCACCGCAATGCCCGATAGGCGGTCGGCGACCGTCGCGTCGACGGGCGGCGAAGGAGCGGCGCGCCCGTCAACACCAAGGAGCGCACCAGTTCCGGGTGTCGGGCCGCTACCACGCACGCCACGGTGCCGCCGAAGGAGTGTCCGACCAGCACGAACGGTCCCGCGCCGATCTCTTGGAGCGCGGGCATCACCAACTCGGCGTAGTGACGCGCCCCGCCGGCCCGCTCAGGGACCGGCGAGGCCCCGAAACCGGGCAGGTCGAGCGCCACCGAGGCGACGTCGCGAAGGGCCAGGTCGGTGGCGGCAGCCGCGAAATCCTTGCCCCGTCGCGCCCACCCGTGGAGCCAGATGACCCGCACCTCACCTCGGCCGTAAGGCTCACCGAAAATAGTTCCGTCGCCGTAGGCACGCAGCACGTACTTCAGGTTACTGACACGGTGCGCGGCCCTCGAACACGTCACGGCCTACCGGTAGCGTCGTGGTGAACATGGATGAGACGACCTTCACGCGCGACCTGCTCATCGGGCTGACCCCCGAACAGCGAGAGGCCGTCATGTCACCCGCGCGCCGCCTGCTCGTGCGCGCGACGGCCGGTTCCGGAAAGACGCACGTGCTCGGACTGCGCATTCAACGACGGATCGCCGACGACGAGGTCAGTGCCGATCAGGTCCTGGCGATGACCTTCACCCGCAAGGCCGGCGACGAACTACGCAAGCGACTCTTTCGTGCCGGTATTCGTGACGTGCGCGCCGGGACCTTTCACAAGATGGCGCTCGGCATCGTCACGCAGTACCGCGAGGACCACCATCTCAAGGCGTTCACGCTCGAACCGAGTCGCCGACGTCTGGTCGTCGCGCTCGCCGCGCAACTGCGTGACAGCGGTGACCTGAAACTCGAGGAGTGGCAGCTGCCGCGCGTCGAACAAGAGATCGGTTGGGCGCTCTCCCAGGGCTTCAACGGCGCGCAGTACGTCAAGAGCGTTCGTAAACTGCGGCGCGAAGCGCCGCTGCCGGCGTCACAATTCGCCGAAGTGCTCGATCGTTACGTCGGGCTCTGCCGTTCGCGCGGCGTGCTCGACTTCGACCTGTTGCTCACCGAGGCGATCATGTTGTTGACCGACGAACCCGACGTCCTCGCGTCGTTCCGCCATCACACGAAGTCGTTGTACGTCGACGAGGCCCAGGACATGAACCCGTTGCAGTTCGCGCTCCTGCGCCAAATGGCCGGTGTCGACCCCGACCTCTTTTGCGTCGGTGACCCGAACCAGTCCATCTACGGTTTCAACGGCGCCAACCCGCAACTGCTCCAAGAGATCGTGCGGACCTGGCCCGACACGGTGGTGCTCGACCTCACGCGCAACCACCGCTCGACCGCGAACGTCATCGAGGTAGCGAGCACCCTGCTCGAAGAGGGGGCCGCCGGCATCGTGCCGGCGAAGGACGATGGCGACGTGCCGATGGTGCGTTCGTACGACACGGACGCCGAAGAGGCGCAGCATGTGGCGACGTGGCTCGCCGCAAACCACCAGCCCGGCACGACGTGGCGCTCGATGGCGGTCCTGGCGCGCACGAACGCGCAGCTCGAGGTCGTGGCCGGCCACCTCGACGCCGCGGGCATCCCCAACGAGCGTCGCGGGCCGGAACACTCACCGGCCTCTGACCTCTTCGTCGCACCCGACACCTCCACGCGACGCATCGACGAGGATCAGCACGACGCCGTCGCCCTCTCGACGATCCACCGCGCCAAAGGTCTCGAGTTCAAACACGTGGCGGCCATCGGTTGGGCCGAGGGGCAGTTACCCAACTACAACGCGACGACCGCGGGCGAGCTCGCCGAAGAACAACGCCTCGCCTACGTGGCACTCAGCCGCGCCGAGGACTCCGTCCTCATCACATGGAGTCGAGGTCGCAACGACCCCCGCTACCCCGATCGCTCGCCCTCGAGGTTCCTCGCGCCGATCGAGAACGCGATCGCCGCGATCGAGGCCCGCAACGCGCCACTCACCGGCGACGCGCGCCGGGCACGCCTGGCCGCGATCCGCGCCGAACTGGCATCGTCCGACGCCCTCGCGCCCGAGGAGCGTCCGAGGACGTTGAGATAAAACCTCACGGGTATAGTTCGCACGAAGGACTATTCGGAGGTGACGCATGACTGACGTAGCGAATCGATTCACCGAGAACCAATCACAACTGGTCTTCAACGTTCCACCCACCTTTGCCACCATCGACGCCGAGCGTCGTCACCGCAAGGAACGACTCGCCGGGGCGCTGCGCATCTTCGGCAAGTTGGGCTTCTCCGAGGGCGTCGCCGGCCACATCACGGCGCGCGACCCCGAACTGCTCGACCACTTCTGGGTCAACCCCTTCGGGATGAACTTTCGCCACATCCGCGTCTCGGACCTGATCCTGGTCAACCACGAGGGACAGGTCGTCGAAGGCAAGCGCCCGGTCAATCGCGCGGCCTTCGTGATCCACGCCGCCGTGCACGCGGCGCGACCCGACGTCATCGCCGCGGCGCACGCGCACTCGGTGTACGGCAAGGCCTTCTCCTCCCTCGGCCGAGAACTCGACCCGATCACGCAAGACGCGTGCATCTTCTTCGAGGACCACGTACTGGTCACCGAAGGCGGCGGGCGCATCGTGCTCGACGAAGAGAGTGGCCGCATCCTCGCCAAGGGACTCGGCGACAAGAAGGCCGCCATCCACCAGAACCACGGACTCTTCACCGTCGGCCAGACGGTCGACGAAGCGGCGTGGTGGTTCATCACCATGGAGCGCACGTGCCAAGCACAGCTGCTGGCCGAGGCCGCCGGCACGCCGAAACTGGTGAACGCCGAAGACGCGCGCTACACGTGCCAACAGACCGGCTATCCGCTGGCCGGTTGGTTCTCGTTCCAGCCGTTGTGGGACGACATCATAAAGACCGACCCCGAACTCTTTGACTGAGCCCTCCCCGCATTCGGGTAACGCGACGCTCTCGCGACAACGTCGATGAACGGGGCCCACGCGTTACTCGCGACGCTGCGGGCGAACGGCGTCACGACGTGCTTCGCCAACCCCGGCACCTCAGAGATGCACTTCGTTGCCGGTCTCGACGACTTCGCCGACATTCGCGGGATCCTGTGCCTCTTCGAGGGCGTCGCGACCGGCGCCGCCGACGGCTACGCACGGGTCACTCAACGACCCGCCGCGACACTGTTGCACCTGGGGCCGGGATTGACCAACGGTTGGGCCAACTTGCACAACGCACGACGGGCGCGCGTCCCAGTACTGAATATTGTCGGCGACCACGCGACGTACCACGCCGTCTACGACGCACCACTCCAGAGCGACGTCGCGGCTCTCGCTGCAGCCCTCGAGGGATGGCACCGCTCGTCGAAGGTCAGTGACGACGTGGCCACCGACGCCGCCGACGCGATCGGCGCCGCCTACGGTCCACCCGGTCGGGTCGCGACCTTGATCCTTCCGGCCGACGTGTCATGGAACGAACTCTCGACGGTGCCGCCCTCCTGGCCAGTCGCCACCCGTCGGGCGCCCGACGCACCCGACGATCGCGAACTGCGGCGGGCCGTCGAGTCCCTACGCACCAAGCGCACGGCGATCCTGGTCGGTGGCGCGGCGCTCGACGCGGATCAGTTGAATCTTGCCCAGCGCGTCGCCTCGGCCACCGCGTCGAAACTCATCGTCGAAACCTTTCCCACGATCATGGAACGCGGCGCGGGTGTGGCCAGCCCGGAACGACTGATCTACGTCGCCGAATTCGCCGCCGCGCAATTGAAGGACCTCGACACGCTGATCCTGATCGGCGCGCGAGATCCCGTGTCGTTCTTCGCGTACCCCAACGTCGCGAGCGTGCTCCGCGCTCCGGACTGCGAGTTGATCGACCTCGCCCCGCCCGGCACCGACACGGCGCAGGTCCTGGCCGAACTGGTCGACGCGCTGGACGCCGACGCCGTCGCGGAGCCGACCGGCGAGACGCCGGTGGCACCGTCCGGAGCGTTGACGACACAGTCCCTCGCCGCGGCGATCGCCGCCACCCTGCCGACCGACGTCGTCGTCAGCGACGAGTCCAATACGGCCGGCGTTCACTTCTACGGCGCCGCACGGTTCGCGCCGCGTCACTCGTGGATGACGCTGACCGGCGGGGCCATCGGCATGGGGCTCCCGCTCGCCGTCGGCGCCGCGGTCGGCTCGCGTCGTCGGGTGCTCGCGCTCGAAGCCGACGGCTCGATGATGTACACGCTGCAAGCGCTGTGGACCATGGCGCGCGAGAGCCTCGACGTCACCGTCGTCGCGTTGTCCAATCGCAGTTACGCCGTGCTCAACTTTGAACGACAGCGGGTCGGCGTCATCGGTGAGGGCTCCACGAGCCAACGGATGCTCGAGATCGACGACCCGACGCTCGACCTCTGCGCGCTCGCGACGGGTCAGGGCGTGCCCAGTGTGCGCGTGACGACGGCCGATGAACTCGTCGTCGCCCTGCGACGTTCCTACGCGACGCCCGGCCCGACGTTCATCGAGGCCGTTCTGCCCAAAGGACTCGGCTAGATCGAGAACTCCCCGATCACCGGCGCGTGGTCCGACGGCTTCTCGCCCTTGCGCTCGTCACGGTCCACGTAGCTGGCGGTCGCTTTGGCGAGCAACGCGTCGTCGACGAACAGCAGGTCGATGCGCAGTCCCCAGCCGCGGTGGAACGACCCGTTGCGGTAGTCCCACCACGAGTAGCTCGGCTCGTCGGGGTGCAGCGCTCGCGTGAGATCGGTCAGGCCCGTCGCTTCGATCGCGCGTAGCGCCTCGCGCTCCGGCTCGCTCACGTGCGTGGCGCCGACGAACAGCGACGGGTCGTAGCAGTCGAGGTCCGTGGGCGTCACGTTGAAGTCGCCGCCGACGACGATGGACTGGCCGGCGTCGCGCGCGACCATCAGTTCGCGCAGTTTCTCGAGCCACGCCAGTTTGTAGACGTAGTGCGGATTGTCCAGGGCCCGTCCGTTGGGCACGTAGCACGACACGACCCGCACTCCCCCGCACGTGGCGGCGATGAGTCGCGCCTCGGGGTCGTCGTCACCGAAGCCGCGCGCGACGTCGTCGATGCCGAGACGTGACAGCACGGCGACGCCGTTCCACTGGCCCTGGCCGTAGTGGGCGCTCTCGTAGCCGAGATCGGCGAACTCTTTGGTCGGGAACTTGGCGTCGTTCTGCTTGGTCTCTTGGATCAACACGACGTCGGGGCTCCTCGTCGTCAGCCACGCCTCGACGCGCGCGAAGCGCGCCGTCAACGAATTGACGTTCCACGTCGCGATCTTCACGACGCGTCCGCCAGGATGAACAACAGGTCGGCCTCGACGGCGAGCTTGCCCTCGACGCTGGCGCGACCGTGGCCCTTGCCGCCGCGCGCGGAGAGCTGCGTCATCTCACACTCCAGCAGCACCGTGTCGCCCGGCACCACCTGACGACGGAATCGGGCGTGTTCGACGCCCCCGAAGAGCGGAAGTCGCCCGGTGTACTTGGGATCGGCGAGCACCGCGACGCCGCCGCACTGCGCGAGCGATTCAAGGAGCAAGACTCCCGGTGTCGTCGGTCGTCCCGGGAAGTGGCCGGGGAAGAACCACTCGTCACCCCTGAGCGTCCACAGGGCGCTCGCGCGCACGCCGGGCTCGATGGTGAGCATCTCGTCCAGGAGGAGGAACGGCGGCCGGTGCGGCAACCAGTCGCTCGGCACCAAGGACAGTTCGCTCACAGCAGCGCCAACTCCGCGATCCGGCGCTCCGCGTCCACGCTGACCAGACGGAAGTTTCGCCGGTCACCGCGCTTGAGCACGTCACGCGCGCGCGCCGGTGCCGGATCGCCCAAGGACGTCGTGGGCGCGTAACACTCGATCGACGCGCCGTTCTTCAGGGCGACCTTGATGACGGCCCCGTGCGAGGTGAAGGCCGTCACCTCGCCCTCGACGCGTGAACCGAGACGGTGCGCGCTGCGAAAGAGCGCGAAGTCCGCCTCCGGGTTGACCGGGTGTCGACCGCGTCGCAACGCGACCGCCGGCGGGACCTCGAGCGTCGTGGCGGCCTTCTTCGGCTTGGGGGGTGCTTTGGCCACCTTCACCGGTGACTTCTTCACCGCCTTGGCGACCTTCTTCTCGGGCTCGACGGCCTTGAGCGACTTCTTGGCCTTGCGCGGGACCTTCGCGACCTTGGCTGGCACCTTGGCCGGTATCTTCTTCGCCTTCACCGCCTTGACGGGCGTCAGCGTCGTCCCGATCGACGGCTTGGCGCCGTCGGACAACGTCACCGACAGCTTCTTCACCGGCCGTGACGTCTTGGTGTTGCGCACCGGCAGACGTGGGGTGAAGACCCAGCCCACGCCCTTCACCGGTTTACCGCCGATGAGGCGGCCCTCATCGAAGAGCCACGGGTACTCGTCGTGGAACTCCTGGAACGAGTCGTTGCTCAGCACCACGCCCTTGATGCGGTCGGCGATCTTCAAGATGAAGGCGTCGCCGCGGCCGATGGCGCCGGCCGGCGGCGTGACGATCTCGCCCGCCAACTCCGCGCCCTTGAAGTGCGCGCGTTCGTTCGGCGCGACGCGATGTTCGAAGCTCGCGTCGGCCACCACGATCACCTCGGCGTTCGGGTGCTCTTCCATGAAGGCGCGCACCGCTTCGTCGAGCTGCGCGAGGCTCGGCGTGACCCGGCCCTCGGTCGCGAAGTTCGAACCGTCGACGACGACGCGCAGCCGCGAGGAACGGATGGGACTCACCCGAGCGCCCGGGCCACGAGGTCGGCCTGTTCGGCGCTGTGGATGAGGCCGCTGCCCGTGGCCGGGCTCGCCGACTCCGCGCGCGCCACGTGGCCGACGGTCATGCCGCGGAACTGCGAGTGCATCTGCAGGTGCACGAAGGGCCAGGCACCCATGTTCTCGGGCTCCTCTTGCAGCCAGATGATCTCTTCGAGGTTCGCGTAGCGCGACAACGTCTCGTCGATCGCGGCGCGCGGCCACGGATAGAGCTGCTCGACGCGAATGACCGCCACCGACGTCGCGGCGGCCTCGTCGCGTAACGCGAGCACCTCGTGAGCGATCTTTCCCGAGGCGAGCACCGCGCGCGTGACCACCGACGGGTCGGCGACGTGGTCGTCGAGCACGCTCCGGAACGATCCGCGCTCGAACTCGGCGAGCGGTGATCGGGTCTGGGCGGCCCGCAGCATCGATTTTGGCGTGAAGACGATGAGCGGTGTCGAGCGCGCCCGAAGGACCTGGGAGCGGAGGAGGTGGAAGTACTGGGCCGCGGTCGTGGGTTGGGCGACGCGGATGTTGTTGCGGGCGCTGAGCGACAGGAATCGCTCGATGCGACCGCTCGAGTGCTCGGGGCCCTGACCTTCGTAGCCGTGGGGCAAGAGCATCACCAGACTGGCTTGCTGCCCCCACTTGTCCTCGGCCGCGACCAAGAAGTTGTCGATAATGATCTCGGCGCCGTTCATGAAGTCGCCGAACTGCGCCTCCCAGGCGACCAGTGTGTTCTGGGCTTCCACGGAGTAGCCGTACTCGAAACCCAACGCGGCGTACTCGCTCAAGAACGAGTCGCGCACCGTGAAGAATCCCTTGGAGTGGAGAGCGGCGAGCGGTATGTACTGGCTGCCGTTGTCGTAGTCGATGAGGGCGGCGTGACGCTGGGAGAAGGTGCCGCGACGCGAGTCCTGTCCGATCAGTCGCACGTTGGCGCCCGCGAGCACGAGTGACCCGATGGCCAGCGCCTCGCCCAGGGACCAGTCGATCTCACCTTGGTCGAGCAGCGCGCGACGCTGGGCGAACTGGCGCTCGAGCTTGGGGTGGATCGTGAACCCCTCGGGCGCGCGCGTGGTGGCCGTCGCGATCTCGACCAACGTGGTTCGCTCGACGCCGGTCTCGGGCGCCGGCGCGTCGATCGGCACTTCGACGAAGGGGACACCGCGCAGTTCGGGCACCGGGACGGTTCGCACTTCGTCGAGCACGCTCTGGAGTCGCTCGTTGAATTCGTTGAGGGCCGTCTCGGCCTGCTCGATGGAGAGGTCGCCGCGACGCACCAGCGTCTCGGTGTAGATCTTTCGCACCGAGCGCATCTGGTCGATGATCTTGTACATCTGGGGCTGGGTGTAGCTCGGGTCGTCGCCTTCGTTGTGGCCGAAGCGCCGGTAGCAGACGATGTCGATGACGACGTCTCGCTTGAAGGTCTGTCGGTAGTCGTAGGCGAGGCGCGCCACGCGCATGCAGGCCTCGGGATCGTCGCCGTTCACGTGGAAGATCGGCGCCTGGATCATCTTGGCGACGTCGGTCGGATAGAAGCTCGAACGGGCCGACTCCGGGGCCGTGGTAAAGCCGACCTGGTTGTTGATCACGATGTGGATCGCCCCGCCGATGTGGTACCCGGAGAGCTGACTCATGTTGAGGGTCTCGGCCACCACGCCTTGACCGGCGAAGGCGGCGTCGCCGTGGATCAGGATCGCGAGGTACGGGTACAGCTCGCTCACCGGGTCGACGTCGGAGCCGTCGCGCGGTCGGATGATCAGGTCCTGCTTCGCGCGAACGATGCCCTCGACGACGGGTGAGACCGCTTCGAGGTGTGACGGGTTCGACGCCATCGACACGTCGATCGACACGCCGCGGGGGTTCTTGAACTCGCCACGCGCGCCCTTGTGGTACTTGACGTCGCCGCTGCCCTGCACGCTCTCGGGATCCAGGTTGCCTTCGAACTCCGAGAAGATGTCGTTGTAGGACTTGCCGACGACGTTCGCCAAGACGTTCAGACGACCGCGATGCGCCATACCGATGACGGCCTCTTTGATCCCGTCGTCCGCCGCGACATCGAGGATCGTCTGGAGCGCCACGATGGTCGACTCCCCGCCCTCGAGACCGAAGCGCTTCTGGCCGACGTAGCGCGAGTGCAGGAATCGCTCGAAGACCTCGGCCTCGTTCAAGGCCTCGAGCACGCGATGCTGGTCGTCGACGCTCAGCGAGGGACTCACGCCTTCGACGCGACGCTGGATCCATTTCTTCTGCTCGGGATCCATGATGTGGCCGTACTCGATCCCGATCGTCCGGCAGTAGGCCTCGCGCAAGATCGAGAGGATCTCCTCGAGCGTCGCCTCGCTGCGTCCGGCGAGGCCGTCGACGACGAAGGCGCGCTGCAGGTCCCACATCGTGAGTCCGTAGTTCGCGATGTCGAGTTCAGCGTGCAGGGCCGGCGGATCTGAGTGCAACGGGTCGAGGTGCGCGTTCAGGTGTCCGCGGACCCGGTACATGTTGATGAGTTCTTGCACGCGGATCTGCTTCAAGATCCGCTCGGCGTCGCCCTCGCTCTGGGACGGGTTGCGGTCCGGCGCCCAGCGCGCCGGTTCGTAGGGGATCCCAAGTGCGGCGAAGACCTCGTCGTAGAAACCGTGCTGACCGGTGAGACACTCGGCGACGTACTTCAAGAACAGACCGGACTCGGCGCCCTGGATGATGCGGTGGTCGTAGGTCGACGTGAGCGTCATGACCTTGCCCACGCCGAGTTCGGCGAGTGCGCGCGGGTCGGCCGCTTCGAAGCCGGCCGGCCACCCGAGGGCGCCGACCCCAAAGATCGCGCCCTGGCCCGCCATCAGACGTGGCACCGACTGGACGGTGCCGAGGGTCCCTGGGTTCGTGAGCGAGACGGTCGCGCCAACGAAGTCGTCGGCGTCGAAGCTCTTCGAGTGGACCTTGCGAACGAGGTCCTCGTAGGCCAAGAGGAACGCGCGAAAGTCCATCGTGTCGGCGTCGCGGATCACGGGCACCAACAGGTTGCGGGATCCGTCGGGCCGTTCGACGTCGACCGCGAGGCCGAGGCCGACGTGCTCGTGGTGGCGAACACCGGGCGTGCCCTTCTTGTCGACGGCCTCGACGAAGGTCGCGTTGAGCGAGGGGATCTGGACCAGACCCTTGACGATGGCGAAGGCGATGAAGTGCGTGAACGATACCTTGGCGCCGCTGGAGCGCGAGAGGGATTCGTTCAACGCGGCGCGGTTGATCTCCAAGAGCCGCGCCGACACGGTGCGCACACTCGTCGCCGTGGGAACCGAGAGGCTGGCCTCCATGTTGGCGACGATGCGCGCGGCGGCCCCGCGCAGCGGCGTCGCCTCCTCGTCGATATCGGGCGCGGCGACGACCGGAGCCGCCGGGGCGGACGAGGCCACGCTCGGCACGGTCGAACGCTGGTAATCCGCGAAGAACTCCCGCCAGCTCTCGGCGACCGAGTTGGGATCGGCCAAAAAGCGGTCGTACATGTCGTCGACGAGCCACGCGTTCGGTCCGAACGAGCCCTTGCTCGGACGAGCGGTCGATGAATCGGAGGGCGTAGTCACGCCTCCCAGCCTAGGGGTCGCACACCGTTATTCCGGAGGTTCGCCCTGGCCGGGCGATGGGTAAGTTCGATGAGTGAGTTCCGCCCCGACCCCCCACGGACTGCACTTCGTCGCGCACTCGCCGGTCCCGGGACTCGCGGTCGCCGAACGTCGCGTTGAGGATCCCGACGCCACGATCATCTGCGTGCACGGTGGGCTGGACCGCGGTGGCTCCTTCGCACGACTGGCGCGCCGGACCGATCGATTCGATCTGGTCACCTACGACCGGCGCGGCTACCAGGGTTCGCGCGAGCTCGGTCCGCTCGGTCTCGCGTACCACGTCGGGGACCTCATCACCCTCGCCCGCCACGAGGACGCCGGTCGTCCGATCATCCTCTTCGGCCACAGCTATGGCGGCGTCGTCGTCTACGGCGCCGCGATCGCCGACGCGTCCCTGGCGCGACTCGTGATCACCTATGAGGCGCCGCTGCCGTGGATCCGGCGCCGCCACGGCACGGGCGAACCGCTGGGCGACGACCCGCGCTGGGAGGCCGAGAAGTTCTTTCGCCGCATCGTCTCGGACAGTGCGTGGGAGCGTCTGAGTGAACTCGAACGCGACTCTCGTCGACGCGACGGTCCGGCGCTCACGAGTGACCTCGCGAGCCTGCGAACGCCCGAGGCCCCGTTCGACGTCGCGGCGTTGCGCGTGCCGGCGTACTACGTGTACGGCGACGTCCTCGCGCCCGATTTCTACCGAGAGCTGAGCCGCGAGCTCACGACCCAGAACCCGCTCATCGAAGGTCGTGAGGTCTTCAACGCGGCGCACGGGGCGCACCTGTCGGTCCCCGATCAGCTCGCCGGGCTGATCGGCCAACTCTGGGATGACACGTGCGCGTCGGCGTAACCGGTTCGTCGGGACTCATCGGCACGGCGTTGGTCGGCGCGCTGCGCGAACGCGGCGACGACGTCGTGCGCTTCGTACGACCCGACGCGGCGAACGCCGAGTCCGGATCGATCCGCTGGGACCCCGCGCGCGGACTCGTCGACGACCGCGACCTCCCACTCGTCGACTCGTTGGACGCCGTCGTCAACCTCGCGGGCGCGGGCATCGCCGATCGACGTTGGAGCGCGCAGCGCAAGGAGGAGATCCGCCGCTCGCGCGTCGACGCCACGACGCTGTTGATCGACGTGTTGTCCGCGTCGTCGGGCACCGCGTTCCTCGCCAGCGGTTCGGCGATCGGGGTCTACGGACCCCGCGGCGACGAAGTGCTGGACGAGACGTCGCACGTCGGCGATGACTTCCTCGCGCGCGTCTGCACGGAGTGGGAACGCGCGACGGCACCGCTCGCGCGACGCGGCACGTCGGTAGCGATACTTCGCACCGGCATCGTCATGTCGTCGCGAGGGGGCGCACTGAAGAAGCAGTTGCCGCTCTTTCGCTTCGGACTCGGTGGCGTCATGGGCACCGGCCGCCAGTGGTTCAGTCCGATCTCGCTGCGTGACGAGGTGCGCGCCATCGTGTGGCTCCTCGACACGCGCCCGAGCGGTCCGTTCAACCTCGTCGCTCCGGCGGCGCTCACGAATCGCGACTTCACCGTCGCACTGGCGCGTCAGTTGCGACGACCGGCGCGCCTTCGCGTCCCGGAGTTCGCGTTGGACCTGGCCCTCGGTCGAGAACTCGTCGCCGACGCGGTCCTCGCGAGCCAACGAGTCGTACCCGCGGCGCTGCTCGAAGGAGGGTTCATCTTCGAGAGCCCGAGCATCGAATCCGTGCTCACCTCGGCACTCGCCTGACCGACGAGGCGCAAAGCGCGGCCTGTAACGTATCAATGACCCGTTCAATGCGGGTGAAGTTCCTATGACCTTCTTGGTGGCACGGGCTCAATCCTTTATGCACGTCGGACACTCTCTACGCCTCACCATCGCCGCGCTGGTGCTCGTCGGCGTGGCCGTCGCGGGCCCGCCGGCCTTCGCCACGGTCACTTCGCAGCCCTCGGGGTCGATCACCTTCGCCGAGGCACCGGGCGCGAATCCGAACTTCATCTTCCCCTTCCTCGGGTGCGCCTACTCGTCGGTCAACAACATCAACCAGTTCCAGACGCTGATGTTCCGCCCGCTCTACTGGTTCGGACTCGGCGGATCCGCCAAGTTCGTGCCGTCGCTCTCGCCGGCCGACGAGCCGGTCTTCACCCACGGCGATCGAACCGTGACGATCACCATGAAGGGCTGGCGTTTCGCCGACGGCCAGGTCGTTGACGCGCAATCAGTGATGTTCTTCCTCAACATGTACAAGGCCGACCCGACCGCCTACTGCGGCTACAACGCCGGGTACGGAATACCGGACCAGGTGAAGAGCGCCGCCGGTCACGGAAACACGGTGCGCGTCAATTTCACGACGCCCGTCAATCCGACGTGGTTGCTCGACAACTACCTCTCGGAGATCACGCCGATGCCCGATCGTTGGGACCGGACGTCGGGTGCTGCGAGTTCGACCTGCGCTAGCGGCCCCTTCGGCGCGGCGAGCACCGACGCCGCGTGCACCGCGGTGCTGACCTATCTCACCAAGGAGGGCGCGGCGACCTCGACCTTCACCGGGGCGCTCTGGCAGAGCGGCGACGACGGTCCGTGGCGACTCAGTGCGTTCGACGCCTCCGGTGACGCCACCTTCGAACCCAACACCAAGTACCGGGGACCCCAGCGGGCGCAGGTCGGGGTCGTCAAGGAGATCGCCTTCACGTCGCTCCAGAGCGAGGAGAGCGACCTCCTCAACAACAAACTCTCCTTCGGTTACATCGACCCGAGTGTCCTCACGAGCGCCGCGCCGGCGCCCGGCCAAGTCGGACCTAATTGGATTCCCCTGGCGTCGCACTACTCGATCGTCACCGGTTCGTCGTGGGCGTTCAACTACGCCGCGTTCAACTTCACGTCGTCAGACCCCAACGGCGCGGCTATCGACCAGTTGTACATCCGCCAGGCCCTGCAGTACGCCGTCGACCAGCGAAGCCTGATCGAGAACGTCGACAAGGGCTACGGCTCGACGATCGACAGTCCCCTGCCCCCCGCGACGCCGACGTCGCTCAGCAAGGCGATCGTCAATCCCTACCCGTTCAACTTCGCCGCGGCTCGGACCCTGCTCAGCGCGCACGGGTGGACCCTCGTGAACAACGTGCTGACCTGTACGTCCCCCGGCACCGGTGCCACCGAGTGCGGCGCGAACATCGCCCAGGGCTACCAACTCAGTTTCAACGTCGTGTGGCCCACCGGCACCACCGCGCTGGATCAGACGATGACGTCCGAGATCGCCAACTGGCAGACCCTCGGCATCCAGATCACCCACACCACGGACACCTTCAACAACGTGATCAGCGACTGCACCGGTGCCAAACCTTTCGAGATCTGCGCCTGGGGCTACGGATGGTCGTACGTGCCGAGCGACTATCCGTCCGGCGAGTCGCTGTTCCTGCCCGGCGGGGACTTCAACGTGGGCACCTACGCCAACGCCCAGATGACGACCCTCATCAAGAAGTCGATCTACGGGACGTCCACTCTGAGCGCCTACGCCAATTTCGCAGCCCAACAGTTGCCCGTGCTCTACCAGCCCCAGGCCAATTCGATCGATGAGGTTGCCCGGGTACTGAAGAGCTCAATCGGGTTCACTCCCAACCCCTTGGGCGATTTCACGCCCGAGTACTTCCACTACTGAGATTCGCGTCGGACACCTCAGTCACCGGCAACTGAGTTCGAACACCCGCGCGTCGCGAATCACGGCCCCGACCTCGGCGGCGGCGTCACGGCACGCTTTGTACGGGCCCAAACGACTGATTTAGAGGGATTCGAGTCGGACCGGTGGAAACCGCCGAATTCCTTGCATTCTCGCGGTACCTCCGGCCGAGAAATTGTCCCTATTTTCGCCAGGGTGCACATTCTGGGCCTCAAACTTGCGGATACAGTTGTCGTTAATCCATCTGTGATGGAATGACAAATTAAATGTGACCACTTCGGTGGCTGGGAGGCAATATGTTTCGAAAAGGCAAGTTACGCCTTGCAATAACCATTGGATTGGTTACGGCGGCGGGGTCACTGGGACTAATTGTCCCAACCACAAGTGGCGCGTCGCAGCAAGGGACGATCACATTTGCTGAAGGTGCGGGCGCAGGCCCGAACTACATCTTTCCGTACTACTCGGGTCAGTTCTGCTCGGTGGCGAATACGACGCAGTTTCAAGCGTTGATGTTCCGCCCCCTGTACTTCTTCGGACTCGGTAACAGCGCGGCGCTCCAGCCGAAGATTTCCACGGGAAATCTGCCGAAGTTCTCCAACGGCAACAAGACCGTCACCTTCACGATGAAGGGCTGGAAGTTCGCTGACGGCCAGACGGTCAACGCCGAATCCGTGATGTTCTTCTTGAACATGGCGAAGGCGGTCCCCTCGGACTTCTGTACCTATAGTCCAGGACTGGGCATTCCCGACCAGGTGGCGAGTGCGACCGGTGTCGGCAACACCGTCACCATCCACCTCAAGTCCCCGGCGAGCCCCCTGTGGTTCACCGACAACGAGTTGGCCATCATCACCCCGATGCCCAACGCCTGGGACCGCACCAGCGCTTCGCAGACCTCGACGTGCGCGTCGGGTCGGTACGGTGCCGCTTCCACCACCGTGGCGTGCAAGAACGTCTACAACTACCTGAACGCGCAAGGTCAGAAGCTCTCGACCTTCACGGACAAGATGTGGCAGAGCGGCGCCGACGGCCCGTGGAAGTTGACCAAGTTTGACGACTTGAGCAACGCCACGTTCGTTGTCAACCACGCCTACAGCGGACCCGTGAAGCCGCAGGTCGCAACCTTCAAGGAAGTTGCCTTCACCTCCGAGACCGCTGAAGAGAACGCACTGCAGGCCGGTCAGATCGACATCGGCGTCGTTGACCCATCGATCCTGACAGCCGACGCGCCCGCGCCGGGCAAGGTCGGACCGAACTGGGGCCAACTGTCCACCCGCTACAACCTCGTCACCGGTCAGGACTTCGCTGACAATGACATGGACCTGAACTTCGGGAAGAACCCTGGTAGCGCGTTCATCAACCAGCTCTACGTGCGCCAAGCGCTCGAGACCTCGATTGACCAGACGACGATCATCAAGGACGCCTTCAAGAACTACGGCGTACCGACCTACAGCGCCGTTCCATTGGCGACGCCGAGCGCTGAGTCCGGGTCGTTCCCGGCTCCGTACCCGTTCAGCCTCTCGACCGCCGAGTCTGACTTGACGAAGAACGGTTGGACCGACAGTGGTGGAAGCCTCACCTGCACGAGCCCCGGCACCGGTTCCGGACAGTGCGGCGCCGGTATCACGAATGGTGAGCCGCTGACGTTGAACGTCCAGTGGAACTCCGGCTTCCCGTCCGAGGACACCGAAATGAACGGCATCATCTCCGACTGGGAGAGCTTGGGTATCAAGGTCAACCAGTCCCAGGCGACGTTCGACGACGTGATCTTCAACTGCACGGCTGAGTACAACCCGTCGACGACCGAAGACATCTGCAACTGGGGTGGCGGCTGGCTGTACGCACCGGACTACTACCCGTCCGGCGAGCCTCTGAACCTCACGGGCGCGAGCTCGAACTACGGTGACTACTCCAACCCGACGATGGACTCACTCATCAAGGCGACGCTGACCACCAACGTGAATCTGACGGCCTACGCCAAGTTCACCGCGCAGAACCTGCCCGACCTCTGGGACCCGCTGAACCTGGGTACCGGTGAGATCGTCAAGACGCTGCACAGCAGCATCGGCTGGAACAACGTGCTCTTGACGTTGACGCCGGAGTACTACCGCTACTAAGCCTGTACCGACGTAAAAAAAGGGGCCCGCGAGGGCCCCTTTTTTTACGTCCCGAAATCCTCTGAATGGAGGGAAATGGTAGCGTTGCGGAGTGTTCTCGTACATCCTGCGACGCCTCGGACAGTCGGTCGTCGTGTTGTTCATCATCATCGTCATAACCTTCTCGCTCCCCTATTTCCAGACCCACGGGATTCTCGCGCCGGCCTTCGCCGCACTGGGCTCTCGCAGCAGCAACCACAACGTCCACGTCTGGGCGGTGCAGCACGGACTGACCCAGCCCTACTTCGTTCGATTGGCCAAGTACATCGGCCAACTGGTGTTCCACGGCAACCTGGGCTACTCCTACAAGGAGGGCCTCTCGGTCGTGGCAATCATCGGTCTGTACGTGCCACGGACCATCTGGTTGGCCCTGAGCGCGTTGATCTTCACCATCATTATCGCTATCCCCCTTGGCATCTTCCAGGCCTCTCGTCGCAACACAGTCGCCGACTACGCCGCGACCGGCACCGCCTTCGTGCTCTACGCCATGCCCGCCTTCTTGCTCTGCCTGCTCGCGATCGACGCGTTCGGCTTCCACTTCCCCCACCTGCCGATCTCCCCGCCGGAGGGAGTCGCGCCGTGGGCGATCTTCACCGATCCGAGATCCTTTATCCTCCCGGTGGGCTGTTTGACCTTGCTCTCGGTGGCGAGCCTGAGTCGTTTCATGCGAGGCACGGTCCTCGAGGTGCTCGTCCAGGACTACGTGCGTACCGCGCGCGCGAAGGGTTGCGGCTCGGCGCGCGTCCTGTGGCGACACGCGTTTCGTAACGCGCTCGGACCCATCGTCACGATCCTGGGGCTCGCGATCCCCGGTCTCTTCGGTGGCGCGCTCATCATCGAGTACGTCTTCAACTACGCCGGTCTGGGCCTGCAGACCTACACCGCCGCGCTCAACGTCGACGTGCCGGTCGTGCTCGGGATCACGATCCTCGTGGCGTTCTTCACGCTGATCGGCAACCTCGCGGCCGACGTCGCCCTCGGCCTCATCGATCCGCGTATTCGCATCGAAGGCAGCGCCAAGTGACGTCGATCCTCGACGAAGCGATCCTGGCGGGGGAGAACGAAGAGCCGCCGGTCCCGATGTGGCGCCAGCGCATGAAGATCTTCATGGCCAACAAGCTCGCGATCGCGTCGTGCGTCTACGTGATCCTCCTCGCGGCCGCCTGTTACCTGGTGCCGCACATCCACCCCACGAACCAGACGAACCAGGCGCTGGCCTTCAACAACCCCGAGAACGCGCCTCCAGGGTTCAAGTTTCCCCTCGGTACCGACAGCAACGGATTCGACGAGTTGGGTCGGATCTTCTTCGCCGGTGAGTACTCGCTCACGCTGGGGTTCCTGGCCGGCTTCATCACCATCGTCGTGGGGACCTTCTACGGCATGGTCTCGGGATTCCTCGGCGGCGTGGTCGACGCCGTCATGATGCGCGTCATCGACGCCTTCCTCTCCATCCCCTATATCTTCCTGCTGATCTCGCTGATCACGATCTTCGGCCGCTCCACGGTCTTCCTCATCCTGGTGATCGGACTGACCGGCTGGTGGGGCAACGCGCGAATCATTCGCGGCGACGCCTTGTTGATCAGACATCTGGACTACGCCAACGCCTCCACGTCGATGGGGGCGAGCAAGTGGCACGTCATCCGGCGGCACGTCTTTCCCAACTCCATCAGCAACATCGTGACGGTCGCCACCTTCTCGGTCGCCGACGCCATCTTGTTCCTGTCGGCCCTCGGGTTCCTGGGCCTCGGTATCCAGACCCCCCAGACCGACTGGGGAACGATGCTCCAGTCCGGTACCGAACAGCTCCAGAACGGCTTCTGGTGGGAGGTCTTCCCGGTGGCCGTCGTGTTCATCCTGGTGGTCGTGGCCATCAACTACATCGGCGACGCCTTGCGTGACGCCTTCGAGGTCCGTCTCCTCGAGCGGTAGGCCGACGTTCGAACGTCGAGTGTTCTTCGAGAGTCACCCGCGGACCCGCGACGGGCGTCGAGAACTACTGGGAGATGGTGACGGGCGTGCGCAGCGGGAAGTGACAGGCCGCTTGGTGACGATCACCGTAGGACACCATCGCGGGCTCCTCGGCCGCGCAGACCTCTTGGGCCCGAGGGCACCGGGTGCGGAAGCGACAGCCCGACGGCGGGTTGACCGGCGAGGGCAGTTCACCGCGCACCTGGTCGCCACTCTTGCGACGGGCCTCGCGGGGGTCCGGCACCGGCACCGAGTCGAGCAGACCCTGGGTGTACGGGTGGACCGGCTCGCGAAAGACCGCCTCCGCGTCACCGATCTCCACGATCTTGCCGAGGTACATGACGCCAATCGAATCGGCCATGTAGTACACGACGGCGAGGTCGTGGCTGATGAAGACGTAGGAGAGCTGGTGACGCGACTGTAGACCCTTCATCAGGTTCAAGATCTGGGCCTGGACCGAGACGTCGAGCGCGGAGACGGGCTCGTCGGCGACGATCAGCCGGGGGTTGAGGGCGAGCGCGCGGGCCAGGCCGATTCGTTGGCGCTGGCCGCCTGAGAACTCATGCGGGTAGCGATCGGCCGCGTGGTGCGTCAGTCCGACCGTGTCGAGCAGGTCGTAGACCCGGTGCTGTCGATCGGCCTTGGAGCCCTGTCGCTGCACCATCAGGGGCTCCCCGATGATGTCGTTCACGGTCATACGAGGGTTCAGGGACGAGTAGGGGTCCTGGAACATCATCTGGCGCTCGCGGTAGTCCTCGCGCGACGGCTTGTGGTGGCGGTCCGACACCAGCTTGTCGTCGAACAGGACCTTCCCCGACGTCTGGCGTTCGATGCCGACCAGCATTCGCCCGACCGTCGTCTTGCCACAGCCCGACTCACCCACCAGCCCGAACGTCTCACCTTCGGAGATCGTGAAACTGACGTCGGACACGGCGTGGACGGCGCCGACCTTGTGTCGCACGATGCCGGCCTTGATCGGAAACTCCTTGACCAGGTTCTCGACGCGGATGATCTCCTTGGCCGAGCGCGCGCCGACTTCGAGCTCGGCGCCTCGGACGACGACCGGCTCGGGACCGTCGACCGGGAAGAAACAGGCGTAGGCGTGGGTGCCCGTCGTGACCAGCGCCGGGTCCTCGACGCGGCAGCGGTCTTGCGCGTGCGCGCAGCGCGGCGCGAACGGACAGCCGACGACCGGCTTCGTGAGGTCCGGCGGCATCCCCGCGATCGAGCGAAGCTCGTGCTTCGTCGTGTTCTCGATGTTCGGCATGGACGCGAGCAGGGCCTGCGTGTAGGGGTGGTGCATCGAGTAGAAGAGCTCGGTCGTCTCGGCCTCTTCGGCCTTCTCACCGCCGTACATAACGACGACGCGGTCGGTGCGCCCGGCGATGACGCCCATGTCGTGGGTGATGAGAAGCAGGCCCATGTTCAGCTCGGAGCGCAGGCGATCGATGATGTCGAGGATCTGGGCCTGGATCGTCACGTCGAGCGCCGTCGTCGGCTCGTCCGCGATTAGGAGTTTGGGTCGACAGACCAGTCCCATGGCGATGATGACGCGCTGGCGCAGACCGCCCGAGAGCTCGAAGGGGTACTGACCGAGACGTTCCTTCGGCCGGGGCATCTCCACCATCTCCAGCACCTCGAGGGCGCGAAGGCGTGCCTCCTCGTCCGTCGCACCTTCGTGGATGCGCAGACCTTCACCGATCTGGCGGCCGATCTTGGTGGTTGGGTTGAGCGAGCTCATGGGGTCCTGTGGGATCAGCGCCACCGCTTTGCCGCGATAGTGGCGCATCTCCTTCTCGGGCAACGTCGCCAGGTCCACGCCGTCGAGCACGACGTTGCCCTCGACGATCTTGCCGTTGCCCGGCAAGAGGCGCATGATCGCGAGGCCCGTGGTCGTCTTTCCGCAGCCGGACTCACCGACCAGGCCCACGCTCTCGCCGGCGTCGATGGTCAAGGAAAAGTCGTTGACCGCGGTGGCAAAGGTATCTCGTGTCGCAAACTGGACCTTCAGGTTGTTGACCGAGAGCAGCGAAGACATAACTGGACAATCCTAGTCTTTGAGGGGCCCGCGCTCGTGACGAGGACGTCACTCGCCGTCGGGGCCCACCACCTTCAACTCGCCGCCTTTTGCGGTAGCGACCACGAACGACGGTGATGCCGTGACGGGCCCTCCCGGCGCAGGGCCTCGAGGTGGCGTGGCGCCCCGTAGCCCTTATTGGAGGCCCAGCCGTACTCGTCACGCTCACGGTCGAGCTCGACCATTATCGCGTCACGGTGGACCTTGGCGAGCACCGCCGCCGCGGCGATGGTGGCGCACTTGCGGTCCCCCTTGACGACCGTCGTCACGGGGAGCGCGCCGTATTGAAGCGGGGGCGGGAACGCGTGACCGAAGGCCACGTCGATCGGCGCCCGCAGGAGGTTGAATGAACCGTCGATCAGTGCGTGCGTCGGCGTGATCGTCAGCGCGTTCATCGCGCGCGTCGCGGCGACCGCGAGGGCCAGTCGAAGCCCCCAGGCGTCGATCTCGCGCGCGCTGACCGATCCCAGGGACCACGCCGCCGCCCACGCACGCAGCGGATCCACCAACGACTCGCGCTGGGCCGCACTGAGGAGTTTGGAGTCGTTGAGGCCGAGCGGAGGCGCCGACTCGCCACATAACACGACGGCCCCGACGGTCAACGGTCCGGCGAGCGCTCCTCGACCGACCTCGTCGATGCCGACCACGACGTGACCTCGCACGAGCAGCGCTCGTTCGAATTCGAGGAGATCGAGGGGCGCGTCCGTCATCCACTCAAGGGTACCGAGGTCCTCGACCCGTAACATGCACCACTATGAGCGACGCCGTCGTCATCCCACTCAAACGATTCGACCTCGCCAAGGTCCGCCTACGTCGAGGCGACGACCTCGACGTCACGCGCCTCGCCCGCGACTTGGCGCGGGGTGTCGTCGAGGCCAGTGCGCCGCGCGCGGTCATCGTCGTGAGCGAGGATCCGCTCGTCACGGACTTCGCCACGTCACTCGGCGCCGAGATGTGGCACTCCAACGCGAGTGGTCTGAACGCGGCGGTCCAGGGCGCCTATGAGGGCCTCGGGGGTCGTTTCGAGCGACTGATCATCGCCCACGGGGACCTTCGTCTGCCCGAGGGTCTCGGCCTGCTCGACTTCGCCCCGGGCCTCACGCTCTACGCCGATCACCACGGCACGGGGACCAACGTGGTGGTGATCCCGACGGGCCTCGACTTCCATTTCGCCTACGGCGCCGATTCGCTCGCCCGCCACGTCGCCGAGGCCACGCGTCTCGCGCTGGACTATCGAGTCGTCACGGACAGTCCGTGGCGCTTCGACGTCGACGAACGCTCGGACTTGGAAGACAACTGAACGGCATTCGAGGGGGGCCAACGGCCCCCCTCGAATGAAAATCCCTGATGGGATTGACTACTTCTTAGCGGCAGCCCTCTTGGCGGGACGCTTCGCGGCCTTTTTCGCAGCAGGACGCTTGGCGGCCTTCTTCGCAGCAGGACGCTTCTTAGCGGCGGCCTTCTTCGCCGGGGCCTTCTTCTTCGCAGCAGGTCGCTTCGCGGCCTTCTTCGCTGCTGGGCGCTTCTTAGCGGCAGCCTTCTTTGCAGGGGCCTTCTTCTTTGCAGCAGGACGCTTCGCGGCCTTCTTCGCTGGAGCCTTCTTGGCTACAGCCTTCTTCTTCGCGGCTGGTGCCACTTTCCCTCCTTGGGACTCAACGTTGAATCAATTTGGGACCTCGAGTGCACCACCGTGGTGTTCTCGACATCGGTACCGCATTGATAAACGTGTACTCGCTCATGTACCACCCAGCTTCGCAGCTGTACGGCGACTGATCGCAGTGCACGGTCCGACACGGAAAAGCGTTTCGTAAAAACGTCACACGGACGTTTCACTCAACGTTCACCTCCTCCGCAGAAGGACATCTAAAAGTTCACTCGCTTTACACACCAATGTCAAGCATTTCGAAGTTTTTCTGCGACAGATGTTTTTCGTGCACAACGACGTCGGCATCTATCTCGGTCGCGGTGCACACGGTGACGCGTCGAGTGGTGACGAACGTTCAACACTCGTGCTCGGCCCGAGTCGTAGTGGAAAGACGTCGTCGATTGTCGTTCCGAATCTCCTGATCACCAGTCGTTCTTGCGTAGTGACTTCAACGAAGAACGACGTCGTGTCGTTGATGTCGCGTAGTCGACGTGAAGGCGCGACGTTGCTCTTCGATCCGTCCGGCACGGTGCGCACACCACCCGACGTGCATCGAATCGGTTACTCACCGATACGACAAAGTTTTTCGTGGGACGGTGCGATTCTCGCGTCGCGAAGCCTTATTGACGTTGCGCGACGCGGTCGCGGCGATCGCGGTGACGATCACTGGACCGAACGTGCGGGTGCGTTGGTGGCGCCACTGCTGCACGCGAGTGCGCTTCGTCACGAGTCGCTGGGACAACTCGCGTCACGCGTGGACGAACGACGGTGTGACGACGTCGTGCACGAACTCACCGAACGACACGGCGAACATCATCCGTCGGTCTCGCTGCTTCGCGGCGTACTGGCGACCGAGGAGCGCGAACGATCGAGCATCTGGTCGACCACCGCGGGCCTCTTCGCCGGCGTGCGCACTGACGCGGCGAGGGCGTCGTCGCGCGAGGCGCCGTTGGACCTCGACGCCTTCTTGGGTGGCCCACACCAGCTCCACGTCGTGGCACCCAGCCGCCACCAGGCGGTCACGATCCCCTTGGTCGTGGGTCTCATCGAGGAGGTCGTCCACGCCACGTACGACCGCCACGAGGAGGGCGCTCGTTTGCTGCTGGCCCTGGACGAACTGGCCAACGTCGCGCCGTTGCCGCGCCTGGCGAGCATCGTCTCGGAGGGCGGCGGCCAGGGCGTGCTCACGATGGCCTGTCTCCAGGACCTCAGCCAGGCCCGGAGCCGCTGGGGGACGTCGGCCGAGGGTTTCCTCTCGCTCTTCCCCACCACCGTGGTGCTGCCCGGCATCGCCGATCGAGCGACCCTCGAGATGCTGCGGGGGCTCGCCGGGCGGGCCCTCTATCTGAACCCGACACTCCAATTTGGTCCGCGGGGCAAGCGGGCCGGACGTTCGACGAGTTGGGTCGAGCGCGACCGCGCGTCGATGAGTGAACTCGCCCACGGTCGACCCGGGTACGCGCTGGGGCTCGACGCGAGCAAGCAGATGAAGTGGATCGAATTGACGCCCGCCCATTCCAGCGCGCGTTTCCGCGGCTACCTGGAGCGATCCGACCGCGAACGCTCGTCGCGCGAGCGTTGACGCCAGCGATCGAGCTCCACCGCGTCGAGGGGTCGAGCACCCCGCTCGCGAACGAGGGCGGTCATCCGCGCCTCGCGGACGCCGATCGACGGTTCGCGCACGCCGCGCGCGCCGGCGAGCTCGGGGTACAACGAGTCGACCGCGCGCGTCACGGCGACTGTCGACTGTCCGAATCGCGCGGCGTCGCTCCAGGCCTTGATCACGTGGCGTCGCGCGACGTCACTACGTCCCTCGAACGCGCCGGCAAAACCGTGCTCGTCGAGGTGCAAACGATCGCGCCGTGGCGCTTCGATGACGCCCAGCGATTCGAACCGGTCGCGGTCATCACGCCACTGCTCGATCGCGTCGCCTCGGCGCCACTGGAGTTTCTCACCCCGGTGCGCGTGATGACCGCCCCACAGCGTCCGGTACCCCTCGTCGAGCCCGACGACGTGTTCGCCACCCGTGAACGACCGCCACGCCGTCCACGGCGTTCGTTCGTGCAGTTCGTGACGCAGCGACGCCCGATAGAGCGCGTCGGCCGCTTCGAGGTGGGCGAAGAGGCCGCGGCTGTCGAGCACGTTGCTCGAACCCTCCGGGAGGGCACCCACGAGCACGTGGTCGTGCAAGTGCGGTTCTCCGTGCCGGTTCACCCCGTGCGTGAATCCCACGACGCCGCTCCAACGTCCGGCGAGGTCACGGTCCTCTCCCCCGCGTCGATCGCGCACCACCAGGGCGTGCTCCTCGAGGTAGTCGATGGCCGAGGCGACCGAGGCGCGATGCGCCGCCACGACGCCCGCGCCGTGTTCGGCGTCGATCGCGAGAAGGATCGACGTCGGTCGCGGAGCGGCCACCACGATGTCGTAACCGAGGACCGAGGACCGCTCCGAGGTCCGCAGTACGGCGGCGACTGAACGCGGATCGCGGGCGTCGCCGCCACCGCGAAGCCACCATCCCGGTCCGCCCTCACGAAGACCGTCGATCTCAAGGGCGCGGTCGTCGGTGAAATAACGCACGTCGTTCGATCGACGCGACAGCACTCGGATCATTGGACACCCCGGGGTCCAACGGTCGCTAGAGCGAGGCGGCGATCCTCTTGGCCAGTTCGTGGCCGGCCTTGGCGAATTTCGGCGTCGCCACGACGGCGCCCTCACCGGCGCGTAACAGCAGCTGGTCGAGGAAGAGTTCATTGCTCACCCGAAACTTGACCGCGTGGCGACCGTCATCGAGGGTCAACCACTGGGCGTTCGGGAGGGGCTCGAAGAGCCAGCGCAGCCACGACTCGATCACCACCACCACCTCGTCACCTTCCTCACCGACCTGCGTGAGCCAGTTCACCACCGTGTCGGGGGGACGCTCCTCGGTGGCGTCGGAGATCGCGACGACGGCGTTGATCCGGTCCACCCGGAACGTGCGCCACGATTCGCGGGTCGTGCAGTAGGCGCGCACGTAGGTGTGACCGTTCAGCACCTTGATCTCGCGGGGCTCGATCGAGCGGCTGCGGGCCTCGTCGGCGGTGGCGGCCGTGTAGAGGATCTTGATCTGCTGGTGGTTCTCGACGGCGGCCGAGACGTCATCGAGCATGGTCTCGTTCGTGGTCATCTCGACCTGGACGTAGCTGCTGGTGGCGCCCTCGATCTTCTCGATGGCCGACAGGATCGCCGGGTCGTGGTACACGCGCGAGGCTTCGCGCAGCGCGATGTTCAGTTCGAACAGGTCGCGCCACATGAAGGGCGAGGGCTCGTCGGCGCCCTCGGGGAGGTCACTGAAGTCGGCCCGGTAGGTCGAGTCGTCGTGGGCCTCGTCGTCCCAGTCGTCGCACTCCTTCAACACATGCGCCGGGAAGGCGCCGGTTCCGTCGGTCGAGCCGGCCATCGGTTCCAGGGCCACCAGTCGGTCCATGATGAGGCGCACGTGGTCCTCAGCGAGCGAGAACCGCTTGGCCAGTTCACTGATGCGCAGCCCGTCCTCGGCGACGTAGACGGCGTGCAGGAGTTGCAGCGTCTGGCCGAGGACGTCGTTGGTCGCCGGACCGGTGAACTTCATATCCTCGAGCGCGGGCGCCTTGCCGCGGTTGACGTTCTTCAACCAATCAGCCAGGTCGGCCTTGAGCGACTTCGGTGACTGGAGTCGGATGCGATCGGCGCCCTCCACGACGAATCGAAGGGCGGCGCGGGGACTGTCGAAACTGAGACCGACTTCGACCTTGCCGTCTTTCTTGTTGGCCGCGAGCGAGCCCGCGAATTGACGCACGAGGAGGTCGGCGTAGTTCTCGTTGGTGGTCACGACCACGTCCATGGGCGTCGGTGAGCGGGCGAACTCGGGTCGCCAGGCCCGCGCGACCTCGACGGCACCCTCGTCGTGGACGAACGTGTCCGGGAGCACGACGGGCATCGAGGTGATTCGACTGAATCGGTAGCCCTTGATCTCTTCGGTGCCCTTGACGCGGGCGATCAGATAGGTCACCCCGTTGAACACGTCGATGAGGAGGGGCTCGACCATTCGCGGTTTGTTCGCGCCGGACTGGTAGTCGAAGGCCAGGGCGCGATGGAGGTTGAGCGCGCGCATCACGGGCGTGTAGTACATGGAGGACTCCAGTCCCCCGTCGCTGGCCGGCACCTCATTGAAGACACTGAAGGCCCCCGAGGCGCCGAACCCGCAGAACCGCAACGCCAGTCGCACCACGCGCTCCTCGTCGGGCGTGAAGTAAATCAGCGGCGCGTAGCCGCTCGAGGGATCGATCCGGTAGCCGACCGCGCCGTCGCCCTTGGCGTCGGTCTCGATCTCGAACCCAAGTTCTCGGATCCGGGCTTTGTCACGTTCGAACTTTTGGCGCACGGCCCCTTCGTTACCCTCGTAGGCCGGGATCTTGCGAGGACCCTTCGCCGAGACCGGGAACTCGTCGATCTTGAGCTCCCTCACGATCTCTTCCTGGGTGAGTGAGCCGTACTGCCACGCACGCTGCAGCAACAAGACGAGGGCGATCAGGCGCTCGCGGGATTGTTCCACCCCTCCACGAATAGTGCTCATCGATCTCCCGTCACAATTGCACTACCGAGGATAGAGGCAATCGCGTTGTCACTCGACCGCGAACGACGCGGTTTGGAATCGCCGACGACGGCGAGGACCGCCGCCGTGGTGTCACTCGGGCAAATGGCACACGGCTTCGACGTTGTTGCCGTCGGGATCGCGCACGAAGACGCCGTAGTAGTTCTCGTGGTACTCGGGCCACGCGCGCGGCTCGTGCAGCACCTCGGCGCCGGCGGCCGTCGCGGCGACGTAGAACGCGTCAACGGCCGCGCGATTCGGTGCCGAGAACGCGACGTGCGCTTCGCGAAATCCTTCACCGGTCGTGTTCGGGCCGATCCAAAAATCTGGCATCGGTGGCGTGCCGTAGCCGATGACGTCACCGAAATCCATCACGCGCCCGCCGCCGAGGGGGGCGAGCACCGCGTCGTAAAAGGCGGCGCTGGCCGCCACGTCGGCACACTGAACTGAGAGATGATCGATCATGCCCCCAATACTGCCATAGGGGACACCGGGCGACGGCGGCCGGCACGACGGTCGCGACGGCGGTTCCGGCGAGATCAGATCGAGCGACGCACGCCCGCGGCCAGCCACAGGCACAGCGGCGAGTAAAGCCGCTTGTCCAAGCGTACGAAAGCGGGCGAATCGCTCCCCGGTGACAGCGTCGCCGTTCGTCCCACGGCGCCCGCGATGCCTCGTGTCGCGAGCACGGCCGTCACCGCGCGCAGTGCGCTCGCGCGAACTCGCGAAGGAAGCGGGATGAACCGAGCGACGAGTGCCGCCGCGCCCGCGAGCAATGAGGCGACCGCGACGCAGGCCATGGTCGACGGCATCGCGTCGGTCCCCACTACCGAGTCGGCGAGATCGTCACGGTTCTGGAACGGGAACGATGAACCGAGCCCCCACGCCACGTGCAAACCGGCGAGGGCGACCAACACGGTCGCCGTCAGTGCGCCGGACGAGCCCCGACCGGGCGCGGATGGAGGCGTCGTCCGGGGGCTCAGAGATCCCCTGGTCCCGACGGGACGTCGACGGCGTGCTCTTGCAGGGCCTCGATCGGCACTATCTCCAGGGCACGAGCATTCGTGGACGCGAGCACAACGAAGGCCGCCGCTCCGTCGTGATGCGCGCGGAGCCAGTTGAGCGCCGTCACACACCAACGATCGCCGGGTACCAATCCTCGAAAGCCGTACTGGGGCATCGGCGTTGAAAGGTCGTTGCCGATGGAGCGCTGATGCTCGAGGAACTCGGCGGTCACGACCGCGCAGATCGTGTGACTGCCGAGATCCTCCGGTCCAGAGGTACAACAGCCGTCACGGTAGAAACCGGTGACCGGGTCCATGCCGCACGGCTCCAACTCGCCACCCAGGACGTTCAAATCAGCCATGCCCCAGTATCGTCGAAAGGTCGACGCGAGTCGAACGCCCGGTCGCTCGAGCGCGATTACGGCTCAGACACGATCGACGTCGCAGCGCCGAGCACGTCTTCACGACGCCACGTCCCAGAACGTCCGCCCGACTTCTCCCAGATCGCGACCTCTTCGATCGTCATCGTGCGGTCGGCGGACTTGCACATGTCGTAGATCGTGAGCGCGGCCACCGTCACCGCCATCAGTGCTTCCATCTCGACGCCCGTGCGATCGACGGTGTCGACGCTCGCTTCTACGTCGATGTGCGTGTCGGCGATCGTGAAGTTCACGTGGACGTTGCCCACCAGTACGAGATGCGACATGGGCAGCAGTGACGCGGCGAGCTTGGCCGCCTGGATGCCGGCGACCCGGGCCGTGGCGAGGACATCGCCTTTGTGCATGGCGTTGGCGGCGACGGCGGCCGTCGTGCTCGCGTCCATGTTGATGCGACATTTCGCCAAGGCGCGACGCGCCGTGACTTCAGAGGCACCGATATCGCGTGGGAACGTCCCCCCACTCGACGGCCGACGTAGTTGGTGGAAGTCGTCCACAGCGCAATGATACCGATGCTCCGAATGGCGCCAGAACGGCCCCGAGTAAACTCGCCTAGGTTCACCAGCCGCACGGGAGCGCCAATGCCGACCTACGAATACGAATGCCAGACCTGCCACCAGCGCGTGGAAGCGGTCCAGCGATTCACGGACCCGGCGTTGACCGTGTGCGAACACTGTGGCGGAGAGCTCCGCAAGGTCTTCTCGGCCGTGGGCGTGGTGTTCAAGGGCAGCGGTTTCTATAAGACGGACAGTCGCGGAGCGGAGAAATCGACCAAACCTGCCTCAACTTCGACGACCCCCGCGGCCACCTCGAGCGAGTCAAGCGCGACCCCCGCCGCTACGGCCGCCTCGACGACCACGTCCACGTCGTCGTCGTCGACCAGCGACTAGGTCCCGGAAACCGCGATGTTGTCGATCGCGACGCTCTGACCGGCCGCGGCGCCGGGTAACCATTCGAGGTCGTTGCCGACGTGCACGACGTCGAGCAACATCCGCTGCAATGTCGAGGCCACGGTGATCTCACGAACCGGTTCAGCCAGCTGACCATCGCGGATCATTAGACCGGTGACCCCGACCGAGAAGTCACCCGACACCGGATTCACCCCCGAGTGCACGCCGATCAGCGATTCCACGAAGAGGCCGTGGCCCACGCGACGGAGGATCTCCTCTTGGTCCACGTCGCCGGGTGTCAGTTGCAGCGCCCGGCAGCCCGCCGACGGTGATCCGGCGATGCCGCCGCGCACCGCACTGCCCGTCGAGGACGTGCCGGCGCGACTCGCCGACACCGTGTCGTAGACGAAGCCCTTCAACTCCCCCTTCTCGATCAGGACGTTGCGTCGACAGGCCAGCCCCTCGGCGTCGTAGACGCTGGCGGAGAAATGGCGCGCGTCGGTGGGATCGTCGAGCAGCGTGAACGAGGGCGTGGCCACCATCTCCCCGACACGGTTCGCGAAGAAGGATCGACCACGCACGACGGCCTCACCGCTGAGCGCGCCGCCGATGATGGAGAACAGCGTCGCCGCGGTGCGGGGATCGAAGACGACCGTGCACTTGAACGACTTCGGCTTCTCGGCGCCCAACATCCTCGTGGACCGGCGGATGGCGTCGGCCGCGGCCCGTTCGATGTCGAGCTCGTGCGGCGCCCGACCGGCCGAAAGACCCCAGCCCGTCTGGTCGTCACCGCCGTCGTTCGCGATCGCCTCGACCGACACGTGGGCGCCGGTTCGCGCGTACGACGCGCGGATGCCGGTCGTCGAGGCGATGGCCGCCTCGGCCACGTAGTCCGAATAGTTGGCGGAGTCGACCTGTCGGATTCGCGTGTCACCGCTGCGCACCAGACGTTCGAGCTCGATCGCCATCGCGATCTTCTCGTCCAGCGGCGTGCTCGTCACGCCGCCGTCGGTCAGGGTCAGTGACACGGCGTCCACGCCGTCGGGGCGAGCGAAGGCGACGAACTCGTCCTCGGTCGCGAAGGTCGCGTTGTCACGGGCCTCGCGCAGGGCGTTGGCGATCGATTCGTCGTCCAGTGATCCGGCCCACGCCGTACCGACACGCGCGCCGCCGGCGCCGTCGTTGAGAATGCGGATCCCGAATCCGCTGGAGGTGGCCGTCGTCAGCTCTTCCACTTCACCCTGATAGGACTGGACCTCGGTGTCGACACCGCTGGCGACGTAGATCTCCATCTCCTCGTCGCCGCGCGCCGACTCGAGGATTCTCTCCGCGTGTTCCAATAACTGACTCACGCGGCGGCCCCGCCGATCGTCACGCCAGTGAGGCGCATCGTGGCCTGACCGGTGCCGACGGGCACGCTCTGCCCGTTCTTGCCGCAGGTGCCCGGCGTCATCGAGAAGTCCGTGGCCACCGCGTCCACGCGCTGCAGGACGTCGGGGCCGTTGCCGATGAGGTTGCAGTCGCGAAGCGGCGCGGTGATCTTGCCGTCCTCGATCATGAAGGCCGCCGTCATGCCGAAGACGAAGTCGCCGGTCGCGGTGTTGACCTGGCCGCCCCCGAGTTGAGCGACGTAGACGCCATAGGGAGTCTGGGCCACGATCTCGTCGGCGTCGGCGTCGCCCTCAAGGAGATAGGTGTTGGTCATACGCACCATCGGCAAGTGCTGGTAACTCTGTCGACGGCCATTGCCCGACGACGCGCGGCCCTCCTTGCGCGAGCGCAGGTAGTCCCACATGTAATCGGTCAACACGCCATTCTCGATCAACACGTTGCGAGCGCCGGGACGGCCTTCGTCGTCGATGGCCAAATAACCCCATTCGCCCTCCACGGTCCCGTCATCGACCAGGGTCACCAGAGGACTGGCGACCAGTTGACCGACCTTGCCGGCGTACACGCTCGCCTGTTTGAGGATGGCGTCAGCCTCGAGGCCGTGGCCGCACGCTTCGTGGAACAAGATGCCGCCCGATCCGCCGGCCAGGACGACGGGCAGGTCGCCGGACGGCGCCGGTCGCGCGTCCAGTTTCGTGATCGCCTGACGCGCGGCGCCACGCGCCGCCTCGGCGACCGCGTCGGCGCTGAGTAGTTCGAACCCGCGTGTGCCGGCGATCGGTCGATAGCCCGTCTGCATCCCGGTGTCACCTGTCGCGATACACGACACGTTGAAACGCGTGCGGACCTGGTGGTCGCCGGCGAGGAGTCCGTCGGAGTTGGCGACGACGAAGTGTCGCGTCGAGTCGCCCAGGGCCACTTGCACCTGGGTGATCGACGAGCCCTCGGAGCGCGCGGCGTCATCGGCGTGGTTCATGAGTTCGATCTTGCGCGCCTTGTCGACGTCGCCGGGAAGGATCGTCGCGTGGCTCAGGTTGTCGCGAAGCGGTCCCAGCGCGATCTCGCGCACCCCGCCGCCGCCGCCGCGCGCCACGGCCGCCGCCGCGCGTGCCGCCGCGACGAGCCCGCTCTCGGTGAGGTCAGCGGTGTGCGCGAAGCCGGTCGTGTCGCCGACGACGACCCGGATCCCCGCGCCGCGTTCGCGACCGGAGCTGAGTTGTTCGACGCGACGCTGGTCCAACATCGCCGACGACGTGGTGCGGTCCTCGACGAAGACCTCGGCGAACTCACCGCCGCGGGCCATGGCTTCGCCCAGCGTGCGTTGAAGGACGTCATGTTCAACCAGGGTGTTATTCATTCTGGCGAGCGTACCGGAGTCCCCGTCGGTCGCCACGCCACTTCCAGGGGCGTTCTGTAGGCTGTCAGGGTGATTCTCCCCTCGATCGAAACACCCGCCGACCTCCAGAAACTGTCCTACGAGGAACTCGACGAACTGAGCGAGGAGATTCGTCAGTTCATCATCGAGACGGTGACGAACAACCCCACGGGGGGCCACCTGGGCTCGAACCTCGGCGTCGTCGAACTGACGCTCGCCCTTCACCGGGTCTTTAGTTCACCCAAGGACATCATCCTGTGGGACACCGGCCACCAGGCCTACGTCCACAAACTGCTCACCGGTCGCCGTTACGGCTTCAAGAACCTTCGCCAGCGCGGCGGTCTGTCCGGGTACCCGAACCGCTCGGAGAGCCAGCACGACTGGATCGAGTCCAGCCACGCCTCGACCGCGCTCTCCTACGCGCACGGCCTCTCGGTCGCGCTCGAACAGCGCAAGGAACTCATCGGTCATGGTGGCAAGCGCCATGTCGTGGCGGTCGTCGGCGACGGTTCGCTCACCGGCGGCATGGCCTACGAAGCACTCAACAACCTCGGCCACTCCAATCAGCGCGTCGTCATCGTCTTGAACGACAACGGGCGAAGTTACGCCCCGACGATCTCCAAGCTTTCGGAGTCCCTGACGTCGCTGCGCCTCAACAAGACCTACCTCACGTTGCGTGGCCGTCTGCGTCGCACGGTGCCGCACCTGCCCAAGGTCGGCAAGGCCGCCTACCTGGGCATCGACGGGCTTACCTCGGTCGTGCGCGAGATGGTTACGCCGCACACGTTCTTCGAGAACCTCGGCGTGCGCTACATCGGTCCGATCGACGGTCACGACATCGAGTCGATGGAGAGCACGCTGAAGAGCGCCTCACAGTGGGACGGACCCATCCTCGTCCACGTCCTGACGACCAAGGGCCTCGGCTACGAACCGGCGATCGACGACGACATGAAGATGCACGACTACAAGTTGCCGCCTCGTCACGACGACGAAGAGGTGGCGCCGCAGTCGTTCTCCCAGGCCTTCTCCGACGCACTGGTCGCCCTGGCGAGCGCCGACGAGCGCGTCGTCGCGATCACCGCGGCGATGGCCGGTCCGACCGGTCTACTCAGCTTTCAATCGCAGTTCCCCGATCGCTTCCTCGACGTCGGCATCGCCGAGCAACACGCCGTGACGGCCGCGGCCGGCATGGCCATGGGCGGACTGAAGCCGGTCGTCGCGATCTACTCCACGTTCTTCTCGCGAGCCTTCGACCAGGCGCACCTCGACGTCGGCCTGTTGAACCTGCCGGTCGTGTTCGTCTTCGACCGCGCCGGGGTCACCGGCGACGACGGTCCCAGCCACCACGGACTCCTCGACATCGCCTTGTGCCTGGCGATCCCGAACATGACCGTCTTCGCGCCGTCGACCGCCGAGGAGGTGCCCGGCATGTTGGCCACGGCGCTCTCGATGTCGACCCCCACGGCAATACGATTTCCCAAGACGTTGCCCAAGCCCTTCGACGGCAAGGTCGGCGACGGCCTCGAGGCGCGCGTGGTGCAGCGCGGCGACGGCTCGCTATGCGTCCTGGCGGTCGGCAAGATGGCGCCGAGCGCTTACCGGGCCCTCGAACTCATGGGCGAGGACGCGAGCAAGGTCACGCTCTACGACGTCCGGGTCCTGCCGCCGGACCCGGCGATGATCGACGACGCACTGGCCCACGAACGCGTCGTGACCGTCGAAGACGGCACCCGCCACGGCGGTGCCGGGACCTTGATGGTCTCGGCGATCCGCAGCCGCGCCCAGGACCTAGCCCGACCGTTCCCGACGACGAGGATCCTCGGCACCCCGCGCGCGTACCTCGAACAGCACCGTCCGGACAAGCTCCTCGGCGAGCTCGGTCTCGACGCCGAAGGACTCGCGGCCGCGTTCTCGCGGCTCCTCGCCGACCAACCCGAGTTCGCGCCCGCCCTGCCGGAATCGCCGCGCCCGAACTATCACTAGGTGGTCGGGTCGGTCCGCGGTTCCGTTACATTGAACCGGTGACCTTCGAGGTGGAGAAGACCGACGATCAGTGGCAATCCGAACTCTCGGCCGATCGTTACGCCGTCTTGCGTCATGCCTCGACCGAGATTCCGTGGACCGGTTCACTGCTGCACGTCGACGCACTCGGCGTCTTCACTTGCGGCGGGTGCGGTCAGCACCTTTTCTCGAGTGCGCAGAAGTTCGACTCCGGGTGTGGCTGGCCCAGTTTCGACGCGTGTGAACCGGGCACGATCATCGAGCGGCCCGACGACTCACTTGGCGATCGCAAGCGCACGGAGATCGTGTGTTCGAAGTGCGGCGGTCACCTGGGACACGTCTTCAACGACGGACCGACGTCGACCGGGCTGCGCTACTGCGTCAACTCACTGGCCGTCGACTTCAACGAAGCCAACGATTAGACGTCGAGGAATCGGCGAATGGCGATCGCCGAACCGACCGAGCCGATCACGACGCCGACGATCAACACGACGATGTTGGTGCCGATGAGGGCACTCGTGCTCAACTGGAACTCATTGTGCAAGGGATACCAGATGTGTAGTGCCGTGACCGCGCCGATAGCGACGGCTGAGCCGAGCAGACCTTGGATGAAGCCCTCCGTGATGTAGGGCACGCGGATGAACCAGTTCGTCGCGCCGACGAGCTTCATCACCGAGACCTCCCGGCGCCGCGCGAAGATGGCCATTCGAATCGTGTTGAGGATCAAGACGGTCGCCGAGAGCAAGAGCACGAGCGCGAGCGCGAGGAACACGATCTGCAGAATGCGAATCGCCCGGTTCATCTCGCGGATCTGTTGCTCCGGTGCCGTCACCTGGTACACGCCCGGTTGGTGTTCGAAGGTCGATTGCACCGTGAACGCGTCCGAGGGCACCGTCGGCACGCAACTGAACTTCGTCGGGATCTCGGACTGTATCAAGACGTGCGCCTCGGACGCGGGCAAGGTGTGGATCATCTCGACGTAGTCCTCGGCCTGCGTATGGAACTGGCACTGCTTCACGATCGGCAGGCTGTTCAATTGCGTCTGCACGTTGGCGATCTCGCCCGCCGAGGCGGTCGGCTGCATCCAGACGGTGACGCGGGTGCCCTGTTGCCACTGGGAGGACGCCTGCGCGGCGCTCTGCTTCAGCAACAGGGCCGACCCGACCAGCGCGAGCGACACCGCGACCGTGAGGATGGCGGCGATGGTCATCATGCGGTTGCGCCAGAGGTTGGAGAGCGTCTCTTTGACGGCGTAGCGGAAATAGACGCGCATCAGATCGCCACGCCTTCATCGATCCCGTAGACGCCGCGGACCTGGTCACGGATCATCTCGCCCTTGTCGAGTTCGATCACCCGTCGACGCATGCGGTCAACGAGGGCCTTGTCGTGCGTCGCCATGACGACCGTCGTGCCCGTTCGGTTGATGCGCTCCAAGAGCGCCATGATCGATTCGGAGTTCGCGGGGTCCAGGTTGCCCGTCGGTTCGTCGGCCAACAGGATCAACGGGCGATTCACGAAGGCGCGCGCGACGGCGACGCGCTGTTGCTCACCACCGGAGAGTTCGCCCGGCAGACTCTTCGACTTGTCAGAGAGTCCGACGAGGTCGAGGATGAGGGGAACCTGCGACTCGACCGTCGAACGCGGGCGGCCGATGACCTCCAGCGCGAAGGCCACGTTCTCGAACACCGTCTTGTTCGGCAGGAGTCGAAAGTCCTGGAACACGCAGCCGATGTTGCGACGCAGGAACGGCACGCGGTACTTCGACAACTCGGTCAGGTCGCGACCGGCTTCGAGGATCCGACCCTTGTCGGGCAACTCTTCGCGCAACAAGAGACGCAGGAACGTGGTCTTGCCCGAACCCGACGCGCCGACCAAGAAGACGAACTCTCCCTTTTCGATATCCAGGGTGATGTCCTTCAACGCCGGTGAGCCGTTCTTGTAGGTCTTCGAGACATTCTCGAAACGAATCACGCAAACACCCCCTCGGGTACGTAGTTGTGGCGGCGCGTCAGCACCCGGATGGACACCAACCATTGTAGTTTGACAATTTTGTGATGCCGTGCCACGGAAGCCCCGCGTTAAAGGGCTCTAACAATTCTTAACTGTGAAACCGCTGTCGTCGCAGTTCAGCTTCCATAAAGTCGTCGAGATCGCCGTCGAGCACGGCGTCAACGTTTCCGGTTTCGTGATCCGTGCGGTGGTCCTTCACAAGTTGGTACGGCGCCTGCACGTAACTTCGGATCTGTGAGCCCCACGCGTTGTCACCGCGGTCGCCGCTTAACGCGTTCATCTCCGCCTGGCGTTCGGCGCGCGCGCGTTCGGCCAACTTCGCTTCGAGGATCTGCATGGCGCGCGCGCGGTTCTGATGTTGGCTTCGCTCGTTCTGACAACTGACAACGATGTTCGTCGGCAGGTGCGTGATGCGAATCGCCGAATCGGTCTTGTTCACGTGCTGTCCCCCGGCCCCCGATGACCGGTACGTGTCCACGCGGAGGTCCTTCTCGTCGATCTCCACTTCGGCCGCGTCGTCGTCCAACAGCGGCGTCACGTCGAGACTCGCGAAGCTCGTCTGTCGGCGGGCCTGGGAGTCGAAGGGGCTGATGCGCACGAGTCGGTGGACGCCGCGCTCGGCCGAGAGCCATCCGTAGGCGAAGCGACCCTTGACGATGAACGTCGAGGACAAGAGTCCGGCCTCTTGGCCTTCGGTCGCTTCGTCGATCTCGACCCCGAAGCCTCGTCGTTCGGCCCAGCGCGAGTACATGCGCAACAACATCTCGGTCCAGTCCTGGGCGTCAGTCCCGCCGGCCCCGGCGTGCAGTTCGACGATGGCGTCATTCGCGTCGTACGGTCCGCTGAAGAGGCTCTGGGTCTCGAGCGCGGCGATCTTCGCCTCGAGCGACGTGACAGTCGACGAGAGTTCGTTGAGCAGCGACCAATCGGCGTCACCGGCGCTTAGTGACTCACGTGAGAACTCGGCCAGGACGAGCGAGTCGTCCAGCGAGGCGCGAAGATCGTCGAACTGTTCGAGGTCATTCGTGAGCCGGCCGAGCTCGGTCGTCACCTCGCGGGCCCGGTCTTGGTCGTCCCAGAGGTTCGGGTCGGCCACGAGTTCGCTGAGGAGGACGTGGCGTTCGCGACCGGCGTCGATCTTCAGGTAGTCGCGCGCCGCCGACCACCTCGACTCGAGGTCCTCGAGCGTACCGAGGGCCTCACGAAGGGCGTGCTCGGCCTTAGGGTCGGCCATGGCACTGCTTGTACTTCCGCCCCGAACCGCACCAGCACGGCTCGTTGCGGCCGATCTTGTCGCCCTGTTTGGGCAGGGGTTTCTTCTGGGCGCCGTGGGTCGGCAGCACGGTCGCGCCGGGGGCGACGACGTTGGCGTTCGTGACCGCGCCTTCGAGTCCCTCGTCGAGCGCGGCCTGCTCCTCGATGTTCTCGACGTTGGCGGCTTCGACGTGGGTGATGTAGCGAACGAAGTCGGCGTCAACGTTGTCGAGGAGGGCTTCGAACATCAGGTAGCCCTCCTTCTGCCACGCCGTCAGCGGGTCCTGCTGGGCGACCTGGCGAAGGTGGATGCCGTCGCGCAGGTAGTCCATGTCCGAGAGGTGGTCGCGCCACCGCTGGTCGAGGATCTGGAGCATCACGTCACGTTCAATCTCCTTGGCGGTGTCCATGCCGCCCGGGTACTCCTCGCACTTCTTCTCGTACTGACCGACGGCCTCGTCGATCACCAGCGCCAGGATCTCGTCGCGGTCCTCGTACGCGACGAGCGACTCGGGCGTGAGCGTCGTCGGGTAGTAGTTCATCAGTTCGGTCACCAGCTGTTTGAGGTCCCAGCCCTCGGAGAATTGACCTTCGAGACGCTCGTCCACGACGTTGGTCAGGATCTCTTCGATCAGGACGATCGTGGCGTCATGGATGTCCTCGCCGTCGATGACCTGCTGGCGCCGACCGTAGATGACCTTGCGCTGTTCGTTCATGACCTCGTCGTACTTCAACGTGTCCTTGCGGATCTCGGCGTTCTTACCCTCGACGGTGTTCTGCGCGCGTTCGATGGCCTTGGACACCATCTTCGCTTCGATTGGGAGGTCGTCGGGCATCGTGCGGTCCATCACCCACGAGACGGCGCCGGTCGCGAAGAGTCGCAGAAGGTCGTCCTGAAGCGACAGGTAGAAACGGCTCTCGCCGGGGTCGCCCTGTCGGCCGGAACGTCCGCGCAACTGGTTGTCGATCCGTCGCGAGTCGTGGCGCTCGGAACCGAGCACGTAGAGTCCACCGAGCGCGCGCACTTCGTCGCCCTCGGCCTCGCACATGGTCTTGAAGTTCGCCAATGCGTTCTGGTAGGCGGCGTCGAACTCCTCGGTGCCGGGCTCGAAGCCCCGGCCCTGCGCCTCGCGCAGCGCGAGACCTTCGAAGTTGCCGCCAAGGACGACGTCGACGCCTCGTCCCGCCATGTTGGTCGCGACGGTGACGGCGTGCTTCCGTCCGGCCTGGGCCACGATCTCAGCCTCACGGAAGTGCTGCTTCGCGTTGAGGACCTCGTGGGAGATCCCGGCCTTGGAGAGCTCACGTGAGAGCAGTTCGGACTTCTCGACCGACGCGGTGCCGAGCAGGATCGGCTGGCCGAGGTCACTGCGTTCGCGCACGTCCTCGACGATCGCGGCGAACTTCGCGTCCTCGGTCTTGTAGATCAGGTCCGGTTGATCGAGGCGTATGAGCGGTTGATTCGAGGGGATCGGGACGACCGAGAGCTTGTAGGTGTTGCCGAACTCCGCGGCTTCGGTCTCAGCCGTTCCGGTCATCCCCGCGAGCTTCTCGTACATGCGGAAGTAGTTCTGCAGGGTGACCGTCGCCCACGTGTGGTTCTCCTCTTGGATGCGCACGCGCTCCTTGGCCTCGACCGCCTGGTGCAGTCCGTCGCTCCAACGTCGACCTTCCAAGGTTCGCCCCGTGAACTCGTCGACGATCTTGACCTCACCGGCGTCCACCAGATACTCCTTGTCGCGGTGGTAGAGCTCTTTGGCGCGGAGGGCCTGACCCAGTTGGTGCACGTAGTTGGTCGAGACCGCGTCGTAGAGGTTCGTGACGCCGAGTTGACGCTCGACCTTCTCAATGCCCGCTTCGGTCGGCACGACGGTCTTCTTCTCCTCGTCGACCTCGTAGTCGAGGTCGCGGGTCAGGGCCCGCGCGATGGAAGCGAACTGGTAGTAGAGCTTCGTGATGTCCGACGCCGGTCCCGAGATGATGAGCGGCGTGCGGGCCTCGTCGATGAGGATCGAGTCGACCTCGTCGACGATGGCGTAATGGTGACCGCGCTGCACCATGTGCTCGGCGCGCCGCGCCATGTTGTCGCGCAGGTAGTCGAACCCGAACTCCGTGTTGGTGCCGTAGGTGATGTCGCAGGCGTAGGCCGCGCGCTTGTCCTCGAACTCCGAGAGGTCCGGTCCGACGCGCCCGACGCTGAGCCCGAGGAACTTGTGCAGTGAACCCATCCAGTTCGCGTCGCGCGTCGCGAGGTAGTCGTTGACCGTGACGACGTGGACGCCGTTCCCGGCCAGGGCGTTCAGGTACACCGGCAGCGTCGACACCAGGGTCTTGCCCTCACCGGTCTTCATTTCCGCGATCCACCCGAAGTGCAGGGCCATGCCACCCATCAATTGGACGTCGTAGTGTCGCTGGCCGAGGACGCGGGTCGCGCCCTCGCGCACCACCGCGAAGGCCTCGAGCAACATGTCATCGAGGTCTTCGCCGTCGGCGAGGCGGGCGCGGAACTCGTCGGTCTTGGCGCGCAGCTCGGCGTCGCTCAACGCCGCCATCTCACCGGCGAGTTCGTTGATGGGCGGCACGAGTTCGGCCAGTTGGCGAACGCGCTTGCCCTCTCCGGCCTTAAGAACCTTGCTGAAAACACTCATGTCGTGATGTACCCTACCGGTCGTTACCGCTGTTTCAATTGGGCTGCGAGTGCTGACCTGGTCTTTTACCCCACATTTGCCTGCGGCGGTGTCCGTGGGTCACGTCGGCAGCACGAGGCTCTCCGACGAGGCAACCACACACTTCACCGGCTCTCGCGTTGACCGCTCTGGTCAGCGCGAGGCAGGACTTACTTCTAAACCGCGCCATGCTCAGCGTCTAAAAGACGCCTTACGTGGGTCGTTTCGCCCGCGACTGGCATCGACTTTCAACCACAGAACCACTCGCAGCCCAGAGGTCATTCTAGTTGTTGGCCCCCCGAGGTCGTGGGGCGGATAACCAGTACCACGCAGAGCCGGAGTCCGAGCACGAGCGTCGCGATCGGGGCCAGAATCCGCCGCCAGCCGCTGGCCGTCTGCCATTCGAAGCGCATGGCGCTGCGGTGGTGCGCGATCAACATCTCACGCGAGGCCCGGGCCCGCGAGACGCCCTCGATGTGCGTCACCAGTGCGTCGGGCGTGGCCGCCACGTCGTGTCCGTGCGCGCGCATCTGCCAGCACAGTGCCATGTCCTCGGCAAACATGAAATAGCGCTCGTCGAATCCCCCGACCTCTTCGAAACGGTCCCGTCGCGCGAGGAAGAACGCCCCCGAGACCCAATCGACCGATCCGTCCCTTCGCGGCGAACGGTAGCGACGGGTGAACGGATTGCCGGGCCACAGCGGCGCCAGTAGCGCGTGGGCGCCGGCGAGCCAGAAGTTCGGGAACACGCGTTGCGAGGGATAGACACTGCCGTCCGGTCGCACGATCGTAGGACCGACGATGGCGACGTTCGGATGCTCGTCGAGGAAGTCGACCAGCGCCGCGACGCAGCCGTCGTGTACGACGACGTCGGGATTGGAGACCAGGAGGTAGCGACGGTCCGGTGCCGCCGCCACGCCGCGGTTCACGCCGCGACCGTACCCGAGGTTCAGCTTCGGCACCACCAGCACCACGTGTTGGCCAGAGAGTGACGGCAGCGTCGAGCCCTCCTCGCCGTTCTCGACGACGACAATGTCGGTCACGCCGTTGGCGTGCAGCGAGTCGACGCAGTCATCGAGCGCCTGACCGGCGTGGAAGTCGACGATGACCGCAGCGACGTCCGTCGCGACCTCGCTCACCGTTCGCCCTTCGCGCCGCGATCGCGGATGAGTCGCGTCAGGGCGTCGTGCCAGTCGGGCAACGTCGACCACGCCGACGCGAACTTTTCAATCGACAGGTCGCTGCGGATCGGTCGGGTCGCGAGCGGTGCCGGGTCCAGGTCCGACGTCGCGATCGCCGTCGCGAAGCCCTCGTCACGTCCGAGGATCTCCCCCACGTAGTGGGCGACGTCGAACCACGTCGTCGTGCCACGGTTGGCCACGTGCCACAGTCCCCCGGGCCGTTCGCGCACGAGCGTCGCCAGGACGCGCGCCAGGTCGCTCGCCACCGTGACCGTCCCGGTCTGGTCGTTCACGAAGCGCACCGACCCGCCGCTGAGGGCCCGTTCGGCGATGACGTGCGCGACGTTCTTGCCGCGCACCCCCATCACCCACGAGGTGCGCACGATCGTGTCGTCACTCGAACAGAGCAACTCGCCGGCGCGCTTGGACGCGCCGTAGACGTTGAGGGGATTCGTCGCGTCGTCCTCGAAGTACGCCGCGCCCTTGGTGCCGTCGAAGACGTAGTCGGTCGAGATCGCGATCAGGTGCGCGCCGATCTCGCGGGCGGCGAGCGACATCGACTCGGTGCCGGCGGCGTTCACCGCGAAGCACAGGGCCTCTTCGGTCTCGGCGCGGTCGACCGCGGTGTACGCGGCCAAGTGCACGATGACGTCCGGCCGCGCCGCCTGCATCGCGCGGCGCACGGCGTCGCGGTCGGCCACGTCGAGCTCGTGGCGACCCAGCGCCAGGACCTCGAACTCCCCTTCTGGCACCGAGCGACCGTCTGGTTGGAACGACCGGTCACCGCCCGGCGGCACCTCGCCCTCGAGCACGTCGACGAGGTCGACGCCGACCTGACCGGCGGCGCCGGTCACCACGACACGCGCCGCGCGGCTCACGACTCGCCGCCGTCGTAGGGACGCACGTGCACCACGTCACCCACCGAGACCACCGACGCCACACCGCCGACCTCGACGACGAGTTGTCCGTACTCGTCGACCGACGTGGCTCGACCGACGAGGACGTCCCCAGTGCGCTCGACGCGCACCGTCTGGCCCAGCGTGCGCAACGCGCGACGGTACTCGTCGCGCAACGCGGCCTGTCCGTCGATTGAGTCGAGCAACGCGCGGCGGGTGTCGAGTTCCTCGAGCAGGATGTCGAGCAACGCCGGCGGGGTGATCGTCACGCCCGACGCCTCGCGCACGCTGGTCGAGACGACGTCCGGCGGACCTCCGCGGGTGAGGTTCACGCCGATGCCCACCACCACGGCCAGACGTTCGTCGACGGACACGATCTCGGCGAGCAGTCCCGCGAGCTTCGCGTCACCGACTATCAGATCATTCGGCCACTTGAGGTCTGGTCGGACGCCACTCAGCCGCACGAGCGCCGCGCGCGCCGAGAGGGCGACACTGGCGACGACGAGTTGGAGCTGGTCCGGCGCGACGTCCGCACGCAGGAGGATCGAACACAGCAGCGACGCGCCGGCCGGTGACTCCCAACGACGATCAAGTCGGCCGCGTCCGGCGCTCTGGAAGTTCGCGACCGCCACTAGGCCTTCCGGCGCGCCCTCCAGGGCGCGTTGACTCAACCAGGTGTTCGTGGAGTCAATCACGTCGAAGTGTTCGATACGCCAGACGATTGAACTCACAAGGAAACTCTAGAGTTTCAGGAGCGAGTGGTAGAAAATTACAGGTCCCTACGGAGGTTTGCGTGTTAAAGAAAGTCCTGATCGCCAATCGTGGCGAAATCGCGGTGCGCGTCATGCGCACCTGTCGAGAGATGGGCATCGCGACCGTCGCCGTCTACTCCGAACTCGATCGCAACGCGCTGCACGTTCGTGTGGCCGACGAGGCCTACGCGCTCGGGGGCCAGAGCGCGGCCGAGAGTTACCTCAACACCGACGCGATCCTCGACGTCATCCGACGTTCGGGCGCGGACGCCGTGCACCCCGGCTACGGTTTCTTCTCCGAGAACACGGAGTTCGCGCGCGCCATCACGTCGCGCGGCGTCACCTTCATCGGTCCCCCGCCCGAAGCCATCGAGGTCATGGGCGACAAGATCTCGAGTCGCCTCGCGGCCGCCAAGGTCGGCGTCGAGGGCGTCCCGGGACGAAGCGAAGCGCTGAAGAACGCGAAGGAAGTCGTCAAATTCGGCAACGAAGTCGGTTGGCCGGTCGCCATCAAGGCCGCCTACGGGGGTGGCGGACGGGGCATGAAGGTCGTCAACTCCCCCGACGACGCGGCCGCGGCCCTCGAGAGCGCGCAACGCGAGGCCCAGAGCTACTTCGGGCGTCCCGAGTGCTACGTCGAGCGCTACCTCACGCGACCTCGTCACATCGAGATGCAGGTCCTCGCCGACGCCCACGGCAACACGCTCTGGCTCGGCGAACGTGACTGTTCGGCCCAGCGCCGCCATCAGAAGCTCATCGAAGAGTCCCCGGCGCCGAACTTCCCCGATGACGTGCGCCGCGCCATGGGTGAGGCCGCGGTCAAGGTCTCCAAGGCATGCGGCTACGTGAACGCCGGGACCGTCGAGTTCCTCTACCAGGACGGCGCCTTCTTCTTCTTAGAGATGAACACGCGTCTCCAGGTCGAACACCCGGTGACCGAGTTGGTGACCGGTCTCGACCTCGTCGAGTGGCAGCTGCGCGTCGCGGCGGGCGAGCCCCTCGACTTCACGCAGGATGACGTGCGCCGCGACGGGCACGCCATCGAGGTACGAATCAACGCCGAAGACCCCGCTGGTGGCCGGTTCATTCCTACACCGGGCACGCTCACACGCTTCGACCAACCGTCCGGACCGGGCGTGCGTCTCGACGCAGGGTACGCGGCGGGCGACTCGATTTCGCAGTACTACGACAATCTGATCGCCAAACTGATCACGTGGGCGCCGGACCGCGAGCGCGCCCGACGACGAATGCTGCGCGCGATCGAAGAGACGACGATCGAAGGGGTCGCGACGACGCTGCCCGCCGACGTCGTCATCCTCACCGACGAGCAGTTCGTCCAGGGCACGCACGCCACCAACTGGGTGGAGAGCGAACTCGACTTCTCCACGTTGCCCGAGGTCGTCACGGCCGCGGTGTCGGTGGGTGACGGTCAGGTGCGCAAGGACGTCACGGCGGAGGTCAACGGTCGTCGGGTCACGGTCGCGCTCTGGGTGCCGGAGTTCGACGAAGGGCTGCCCCGGGCGCAGAGCACCGCCGCCAAACCCCGGCGACAACACCACGCCGGCGTGTTGGGCAGCGGCTCGGCCAACGTGGTCGTGCCGATGCAGGGAACGATCGTGAAGGTGAACGTCGAGGTCGGTCAACCGGTCGAAGCCGGCGACACGGTCGTTATCCTCGAGGCGATGAAGATGGAGAATTCGGTCAACGCCGAGAAGTCCGGCGTGGTCGTGTCCATCAACGTCGCGGCCGGTGACTCCGTCGGCGCCGGTGACACCGTCGTGGTGGTCGAGTGAGCGAGCGCGAGGTCGCCGCCAGCGCCATCCAGCGTCACGCCGAGGACCTCGTGGCGCTCAGTCACTTCGTCCACGCGCACCCCGAACTCGGGTACGAAGAGTTCGAGAGCTCGGCCGCGGTGGCCGCGATGGCCGAGCGGGCCGGTTTCCAACTCGAGCGCGGTGTCGCCGGCCTCGAGACCGCGTTTCGCGCGACGATGGGTCACGGCGACCTCAATATCGTCTTCTGCGCGGAGTTCGACGCGCTCCCCGACGTCGGGCACGCGTGCGGCCACAACATCATCGCCGCGTCGTCGCTCGGCGCCGCCATCGGACTCGGCGCCGTCGCCGACGAACTGAACGTCACCGTTACGTTGCTAGGCACGCCCTCCGAGGAGGGTGGTGGCGGCAAGATCGACCTCATCAACGCCGGCTACTTCGACGACGTCCACGCCGCGATGATGGTGCACCCCTTCCCCACCGAGCGACTCGACGCGCTCTGTCTCGCCGTCGACCATTTCGACGTCATCTTCGAAGGGAAGGAGGCGCACGCCGCGGCGGCCCCGTGGGTCGGCGTGAACGCACTCGACGCCATGACGATCGCGCAGGTGTCGATCGGGCTGCTTCGTCAGCAACTGCCTTCGGGCGACCTCATCCACGGCATCGTGCTCGAAGGGGGATCGGCCGCGAATATCATCCCCTCTCGCGCCGCCGGTCGTTTCATGGCCCGTTCACTCACCAGCGAACGATTGGCCAAACTACGAGTCCGCGTCAACGCCTGCTTCGAAGCCGGCGCCCTCGCCACCGGCGCGTCGCTCGTCATCAAAGAGATCGGCAGCGCCTTTTCACACATGGAGTCCGATGCCGACATCCTCGCGCACTACCGCGACGCCGCGGAAGCACTCGGTCGGAGCTTCACGCTCGACGACGAAGGCGCCGAGCGGCCGGCGATCTCGACCGACATGGCGAACGTCTCATTGGTCGTGCCCTCCATTCACCCGCTGCTCATGATTCCCACCAACGGCGCGGTGAACCATCAACCGGAGTTCACCGCGGCGTGCGTCACGCCCGAGGCCGATCGAGCGATCCTCGCGGGCGCGATCGCACTCGCGCACACGGCAATAGGGGTGGCGAACGACGAGAAGCTGCGCGCGCGACTGATGGCCCGCGCGTGATGCTCGAACACGTCGTGGTGGCCGTGACCCCCGGTCGCGAAGGAGAGTTCGAGGAGGCCGCGCGTCGCGCGTTACCGATCCTCGACGAGGCCGCCGGCTGTTTCGGTGGCGAGTTCCGCCGTCAAGAGGAAGATGGTTCGAAGTACCTGCTCCTGATCCGCTGGTCGTCAGTCGAGGCGCACATGGCCTGGCGCGAGACCGACGACTTCCAGCGGTGGCGCGAGTTGACCCACCCGTTCTACGTCGAACGACCGATCGTCACGCACTTCCACGAACCGCTGGCGCGCTGAGGAAGCGTGGCGACGTCAGCGCGGCGTGTAGGTCCCGAACTCCGCGCGCAAGACGTCGGCCACTTCACCCAACGTCGCCATCGTCGCCAGCGCTGACTTCATCGGGTAGAGGACGTTCTGCGTGCCGCGCGCGGCGGCGGCGAGGTCCTCGAGGGCCGCGCGCACGGCCCCGTCGTCGCGGGTCGACTTGAGCGCCGACACCCGGGCGATCTGCGCGCGCTGTTGCGCCTCGTCGATCGGGAAGACCTCGGCCTTGCTCGCGTCGCTCTCCTGGAACCGATTCACGCCGACGACGACCTTCTCGCCACGGTCGACCTGGCGCGCGAATTCGTACGCCGCCGATTCGATCTCGTCTTGCATGTAGTGCGACTCAATGGCGGCGACGGCGCCGCCGCGCTCGTCGATCGCCTCGACGTAGGCGCGTGCGCGCTCTTCCACCTCGTTGGTCAACGACTCGACGAAATACGAGCCGGCGAGCGGGTCGACGGTGTCGGCGATACCCGATTCGTACCCGAGGACCTGCTGGGTGCGCAGCGCGAGTTTCGCCGCCCGTTCGGTCGGGAGTCCCAGCGCCTCGTCGAAGCCGTTGGTGTGCAGTGACTGCGTGCCGCCGAGGGCGGCGGCGAGCGCTTGGATCGTCGTTCGCACGATGTTGTTCTCCGGTTGTTGGGCCGTCAACGTCGACCCACCGGTCTGGGTGTGAAAGCGCAGCGTCATGGCCTTCGGGTCCGTCGCGCCGAAACGCTCACGCATGATCGAGGCCCACAGTCGCCGCGCGGCGCGGTACTTGGCCACCTCTTCGAACAGGTTGTTGTGGGCGTTGAAGAAGAAACTCAGTCGCGGCGCGAAGTCATCCAGCGCCAGGCCGGCCGCGAGCGCCGCTTCCACGTAGGCGACGCCGTTGGCCAGTGTGAAGGCGATCTCTTGGACCGCGGTCGAGCCGGCCTCACGGATGTGGTAGCCCGAGATCGAGATCGTGTTCCACTGCGTCATCTCCTTGGCGCAATAGGCGAAGGTGTCGACGACGAGTCGCATCGACTGGCGCGGCGGGTAGATGTAGGTGCCGCGCGCCACGTACTCCTTCAAGATGTCGTTCTGGATCGTGCCGCGGAGTTGATCACCCTTCACGCCCTGCTCTTCGCCCACCAACTGATAGAGCAGCAACAGCGTCGAGGCCGTCGCGTTGATCGTCATCGAGGTCGTCACCTGCTCGAGGGGCAGCCCGGCCAACAAGTCGCGCATGTCCTCGAGCGAGGAGATGGCGACGCCGACCTTGCCGACTTCGCCCTCGGCGCGCGGATGGTCGGCGTCGAAGCCCATCTGGGTCGGTAGGTCAAAAGCGCACGACAGTCCGGTCTGACCAGCCTCGAGGAGGAACTTGAAGCGCTCGTTGGTCGCCGCCGCGGTCCCGAAACCGGCGTACTGGCGCATCGTCCACAACCGTCCGCGGTACATCGTCGGTTGGACGCCGCGCGTGTACGGATACGCACCGGGACGACCCAACTGCGTCGACGCGTCGAAGCCCTCGAGATCGCTCTCGTCGTAGACCGGCTGGACGACGATGCCCGAATCGGTTCGCCGTTCGTCTGCTGTCACGACGTCAACGATACGCGCTCTCGTTCTTGCACCTCGACGGCGTGGCCCGTGCCGGACGTGAATTGAAGACCGAGTACCGAGTTACGTCGTGGATCTCGGCGTCGTTCGTCCTAGACCGTGACCGCGTGGGGCATGCACAGGTCGTCGTACTCGGCGATCACGATGGGCCCGGCGTCCTCGCCACAGGCGGGGCAGGCCGGGTCGCGTCGGACCTTGAAGGTTCGGAAGCTCTCGTCCATGGAGTCGTAGGTGAGCAGTCGGCCGACCAACGGGTCGCCGAGTTCGAGCAGCAACTTGATGGTCTCGATCGCCTGGATCGATCCGACGATGCCCGGCAACACGCCCAACACGCCCGCCTCAGCGCAACTCGGCGCGAGTTCCGGCGGTGGCGGCTCGGGGATCATGCAGCGGTAGCACGGTCCGACGTACGGGTTGAAGACGGTGACTTGCCCCTCGAAGCGGAAGATCGAACCATGCACGACCGGGATGTTCTTGATGAGCGCGGCGTCGTTCACGAGGTAGCGCGTCGGGAAGTTGTCCGTGCCGTCGACGATGACGTCGTAACCGTCGATGATGTCAAGGATGTTGTCGGCGCCGAGGCGTGTGTCGTAGGTGCGTACGTCCACGTCGGGGTTCATCGCGGTGAGCGTCAGCTTGGCGCTGTCCACCTTGCGCATGCCGACGCGCTCGACGTTGTGCAGTATCTGGCGCTGCAGGTTCGACGTGTCGACGACGTCCATGTCGATGATGCCAATCGTGCCGACCCCGGCCGCCGCGAGATAGAGCGCCGCCGGAGAGCCGAGTCCCCCCGCGCCGAGTAGCAGGACCTTCGAGTCCAACAGTCGTTGCTGGCCCTTCTCGCCCACTTCGGGCAACAAGAGGTGGCGTTGGTACCGGACGCGCTGATCGGCCGAGAGCACGCGCGGCGTCGTCCAGACGAGGCCCTCGTCCTTCCATTTGTTGAAGCCACCGATGATCGAGACGACGTCGGTGTAGCCGAGGTCCTGGAGCGTCTTCGCCGCGAAGGCCGAGCGCACCCCGCCCGCGCAGTACACCGCGATCGGAGCGTTCTTGTCGGGCAGTCGACCCTCCACGGAGAACTCGAGGTTGCCCCGCGCCACGTGGACCGCGTTCGGCACCGCGCCCTGTTCGTACTCTTCGGGTTCGCGAACGTCGAGCAGCGTGAAGTGATCGAGTCGCGCGGCGACGTCGTTCGGGTCAATCTCGGTGATCTCCGCCTTGGCGGCGTTCAGTAGGTCTCGAGGCGTCGACAACGTTCGCTCCTTGTTCGTGGTCAAATCTTACCTGTCGGGTCATCAATCGTGTTCGGGCTTCCTGCTAGACCCAACGAGTGGAACTTCGCGAACTGTTGGCCCGGCGCCGGATGGTGCGTTCCTTCGACGGGACGGCCGTCGACACGCGCTGGCTGGGCGAACGCTGCGCCGAGGCCCTGTGGGCGCCGACGGCGGGCAACAGCGCCGGCGTCCGATTCCACGTCGTCGGTCCCGAGTTGGTCGCCCAGTACTTCGACGTGGCGACCGACGACGAGTGGCGCACGCTCGCACGACGCGCGGCCGGCCTGCAACGTTGCGGCGCGGTCGTTCTCGTAACCTCGCGGCGCGCGTCGTACGTCGCGCGCTACGCCGAGAGCGACAAGCGCGGCTCCGGACTGGACGATGAATCGAACTGGCCGATCCCCTATTGGCACACCGACGCGGCCATGGCTACGATGGCCCTCCTCTTGCTACTCGAGGAGAGCGGGTGGCAGGCGGCACTGTGGGGCAATTTCCGACACGAACAAGAGGTGCTTCGATGGGCCGGCGTCGACGACGAAGACCTCTTCGCCACGGTGTTGATCGGCCGAGCCGACGGTCACGACGTACCCTCGTCGTCACTCGCGCGCGACGTGCCGAGTCGCGAGTCCCGGGTGCGTGTCGTCGAGCGCTAGTCGCGCGCCTCTTCGGCGACGGCTTCGAGGAACTCGACGATCGCTCGGGCGCTGAAGGCGGTCGCGCCTTTGGTGGTGTAGCCGCGAATCGAGTCCGATCGCCCCGGGCCGGCGATATCGATGTGCGCCCACGGGCGACCGTCGGTGAAGCGTTGGAGGATCAGCGCAGCGGCGATCATCCCCCCGCTCCCGGTCTTGCCCATGTTCTTCATGTCCGCGATGTCCGATTCGATCGTCGATTCATAACTCGCCACCAGCGGCATTCGCCAGAGCGGTTCGCCGCTACGGGCGCTCGCGACCGCGAAGTAGTCGGCCAACTCGTCGGTCGACGTGAAGATCGCGCCGACTTCGTCACCCAACGCCACGCGCTGGGCGCCGGTGAGCGTGGCGACGTCAATGATCGCGTCGGGATTGGCCTCGACCGCGAGGCTGAGACCATCGGCGAGGACGAGACGACCCTCCGCGTCGGTGTTCAGCACTTCGATCGTCAAGCCGTTGCGGATCGTGAGGACGTCACCGGGTTTGGTCGCGCGGTCACTCGGCAGGTTCTCGCTCATCGGCGCGATCGCCGTGATCCTCACCTCTAGCGCCAGACGACTGGCGATCGAGATCGCCGCCATCACGACCGCGGCGCCGGTCATGTCCGTCTTCATCGCCATCATGCCCTCGGGGGATTTGAGCGAAAGTCCGCCCGAGTCAAAGGTGATGCCCTTACCGACGAGCGCGACGTGGGGCAGTTCGCCGTCCGGGTTCGGGTCGTACGTGGCGTAGACGAGTCGACAGGGCTGCGCCGAACCTTCCCCGACGCCCAAGAGACCGCCGAGCCGTTCTTCGCGGATGCGCGGTTCGGCCCAGACCTCGACCGTGACGTGTTCGTCGTCTTCGAGGCGCGACTGGATGTGACGGGCCAACTCCTTGGGCGGCATGTACCCGGCCGGTGAATCGACGAGGAACTTAGCCCAGTTGACGCCGTTGGCGATGGCCTCACCTCGACGCGCGCCTTCGGTGACGTCGTCGTGTGTCTCGACCGACGGCAACGGAGTGCCGAGCGGCACCACGTCGAACGTGGTGATGGCGTCGCCCTGTTTGTAGCGGTACGACGCGAGTAGACCTCCGGTGACGAGGGCTTGGGCGGCGTCGAGGGGATCGTCGATGCCGTCGGTCGGCAAGAAAAACGCCACCGACGCGTCATTCGCACAGCGCGTCGCGGCGGCGCCCGCGAGTCGGTAGCCCTCCAGCGAGTTGTACGTCGAGCCGAGGCTGACGAAGGCGACGTTGGTGTCCTTCAGCGTCCGCAGCACAGTGACACTGCCGGCGTCGGGTTTGAGACCCTGTTTGGTGCACCACTCCTTGGAGAGGGACCGCGGGATGCTCTGGCCGCCCAGGTTTGCCGGCACCGACTCGGCGATGAACGCGGCGCCGTCGTCGAAAACGACGGGCACCACGACCGTCGGCTGGGTCGCGGCTTCGACGGGCGTCGAGATGCGAGCGGTGCGGGCCATGTCGTCTCTCCTAGGGATGGATTCGAGCGGTGCGGTGTTGGGTGCCCTCGGCGAATCGGGCCATCGTCCACGCGAGGTCACTGAGTCTATTGAGGTACGCCACGACGAAGGAGTCGTCCAGTGGATAGCCCACCGCGACGCGCTCGGCGCGTCGGATCACCGTGCGCGCGACGTCGAGGGCCGCTGAGAGTTGGTTCTCGCCGGGGACCACGAACTCCTTGGGCATCTCGATCTCTTCGGAGAGCGCGTCGATCTCGGTTTCGAGCCGGGCGATCATCTCGGTCGTCACGAGTGTCTTCTCGGCCGTGAGCTTGTGTCGATTGTCCGGCGACGTGGCGACCTCGGCCATGAGGACCCAGAGGTCGCGTTCGACCGTGATGAGCAACTCATTGAGACGCGAACCCGGTTCGCTGAGCGAGCGCGCCCACCCGAGTGTCGCCTGTGCTTCGTCGACCTCACCGTTCACGTCGATCTGATCGGAGCTCTTGCTCGCACGACCTCCGAAGTAGAGTCCGGTCGTGCCGTCGTCACCGTCACGGGTGTAGATCTTCACGTCGCCAGCGTAGTGATTCGCAGGTGTACGGGTAGTCTGAACATCCAATGGAGTCCCCCGCGCGTCCGCCCTTCGCCCGACCGAGCGCGAACGACCCGTACCTCGCGGCGCTGTGCGAACGGGTCCTCATCTACGACGGCGCGACCGGCACGAACTTCCAGTTGATGGACCTGCACGCCGACGACTTCGGGGGCGCCACGTTCGAAGGGTGTAACGAGATGCTCGTCGTCACCAAACCGGACGCCGTCGAGCGTCTGCACCGATCGTTCTTGGACGTCGGCGCCGACGTCATCGAGACCAACTCATTCGGCGCCTTCTCGGTCGTGCTCGCGGAGTACGGCATCGCGGAACGCGCCCATGAACTCGCGATGGTGTCGGCCCAGATCGCGCGGCGCGTCGCCGATTCCTACGCCAGTCCCGGTTCGCCGCGCTTCGTCGCCGGATCGATGGGACCGGGCACGAAGTTCCCGTCGCTCGGTCAGATCACCTACGACGACCTCTCGGCGAGCTACGAGGAGATGGCGCTCGGGCTCCTCGACGGCGGCGTCGACCTGTTGATCGTCGAGACGGTCTACGACCTGCTCTCGGGTAAGGCCGCGGTCGCCGCGTGTCACCGCGCCATGGTGCGACACGGCCGCGTCGTGCCGATCCAGGCACAGGTGACCATCGAGCTCACGGGACGCATGCTCCCCGGCACCGAGATCGGCGCGGCGATCACGTCACTCAGTCCGCTCGGCATCGACGTGCTCGGTCTGAACTGCGCGACCGGTCCCGTCGAGATGTACGAGCCGCTGCGAAGTCTGTGCGAGTCCTCCCCCGTGCCACTGTCGTGCCTGCCCAACGCGGGACTGCCGAGTGTCGTGGAGGGCAAGATGCACTACGACCTCACGCCCGACGCGCTCGCCGAGCACCTCTCGAAGTTCGTCACGGAATACGGCGTGCAGGTCGTCGGCGGCTGTTGCGGCACGACGCCCGAGCACATGGCGCGCGTCGTCGAGGCGGTACGACCCCTTTCGGCCGTGCGTCGAACGGCTGTCCTGGAACCGGCCGTGGCCTCGATCTATTCGGCGACGAACTACCAGCAGGATCGCTCCGTGTTGTTGGTGGGCGAACGGACGAACGCCAACGGCTCCAAGAAGTTCCGCGACGCCATGCTCGCGGGCGACTGGGACACCTGTGTCGGCATCGGCCGCGACCAGATCAAAGAAGGCGCGCATATCCTCGACGTCTGCGTCGACTACACCGGCGCCGACGGCGTGGCCGACATGAACGAGCTCATCAGTCGCCTCGCGACGCAGTCCTCCGTGCCGATCATGGTCGACACGACCGAGACGAAGGTCGCGCGCCAAGCCCTCACGTGGCTCGGCGGCAAGGCCCTGCTCAACTCCGTCAACCTCGAAGAGGGTGACGGGCCGGGTACCCGCCTCGACGGCTTCCTTTCCCTCGCCGCCGAATTCGGCGCGGCGATCGTCGCGACGTGCATCGACGAAGAGGGACAGGCACGCACCGCGGAGTGGAAGGTACGCGCCGCGCGCGCGATCACCGAGCTCGCCGTCACGCGCTACGGACTCGACCCCCAGGACATCTTCATCGACACCCTGGCCCTGCCGCTCTCGACCGGGATGGTCGAATCGCGACGCGACGGCATCGAGACGATCGAGGCGATCCGCCGCATCAAGGCCGAACTACCCGGCGTCCGTACGATCCTCGGACTGTCCAACATCTCCTTTGGCCTCAACCCCGGCGCGCGACAGGTGTTGAACAGCGTCTTCCTGCACGAGTGTTCCGACGCCGGCCTGGACGCCGCGATCGTGCACGCGTCCAAGCTGCTGCCGCTCAACCGGATCGACGAGGAGGCGCGACGCGTCTGCCTCGATCTCATCTACGACCGGCGCAGCGACGACTACGACCCGCTCACGGTCTTGCTCGGTCTCTACGAGGGCGTCTCGTCCTCGAGTGCTGCGACCAGCTCCCTCGACGACCTGGAGCTGAACGACCGTCTGCGTCGACGGATCATCGACGGCGCGCGCGTCGGCCTCGAGGGCGACCTCGACGCCGCGATGGCCGAGGGGATGGCGCCACTCGATATCGTGAACCAACTCCTCCTCGACGGTATGCGCGAAGTCGGCGACCTCTTCGCGTCGGGTGAGATGCAGCTCCCCTTCGTCCTCCAGAGCGCCGAGACCATGAAATCCGCCGTCGCCCACCTCGAGCCCCACATGGAGAAGAGCGATCAGGGTGGTCGAGGTCGCGTCGTGCTCGCCACCGTGAAGGGAGACGTGCACGACATCGGGAAGAACCTGGTTGACATCATCCTCACCAACAACGGTTACGAGGTCTTCAACCTCGGCATCAAGGTCGGGGTGAACGAGATGTTGAGTGCCCTCGAAGAGCACCAGGCCGACGCGCTCGGCATGAGCGGACTGTTGGTGAAGAGCACGCTCATCATGCGCGAGAACCTGGAGTTGATGAACGAGCGCGGGATGAGCCACGTGCCGGTCCTGTTGGGCGGCGCGGCGCTGACGCGCACCTACGTCGAGCGCGACCTCCGCCAGGTCTACGGCGGCCGCGTGTTCTACGGGAAGGACGCCTTCGAGGGACTGCGCGTCCTCGACCGATTGGGCGAACTTCGTCGGGGCGACGACGATGACCCCACCTTCGGTCGAGAGATCTCCGAACGCAAGGTCTTTCGTCGGATCCGCGGGGACGCCGGCGAGGCGCCCGAGGGACTCCCCAGTCGAAGTCCGGACGTCGAGGACGACAATCCGCTCTTCACCCCACCGTTCCTCGGCAGTCGCGTCGCCAAGGGCATGTCCGTGGACGAGATCAGCGAGTACCTGAACCTCACGGCGCTCTTTCGCAACCAGTGGGGCTTCCGGCCCGAGAACGGCGAAGACGACCCGGCGTTCAAGGAGCGCGTCAGCGCCACCCTGCGCGAGCAACTAGCGATCGCCAAGGAGGAGTCACTGCTGGTGCCCCAAGTCGTCTGGGGTCACTTTGCCGTGGCGTCCGAGGGTAACGACCTCATCCTCTACGGTGACGACACCCGGACCTCGGAGCTCACGCGCTTCACGTTCCCGCGTCAGCGGGTCTCACCGTTCCTGTGCATCGCGGACTTCTTTCGCTCGGTCGAGAGCAGTGACCTGGACTACGCCAGCTTCATGCTCGTCACGATGGGCGCGCGCGTATCCGAACGTTGTCAGGAACTCTTCGCCGACAACCACTACACCGACTACCTCATGCTCCACGGACTCGGCGTCGAGATGGCCGAAGCCCTCGCCGAGATGTGGCACAAACGCGTCCGCGCGGAGCTCGGATTCGTCGAAGAGGACGGACCGACGTTGACCGGACTCTTCCGCCAGCAGTACCGCGGGGGTCGGTACTCGTGGGGCTACCCCGCCTGCCCCGACCTCACTGACAACGCGAAGGTCGCCGAACTCTTGCAGAGTGGACGCATCGGCGTGACCGTCTCTGAGGGCTTCCAGCTGCATCCCGAACAGACGACCGACGCGATCATCTGCCATCACCCGATGGCGAAGTACTTCGTCGCCTGAACGACCTTCGCGGTTGGGTCCGACGCCTCAGGCCGCGTAGCACCCGGACTTCGGAGAACTGGTGCCGTCCGATCCGTGCGACGCCGCGCCCCGTACGGGGACCACGCTCAACTGGGCGCCGTTCCAGGTGATCGAGTAGTAGGGCGCGGTCTCGGGCCAGGCCTGCAGGAAGGGGCCGCCGCTGGCGGACGCCGTCGCCCACCCGGTCCCGGCGGACGGTGAGGCCCCGTTGAGTGCGCGGTACTCGGCGAGCGCCGTCTCGATGGCCAGGTAATTCGCGTGGCACGACGCGACGGCGGCCTCATCGGCACCACCCTCGGGTGTCGTCGGTGCGGTCGTCACCGTCACGCCGGGAGTTGAGGTGGTCGTGCCGGTGCCCGCGGGCGAGCCGCCCAGGGTGTTGAGCATGATGACCGCCATCACACCCAAGATGATGAGAGTCAGCAGCGTGGCGATCATCGCCACGCCCTCCTCACGGCTCGAACCATGAAGCATCGTTCGACGAATCGTGGATGCTCCCTTCGCGCGGCGCACGACGCGAACCGGCCGGTCGTTCAATGACGGCGTGCGGTCATTCCAATGACTTGGCACACGAGATGATCGCCTTCGCGAGGGCCTTGGAGCCGGCCTCCCACTTCGCGTTGTACTTGAGGACGCTCGCGTCGAGCTTGGCGAGACTGGTGCTGTTCTGGTAGTACTTCAACACGACGACGACCTCGTTCAAGACCGACTTGGTGGCGGCGTTGGGTGCTTCGGACGCGAGCTTCTCGTAGAACGGGATCAACGTCTTGGCCCACGCCTTGTACGACTTGAAGTTCTTGATGTTCGGCGGCACAGTCGGGTGATACGAAATGATCGTCGTGCAGAACGCGCTCGCGCCGGCCGACGTGTAGCTCGACGCCGAGGCACCTTGGGTTCCGACGCCCATCGACACCAGGAGGACCGCCGAGGCCAGGACCCCACCGAGGGCGCCTCGCGCGCGTCCGGGCAAAAAGTTGGTGCGAACTTTCAACGTCACTCCTTCATCAGAGGGCCGCGGCCCCGCTCCCTTGGCCGATCAACGCAGTACGGCATTCGTCGTCCGGTACGGCAAATTTCTACCAGACGAATGCACCGTGACCACATCTACGAATTATCAAATTCTGACGTTTTCGCCCGGCGCACCTCGAATTATGCGTCCGTGGACGTCTACTCGGAGGGGCTCCCGGCGCCCATGATCGTTATGGCCGTGTTCATGACCGGTTCGATGAAGACACAGATCGCCGAACCCGGCACCGGCATCTCTTCCAGAACGATGGTGCCACCGAGTTCGCGCACCTTCTCGCGCGCCCCTTCGAGCGTCTCGACGACGTAGAGCGAATTCCACTGCGCTGCCGGTCGCTCCGGAATCTGATTCTGCGACACGCTGGCGAACCACTGCTCGCCCACGTTGAGAACCTTCATCCCCGGCGACGGTTCGATGACCGTGTGTCCCGTCAGCGCCGTGTAGTAGGCCGCGGCCGCGGCCGGGTCGTCCGACGCGTGGTCGTACCAACCGATGGCGTTCGGCTCGTAGGCGACACCGAAGCCCGGAAACTCGCGCGCCTGCCAGAGTCCGTGGACGGCCCCGGTCGGATCCGCGGCCAACGCCATGATGCCCGCGCCGGGGACCTCCATCGGTCCCATGAAGGCGTTCCCACCCAACTGGGCCACCGTGGCGACCGACGCTTCGATGTCGTCGGTCAAGAAGTACGGCGTCATCGCGCCGGCACCGCCGGGGCCCTGACCGAGACCCATCACGGGCGCGCCGTCGGACTGCGCGATGGAGTAGTACCCCATGTTCTCGTCGCCGACGTCCCAGGTCCATCCGTAGAGCGCGGAGTAGAACTTCATCACCGCCTCTCGCTGTTCTGTGGTCTCGACCATGACGTCGACCCAGGCCGGAATACCGATGATGTGTGTGTCAAGTTTTGGCATAGCGGCAGTATTCCACAGGGCCGGGACGTCGCGCTGACGAGTTGGCGACGCCTCGGTGACCGGCGAGATTCGATTGCGTGATTGGAGGAACTAGCGACGTCGCGGTGCGGCGACCGGCGTGGCGTCACTCAACGCCTCGCGGGCGTGATAGCTCGAACGAGTGAGCGGTGACGATTGGACGTGCTTGAGTCCGAGCCGTCGACCCCGCTCGGCGAGGTCCTCGAACTCCCTCGGTTCCCACCAACGAGCGACGGGCAGGTGATCGGCCGTCGGACGCAGGTACTGACCGATCGTCGCGATTGACACGCCCACGGCCGCCATGTCGGCCAAGACCTCTTCCACCTCGTCGGCATCCTCACCGAGTCCGACCATCAAGCCGGACTTGGTCGTGAGGCCCGCCGCCACGCTGCGAGCGAGCACGGTCAGTGAGCGCAGGTACCCGGCGCTCGGGCGAACGGCACGTTGCAGGCGAGCGACCGTCTCGACATTGTGGTTCAAGACGTCGGGACGCGCGTCGATGATGAGCTGCAGTGACGCGACGTCGCCCTTGAGGTCGCTGGTCAGCACCTCCACGTTGGTCTCGGGCGAGCGCTCGCGAATGGCGCGTATCGTCGCGGCGATAGCCGCGGCGCCGCCGTCGGCGAGGTCGTCACGAGCGACGCACGTGATGACGGCGTGCGCCAGATTCAAACGGACGACCGCCTCGGCCACCCGCTCGGGCTCGGTCGGATCGAGCGCGAATGGTTTGCGCGTATCGATGAGGCAAAAGCCGCACGCCCTCGTGCAACGTTCACCGTTCACCATGAACGTCGCGGTCCCGGCCGACCAACACTCGAAGATGTTCGGACAGCCCGCCTCCTCACAGACGGTGACCAGTCGAAGGTCTTCGGTGAGCGTCCGCAGTGACTGGTACTCCTCGCCCATGTGCGCCTCGATCCGCAGCCATTCGGGCTTGCGGCTATGAATCGGCACGCCCGCGTCGGGATCGACCCCGGCCTTGCGCAGCCGTCGCAGGAGCGGTCGCTCGCCACTCATCGTCGCCGCGCTGCGTTCGACGCGCGCGACGTTCGCCGAACCGCCCAGGCGCGCCGCCAACTCGATGCCCAGCTGTTCGTCGACGTCCAAGGCGTTCACGTCCAGACCGAGCGACGTCATCGAGGCGACCGGTTTGTCCGCGATGCCGCAGGGCACGATCGCCTTGAATCCCTCCATGTCGATGTCGACGTTGAGCGCCACACCGTGCAACGTCCGTCGTAGTCCCGCGTCGTTGCGCTCGGTGCGCACGCCCACCGCGGCGATCTTGGCCGGGGAACCGTCCACGTCGGCCCAGACGCCCGGATACCCGTCGAGCCGGTCGACGCGACCGAGTCGTCCTTCGGGGTCGAAGTGTCGCACCGTCGCGATGACGGCGTCTTCGAGTCGGGTGACGTGCGTCTTGCCCGCCGAGGGGTCATCGGCGACCGTCACGATGGCCCACGCCACGACCTGACCGGGCGCGTGATACGTGACGTCCCCGCCGCGATCGGCGTCGATCACCACGGCGTTCAGCGACTCCGGCGGGACCAAGAAGTGTTCCTCGAGTGTACGAATGCCCCGGGTGTAGGTCGGCGGGTGTTCGAAGACCAGTACGTAGTCATCGCTGGACTGCAACAGCGCGCGCTGGAAGTCGTTCGCCTCCGCGAAAGAGATCCGTCCGAGGTGGCGACGTCGCAACATCTAACGCTCACCTTCGACGTCGAGGCCCGCCAACAGCTGCCCGACGCGCTCGAGGTACTGCGCCGCCGCCACGGGCTCACAGATCCGGTGGTCGAAGGAAAGTCCAAGCACGACGCGACGTCCGATCGTCACGGTCGCGAGGCCCTCGTGGGTCGCGACGACGGGGACCTCGCGGACGGCGCCAACCGAGAGGACGGCGACCTGCGGCTGAATGATGATCGGTTCGGACCACAATGTGTGGACCGTCGGCGCGCCGAGCACCGTAAAGGTCCCGCCCATGAGGTCGTCGGTCGTGAGGTGGCGAGAGGCGACTCGTTCGTCGAGTTCACTCACGCGCCGCGCGAGCGCGCGCAGAGTCAACCCCGCGGCCGCGTGTACGACCGGGACCAGCATGCCGTCGTCGGCGACGGAGCGAACGAGACCGAGGTTGACCGTGCGGTGAACGACGAGATCCTCGCCCGTGAAGGTGGCGTTGAGGAACTCGAACTCGGCGAGGGCGCGAACGGCGGCGAGACTGACGAGCATCTCGTCACTGACCTGCACGCCGTCTCGCGTGGAGCGACCGAGGCTGTCGAGTTTCGCGAAGACGGCCCCGTCGACTTCGATGGCGACGAACCCGTGCGGGGTGACCTGAGCCGACACGGCCATGTGCTGACCCATGCGGCGGCGACCATTGGACAGTGGGACGACCAACTCTTCGGTGGGTCCGTCGAGAACGGCGCGCTCGGCGTCACGCCGGGTGATCAATCCCCCGGGACCGCTGCCTTGCAAGGTTGAGGGCTCGACGCCCCCGTCGGCCAAGATCCGACGAACGACCGGCGACACGACGACGCCACTTGCGCCGTCACGGCTCACCGGAGTCCCGATCACCGGCGCCGGGGCTGGCGCAGCGAGGACCGGGGCGTCGCTCGACGCGGCCGCACCCGACGAGCTCGTGGCGCCGGTGGCCGATTCGTCGATGACCGCGACCCGCGCACCGGTTTCGACCGTGTCGCCCTCTTCGGCCAGGATTTGGGTCAAGACACCTGCCGCGGGCGACGGCATCTCGGAGTCGACCTTGTCCGTCGACACTTCGAAGAGAGGCTCATCGCGCGCGACCGTGTCGCCCACTTTCTTGAACCACTGGGTGATGATTCCTTCGGTGACCGACTCGCCGAGCGATGGAAGCGTGACGTCTGTCATGGCATCAACTCTAACGGCGCAATTATTTTTGACGAATGTTGTGACACAGAGAACGCAACTGCCGCCCGCGCAGTCTTTATGCCGGGGGAAGGTTGACGGTCATCCAGCGCTCAGCCGGACCTCCAGCGTCGACGGTATCGGCTGGCCCCCGGTCCTCGAAGCCGTTTCGGCCATACAGAGCAACTGCGCGGACGTTTTGTTCCATGACTCTTAGAACCAGTTTGCTGCACTTCTCAGTGCGTGCCCAATTGATGACGGCGCCGATTAAGGCATCGCCGACTCCTCGACCTCGGGCTGATGGCACAATCCACATTGAGATCAGCTCAGGGTCCTCGCCCGCCAACGAGCCGCTCACCATACCAACGCGGTCTCCATCCAGTAACGCAATTGCATTGAACTCAACGCTGCTTAACCTGTTCCGCCACCGCTCCTCAGTGTCACCCGCACCTAGCCAGTCCGCCAAGGATGAGCCAAAGGCATAAGGCGCTTCGAGCAGGGCCTCTTGGCGCAGGTCACGCCAGTCCTGCCAGTCGTCCGCCGAGAGCCGTTTGACAGAGGTCACCTAGTCATTATCGCAGGGAAATGAAACTTTCGTTAGCACGATGAATCTTTGCGATGTCTCTAGGTACATTAATTCCGCATGACGTCTGTCATGGCATCAACTGTACCGGCGTCGAAGTCGGGCTCATTCCGACGAACAGCTGCGGTCCCGAACGCTTTCTAGGTGTTGATTGCGTCGAGAAACGACCGGACCTCCCGCCGCGAACGAAGCACGTGCACCGACGTATGAGACCCGTGTCGCAGGATGTCGGAACGTGCGAGCTCGGGATTCAAACTGCGATTACGCCAGATCCTCCACGCGCCGCCCCACTCGTCGCGCAGGCGAAGGCTGAACGAGGACTCGCAACCCTCGGGCATTTCACCACTGGGCTTGCGAAGCCCCCGCACGAAGGCGCGACTCGCGCACGTCCACCAAGGAGTATCGAGGTAGATGATCGTGTCCGCGCGCTCGAGCCGCAGGGCGAGCGTCTCGTTGTAGTTGCCGTCGATGATCCACGCGTCGCCCGCGAGGAGCACACGTTGGCGTTCTCGCCACTCGTCGTCCGAAGGTCGAAGCCAACCCGGCTTCCAGTAAAAGACGTCGAGGTGGATCACCGGCAAACCAGTCCTTGCCCCGAGTTTGCGTGCAAAGGTGCTTTTCCCGGCCCCCATCATCCCGTCGACGAGGACACGGCTTCCGACGATCTCTGAGGTCCCGTTCACGGTCCTCGATCGTTAGAGACCGTAATTACGAGCGACGCCGGTCATTGCGTCAACTGTACCGGCCGAACTAGTTCGTCTCTTCGGTTCGAGAACGCGACCTCGGACGGTGCGTTCTCAAGTGCGACGACGTTCGCGCTAGTCGGGGTTCGAATCTTCGCGTCACCGTGACCCACGACCCTTGGTCCGCGCCGGGTCGATGGCCTATCGGTCACGGTCACGTCAATTCGCGGAGCGCCAATCAGCTGACGTGAAGGCCCCTGCCGGCGAGGGCGATGAGCGTCTCACCGAAGGTCTCGGAGAGTGACGGGTGCGGCTGGATGAGGGCGGCGGCCTCCTCGGCCGTGGCCTCCCAATTGACCGCGAAGTACCCGGCGCCGAGTTGCTCGGTGACCCACGGGCCGGCCATGTGGACGCCCAGGATCTGACCGGCCGTTCCATCGGCGCGCCTTTCGGCGATGATCTTCACGACGCCCTCGGTGTCGCCGATGATCTGGGCGCGGCTGTTCCCGCCGAAGGGGTCCTTCTTCACGACGACGTCGTATCCCTTCTCCTTGGCGCTGGCCTCGGTGAGACCGCAAAAAGCGACCTCGGGGTTCGAGTAGATGGCCCACGGCACGCGGTCGTAGTCGACCGGGACGCTGGGCTCGCCGAGAATGCTCTTGATCGCCACGATGGCTTCGGCGAAGCCGACGTGCGCGAGTTGGGGCGTGTTGGCCACGACGTCCCCCACGGCGTAGACGTGCGGGTTGGCGGTGCGCTGGTGTCCGTCGGCGACGACGAAACCGCGCTCGTCGACCTCGACGCCCGTGCCGTCGGCGAGCAGTCCTTCGGTGCGCGGCCGGCGACCAACCGACATGACGACCATGTCGACGGTGACGTCGTCACCGCCCTCGATCGCAATCGTGGTCGAACCCTTCTTCGGGGTGTGACCGGTGATCGTGACCCCAGTGCGAATCTCGATACCGCGCTTCTTGAAGGAGCGTCCGACGACGCTCGCCACTTCGGTGTCACAGCCCGCGAGGATCGCCGGGAGGGCCTCGAGCACCGTGACCGTCGTCCCCATGTCGGCCAAGAGTGAGGCGAACTCGCATCCGATGGCGCCCCCGCCGATCACCGCCGCGCTGGCCGGCAGTTTGGCGAGGTCGAGGAACTCGTCGGACGTCACGACGATCGTGCCGTCGACGTCGAAGCCGGGCAGGGTCCGCGGCACGGAGCCCGCCGCCAGGATGACGTTGGCGCCCTTGGCGACCACGCCGGCGTCCGCGCCGTCGACCACCGTCACGGTGCCGTCGGCTTCGAGTCGACCGGTGCCGGCAAAGACAGTGACCTTGCGGCCCTTCAGGAGTCCCGACAGTCCCTTGAAGAGGCGATCGACGATCTCGTTCTTTCGGTTCTGGCTCACCGAGAAGTCGACGGTCGTTCCCTTGGTGGTGATGCCGAACTCGGCCGCGTGTTCCACGGTGCGTCGCACGTGCGCGGTCTCCAGGAACTCCTTGGCGGGCACGCAGCCGCGGTGCAGGCAGGTCCCGCCGACCTTGTCGCGTTCGACGATGGCGATATTGAGTCCCGCCGAAGCCCCGTAGAGAGCGGCGGCGTAGCCTCCGGGGCCACCCCCGATGACGACCACATCGAACTGCTGGGCCTCGTTAGTCACGTTGCATCCTTCAATCTCGTAGTGAAACCCCCGCGGGGAATCCTAATGTTCAGCGAGTTGGGCCCATCCGTGGCGTCGACCGGTTAGGAGTGGCGACCTCGTTGAGAGTCGGCCGCCTCGGTCGCCAGCACGTCCACGAACTCGTTCATCGCGTCGCCCGAATGTCCCTTCACCCACGAGAATCGCACGTCACGCTCGGTCTCGAGGACCAGCGCGAAGAGCTCCTCCCACAGGTCGCGGTTGGCGACCGGCTTGCCCTGGGAGTTCTTCCATCCGCGGCGTAGCCACCCGACGTGCCACTTGTCGTTGAAGCACTTCACGACGTACGAAGAGTCGCTCACGATCTCGAGCGGACTCTCGTCGTTCGCGCGCAGGGCCTCGATGACCGCCAGCACCTCCATGCGCTGATTCGTAGTGTGCGCGTGGGCGCCGCTGGCGAAGTGCTCGCGCCCGCTCGCCCAGGCCCAGCCCCCCGGTCCGGGATTCCCGCGGCACGCGCCGTCGGTATGGACTTGCTTCATATGGTCCGGGTGACCCACGAATCTGACTCGGTCGTGAAGCGCGTCACGGCTTCGGGCAGTTCGCCGCGCAGGACCTGGCCGAGCGTCACGTGTTCGAGGACCTCGCGCAGCGCGCCGCGCACCGCGATCCAGACCTCGCGTAGGTACTTGGCGTCGCCCTCGTACACCAGCGTCTCGGGCCGCATGCCGCGCACGCCAGCCATGGGGCCACTCACCACGCGCACGATGTCGGCGATCGAGATCTGGTCGGCGTCGTGGGCCAACTTGAAGCCACCCTCGGGACCTCGTTGACTCGAGACCAGTCCGCCTCGACGCAGGTCCGACAGGATCGCGCCGAGGAACTTGGCCGGCAGGTCCTGTTCTTGGGCCAGGTGTTCGGCGCTCACCGACACGTTGCTGGCGGCCAAGGTGAGCAGGGCCCGGATGGCGTACTCGGTCTTGGCGGGGATCTGCATCCTCCCATTCTGCCGTAACGCGGCCACTGTCGAGCGACTCCTAGGGTGGACCTCGTGTTCGCCCTCGATGATCGCCATCTCTATCTCTGCGTGGGACACCGCGAGGATCTCGCCGAGTTCCTGCCGGCGGTGTTGCGCGGGGGCGTCGACGTCGTCCAGCTGCGAGAAAAGGACCTCGACGACGGGACCCGGATCGCTGACGCCGCGCTGATGGTGCCGATCTGTCACGACTTCGGCGTCCCCTTCATCATGAATGACTCCCCGGAGCTGGCCGCCACCGTCGGCGCTGACGGGGTGCACGTGGGCCAAGACGACGCGCGCGTGTCGCGCTGTCGCGAACTGTTGGGCTACGACGCGATCGTCGGACTGTCGACGCACTCGACCGAGGAGTTCGACGAGGCGCTCAACCAGATGGCGACGTACTTCAGTGCCGGCCCGATCGCCGCGACGCCGACCAAGCCGGGTCGCCCCGGCACGGGGATCGCCTACGCCGTCGCTAGCCAAGCCCGCAGCGACCGCCCGGTCTTCGTGACCGGTGGCGTGAACGCCGACAACGTCGCGCCGCTCGTGGCCGCGGGCCTTCGTCACTTCGTCGTCGTGCGCGCGCTGACCGAGGCGAGCGACCCCGAGGCGCAGGCGCGACGTATCCGCGACGCGCTCGACACGGCGCTCTCAGCGGTGACGGTCGAGCCAACCTAACAACGTCGCCACCATCCGCGGGTCGGCGCGGAGTTGATGACCGGCCCCCTGGATCAGCCGGAGTTCGGCGCGACCCTCGGCCGCCGCCACCAGGTCGCGGGCATCCGAATGCGGAATCTCGATGTCCTCGGTCCCGTGGCCGACCATGAGTCGACGCGGCGGGATCTTCGCGATGGAAACCAGCGGGTCGATCGCGAAGACGTCGTCGCGCAGTTGCTCGGCCGCCAACAAGTCGCGCTCGTCACCGACCACGCCGGCGACCTGCACCGCGCGGCGGAAGTCCTCGGCGCTGCCGCACCACGGCTCCAGGTGGGCCGGCGTCGCGAAGGTGGCCACGCCACGGATCCGCTCGTCCTCGGCCGCCGTCGCGAGGGCCAGCGCGCCGCCGAATCCGAAACCGGCCATCGAGATGCGTCGTTCCCCCTCGTCGACCCGTTCCAGGATGGTCATCAGGTCGGCACGCCACTGCGTCGCGGAGAAGGTCCCGGTGCTGCCGCCGACCCCCGAGAGCGTGCCGGTCGCGACGATCCACCCCGACTCGTTGGCCAAGTGCTCGGCCAACTCCGGCAACAGTCCGGCCGCCTGACGGCCCATGCCCATGGCGCGCGGGAGTCCGTGGACGATGATGAGCGCGTGACTCGCCAGGGGACGCGCACTCGAGGTGGCGATGCGCAGGTCCAGCAGCGACGTACCGCTCTGGAGTTGCTCGTGGGCGAGCACCGAGCTAGATGCCGAGGCGCTGCGCCAGCAGTTCGCGGTGGTAGGCGGGGTCGCCCAAGAACAGCTCCGAACTCTTCGCGCGCTTGAAGTAGAGGTGCGCGTGGTGCTCCCACGTGAAGCCGATGCCGCCGTGGATCTGGATGTTCTCGGCCGCGCAGTGGAAGTAGGCCTCGGAGCAGAAGGACTTGGCGAGGCTCGCGGCGATCGGCAGTTCCTCGTTGCGCTCCTGGGAGGCCCACGCGGCGTAGTACGCGGCCGACTTGGCCGACTCCACGTCGAGGAGCATGTCGGCGCACTTGTGCTTGATGGCCTGGAACGAGCCGATCGGACGACCGAACTGCACGCGGTTCTTCGCGTACTCGACCGAGTTGTTGAGGACCCGCTGGGCGCCACCCACCTGCTCGGCGGCGAGCGCCGCGGCGGCCACCTGCAACGTCGTCTCGAGACCGGCGAGCGCGTCGCCCTCGACGCCGACCAGCGTCGCCGGCGCGTCGCTGAGCACGACGCGGCTCTGCTTGCGGGTCTGGTCCATCGTCGCGAGGGACTCGCGCGCCACGCCTGACGCGTCGCCCTCGACGGCGAAGAGCGAGAGTCCCTTGGCCGTCATGGCCGGGACGAAGATGATCGACGCCGTGTTGCCGTCGGTCACGTAACTGCGCACGCCGTTCACGACGTACCCGTCACCCGAGACGCTGGCCGTCGTCGAGGTAGCGCGCAGGTCCCAGAGGCCGGCGTCGTCGGTGAGCGCCACCGTCGCGATCGTCTCGCCCGCGGCGATACCGGGCAGGTACTTCGCCTTGTCGGCGTCGGTGCCGACGAAGAGCACCGCGTTGGCGGCCAGGGCGACGGTCGAGAAGTACGGCGAACAAAAGAGCGCGGCGCCCATCTCTTCGAAGACCACGTAGAGCTCGACGGGTCCGAACCCCTGGCCCCCGAACTCCTCGGGGATGCCGAGTCCCTGCAGGGCCAACTCCTTGGCCATCTGGTCCCAGACGGCCGTGTCGTACCCCTCGGCGGTGGCCATCAATCGGCGAACTTCGGACTCGGGCGATTTCTCTTCGAGGAATCGCTTGACCATCTTGCGGAGCTCTTCTTGCTCCTCGCTGAATCCAAAGTTCATCGCAGTCCTTCCGTGCGTACTGGACGGTAATCCCAGCCTCTTCGACATTACTCAACCGCGACGCGGGTGGCTAAGTGGCATTCTGGAGCATGGACGACGTCGAACTGGTCTGGTCGGACGCGCTGGCCGAGGTCCACCGGTTCGTCGTGGGTCCCATCGAGAACAACGTCTACGTCGTGCGCTGCAAGCGAACGGGCGAGGCCACGCTGCTCGACGCGGCCAACGAACACGACCGTCTGCTGCGCGTCGCGCGTCGACTCGGCGTCACCTCGGTGCTCGAGACCCACGGGCACTGGGACCACATCGGGGCCGTCGAACAGGTTCGCGACGCCGGCATCGACGTGTGGGTCCGCAACGAGGACGCGGGAATGCTGCCCAGTTACGACCACCTGCTCGATGACGACGTGGTCCACCAGGTCGGTGACCTGCGCCTGCGCACGCTGCACACCCCGGGGCACACGCCGGGCAGCATCTGCTTCGCGCTGGAAGGGACGCCGATGCTCTTCACCGGCGACACGCTCTTTCCCGGCGGTCCCGGGAACACGAACCACAACGCCCAGGACTTCGCGACGATCATCACGTCGATCGACGAACGCATCTTCGGCGTCTTCGGTGACGACGTGACGATATGGCCCGGCCACGGTCGCGAGTCAACCCTGGGCGCCGAGCGGCCCCACCTCGACGAATGGGTCGAGCGAGGCTGGTAACAACTGGCCTTTCGTCCGTTTCGGACCGTTAGGCTCGTCACCGTGCCGACACCCCTCCTCGAACTTCGCAACCTCCACGCCGAGGCCGACGGCACGTCAATCCTGCGCGGCGTCGACCTCACGGTGCGCGCGGGAGAGGTGCACGCCCTCATGGGACCCAACGGGGCCGGCAAGTCGACGATCGCCAATATCGTCATGGGCCACCCGGGCTACACGGTCACCAGCGGCGAGATCTTGCTCAACGGCGCGAACATCGCCAAGTGGACGCCCGACGAGCGTGCCCGGGCCGGGATCTTCCTGGCCTTTCAGTACCCGGAGGCGATTGCTGGCGTCTCGGTCGTGCAGTTCCTGCGACAGGCCATCGCGGCTCGAAAGGGCCTGGATGAGCTCAGCATCCTCGAGGTGCGACTCGACCTCGCCGAGTGGATGGACCGCCTGGGCATGGACCCGGCCTTCGCCGAGCGCCACCTCAACGACGGCTTCTCCGGCGGGGAGCGCAAGCGCAACGAGGTCCTCCAGATGGCGCTGTTGGAACCGGTCGTGGCGTTCCTCGACGAGACCGACTCGGGCTTGGACATCGACGCTTTGCGCGTGGTCGCCAAGGGCGTGCGCACCGTACGCGCTGAGCACCCGAGCATGGGCGTCATCGTGGTCACCCACTACGTGAAGCTCCTCGAAGAGATCGAACCGGATCAGGTGCACATCTTGGTGGACGGCCAGATCGTGCACTCCGGCGACGCGCAACTCGCCCAACGCATCGAGCTCGAGGGCTACGACGCCTGGCGGGCGGTCACGACGTGACGAGCTTCAACGCCAAGCGGGTCCGCTCGGACATCCCGCAGCTGAACCGCCGGGTCTTCGACCATCCCCTCACCTACCTCGACACCGCGTCGACCTCGCTGCAGCCCAACGCCGTCATCGACGCCATGAGTCGCTACTACCAACTGCGCCACGCGAACGTGCACCGCGCCGTCTACCAGACGGCCAGCGAGGCGACCGCCGCCTACGAGGGTTCGCGCGAAGCGGTCGCCCGTTTCATCAACGCCCCGGGCGGCGCCGGCGAGGTCGTCTTCACCAAGAACGCGACGGAGTCCTTCAACCTGCTCGCCAAGTCGTGGGGCGCGAAGAACCTCAAGGCCGGCGACGTCGTCCTGGTCAGTGAGATGGAACATCACGCCAACATCGTGCCGTGGTTCCAACTGCGCGAACAGACGGGCGTCGAGGTCCGCTTCATCCCGACGACCGACGACTATCGACTCGATCTCACGAACCTCGAGGCGTTGATGCGCGGCGTCAAACTGCTCTCGATCACGGGGATGTCCAACGTCCTGGGCACGATCAACCCGATCAACGAGTTGGCCACCGTCGCGCATCGCCACGGCGCGCTGATCGCGGTCGACGGCGCCCAGTCGGTGGCGCACCTCGCGACCGACGTCGTCGCGCTCGACATCGACTTCCTGGTCTTCACCGGCCACAAGATGCTCGGGCCCACCGGTATCGGCGTCTTTTGGACCCGCGAGGACATCCTGGACGCCATGCCACCGTTCCTCGGCGGCGGCGGCATGATCGCCGACGTGCGCACCGACGGGTACACGCCGGCCGACGGACCGACACGTTTCGAGGCCGGCACGCCGCCGATCGCCGAAGCGGTGGGGCTCAACGCGGCCGTGCTCTACCTTGAAGGGCTGGGACTGACCAACGTGACGCGCCACGAACGCGCGTTGGCCGAGGACGCCCTCGCGCGACTCGCCCTCGAGTTCGAGGGACGCGTGCGCGTGATCGGTCCGAGTGACATGAGCGACCGCGGCGCGGTGATCAGTCTCGACGTCGAGGGCGTGCACCCGCACGACGTCGCCCAGGTGCTGGACCAGTTCGGCGTGTGCGTGCGACCCGGTCACCACTGCGCCAAGCCCCTGATGCGTCGCTTCGACCTCGCGGCCACGGTGCGCGCCTCCTACGGGCCCTACTCCCTCACCAAGGACACTGACGTGCTGATCGAGGCGCTCGGTCACGCGGTGAAGATGTTTGGGTAGTGACGTGTCGAACCTCGGCTCGAACCTCGACGACCTCTATCGCGAGATAATCCTCGATCACTACCGCTCGCCGCGCAACCGCGGTGAGCTCGACGCACCACCGGCGATCCGGGTCGAAGGATTCAACCCCCTCTGCGGTGACGAGATCGTCGTCTACCTCGACGTCGCCGACGGCGTCTTGAAGAACATCAAGATGGTGGGCAGCGGCTGTTCGATCTCCCAATCGTCCGCCTCGTTGATGAGCGCCGCGGTGAAGGGCAAGACGCTCGAGCAGGTCCGCGCGACGATCGCGATGTTCAAACAACTGATGACCGTCCAGGAGTCCACGCTCGCCCACGACGGTGAGCCGCCCAAGGTGGATATTCGCGCGTTGGGAGAACTGGCGGCCCTCCAGGGCGTCATAAAATTCCCGGTACGCATCAAGTGCGCCACGTTGGCTTGGAACACCCTCGTGCAGGGTCTCGACCAGCTGAACTGAGCGGCTACGGCGCGCAGGGCACCGGGTCGAAGGGTGGCACGGCCAGCGTCGGATTCGTCGTCGTGGTCGTCGGCGCGTGGTGGTGCTTCGCGGTGGTGGTCGTGTGCGGCGTCGTGGTGGTGGTCGGCGTGATGACTGGCGGCATCTGTGCCACGCCCGCGGCGTTCGGCGGTGGGTTCGTCGGTCGCAGTAGCGTGCTCCCGAAGATGCTGGTCATCAACTGCTCGGCCTGGGGCTCTTCGACGACTTCGACGTCGGCGCCGCCGACCACGGCCGGGGTCTCGGGCATCGTGTAGGTCTGCATGGCGTTCGAGTTGTAGCCGTGGAACTTGAGCGCCAGTCCGATGAGCTCGTTCAGCGAGAAGGTGTCGTCGATGGTGATGCCCTTGGGCAGGTTGGAGAGGAATCCGTTCATGGCGATCGGGTTGTCGAGTTTGCTCTTGACGCGCTCGAACATGGCGCGCAGGAACGAGGTCTGACGGTCGATGCGGCCGAAGTCACTGGTGCCGTCATAGGTGAAACCGTCGTTCAGGAGTTCGTTGTTGATCTCGTCGTCGCTCATGTGGGCGAACTCGGTGCGATCGGGCCAGATCGGGTGGCCGTTCAGCGCGTAGTAGTAGTGGCGGCTCCGCGCGACCGCGAGCGCCTCGAAACCGTTGATCAACTGACAGCCCGGGTGCTTGATCTCGAGACCGGAGTTGGGGTCGATGACCGGGTAGCGGAAGTCCAGGTAGACGCCACCGATGGCGACCGCCGAGTTGATCAGACCACTGAAGTTCACCTGGACGACGTGGTTGATCGTGATGCCGAAGTTTGCCTTGATCGTCGAGACCAGCAGCGCCGGACCGTTGGCGTAGTTCACGTTGATGCGGTTGTAATTGCCGTAGAGCGCCTGATTGGCGAGCAACGTCACTTCGGTGTCGCGAGGGATCGACAGGATCGTGATCGTGCGCGCGGCCGGGTTCACGCGGATGATCTTGATCACGTCGCTGCGTTGACCGCCGACGGAGTCGGTGCTCGCGCCGGTCTGTCGCGCGACCGCGCCGGTCAGTCCCGCGCGCGAGTCCGAACCGATCGCCAGGATGTTAAATGGTTGTCCCGGCACCGGGTACGTGATCGTCGAGACGTGGATCTTGGGGATCGCGTCGAAACGCCAGTTGGCGTACAGGTAGCCACCGCCCACGACGCCCACGATGAGCACGATGACCGAGACCCCGGCGATGAGCCACGTTCGACCGCGGCGCCGACGGCGACGACGCTTCGGGGCGTGCCCCGACTGACGGTCGACGGCGTCACCCAGGGCCATGAGTCGACTTTCGTTGGCGAGGGCCTTGCGTTTGGCGCCCGACGACCTCTCTGAAGGGCCCCGAGGAGCGCCGTTGCTTCCGTCAGCCATCCGTCGAGTTTAACCTTCGCCCGCTCGAGGTCGTGGTCACGTGGAGGCCGCGCGAAACGGCTCGTAGCCGTCGCGCTCGAGAATCTCCGAAAGTTCCGGTCCGCCGGTCGCCACGACACGACCTTCGCTCAGCACGTGGATCTGCGTCGGCGTGAGTTCTTGCAGCAGTCGTTTGAAGTGCGTGATCACCAAGATGCCGCACTCCCACTCGTTACTCGCGAGCGACAGGCGACGGGCGACCGCACCCAGCGCGTCGACGTCCAGACCGGAGTCGATTTCGTCGAGCACGGCGAACTTCGGACGCAACAGACCGAACTGCACCATCTCGGCGCGCTTTCGTTCGCCGCCCGAGAGGTCGACGTTCACGAATCGATCGAGTATCTCCGGGCGTAGTTCGACGCGCTCAGCTTCGTCACGCATCCGTTGGCGCAGGTTCGTCGGGTCGACGCCGGCGGCGACCAAGAGGTCGATCGGGCGAACGCCCGCCACTTCGAGCGGTTGCTGCATCGCCAGGAGGAGTCCGTGACGGGCCCGCTCGCTCGGCGACATCGTCAAGAGCTCCACGCCATCGATGCGCACCGACCCGCCCAACACCGTGTAGCCGGGATGGCCGGTGAGTGCGTGGGCCAGCGTCGACTTCCCGGATCCGTTGGGTCCCATGATCACGTGGACCTCGCCGGTCCTCATCGTGAGGTCGAAGCCCTTCAGGACCTCCTTGCCCGCGACCTCGACGCGCAGTCCTTCGATCGTCAGCGTGGACGTCACGGGATCACCACTTCCAGCCGACCGTCGAAGTTGCGCACGTCGTAGTGCGCCACCGGTCGCGTCGCCGGGAACGACGTCGGTTCGCCGTCTTTCAGACGGAACATCGCCCCGTGGCGCGCGCACTCGATCTCGGCCGTCTCGCAGTTCACTTCGCCCTCGGCGAGGCTGAAGTCCTCGTGGCTGCAGCGGTCGTCCAAGACATAGACGTCGTCATCGATCCGCACGAGCACCAGGACCCGATCCTCCACGTGCAGCTGGTGCGGCACGCCGCTCTCGTAGTCGCTCAATTGTCCAATGTCCACGGTGGTCACGGCGTCACCACGTTCACCGTCGCCAGGACCGACGTCACGTCGCGCTCGACGAGTTCGGCGAGTTCTGGCGGCAGGTTCGCGAGCATCTCGTAGAAGAAGCCCTGGATCATCAGTCGTTCGGCGTCCTCGCGACTGACCCCGCGCGACTCCAGGTACCAGCGCTGGAGCTCGTCGAGGGGTCCGACGCTCGAGGCGTGCGCGCACATGACGTCGTTCTCGCGGATGTCCAGGTTGGGCACGCTGTCGGCGTGGGCCGCCGGGGAGAGTAGGAGGTTGTGGTTCGTCTGGCGCGCGTCGGTGCGCTTGGCGCCCTTCTCGATCTCGATGAGCCCGGTGTAGACCGAACGCGACCGGTCGGCGACCGCCCCCTTGGAGAGCAGTGTCGAGCGTGAACGGGCGCCGGTGTGCATCTGGTGCGTGCGAAAATCGTGCACCTGGTCCCCCGACCCGAGGAACGTCGTGCGCAACTCGTTTTCTGAACCAGCGCCGTGCATCTCGGCGTCGTTGCGCGAGCGATTGTAGTGGGCGCCGATACCCACGACGGCCTGGCGCAGTCGCGCGTCGCGGCTCACGAACCCGGTCGTGCGCGCGACGTGCCAGGCGCTCTGGTCGAGGCGCTGGTAGGTGATCAGTTGCAGCGAGGAGTTGTCCTCGAGGGCGTATTCGCTGAGAGGCACGACGAGGGCGTCGAGACCGCCCTCGAAATACTCCACGATCGTCGCGCTGGCCCCGCGGCCGAGTTCGATCTGGGTGCGCGAGAACGACGCGGTCGAGTTCGACACGTTCAGCACGACGAGGGGCTCTTCGACGTTCACGCCCGCGTCGACGCGGATCAGCGTGGTCGCCGGCGCGAGCGCGGCGTTCAAGACGGCGAAGGTGTCACTGCGGTAGCGATCGGCGAAGGTCGTGCCCGCGAGCGACTGCGACGACTCGACCACCTCGACGCTGACGCCCTCGAGACCCTTGCCGGTGTTCACGCAGAAGCCGTCGACCACGCGCACCACGAGTCCCGCGCGCTCACAGAGTTGCGCGGCGAAGCTGGAGTCGGTGCGCGTCGCCGGCGCCGAGACGACCCCGAAGCGGTCCAGGTCGAAGTCCTTCAGTGGGGCGTAGCGCCAGACCTCGTCGCTGGTGGTCGGGAGCCCCGCTTCCTCGAAGGCCGACCAGGCCAGTTGGCGAGGGGCCGCGTCGGGTCGGTCGGCAATGAAGGCGGCGGCTGAATCAGCGAAGATTTTCATAGATATCGGGACCTTGGAAGTGTACCGGGCGCAACTCGTTCTCCATCGAGTGCCGCCGTAGGCTGAGGGCGATTCGATCAAGGAGCACCATGGAGTTCTCGTCCGACGTACTGACCCTCGAAGTCGACCAACACGTGGCCACGCTGTGGCTCGATCGGGCCGAGGCCCGCAACGCCATGGGTAGCGCGCTGTGGCGCGACCTGCCACGGGCGGCGGCCGCGATCGAGGCCGAGCGCGACGTGCGCGTGCTCGTCATCGCCGCGAAGGGACCACACTTCAGCGTCGGACTCGACCTGAAGGAGTTCGGGGGCGGCTTCGCCGCCGGCACGACGTCGTCGTCCAGGGCGACCTCGAGCGCGCAGGCCTACAAGGCGGTGCGGGCGATGCAGGCTTCGGTGACCTCCCTCGCGGCACTTTCGGTACCGGTGATCGCGGCCATCCACGGCTACTGCATCGGTGGCGGCGTGGACCTCGTCAGCGCCTGTGACGTGCGACTGTGCGCCAACGACACCACGTTCTCCGTGCGCGAGACCAAGGTCGCCATCGTCGCCGACCTCGGTTCGTTGCAGCGCCTCCCGAAAATCATCAGCGCTGGTCACCTGGCCGAGTTGGCCTACACCGGCAAGGACATCGACGCACAGCGCGCGCTCGCCATCGGACTGGTGAACGCGGTCTACGCCAACAGCGACGAGGTGTTGGCCGGCGCTCTCGCACTCGCACGCGAGATCGCTCAGAACTCGCCGCTCGCGGTGCAGGGCACGAAGGCCGTGCTGGCGGCGAACGACGGGCGCAGCGTCGACGATGGTCTCGAGTTCGTCGCCCGCTGGAACACGATGTACCTACAGAGCAACGACCTGCGCGAGGCGATGATGGCCTTCATGGAGAAGCGGCCGCCGGTCTTCAGCGGCGACTAACGCTTCCAGAACTTCCAGCCGCGCTTGTTGCGCTCCAACTCATCGAGTTCCTTGCGCCGCTCCTCGTACATCTCGGGCGCGACGTTGTTCACGATCTCGCTCGCCATGTTGAGGACCTCGCGGCGCTCGTCCAGCGACGCGCTGGTCACGGGTTCCTTCTCGACCGGACGGTCGACGAGCGAACCGTGCGACCAGCCGACGTCGGCCAGACGGCGCTCGTAGGTCACGCAGTTCTCCGGGCACGACCACGGCTGGTCGGGGGCGTTGCCGAGGACGCAGAATCGCGCCACCTCCCCCGACTTGTACGTCCGGCTCTGAAAGTGCTTGCACTCCTCGCGCATTCCCATGACCCCATTGTTTCACGTCCGCGTCACGGATTTGGTAAGAATTGCCCGTGCCCGAACGCCATCTCGACGAAAGACCGCTGGTCGGCGCGGCGTTATCGGACGTCGTGGCCCTGTCGGGCCGCGCCTTCTTCGACGACCCCTTCTTCACGTACATGCTGCCCGACGACGCGATGCGACGTTCGCGTCTGCCGTACTTCTTTCGCTCCGTGTACACCCACATGGGTGAACACGGTCGTATCGTGACGGTCCGCGACGACGCCGACACGCCGCTGGGCGTCGCGGCGTGGTTGACGACCGGGGGCTACCCGTTGTCGGTCAAGTTGCAGCTCAGCCAGATACCGTCCTCACTGCGCGCGTTCTATCGACGACCGCGAGCGATGCTCGACGGGAACCGCTACATGGTCGCGCTGGTGGGCGCCCACCGCAAGGACCCCCAGTGGTACCTCATGGTGCTCTGTGCCGACCCGTCGGTGCAACGCTCGGGCGTGGGCACGATGTTGCTGGAGCACGCGATGGCGCAGATCGACGCCGAAGGCGTTGGCAGCCATCTTGAGACGCCCCGCATGGACAACGTCGCGTACTACCGACGCTTCGGCTACGAACTCATCGAGACGCTGACGCCGGTGAAGGACGCACCGCCGTACTACACGATGTGGCGCGCGCCGCGATAACCGATCGGATCAGCCGATCGAGCCTTCCATTTGCAGTTCTATCAATCGTGACCACTCCACGGCGTACTCCATCGGCAGGGTGCGGGTCACGGGTTCGATGAACCCGTTCACGATCATGCCCATGGCCTGGCTCTCGGTCAGTCCACGACTCATCAGATAGAACAACTGGTCGTCGCCGATCTTCGACACCGTCGCTTCGTGTCCGATCGAGGCGTCTTGCTCGCCAACCTCCATGTAGGGCTTGGTCTCCGAGACCGACTGCTCGTCGAGGATCAACGCGTCGCAGCGAACGAAACTCTTCGCGCCGGTCGCGCCCTCTTCGACCTTCACCAGGCCGCGGTAGGTCGTCTGGCCACCGTCCTTCGAAATCGACTTCGAGATGATCGTCGAGGTCGTCTCGGGCGCGCAGTGGATCATCTTCGCGCCGGCGTCTTGCACCTGGCCCGGTCCGGCGTAGGCGACCGAGAGCACCTCACCGGAGGCCTTGGGACCCATCAGGTACACCGACGGGTACTTCATCGTGAGTCGCGAGCCGATGTTGCCGTCGATCCACTCCACGTGGGCCTCGGCTTCGGCTCGTGCGCGCTTGGTCACGAGGTTATAGACGTTGTTGGACCAGTTCTGGATGGTGGTGTAGGTGATGCGCGCGCCGGGCAGGGCGACGAGCTCGACGACGGCCGAGTGCAGGGAGTCGGTCGAGTAGACGGGCGCCGAACAGCCCTCCACGTAGTGGACCTGCGAGCCTTCGTCGGCGATGATGAGCGTGCGCTCGAACTGACCCATGTTCTCGGTGTTGATGCGGAAGTAGGCCTGCAGCGGCTGGTCGACGTTGACCCCCGGCGGCACGTAGATGAACGATCCTCCGCTCCACACGGCGGAGTTCAGCGCGGCGAACTTGTTGTCGTTGGGCGGGATGACGGTGCCGAAATACTTGCGAACCAGGTCGGGGTACTCGCGCACCGCGGTGTCCATGTCGCAGAACAAGACGCCGAGTCGTTCGAGGTCCTCGCGGTTTCGGTGGAAGACCACTTCTGATTCGTACTGCGCGGTGACGCCGGCCAGGTACTTGCGTTCGGCCTCGGGGATGCCGAGGCGCTCGTAGGTGTTCTTGATGTCGTCGGGCAGGTCCTCCCACCGGTCGACCTGATTCTCGGTGGGCTTGATGTAGTAGTAGATGTCGTTGAAGTCGAGGTCCGGCATCCGGTCGGCGAACCACGGCACCATCGGCTTCTTCTCGAACTTCTTCAACGCGCTCAGTCGGAAGTCGAGCATCCACTTGTCTTCGTTCTTGATGCCGGACATCTCGCGAACGATCGCTTCGTTGATGCCCTTCTTCGGCTTGAAGACCGGAATCTGATCGTCGGACCAGCCCAGTTGGTACCGGCTGAAATCCAGATTGTCGACTGACATCGCTCTCCTTGGGATAATCCCTATCCCCATAGTACTAACTCGATATCGGGACATGTCAACTACTTAGGGCAAAGTAGAGCGGTGCCCACACCGCCAATCGTCCCCCAACGCCCCTTTTCGATCGCCCGACACGGTGACGTCCGAATCGACCCCTACTACTGGTTGATGGACCGCGAGGACGAGGAGGTCCTCGCCCACCTGCGCGCCGAGAACGACTTCTTGAACCAGAGCTTCGCCGAACTGAAGCCGCTCGAAGACGAACTGTTCGAGGAGATCAAAGGTCGCATCGAAGAGACCGACATCTCGGTGCCGGTGCGAAAGGGCGACTGGTGGTACTTCGAACGGACCCGTGAGGGGCTCAACTATCCCCTCAGCTGCCGGGTGGCGGCGCTCGGTGACGACCTCACCCCGCCGGTGATCGATCCGTCCGGCACGCTCGACGGCGAACAGGTGATCCTGGACGAGAACGAAGAAGCCGGCGACAGCGATTACTTCGCGGTCGGCGTCCTCGCCGTGAGCCCGGACGACGATTGGGTAGCGGTCGGCACCGACTTCGACGGTGACGAACTCCACCACGTGACGGTACGTCCGCTCGCCGGTCAGCCCCCCGTCGTCGACGAACTCGACGAGGTCCACTACGGCTTCGCCTGGGCCATGGACAGTCGACACTTCTTCTACACGCGCGTCGACGACGCCAAGCGACCGTTCCAGCTCTGGCGCCACGAACTGCGCACCGACACCAGTACCGACGTGCTGATCTACCAAGAGGACGACGCGCAGTACAACCTGTCGGTGGGACGAAGTCGCGACGACGCCGTCATCTACGTGCACCTCGGATCGTCCATGACGACCGAAGTGCACTATCTGGACGCTCACGATCCCACCGGGGAACTGCGACTGCTCGAGGCCCGTCGACACGGGATCGAGTACGGCGTCGAACATTTCGTGGACGAGCGCGGTGTCGCGTGGTGGCTGAAGGTCACGAACGAAGGCGCTCGCGACTTTCGCCTCCTCGTGCGCGAGGTCGACGGTGGCGACTGGCGCGAGGTGATCCCCGAACGACCGGGCTCCCGCCTCGACGGCGTCGACGCCTTCAAGACGTTCCTCGCGATCAGCGAACGGCACGACGGCGGCGCGGCCGTGCGACTTGTGTCGATCCTGGACGGCGCCGATCCATTCGGCGACGACCTGCTGGCGCGTTCGAGCCTGGTCGAGGGGCCGGCCAGTCCGAGCACGGTGTCGCTCTCGGCGAACCCCAACTTCGACACGACGCAGTTGCGCGTGTCGGTGACGTCGCTCGTCACCCCCCGGTTGGTCGGCGACGTCGTCGTCGCGACCGGCGAGATGATCGTGCGCAAGCAGCAGATCGTCCTCGGTGGCTATGACGCCGATCACTACGCCACGGGCCGACTGTGGGTGAGCGCGAGTGACGGCGTGCGGGTACCGGTCTCGGTCGTGGCGCGCGCCGACCTCGTCGAGGTGGGACCGGACGGCGAGCTACGCGCCCTGGCGCCGTCACCGTTCGTGCTCTACGGCTACGGCAGCTACGAGATCTCGATCGATCCGTCGTTCTCCTCGCTTCGACTCTCGCTGCTCGAACGCGGCGTCATCTTCGCCATCGCGCACGTCCGGGGCGGTGGCGAGATGGGCCGCTCCTGGTACGAGTCGGGAAAACTGGCCCAGAAGCCGACGACCTTCAGCGACTTCGTCGCGGTCGCGCGCGACCTGATCGAGCAGGGCTGGACCACCAGCGCACAGCTCGCGATTCGCGGCGGCTCGGCGGGCGGCCTCTTAGTGGGCGCGGTGATGAACCTCGCCCCCGAACTCTTCCGCTGCGTCGTCGCCGACGTACCCTTCGTCGACGCGCTCACGACGATGCTCGACGCGACACTCCCTCTCACGGTCGGTGAGTGGGAGGAGTGGGGCAATCCCGACGCGAGCGCGAGCGCCTATCGCACGATGAAGAGTTACTCCCCCTACGACAACGTCGTCGCGACGAACGGCGACGGCACGGCGCGCGTGTACCCGCACCTCTTCGCGTCAGGCGGACTGAACGACCCCCGCGTCGGGTTCTGGGAGCCGACCAAGTGGGTGCTCAAGATTCGCGACGCCAACCCCGAGAACGTCGCCTTCTTGAAGACCGAGATGGGCGCGGGCCACGGCGGTCCGTCCGGAAGATACGACGCGTGGCGCGACGAGGCGCAGGTGCTCGCGTGGACGCTGAAGGAGATCGCCGGCCTATGAGGAGACGAAGGATAGGACCAGCGTCGTCGGCAACGGGGACGGGAAGACCACGGGCTTGCCCTCGACCGTGACGCTCGCGCTCTTGGGCGCGCCGATGGTGATCTGCGAGTTCCCGGTCATCTGGAGAGACTCCGCGGTCCCTTGCTTGACGGTGCCCTGCCATTCCAGGGTGCTCTGGGGTCCCATCTTGTAGACGGCCCACGTGGGGCCGAGCGCGCCGTGGACAACGACGTCGTACGCCTTGAGCGGCACCGGATACGTTGACGTCTCGCCACTCGTGGACGTCGCGACGAATGACGACGGGAGGACCGAGGCGATCGTCGTGGTTGTCGTGCGCGGCCTCGTGGTGGTGGTCGTGGTCGTGGGCGGCGCGTTGTGTTTCGAGTCGCGGTGCTGGATGTAAAGACCGACGCCCCCGACGATCAGGACCACGAGCGCGATGACGCCGACGCGCAGTCCGGTGAGCGACGCCGGGCGTCGCGCGGACTTCGACAGCGCCCACTGCTCGTTGTGTCGAAAGTGCGTCGGGACCACTTCGCCGTCGACCGGCATCTGGGACTCACTGAAGACGTAGTCGCGGTCGGCCTCGAGGCGTGGCCGCGTCGGCTCCGGTCGTCGCGTCGCGTCGAGCGGGCCGTCGAGCAGTCGAAAGCCCTTCGACGGCGCGTACGGCGACGGGGGCGGCGACATCAGCCGACGCTCGACCGGACGGGAGAGTTCGCGCAGTTCGTCCCGTCGCAGCTTGCGGATGCGCAGGGCGGCCACGGCGACGACCAAGACGACCACGACCACGATGACGATCTTGAGCGCCAGCGCCATTAGCGCCTCGTTCGATCACCTACGGGACAGACGAGTGTCATCACGCAACGAAGCGTAGTGAAGTCTCGATTCAGTCGAGGCCGCGAAACCCGCCGCGATAGAAAACCAGTGGAGACCCGTGGTGCGCGACGGCGTGCTCGACGCGGACCACGACGATGTCGTGGTCACCCTGGGTGGTGACGTACTCGATTCGACCCTCCAGGTGCGCGACCGCCCCGTCGATCAAGGGTGAGGCGCCGGGACCGGACGACCACGCGAGCCCGGCGAACTTGGTGTCGCCGGACCTCCCGAAGACGCGCGCGACCGGCTCTTGATCGGAGGAGAGGACGTTGACCCCGACGACCCCCACCGCACGGGCCTTCGGCCAAGAACGACTCGACGACATTGCCGAGAACGAGATCAGTGTCGGCTCCAATGAGAGCGCGCCGAAAGTCTGGCACGTGAAGCCCACCGGTCCCTCAGGTGTCGTCGCGGTGACGACCGCGACCCCCGTCACGAAGTGCCCCAGCACCGCCTTGAACTGTGCGACGTCGACGGTGCTCACCTGGTCGAGGTTATCGACGGCTCGGCGCGTGGCGTGCGCGCTCGCCCTCGCCGCCGTCACCACTGAGTCGTACGAGTCGTCCGCGCCGTTCGACGAGCCCGTCGGCGATCAGTGCGGCCACCAATGTGGCGCCGCGGGTGTCGTCACCGACGCACGTTAGGAGTCGTTGCATCGACTGGGGCCGTTCGCGCAGCGCCGCGAGGACGCGCCCGCGCGCCTGGCGGTCGGATCCCTCGAACGTCGGTTGCGGTCGCGACACACCCGCGCTCCGCGGCGCGGGGTCCGGACCGCCCTCACGGCGCCAACGACAGACGCGCGCCGCGGGGCAGGTGTCGCAACGCGGCGTCGAGGTGCAGTGCTGCGCGCCGAGGTCCAACATCGCTTGGTTGAACGCTGCAGCGTTCAGGCGCGGCAGCAGCTCGTTCGCCACGTCGCGCGCGTCGCCGACACTGAGCGTCCGGTTGGTGAGCGCGCGCGCGAGCACGCGACCGACGTTCGTGTCGACCACGGCGACGCGCTCGCCAAAGGCGAAGGACGCGACGGCGTTGGCGGTGTACTCACCCACGCCCGGCAGACGACGCAGGTCGCTCACCGCACGGGGCACCGCGCCGGCGAATTCGTCGCGGATCAGCGTGGCCGCGTCGTGCAGTGACTTGGCGCGCCGGTGGTACCCCAACCCACTCCAGAGTCGCACTACCTGCGACAGCGGCGCCTCGGCGCAGGTAGTGGGCGTCGGCAGCGTGGCCACGAACCGCGTCCACGGACCGATCACCCGCGAGGTCTGCGTCTGTTGCAGCATGACCTCGCTCACCAGCACCGCCCACGGGTCGGCGCCGATCCACGGCAGGTCGCGCGCGAGGGTTGGCGCGTGACGACGCAGAACCCGTCGAAACGCCTCGTAGTCCCTACGACCAGACGTCGCCACGGTAGGGACGCTGTCGGGGCGGGGCGAACTCGCGCTTCCAGACCATCACCTTGCGTCGGAAGTAGCAGACCTCGAGACCGTCCTGGTTGAATCCCTTCGTCTCGACCGTGACGATGCCCCGATCGTTCTTGGAGGTCGACGGAGTCTTGTCGAGCACGCGGGTCTCGGCGTAGATGGTGTCGCCGTGAAAGGTCGGGTGACGATGGAGCAGGGACTCGACTTCGAGGTTGGCGATCGCCGACCCCGAGACGTCGGGCACACTCATGCCGAGCACCAGCGAATAGACCAGGTTGCCCACCACCACGTTCTTGTGGTGCACGCTCTCGTGTTCGGCGAACCAGGCGTTCGTGTGCAACGGATGGTGATTCATCGTGATCATGCAAAAGAGGTGGTCGTCGGCCTCGGTGATCGTCTTACCGGGCCAGTGCTGGTAGACGTCGCCGACCTCGAACTCCTCGAAGTAGCGCCCGAAGGGTCGCTCGAATGAACTCATGGCACCATCTTCTCGCACGCCACCGACCAGGTCGGACTTACTCTTCGACGCTGACTTGGATCGCCGGACGCGTCGTGAACGAGACCGTCCCGCCGGGCAACGAATCGCCGTCGATCACCAGGCGCCACGTGAAACGCGAACCGTCCTGCAGGGGAATCGGTCCGAAGTTGACCGCGATGGGGACGTCGACCGGTGTGCCGACCGGGACACCGTCGGGCGCGACCGCCGAGAAGTCGCCGCGCACCTCGATGGGCTGGGGACCGTCCGGCGTGTCGAAGCGCACCGGCTGCCCGTCGGCGTCCTCCAAGAACAGCTCCCAGTGGTGGCTGGCGTTGAACTCGTGCCAATCGACCATGACCTTGATGGCGACGGCCGACGGCGTGGGATCCGGTCCGGTGACCGACCAACCGCCACCGAGGATGTAGAGCTTTCCGTCCGCCACTTGGGCCGAGTCGGCGAGGAGCATGGTCACATTCACGGGTCAAGCCTAGGTCGCGGGGACCGAATCATCGCAGCCGTTAAATTTCAAGAGTGACCGCTCCCCCCCTTGATCTCGAGAACGCGTCCCAACTGCTCGAGCGCGCGCAGTCGGTTATCGACGGGGCGCTGCGCCACCTCAAACGAAGCGGCGGCGTCGACGCCCACCAGAGCCTCGCCTACGACGTGTCCCACGCCGCCAGCGCGCTCGCCACGGCGCGCGCCTCGCTCCCCTACGCCGCCAAGGGCGAGGTCGAATCACGACTGGTGGCGGCGTTTCTCGCCGTCGCCCTGAGCGACCTCGCCACGCGCGTACTCGGACGCGAAGGGCTGTGGGCCGTCGAGGACGGCTGGTATCGACCGTTCGCGTCGTTCGTCGCCCACTACCGCGACCCCCAGTTCGTGGCCGGTCTCGCCGAGAGCGCCGGAGCGCGACACCTCGGCGAGGACTTCGAGATGGTCGCCGACACGTTCCACCGCTTCGCTCTCGAGCAGGTCCGTCCGCACGCCGAACACGTGCACCGGGCCAACGCCGACATCCCCGAGTCGGTGATAGCCGGACTCGCCGAACTCGGCGGGTTCGGTCTCTCGGTACCCGAAGAGTTCGGGGGCTTCGCCTCGGGCGGTGAGTCGGAGTACCTCGGGATGGTGGTGGCGACCGAGGAACTCTCCTGGGGTGCCCTCGGGGTTGGCGGCTCGTTGATCACCCGTCCGGAGATCCTGACGCGCGCGCTCGTGAAGGGCGGCACCCGCGAGCAAAAGGAGCGATGGCTCCCGCGACTGGCGTCGGGCGAGGTCCTGGCCGCCGTGGCCGTGACCGAACCGGACTTCGGCAGCGACGTCGCCGGCGTCACCACCAGCGCGACCAAGACCGACGGCGGCTGGCTCATCAACGGCACCAAGACGTGGTGCACGTTCGCGGCGCGCGCCGACGTCTTGATGCTGCTCGCGCGAACCGACACCGACCGCAGTGCCACGCACCGCGGCCTGTCGCTCTTCTTGGTGGAGAAGCACCGGGCCGAGAGCGACGGCTTCGTGCTCGTCCAGGGCGCGCACGTCGGACCGGGCCACGGCCAGGGTCGACTCGAGGGGCGTCCCATCGACACGATCGGCTACCGCGGCATGCACTCCTATGAACTGGCCTTCGACCACTGGTTCGTGCCCGACAACGACCTCGTCGGCGGCGAGGACGGACTCGGACGCGGTTTCTACTTCCAGATGGCCGGCTTCGAGAACGGGCGACTGCAGACGACCGCGCGCGCCGTCGGGGTCATGCAGGCCGCCTACGAAGGCGCCCTCGCCTACGCCCAGAACCGCGTCGTGTTCGGCGAGCCGATCATCGACTACGAGCTGACGCGCGTGAAACTCGGCACCATGGCCGCCATCATCCAGTGCGCGCGACAGTTCTCACTCGAGGTCGCGCGCCTCATGGCCCGCGGAGACGGAACCCTCGAGGCCTCAATGGCCAAGGCGTACGTCTGTCGCGCGGCCGAGTGGGTCACCCGCGAGGCGATGCAGATCCACGGCGGCATGGGCTACGCCGAGGAGTATCCGGTGAGTCGCTACTTCGTAGACGCGCGCGTGTTGTCGATCTTCGAAGGGGCCGACGAGACCCTCTGTCTCAAGGTCATCGCCCGCCGGTTGCTCGAGGACCTACCTGCGTAGGTTCAGTCGGCGGCGAAGCCGAAGGCCGGACCGGTGTAGTCGTCGCGCGGCTCGTCGTCACCGAGGGAGCGCTCGGCACCCTCGAGTAACGCGACCTCGGTCGGGCGAAGGCTCGAACCCCATTTCTCTTCGACGTGGCCGTAGCGCCAGAGCAGGACGGCGCCCAACCACGTCACGACGAACATGCCGACGATGATGAGGCCGGCCTGGTTGATGTCGAAGCCCGACATGTAGCGCCAGAAGGCGCCCTTCCAGTGGAGTTCGTGGGGCAAGAGTCCGAGGACCTCGATCAGCCCGATGAAGAAGCAGATCGCCACCGACAGCCCGGTGATCGCGAGGTTGTAGAAGATCTTGCGAACCGGGTTGAAGAAGGCCCAGCCGTAGGCGACGTTCATGAACAGACAGTCGATCGTGTCCATGAGGACCATGCCCGCCGTGAAGAGGACCGGCAGGCACATGATCGAGTACCAGGGCAGGTGTTCGGACGCCAGAAACGCCGTCGACGCGAGGAGCGCCACCTCGGTCGCGGTGTCAAAGCCCATGCCGAAGACGACACCCACGGGGTAGAGCTTCCACTCCTTGTCGATGGTGCGCATCCACTTACCGAAGAAGCGGTACATCAGTCCGCGGTTCTGCAGCTGCGCTTCCAGTTCGGCCTCGTCGTAGGTGCCGTTGCGCATGGACCGAAAGACGCGCAAGATGCTCGCGAGGATCACGACGTTCATGAAGGCGATCAAGAAGAGGAACGACGCGGACACCAACGTCCCGAACACGCCGCCGAACTGTTCCAGACCGGAGTTTGAATGTGAGACGGCGTGGAACACGGCCCGTTCCGCGAAGACCAGCCCGAGTCCGATCGCCACCACGATCGTCGAGTGGCCGAGCGAGAAGTAGTAGCCGAGCGTCAGCGGACGGTTCGTACCTTCGACGCCCTGACGTTCGTTGAGGAGCTTGCGCGTCGTGTTGTCGATCGCCGAGATGTGGTCGGCGTCAAAGGCGTGACGAAGGCCCAGGGTGTAGGCGACCGCTCCGAGTCCGATCCCGAAGCCCTTGTAGTGACCCGGCACGACGAAGGCGATGAGGATGCCGAAGCCGATCACGTGGAGCACGACGATCGTGATCATCATCGCGCTGATCTTGCGCCACTCGTGCGGGTTGAACGAACGTTTCAGTGTCTCCATGCGACTTCGCGGTGCCGCCTGTTCGATGAGTGCCATGCGCTCGGAATTCCTTTTTCACTCGCCCGGTGTTGGAAATTTCCTTGTTGCGAATCTCTCCTAATAAGGAATCTAGCGCCGGGCGGCGTCAAAAGATAGTGCGGGTTTCATGAATTTCTCGCGACGTGGAACTGACGAATCGGTTACTGGGGTGTGCGCTTCATCCCGGAACGCTCACCCCGGGCAACGAACGAGGTGGCGATCTTGGCCGAGGCCTCGTCGATCATCTCGTCGCCGAACATCACCGCGCCGGTGTGGTCCTTCTCGGTCGCGACGCGATAGGCGTCCAGGATGTCGAAGGATTTGTCGAACAGCTCTTGACTCGGCGAGTAGACCTCGTTGAGCACGATCGCCTGATCGGGGGTCAGGGCCCACTTGCCGTCGAAGCCGTAGGAGGCCGTGATCTGGGCCGCGTAGCGCAGCGCCTCGAGGTCGCGGACCTTGAGGAACGGTCCGTCGATCACGTGCAACCCGTTGGCGCGACCGGCCATCAGGATCTTGGCGAAGACGTAGGTGAAGGGGTTGGACGGCGCGTGGTGGATCGTCTCGTCGATCGTCGTGACGGGCATCCCGATCGAGGCCGCGAAGTCGGCCGGTCCGAAGACGATCGACTCCAGACGCGACGACGCCGCGCAGATCTCTTCGACGTTGATGAGGCCCTGGGCCGTTTCGATCTGGGCTTCGATGCCGACGTGGCCGGGCTCGAGCCCGGCGTTTCGCTCGACCTGGGTGAGGAGGAGATCGAGGGCCACGACGTCCGAGGCCCGTTGGACCTTGGGGAGCATGACCTCGTCGAGGCGAGGGCCGGAGTTGGTCACGACGTCGATCACGTCGCCGTAGGTCCAGGGTGTGTCCCACGCGTTGACCCGCACGCACAGCACCCGGTCGTCCCAGTCGAGCTCACGGACCGCCTGGGCGACCTTGGCGCGCGCGGCGACCTTCTCATTGGGCGCGACGGAGTCCTCGAGGTCGAGGAACGAGAAGTCGGCGGTGGCCGTTGGCGCCTTGGCGAGGAAGCGCTCGGAGGATCCGGGCGTCGAGAGACAGGAACGACGCGGCAGCGCTCGAGAACGATTCGACATGCGCCGAGCCTATTCTCGGGGCGCAAACTGTCCGATCACGGGCCAGAATTACCGTGCTTCATCGTAAAACTCACGACCTTCGATCAGGGAAAAGAGGACTTCATCGCGTCTCGAGGCTGCACGGTGACGGCGCGAGCCGGTAGCCTTGTCCCGTGACTGACGTCGTGCGCTTGGCGCCTCCGACGCTACGGCCAGCAAGGGAACTCAGGCGCTTCCGGTGGATGTTTTCCATTTTGGCTGTGGTCGCAGTGTGTCTTGGCACTGTGACCTCCTCCTCGCGTCTCGCGTCAGCCTCGACGCTCGGCACCGACCGCGCCCGCGCCAACCAGCTCCTCAAGCAGATCAATCGGATCAGCGCCCACGTCGACTACCTGGGCCAGAAGTACGACCTCGCCAAGATCAAACTGGACAAGATCGCCAACGAGATCACGAACACCAAGGCCGACGTCAAGATCATCAAGCAGAACGTCAAGATGGGTGACCAGCAGTTGCGGGCCGAGGCGGTCTTCGCCTACGTGACCAATGGCGCCCAGGCCAGCAACAATCCCCTCTTCTCGAACAGTGCCTCGAAGATCGGCGCGACCAACGTCTACAACCAGCTGGCCCAGGGCAACGTCGCCCAGACCCTCTCCAACCTGAAGAACTACCGGATCGAGCTGACCCAGGAGCGCAGCGTCCTGGCGTCCGAAGTCGGGCGCGCCGCGTCGCTCACTCGTGCCGCGGCCAAGTCGTTCCACTCGGCCAACGTCTACCAGGCGTCGCTCAACCACGCGCTGGCCCAGGTCAAGGGCAGCATCGCCACCTACATCGCCCAGGCCCAGGCGGCCGCGGCCGCCAAAGAGGTCACGTCGTTCAACGCGCAGTCCCTCGCCGACGGCGTCACGAATCCTCCCCCGGACTCGGTCGCGGACATCGCAATCCGCGCGGCGATGACCTATATCGGCACGCCGTACGTCTGGGGCGGCGCGAGCCGATCGGGCGTCGACTGTTCGGGACTTATCATGCTCGCCTACGAGGCGGCGGGCATCGACTTCCCCCACTACTCGGGGGCGATGTACGAGGACACGATGCGCGTGCCGCTTGTTGACATCGAGCCCGGTGACCTCCTCTTCTACGGCTACGACGGCGACCAGCACGTCGCGATGTACGTCGGCGACGGCAAGATGATCGAAGCCGAGATGACGGGCACGCTCGTGCACATCGTCCCGGTCCGACTCGGTTACGGATTCTTTGGTCTTGGTCGCCCGCGGGGCTAGCCGTGTCGGGCGTCCCCACATCGTTTCACCTCGGTCCGCTCGTCTTTCACACCTACGGCTTCGGCCTCGCCATCGCGGCCTACGTCTGCTACCTCTACGCCCGGCGGCGACTCTCGAGGGCTGACTTCGACGTCGCACCTTTCGGAAAGTTCGCGTTCGCCCTGATCGTGACCGGTCTCGTCGGCGCGCGCCTCGCCAACGTCGCGACGAACTGGGGCTACTACGCCGACCACCCCGCGCGGTGGATCGCCGTCTGGCAGGGCGGGCTCGCGAGCTTCGGGGGCATCGGCCTGGCGCTCCCGGTCGGTCTCTACCTGCAGCGTCGATGGTGGCCCGGGAGTTCACTCGCCGGCTTCACGGACGCACTCGTACCGGCGTTGATCGCCGGGTGGGCGCTCGGTCGGGTCCTCGGTCCCCAGTTCATGGTGAACGGTGGCGGACACCTCACGCACCAGTGGTTCGGTCTGCACTACGCCGGTCAGGTCGGCAAGCGCGTGCCCGTGCCCCTCATCCAGGGCGCGGAGGACGGCCTCCTATGGCTCGCGTTGCTCGCGGTCGAACACCGTCGAGTGCAACGACCATCGGGCGTCATCACCGGGGTCGCCCTGATCGTCTGGGGCGTCGTGCGCGCACTCGACGAACGGCTGCTCTTGGGACAGGAGTCCCACAGTGGATCCCTCGGCGTTCAGGTCGCCGGTCTCGTCCTGGCCTTCGCGGGCGTCGTGGTGCTCGTTCGCCAACTCACAGTTGGGCGTTCCACTCCGGATCGGTCAGTCGACCCAGACGCTCCGGTGCCTCGTTCGCCCGGAGGCTGACGGCGACCCGGTGGTCGTCGACGTAACAGACGTGATCGAGTCCGAGTCGGCGCCACGCCTGAAAGACGTGGCGGGTCGGTGCGTCGCTGGAGTAGATGGGGCGTACCAAGAGGGCGTCCGCGCTCGCGGCCACGACAAGGGCCGGTCGCGATTTGGACTTCTGTTCCGGCGTCAAGGGATCGGTGGCGTCAAAGGGCACCTCGACAATGACGACGGTGCCGGCCAGGGGGTGCTCGGGATCGAAACGCTCGAGTTCGGCGGGCGTGAAGAGGGGACTCCGGCGACGCTCCACCTCCTCGACGGCGCGCGGTTCGACGATCGTCGCACGAACCGGCGGTGACGGCTTCGTCTTGGTCGGGCGCACGGGACGCGATGACGACGGTCCGCGCTTTCGCTTCTTCTCCTCTTCGCGACGTCGCCGGCGTTGTTCCTTGATGGCCGGGTCGGTCTCCTTGGGGGTGAGGATCGTCGGCGCGATCACGACGTCGGGCAGTTCGGGCAACGCCCATTCGGCGTGTTCTTCCAGCAGTCGTCGACAGTGCGGCGCCGCGGGGAACTCTTCGGCGATGGCGAAGGCCAGCACGGCGATGACGTCGTCACTCGACGCACCCTCCCCGATAGTGACGTCGATGGCCTCACTGAGTTGTTCGAAGCTCGGCGTGTCCGCGTGATCGCCGAGCGCGGCGATCACTTTTTCCAACGGTGCCATGGCGAGTAACTCGAGCAACGCCGTCACCGCGGCGATCGGGGCCGTCGCCGCGAACGTGGACACGTCGTGTCGTTGTTGAAGGTTCCGCAGCGGGATGCCCACGACTGCGGAGATCTTGGCGTGACCTCGCAGGTCGAGTCCGTCGACCGTGGTGAGCACCGTCGCCTCGCTGATCTTGAGGAGCGCCCGGCGCGAGGTTTCGGCGGCGTGACCCGTGGGTGTCGCCATGTTCACTCCCCCGGCGGGAGTGACGACGCGTCAACGACCACGCGCGGGCGTTTCCGGTCCGAAGGGGCGACGGTCAGCGTCGTAGATTGTGAGAGGGACGCGGAGACCATCGGGGCCGGATGACGCAAGGACATAGTCCACGCTATCGCGGTCATCCTCGCTCGAACTCCACTGAACTCATCGCCGTTGACGGAGATTTGAAGATTACGGAAATCTCATTTTGATTTCGGCGAGCCCTTAGGAAGGTCGAGCATGGTGCTGGAACTACGTGAAACGAACGGGGTACGCAGAAATGGGGAGAGTCCGGTGGTATCGCGGCCCGGCGTGAACGAGTGGTCCGTGGTCGCGGGCCCGGGCGCGGTCGCGCGTCACTGAGACGACCTCCATGATTCTTGATCGACCTCGCCGCGCGACGCCGCTCGGGATCACCGTCGCCGTGCTGGGACTGCTCGGGACACTCGCCATGTCGATCCTCGTGGCCCACACCCACGGATTCCATCCGTGGACCTTCGCCGGGCGCTACTCCTACGTCTTTCGTGACCTCTTGGGACGCGTGACGAACCTGGAGACCCTGCGGCATACCGGGGACATCTACGTTCCGTTCAAGGTCGAGGCGTTCACGTACCCGCCGGGGGCGATCCTCTTGTTCTGGCCCCTGGTCTGGCTGCCGGCGTCGAGCGTCCCGTTCCTGTGGACCTGGTTGAGCATCCTCTGTCTCGCGGCGTCACTCGCGGTCGGTCTCGATCACCTGACGCCGCGACACTGGACCACCAATTTGGGCGTCGGCTGTTGGTTCGCGCTGGCCGCCATCGTGGTCCTGCCCCTGGAGGTCGAATGTCTGATCTGGGGACAGACGGCCACGATCTTGTTACTCTTCGTGGTCCTCGACTCGTTCGTCGTGAAGGGTCGCGGTCGTGGGATCCTCGTCGGACTGGCGACGGCCTTCAAGATCTACCCGGTGGTCTTCATCATCATGTGGCTGTGGCGCCGCCAGTTCCGCGAGGCCGTCACCGCGCTCGTCACGGCCGCCGTCACGACGGGCGTCGCGTGGACCCTGTGGCCGGCGAGTTTCTCGACGTTCGTGCGCGTGCTGATCATCGGCCACGAGGAGTTCGGTCGCTTCGCCAACGGCGGCGCGGCGTCCTACGCCAGCTCGAGCATCACCTCATTCTTCATGCGCGCACCGTTCCACGTCGGACTGCTCAACTGGGCCTGGGACGGCGTCTTCTCGCTGCTCGTCATCGTCCTGGGTCTGTGCGCCTCACAACGACTCTGGAAGATGGACTGTGAGATCTCGGCGATGGTCTGCGTCCTCTTCGCCAGTGTCCTCGGCTCACCGGTGGCGTGGGATCACTATTTCGCCTTCGCGCCACTGCTGGTGTTGGCGATCCGCGAGGTCGGGCTCCACAGTTGGTTCGGACGGGCCTGCGTACTCGCGCTCGCGAACTTCTGTATCCCGTGGCTCTTCTTCCACAACTCGATCGAGACCTCGACGTACCTCGCGATACGCGACTTCGTCGCGCGCAACGCCATCTTGCTGACGTCGCTCGTCGTTCTCGCGTCGGTATTCGCGACGTCGCGTCAATCGGTCCAGCAACGCTTCGGCCACGTCGAGCGCTGGCGCCGTCGAGCGCTGCGCTGACGATCGACGCCGACTACCTGGTGAGCAATCGATCGACCGACGTCTGCACCAGGCCGGCGCCCACGTACAACGCGCGCGCGGCGTCGCTTGTGAAACCCACTTTGAGACGCCGAGCACCCTTTCGTGCGAGTCGATCGAAGCCGTTCGTCAGCAGCATTCGCGCCAGTCCACGGCGCTGGAACTCGTCGTTGACCCGCATCGGTTCGAGAAGGCCGACGAGCGTGCGGCGGTCGAACCAGAACAGGGCGTAGCCAGCGACGGCACCGTGATCGTCCTCCACGGCGAGGTCCAGCGTCGGGTCGTACAGCGAGCACTGTTGTAATCGTCGCTCGACGTGTTCGCCGTTTCGAGCGATCATCGGATGTGGTCGATCGGCGCCGGACGCGCGATCGACCACACAGAAGCCCGGGACGTGTTCGACCGGCGGTCGGTCATCAGCGTCCATCCAGGTGGTGCCCGACAGCTCGTCGGTCATCGTGAAACCGCTCGCCATCGCGAGATCGATCAGCGTCGCGTCGTCCTCGTGAACCAGCATCTCGAGGCCGTGGCGCCGATGGGGGACGACGGCCTCCAGCGTCGCGGACCAGACCTCTTCATCACTGACGATGGACGGTACCGCGAAGACGTCGACTTGCCACGTGTGCTCCTCAGCCGTCAGTCCCGCCGCCGCGACAGGGCCGTTCTCGTCGAACCAGACGGGGAGCGCCAACTCGTCGGTCAGCCGCGGACGGCGCCACCACCACTGGACGTCGGCGCCTTCCCACATACCGCGGAGGTCGTCGACCTGACGGGCACGCTGAAGGACCATCGTCGTGGCGTCGAGCCGCGCCACGCCTCGCAACAAGTCGCGTCGCACCGTCACTGCAAAATCCTACGCTCGCGCCCCGGAAAACGATGGCGAGGAGGGGTGTTTCGCGCCGCGATTCGTCACGCCACGTCGGGAACTACGTCGACTTCTCCCAGACCGAGACGTGCTGCGTGCTGTCACTCGTGAACGGTGCGCGCGTCCAATCACTCCAGCGTTCGCACAGACGCATGCCGGCCATGGTTGCCATGAGGTCGAGTTCCGACGGCCACACGTAGCGAAACGGAACCGCGTGGTGCTCGAAGGAGTCACCCTTCGCGCGGTAGTGATGGGAGACGAGACCTTGGTTGGCCACGTCGTACTCGTCGAATCCCAGCGCGTCCGCTCGAGCCGAGAAGGTGCGCAGCACCTCGCCCGGCGGCAAACGGCGAAGGTCGGGGATCATGACTTCGATCACGAAGAGGCCGCCGGGCATGAGGTGCGCGGCGGCGTTCGCGACACAGGCGACCTGTCCGGCTTGACTCGTGAGATTCATGATCGTGTTGAACACGAGGTACACCAGGTCGTACTGTCGGTCCATCGTCGTCGTGGCGAAATCCCCGAACGAGACCCGGACTTCGTCGCCCCCGGGCTTCGCTCGCATCCTCTCCACCATCGCCGTCGAGAGATCGACACCTTCGACATCGATCCCACGTTCGCGCAGCGGCAAGGCGACTCGACCGGTCCCGATGCCGAGTTCGAGTGCGCTCCGGGGACTCAGTGCCGCGAGGAAGGACACCATTGCGGCGAGCTGCGAGTTCGCCACGTCAGCGGCGACGTCCTGGTCGTAGGTCGCGGCGACGTCTTCTCCGAAATGGTCCTCGATCACGGACGACGACCTTCGAGCTACTTGAGCAGGTGCTTGGCGATCACGACGCGCTGAATCTGGTTCGTGCCTTCGTAGATCTGCGTGATCTTCGCGTCGCGCATGAATCGCTCGACCGGGAACTCCTTGGTGAAGCCGTAGCCACCGAGGAGTTGCACGGCGTCGGTCGTCACGCTCATGGCCGTGTCGGAGGCGAAGGACTTCGCGGCCGCGCCCAGGTACGAGAGATTCCCGTCGGGGTCGCCGGCGTCGATCGTCGCGCACGCCTGGTAGACCAAGGCGCGCGCCGCCTCGGTGCGAATCGCCATGTCGGCGAGCATGAAGCGCAGTCCTTGCAGGTCGGCGATCGGTCGGCCGAAGGCCTTGCGACCCTTCATGTAGTTCCCGGCGTAATCGATCGCCGCCTGGGCGATGCCGACGGCCTGGGCACCGATCGTCGGACGCGAACGGTCCAGCGTGTGCATCGCCATGAGGAATCCCTCGCCCTCGTTGCCGATGCGGTGCGACGCCGGGACCCGCACGTCGTTGAAGACCACCTCGCCGGTCGGTGAACCGCGCAGCCCCATCTTGTCTTCGTGCTTCGGGAACTCGACCCCCGGACCCTTCTCGACGAGGAAGCACGTGATGCCGTGGGTCCGCGCGGTCGGGTCGGTCGTCGCGAACACCGTGTAGGTGTCCGAGACGCCGGCGTTGGTGATCCAGTACTTCGAGCCGTTCACGACGTAGTCGTCGCCGTCGCGCACGGCGCGACAGCGCATGGCGGCGACGTCGGATCCGGCGTCGGCCTCCGAAAGGCAGTAGCTCCCCTGGATCTCCCCCGACGCGATGCGCGGCAGGTACGACTGCTTGATCTCCTCGGAGGCGAAGTTCATGATCGGCAGCATCGCCAGTTTGGATATGAGGATCGTGACCGACGTCGAGGCGCACCCGCGCGCCAACTGTTCGATCATGATCGCCTGGGTGACCATGTCCGCGCCGGCCCCACCGTACGCGGCGGGGACCTGCATCGCGGGCAGGTCCATCTTCACGCACGCGTCGAAGCCCTCCTGGGGGTACGTCTGGTCGCGGTCATGCTCGGCGGCGTAGGGCGCGACCTGTTCGTCGACGAAACTGCGCATCACGTCGCGAAAGGCCCGCTGCTCTTCGGTGAGGACGTAACTCATGTCGCTCCTTTGCGTGTCGAGTGTCTACGGGGAGGCCGGCCGGGCCGCGACGAGCGCGTCGCCGTCGACGGCGTCGACGAACTGGCGCTGCGCGACGTAGCTGTGGGACAGGCCGCGAAACGGCGCGCTCAACTCATCGGTGATCGAGGCGACGCCGCGCAGTCCGAACAGGTCCATCGCGACCTTGACGTCACCGAGTTGCGGTCCGCGGCCGATGAGACTGGCGCGCTTGGCGGCGACGAGTCCCACCCCGAGAGCGACGTCGTGTCGGTCGTGTTCGTGCTCGAAGGGAACCTTCGCGCACTCGCGCGCCGCGATCGTCAGGGCGAATCCCTCGCCCGGCGCCTGGGTGCCACGTCCGGCCTGACCGGTCGCCGGCAGCGCGCGAAGGAGCCCGGGCTTGGGAGTGCGCGAGAACTCGGCCGTGCCCGTCTCCATCGTCGGGCGCACCTGACCGGTCGCGGAAACGGGGGAAAACGTTGGTTGGGTCACCTCTTGAGACTACTGCGAGGTCCTTCAGACCTTGGTCAGCCAACTCTCGTAGGCCGGGCGCGCACCCCGTACCGCCTGGAAGTAGGTCGACTGGATCTCCACCGTGATCGGACCCGGTTTGCCGGCGCCCACGACCCGGTCGTCGACCGAGTCGATCGGCACGACTTCAGCGGCCGTGCCGGTGAGGAACGCCTCATCGGCGAGGTAGAGGTCATCGCGACGCAGGGCCTCGAAGCTCACCGCGTGACCGAGGTCATTGGCGATCTTGACGACGCTCGACTGGGTGATGCCGCGCAGCGCCCCGGCCTCGGACGGCGGCGGGCTGATGATCAGGCCGTCGCGCACGATGAAGAGGTTCTCGCCGGTGCATTCGCTGATCAGTCCGTCGGTGCCGAGCATGATCGCCTCGTCGTAGCCGGCCTTCACGGCCTCGAGCTTGGCCAGGCACGAGTTCACGTACCCGCCAACGGTCTTGGAGGCGGTCGGCATGGAGTTCGGGTGGTGGCGGGCCCACGACGAGATCTTCATCCGCACGCCCTTTTCGAGGCTGTCGGCCCCCAGGTACGCACCCCAGGGCCAGACGCCGATGATGACGTTGGTCGGCGCGCCCATGGGGTTCACGCCCATCTCGCCGTAGCCGAGGTAGATGAGTGGTCGGATGTAGCAGCCGTCGCTCATCTCGTTGACCCGCACCGTCTCCACGGTGGCGTCGCACAGTTCGTCGAGCGTGTAGGGGACGTCGATCATCAAGATCTTGCAGCTGCGCAGCAGTCGTTCCATGTGCTCGCGCAGCCGGAAGATCGCCACGCCCTGAGGCGTCTTGTAGGCGCGGATGCCCTCGAAGGCGCCCATGCCGTAGTGCAGGGTGTGGCTGAGCACGTGCGTGGTCGCGTTCTCCCAGTCGACGAGCGCGCCGTCCATCCAGATCTTCTTCGTGGGCGTTATGGGCATCTACAACCTTCCGATTAGTTGCTGCGTGACGCCGTCCGTGCCCAGCACGGCCGCGTCACCCTCAAAGTCTGCCACCGCCAGCGCGACGCGCCGTGCGGCCTCGACCTCCCCCAGGTGCTCGAGCATGAGAACCGCCGAGGAGACCGCGGCCAGCGGATTGGCCTGTCGCGTGCCGACGATGTCGTGCGCCGCGCCGTGGACCGGCTCGAACAACGAGGCGCCGGTACGCGCGGGGTTCAAGTTGGCGCTCGCGGCGAAGCCGATGCCGCCGGTGACCGCGCCGGCCAGGTCCGAGAGGATGTCGCCGAACAGGTTGTCCGTCACGATCACGCCGTAGCGCTGGGGACTCTCGATGAGGTAGATGCACGCGGCGTCGACGTGGTTGTAGTCGACGGCGACGTCCGGGAACTCCGTCGCCACCTCAGCGACGACGCGCGACCAGAGGTCACCGGCGAAGGTGAGCACGTTGGTCTTGTGCACCAGCGTCAGTCGCGGCGACGCGAGCGCCGCCGCGCGTTCGAAGGCGTAGCGCACGCAGCGCTCCACGCCGAAACGCGTGTTGACCGAGCCCTGGGTCGCGACCTCCTGGGGCGTCCCGCGCCGCAACTGTCCGCCCTCGCCGGCGTAGGGCCCTTCGGTGTTCTCGCGCACGATGGCGAAGGCACACCCCTCGGCGATAGATCCAGCGACTCCGCGAAACGGTCGGTAGTTGATGTAGAGGTCGAGACCGAATCGAAGTCGCAAGAGCAGTCCGCGCTCCAAGACGCCCCCGGGGATCCGGGTGTCCCCGATCGCCGGACCGACCGCGCCCAGCATGATGGCGTCGTAGCCCCGGAGTTCTTCCAACGTCGCGTCATCCAGGACGAAGCCGTCCTTCAGGTACCGGGCGGCACCCAATTCGTAGGGCGTCGTCGCGAGCGTGACGCCGGCGGCGCGCACGACGTCGAGCGCCGCCGCGGTGACCTCGGGCCCGATGCCGTCGCCACCGATCACCGCCACGCGGTGGGTGCGTTCGTTGCTCACGGGCCGTCTCCTTCTTTGGTCCATTTTGCTCGCCCGCTCGTGTTCGGAGCAAACCCGCGTCGGCGGCCGCGTCAAGGCCCACCGGTACAATTGACGTCTCTCCACCAAACGAGAAGGCCATGGCCAGCGAAATCCACCGCATCACCCAAGAGACACTCGACAAGCTCCGCGACGAGTACGAGGAACTCACGACCGTCGGCCGCACCGAGATCGCTCGCGTCATCGAGTCGGCGCGCCTGCTCGGTGACCTCTCGGAGAACGGTGACTACCACGCCGCCAAGGACAGCCAGGGCAAGATGGAGTCGCGCATCCGCCAGATCGACAACGTCATCCGCAACCACGAGATCGTGGCACGCGACGAGAACTCCACCACCGTCGAGCACGCCACCATCGTCCAGATCGTCTACGAGGGTGACGGCGACGATGACCGCCAGGAGTTCTTCATTGGCTCGATCGAGGAGAAGCCCGACGGCGTCCTCGTGGCCTCGCCCACGTCACCCCTCGGCAGCGCCCTGCTCGGCCATGCCGTCGGTGACGAGGTCGAATACGAAGCCCCCTCCGGAGTCCTACGACTCAAGATCGTCGGAATCCGCTAAGTGACGGAACCCCGGACCCTCTTCGAGAAGATCTGGGACGAGCACGTCATCGAGGCCCCCGGCGAGCAATCACTCCTCTACATCGACCTGCACCTCGTACACGAAGTGACGAGTCCCCAGGCCTTCGAGAGCCTTCGCCTCAACGGACGAGGCGTGCGACGACCGGAGCGCACGCTGGCGACGGCCGACCATAACGTGCCGACCGATCCGATCGCGACACCGGTGAGCGACCCCGTGTCGCGCCGTCAACTCGAAGCGCTCGAGGAGAACTGTGAGGAGTTCGGTATCACCGTCTTCCCGCGCGGCCACGAGAACCAGGGGATCGTCCACGTGATCGGACCGGAACTCGGCGTGACCCAACCGGGCATGACGATCGTCTGCGGTGACTCCCACACCTCGACCCACGGTGCCTTCGGCGCGCTCGCGTTCGGGATCGGCACCAGCGAGGTCGAACACGTCCTCGCGACCCAGACCCTTCCCCAGCAAAAGGCCAAGTCGATGGCCGTCACACTGGAAGGCCGCGTGCGACCGGGCGTCTCGGCCAAGGACGTCGCCCTCGCCATCGTCTCGAGCCTCGGCACCGGGGGCGGCGCCGGTCACGTGATCGAGTACCGGGGTGAAGCGATTCGCGCCCTCTCGATGGAGGGTCGTATGACGATCTGCAACATGAGCATCGAGGCGGGTGCGCGCGCCGGTCTCGTCGCCGTGGATGACACCACCATCGAGTACCTGCGCACGCGACCGGGCGTCCCCAAAGGCGACGACTTCGAATCGGCCGCCCAGCGTTGGCGCACGTTCGTCAGTGACGACGACGCGACGTTCGACGCCGAGATCGTGCTGCGCGCCGAGGACATCGTCCCGTCGATCACGTGGGGCACGAACCCGGCCCAGGTCGTCTCCCTCGACGGCGTGGTCCCGTCGCCCGAGGGAATGGATCCCGACGAGCGCTCGACGACCGAACGTTCCCTCGCCTACATGGGTCTCACGCCGGGCACGCCGGTGCGATCGATCCCGATCGACGTCGTCTTCATCGGTTCGTGCACCAACTCGCGGATCGAGGACCTGCGCGCGGCGGCGGCGCTCGCGCAAGGTCACCAGGTGGCCGACGGCGTGCGAGCCCTCGTCGTACCGGGCTCGCACCGCGTCAAGAAGCAGGCCGAGTCCGAGGGCCTGGACCGGATATTTTTGTCGGCCGGTTTCGAGTGGCGCGAACCGGGCTGCTCGATGTGCCTGGGTATGAACCCGGACCAACTCGGCGCCGAGAAGCGCTGCGCGTCGACGTCGAACCGTAACTTCGAGGGTCGCCAAGGTCGCGGAGGTCGCACCCACCTCGTCTCGCCGGCGGTCGCGGCGGCGAGCGCGATCATGGGTCGATTCGCGTCCCCGGAGGAGCTGTCGTGAAACCGGTTCTCGTCATCGAAGGTCGCGCCGTGCCGCTCGAGCGCTCGGACGTCGACACCGACCAGATCATCCCCTCGGATTGGCTCAAGCGCGTCGAGCGCACGGGGTTCGGTCGAGGACTGTTCAGTGAGTGGCGCGACGACCCCGGGTTCGTCCTGAACCGCCCCGACTTCGTCGGCGCGAGCATCCTCATCGCCGGTCCGCGCTTCGGCATCGGCTCCTCGCGCGAACACGCGGTGTGGGCCCTGATGGACTACGGGTTCGAGGCCGTGATCGCGCCCTCTTTCGGCGACATCTTCGTCAACAACGCTTCGAAACAGGGTCTCGTCATCGTGGTGCTGCCGGTGACCGACGTCGAGGCGCTGAACGACCTCATCAAGACCGACCCGACCCGACTGGTCGTGATCGACGTCGATCAACTCCGCGTAGAGGTTCCCGAGGCGGATTTCCAGCGCCGCTTCGACCTCGATCCGATGACGCGCGAGCGCCTGCTCAACGGATGGGACGACATCGGACTCACCTTGTTGCGCGAGCCGGCGATCGCGGCGTTCGAAGCGACAGAACGGGCACCGAGTCTCGACGGTATCTTCGACGACGCCGGCCACGTTCGCTGATCGTTCTTCGCCGCCGCGACGATTGCGCCTACCCTTTCCTAGACACTGACAGGAGACGCCGTGAGCCGATTCCCCTATATCGATGAGTACGAAGTCCATCGCGCGATGCCCGACGAGGGTACGCCGCGCGAGGAGATACTCGCCATGATGGTCGACCTCGCGACGCGCGAGAACGTCGTGTGGGAGAGTGGCGGCTGCTCGGGCACGATGTACTGCGGCGACCATGACCACTACGACTTCTTGAACAACGCGTTCGCCAACTTCTCCTACGTGAACACGCTGCAGCGCGACATGTGTCCGAGCGCGACCAAGTTCGAGGCCGAGATCATCGCCATGACCCTCGACCTGCTCGGCGCCGGCGCGTTGAGCGAGCACCGGCCCGGCGGACTCGTCACCTCGGGCGGGTCGGGGTCGATCGCGCACGCCGTGCTGGCCTACCGCGAGGGCAATCCCCAGGTGCGTCGCGCGAACATCATCAAACCGGAGACGGCTCACCCAGCCTTCGCCAAGGCCGGACACCTCTTCGGCGTGGACATGAAGATCGCGCCGGTCGATCCGGTATCGCTCCAGGTCGACCTCGACTGGGTGCGCGCGAACATCGACGCCGACACCGTCGCCCTCGTCGGCTCGGCCCCGAACTACGGCTACGGCACGGTCGACCCGATCACCGAGCTCGGCGCCATCGCCCTGGAGCACGGGATCGGACTCCACGTCGACGGTTGTCTCGGGGGCTTCCTCCTGCCGTTCGGGCGCGAGCTCGGCTACGACATACCGGCCTTCGACTTCTCGGTACCCGGGGTGACGACGATCTCGGCCGACACCCACAAGTACGGCTACGCCCTGAAGGGCACCAGCGTGCTCGCCTTCGCCGACCAGTCACTGCGCAACGCCCAGTACTTCTACCTGACGGACTGGTCCGGCGGGAAGTACTGCTCGCCGGGGATGGACGGATCGCGCTCCGGCGGCCTACTGGCCGCGACCTGGGCGGCCATGGTGAGCCTCGGGCGCGCGGGCTACCGGCGCTACGCGAAGGCCATCTTCGAGACGTCGGCGGCGATGCAGGACGCGATCCGCAGCCATGCGTCGCTGCGAATCATGGGCTCGCCCAGTTTCTTGTTCTCCTTCACGTCGGACGAGTTCGACATCTACCTGGTCAACGACTTCCTGCGCACCAAGGGCTGGCGCATGAACGGCCAGCAGTACCCCAACGCGATCCACATGGCGGTCACCCGACCCCAGACCCAACCGGGCGTGGTCGAACGCTGGACGAGCGACCTCGCCGAGGCCGTCGCGTACGCGAGCGAACACCGCGACGAACCGGCCAAGTCCGGCGCCATCTACGGCGGCGTCGCCGGCGGCATGAGCGCCGAGGCCGACGAGTTCATCCGGGCCGTGATGGCCGACATGATGGACCAGCAGGCCGCCATCCCTCCTGCATGATCGACGAACTCTGCCTCAGCATCGACCTGGGCACGGGCGGACCCAAGATCGGCCTCGTGAGTCTCGACGGTGACGTCCTCGACTACGAACTCCACGCCGTCGAGACGACCTACACGAGCGACGGCGGCGCGACACAGGACCCGGAGCGGTGGTGGACGCTGATCACCGAGTCGACGCGCCGACTCATGGGTCGCGGCGACGTCACCAAGGACCGGGTCAAGGCCGTCGCGGTCACCGGCCAGTACGCCTCGACGGTCCCGGTCGACGCCGAGGGTCGACCCACCGGACCGTGCCTCATGTGGCTCGACACGCGCGGACGCGAGTTCGCCCGTCGGGTCATCGGTGGACCAATCGAGGGGTACAACCCGAGAAAGATCCTGCCCTTCGTGCGAAAGTCAGGCGGCGGACCCTCGCCGGCCGGCGCCGACCCCATCGGACAGATGTTGTACCTGATGAACCGCGAACCGGCCGTCATGGCGGCGACGCGCTGGATGATGGAGCCGGTCGACTATCTCACGATGCGCTTCACCGGCGTGGCCTCGGCGACCCACGCGTCGCGACTGGCGAGCTGGCTGACGGACAATCGCGCGCTCTCGCGCTACGCCTACGACGATCAGCTGGTGGGGATCGTCGGTATCGACCCGCGGCTGCTGCCGCCACTCCAACCCATCGGCAGTGTCGTGGGGACGCTCACCCGCGACGTGGCCGACCACCTCGGTCTGCGCAACGACACCGTCGTCATCACGGGTGTGCCGGACCTGCACGCCGCGGCGATCGGCGCCGGCGCCACCGGCATGTACGAGACGCACCTCGCGCTCTCCACGACGTCATGGATCAGCTGCCCGGTGCCGAAGAAGAAGACCGACGCCCTCCACTCCATCGCCGCGGTCCCGGGACTCACGAACGATTCGTACCTGATCATCGACAACCAAGAGACGGGGGCCAAATCCCTCGAGTGGCTGCGGGGACTCCTCGCCGGCGCCGGCACGCCGATGGACTACGACGAGATGACCGCACTCGCCGCGACGTCGCCACCCGGTGCCCGCGACGTGCTCTTCACGCCGTGGCTCGCCGGCGAGCGCTCACCGATCGGGAACAAGCACCTGCGAGGGGGCTTCACCAACCTCACGCTCACGACGTCGACCGCCGACCTCGTTCGCGCCGTGATGGAGGGCGTGGCCGCCAACAGCGCGTGGCTCCTCGGCTACGTCGAGAAGTTCGCGGGCCGCGAACTGACGCCGCTTCGCCTGCTGGGCGGCGGCGCGCAGTCGAGCGAGTGGTGTCAGATCTTCGCCGACGCGCTCGGTCGCGTGGTCGAACAGGTCCCCGAACCGATGGTCGCACAGCTACGCGGCGCGGCACTCCTCGCCGCCGTCAACCTCGGTCGTCACCGACTCGACGACGTCGCCGCACTTCGACCCGCCGGTCGCACCTTCACGCCGGACGCCGGGGTCGCGGACCTCTACCGTGTCCGACGAATGCAGTTCCCCAGCCTGTACGCGCGCGACAAACGCTGGTCGCGTCACGTCAGTTGACGCGACGCACAGTGACGCGACGTCGACTTGGTACGGTTCTCGCATGCGCTGTTCATGGGCCGAAGGCGTTGCGATGCGCGCCTACCACGACGAAGAGTGGGGCGTTCCGCAGCACGACGACCAGAAACTCTTCGAACTCCTCACCCTCGAGGGCGCCCAGGCGGGCCTCAGTTGGTCGACCATCCTGAAGCGCCGCCCTGGCTACGTCAGGGCCTTCAAGAAGTTCAATCCGAAGACCGTGGCCGCCTTCACGTCCGACGACGTCGAACGACTGTTGGCGGACGTCGACATCATCCGTCACCGCGGCAAGATCGAGTCGACGATCAACAACGCCGCAGCGGTCGTGTCGCTGCAACAGAGCGGCTCGAGTCTCGATGACCTCCTGTGGTCCTTCGTCGAGCACGCGCCGATGCAGCGCGATTGGACCCGTGACCCCCACGTCCCGGCGTCGACGCCCGAAGCCGCGCGCATGAGCAAGGAACTGAAGAGGCGCGGCTTTCGCTTCGTCGGACCGACGACGTGCTACGCGTTGATGCAGGCCGCCGGACTCGTCAACGACCACAGCCCCGACTGTTTTCGTTTCGCCCAGGTGCGCCGACTGCGCTAATCGCGGTTCGCGCGCCGCGTGGTCTTGGTCGCCGGCGCGTACGTGGGCCGCTTCGACACCGCCCCGTGGCCGTCGAGGAAGTACCGCGACGGCCGATCGACCTCCCGCGTGAGGCCGATACGTGTGGAGCGACTCGTCGCCAGATCGTGCGGGCCCCGTCGAGCCCGATGGAACGTCAGGTGACGACCCTCGCCGCCGCAGCAGTCCATGCCGTTGTCCTCTCCGGTGATGCCGAGTCCCCGCGTCAGATTCCCGGGACCGCGCAGGGCCACCAGTTCGTCGCCGTCGCGGCCGGGCGTGGGCACGACGAGCTCGGCGGCGCGCAGCAGCACGGCGGTCGCCGTGCCCTCTCGCTCGGTCACCACGTTCATGCACCAGTGCATCCCGTAGATCAAGTAGACGTAGAGATACCCGGCGGGGCCGAACATGATCGCGTTGCGCTTGGTCGGCCCGCGATAGGCGTGCGACGCCGGATCGTCACTCCCCCCGTACGCCTCGGTCTCGACGACCAGCGCGCGACGCACTTCGTCGCGGTCGTGCAGCACGAGCCACATGCCCACCAGGTCGTGCGCAACCGCGTCCGGGGGCCGTTCGAAGAAGCGCCGTCCGACGGGCGCGGGCAGTTCCACGCCCACCATTCTTCCGCGTCACGAGACGCCGTCCACGATTTGACCGAGGATTTCGGCCGTTGACGAGTTAGGTCGTCGCGCCGGCCGGCGCGGCGAGCGCCGGCTGTTGGAAGGAGAGTTTGTTCGCCGGCATCGGCCGACTGATGAAGTAGCCCTGGGCGACGTCGCACCCCAGTTCGCTGAGGAGGTCCAACGTGGCGACGTCCTCGATACCTTCGGCCACCACGCGCAGCGCCATGTCGTGCCCGAGTTGGATCGTGGCGCGAACCAACTCCAGGTCGCGCTCCTTCCCGTCGCCGCTCAGCCCGGTGATGAACTCGCGGTCGAGCTTCAACTCGCCCACCGCCAGCGAGCTCAGATACGCCAGGGACGTGAAGCCCGCGCCGAAGTCGTCGATGGACACCACGATGCCCATCGCCGTCAGCGCTTCGATCACGGCCTTGGAGCGCGCGAAGTCCGAGATGATGCTCGTCTCGGTGATTTCGATGATGAGTTGACTTCCGGGCAGGTCGTGCTGTCGAAGGAGGTTCGTGACGAGGTCAATGAACCCGTCTTCCAGGAGATTGGTCGTCGTGATGTTGACCGACATCATCATGTCGCGACCGGCGTCGCGCCACTCGGCACATTGGGCCAACGCCGTTGTCAGCACCCAGTGCGTGAGGTCTTGCATCAGGCCCGCGTCTTCGGCCAACGGCAAGAACTTCAGCGGCGGGATGAGGCCGAGCGTCGCGTGGGGCCATCGGATCAGCGCCTCCACGGCGAGTATCTCGCCCGAGCGCAGGTTCAGCTGCGGTTGGTAGTGCAGGACGAAGTTGCCTTCTTCGACCGCGATGCGCAACTCCTCGGCCATGTTCAGCTTCTCTTCGCCGCCGTCGATATCCTGATCGTAGAAGACGTAGGGGATGTTGCCCAACTTCGCGCGATACATCGCGGTATCCGCGCACCAGGTGAGCCCGATCGCCTCGGCGGCGTCAGTCGGGGCGAGGGCGATGCCGATGCTGGCACCGACGCTGGCCTTCATCTTCTGCAGCACGAACGGCTCGCAGATGACCTTCAAGATGTCCAGCGCGACCGCTTCGGCGTTCGCTTCGTCGGCGTCCACCAGTACGACCGCCAGTTCATCACCGCCCAGGCGGAAGACCGAACCGGTCGCCGGGACGACCGCACTGAGTCGCGGGCCGAGCTGTCGGAGCAACTCGTCGCCCGCCGGGTGACCGAACGAGTCGTTGATCTCCTTGAAGCGGTTGAGGTCGATGAAGAGGAAGGCGAGATTGCGCGACGTCGTCCACGGATTGGCGTAGTCCGCGAAGAACGTTTCGAGCACGTGGAAGAGGTAACGACGGTTACCGAGTCCCGTCAGTTCATCGGTCTGCGCTTGGCGATGGCGCTCTTCGGTGAGCACCCGCAGGTCGCGGGCCGACAACGTGAGGCGTAGTCCGGCCGCCAAGAGCGTCGCGGTCGCCAGCCATATCGCGACCCATGGCACCGAACGCACGTACCCGATCAAGAGGATCGCGAGACCGCCGACGGCGGCGATGCTCGGCAGCGCCACCCCGGCCACGCGCTGGGCGCGCAGCGGATCGAGCGTTCGCGGCTTCAGCCACACGGACATCGACATGAGCAGAATCGACGCCGGCCACGCCACGGCGTTGAAGTCCGTCCCGAGTTTCGAAGCGAAGATCGTGGACGACGAGAAGAGGTTCGCCGTGTCGCCGATCACGTTGAGCGTGATGCCCGCGGCGAGCAGGAACCACGGCAGCGTGGATCGCCCGGACAACAGCACGGTGCCACCGATGATGAGTGACAGCAAGAGGAGGTCGCCGATCGGGTACGCCAGGTTGGTCGTCGCCGTGGCCACGCTCCCCCCCGCGGCGTGCAGGATGCTGTGGAAGGCGAAGGCCGCGCAGATGGCCGCCGCGCCGAACCCGGCGACGACGCCGTCGAGCCAGTTCGGTCGCGAGAGTCGACCCAACGCGTTGCGAAGTAGCTGCACCGTCGCCACGTAGGCCAGTGGGTAAAACCCGAGGTAGAAGACGTCCGCGAGCGACGGCACTGCTGGCGTCTTTCCGCCCAACGACTCGATCGTCAAGAAGACGTCACCCAGCGTCCACGACAGGAGGCTCAAACCCAGCGCGAGCGGCGCGACCCGTCCGGGATCCTTGTCCATGCCCCGAATGATGCAGATGATCGAGGCGGCGCCCTCGATGGCGCACACGGTCCAGCCGTCGAGCCACGTCCAGTTTTGGTTCGGACTCCGCAGTAGTAATGAGATCAGGTAGCCGATGACCATGACCCCGAGGACGCAAAAACCGGTCCACGCGTAGGGCGAGAAGTCCTGCACCCTCGAGGAGAACTCGTGGCTCTCGCCACCGTGTGGGTGCGGCGGCAGGGCGACCGTCTCCGTCGAGGTAGCGTCACGTCGCGCATAGCGGAAATGACTGGGACGAATCTCTTCTTCGATGTCGTCTACCACTTGCCGACCCCCTCACAGTCTTCGTTCGGAAGAACCGTTGCAAAACACGGCGATTGACCTTGATCCGGGGCCATCGCAATTTCAACGGTAGTGCTTGATTTGTGAAATTTTGGACATCCTCAAGCATGAAAAACCAAGCGATTTCTCAGACGACGAGGTGGATAATCGGCACGCAATTCCTTGAAATAATCGCCATTTCGGCGTCGCATGGTCGAATTGAGCCCTGGAGACCCAACAAAATTGTTATTACGCCATGCCCGATCGGGGCGTCATGCGTGATGACGCCGACTCGGTTCGGACGCGAAGTAGACCGGGGACAAGGGACGAGGCGTTGTCGCACCATGAGAGAACGGGCGCACCAAAGGGCTCGACGGTCGAGGCCAACGCGTTACGCCGCCGTAGCGCTGATCAGGGCTCGGTCGGTCGGCGCCGATGGCGACGTCGGCGCGAGCGCCGCGGCGCCGTCGGCGATCAATCTCGTGGTGAGCCCCGCGATCAAGGCGGTACCCGTCATCACGTTCAAGTCCGATGACGACATACCGGCGCGGGCCATCGTTGGCATCGAGCCGGGCCGGTTGTACAACGCGTACGACCGCGCGACCAGGACCTATTGGGCGCTCGCGCCGATGGTGGTCGCCGGGCACGTGAGCGAACAGGTGGGGATACCGCTCCAAGACGGTGACGGGAAGGGAGCTCGCTCGTCGCAGTGGCGGCCACGGGAACACCTCGTTCCCGGGCGGCTCGGAGATCCATTCAGAGCCGATAGGCGCAGCCGTCCCAGTACGCCACGAGACGCGGTCGTAGCTTTCCTTTGACGTCGACGCTCACCGTGTCCGGGAGGACCGAGCCGAGGTGAAAGAGGCGAACGTCGAGGTTCTCGACACTGAGTTGCTCGTAGCGTTCGACGTCGCGCTGGACGCTCGTCGCGGCGTCAAGGAACGTGAGACCTCCGGAACAACAGCGGTTGTGGCGCACCCGCAGGTACAAGGTGCCCCCGCGCGCCGACACGTACTCGCGCGCTTGGTCGCTGATCTCGATGTCCGTACCATCGAGTGTACGGAGGTTCGCGTCCCGGGTCGAACGGCGTCGTCGAGAGGACGTTGGGCGCCGATACGGTAACTTCACAGGTGCGAATGAACCCTGGAGGCGCCGTGTCGTTGGAATCGTTCCCCCGTTACCCGCTCATGTTCGGTCCGTCGCCGATTCATCGCCTGGACCGGCTGACCGAGTACCTCGAGGGCGCCACGGTCTGGGCCAAACGCGACGACGTCAATTCGCCCCTCGCCTTCGGCGGGAACAAGACCCGCAAGCTCGAGTACCTCGTCGCCGACGCGCTGGCGAGCGACTGTGACACCCTGGTGTCGATCGGTGGCGTGCAGTCGAACCACACGCGACAGGTCGCCGCCGCGGCGGCCAGGACCGGGATGAAGTGCGTCCTCATCCAAGAGAGCTGGGTCGATTGGCCCGACGTGACCTACGACCGCACCGGCAACATCCTGCTGAGTCGTCTGATGGGCGCCGACGTGCGACTCGTGCGAGCGGGCTTCGGCATCGGCTTCAAGGAGAGTTGGGAGAAGGCGATACTCGAGATCGAGGATCGCGGTGGCAAGCCTTACGCCATACCGGCCGGGGCGTCCGACCATCCCTTGGGCGGACTCGGCTTCGCCGGATGGGCCAAGGAGGTAGAGCAACAAGAGGTCGAACTCGGCGTGGTCTTCGACTACGTCTTCGTCTGTTCGGTGACCGGCGGCACCCAGGCCGGCATGGTCGCCGGCTTCGCGCAGCGCAACGATGCTCGTTCGGTCATCGGCATCGACGGTTCGGCCAAGCCCGAGGAGACCTGGCAGCAGGTCGCGCGCATCGCGCGCGCCACGGCGCAACTCATCGGCGTCGAACGAGAGATCCCCGACGAGGAGATCATTCTCGATGACCGCTTCCACGCGGGCACCTACGGCATCCCGGACGAACGGACGCTCGAGGCGATGCGACTGGGCGCCTCGTTGGAGGCCATGATCACCGATCCGGTCTACGAAGGCAAGTCACTCGCGGGCTTGATCCACATGGTCCAGGACCGCGAGATACCACCGGACGCCAACGTACTCTTCGCCCACTTGGGTGGTCAGCCGGCCCTCAACGCCTACGCCAGTCTCTTCACGTAGGCGCCGTGAGTCCTCCTCTCGTTCTCAGCGTCCCGGACCCGTTGGTCCGTAACACCCTGGGCGAAATCCCGAACGACGTCGAGGTCGTGGAGTGGAACATGTCCGGCCCGGCGCCGCAGTCGCGGATCGACATCGTCATCCCGCCGTACCTGCAGTCGTGGGAGGGCCTCAAGAATCTCGAGGGTCTCGACGTCGCGCTCGTGCAGTGTCTCACGCTCGGCTTCGACGGCGTCGCCGAATTCCTCCCGAAGGGCATGGTGTTCGCGAACGCCGCGTCGGTGCACGAGACGTCGACCGCCGAGATGACGTTGGCGCTGATCCTGGCGTCCCAGCGCTACCTCCCCGACTTCGTGCGCGCGGCCGACGCCGGCACGTGGTCACCCTCGTGGCACCCGAGCCTCGCCGATCGAACGGTGCTCCTCATCGGGTACGGCGGCGTGGGACGCGCCATCGAGGCCCGACTCCTCCCGTTCGAGGTGACGGTCCTGCGACTCGCCCGTCACGAGCGAATCGACGAGCGTGGTCGCGTCTTCGGCATCGAGACGCTGCACGAGCTCGTGCCGCTCGCCGACATTGTCGTCGTCGCCGTGTTGCTCGACGAGAGCACTCATCACCTCGTCGACGCCGAGTTCCTCTCGCTCATGCCCGACGGCAGTCTGTTCGTGAACATCGCACGCGGCGGCGTCGCCGACACCGACGCGTTGCTCGCCGAGGCGCGCAGCGGTCGCCTCCGCCTCGCGCTCGACGTCACCGACCCCGAGCCACTGCCCGACGGACACCCGCTCTTCGGTCTGTCGAACGTCCTCATCTCACCCCACGTGGCCGGAATGACGTCCGCCGCCCTGCCGCGGATCGCGCGACTCGTGCACCAACAGATCGAGCGGATGCAGCGCGGTGAGGCGCCCCTGAACGTGGTGTTGCGCACCTAGTTCACTCCGCCCACGACCGCGAGGTAGACGTCGCAGAGGTTCCAACCGGTGCGACCGCCGAGAATGAGTTGGTCCATCTGGTTCATCGCCGTGTGACTGTCGCTCTGGTCGACGACGTGCGCCCACTCGATGCCGCGTTCACGTGCGCGACGAATCGTCTCCTCATCCGACCAACCACCAGCGATGCCCTGGACGAAGTCTCGTCCATCCGTGGCCCTCGCCGCGACCACGACGTGGCGCGGGTACCCGTCGAGCACCCGGGCCATGCGCCACGCGAACTCCTGACAGCGCCCTCCGACCCCCGAGCCTCGCACCCGAAGCGTCACCTCGCCCACGCCCACCACGCAGAAGGGGGCGTCACCGGTGACGCCGGACGCCAGTTCCTCGGCCATCAGATCGACCACGTCCTGCACGTCACCGTGCAACTGACTTCCCAGGTCAACGGTACGAAAACCTCGTCGCGCCGCGTCGTCGCGCACGGCCGCCAGCACCTGGGCCGGCTCGGCGACCACCCGGTTGTCGTGGACCGTCGTTACGGGTTGGTGCATCACGTCGCACCGCCGCTCGCACGCCTCGAGGATGATCTCGGCGAGGGGTCCGCCCTCGCGACCGATCCGACGCAGGAGCGATTCGACCTCACCTCGCTCGGGTTCAAAGTCGTAGGTCAGACCGGACGCCACCCAACGCTCCCCTGACACGACGTTGTCCACCATGATCAGCGCGAGTGAACGCGGGGACCGAACGTGGCGAAGGACCGCACCGCCGGCGATCCCCGACGTCGCCGCGCGCAGCTGGTTGAGTGTCGTGATGTCGGCGCCCGACGCGAGTACTGCGTCGAACAGCTCGTGGAGGTCCTCGAGGTCCATCGGCGATTGCGGCAGCGCGCAGAGGCTCGAGGCGCCCCCGGAGATCAAGAAGATCGTGACGTCCGCTCGGTGTTCCTCGTCGAGGAACGCGACGAGCCGCTCCCCCGCCATCAGACTGCCGAGACCGGGTCGCGGGTGCTCACCAATCACGTACTCGACGTTCGCGTCGAATGAAAACGCCGGTCCCTCGTCGACGATCACCAGTTGACGCCGCACGCGCTGGCCGAGCGCGTCACGCGCCGCCGACGCCATTTCGCGCGCGGCCTTGCCCACCGCCACGACGTCGACCGATCCCACTTCGACGTCCGCATCGCGAAGGGCCGTCGCGATCGACTCGTTGAGGTCCAGGGCGCCGGCCCACGCGCCGCTGATCGCGACGGCGTCATTGAGAAGTTCAGCGCTCACTTGATACCCGGCTCACGTCGGCGGGTCTGTTCCACGAGCGAATACTACGGACGCGCCCCGAGATCGCGTCACGTCGAGGGGGCGAACACCTCTTGGGCGATCATGACCTGGCGCGCCTGGCCGTGTCGCCACGTCGCGAGTAACGCGATGGCGAGATTGGCGAGTCCGGCGAAGGCCGTCGCCGTGAGCGCGGCCCACAGGTGCACGCCGGTGTAGTAGAGGATCCACATCGTGCACCCGATCGCGCCGATGAACCACGACGTCGCCGACACGCCGCTGGCGTCGGGGTGTCGGATCAACTCGATCAACTGCGGCGCGCGGTTGATGGTCATCGCCACGCCCGTGCCGAAGACACCGCCGGCCCAGCCCCACACGATCGTCGGCAACACACAGCACGCGACGAAGTAACCCAGCGCCCGCGCCGGCACGGCCCACCGGCGCCACGGGGCCAGTCGAAAGAGGATCGAGAGTTGGATCGGAAGGATCAAGGCGCTCCCGAGGACGACCTCGACCGAATGGGCCGCGACGCCGTAGGTGATCCAGAAACAGCCCATGTAGACGAAGAGGACCCACGTCGCCAGCGAGACGCCCTCGATGCCCAGGGTGCGGACCCGGCGCAACTGGTAGGAGGTCCCGACGACGCCGCTCGCGACGGCCAGCCACCCCATCGAAACGGTGATGGAGTGCCATGTCATCACTCGAGTTTAGTTGGCGCCTTTTCTAACGACGTCGATTTGCTGCAGATATGACGGCTTCGAGTGATGCGTCGAGGATCGAAGAACTCATGCCGACACCCCACCACGTCGTACCGTCGTCACCCTCGGCTTCGACGTAGGCGACGGCCGACGCGGCCGACCCCGCGGTGAGCGCGTGCTCGGAGTAGTCGCGCACGCTGAACTTCACGTCCATCTCGGTGCGCAGACCATTCATCAACGCGTCGATGGGACCGTTCCCCTCGCCCTTGACCGTGAGGTGATGGCCGTTCACGACGAGTTGGGCGAAGATGCGCGTGCTGGACTGATCGGCCGACACCTCGCTCGAGAGCAGTTGGATCTTGGGGTTCTCGGGCTGGTACGTCGTGGTGAAGACGTCCCAGATCTCGGCCGGCGAGATCTCGGTGCCGGTGGCTTCGGTCAGCTCCTGGACCTGCTTGGAGAACTCCACCTGCATGGCGCGCGGCAGGTCCAGACCGTGCTCGGCGCTCAATAGGTAGGCGACGCCGCCCTTGCCGGACTGGGAGTTCACGCGGATGATCGCCTCGTAGGTGCGCCCGGTGTGCTTGGGGTCGATCGGCAGGTAGGGAACCGCCCAGACGTCGTAGGTGTCACCGATCGCCAACATGCCCTTTTTGATCGCGTCCTGGTGCGAACCGGAGAAGGCGGTGTAGACCAGTTCTCCCACGTAGGGGTGGCGCATGTGGACGGGCAAGCGATTCGCGTACTCGGCCACGTGACGGGCCTTGTCGATGTCGCGGATGTCCAGTTCGGGGTCGACCCCCTGGGAGAAGAGGTTGAGCGCCAGGTTCACGACGTCCACGTTGCCCGTGCGTTCCCCGTTACCGAACAGCGTGCCCTCGACGCGGTCCGCGCCGGCGAGGACGCCCAGCTCCGCGGCCGCCACGCCCGTGCCGCGGTCGTTGTGAGGGTGCAACGAGAGCACAACGCTGTCGCGGCGATCGACGTGGCGAAGGAACCACTCGATGGCGTCGGCGTAGAGATTGGGCGTGTACATCTCGACCGTCGCCGGGAGGTTCAGGATCAGCGGTCGCGCCGGGGTCGGATCGATGACCTCGATCACTGCGTTGCAGACCTCGAGGGCGTAGTCCAGCTCGGTACCCGTGAAACTCTCCGGTGAGTACTCGTAGTAGAACTCGGTCGTCGGGGACATCGATTCGAGGCTGCGACAGAAGGCCGCCGCGTCGGTCGCGATCTTTTGGACGCCGGCCCTATCCAGTCCAAAGACGACGCGACGTTGCAGCGTCGAGACCGAGTTGTAGAAGTGGATGATGGCGCGCGGCGCCCCGATGACCGACTCGTAGGTGCGCCGTATGAGGTCCTCGCGACACTGCGTGAGGACCTGAATCGTGACGTCGGCCGGAATGAGGTCGTTCTCGATGATGTGGCGGACGAAGTCGAAATCGGGCTGGGAGGCGGAAGGGAATCCGACCTCGATCTCCTTGAAGCCCATCTCGACGAGCTGGGCGAACATCACGTTCTTTCGCTCGAGGTCCATCGGGTCGATGAGGGCCTGGTTCCCGTCGCGCAGGTCGACGCTGCACCAGCGCGGTGCCGTGGTCAGTCGGCGGTCCGGCCACGTGCGGTCCGGCAGTTCCACCGGGACCGTCGCGACGTATTTGGCGTAGGCCATGGGGCTGGGCTGCTGGTTGTCCTTCACCTGTTTTCCTCTCCATCACGGTCGAACGAGAAACAAAAAACCCCCGCCAAGGCGGGGGTCGGGGCGAGCGAGTGCTCACCCCTATCGAAGCAGCAGGTCGTTCTGGCCGGTTCTCATGGCGACATTCTACTCCGAACGCCGTAAATGTCCAGAGAGACTCGCCGCTAACCTCGATGGTCATGGGCGCACTCAAAGCAATACTCAAACTCATGTTCGTGCTGGTCGTCGCGGCGAGCATCGCCGGCGTCGTCATGCTGGTCAAGCGACCCAAGGACTCGAGCCCCGTCTCCTTCGACGAATGGCCCGACGTGCCTCGCAGTCCTGAGTCTGAGTAGTCCTCACCCACCTCGTCACAAGGAGAAACCATGACTGACATGCAATATCGCCGCCTCGGCCGATCGGGTCTCAAGGTGAGCCTGCTCTCCTTCGGCAGTTGGGTCACCTTCGCCAACGCCAATCAGATCGAAACGGCCCAACAGGCGGCCGAGTGTCTGAGCGCCGCCAAGGACGCGGGCGTCAACTTCTTCGACAACGCCGAGGCGTACTCCGCCGGTGAGTCCGAGCGCGTCATGGGTGACGCGTTCCGGGAGTTGGGTTGGCAGCGCCACGAGTACGTCGTCTCCACGAAGCTCTACTGGGGGCTCTTCGACGTCCCCAACATGCGCTTCACGCTCAATCGCAAGTACCTCGCCCAGGCGATCGACGGCTCGCTCGAGCGCTTCGGCCTCGACTTCGTCGACCTCGTGTTCTGCCACCGACCAGACCCGAACACGCCGATCGAAGAGACCGTGTGGGCGATGAGCGACATGATCACCCAGGGCAAGGCCCTCTACTGGGGCACGTCGGAGTGGCACGCCGATGAGATACGCGCCGCCTACGACGTCGCCGATCGCCATCACCTGCACAAGCCCGTGATGGAACAGCCCGAGTACAACATCCTGCACCGTCGCAAGGTGGAGCGCGAGTACGCGCGTCTCTACGAGGACATCGGACTCGGCACGACCATCTGGTCGCCGCTCGCTTCGGGCCTGCTGACCGGCAAGTACCTCAACGGCGTGCCCGAGGGTTCGCGCGCGTCACTCCCCGGCTACGAGTGGCTGAAGGAGATACTGACGGACGAGGCGAGCAACAAGAAGGTAGCCGCCCTCAAGGTCATCGCCGACGAGCTCGACGTCTCACTCGCCCAGTTCGCTCTCGCGTGGTGCGCGAAGAACCCCAACGTCTCGACGGTCATCACCGGCGCCTCGAACGCGGCGCAGGTTCGCGAGAACATGACCGCGCTCGACGTACTGCCGCTACTGACGCCCGAAGTCATGGAACGCGTCGACGCCATCAGCAACGCCTAGATGACCGCGTCACGTATCGGCATCATCGGTGGTCTGTCGTGGGAGTCGACCGCGTCGTACTACCGCTACTTCAACGAACTCTTCGAAGGCGCGAACCAATGGTCCCAGCCCCAACTCCTTATCGACTCGGTGGACTTCGGAGCGATCGTGCCGCTGCAGCGAGCCGGTGATTGGACTGGCACCGGCGACATATTGGCCGACTCGGCTCGCCGTCTCGAACGAGCCGGCGCGAGCGTCCTCGGCATCGGTGCCAACACCATGCACGTCAACTTCGCGCACGTGCAGGACGCCGTCACGATCCCTGTCATCGACGTACGCGACGCCGTCGCCAAGGAGTCGCTCGGGCACGGACATCACTCGATCGCGTTGCTTGGGACCAAATACCTGATCGACGGGGCGTTCTACTCGGACCGCCTGCGCGAACTCGGCGTCACGTCGATCAAGCCAACCGAGGAGCAGACCGAACGACTGCAGTTCATCATCTTCTCGGAGTTGACGCGGGGCATCGTCACCAAGGGGTCGCGCGCCTACCTGCGCGAGGTCGCGTCCTCGTGCCTCGAGCGCGGCGCGAGCATCGTGGGTCTGTGCTGCACCGAGTTCGGGATGCTCATGAGCGAAGACGAGACCTTCCCAGTCATCGACTCCACGAAGGCGCACGTTCGCGCGCTGCTCGCGGCCTGAGACGGACTCAACGTCAGCGATCCGGTCGCGGAGACCCCTCGAACAGTTCGACCGTGTGATCGTCGATCTCGTCGATGTAGGTGTTCAACTGGACGAGCAACGGCGCGCCCGACTCGTGGAAGAGGTGCGGTTCGATACCCGCGAGCTTGATGGCGCTGCGCGCCCGGGTCACGGAACGTAGGGCGTTGCGGCGCAGCGAATGGCGGGTGACCGGATCGCTATTCGACGTCGTGCGTTGATACCTCCCGACGGCCTCGCGGACCTGCGCCAGCTGTTGACGGGGCCGTAGTGACGGAGCGTGGAGCCACATCACGTAGTCGATCGCGAGTACGATCGCCGCGCCGATCGCCGTGTCGACGATGCGCGGACCGAAGAGGCTCTGGTCGGGTCCGAGTACGCCGACGAAGACGAAGACGATGGGCGTGAAGGCCATGACAGTGAGGGCGTGGCTGCGTTGCGCCGCCCACGGGACCGCCGCGGCCATGGCGCAACACAACACGATCAGCGAAACCTGCTGATTGCCCGCGATCGCCACGAGCGCAGCGATGCCGACGCCGGCGAGCGTCCCGAGGACGCGCGAGACGGCCCGACGCATGACCGGTCCGAGGTCGGGACGGAACACGAAGGCGACGGTCATCGGGAGCCAGTAGCCCTTGGGTCCGTCCAGAGCGTGCGCGATGATCGTGGCCACGGCGACCGCGCCACCCAACAAGAACGCGAAGCGCGAACGATCGATCATCGGCAGTCGGTGGACGGTGGAGCGAAAGGGCATCTCGCTCACGAGCGCCGAGCGCTCCGGACCACGAAACGCCGTGGCGATACGGCGACGCGACGGGGAGGTGAGCGTCGTCGCGAACGTGGTGGCGAAGCCGTCGAGTTGGGCGACGGCCCCGACGCAGGTCCGTCGTTGGATGGCCTCGGCGACGTCACGAAGCGCCGCGGGCACCGCCGGGTCGACCGCTTCGACTTTGCTCGCCAGATAGGACGCCAGCTCGCCGATCTGGAGCGTCACGATGAACACCTGATGAATGGCGATGCCCTCGTCGTCAGCCGGCAACTTCCTGGCGCCCACCACGTCTTGGGCCGCGTCGAGTATCACGACGGCCCGGCTGCGTGCATGATTGAGCGCCTCGGTGCCGATGGCGTCCAGCAGCTGCGCGAGGGCCCGCATCGCGGTGGCGAGGCACAGCCGCTGATCGGCCCGTCGACTGCGGCGATCGGTGAGACTGGCGACGCCGTAGACGAACAGCCCGCCGGCCATGAGGCACAACGACGATTGCCAGATCCGCCCGGTGAAGCCCAGCCCCCCGCCGAGGATCACGCCCAGCAAGAGGTACATACCTTGTGTGGCCCAGAGTGACGCCTCGATGAGTCCCGCGAGGAACGCGACGACCCCGAAGAGCACGACCAGTGTCCACGGGGCGTGGACGTGATTCACGACGAGTGCACCCAGGGCGAGACCCGGGGCACCGGCGAAGGCGACGCCGAGGATTCGTGGCGCGCGGTTTCGCCAGCGGTCGAGTCCGTCTTGACTCACGCCCCACAACGCCCCCAGCGCCACCAACGTGCCGTAAGCGCGCTGACCGGAGATGAGACCGATGACCAGGGGCGTGGCGAGACAGAGCGCCGCACGTAGCGACAGCCGCGCCTGCGACGATATTCGCCAGCGTCTCACGCGCGCGGCGACGTCGTTCACACGGACGAGGTTAACGGCCCCGATGCTCTTCGTCTCGACGTCGACGTAATTCGCAAACGCGGGTGCCCGTCGTTACGCCGGCACGACCAACGGGAGTTCCACGGCGACGGTCAGTCCGCCGCCCGGGGTGTCCTCGAAGAGGATACGCCCGCCCAGGAGCTGCGTGAACCCCGAGGCGACCGTGAGGTTTAGTCCGGCGTTGAGTTGATCACCGCTGAGTCGATGGAACGGCGCGAGGACGGCGTCGCGCAGCGCCACGGGCATACCGGGGCCGCGGTCGACGACGAGGATTTCAACGAAGTCGCCGACAACACGAGCCTTGACGTTCACCGGTTTGTCCGCTGGGCCGAATCGACACGCGTTGCTCACGATATTGGCGATGACGCGTTGCATCAAGATCGGATCGGTGACGAGTTCGGGTAGGTCGAGTGCCACGTCACTCTCGACGGCGCGTCCCCTCGTGTCGACGTTCGAGATCGCCGTCGCCAGCACGGCGTCGACCTTCACCGACGCGGGGTGAATCGAGACTTCACCCGCTTCCAAACGACCGGCGTCGATGAGGTTGACGACGAGGCGGGTGAGTTGACGCACCTGGACTTCGACACCACTGAGCACCGCGTTTCGTTCATCGAGGGAACGACGTTCATGACTGCCGGTGAGCAACGAGATGTTGGCTTGCATCTTCTCGAGGGGACCGAGCAGTTCCTTGGACGCGGTCTGAAACAAGGCCAGACGAAGCGATTCGGCTTCCGCGATCTCCTCGAGCTGCGTCGCGTCGCGCGCGATCAACTGACTGCGAAGGCCGGCGGCCACCCGACGGGCGAACGCGCTGATCAGCTTGTTGTCCTGCTCGTTGAGCGTCGCGCCAAACACGTAAAGGCGATGCTCTTCGTCGATGTCGAAGTACGTACCGGCGGTCAAGTCGTTGATCGCTTCGCCGCTGACCAGATCGCTCGACCATACGCCGTCGCGCTGAGAGATGAGTGCGACGCTTGACGCCGCGAAGACCGCCCTGAGCGACTCCAACAGCGGAAGGAGATCTTCGTGAGAAGCGGCCACACTCGCGGCGGCCCCCGCAAGTATCTGCGCTTCCGCACGAGCACGATCGGCCAAGTGGGAGCTCTGCGCGAAGCGATTGACGATCACGCTGGCCGACACCGCGAAGAGCAAGAAGGCGATGAGGGCCACCACGTCGTCGGGGCGGGCCACCTCCAGGGTGTGGAGCGGTTTGACGAAGTAATAGTTCTCGAATCCGGACGCGAGGATGGCACCAACCACCCCCACGAGGGCACCCGCCCACGTCGAAAGGGCCAAAACGGCGATGAGGTACACCAAGAAGACGGTCGACGATGAGAGATCCGAGCGAATCTGACTCATGACCAACGTCAGAAGCGGCATGAGCGCAATCGTGATCGCCAGGGCCAGGAACTTCCTCGACCACGACACGCGCTCCGTCTCTCGTCGACGATGAACGTGAGGCGGACGTTCTCCCCCGACGGCGATGATGTGGACGTCGAGGTCGCGGGCGTGGCGCAACACCTTTTCCACCACCCCGGTCGCCGGGCGCCAGAAGGGACGAGGTCGGCTCGCGCCCAGGACGATCTGCGTACCGCGTTCACTTCGAGCGAAAGTGACGAGCGCGGTGGCGACGTCGTCGTCGACGACTTCTTGAAACTTCCCTTCAAACTCCTCGACCAGTTCTCGTGCTTCGGACGTGTCAGTGGCCACGTGACGAACGGCGTCAGCTTTGACGATGTGCACGGCGAACAGTTCCGCACCGGTGCGTGACGCGATTCGCGCCGCGCGCCGCAACAAGTCGACGTCCGTGGCGGTGCCGGTAATGCCGACGATCAGCCGTTCACGGGTTTCCCAGGATTTGTCGATCGCGTGCTCGTCGAGATAGCGCTGGAGGGAGTCCTCGACTCGATCCGCCAACCACAGCAGCGCCAACTCCCGAAGGGCACTCAGGTTGCCAACGCGAAAGTAATTGGCGAGCGATGCGTCGATTTTGTCGGCGGCGTATATGTTGCCGTGGGCCATGCGACGACGCAGTGCCTCGGGCGTCAGGTCCACGATCTCTATCTGTTCGGCGCGGCGAACGATCGCGTCCGGAATGGTCTCTTGTTGGTGTATGCCGGTGATCTTCTCCACCACGTCGTTCACCGATTCCAAATGTTGGATGTTCACCGTGGTAATCACGTCGATGCCGGCGTCCAGCATCGCGTCGACGTCCTGCCACCGCTTCTCGTTCGGACTACCGGCGACGTTCGTGTGGGCGAGCTCGTCGACCAACGCGACAGCGGGATGTCGGTTCAAAACGGCGTCGAGGTCCATCTCTTCCAAGACCGCGCCGCGATACGCACGCTTCGCACGTGGGATCACTTCGAGGTCTCTCAGTTGGGCTTCGGTGAGCTTGCGCCCGTGGGTCTCGACGTACGCGACCACCACGTCGGTACCGCGTTCTCTTCGGCGCCATCCTTCGTCGAGCATCCGGTAGGTCTTGCCGACGCCGGGAGCCGAACCCAGGTAGACGCGAAGCACCCCTCGTTGCACTGAACCAGTATCGCCTACTGACATCTTCGTCCGGACAATGCATCGCGACACGCACGCCGTGGCTGATGGGTCGTCAGACGTTGGGATCGCCTGAGCCTCCCTCTGGTGAGGGCCCTACGTCGCATATCGCTCGCCGACCAGATACGCGGCGACGACGTCCACGAGGGCTACGGCAACTATTCGTTGCTCGAGTGAGACCGTGGCGCCGGGCGTCGGGGTAAGAACGAAGCGACCGACCACGCGACCGCGCCACTGCGCCAGGATCTCGGCCTCGGGACCGGGTATGCCGATCTCCCTCACCGGCCATCGCATCCCGACGTGGACGACCTCGCCACTGGAGAGGATTTGCGCGAGCGGAGGATTTGACAACGCCTTGTCGAAGCGACAGGCCCGAAGCGACAGCAGGGTCTCGAGCGACGTGGTCGCGCTATCGAACAGCTCCGTCACCGGTGCCGAATTCGCGGCGAGCACGGCAATCCCGTGAATCATCTCGACGTAGGTCGTCGAACTCGCGGCCGCCTGCCAATGTTGACGACTGCGGGTCGCGAGTTCGGTCACCAGAACTCCTACGACGAAGATGGCGATCGTGGTCTCGAGATCGGGCCGATGGCTGATGGCGAATCGATCGTACGGTCGCGTTAGGAAGAAGTCGAACCAGAGCGTCGCGGACACGCTGGCGACGACTCCAGAGAGCCGATTACCGCTCGTGGCGACCGCGACTATCGCGATCACCATCGCGAGGGCCGCGGCGGTACCGGCGAACGTGCCGCGAAATGGGACCAGCACTGCGGCAACGACCAACGGCAGGACGACGCCGGCCACCAAGCCCACCCGACCGCGATACTTGCTGAATCGCGTCATCATGATTGCCCCCTTACGTCGTCATCCGTACACGCGAACCCCACCCTCACGTGTCCTCCCGCGAGACCCGGTGAGCTCGTCTGAAGTTCGATTACTTTTCCAGCTTCGCGAGGCCCTCATTCAGCTGCAACACGTCGATGTAGCTCGAGCCCATGAATCCCCACTGTGCCGGGTGGGTCTGTTGGTTGATCAGCGTGCGTAGTCGCGCCGAAGAGATACCCGTTGACTTGGCCACCATGGGAATCTGCACCGTGGCGTCCTGTGCCGAGATGTCGGGGTCGACACCGCTGCCCGAGGTGGTCACGAGATCGACCGTGGGGTCGACACCGAGCGCGTGCCAGTACGCGACGAGCGCCTTGGTGTTGGCCAGGAGAACCTTGGAGCGGGGACCAAGGTTTGTCGCACCGGACTCACCGCCGACGCCATTGGCGACCAAGGGATTGTCACCGCCGGACACGTCGTCTTTGGGGTTGGCGGCGTACGGTCCGGTGTCGTCGGGACGACCGTGAAAGACGCAACTGCCCGGAGGATTGCCCGGACACTTGGTTGCGGCCCAGTTCTGGCCAATGAGCGTCGATCCGTTGGCCGTCAGCGAACCGTCGGCTTGGTGCTTGAACAGTAGCTGCGACACGCCGACACCCGCGAAGGCGTAAACGAACCCGAAGAACACGAGACAGATGACTGCCAAGACGAGGGAACGGCGAAGATGTACGAGCATGGCAACCTCCTTTTAGTAGGCGTGCAGCGCGACGAGCACGATATCGATGAGCTTGATGAAGATAAACGGGAGAATGATGCCGCCCACCCCGTAGATCAGGACGTTGCGCCGCAGAATCGCCGCCGAATTCGCGGCGCGGAACTTGACGCCACGGAGCGCCAGGGGGATGAGGGCCACGATCACGAGGGCGTTGAAGATCACGGCGGAGAGCACGGCGCTTTCGGGACTGTGCAGTCGCATGATGTTGAGCGAGTGCAGTTGGGGGTAGGCCACGACGAAGAGCGCCGGAATGATCGCGAAGTACTTGGCGATGTCGTTGGCGATCGAGAACGTCGTCAGCGACCCTCTGGTTATGAGCAACTGCTTGCCGATCTCGACGATGTCGAGCAGCTTCGTGGGGTTTGAATCCAGGTCCACCATGTTGCCCGCCTCTTTGGCGGCCGTCGTGCCGGTGTTCATGGCGACGCCGACGTCGGCCTGGGCCAGCGCCGGCGCGTCGTTGGTGCCGTCGCCGGTCATGGCGACCAACTTGCCGCCCTCCTGCTCCTTCTTGATGAGCGCCATCTTGGCCTCGGGCGTGGCTTCGGCGAGGAAGTCGTCCACACCCGCCTCCTGCGCGATCGCGGCGGCGGTCAACGGATTGTCACCAGTGATCATGACGGTGCGAATACCCAGCTGGCGCATCTCGTCGAACTTCTCGCGGATACCCAGTTTCACGACGTCCTTCAATTCGATCACGCCGAGCACGACCGCGCCGTCGGCCACGACCAGTGGGGTCGATCCGGCGCGCGAGACCCGCTCGACGATCTCATCGAGGTCGCTCGGCGTCGTGCCGCCCTGTTCGACCACCCAGCGCTTGACGGAGTCGGCCGCGCCCTTGCGGATCTGTCGATCGCCGATGTCCAGACCGGACATGCGGGTCGTTGCCGTGAAGGGTACGAAGACGTGATCGGACTCGAGCGAACGGCCTCGAATGTCGAAACGCTCCTTCGCGAGCACCACGATGGAGCGGCCTTCCGGGGTCTCGTCGGCCAACGACGCGAGCTGGGCCACGTCCGCAACCTCTTGCTCGCTGTGTCCGCCCACCGGGTAGAAGTTCGACGCCATGCGATTGCCCAACGTGATCGTGCCCGTCTTGTCCAGCAGCAGCGTCTGCACGTCCCCGGCCGCTTCGACGGCCCGCCCACTCATGGCCAGTACGTTGCGCTGTACGAGTCGGTCCATTCCCGCGATACCGATCGCCGACAACAGCGCGCCGATCGTCGTGGGTATGAGGCACACCAGGAGCGCGACCAACACCACGACCGAAACAGAACCGTGGGCGAAGTTCGCGAACGGCACCAGGGTGACGACGACCGGAATGAAGACGATGGTCAGCACGGCGAGCAGAATCGTGAGGGCGATCTCGTTGGGTGTCTTCTGGCGATTGGCGCCTTCGACGAGCGAGATCATTCGATCGATGAAGGTGTGTCCACGCTCGGCCGTAATGCGTACGAGGATACGGTCCGACAGCACCTTCGTGCCTCCGGTGACGGCCGATCGGTCGCCGCCGGACTCACGGATCACCGGCGCCGATTCGCCGGTAATCGCTGATTCGTCGACCGAAGCGATTCCCTCGACTATCTCGCCATCGGAGGGAATGACGTCGTTCGCCTCGCAGACCACCAGGTCACCCTTCGCGAGCGACGCGGCGGGAACCAACTCTTCGGTGCCATCCGGTCGCAGGCGACGCGCCTCGGTCTCCGAGCGCATCTTACGAAGGGTCTCGGCTTGGGCCTTGCCCCGGCCTTCCGCCATGGCCTCCGCGAAATTGGCGAAGACCACCGTCAAGAAGAGCCAGATCGTGATCGACCAGCTGAAGGTGCTCGGGTGCGCTATCGCCTCGACGAGCGTGATGACCGACCCGACGAGCACGACGAACATCACGGGATTGCGGACCTGCACTCTGGGATCGAGCTTGGTGATTGAGCCCTTCAGGGCCTGGCGCAGGATCGGGCCGTCGAAAAGTCCTCGGGCCTGAGCCACGCCGTGGGCGCTCGGCTCGGCGGTTGGCTGATTCATAACAGTGGTCATTAGAAGAACCTCAGGTGGCTAAGTTGCTCGACGACGGGGCCGAGTGAGACGGCGGGGAAGAACGTCAGTCCGCCGATGATCAGGATTACACCGATGGTGAGACCGACGAACATCCCGTTGTTGGTGCGGAACGTTCCGAGACTTTCGGGCACCACGTCCTTCTGGGCCAAGACCCCACCCAACGCGAGCGCCGGGATCATGACGCCGAAGCGACCGATCAACATGTCGATGGCGCCGATGATGTTGTAGAAGGGCGTGTTCCCGCTAAGGCCGGCCATGGCCGAACCATTGTTGTTGCCCTGGGAGGTGAGTCCGTAGAGGATTTCGCTGAAGCCGTGGGGTCCGGCGTTGAGGGGTCCGGCGCGTCCGGCGGCCAAGGAGACCGCCAGCGCCGTGAGCACCAACACCGTGATAGGCATCACCAAGGCCCCGAGACCCGCGAGTTTTATCTCTCTCGCTTGGATCTTCTTACCCAGGAATTCCGGCGTGCGCCCGATCATCAATCCGCCGATGAAGACGGCGATGATCGCGTAGATCAGCAATGTGTAGAGCCCGGTACCGGTGCCACCCGGCGTCACCTCGCCGAGCATCATGCCGGTCAAGGGGCCGAAACCGCCCATCGGGTTGTACGAATCGGTCGCGCTGTCGACGGCCCCGTCGGACGTCTGGGTCATCGACACGTTGAACAGGGCGCTCGTCGTGTCACCGAAGCGGACCTCTTTGCCCTCCATGTTGCCGACGGGCGAGTACACGTGCGCCGCGGCGACGGCCGGGTTGTTCTGGTGTTCGGCGTTGGCCGTGAATCCGACCCACACACCGAAGATGATCACCATGACGGCCAAGAGAGCGACGCCGTGGCGCACACTCCCCACCATCTTGCCGAACGTGTAGGTCAGCGCGAACGGGATGGACAGGGTGAGCCAGATGTAGAGCAGGTTGGTCAACCCGGTCGGATTCTCAAGTGGGTGCGCGAGGTCGACGTTGAAGAAACCGCCGCCGTTGGTGCCCAGCTGCATGATCGAGCCCATGAAACCGGCCGGACCGCGGGCGATCGTCTGCGTGACCCCGTTCAACGCGTCGTGGAACGTCACCGTTCCCGCCAACGTGTCGACCGCGCCCTGTCCGACGATCACGATGCCCGCGACGAAGGCGATCGGCAACAGGATGTAGAACATGCAGCGCGTCATATCGACCCAGAAGTTGCCGATGGTAGGCGACTTGCGACGCGAGAAGCCTCGAACCAACACCATGGCCGCCGCGATACCCACCGCCGGGCTGACGAACTGCTGAACAGTGAGGGCGCCAATTTGTGAGAAGTACGACATTGACGTCTCGCCGCCGTAGTTCTGCCAGTTGGTGTTGGTCACGAATGACGACGCCGTGTTGAAACTCAACGCCGGTCCGACGGCGCCAAAGTGCTGTGGATTCAAGGGCAACGAGCCCTGAATCCGAAGGATCACGTAGGTGAAGGCGATCGAGACGGCTGTGAAGACCATCATCGCGCCGGCGTAGCGCTTCCAGGTCTGTTCCTGTTCCGGACTCGTGCCGAGCATCCGGTAAATCGGACGCTCGACGAAACCGAGGAAGTGCACCCGACCTTCGAAGACGGCCGCCATGTAGGAACCGAGGTACCGCCAGGCCAGGCCCAGCGTCACCACGAGCACGAGGATGGTGAGGAAGAAGCCCATTTAGAACTTCTCCGGCTTGAACATGGCGTAACCGATGTAGCCGAACATCACGACGGCGACACAAAGGAGGAGTATTTGGGAGAAGCTCATACTCGGTCCAACGCCCAAATGAGTCCAAGCATTGCTGCGGTGAAAGCGATTATGCCAAGTGCTGTTAATAGATCTGCCATGACTCCAGTGTGATGGGCCGTTTCTTAACAGATTCTTCAAAAGGGTGCGCCAGTCTTAAATATCTCTTCAAATTGCTCTCGACAGTGCGATTCGATCGCTGGACAATAATGAGACCGTGAGGAAACATCTCGTCGGATCGATCATCGGCGTCTCGAGCGTCCTCGTGCTGGGCCTCGCGATGCTGCCAATTCGCTCCCACATCAGCGTGTCAACCGCAGCGTTGGTGCTCGTCATCCCGGTCGTCGTCGGGTCGGCGATCGGCGGCATCAAGGCCGGCATAGCGAGCGTGATCGCCGGATTCCTCGTCTATGACTACGGCTACATCCCGCCGTACAAGACGCTGGACGTCGGCACGCCGCAGAACTGGACCGCCCTCGGCGTCTACGTGATCGTGATGTTGCTGGTGGCGAGCGTCGTGGCGAGTCTGGACTCTTCCCGACACGAGGCGCAGCGAGGGGGTGAAGCGGCGCACCACCTCTCTGAGTTGTCCGAACACCTGGTGGGCGATCGTCCGGTCGACGATCTGCTCGAGACGATCGTGTCGGCGGTCCACGCCGTCTTCGGGATACCCGGGGTTTCGCTGCTGATCCTCGACCAAGGTGCCTTAAAGGTCGCCGCGTCGGCCGGCGAGCCTCTGTCAGAGGAGGAATTGGATCGCCTCAGCCCACACTCGGGCCAGCCGATCAGTATCGGTACGAACACCGACTCACCGGACGAACTGCGCGCGATCGCGCTATCGGCCTCGGGCCGTGCCGTCGGCATCCTCGCTCTGCGAGGTCTTCCGACGACGCTGAATGACCGCGCGGTCCTCACGACGTTCGCCAACGACGCGGCACTGGCGCTCGAACGCGCGCAGTTGCGAGAACAGGTGCTGCGATCAAAGCTGCTCGAAGAGGTGGACCGATTTCGTCAAAGCCTCATGGGCGCCGTGTCGCACGACTTGCGAACGCCACTCGCCACCATCAAAGTCGCCTCCTCGACGCTGGCGAACCGCTCGGCGACGCTGACGACGGACGAACTTCGAGAGCTCTACAACCTCATCGAGGTGGAGTCGGATCGACTCACACGACTCGTGTCGAATCTCCTCGACATCACGAGGATCGAAGCCGGCGTCTTCACCGTGCACCCGACACCGACTTCCGTGCGAGAACTCGTTCGTGAGGCCGTCAACGCGATGGAGCCGACGATGGGCGCACACCGCGTCGACTCGATCGTGCCCGCGTCGCTGCCCGCGGTGAACGTCGACTCCCTGTTGATCGGCCAGGTGCTGATCAACCTGCTCGACAACGCGATTCGACACTCGCCCGCCGATGGCGTCATCACGGTCGAAGCACGCCACGAAGCTCGACACGTGATCATCTCCGTGAGCGACCAGGGACCGGGCATCGAGCCGAGTCAGCGACAAGCGGTCTTCGAACGCTTCGCCCGACTCGATACCGGTGGTCGCGCGGGGCTGGGTCTCACGATCGCCAAGAACTTCGTCGAAGCGCACGGCGAAGAGATCTGGTACGAGGACGCGCCGAATCACGGTGCGCGATTCGTCTTCACTCTCCCGGTGGCCGACGAGACAGCGACGCTACGGTAACTGTCATGGCGAAGATCCTCGTGATCGATGACGACCCGTCACTCAACCGGGCACTGCGACTCGGCCTCCAGGCCGTCGGCCACGACGTCACCACCGCCGCGACCGGCGAACATGGCATCTCCCAAACCGCGCTGACCTCGCCGGACGTCGTGGTCCTCGACATGGGCCTTCCCGACATGGACGGCATCGAGGTGTGCCGCACGATTCGTGGGTGGAGTGACGTGCCCATCATCATCCTCTCGGCGGTCGGGGCGGAGAATCGAAAGATCGCCGCGCTCGACGCCGGCGCGAACGACTACGTCACCAAGCCGTTTAGCATGCCCGAGCTCGAAGCGAGAATCAGGGTCGTGACTCGAGGGCGAATCGCCGACCATGAGAATCCCGCCGAAATTAGCCTGACGTGCGGCGCGCTTTCACTCGACTTGGTCCATCACGACGTCACACTCGACGACGTGAACGTCGCGCTCACGACCAAGGAGTTCGAAGTGCTCGCGTTCCTCGCCCGCCACGCCGGCAAGACCTGCACTCATCAGATGATCCTGAGCGCGGTCTGGGGTACGGGCTACGGCGCCGAGGCTCAGTACGTGCACGCCTATGTCCACCGGTTGCGCCAGAAGTTGAACGACGAATCGGCCGAACTGATCACCACCGTGCCTGGCGTCGGCTACTCCCTGCACTGCGGCGACTAGGCCCGCCTCAGCGCAGCGTGATCAGGTGGATGTCCTGAATGCCGTCCGTGTCGCGGAGTCGATCGATGACGTCGCTCGGCGTCGGGATCTCGGTCGACAGCACCATCAAAGCGGTCTTGGTGCGCTGGTCCGGGCCGACGGCCATCGAACTGATCGAGACACCGGCTTCGCCGAGTGCGACGCCGACCATGCCGATCATTCCGGGACGGTCGTCGTTGTGTACGACGAGCATCGAGGCCGCCGGAGGGATCTCGACGCTGTGACCGTCGACGCCGACGATCCTCGTCTCGAGGCGGGTGCCGATCGTCACCAGGGTGCCCGAGACGGCGTGGTCGCCCGAACGCACCGAGATCTGGTTCACGTACTCCGGTGACTCCACGGTCGAGATCTCGCTGTAGGTGAGGTTGTGGTCTTCGGCCAGTTGCGGCGCGTTCACGAAGGAGACGCCGTCGTGCCCGGTCGCCGTGAGGAGTCCTTTCAGCGCACATAACGTCAGGATCTTCGTCCCCGAACCGGCGAGTTCACCCAGGTAGTTCACCTCGAGGTCGGCCGGTTTCCCGTCGAGCAGTCCTCCGATGAAACGACCGAGTACTTCGGCCAGCCCCATGAACGGGCGCACGGCGTTTGAGACCTCACCGGCCGCGACGTTGACTGCGTAGGGGACGAAGTCGCCCGCCAGGGCCAACTGCACCTGCTCGGCGATCGTAATGCCGGCCTTGTCCTGGGCTTCGAAGGTGGAGGCCCCAAGGTGCGGAACGACCACGACCGACGGCAGCTCGAAGAGCGGCGATTCGGTCGTCGGTTCTTTCTCGAAGACGTCGAGTGCCGCGCCCTGCACATGGCCGTCGCGGATGGCGTCGGCGAGGTCCGCTTCGTTGACGATGCCACCACGCGCGACGTTGATGATGCGCACGCCGGGCTTGGTTTTTGCGAGCGCCGCGGCGTCCAAGAGGTTCGTTGTCTCCTTCGTCTTGGGCAGGTGGATCGAGATGAAATCGCTTTGGACGAGCAACGTGTCGAGGTCGACCAATTCGACCCCCATGTGACGCGCCCGCTCTTCGGAGATGAACGGGTCGAAGGCGATGAGCCGCATGCCGAAGGCCGACGCGCGCTGGGCGACGAGTGCGCCGATCTTTCCGAGACCGACGACCCCCAGGGTCTTGCCGTACAGTTCCACGCCCTCCCACTTGCTGCGCTCCCACTTGCCGGCCTTCAACGCCGAATGGGCCTGGGGGATGTTGCGGGCCTGGGCCAACAAGAGCGCCATCGTCTGCTCCGCCGCGGACAAGATGTTGGAGACAGGCGCGTTCACGACCATGACGCCCAACTCGGTCGCTTTCGCGACGTCGACGTTGTCCAGTCCGATGCCGGCGCGGCCCACGACGACGAGGTCCTTGGCCGCTTCGAGCGCCGGGCCGTCGACCTTGGTTGCCGATCGGATGATCAGCGCGTGGGCGCCGTCCAGGGCGTCGATCAGTTGCGCGGGCGAAAGGCCCAACCGGATGTCGACCTCGTGTCCGGCGTCACGCAGTTCTTGAAGACCGGAGTCGGCAATCTCTTCGGTTACCAATACACGAGCCACTAGGTCACCTTTCGTTGCGTCATCTCAGACTAAAGGAAATCGATGTGCCCTCAGCCCGCGGCAACAAAATTCGAAAAACGCTCAAGTCCTTCAGCGAGGTCGGCGTCACCCAAGGCCGAACTCAGCCGGAAATACCCTGGCGTGCCGAAAGCCTCGCCCGGCACGACCGCGATTTTGATCGTCTCAAGGAGAATCTCGGCGAGTTCGGTTGACGAGTGGGCCACTCGCCCACCGAAGGAACGGCCCAGCAGCCCCGTCACGTTTGGGTAGCAGTAGAACGCGCCCTCGGGTTCGGCGCACGTGACACCGTCGATCGCGTTGAGCATCGACGTCATGACCTTGCGGCGCCGATCGAACGCGGTGCGCATCTCGTAAACCGCGCTCAGGTCGCCGTTCAACGCCGCGACGGCGGCGCGCTGGGAGATGTTCGAGATGTTCGAGGTCGTCTGGCTTTGGTAGTTGACGGCGGCGTCCATGACGTCCGGCGCGCTGATCATCCAACCCACGCGCCACCCGGTCATGGCGTAGGTCTTCGCTACACCGTTCACGACGATCCAGCGGTCGCCCAGCTCGGGCGCGACGACTGGCATGGAGACGAATTCGGCGTCGCCATAGACGAGGTGTTCGTAGATCTCGTCACAGAGCACCCAGATGTCGTGCTCGGCGGCCCAGCGTCCGATCGCCGCGACTTCGTCGGGTCGTACGACCGCGCCCGTGGGGTTCGAGGGCGAGGTGAAGATCAACAGCGTCGTCTTGGGGGTCCTGGCCCGTTCCAGTTCATCGACGGTGACCCGAAAACCGTTGGCTTCGTCGGTCATGACCGGCACCGGCGTGCCACCCGCTAGGTACACGGCCTCGGGGTACGTCGTCCAGTACGGCGCAGGAATCAGTACCTCGTCACCGGGATTCAGTTTCGTCATCATCGCGGTGATGACCGCGTGCTTGCCCCCGTTGGTGACGAGCACCTGTCCGGGGGACGTACGGAGCCCCGAATCGCGCATGGACTTGGCGACGATCGCCTCACGCAACTCCAGCAGACCGGCCGTCGGCGTGTACTTGTAGTTCACCGGGTCGTAGCAGGCCTTTGCGGCCGCTTCGACGATGTGGACCGGCGTCGAAAAGTCCGGTTCACCGGCGCCGTAGCCAATCACGGGCTCGCCGGCTGCCTTCAGGGCCTTGGCCTTGGCGTCCACCGCCAACGTCGCACTGGGGGCTAAGCCGCCGAGGAGGTGACTCACTCTCGATGTCACTGAATGACTCCGTTCAATATCCGTAAGAATAAGTCTATGAGTTCCCCCGACACATTAAAGATTCCCGCCGAGTTGCTCCCCCGTGATGGACGCTTTGGATCCGGTCCCTCGAAGGTGCGCGCTGAACAGTTGCGCGCACTCGTCGCCGACGGCACGACGTACATGGGCACGTCGCATCGGCAGTCGACCGTTCGCAACAAGGTCGCCGAGGTCCGCGAGGGACTACGTGATCTCTTCTCATTGCCCGACGGCTACGAAGTGCTGCTCGGCAACGGCGGGACCACCGGGTTCTGGGACGCCGCTACGTTCCACCTGATCGCCGATCAGTCCCAGCACCTCAGCTTCGGCGAGTTCTCTTCGAAGTTCGCGACCTGCGTCACCGAAGCACCGCACCTGAAGGATCCCCAGGTCATCAAGAGCGACGTGGGTTCGCACCCAGTCGCGGTTGCCGACGACGCCGTCGACACCTACGCGCTGACCCACAACGAGACCTCGACCGGCGTGATGATGGCCATCGAGCGCCCCGTCGGCGCGAAGGGCCTCGTCATCGTCGACGCCACGTCCGGGGCGGGCGGATTGATGGTGGACGCGTCGCAGTTCGACTGCTACTACTTCGCGCCCCAGAAGTCGTTCTCCTCCGACGGAGGGCTGTGGATCGCCGTCTGCTCACCGGCCGCCATCGAGCGCATCGAATCGCTCGCCGCGTCCGGCCGCTGGACGCCGGCCTCGCTCGACCTGAAGATCGCCCTCGACAACTCGCGGCTCAATCAGACCTACAACACACCGGCCCTCGCGACGATTCACATGCTGGCATCGCAGATCAAGTGGATGAACGACAACGGCGGACTCAACTTCTCATCCGGTCGATCGAAGACGTCGGCAGAAATCCTCTACACCTGGGCCGAGGCGTCGCCCTTCGCGCGACCGTTCGTCGACAATCCCGCGTATCGGAGCAACGTCGTCGGCACGATCGACTTCAACGACGACGTCGACGCGACGAACATCGCGAAGATCCTGCGAGCCAACGGCATCGTCGACACCGATCCGTACCGAAAGCTCGGTCGAAACCAGTTGAGAATTGCAATGTTCCCGAGTGTCGACTCGGAAGACGTCGCGTCGCTATGCGCGTGCATCAATTTCGTTGTCGGGAATGTATAGCGACGTGATTTTCTTGAGGATCTAGTCGAATGCGCGTTCACGTCGGGTCAAGCCAGCAACATCGGTAGTTGACTAGTCGTTCGGTGGATTCGGGCCTCTGACTATTGGCGTGAGGCCGAGTACGAATCCCGCGAAACACGAGTTGATCGGGCCAAAACCGTCGTGCTGATGAGCGGCTAGCGAGATCTTGAAAATGTGATTGTGCGACACCATTGGAAGTCGCACAGTTACAAAATTGATCTGGCAGCGCGGCCCCTGCCCGTAAAATTGATCGCGCCCATCGGTGTACGAAATGCCAAACGAGGCTTTTCGATCGTGCTTCAAGACCACGAGCATTGGCGAAGCAGTTCTATAGATCAGCGATCGCGAAGCATGGACAAAGGTCACGCGTCGTGGACTCGTCGCCTCCGTGTGAGCGACAACCATTGGGAAACCGTCCAAGGTGCAACTCGACGTCCCGTGGTTGGTGATGAATATTGGTGTACCGACATTGCCTGCGGCGGCTCCGCTGAAGCCGGCTCGCATGGTCAAGAAGTTTGCCGAACATCTGGGGAGCGTCGATGAAGATGCGTCGACACTTGTCGCAAAGGCAAGGGTGCCCGTTATCAAGATTGCTCCAGCCGCGAGGATTCGAGCGCGCTGCACGTTGGGCAGCCTACGTCCACTGACATGGTGTTTCGCGTCAACACAACTTCTCCGGCGGTTGAAGCGACGTCCCGAACGGCGATACGCGTCAGTCGGAGATTGTTGACGTCGGACCCGCCTCGCCAAAGTCTGGAACCGAACACCATGTCTGACGGTGGGTAGATATGTTTGGCGTGTGAGGGGTTCTGCGAAAGTCCACGTCGAGTTGGCGCTCATGGCCGCGTCAGTGATGACTTTGGGTTCCTTAACTGCCGTATTGCCCTCGAGCGCCGCAACTGCGAAATGGCCGGCGAGTTATTCCGCGTCACAGATCACCTGGTCGCCCAGGTATGGGGAGCCTAAACCCCTCCCATTCGGAACGATCTATACGCCGGTACGGAAAGAGTTCGCCGGGATCGGTTCACGAGTGTACCAAGGAGATACGGGGTGGGCTCTCGGCTGGGACGATGCACCGGGAGCGCAATACGCGTTGGTCAGTCACAATCACGGACGCACGTGGGCGACGGCCGGAATCTATCTCTCCCTTTCTGGTGGTGCCGGGGCTGCGGTCAACACCGTGAAGGTGTTCACTCCTACCATCGTCGCCGCCTACGACTCCGCTGGGAATATGAACGTATTTGACATCACGTGGAATGGTGGACGAACTTGGAACCGTGCTTGGGTTCCGGGCAACCTGATAAGTGTCTCAAATGCGAAACGCGAGATGGACCGGTCACCCGCGGGTGCAATTCAGGTCGTCGTCGCTTCTCTGCGACGACCGACCACTTACCGGCTCTATACGTCGGAGGACAGCGGACGCACCTGGACCGAAGGTGCACGGTTCGACCGAGGTTCCAGCTAGCGCCACACCGCAACGCGCCAGTGGGCGATCATTGACGTCGGCCCACCGACACCAGCCCGCGCTGACGTTCGAAATCTAGTGAACAAGGTTTGCGACCTAATGTTGCCGGGGTGAACCAGTTCACCGGGTCCCGGCTCGCCGTCGGTGCAGTCTCGGTTGCGACCGTCCTCTTGGCTCTCGTCGCCTCTATTGGAGTTGAGCCGCGTGCAAGTGCTTCGAGCGGTTCCAACGACGCCACGGCGCTCTTTTCCGTGATCAGAAGGTTGAGTTTTGGCACCTACGGCCCAGACCCGAGCATTGTCGCGATCAATGGACAGTCGATCTTCCTCACCGGTACGTTCGATCGCGGGACCAGGTCCGTGGCGGATCTGGTTCGTGTTGACCGCCGGACTTTCGCGGTGACGGCTCGCACGCGACTTCCCAACGTCACGAGTGTCGCCTACGGTGACGATGCACTCTGGTGGGCGACCGGTGCACCGGGCCCCCCGAACGCCAGCAACTCTCCGACTCCGCCTCAAGGTCGGATGCTGCTCAAGGTGAACCCGACGAGCCTGAAGGTGATGGCACGCTTCAGGCTTCCGGGCCCGACGCTCCTCGTCACGGTGGCCCGGGGGAACGTTTGGGTCGCGACCTCGAAGCAGCTACTGCGCATCGACCCGGTCACCGGTGCGATCATCGCGAAGGTCGCTCTGGGCCTCTTTCCGGTGGCGCTGACGCCGTCGTACGGCGGTGCGTGGCTGTACGCACTCGGCTACGCACCCGGTGACCACTTGATACTCGCGGATTACTCGTCAGTTTCTGGACGCGTCCTCGACTCTCGTCGATATCCAAACTTCAGCATCGGGCCCCTGGCGGTCGTGCCGAACGGCGTGTGGATTCCGGTGCAGAGCACCAAGACGGGGTCGACGACCGAACAACTCTTCAAGGGTCAGCGCTTCATTACCGGTTCATCATTGGGAAAGTTCACCTTTGATACCGAAGGATACGTTGAAGGCACGATTCTGTGGCTGATCGACACTGGCGGTCAGGGCCCGACGGTGTGTGCCGATCCCACGAACGGGACCGTACGAGACAAAGGCGGCCCGGTCGGCGTCGAGAACGGAGCAATGGCGTTCGATGGAGGCCGTACGTACTTACTTCGCAACGACGGAACCGACGATGCCCTCCTCGAGATAGATCCGTCGTCGAAGTGCTCTAGTCACTCTTCGTAATCAGACAGAACGGGTGACCTGCGGGATCCAGGAACACTCTGAAGGTTTCGCCGGGCTGGTAATCGGCTTTTCGAGCACCGATGCTAAGGACGTGACGTTCTCCCTCATCGAGGTCGTCAACTTCAAAGTCGAGATGCATCTGTTTCGGTACCGTCCCGTCGGGCCAGGTGGGCGCCACGTAGTTCTCGACTCTCTGGAAACTCAAAGCCGGAAGGGAATCGTGCACCAAGTCGACGTCTGACGTCCCTTCCGGGGCGTAACCCGGCCGAGCTTCTATCGCGATGCCGGTGAGGGCCGAGTAGAACGTCGCGAGCTCGTAGGGCTCGGGACAATCAAGCAAGACGAGGTGCAGTCGTGGAAAATTCATGCCGCCACGCTACGTCGGACTTCGCATCGCCAATCAGCCCCGATCTCACCGCGGAGAGCGTGACGGTCGACCGATGAGACCCCGTGATCTTGGAACGCTTTGCGCCCAGGGAATCGTCAGTATCGAAAGGCTTTGAGGGAAGCTGCACTTCCTTCGCGGACCGCCGTGCAAACCGGTTGAATCGATGGAGCCAATCATCGTGGTTACGATGCGTTCACCGTCGTCTAAACGACGGGCACGAATTGGAGGTTTGCGATCATGATGGAGTGGCTCAATGAACCTTCAAGATGGAACGAGGACGACGGTCAGATTGTCGTCTACGCGGACCCCCATACCGATTTCTGGAGGATCACCGACTACGGCTACGCACGGGACAACGCCCACATCTATGGCGAGATTGTCACGACCGATTTCGAGTTGAAGGTGCGGATCAGGGCCGAGTACGCCGACCAGTACGACCAGGCGGGGGCCGCCGTGCGGGTGGATGAGCGACACTGGATCAAGACCGGCGTAGAGCGTTTCGAGGGCCGATTGAGATTCAGCACCGTCGTCACGATTGACCACTCCAACTGGGTGATTGCCAACCTGCCCGAGAACTTCGAGTTCCTGAACCTGTCGCTCGTGCGAAAGGGTGACGCGCTCCACGTCAACTTCTCCGTCGATGACGACAGCTTGGAGATGGCTTCGGTGTCGTATCTGGAGCCCAAGGTGCCGGCCTTCGTGGGCGTCATGTGCGCCGCCCCCGAAGGTGATGGATTCGTCGCATACTTCTCCGATCTCCGCCTCAGTATCCAAAGCGACTGACGAAGAACGCCACTCGTGTCGGGGTGGCAGACTCAGCGCGTGAGAAGGTTTGGACCCTGGATGGCGACCGCCATGTCGTTCGCCGTTGCCGCAACAGTTCTGGGGCTTTCGCTCTCAATGCCCGCTGGCGCAGCGGCGAGTACGGGACTGAATCCCTTGTCGCTCTCGTTTCCATCGGCGCAGATTGGGTGGGTCCTCGGGCTCACGCGATGCGACGTCAGCCACTACTGCTTCGCACTCGATCGCACGAGTGACGGCGGACGCTCATGGGACGCTCGAACGTTGCCTCCGTTGTTACAGGTACCGACCCAGGTGAACCCCTGGTTCTTCTACCTCCCATCATTGGTCACGGTCACCTTTGCGAACGGTCGCGATGGGTGGATCTACGGCGACGTCCCGACGAAGTTTGAGAATGGCGACGTCATGAATGCCGTGCAGCGAATGTGGTCGACGACCGACGGCGGTGCGTCGTGGGCGGCAGTCAAACTCGCGCGACTGCGCGTCGGGACCGGCGTCCTCGCGGTGGCCGTTTCGGACCAGCGCACGTTGCTCGCGGGGACCACGATGGACGGCAACGTGCGCATTTACTCGTCGACGGTGGGCTCGAACGCCTGGCACCCAATGAAGACGCCGTTGCTCGAAATGCCGGCGGGCGGCACCACGTTCCAGGGAGCGTTCGTGACGGCGGGAACGGAGGTGTGGTTCATCGCGGGCAATGACCGTGGCGTGACCGCGAGCGCCAAGTTGGGAGCGAGCGGAACGTGGACTTCGTGGGCTCCCCCTTGCGCCAGCTCGGGATACAGCTTCTCAGTCCCGTACGCGATGAATAGTGAGGACTTGATCGCCCAGTGCGAGATGGGTGGCTACCAGGACGTCTCGTTGAAGGGCGAACCCAAGGGCGCGGTCGATGGGTCGCAGTGGCTCTACTCATCGAACAACGGCGGAGCGACCTTTCACGCAGATCTTCCGATACGCCCAATGAATCACGCGCCGTACTGGTTCACGGTCGCCGGACTCCCGGCGGAGCCTTCGGTCGGCGTGATCCTCACCACCCGGCCGGTCGGGAGTCAGAACGTCGCGACGTTGATCGAGAGTACCGATGCAGGCGCGTCGTGGCGAACGGTGTTCGACAAAAACATCCTCGGCGTCACATTCACGTCCGACCGATTCGGTCTCGCCATTGCCGAAACGTCCGATACATCCAGTGAGCTGATCTGTTCGCACGACGAAGGTCGGACGTGGACCACTCTCAACGCTGGACACTGACGCATTCACACTCCGCAGCGGTCCGATGATCACCTCAATGGTGAGCACCGCGAAACGCGATCCGCATCGTGGCACCGGAGAGTGTCACATCCTCGGAGAACTGCTGTTTATCGAGGTCGTAGAAGGGGTGCTTCGCTCGCTCTCCGCCAACCGTTTCCAAGGTCCGCGTGAAATCATCTTGCGACGTGGTGGGCAGATCGAACTGCATGTAGTACACCAACTCATTCCTGCTGGTGACGGCGACGAGGTCCGCGTCCGCTACCGCGACGTGACACGACGAGAGACCCGTACTTGTAACGTCGAAGAAGTACTTGTGAAGGCTTCCCATCCACGAGAATTTGCGCTTCGCACGTACTCGGATCGCGAACGCCAGCAGTCCGATGGCCGCTACTCGCCGTGCGAGCGTCAATGTCGGCACGACTTTCCACTCCGACTCCGTCGTGATGCCGAAGACGCCGTCGGTACCGTCGATCGGTGAGACCTGCGCTTTCATCGCGGCATATTTCCATGAGACCTCAAATCGCGGCATTGGTCTCCTCAGCGTTGTCGACCTTTTCTAGCATTCATCGAAGTGCCAGTCGTCTCGAACGATCATCGGTTGGATGGCGCACCGTCGACTTGTCGAGTCGGAATCCGTGTTCGGCACCGACCGTTCTCGGAGTGGTCGCTGATGCTTAACCTTGCACTCGTAGTGTTGCCGCATGGCTGCGGCGTCGCACGACATCCTCGACGAGCAAGGAGTTCCATTCTTTCCCGCGATTTGGTATCGCGACAACTGTGGCTGCGAGGAGTGTCGCGACCCGCGAAGCAACCAAAAGCGCTTCACCATAAACGAACTGCCCGTGGACACTTCCGTCGCAATTGTCGAATCGAATGAAGTCGGGATCGTCGTGGAGCTTCTACCCGATCACCACCGATCCGTTTTCACTCGCGAGTGGCTTGCGCGTGAAGCATTCGCCAACGTCGGCGACGGACGCAGCGAACAATCAAAACGCCTGTGGAGTGCTGCGGACCTCGATCCGTCCGTTCAACACGCCGAGTGGAGCATCTATTGCCGCGACGCGACGTCACGACTCAACGTCCTGCGCGGGATCGAGGTTCTTGGTTTTGCGATCCTTCACGGAACACCCGTCACGGAACGGACCGTGCTCGATATTGCGAAGACCTTCGGATTCGTGCGCGACACCAACTACGGAGAGTTGTTCGATGTCCGTGTCGAATCGAATCCGAATAATCTCGCGTTTACCAGTGGCGAGATCTCACCTCACACGGACAACCCCTACCGCGATCCCGTTCCGACAATGCAGTTGCTGCACTGCCTCAGCAATGACGTGGACGGTGGCGAGTCGGGACTCGTTGACGGATTCCGGGCGGCGACGATCCTACGTGACGAGCGGCCCCGCTACTTCGACATCCTCACCAGGACTCCGCTGACGTTTGCCTGGAGCGACGAAAGAACTGTACTTCGCGCCGAGCGACCGATGATCGAACTGGACGTGAACAGTCGAGTCCGTGGTGTGCGTTTCAACAATCGGTCCCTACAGACCGTTTGGCTCGACGGCGAGTCGATCGCCGAGTTCTACGAGGCGTACCGCTATTTCGCCGAGATCATCGCTCGACCAGAACACATGCTGACGTTTCGCCTCGATTCCGGTGACTGCGTCGTCTTCGACAACACGCGCATACTTCACGCTCGGACCGCCATTGAAGAGACAGACGCCGGCCAGCGTCACCTTCAGGGCTGTTACGCAGATCTCGATGGCCTTGCGAGCACTGTCAGTGTGCTCAAACGAGAGCTCGAGATCTAGTCCGTGTCGCCGCCAGAAATCTCGGAGACCTTCTGCTTGCCCGCCGAGACGAACGGCATCATTGCGCGCAACTTCTTGCCGATGTCCTCGATCGGGTGCTTCTTGCCGGCGTCGCGTAGTTCGCGATAGCGCGGACGACCGACTTCGTTCTCCAGGATCCATTCCGCGGCGAAGGTACCGTCTTGGATCTCCGTGAGGATCTGCTTCATCTCCTTCTTCACGGATTCATTGATGACGCGCGGCCCACGGGTCAAGTCGCCGTACTCCGCGGTGTCCGAGACGCTGAATCGCATTCCCGTGATGCCCTCTTCGTACATCAGGTCGACGATCAGCTTCAGTTCGTGCAGGCACTCGAAGTACGCACTCTCCGGTTGGTACCCCGCCTCGACGAGCGTCTCGTACCCGGCGCGTACCAGCGCGGACACGCCGCCGCACAACACGGCCTGTTCACCGAAGAGATCGGTCTCGGTCTCCTCGGTGAACGTCGTCTCGAGCACGCCGGCACGCGTGGCCCCGATGCCGTGCGCGTAGGCGAGGGCGATCTCGTGGGCGTGTCCGGTGGCGTCTTGTTCGACCGCGATGAGCGACGGCACGCCGCCACCCTCCAAGTAGGTACGACGCACCAGGTGGCCCGGGCCCTTCGGCGCGACCATCGCCACGTCGACGTCGGCCGGGGGCTTGATGAGGTCGAAGCGGATGTTGAAGCCGTGGGCGAAGAGAAGGCACTTGCCGGTCGTGAGGTACGGCGCGATGTCGGCGTCGTAGATGCGCTTTTGCTCGGTGTCGGGCAAGAGCACCATAATGACGTCGGCCTCGGCACAGGCGTCGGCGATCGAGAGCACGCGAAGTCCCGAGTCCTCGGCCTTCACGATCGACGAAGAGTCGTTGCGCAGGCCGACGCGGACGTCGTAGCCGCTGTCGTGCAGGTTCAGCGCGTGCGCGTGGCCCTGGGATCCGTAGCCGAGGATGGCGATCTTCTTGGACTTCAAGATCTCGGGGTTGGCGTCGGCTTCGTAGTACATCGTGGTCATGGGGAGTCCTTCATTCGGTCACTGGTACGGCGTCGGTCACCCAAGTCTAGGGAGTGCCACACGTCCGGTCCGATGGAGCTCGACCTGGGTGAAGACCTCGAGGGCGCGTTCGAGTTCGTCGCACGCCGCGGGGGTCCCGGCGAGCATCACCGTCACCGACGTCGGTCCCACGTCGACGATCGACGCGCCCGCGAGCGTGATCGTGTCGAGCATGGCCGGACGATGCTTGTAGTCGAGCGGCAGCGTCGCGAGCAACAGTTCGCGCTCCACGGCGTCACGCGGCGCGAGGTCCGTGATCTCGACGACGTTGACCAACTTGTCGAGTTGCTGGACGATCTGTTCGAGGGGCGCCGATTCGGCGTCGACGACGATCGTGACCCGCGAGAACCGAGCGTGACTCTCGGCCGGCGCGACCGCGAGTGAGTAGATGTTGAAGCCTCGGCGGGCGAAGAGTCCGGCGATGCGCGCGAGCACGCCGGCCTTGTTCTCCACGAGCACCGAGAGGATGTGGTGGCGCACCGGCGTGCGCGCGACCTCCCCGAGATACGGCTCGGGGCTCATTTGGCACCTCCGCGCTGCAGCGGGTGCACCATGATGTCGTCGTTGCTCGCGCCCGCGGCGACCATCGGGAAGACCTTCTCCTCGGCGTCGGTGCGAAAGTCGATGACGACCGGCACGTCGTTAATCGAATTGGCCTCGTCGATCACCTCGTGCATCTCCTTGAGCGTGCGAGCACGTAGGCCCACGCAGCCCATCGCCTCGGCCCACTTCACGTAGTCCGGGAGGTCGGCGCTCAGGTAGACCTCGGAGTAGCGCTCCTCGTAGAACATCTCTTGCCACTGGCGCACCATCCCCAGGTAGGCGTTGTTGAGGATCGCCACCTTGATCGGGATCCCCTCGGAACGAGCCGTCGTCAACTCCTGGGCCGTCATCTGGAAACAGCCGTCACCGTCGATGCACCACACGGTGCGATCGGGTCGCCCGACCTTGGCGCCGATCGCGGCGGGGACGCCGAATCCCATCGTCCCCGCGCCACCGGAGTTGATCCACGTACCGGGCTCTTCGAACTTCCAGTGCTGGGAGGCCCACATCTGGTGCTGGCCGACGCCGGCCGCGACGATGGTACCCGGCGCGGCCTTGGCGGCGATCGCCTCGATGACGTGTTGGGGACGCAGCGGTCCCTCGGTCGTCGGTTCGTCGTAGACGAGCGGATACCGGTCACGCCAGTCGTTGATCGTCTTCCACCACACGTCGAGGTTGCGCGGCGTCGCCTGGGCCGCGTCGAAGGCCGACAGCGCGGCGCCGACGTTGCTCTGGATGGCGACGTCGGCCCGACGGACCTTGTTGAACTCCGCGCGATCGATGTCGACGTGGATGACCTTCGCGCCCGCGGCGAAGGTCGGGATCTTGCCCGTCACGCGGTCGTCGAAGCGGGCGCCGAGCGAGATGAGCAGGTCGCACTTCTGAATGGCGGTTACCGCGGTGTACATGCCGTGCATCCCAGGCATGCCGAGGTGCTGCTCGTGCGAGTCGGGGAAGGCGCCGCGGGCCATCAGCGTCGTCACGACCGGAATGCCGGTTCGCTCGGCGAAGGCCCTTAGCTCCTGAGCGGCGCGTGACTTGAGCGTGCCGCCGCCGACGTAGAGCACGGGGCGCTCGGACTCGCCGATCAGCGTGACCGCGCGTTTGATGGCGTCGGCGTCGAGCGCGACCTCGGGACGGTAGCCGGGCAGGTCGTACTCCACGACGCTCGCGGGATACCACCAGTCCATCAGGGACTGGGTCACGTCCTTGGGCACGTCGATCAGGACCGGTCCCGGTCGACCGGTCGTCGCGAGGTGGAAGGCCGCCGCGACGACGCGGGGGATCTCCTGGGCCGATTGGACGAGGAAGTTGTGCTTGGTGATCCCCATGGTGATGCCGGTGATGTCGCACTCCTGGAAGGCGTCGGTGCCGATGGAGGCGGTCGCGACCTGTCCGGTAATCACGACGAGCGGCGTCGAGTCCATGTGGGCATTGCCGATCGGCGTGACGATGTTCGTCGCGCCGGGGCCACTCGTGACCATCGCGACGCCCGGTCGCCCGGTCGCCAGGGCGTAGCCCTCGGCCATGTGACCGGCGCCCTGTTCGTGTCGCACGAGGATGTGGCGGATCGAGGAGTCGAGGAGCGGGTCGTACACCGGGAGGATGGCGCCACCGGGCAGCCCGAAGATCGTGTCGACGCCCTCTTGTTCGAGGCTCCTGATCAGTGCCTGGGCTCCTGTGAGTTGCACAATGTTCCTTTGTTCTTAGATAAGCAAAAAGGCCTCCCTTGTTTGGGAGGCCTCCGGGTTACGTGTGAACGTGACTACCGGCGCCGCGCGCCTACTACCACCACGAGAATGTCGTTACGGGACGTCACGTCTTTATCTAAGCACACGCGACACGACAGCACAAGACGACTACCTCGTGGTGACGGCGCCCCTCTCGGCGCCTTGGGCCATCCGCGCGAATTTCTCCAGCACGCCGGTGCTGTAGCGGGGCACGAACGGCTCGACGTGGCGGGCGCGTTCGGCGAGCTCGCCGGCGTCGACGTCGAGGTCGATCGACAGGGTTTCGACGTCGATGGTGATCCGGTCCCCGTCGCGCACGAGCGCGATCGGTCCGCCATCGAGCGCCTCGGGCGCCACGTGACCGACGCAGAAGCCGTGGGTCCCACCGCTGAAACGGCCGTCGGTGATCAGCGCGCAGTCACTCCCGCGTCCGACGCCCTTCATCGCGCCGGTGACCATGAGCATCTCGCGCATCCCCGGACCGGACTTCGGTCCCTCGTAGCGGATGACCAGTACGGTCTGGGGCTCGATCTCGTCGCCGAGGATCGCCGCGAGGGCGAGCTCCTCGCCGTTGAAGACGCGCGCGCGACCGCTGAACTGCAGCTGGTCGATCCCGGCGACCTTGACGACCGCGCCCTGGGGCGCGAGCGACCCGCGCAAGACCGCGATCCCACCGCGGTCGTGGATCGGACTCGCGAGGTCGTGCACCACCTCGCCGTCGGGCGGCGCGGCGTGATACTCCGCGAGGCTCTCGGCCATCGTCTTGCCGCTCACGGTCATCACGTCACCGTGCAGCAGGCCGTGATCGAGGAGGTGCTGCAGGACGACCGGCACGCCACCGACGAGGTCGAGGTCGCTCATGTGGAAGCGGCCGTGCGGTTTCATGTCGGCAATATGGGGCACACGGGCGGCCACCGTGTTGAAATCGTCGAGTTCCAGGTCGACGCGCGCCTCGTGCGCGATGGCCAGCAGGTGCAGGACGGCGTTGGTCGAACCGCCGAGCGCCATCACGACGGCGATCGCGTTCTCGAAGGCCGGCTTGGTCATGACGTCGCGTGCGTTGACGCCGTGGTCCAGCAGGTTCAACACGGCGAGTCCCGAGTCGTAGGCGTACTGGTCACGACGGGGGTCGATTGACGGCACCGAGGCGCTGCCGAGCAGGGACATGCCCAGGGCCTCACCGACGCTCGCCATCGTGTTGGCGGTGAACATGCCGGCACAACTGCCCTCGCCGGGACAGGCCGCGCACTCGATCGCGGTCAACTCACTATCACTGATCGCGCCGACGGCGTTGGCACCGACGGCCTCGAAGACCGACGTGATGTCGAGCGCGCGTCCGTCGAGTTCGCCGGGCATGATGGTGCCCCCGTAGAGGAAGACGCTCGGCACGTTGAGGCGCGCGGCGGCCATCAGCATCCCGGGCAGGGACTTGTCACAGCCCGCCAGGGTCACCATCGCGTCGAAGCTCTCGGCGTGCATCACGCACTCGACCGAGTCGGCGATCACCTCGCGCGAGACCAACGACGCGCGCATGCCCTCGTGTCCCATCGAGATGCCGTCGGAGACCGCGATCGTGACGAATTCAAAGGGCACGCCCCCGGCGTCGCGCACCGCGACCTTGGTGCGCTTCGCCAACCGGTCCAGCGGCAGGTTGCACGGGGTGACCTCGTTCCAACTCGACGCCACGCCGATCTGCGGCTTGGTCATGTCGTCGTCGGTGAGGCCCATCGCGCGCAGCATCGAGCGCGCCGGCGCACGACTCTTGCCGAGGGTGACGTCAGTGCTTCGAGGCGTGGGGTGGATCGTCATGGAGGAAGTCTACGAAACGTGGTGAAGGCTCCGCGACGGTCTAGGGGTGCGCGTAGACGCTGACGGTCTCACCGGTCGCGAGCAGTTCGACCCACGTTTGACCGGGGCGTAGCGCGATGGTCGTGCCCGACGCGCTTCGATAGGCCGTCTTGAGGTGGATGTTGCGACGGAACCACTTGCCCTTCTGCAGGCGACCGTCGGAGAAGATCTCGACCGGCCCCGAACCGACCATCTGGGCGTAGGAACCCTCGACCCCGACGCCGCCGTAGTAGTCCACGCTCATCACGATCACGTTGGTGGGCGCGACCCGCACGCCGGTCGCCGTCACGTCCGGCGCGCCGAAGATCGATCGCAACCAGTCGTGGGTCTGGGCGTCCCACTGGTACGACGTCGCGAATCCGGAGCCGAAGTTCACCGTGAAGGACCCGACCGGCGCGCCGAGCGCCGGCGCGCCCCGGGCGACGTAGGTGAAGAGCGCCGGTGGCGGATGGACCTTGCCGCCCTCTTTCATCAGCAGGACGGCGTTGGCGAAGAGGTTGTGGGGTGGCGGTCGCGTGGGGTCTCGGAACATCGCCGCCCCGGCATTCGATTGGTCGATGAGCTTGACCGGCGCCGTCTCGATGCTGCTGATGGCGTACTGCGCGCCACCGGAGAAGGCGAAGACCCCACCGAGGGGGAAGACGATCTCGCGGTCGGTGCGGCGCACCGACCGCACCGGACCGACCTTGGTCGGCAGCTGCGAATTGAAGATGGCGGCCAATCGGGTGATACCGCCTTCGACGATCTCCTCGTAGACGACGTCGGCCTCGTTGACGCCGTACTGCGGGTGGGCTTGGGGCGTGTTGTCCATCTTGATCGTGAGGGCCGATCGACGCTTCGTGACGGCCGTCGGATCGGGCAGGCCCGTCAACGCGGCGACCCGGCGATGCACCACGGTCGTCGTGGTGGTCGGCGACGTCGTGGTCGTGGTCGTGGTGTCGGCGCCGCTCACGCTCGCCGCGACGCCGCCGAGGGCGAGTGCCGCCGCGACGACGAGGGGGATACGGCGCATAGAAGAAAACTACTGCGCCGCGCCACCGACGTCGCGTCGGCGACGTCTAGCGACGGGCCTGGAGTTCGGCGATGACCTCTTTGCCGTTGGCCTGGCCCTTGGTCAGTTTCATGACCTGTCCGATGAAGAACTGCGCCAACTTCTCGTCACCGTCGCGGTAGCGCGACCATTCGTCGGGATGCTCGTCGATCAACCGAGCGATCACGTCACCCAGGGCCCCGGCGTCGAGTCGCTCGTATCCCTTGTCGCGCGCGATCGAGACCGGCTCCCCCCCGTTCGCGAGGATCTCGGTCAGGACCGACTTGGCCTGCGTCGACGAGAGGTCACCGCTCTGCTCCATCCGCAACGTCGCGACGTAGGACTCGACGCTCAGGTTCCCAACGTGCTCGAGGTCACCGGCGAGTTCGTTGGCGGCGCGCGCGAAGGCGAGGTCCGCGTCGAGGTCCGCGTCGAGCGCCGCCACGACGAAGTCGTCCAGTCCGAGGTCGATCACGACCTCGAGCGCGTCGAGCAGCGCCGGGCTCGGGCTCGACAGTCGCGACCGGAGTGTGGCGCGACGTTCGGCGGGCATCGGCCGTAGTCCCGTTCGGATTCGGTCCTGCCAGGCCTGGTCGGGCACAAGGTCGACCAGGTCGGGTTCGCGGAAGTAGCGGTAGTCGTCGGCCTCTTCCTTGACGCGCATCGTCGAGGTCGCCCCGAGGTTCTCATCCCAGTGTCGCGTCTCCTGGCGCACCTTTCCGCCGCCGTCGAGCAGTTCGACCTGGCGCGCGGCCTCGAAGTCGATGGCGCGCACCAGACTGCGCAGCGAGTTCAGGTTCTTTATCTCACAGCGCGTCCCGAAGGGCTCGCCGCTCCGGCGCACCGAGACGTTGGCGTCGATGCGCATCGAGCCCTCTTCCATCCGACCGTCCGAGGCGCCGGTCGCGATCAAGATGCCGCGGAGCTCCGCGGCGTAGGTGCGGGCCTGGGCCGAGCTGCGGATGTCCGGGCCCGAGACGATCTCGACGAGCGGCACGCCCGAACGGTTGTAGTCGACCAGCGAACGATCGGCGCCATGGATGCGTCCGCTGCCACCGAGGTGCGTCGACTTGCCGGTGTCCTCTTCGAGGTGGGCGCGCTCGATCGTGACGCGCGAACCGTCGGGCAGGTCGAGGTAGCCGCCGACGTTGATCGGCAGGTCGTACTGACTGATCTGGAAGTCCTTGGGCATGTCGGGGTAGAAGTAGTTCTTGCGGTGGAACGTCGAGGGCGCGATCGTGCTGTGGAGCGCGGTGCCGATCGCCATCGCCAGTTCCACGGCGCGCACGTTCAGCACCGGCAGCGAACCGGGTAGTCCCAGACAGACCGGGCAGACGTTGGTGTTCGGCGCCGCGCCGAAGGCGTTGGCGCAGCCGCAGAACATCTTGGTGTTGGTCTTGAGCTCCGTGTGGACCTCGAGCCCGACCACCATCTCCCAGCCGTCGGGCAAGGTCATGGTCGGCCGTCCGCGATCTCGAGGACCCGCGCGCCGGCGAAGAGTTGCGCCTCACTGCGCCCCGGTCCGAGCAACTGCACGCCGACCGGGAGACCGGACGCACCGGTGCCGAAGGGGATCGAGATGGCCGGCTCGCCCGAGAGGTTGCTCGGGATGGTGAAGACGTCCGAGAGGTACATCGCCATGGGGTCAGCGGTCTTCGTACCGAACTCGAAGGCGACCGACGGCGTCGTCGCGCCGAGCAGCAGGTCGGCGTCGCGGTACGCGCGGGCGAAGGCGTCGATCGTGATCGTGCGGACCTTCAAGGCCTGGCCGTAGTAGGCGTCGTAGTAGCCGGCCGAGAGCGCGTAGGTCCCGAGCATGATGCGGCGCTTGACCTCCTCGCCGAAGCCGGCGGTGCGTGTCGCCTCCATCATCGCGGTCACGTCCTCGCCGTCGACGCGCACGCCGTAGCGCACGCCGTCGAAGCGCGCGAGGTTGCTGGAGGCCTCGGCCGGCGCGATCAAGTAGTACGCGCTGAGACCGAGTCGAAACTCCGGCACCGACAGCTCGACGATCGTCGCACCGGCGTCCTTGAGGACCTCGACCGCGCGCTCGACGGCCGCGACGACGTCCTCGTCGGCTCCGTCGATGAGTTCACGGACCACGCCGACGCGCTTGCCCGCGACGCCGTCCTCGACGTGGTTGACCAACGACGGCGACGGCTCCGGCAGCGAGGTCGAATCCCGGGGGTCGTGTCCGGCGATCGCCTCGAGGGCCATCGCGGCGTCCACGACCGAGGTGGTGAGGGGGCCGATCTGGTCCAACGAGCTGGCGAAGGCGATCAGGCCGTAGCGAGAGACGAGGCCGTAGGTCGGCTTCACGCCGACGAGACCGCAGAGCGCCGCCGGTTGGCGGATCGAACCACCCGTGTCACTGCCGAGCGCGAGCGGTGTCATGCCGGCCGCCACCGCGGCGGCCGAGCCGCCGGATGAACCGCCCGGCACCCGCGTCGGGTCCAGGGGGTTGCGCGTGGGACCGAAGGCCGAGTTCTCGGTCGAGGATCCCATGGCGAACTCATCGAGGTTCGTCTTGCCGACCGGGACCGCGCCGGCGGCGAGGAGCCGCTCGACCACGGTCGCGTTGTAGGGCGGACGCCACCCTTCGAGGATCTTGGACGAGCAGGTCGTGGGGACGTTCGTCTGGCAGAGGTTGTCCTTCAGGGCGACCGGCACGCCGGCGAGCACACCGACCTGCTCGCCACGCGCGATTCGCTCGTCGAGCGCGTGTGCGGTGGCGCGCGCGCCCTCGTCGTCCACGTAGAGGAAGACGTTGAGGTCGTCGTTGCGGCGGCTGATCTGCGCGAGCGACTCTTCGAGGACGTCGAGTGCCGTGACGTCGCCGTGCTGGACGTCGCGGGCGGTGTCGCGAACGCTCCTCACGGCGCCTCGCCCAGGATCCGCGGCACGGCGAAGCGCCCGTCTTCGGCGTCGGGCGCCATCGACATCACCACGTCGTGATCGAGACAGGGTCGGCGCTCGTCCTCGCGCACGACGTTGACGAGGCCGAAGGGGTGCGCGGTCGCGACGACGCCCTCGAGATCGAGCGCGTTCATGTCGCTCGCGTGTTCGAGGACCTGACCGAGTTGCTCGGTGAACTTGTCGAGTTCGGCCCCGCTCATCGTGAGGCGCGCGAGCTTGGCGACGTGAGCGACGTCCTCGCGACGCAGGTCCGCCATCAACCCAAGACCTTCGCGAGGAACTCGAGCGTCAATCGCTCGACGAGTGCCTGGTCGTGATCGAGCGTCGCGACGTGGTACGACTCTTCGAGCCAGACGCGCTCGACCGGGCCCGAAGACTTCTCCACGATCTCGTCGCCGTTCTCCGGGGCGACGGTGTGGTCCTCGCGACTGGAGAGCAACAGGCTCGGCGCGGTGACCTTCGACAGGTTCGCGTCGACGACCTCGACGCCGTCGATGACGCTCTGGAGCGCGCGCAGCGGCCAGCCGTCGTACTTCGCCTCCGTGGTGTCCTCTTTCTTGATATCCGAACCACCGCCCGTCTCGAGCACTTCGAGGCCCGAATCGATCAAGTCGCGCAGTCCCTGTTCCATCTCGGCGCCGGGACCCTTCAGCATGGGGTTGATGAAGACGCAGCCGGCGGGGTCGCGCTCCTCGGCGATCAACGCCGTCAGTCCCCCGCCGACCGAGAGACCGATCACGGCGACCTTGTCGCAGCGCCGCACCAACGCGTCGTAGCTGGCGAGGGCCGCCTCGACGAAGTCGTCCCAGCGCCGTGGCACGAGGTCCTCCATCGACGTGCCGTGGCCCGGCAACCGGGGCAACTCGACGCTGTAGCCGACCTCGGCGCAACGTTGTGCCAGGGGACGCATGGAGTAAGGATTGCCGGTGAAGCCGTGCAATACCAGGACTCCCTTGGAGTTCCCGGAGGAGGAAAACGGTTCGCAGCCGGGCAGAATGTCGTCGGTCATAGGTCCAAAGCCTACCGGTCGGCTGCGCGCACCCTCTTCGCGCGCTCGCGCGGAATCGACCGAATGAAGAGCGACGCGAACAGTCCGAGCGCGCCGACGCACGCGCCGATGAGGAACGGCAGGTGGAAGGTGTCGAGCAGTGCCGGACCCGCTTTCGCGTGGAGCAGGCCACGGCGTCGGACCATCGCCTGTTGCACCGTCTCGAGGACCTGGATCCCGGCGACCTCGCCGACCTGCATCGCCAGCATCTGCGCCGCCGACATGACGCCGAACTCGTTGGTCTTGACCTCATTGGCCATCACCGAACTCGACGAGGGCATGGCCACGCCCATGCCGAGACCCGACAGCGCGAGGGCGATCGCGACGACCCAGGTGCCCGAACTCGGTTGCAACAGCGCGAAGAGCGCCAGCGACGCCGTGAGGAAGGTCGCGCCGGCGATGGCGCTCACGCGCTCACCGACGCGCACGGCCACGTAGCCGGCGATGGGCGAACACAGCGAGAACGTGATCGGTCGGGCGATCGCCAGCGCCCCGACGTGCGGTATGGAGTAGCCGTAGCCCTGCTCCATCAACAGCGGGAAGAGAAAGAACGCGCCGAAGTACGCGAAGTTCGCCGCACCGCGGAGCACCATCGGCATGACGAAGTTGCGGCGGTGGAAGTACTGGGCCGGGATCAGCGGATGCTCCGCCGTACGGATGCGATGGACGAAGGCGGCCGTCATCACGAACGAGAGCACGAACGTGCCGAGGCACCAGGCGCTCGTCCACCCGACGCTCGGACCGATCGAGAGTCCGAGCATGAGCGCGGTGACGGCGATCGAGAGCGACCAGCTGCCGATCCAGTCCATCTCCTTGAACTCCTTGCGAGCACGCGCCTTCTTCTCGGCCTCCTCGTGGTCGAAGCCGCGTCGCTTCGGCAGGACGATCGAGACGACCCCGAAGGCCACGATGATGAGCACCAACTGGAACCAGAAGAGGGCGCGCCATCCGAAGGCCGCGATGATCGGCGCGCCGAGCGAGACGCCGATGACCGGTCCCCCGGCGCCCACGAGGCTCCACCACCCCATGGCCTTGACGCGTTCCTCGCGACCGAAGACCGAGTTGATCAACGCGCCCGAGGCCGTCCCCGTCGCCGCTCCCTGCACGCCGTCGAGGGTCCGCGCGAACAACAACATGTCGACGTTGTGCGCGAGCGCGGTCAAGAGCGCCGAGACCATGGCCCCGAGGAGGCCGAAGAGGTAGAGACGACGATGGCCGTAGATGTCGCCGGTCTTGCCGAGGATCGGCGCGGCCAGTCCGTAGGCGAGCAACGGCCCGACCATCGTCCAGGTGAGGACCGTGACACTGGTGTGGAACTGCGCGGCCACCGTCGGCAGGGCGACGATGAAGACGGTGAAGGTGAAATTCAGTGCGAAGAGGCCGGCCAACAGCGACCACAACACCCACCACTGGTAGCGCGACGAGCCCTCGGCGCGGGCCTGGGCGCGATGGCGCAACATCGAGAACCAGTTGAGGTCACTGCCGGCCTCCGTCCCCAAGGTGCCGAAGGCCTCGGCGCCCGGGTCGGTACGCGCGTTGAGGAGACCGTCCGCGTCCTCGCGATCGACGTGCGCCCCGCGGCGCTCCTCGCTCACTGCAACAGCGTGGGCAGTTGCTCGGCCAGTTCGGCCACCGACCAGCGGTCGTTCTTCTCGAGCGTCGTGGTCATCGTCCAGTTCTGGAACTTACGCACCGTGCCGCCCTGGACGAAGAAGACCTGCCCGGTGATGTCACACTCTTCCATCGCCAGCGTCGCGACCAGCGGCGAGATGTTGGCCGGGTCCCACGTGTCGAAGACCGACGCGTCGCTCGGCGCGACGACGTGATCGGACAGTCCCGGCGTCGACTCGGTCATGCGCGTGCGCGCCGCCGGCGCGATCGCGTTGGCGCGCACGCCGTAGCGGCCCAGCTCCTCGGCGATGATGACCGTGAAGGCCGCGATGCCGGCCTTGGCGGCGCCGTAGTTCGACTGGCCGATGTTGCCGAGCAGACCCGACGTCGAGGACGTGTTGATGATGGCGGCCTTCACGGGGTGGCCGGCCTTGGCCTCCTCGCGCCAGTAGTTCGCGGCGTGGCGCGTTGGGACGAAGTGGCCCTTCAGGTGGACGTTGATGACCGAGTCCCAGTCCTCCTCACTGAGGTTCACGAGTACGCGGTCGCGCAGAATCCCGGCGTTGTTCACCAGCACGTGCAGGCCACCGAAACTGTCCAGCGCGCACTGGACGAGACGTTGCCCGCCTTCCCACTCCGCGACGTTGTCGTGATTGGCGACCGCCTCGCCGCCCATGGCCTTGATCTCGGCGACGACCTCTTCAGCCGGTGAGGCCGCGTGACTCGACCCGTCGAGCGCGCCGCCGAGGTCGTTCACGACGACCTTGGCGCCCTCGTGGGCGAAGAGCAGCGCGTGCTCTCGCCCGATGCCGCGACCAGCTCCGGTGATGATTGCTACGCGACCGTCCAGCGCACCCATGGTGACCCCTTCAAAGATTGTGGTGACCCGATTGTAATGAGCGTGGCACCGGCTATTCGATCTGGCCGCGGCGCCAGAAGTACGGCGGGCGGGCGTGCGCGTGGTAGTGGTCGGGGATGTTGCGCATGTGGTCGTCGTAGGTCCAGTTGCCGTCGCCGAATTCCTTGTCCGCGACGGCCGTGAGCGCCGAGCGGAGCCGCCCCTTCACGTCCTCGGGCGGCGTCGCGTCGTGCGTTCGCCACACGACCATGGGCACGAGGCAGATTTCGCAGTCGGCGATCCAGCAGTCCTCGTCCTCGAAGTACCGGGTGGTGATGACGGCCGCCTCGCAGAGGTCACAACCGACGGTCATTTCGTGACGGTCAATGTCACCGACGAGAGCTTCTTCACCATGGTCCCGGCGACCGGGTTCTCCGAGACGACCTTCGTCCACGTCGGGTTCGGTCCCGCCCCGGGACCGGTGGTGTTGTAGTAGAGATCGGCCGTCGTCATCGCGGCCTTCACCTGCGCCTCGTCCATGCCGACCACGTTCGGGACCGCGACGAGGTTCTGGCTCGCGACCGTCGTGGTCGTCGTGCCCGTCACGACCGTGGTGGTCGTGGTCGCGGTCGAGGGTCCGGTGCTCCGTTCCAACACCACGGTGGAGTGAACGGCGGCGGCGGTGATCGCCTTGCCGGCCAAGTTCACCACGCGGGCCACACGGCCGACCGCGACTGACGCGTTCGCGACCATCTGGTTCGCCGGGCACCGCACGGTGAGGTGTAGGTGCTCGAGCTTCGCGGCGGCGACGTCGCAGGTCTCGCCGATCAGGTCGGCCGGCAGGCGGACCGTCTGGACGCCGTCCGAGACGGTGACGGTGATCGTCTGTCCGCTCTTGGCTTCGGTGTTGAAGGCCGGCGACTGGGCGATGATCGTGCCGCTCTTCGCGCGGGCGGAGTACGTGTGCTTGATAGCGACGACGAAGCCATCGGACTTCATGGTCGCGCGCAGGCTGACGATCCCCGCGTTGCTGGTGAAGCTCGCGTTCTGGTACTCGCCCAGGTTCACACCGACGAAGTTGGGCACCGAATTGTCCTGGCTGAACAGGCCGACCTTCCAGGCGACGCCGCCGCCGATGGCCACGACGAGCAAGACGACCGCGGCCACGAGGAACACCAGGCGACGAGATCGCGGCAGCCGGGCGTAGTCCAGGTCGTCGAACTCGCCACGCACGGCACGGCGTCCGACCGGCGAACTCGTCGTGACCCATTCGTCAGCCGGGCGGGCGTGTCGTGGTGCGCCGGTGCGGCCGATCGGGGCGACGACCGCCGTGGCGCCGGTGATCTGATCGGGCGACGGCGGTCGAAAGCCCACTGAGTTGCGCGGCTCGGACGGTCGGTACCGACTGAGCAGCGGTACCTCTCCCCCGACGGGCGCGATGACCAATGGCGCGAAGTCACTGACGACCGCGCCGAGTCGACTGGCGAACTGTTCGGCGTCCAGTCGCAGCCGCGGGTCCGAGACCGCCGCCTGGGCCAGGATCATGTCGAGGGTGCCGAGCTCCGGTCGCATCGGTAGGGTCGCGTTGATGCGCGCGCGAAGGACCGCCTCGGGCGTCACGCCGTCGAAGGGCGTGATGCCGGTCACCGCCTCGTAGAGGATGAGCGCCAGCGCGTAGACGTCGCTGCGCGCGTTGGCCGGGTCGCCGATCGCCTGTTCGGGACTGAGGAAGCGCACGTCGTCGAGGGTCACGCGCTCGCGGTACTGGTCGCCGATGCCGGCCAGCGCGATGTCACTCACGCGCACGCGGCCCTCCTCGTCGAGCAGTAGTTTCGACGGCGAGAGCGCGCCGTGCACCATCCCGTTCTCGTGCACGTAGGCCAGCGCGCTTCCCACGTCGCGACCGAGTCGCGCGCCGTCGTCGACACTGAGGCGACGTCCGCTGGCGAGCACGTCCTCGAGCGACCCGCCGCTGAGGTACTCACAGATCATGAAGATCGAACCGGACTCTTGGCCCCCGTCGAAGACGCGCGCGAGGTGCGCGTGGCTCAGCGTCGCCGCCTTGATGATGCGCTCACGGAAGGCGCGACGGACGTCCTCGTGACCGGCGAGTCGCGGCAGCAGCACCTTCACGACGACCGAGCGCTGCAGCGACTGGTCCTCGGCCAGGTAGACCTCGGCCGTGTCGCCGATACCCAGGAGCTCCTGGATCCGGTAGCGGTTGACCAAGAGGTGTCCGTTGGCGAAGGTCGGCGGCGGCATATGTCCTAGTAACCCTACCGATTTGGGCTCACGAAAGCACTGTGCGCCACGAGCCGGTCGCGAGAAGGATTTCGAATTCGGCGGCCGGGACCATGGGGATGGCGAGTTCGCGCGCCTTCGAGAGCTTCGACGCTCCGGGCGCGTCGCCGACGACCACGCAGTAGGTCTTCTTGGACACCGAACCGGGCGACGTGCCGCCGCGCGCGACGATCGCCTCCTCGGCGCCGTCACGCGTGAACCCCTCGACCGCGCCGGTCACGACGACCGCGCGATCCAGCAACGTCTGCTCGAGCGACGAGACGACCCTGGGCTCGAGCATCGAGAGTCCGTCGGCCTCGAAGCGACGCGCGCGCTCGCGATTCTCGTCCTCGGCGAGGTACGCCACGACCGAGGCCGCGATGACCGGACCAACGCCGGCGACACCGGCCAGTTCCTCCAGCGACGCCGCCTCGAGTGCCTGGTAGCTGTGGAAGGCCCCGGCCAACTCGCGCGCCGCCACCGGCCCGACGTGACGGATCCCCAGGGCCACCAGCAGTCGACTGAGGGGCATCGCCTTGGCGCCCTGGATCGCGCGCACCAGCGACGTCGCCGAGAGCTCCCCCAACCCCTCGAGGACCGCGAGGTCCGCCACCCGCAAGGAGAAGAGGTCGGCGACGTCGCTGATCAATCCGACGCCGAGCAGTTGGGCGACGCGCTGTTCACCAAGACCTTCGATGTCGAGGGCGCCGCGCGAGGCGAAGTGCACGATCTGTTGGAGCTGCTGAGCGGGACACGCGGGATTCACGCAGTAGGTGTCACTCTCCTCGCCGACGCGCTCGAGCACGCTGCCGCAGTCCGGGCAGGTGGTCGGGAACTTCCAAGGCGGCTTCCGTCGACGGCCCGGTTCGGCGACGGCGCTCACCACTTCAGGTATCACGTCGCCGGCCTTGCGCACGATGACGAGGTCGCCCGGTCGCACGTCCTTCACCTTGACCTGATCCTCGTTGTGGAGCGTCGCCATCGCGACCGTCGATCCGGCGACCACGACGGGCTCGAGCACGGCGAAGGGCGTGACCCGTCCGGTGCGACCGACCGAGACCTCGATGTTGAGCAGCCGGGTCGTGCGCTCCTCGGGCGGGAGCTTGCGGGCGATGGCCCATCGCGGCGCGCGACTCGTGAATCCCAGTCGCGCCCGTTGGGCCAAGTCGTCGACCTTCACGACGATGCCGTCGATCTGATAGCGAAGTTCGTGGCGGTGCTCTTCGAACCAGTCGCTGCGAGCGATCATCGCCGTCGCGCCGACTTCGGTGGTGGTCTCTTCGGCGGTGAGGAAGCCCCAGTCGGCGAGCTGGCGGATCGTCTCGACGTAACGCGTGAACGGCGACGGACCACCGAGTTCGACCAACTGGTAGGCGAGGAACGACAGCGGGCGACTCGCGGTGATCGAGGGGTCCTTCTGTCGGAGGCTCCCGGCCGCGGCGTTGCGCGGATTGGCGAACTCCTTCTGGCCCGCCTCGCGTTGGCGATGGTTCATCACCACGAAATCGGATTTCGCGAGGAACACCTCGCCGCGGACCTCGACGCGCGCTCGCACGTTGCCCGAGAGGGTCGTTGGCACGTTGGCGATCCGGCGCACGTTCTCGGTGACGTCCTCGCCGATTCGGCCGTCGCCGCGCGTCGCCGCGCGCACCAGCACGCCGTCGACGTACTCGATGGAGAGCGCCAGGCCGTCGATCTTGGGCTCGACGACGAAGACCACGTCCTCGGCGGCGACGTCGAGGCTCTTCGCGGCGCGTTCACTCCACCCACGCAGTTCGGCGACGTCGAAGACGTTGTCAAGGCTCAGCATCGGCTCGGCGTGGGTCACCGGCGTGAAGAGCGTCGACGCCGGGGCGCCGACGGCGTGGGAGACCGAGTCCTCCACGTTCAATTCGGGATGTTCGGCCTCGAGGGCGCGCAGCTCGCGCACCAACGCGTCGTAGTCGGCGTCGGGGATCGTCGGGGCGTCGCGCACGTGGTAGGCCTCGTTGTGCGCGGCGATCTCGACGCGGAGACGCGCGGCGCGCTCGGCCGGTTTCACGTCGCTGCGACGATCGCGGCACCTTCGACGATCGTGGGTTGACTCGCGCGATAGAAGACGACCGACTGACCGGCGGCCACCGGACGCGCCGGCGTGTCCAACGCCAACCACCATCGTGACGCGTGACGTAGTGTCGCGCGCTGGGCGCTCCCGTGCGCGCTCCACTGGGCGAGCACCGCGGTCCCGTCGATCAGTTCGTCGTGCGAGAACGTCAGCGACCCTGCGTCGAGGCCGATCTCGCGAATGAGGATGTCCTCGAGCCGACCGACCTCCACGCGACCGGCCGCCAGGTCGACCTTGGCGACGAAGCGTCGTTCCCCGTCGCGCGCGGGCAGCACGCCGCGACGCTGTCCGACGGTCATCAACTCCGCGCCCTGGGTGGTACCGATTACTTCGCCGCTCGCGCCGTCGACGATCGCGGCGGGCGTGAGCTCGAGGCGCTGGCGCAGGAAGACCTCGCGACCCTTGGACGCCTCGATGAAGCAGACGTCCTGACTGTCGGGCTTGTCCCAGGTCCGAAGACCGAGGCGTTCCGCGTGATCGCGGACCTCGCTCTTGTGCATGGTCCCGATCGGCAACATCAGGGTGGACAGCTGGTCTTCGCGCAGGTAGCCGAGCACGTAACTCTGGTCCTTCTGCTCGTCGACCCCGCGCGCGAGATAGTGCGCCCCGTCGCGCGACACCACTTGGGCGTGATGGCCGGTCGCGACGACGTCGAAACCGAGGCGACGCGCCCGATCGAACAGGAGGTCGAACTTGATGTGTCGATTGCACTCGATGCAAGGATTCGGCGAGCGCCCGGCGGCGTAGTCCTCGACGAACGGCACGACGACGTGGCGTTCGAACTCCTCGGTGTAGTTGAAGACGTGGTGGTCGATGCCGAGCATCTGAGCGACCCGTCGCGCGTCGTCGACGTCCGCGACCGAACAGCAACCGGAGTCCGAGACGCCGCCCCACAGCTTCAACGTGGCGCCCACGACCTCGTGGCCCTGCTCGACCAAGAGACCGGCGGCGACCGACGAATCGACCCCGCCACTCATGGCAACCAGCACTTTCACCGCTCTAGTCTGCCAGTCGGGGTGTGACCTATGCCTCGGCGCGCAACTTGTAGACGATGTCGGCGAGGATCGTGATGACGGCGTCGACCTCCTCGTCGGTCGTCTCGGCTCCCATCGACAGGCGAAGCGACCCGCGGGCGCGCTCGTGGGAGACACCCATCGCGGCCAAGACGTGGCTCGGACTCGCCGCGCCGCTCGAACAGCTCGCCGCCGCGGAGGCGTAGACGCCCTCCTGGTCCAGCAAGAACAGCAGCTCGTCGCTCGCCAGGTCCTCGAAGGTGAGATGCACCGTGCCCGGCACGCGCAGGGCGCCGCGCGCCGTGACCTCACAACCGGGGATCAGGCTCACGGCCGCGATGAGTTTCTCCTGGAGGTCGAGCACGCGATCGTTGACGTCGGCCAGTTCTTTCGCCGTGACGCGAACGGCCGCGGCGAGACCCACGGCGGCGGCCACGTCGACGGTGCCGCCGCGACGACCGCGTTCTTGTCCCCCGCCGGGGATGACGGCGTCGAGGGCGATGTCGCCGCGCAGGATGAGCGCACCCGCGTTGACCGGTCCACCGATCTTGTGCGCACAGATGGAGATCATGTCCGTCGTGGCGGTCATGTTCGCCAGGTTCACCCACGGCGCGGCCGCGACGGCGTCGGTGTGGGTGAGAACCCCTCCGGGGATGATGGACTTCGAGAGCGCGCTCACGCCGTCGAGCGGCTGGCGGACGCCGGTCTCGTTGTTGGTCGCCATCACGCTCACGATCGCCGTGTCGTCGCTCAGGAGTGACAGGAGCGAATCGAGGTCCACGACGCCGTCACCGTCGACGTCGATGTAGCCGACGCGCACGTCGGCGAAGTCGCGCGCCATCTTCTCGGCGGCGTCGGTGACCGCGTGGTGCTCGACGCGACTGATCAAGATCTCGGACGTCTCGTGGGTTCGACGGTGGTGGCTCGTCACCCCGGCGATCGCCAGGTCGCAGGATTCGGTGCCGCCCCCGGTGAAGATCACGCCACCCGGTTTCGCTCCCACGAAGGCCGCGACCTCGTCGCGCGCCTCTTCGACGGCCCGTCGCGCCTCACGCGCGGCCCTGTGGCTCCCCGAGGGATTGCCCACGACGCCGCGCTGCCACGGCGCCATGGCGTCGGCGACTTCGTCGCGCCGCGGCGCGGACGCCGCGTGGTCGAAATAGTACTGACTCACGCCACGTAGAAGGATTTGACGTTCGTGAACTCGCGCACGCCGAACTCGCCCAATTCGCGACCGAAGCCGGATTCCTTGGTCCCCCCGAAGGGCAACTCGGGCATGGAGGCGACGATGGAGTTGGCGAAGACCATGCCGACGTCGAGGCCGGCGATCGCGGCGTCGATCTCTTTCTGGTCGGTGGCGTGGATCGCCCCACCCAGTCCCCACGGCGTGGCGTTGGCGAAGGCGATGGCGGCATCAAGGTCGTCGACCACTTCAACGACCGCGACCGGGCCGAAGAGCTCCTCGCACCCGGCGCGCGAGTCGGTCGGCACGTCGGTCAACACCGTCGCCGGGAAGTAGAAACCGCGCCGCGCCAGCGGCGCGCCGCCGGTGCGCGCGACGGCGCCCTTGGCGACCGAATCGGCCACCTGGGCCGTCAACTCGTCGAGCTGGCTGCGACTCACGACGGGCCCCAGGACCGTCGCGGCGTCCATCGGATCGCCCGTGGGTACCGCGGCCATCGCTTCGACGAACTTCTCGATGAACTCGTCGGCGCGTTCGCGAACGACGATGAAGCGCTTGGAGGCGATGCACGACTGCCCGTTGTTCTGGATACGCGCCGTCACCGCCAACGGCACCGTCGCGTCCATGTCGGCCGAACTCGCCACGATGAAGGGGTCCGATCCGCCGAGTTCCAGCACCGACTTCTTCAGGTGCTGTCCGGCGATCTCGGCGACCGAGCGACCGGCGCGGTCCGAACCGGTGAGCGTCACCGCGGCGACGCGCGGGTCCGCGATGATGCGCGGGATCTGGTCGTGGCTCACGAAGAGCGTCGTCACGACGCCCTTGGGGAAGCCCGAGCGGGTGAAGAGGTCCTCGATGAACTTTGCGCAACCGGGCACGTTCGAGGCGTGCTTGAGGACCATTACGTTGCCCGCCATCACCGTGGGCGCGGCGACGCGGATGAACTGCCAGAGCGGGTAGTTCCACGGCATCACGGCCAAGACGGCGCCGATCGGGTCGTAGCGAATGCCGCTGCGCGACCCGCTGGTGGCGACGTTCTCGTCGCGCAACATCGCCTCGGCGTGTTCGGCGTAGTAGCGCATGGTCATCGCGCACTTGGCGACCTCGCCCTTGGCGGCCGTGAACGTCTTGCCCATCTCGCTCGTCAAGAGCTCGGCGACGACCGGTATCTCACTCTCGAGCATCTCGGCGGCACGGGTCATGAGTTGCGCGCGGTCGTCCACGGGTGTCGCGCGCCACGCCTCGAACGCGCTCGCGGCGTGCGCCAGGGCACGCTCGACGTCGGCGTCACTGTGGGCCTCGAATTCGGCGACGAACTCCTCGGTGGCGGGATTAATTGCGGTGAATGACATCTCTCTAGTCTGCCAGCAAACCGACGGGCTCATTCGGTGTCGCGCCGATCTCGCGCCAGAACTCGGGCCGCCAGAGCGTGACGACGCCGAGCACGAGCGTCAGCATGACCGCGTCGGTCACGGTGACGGGGCGCACGCCCCACGCGCGGGCGAACGCCGCCTGCGCCAGGGCGCCGAGGGGATAGAAGATCGACAGCGAGAGCGTGTAGAGCGAGAGGATCCGCGAGCGTTCGCTCGTCGGCGCGTGCAGTTGCACGGCGGTATTGAGCCCGGTCAACGTGCCGACGTACGCGCCCCCGAGCAGGACCAGTGACGCGACGGCGAAGGCCAGCGTCTGACTGACGCCGTAGAGCGCGAGGGCGAGCGCGACCGTCGCGAGCGAGCCGCGCAACACCGCGACGCGCGACGTGCGTCGCGCGACGGCGGGCAGCGTCACCGCGCCGATGACCGCGCCGACGCCCTGGGCGGCCACGAGCCAGGCGACGCCGGTTCGTCCGGCGTGCAGCGTCTGGATCGCCATGGCCGGTACCAACGCGATGAAGGGGCTGGCGATCAACGCGACGGTGCCGATCGCGATGATCGGGTACCGGCATCCCTTCACGGCCCAGGCGCGCTTCGCGCCGTGCTTGGTCTCCGACCAGAGGCGGATCGACGTGGTCGGTTTCGGTCGCGGCGCCGAGCGCACGAAGGAGAACATCACGACGACGAACACGAAGGAGGCGGCGTTGATCGCGAAGCAGATCCCGGGTGAGGCGAAGGCCAGCGTCACGCCGGCGAGCAGCGGCCCGATGATGCGACCGAGGTTGAACTGGGCCGAGGAGAGCGACACCGCCGCGAAGACCTCGTCGCGCTCGACGAGGTCGGGCAGCAACGACTGCCACGCCGCCCACGACGCCGAGCCACAGAGTCCTTCGACGATGGCCAGGTAGCACGCCAGCTGCGGCGACAGATGATGGGTCAGCTCGGCGGTCGCCAGCGCGCTCGCCGTGAGGGCCATCATGAGGTTGTTCGCCTGGATCCAGCGTTGTCGCACCACCCGGTCGGCGATGACGCCGCCAAGTGGTGCGCCGATCAACGCCGGGGTCCAGGCGCAGACCGTCAGCAGTCCGAGCCAGAGCGCGTCGTGGGTCGTCTCGGTGAGGTACACGCCGAGCGCCACGGTCTGCATCCACGTCCCGGTCGATGAGACGAACGACGACGTCAGCGAGAGGGTGAAACTCCGATGACGAAGCGGCGCGAACGACGCGGAGGCCATCGCTTAGCGGGGACGGTCGACGTCGGTGCGACGCCTCAGGGCGTCACTCGCCACGGTGTCTGCGGCGAGGACGAAGGGCGAACCACCAGACCGAGATGATCGACGCGAGGGCCCCGAGCACCCCGATCGTGGACTTGACGCCCTTGCCCTTCTGGTTTTCGGCCATGACCCATCGTAACGAGCAAAACGCCGGGGACGACGTCCCCGGCGTTTCATCTGCGGCCGCGAATTCAGGCCGCTTGGTGCGCCTCGACGGCGAGCTCGATCGTGATCTTGTTGCCGACGACGAGGGTGCCGTTCTCGAGCGAACTGCCGAAGGTGATCCCGAAGTCACGACGGTCGAACTCGGCGCGGGCTTCAAAACCGGTGACCGAGACGCCCGGGGTCATCGAGGGACCGGTACCGAGGTACTCGAGGTCGAAGGTCACGGACTTCGTGATGCCCTTGATGGTCAGGTCGGCGACGACCTCGTAGTCGTCACCCTTGGACTTCACCTGGGTGGACTTCAACGTCAGCGTCGGGTAGGTCTCGAACTCGAGGAAGTCCGGGCTCTTGAGGTGGCCGTCGCGCATCTCGTTGTCGGTCGTGATGCTCGCGGCCTGCACGGTCGCCTCGACGCTCGAGGTCTCGGGAGTGTCACCGATGGTGATCACGCCGGCGAAGTCGGTGAACCGACCGCGGACCTTGGAGGCGACGAGGTGGCGCGCGACGAAGCCAACGGTCGAGTGAACGGCGTCAATGTTGTAAGTGCCGGCGGCGGGCAGGGTGCTGGTGGCACCCTCGGTGGTGGGGGAACTGGTCATTCGAATCTCCTGTTTTCTAGACACTTGCTGTGCCTGCATCAGTATACTTGCTTATGCAACTACTTGTCAAGCAGTAATTGCTAAACCAACTATCTGCTATACTTTTCCCATGAGTTCCGCGACCAGTGCCTGTCCGTCCGGGGACGAGAAGGTCCAACTCTTCGGACTCCTCCTCGAGACCAACGCCCGACTCTCGCGCAGCCTCGGCCTGGAACTCGAGGCCGAATGCGAACTCCCCCTCGCCTGGTTCGACGTGCTTTTGCAGTTGCGACGCTCCCCCGCCGGGCGCCTCAAGATGAACGAGATCGCCGACGCGATCGTGCACTCCAGTGGTGGCACCACCCGACTCGTCGACCGCATCGAAGAGGCGGGGCTCGTCGCACGTCAGAGCTGTCCGAGCGACCGCCGGGCGATCCACGTGGCGATCACCGACGCCGGGAACGCGAAGTTGGACGAGGCCCTGAACGTGCACCTCGAATACCTCGACGAGAGCCTGGCCAAGCAGCTCACCGAGAGCGAACGTTCGACCCTCGCGTCGCTCTTGACGAAGCTCAACGCGCCGCGTTAACTCTTCGCGACCCACGCCCTCGCGTCGCGTCCGTCGTCGAGCTCCAGGAGCGTACCCTCGCCCCAGCCCGTCCCCGTGACCACCTCGAGCGCCAACACTTCGCTCGCCAACGTCGCGAAGCCGTCGGCCAGGTCGTCGATGCCCGTGACGTGCAAGACGATGCGATCGGCGACGTCGAGTCCGGAATTCTTACGCAGGTCCTGCACCTGACGGATGACGTCGCGCAGGAAGCCGCGTCGTCGCAGCTCGTCGGTCATCGTCAGGTCGAGTGCGATGACCTCACCCCCGTCGCGTGACACGGCGTAACCGTCTTGACCCTTCACTCGCAGCTCGATGTCCTCGTTGTTCAGCTCGAACGTGGCGGTGGAGAGCGTGACACTGATCGTGCCGCCCGCTTCGAGGGTCTCGGCGGCGGCGACCGAGTCGAGCGCGGCCAACGCCGGCTTCAACTCCTTCACCGCTTCGCCGAGTCGAGGACCGACCGCCCGGAAGTTCGGCACCAGCTCGAAGGACAGCACGTTGGCGAGGTCCGTGGCGTACTCCAGGTGATCGACGTTGAGCTCGTCCTCGACGATGCCCGCCGGCGGCGTCGCCGAGAGCGACGGGAGGAAGACCAGGGCGCGCGCGAGCGGCTGGCGCACCTTCACGCCCGCCTCGGCGCGCGCGGCGCGACCGAGCGAGGTGAGACGCCGGGCGACGGCCATCGACTCCTCGAGCGCGACGTTGCGACGTTCCGGCTCGCCCGTCGGCCAGTCGGCGAGGTGGACCGAGTCGGTCACCTCGACGTCGAACAGCTCGGTGTAGAGGCGTTCGGCGACGAACGGGCAGAACGGGGCGAGCAGGTACGTGACCCGTTGGAGGACGTCGAGCAACGTCGCCTGGGCGGCGAGTGAATCGGAGCGCGGTTCGTTGGGATCGGTACGCCAGAAGCGACGGCGGGTCCGTCGCACGTACCAGTTCGACACGTCGTCGATCAGTTCACTCAACGCGTCGGTGCCGCCGAGTGGTTCGTACCCGTCGAGGGCGTTCGTGACCGCGACGGTCACGCTCTCGAGTCGCGAGAGGATCCACTGGTCGATGGCGGCGCGGTGCTCGGGCGCGGGGATCTCCGGGTCGCGCGGGTCGAAGTTGTTGATCGAGGCGTAGAGGGTGAAGAAGCTGAACGTGTTCCACAGGGTGGCGAGCGTCTCGCGCAGCGAGGCGTCGATGGCCCCGAGACTGGTGCGCGTCGAACTCCAGGGCGATCCCTGGGAGAACATCCACCAGCGCAGCGGATCGGCGCCGCGGGTGTTCAAGACGTCCCACGGGTCAATCACGTTGCCGATCGACTTGCTCATCTTCTTGCCGTTCTCGTCGACGATGAGACCGAGGCACAGCACGTGTTCGTAGGCCTTGGCGCCGAAGACCAGGGTGTTCACCGCGAGCAGCGTGTAGAACCAGCCGCGTGTCTGGTCGATCGCCTCGACGATGAGCTGCGCCGGGAACTGCATCGCCTCGACGCTGCCCTCGACGTGCGGGTAGCCGACCTGGGCCGCGGGCATCGACCCGGCGTCGAACCACGCGTCGATGACCGGCTCGACCCGGCGGGCCTCCTTCGCGCACGTGCGACAGGGCACGACGACTTCGTCGATGCCCGGTCGGTGGGGATCGAGGTCGCCGAGGTCACGCCCGGCGAGCGCCGAGAGTTCGGCCAGTGAGCCCACGCACGTGAAGTGGTCGTCGGGACAGCGCCAGATCGGCAGCGGCGTCCCCCAGTAGCGGTCGCGCGACAGCGCCCAGTCCACGTTGTTATCCAGCCAGTTGCCGAAGCGCCCGTCGCGGATGTGTTCGGGGTGCCAGTCGATCGTCGCGTTCTCGGCCAGCAGCTGCTCGCGGAACTTGCTCGTGGCGACGTACCAACTCGGTTTGCCCCAGTAGATGAGGACCGTCCCGCAGCGCCAGCAGTGCGGTAGCGAGTGATTGTAGGGCTGACGACGGATGAGGGCGCCCCGGCGTTCGAGTTCGTCGTTGATCGCGTGGTTCGCCTCGCGCACGTCGTGACCCTCGAGCCACGCGATCTCAGCGGTGAACTTGCCGTCCGGTCCGACGGGGTTCACGGTCGGCAGGCCGTGGTCGCGCGCGACCTGACGGTCGATCTCACCGAAGGCCGGCGCCTGATGGACGAGACCCGTGCCGTCGTCGATCGTGACGTAGTCCGCGAGCACGACGTAACAGGCGTCGACGTCGGCGGGCAGCACGGCGTCGGTGAAGGGACGTTCGTAGTGCACGCCGGCCAACGCCGCGCCGAGGAACGTCGCCGTCGGCGTGACGTCGTCGCCGAAGACCGACTCGACCAGCTCGGCCGCCACCACCACGCCGTCGACGACCGCGTAGGTGATCTCGGGATTGACCGCGACCGCCACGTTCGAGAGCAGCGTCCAGGGCGTCGTCGTCCACACGGCGAGGTGCGTCGCGCCGCCGAGGTCGTGCCGGTCGACGTCGGTGATCGCGAATCGCACGTACGCGCTCTCGTCCACCTCGTCGGTGTAGACCTCGGGCTGGCCCAACTCGTGGCTCGAGAGCGCGGTACCGCAGCGCGGACAGTACGGAATGACCTTGAGGTCCTCGTACAAGAGTCCGTTGTCGAAGAGCTGTTGGAGGTGCCACCACACCGACTCCACGTACTCCGGATGGAACGTGTAGTACGCGTGTTCCATGTCGGTCCAGTACCCGATGCGCTCGGTGAGTCGCTCGAACTCACCGACGTACGTCAGGACCGATTCGCGACACAACCGCGTGAACTCCTCCACGCCGACCTGCTCGACGATCGCCTTCTTGCCGGAGATGCCGAGTTGCTTCTCGACCTGGACCTCGACCGGGAGACCGTGCGTGTCCCAGCCGGCGCGCCGAGCGACGAAGCGGCCCTGCATCGTCTGGTACCGACAGAACAGGTCCTTGTAGACGCGGGCCCACACGTGGTGGAGTCCGGGCTTGCCGTTCGCCGTGGGCGGTCCCTCGTAGAAGACCCACGGCTCGGCGCCTTCGCGGTGCTTCATCGAACGCGCGAAGACGTCGTTCGCCCGCCAGCGGGCCAGTTCGGCCTCCTCGAGGGCCACAAAATCGAATTCGGCGTTGACGGGGCGAAACACGAGTCTCCTTCAGTGATTCAACCCATCGTAGTTAACGCCGTACGCGCGTTGAACCGACCTCTACGATGTCCACGTGATTCCCATCGACGTCGTCGCCGAATCCGTCGACACGAGTGGCGCGCTCGCTATCGTGCACGCGGCCAGTGACGAGCTCCAACAGCGCTACGGCGGCGACGGCGACAACCAACACCTGCGCCTCGACGAGTTGCGTCCCCCCACGGGACTCTTCTTGGTCGCGCGGCGCGCGCGTCACCTCGTCGGCGGCGTCGGTCTTCGCGCGATCTCGGACCCGGCGAGCCGGTTCGCGGAGGTCAAGCGCCTCTGGGTGCGTCCGGACCTACGTCGCGAGGGCATCGGAGTGCTCTTGATGAATGAGATCGAACGGCACGCGAGAGAGCTCGGCTACGTGACGCTCTTCCTCGAGACCGGACCGGCCCAGCCCGAGGCCCTGGCGCTCTATCAGTCGAACGGATGGACCGAGGTCGAGCAGTACCCGCCGGGCGCCTTCAGCCACCCCGTCGCGCACCGGTTTCGCAAGGACCTCTAGGCGAAGCGCTCGTCGAGCCACGCCGGCGTGAGGTCCTCCAGCGTGTCGAGGACCAGGTCGGCCAGCGCGAACTCGACCGCCCCGCGGTCCTCGGGCGACGGGACGGCGACGACGCTCATGCGGGCCGCGCGCGCGGCGATAACCCCGGCGGTGGCGTCTTCGAAGACGAGACAGCGCTGGGGTTCGATCCCCAGGGAGGCCGCGGCGGTCAAGAAGACGCCGGGATGGGGCTTGCCGTACGGTTCGAACTCCGCCGAGTGCACGGACGCGAACCGGTGCGAGAGCTCGAAGTGGTCGAGGAAGCGGTCGATCAACGCCAGCGGCGTGGAACTGGCGAGGGCGACAGGACCGCGTTCGCTCGCGAGGTCGATCGCGCGGATCGCTCCGGGGAGGAGTCGGCCGCCTTCGTCGACGAGTGTCCCGACGCGCGCGAGGAGCAGGTCGACCACGTCATCATCGCTCGGACCGCTCCAGGGGTAGCGCGCGTGCCAGTACGCCACGACCTCGTTCACGTAGATGCCCTTGGTCGATCGATTCGAACTCTCGCGGAGCGGCACACCGAGAGCGCCGAATATCTCGACCTCGGCCTGATGCCACAGGACCTCGGAGTCGACGAGCAGACCGTCCATGTCGAACAACGTCGCCGCGATACTCACCCGGCAACTCTGGCACACGCGCCACCTAGGGTTGGACCGTGACGACGGTACGCCCACTGGAACCGAGCGACGTCGACGCGGTCGTCACGCGCGTCGTCGATCGGCTGGCCCTCGACGCGCGGATCCAACCACTCGTCAACCCGTTGATCGCCACGCAACTACTCGCCGACTCGCTTCGGCTCGCCGCCGATCAGACGTGGGTCGCCGAACGCGAGGACGAGATCGTGGGCCATCTCTACGGCGCGCTGCTCGAGAGTGCGATCTACGGCAACGGCGTGTGGATCGGGCCCGACGGCGTCTCCTTCGACAGTACGGACCTGTTGAGCGACCTCTACAGCGTGGCCGGCGCCTCCTGGATCGAGCGTGGCGCGCTCGAACACTACGTCTGGACGATCGACGACGTCACCTCGACCCAACCCTGGTACGAGATGGGCTTCGCTCGAATGCACATGCGCGGCGTCCTGCGCCTCGACGATCGCGTCGATCACCCGTTACCCGAGGGGTACCGCCTGCGACGTGGCGGCGTCGCCGACCTCGAGATCGCGGTCGCGCTCGACGACGAACTCGACGCGGTCCAACGCGTCGGTCCGAGCTTCTCGATCGGGCTCGACCACTCCACGAAGCGCGACGACCTCATGGAGACTCTCGAAGACCCCGAGGTGCACCACTACATCGTGGAGTTCGGACCCGACGCCGTCGGCCAGTGCATGACGTTCCCGCTCCCGCACCGTCGCGGCTCGTTCGAGCACACGCTGCACCTGAGCGCGGTCACCGTCGACGCGCGACATCGTCGCCTCGGTGTCGGCACGGCGATGGTCGACGCCGCGTTTCGCGACGCGCGCGGCGCCGGCTTTGAGTACGTCGAGACGAATTGGCGCGTGACGAACCGTCGCGCGAGGAACTTCTGGACGGGGTACGGCTTCGAGCCCACCTACGTGCGTCTTCACCGCACGATCGGGACCGGCTAGCGCAGCGCGGCTTCGATCGCCCCGACGAGGGTCGGGTCCTCTGGCGTCACCGTGGGCGAGAAGCGCTGCACCGAGGCGTCGGGAGAGATGAGGAACTTCTCGAAATTCCAACGGACGTCACCGGCGTAACCCTCGGCGTCGGCCGTCTGGTTCAACTCGGCGTAGATCGGGCTCTGGTGCTCGCCGTTGACGTCGATCTTCTCGAAGAGCGGGAAGCTCACGCCGTAGGTCGTCGAGCAGAAGGTCTGGATCTCCTCGGCGGTGCCGGGTTCTTGTCCCGCGAACTGATTGCACGGGAATCCGACCACGCTGAAGCCGCGATCCGCGTAGGTCTTTTGCAGCTGTTCCAGCCCCTCGTACTGCGGTGTCAGGCCGCACTTGGAGGCGACGTTGACGACGAGGACGGTCTTGCCGGCGTACGGCGCGAGCGAACTCGCGTGGCCGTCGAGGGTATGCAGGGGGATGTCGTAAATGGTCATCCCGCGACACTAACGGCCCCTCGCCGATCACGACGCGCCGTAGGCTGCACGGATGCACTGCGTCGTGATCCATGAGGGGTCGCTCGTTCTCGAGGAGCGCGCGACGCCCAATCCCGGTCCCCTCGACGTCGTGGTCGCGGTGCGCGGCGCCGGGATCAACGCGGCCGACCTGCTCCAACGCGACGGTCACTACCCGGCGCCCGAGGGCTCGCCCGTAGACGTACCCGGCATGGAGTTGGCCGGCGTCGTGAGCGCCGTCGGCGAACGCGTCCACGAACCGCTGCTCGGACGACGCGTCTGCGCCATCGTCGGGGGCGGCGCGCAGGCGACCCACTGTCTCGTGCCCAGTGAACACCTGCTCTTCGTACCGGACCACGTCAGCTGGGACCAGGCCGGCGGGTTCCCCGAGGCCTTCACGACGGCCCACGACGCACTCGTGACCCAGGCGCACCTCGCGGCCGGTGAACGGGTCCTGATCTCTGGCGCGAGCGGCGGCGTCGGCGTCGCCGCGGTGCAGATCGCGCACGCCCTGGGCGCGCACGTCATCGCCGTCACGCGCACCGACGAACATCACGGGCGACTCCGCGAGTGCGGCGCCGACGAGACGGTGACGCTGGATCGAGTCGGCACGCTCGATCGCGTCGACGTCATCCTCGAACTCGTCGGCGCGGCGCACCTCGGTGTCGCCCAGACAATAATGAACCCTTTCGCGCGCGTCGTGGTCATCGGGATCTCGGGCGGCGCCCGCGTCGAGCTCGACCTTCGCGCGTTCATGGGTACCCGATCGAGCCTGACCGGCTCGACACTGCGCTCGCGCTCGCGCAAGGAGAAGGGCGAGGTCGCCGACCGCGTCAGTCAGACGCTCGTCCCGCGGTGGCGCACCGGCGAAGTGCACGTGCCGGTCGCGCGCACGTTCGCGCTCGAGGACGTCGCGCGGGCCTACGAGTTCTTCGCCCAGCCGGGAAAATTCGGCAAGGTCGTCCTGCGCGTCGAGGAGTGACCGGTAGTTTGACCCGGTGAGTACTTCGGTCCCGCGACCGCACCCCAGTCGTTGCGACCCGTCGCGATCGGACTACGACGCGATCATCGCCGCCCACGCGGCCGCGTCGAACGCGGGCGAGCCGACGTACCGCGACCCCTCCACGGGCCTCATGGTCCTCACCGCGGCCACGCACGTCGCGCGCGGGTTCTGCTGTGAGAGCGGCTGTCGCCACTGCCCCTACGTGGAGGCCGGGTAGACCTCCGGGGTCGCTTCGTCGTGCTGACCGAGATGGTGACGGTCGATGTTGACGAGGAAGAAGAAGTGGAGCGCGGCGAGGAAGAGCATCAGCGCGCCGAACCGGAACGACTCGTCGTAACCATGGACGTGGGACGCCGCGATCAGCGCCAACTTGGACTTGTACGTGATCGACGGGTGCGCCCGCAAGGCCGCGAGCAAGAACGCCGAACCGCTCGAGACGACGATGGTGTTGGCGATCGCCGTACCGAAGGAACCGCCGATCTGCTGGGACGTCGTGAGGACCGCGGACGCCGCGCCGGTGTCCTCCGGGCGCACGTTGAACAGCGCCGTCGAGGCGATCGAGACGAAGGCCAGGCCCAGTCCCAGACTGGTGACGATCATGGCCGGCATGACGCTCGTCAAATACGAACTGTCGACCTTGATGAACGAGAGATAGAGCATGCCGGCGGCGGCCATCAAGTTGCCGACCGTGGCGAGCGGGCGAGGTCCGATCTTGGGGAGCAACTGACTCGTGAACCCCGCGGCCAGGATGATGCCGATCGAGAACGGCATGAACAACAGTCCGGTCTTCACGGCCGAGTACTGCTCGATGTCCTGGAAGTAGAACGTCATGAACAAGAACATCCCGAACAGACCGAGGCCGACGAAGAGTTGTGCGAGGAACGCGCCGGCGCGGACGCGGTCGGTGATGAGCCGCAGCGGCAGCAGTGGCTCCTTGATGCGACTCTCGATCACGAAGAACACCGTGAGCAAGAAGGCGCCCAGCACGAGGTACGGCCACGCGCTGGTCGAACCCCACCCGTCGGTCGAGGCCTGGGAGACGCCGAAGACCACGCTCAGCATGCCGGCCGTGGCCGTGAGCGCTCCGGGGACGTCGTAGTGCGGATGGCCCTCGACCTTGGACTCACGAACGTTGGGCACGGCGAGCGAGAACGCGATGATGGCCATTGGCGTGTTGACGAACAGGCACCAGCGCCATGAGAAGTACTGCGTCAGCAACCCACCGGCGATCAGGCCGATCGCGCCGCCGACGCCGGCCAGGGCGCCGTACACGCCGAAGGCCCGGGCGCGCTCCTTGGAATCAGTGAACGTCACCGAGATGAGCGACAACGCCGCCGGTGCGAGCAGCGCGCCGAAGAGGCCTTGCAACGCGCGCGCCCCGAAGAGCCACTGCTGGTTCTGGGCCAGACCACCGAGCAGGGAGGCCGCGGCGAAACCGAGCAGACCGATGAGGAACGACCTCTTTCGTCCCATGTAGTCCCCGACGCGTCCACCGAGCAGGAGGAAGCCGCCGAAGGTGAGCGTGTAGGCGGTGATCGCCCACTGGTAGTTCTTCTGGGCGATCGCCAGTCCGCCGAGAGCTTTGGGCGATGACGCGTGCGGCAGCGCGATGTTCACGATCGAGGCGTCGAGGATGACCATCAACTGGGCGATACCGATGACGACGAGCGCGAACCATCGCCGAGGGTCGGGCGTTTCGGCGTGAACGACGTGACTGACTGAAGCGTCCGACATTAAATCCCCCGTGAAAAGTTTCGAGCAAGAGTGCTGGACACGGCCACAACGCCCATCGGGCCGTCGCCGATTACAGAAGCGAGCGTAGTGGACTGAAGGCCATGCCGAGTGACTCGGCCACCGGTCCGTACGTGACGGCACCCTCGACGACGTTGACGCCCTCGGCCAGTGCGTCGTCAGCCACCACGGCCTCGCGCCATCCGTGACGAGCGAGTTCCATCGCGTAGGGCAACGTGGCGTTGGCGAGCGCGTACGTCGACGTGTACGGGAACGCGCCGGGCATGTTGGCGACGCAGTAGAAGATCGAGCCGTTGACCTCGAAGACCGGATCCGAGTGGGTCGTCGGGTGGGTCGCCTCGAAACATCCGCCCTGGTCGACGGAGATATCCACGAGCACCGAGCCGGGACGCATCCGCGCCACGAGTTCGTTGCTCACGAGCTTGGGGGCCTTGGCACCGACGACCAGCACCGCGCCGATGACGATGTCGGCGTCGAGGCAGGCGTCTTCGAGCGCGAGGGTCGAGGACGCGATCGTCTGCACCCGACCATCGAAATGAATGTCGACCTGGCGCAGGCGTTCGAGGTTGCGGTCGAGGATCTTCACGTTGGCGTGGAGACCGGCGGCCATCGTCGCGGCCGCGAGTCCCGACACGCCGGCGCCGATCACGACGACGTTGGCGGGCGCGACGCCGGGCACACCGCTGATCAAGGTGCCGTGTCCCCCACCGGGACGCATCAGGTGATGCGCCGCCATCAGCGGCGCCATCCGACCGGCCACCTCGCTCATCGGCGTGAGCAACGGCAGCGAGTTGTCGCGCAACCGCACCGTCTCGTAGGCGATGGCGACGTTGTCGGCTGCGACGAGCGCGTCGGTGCACTCGCGCGAGGCGGCGAGGTGCAGGTAGGTGAAGAGCACCTGGTTCTTGTGCGCGCTGAGGCGGTGGTACTCCGGGGCGACCGGCTCTTTCACCTTCATCAGCAGGTCGCTCTCGGCCCACACGTCGTCGGCGGACTCGACGATCGTCGCCCCGTTGGCCACGTAGTCGGCGTCGACGATGGAGGACCCGACCCCGGCGCCTTTCTCGATGAGGACGCGGTGACCGGCGCCGGTCAGTTCTCGCGCGCCCGCGGGCGTGAGCGCCACGCGATACTCGTCGGTCTTGATCTCTTTTGGTACGCCGATGATCATCGTTGATCATCCTTTCTGGTGTTGGGGGCCCCATCCACGGTAGCCACTGGTCGAGACCACGTGCGCCAACCTGAATTGGTCCATTTGACTGGCGAGCGTTGCCTCATCATGGGTTCACGAGCGTCTCGGCCTAGGTGACCGGCCGGATCTGGGCGGGAGCGACGAGTGAGTCCTCCGTCGCGGCGCGCGCCAGTTGGTGCCGGTTGAGCGCGCCGTTGGCGAGCGCCACGACGAGTCCGACGATGAAGATCAACGTGCCGAAGCACAGCACCTGCGGCGGCAGACCGACCTTGGCCGCACCGTAGACGAACAGCGGGAAGGTCACGGTTGACCCGGCGATGAAGCTCGTGATCACGTAGTCGTCGACCGACATCGCGAAGGCCAACAGGAACGCCGCGAGGAGACCGGGCCAGATGAGCGGCAGCGTCACCTTGGTGAACGTCGTCCAGGCGTTGGCGCCGAGGTCGCGCGCGGCGTCCTCGATGGCGCTGTCCATCCCCGAGAGCCGAGCGCGGACCACGACCACGACGTAGGCGATGTTGAAGGCGACGTGCGCGATCAAGATCGTGATCAATCCCGTGTCGAGGTTGATGGACAAGAAGAACGACAACGAGGCCGCCCCGACCACGATCGCCGGCGCGGCGATGTCGGCGAACACGATGGCGTTGATTGGACCCTTGCCCCAGAACCGGAAGCGTCCGAGCGCGATTGCGACCGGCGTGCCGACGATCACCGAGATCAGTGACGAGAGGATGGCCACCTCGAGCGAGATCAAGAAGGCGTGGGTGAGTCCGTTCACCTGGGTCAGGTTGCGGTACCAGTACGTCGTGAAGCCGTTCCAGGCGAAGGTAATGCGACTGGTCGGCGCGTTGTTGAAGCTGTAGAGCATCATCACGACGATCGGCACGAAGGTGATCGCCATGACGACCCAGAAGAAGATCGCGAGCCACGGACTGCGGCGTTGGCGTCGGGGACGAGAAGTGTTTGTCACGTCAGACCAGGTTCTCGAGGTTCTCGGTGCCGAAGATCTTGGCGTAGGCGAACATGATGATGCCCAGGATGACCATCAGCACGGTCGAGAGCGCGGCCGCGACGTTGAACTGCTGGTTCGTCAGGTAGGAGTCCTGGATGGCTTGACCGATCGTGTAGGTGCCCACGCCGCCGAGCAGCGACGAGTTCACCGGGTCGCCGACCGTCGTGATGAAGACCAAGAGGACGCCGGCGAAGATGCCGGCGCGCGAGAGCGGCAGGACGACGCGCAAGAAGACCTGGCGGCCGTTGGAGTAGAGGTCGCGCGCCGCTTCGAGGATCCGTCGATCGATCCGTTCGAGGGCGACGTAGATGGGCAACACCATGAATGGCAGGTTGTTGTAGATGTCGCCGCCGATGACGGCGTTCGACGTGCCCAGGATGTGGAAGTTCGACGACACGATATGCAACTTGTGCAGCGTCGTGATGACGAAGCCCTGCTGGGCCAGGACGAAGGACCACATGTCGGTTCGGATGACGAAGGACACGAAGAACGAGAGCAGCACGAGCAAGATGAGCGGGCTCTTCCAGCGCACGCTGACGCGAAAGGCGATGAAGTACGCCATCGGATAGGCGATGAGGATGCTCAAGATCGTGGTCGCGACACCGTAGTAGAGCGAACGGACGAAGAACGTCGTGTAGGGGATGTCTGAGTGCACGAACAGCTGCGAGTAGATGTGCCAGTTCCAGGTCAAGGTGTAGCCACTGACCGGGTTACCGGTCTCCAGCGAGACGATCAGCCCCGAAGCGAGCGGGATGAGGAAGAAGAGCAGCATCCATCCCCCGCCGACGAGGCTGAGCCAGTACGGCGGGCTGTGACGACGGAGCCAACTCGGTTGACGGTACGCCGGTCGCGCCGGCTCGATCAGGTCAGTGCTCACGACTCGATGATCGGGTTGTAGGTGTCGTTCCACGCCTGGTAGTCGTTGTAGTCGCGGTAGATGTAGTAACTGTGCGACAGTTTGTCGGCCTGCGCCGACGGGAAGACCAGTGGGCTGTTGGCCACGGTCGGGTCCTTGATGACGTCGAGGATGTAGTCGCGCGCCGCGGGCACGGGGCAGACGTAGCTCACCCAGTCCTCGACGATGCCGGCGATCTTGGGCGTGTAGTAGAAGTTCATCCACGCCAGCGCGCTCAACGCGTTCTGGGACTGACGGGGGATGACCATGTTGTCGTGCCAGACGATCTGGCCCTCCTTCGGCGTCACGTACTTGAGGTGCGGGTAGCCCGAGAGGTTCGCTTGGAAGATGTCCCCGGAGTAGGCCTGGGAGATCCAGGTGTCACCGTTCTCCAGGTGCGAGATGTAACTCTGGTCGTAGTAGCCCGCCACCAGCGGTCGCTGCTGCTCGAGCCACTTGGTCGACTCCTTCCAGTCGGCCATCGTGGAGTTGACCGGGTCGACGCCCATGCGCAGCAGTGCGGCACTGCCGAGTTCGACGTTGTCGTTCATCATCCCGACGTGACCGCGAAAGGCCGGGTCGGCGAGGTCGTTGAAACTCGTGATCTCGCGCGTGATCATCTTCGTGTTGTAGGCGATCCCGGTGAAGCCGGTCTGCCAGGTCACCGAGTGCCTGTTGCCCGGGTCGTAGCTCGGGTTCTTCACGAGCGGACTGGCGTACTTGAAGAAGTTCGGCAACTTCGTCAGGTCGAGTTCGTTCAGGAAGCCGTTTTGGACGAGCTGGGAGAAGTACCACCCGTTGGTGATGACCATGATGTCGTAGCCCGTCACCTCCTGGGCGGCCAACTCCGGTTCGACGGTCGCGTAGAAGGAGTCGTCACCCTGGATGACCGGCTGGTAGTCGACCTTGATGCCCGTGGCCTTGGTGAAGAGTTCCAACGAGATCGTCTTGCCGTGCTCGGAGTCGATGTAGAGCGGCCAGTTGGCGAAGTTCAGTTGCTTGGTCGGCTTCTGATTCTTCCAGAACGACGCCCAATCGATGTTGGCCGCGCCGCGCCGTTCGGCCGAGCCGGCGATGCCGCAACTGGCGAGCAAGGCCGCCATGCTCAGGAGGCCCACGCCCTTGCCCGCGACGCCGAGCGCGTCACGTCGCGAGAGCCGACGCTGCGTGAGCCCGCGCCACAGGGCCGGGTCGAAGACCGGTGTGCCGCTGTCAGGGAAGTCGTCGGCGCTCACTCGTCGGTTTCGTCGATGACGGTGGGCTTGGCGTTCGGGGACGCCGGCAGCGCGAAGCCGTGGTCGCGGTCCCACGAGACCGAGACCTTGTCACCCGGCACGAAGCGGTCGTCCTCGCTGATGTTCTGGGCGAGGATGTGCAGCGGCCCGCCCCAGGACGTCACGAGTTCGTACTCCGAGGTCGCCCCGAGGTAGATCGTCGTCGTGACGGTCGCGCTCACGGTGTTGGTCTGCGGACCGGACGAGGCGGGTTCGGCTGCGGATCGACGCAGCAGCATCTTCTCGGGTCGCACGCCGACCTGGGCGATCTGGTTCAACTGGTTGGCCATCGAACCGGGTCGAGCGCTGACCAGCGCGCCGTCGGGCAGTCGCAGCTCGCCGTGGTCCGAGGTGACCGCGAGCAGGTTGCAGGCCCCGAGGAACTCGGCCACGAACTGCGTCGCCGGTTCGTCGTACACGCGTTGTGGCGCACCGAGGTCCTCGTACTTGCCCCCGTGCATGACCGCGATGCGGTCACCGAGGGCCATCGCCTCGTCCTGGTCGTGGGTCACGTAGAGGAACGTGATGCCAACTTCTCGCTGAATGCGCTTCAACTCGACCTGCATTGTCTTGCGGATCTTGGCGTCGAGGGCGCCCATCGGTTCGTCGAGCAAGAGCACCCGCGGCTGGTTGACCAGCGCGCGGGCCAGGGCGACGCGCTGTTGCTGCCCACCCGAGAGTTGGGTCGCCGGTCGCGGTCCGAAGCCGCCGAGGCCGAGGATCTCGAGGTGTTCTTCCACGAGCCGCTTGATCTCGACCTTGTCCTTGCCTTTGCGACGGAGTCCGAAGGCGACGTTGTCGAAGACGCTCAGGTGCGGAAAGAGGGCGTAGGACTGGAAGACCGTGTTGACGTCGCGACGGTACGGCGGCGTGTAGGTGATGTCCTCTCCACCGAGGAAGATCTTGCCGCTCGTGGGCTGCTCGAACCCTCCGACCATGCGCAGCGTCGTGGTCTTGCCACAGCCCGACGGTCCGAGCAGGGCGAAGAACTCGCCGGCGGCCAGTTCGAGCGTGAGGTCGTCCACCGCCACCATGCCCTTGAACTCCTTGGTGACATTCTCGAGACGGACCGCGGGCGGCGCCTTCTTCGTGCCCTCAGCCGATGCCACTGCGTCATCCGTCGTCGTCAACGATCGATCCTCCCCCGTTGTTGCTTCGAACCCTATCGGCACCCCCGCGCGCACGTCGCTCACGCGACAGCGCGCAAGCTCACGACTCGATGTTGTGCATCACGTGCTTCACGCGCGTGTAGTCCTCGAAGCCGTACATCGAGAGGTCCTTGCCGTAGCCGGAGCGCTTGAAACCGCCGTGCGGCATCTCGGCGACGAGCGGGATGTGTGTGTTCACCCACACGCATCCGAAGTCGAGGTCCCTCGTGAAGCGCATCGCGCGACCGTGGTCGCTCGTCCACACCGAGGAGGCCAGTCCGTAGTCGACGCCGTTGGCCCACGCGAGAGCCTCGGCCTCGTCACTGAACTTCTGCACCGTGATGACCGGTCCGAAGATCTCGCTCTGGATCATCTCGTCGTCCTGGCGCAGATCGGCGACGACGGTCGGCTCGATGAAGTAGCCGGCGTCGCCGACCTGGTGGCCGCCGGCCGCCACGGAGGCGTGCCCCGGCGCGCGGCCGAGGAATCCGGTGACGCGTTGGAACTGGTTGACGTTGTTGACCGGGCCGAACAGCGCGTCCTCGTTGTCGGGCTGTCCGATGACCGTGTTCCTCGCCTGTTCGGCGAGGGCGTCGACGAAGTCGCCGTAGACCTCGGGACCGGCGAGGACCCGCGTCGCCGCGGTGCAGTCCTGGCCAGCGTTGAAGTACCCGGCGACCGCGATGTTCTCGGCGGCCGACGCGATGTCGACGTCGTCGAAGACGATGACCGGCGCCTTCCCACCCAATTCGAGGTGGACCCTCTTGAGGGTCTGGGACGCGCTGGAGGCGACTTCCATGCCGGCGCGCACCGAGCCGGTGACCGATACCATGGCCGGGATCGCGTGCTCGACCAGGGCGCGACCGGTGTCGCGGTCGCCGCACACGACGTTGAAGACGCCCGGGGGCAATACTTCGGCCATCAGTTGCGCCATCAACACCGTCGAGGCCGGCGTCGAATCGCCCGGCTTGAGGACCATGGTGTTTCCCGCGGCGATCGCCGGCGCCCACTTCCACACCGCCATCATCATCGGGTAGTTCCAGGGCGTCACCGCGCCGCACACGCCGATCGGTTCACGTCGGACGTAGCTGGTCATTCCCTCCATGTACTCTGCCGCCCCACGGCCCTCGAGGAGTCGGGCGGCCCCGGCGAAGAAACGGATCTGGTCGATCATGGGCGGGATCTCTTCGCTCATCGTCAACGCGATGATCTTCCCGCAGTTCTCGGCCTCGACCGCCACGAGCTCATCGGCGTGCGCTTCGAGCAAATCGGCGATCTGCTGCAGCGCACGACTGCGTTGTGACGGCGTCGTTCGCTTCCAACTCTGGAAGGCGGCGTTCGCGACCTGCAGCGCGGCGTCGACGTCGTCGGCGTTGGAAACGGGCATCTCGGCGAAGGGCTCGCCGGTCGCGGGGTTGATCAATTCGACGTACTTCTTGCTCTTCGGCGCGACCGACTCGCCCCCCACAAAGTTGTCCAGACGACGCATAATTCCCTCCCAGTCCCCGGCCGCCCACGGCGCAGCCCTGAGCCACTCTGCCAGAGATTGCCGGGGCCCCGCAACCTAAACCGAAGATATAAGTCCCCCGGAGGCAAAATAACGACTCTTTCCGTCGCTAGAACCCCCTATACTGTCTCTATCCGCAGCATGGGGGCCTTCGGGTTACTGCGCTCGGGGGTGACCAATGCCAGCGACCAAACCACTTCGTCAGACCAAGAAGAGCGCAGAGCGCTCGACTCCGGAACTGGTCTCGCCCGCGCCGAATGGTCTCGACTCGATCGATCGACAGATCATCAGTCACCTGCAGCGCGACGGACGTCGCGCCTACGGCGCCATCGCGACTGAGGTAGGACTCTCCGAAGCCGGCGTACGACGACGCGTGCAGCGCCTGAAGGATTCCGGCGTCATGCAGATCGTCGCGATCACCGATCCCCTGCAACTCGGGTACGGCCGCGAAGCCTTGATCGGGATTCGAGTTCACGGCGACGTGCGGCTCGTGGCCGACAAGATCGCCTCGATCGACGAGGCGAACTACGTCGTCATGACCGCTGGCAGTTTCGACATCATCGCCGAAGTCATCGCCGTCGACGACGACGCCCTCGTCCACCTCTTGAATGACTCGATTCGGAGCATTCCCGGTGTGACCGAGGTTGAAACATTTCTGTATTTGAAGCTTTCAAAGCAGACATACGTATGGGGGACCAAGTGACGCTGAACACCATTAGCGACGGAATCAATTTCACGGACGAGAAACACGCGAGTCACGACTACTCCGAGCGAGCCCGACGCCACCTCTGGCTCCAGATGTCACGGATGGGCGCCTACGACGAGCAGTCCGAAGTGCCGATCATGGTGCGCGGCGAGGGGACGCGCGTCTTCGACGCCAACGGCACCGAGTACTTCGACGGTCTGTCGGGTCTCTTCACCAACATGCTCGGTCACGGTCGCGCGGACATCGCGGCGGCGGCGGCCGAGCAGATGACGACGATGGCCTTCTTCCCGTTGTGGACCTACGCCCACCCCAAGGCGATCGAGCTCGCCGAGAAGATCGCGAGCCTCGCCCCCGGTGACCTCAACCGTGTGTTCTTCACCTCCGGTGGCGCCGAGGCGAACGAAAGCGCGTGGAAACTGGCGCGTCAGTATCACAAGATGCGCGGCGACACCGACCGCTACAAAGTCATCAGTCGCGACGTCGCCTACCACGGCACGACGTTGGGGGCGTTGACGATCACCTCACTCGAGGGCTACCGCCAGCCGTTCGAGCCCCTGGTGCCGGGCGCCGTCAAGGTCCCCGCGGTCAACTTCTATCGCGCCGAGCAGTACGGTGACGACTTCGAGGCCTTCGGTCTCTGGCAGGCCCACCAGATCGAAGAGGCCATCTTGCGCGAGGGTCCCGAGACGGTCGCGGCCGTCTTCTTGGAGCCGGTGCAAAACGCCGGTGGTTGCTTCACTCCCCCGCCGAACTATTGGAAGTCCGTGCGCGAGATCTGTGACCGCTACGGCGTCATCCTCGTCTCGGACGACGTGATCTGCGCCTTTGGTCGCCTCGGTACCTGGTTCGGTGGTCAGAAGTTCGACTACGTGCCCGACATCATCACCTGCGCGAAGGGCATCACCGCGGGGTACGCCCCGCTGGGCGCGATGATCGTCTCGGACCGATTGGCCGAGCCGTTCCAACACGGCGACGCCTCGTTCGTCCACGGCTTCACCTGGTCCGGTCACCCGGTCTCGTGCGCCGTCGCGCTCAAGAGCATCGAGATCATGGAGAACGAGAAGGTGCTCGAGAACGTGCTGGCGAACCAGGACTACTTCCGCGAGAGTCTTTTGAACCTGAAGGACATCCCCATCGTCGGCGACGTGCGCGGCACCGGCTACTTCTGGGGCGTGGAACTCGTCAAGAACCAAGAGACCAAGGAGACGTGGGCCGGCGAGGACGCCGAACGGCTGCTCCGTGGCTACGTCTCACCCGAGATGTTCCGACGCGGACTCATCTGTCGCTCGGACGACCGCGGCGACCCCGTGGTCCAGCTCGCGCCGCCCTTGATCTCCACTCGCGCCGACATCGACTTCATGGTCGGCACGATGCGCGAGGTCTTCACCGGAGCCACCAAGTTCATCTGATCGTGGCGCCATCGCCGTCGCTGTGGTGGTCCTCGCTCGAACACGCCGTCACGCCTCGCGCGACGCTGGACCGCCATCTCGACGTCGACGTCGCTATCGTCGGCGGCGGTTTCACCGGACTGTGGACCGCGCGCGAGTTGCTACGACGCGACCCGACGATGCGCGTGGCGGTACTGGAGAAGGAGGTCTGCGGCTTCGGCGCGTCGGGGCGCAACGGGGGTTGGGCCTCCGGCATCTTCCCTCTGAGCAACGCCGCCGTCATCCGTCGACACGGTCGCGAGTCCTTCGATCACCAGCGCCGCGTCCTGTACGACGCCGTTCTCGAGTTGGGATCGTCGACGCGCGCCGACGGCATCGACGCGCGCTACGTCCGTGGTGGCACCGTGACCTTCGCGCGCAGCGAACTCCAGGCCCAGCGTCTCCGCGACGAGATCACCGCCGCGCGCGAGGTCGGCGTCGGTGACGAGGACCTGCGCTGGGTCGACGAGTCGGACCTCGAGAACCACGGACGCGTCGCCGACGCGCTCGGCGCGGCGTTCTCACCGCACTGCGCGCGCATCGATCCCGCGCGGCTCGTTCGAGGACTGAGTGACGTCGTGGCCCAGCTCGGCGCCATGGTCTTCGAGAACACCGCGGTCACGCGCGTCGTCAAAGGAGGACGGGGACGCCGCGCCGAGGTGATCACCGTCGGCGCGAACGTCCACGCCGATTTCGTCGTGCGCGCGACCGAGGGCTTCACGCCGAACCTGCCGCACGAGCGTCGCACCGTCGCACCGCTCTACTCCTTGATGATCGCGACTGAACCGCAGTCGAAGGGCTTCTGGGACGAGGTCGGATTCTCGAAGTACGAGACCTTCGCCGACGACCGACACTTGATCATCTACGGGCAGCGCACGAGTGACGATCGGATCGCCTTCGGCGGTCGAGGCGCGCCGTATCACTTCGGATCGTCGGTCGAACCGAGGTTCGACACGAATCGCAAGGTCTTCGACAAACTCGAGGCGACGCTGCGCGAACTCTTCCCGGCGATGTCGGGGTCGATCACGCACGCCTGGGGCGGCCCGCTCGCGATGCCCCGGGACCACTCGCCGTTCGTGCGCGTCGATTTCGACACCGGGCTGGCGTCGGCCGGTGGCTACACGGGCGACGGCGTCGTGTTGAGCCACGTGGCCGCGACCGCGCTCGCCGACCTGATCACGCGACCTGACGTCGAGACCGACTTCACGCGCCTGCCCTTCGTCCAGCACACCGGACAGCGCTGGGAGTTCGAACCGCTGCGGTGGATCGGCATCAACGCGGGGCTCGGACTCGCCAACTGGGCCGACCACGTCGAAGCGAAGCACGCCCGCGTGAGTCGCGCGAGCGCGTGGCTCGAACGACTCGTCGACTGACGCGACTATCGCAGGATGTTCACCGCGCGCGCCGCGACGACCGCGATCGTGACCAACGACACGATCGATTCGGTCGTGAAGAGCGCCTTCATGCGAAACGTGAGTGGCATGGCGTCGGCCGGCGCGAAGCTCGTGCCGTTCGCGAAGGACGTGTAGAGGTAGTCAGTGAATCGGGGGCGCCAGTGCTCGGGGGCCAGCCCCGGATTCTCCATTTGGGGGAACTGCAGGTCGGGCAGGAGCTTCTCGCCAGACGCGCGACGGTGTGGGCCACCGCGGTCGACCTCCCAGAACCAGAGTCCGTACAAGATGACGTTGGTCAACCAGACCGCGACGGCCGAGTAGATGAGCTTTCGACCCTGGGAGACCTGGCTCACCAGGAGGTGATGCACGAGCAGCACCATCGAGGTGACGTTGGCCAGCGTGACCAACGCGATGAGGGCGATCGTGGCGTGACGGATCCACGTGCTCTCGTCGGGGTGTCGGTGCCTGCGCGCGGACAAGGGGCCGAGGGGCAACGCCACGAGGACCGGCAAGAGCCAGTGGGGACCGACGACCAGGCGATCGGGCAGCAGTACGTAGAGCGCCACGCACACCACGAGGGCGACCGACGCGGGCCAGCGAGGTTCGGGACTGACGCTCACCACGTTCAACTTACCTGCGAGGTCCCTTGGAGCAGTGACGACAGGTTCTCGGGCAACAACAGCGTGGCGATCGACGTCCCCGAGAACAGTTGACCGAGCGACGAGATCTTGAGCGAGTTGATGTCACTCGACGCGGGCGCGGTGATGACCGCGCGCTTGTTGTACGAAAGCACTTGCACGACGATCTTGCTCATGTCGTGCCTCGATCGCGACGTCATGGTCGCCCCCGTGACCTCACCGCTACTACCGGTCGTCACCGTGATGTCGAGCGAACCGAGGACCGTCGTCCTCGGCGAGGCGAGCACGTTGGTGAGCGCGACCTCGCCGCTCGAGAAGTCGTACGTCGTGGCGTACCCGTTCTGCGTCGTGGACTCGTGATGGAATCCCTTGATGAGTTGCAGGTCCGGAGCCGGCTGCGTCAATTCGAGCGAGACGCCGAAGAACGACGGCGGATGCTCGTCGATCTCGAGCCACTTCCCCGACGAGACGTCCGCCGCCTCGGCGTACAGGTGGTCACCGACGAGCCGCAGTTCGACCGACGTCTGGGAGAAGAGCAACGGGAACTGCACGATGGCCTGGGCGCGCGCGGTATCGAAGTTCGCGTTGATCGTCGCCGAGACACTGTAGGACTGACCGTTGGACACCGTCACCAACAGGCTGGCCGAACGCGGCGGAATCCCGTGGAGGACGAGCGCGTCCTTCGGGATCCCCGACGGATTGGGGTCGGTCACCGCGAACGCGATGCCCATGAACGTGAGTGAGAGGGCCAGGGCCGCGAGCGAGAGGGCGTACGACTTCTTGAACGCGGCCATCGGGCCAGCCTACCGTTCGGTATTTTCTTACTCGCCCGCTCCGGTCAGCGGCTCGTGCAAGATCTCCAGGAGCAGTTCGAGTGAGATGTTGCGTCCACTGGCGATGAACCCGATCCGCGACGTCGTATCGTCCACGAGGTCGTTCGTGATCGCCGCGTAGGACGCCGAGGCTGAACCCTCGATCACGATGCCGTTGTTCTCGACCGCTTCGCGTACCGCTCGTCGAATGTCGATCTCGGGCACCAAGACGAGCGGGACGTCGTGCGACGCGATCAGATCGTTCGTCACCGAGCCGTCGTCGCCCCCACCGGCGAGTCCGTCAGCGATCGTGGGACGATGGACCACCTCGGCCATCGTCGCGCCGCGCAACACGTGATAGAGCGCGGCGCTCTCCTTCGGCTGGACGCCGGTGACACGAATGTCCGATCGTCCGTGCGCGTCGCGCGAGATGAGCGCGCCGGAGAGCAGCCCGCCGCCACCGACCGAGATGACGAGGTGCTCGAGTTCCGGCGCCTGGAGAAGTATCTCGTCGAACGCGGTCGATTGACCGGCGATCACGTCGGAGTTGTTGAACGGCGAGATGAAGCGTATCGAGCGTTCGTCGGCCAACGCCATGCCGTGGGCCTGTGCCTCGTCGAAGGAGGACCCGTATTGGATCAACTCGATCATGTAGTTGCCGAGCTTCTTGACCTTGGCCGCCGACGCGTTCTTCGGCACGACGACGGTCGCGGGCACCCCCAGCACGGACGAGGCGTAAGCGATGCCCAAACCGTGGTTGCCGGCCGACGCGGTGATGACCGCACCGTTCGGGTCGTCACGTCGTGAGGCATCGACGGCCGCCAACGCTCCGCGCACCTTGAACGATCCCGTGGGTTGAAGGCTCTCCATTTTCACGAGGACCGGTCGTCCGCGAAGCGACAGGGTGATGGTCGGCGTGGGGACGAGGTGATCGGCGATGACGCGTCGCGCCGCTTCAATTTGCTCGACACTCGGTGGCAAGACCTGGCGAATCATCGAAGACAGCCTACAGTCCCCGAATTCTGGCTTTCTACCGTCAGGTAAGGTCAACGCGTGCACACGCTTCTCAGTGTCGTTGTCGTGGCCATTCTCGCGTTCGTCGGAACGATGTTCGACAATTTCTTCGCCTTCGCCGCGCAACTGATCGTCACCGACGAGACACGTGTCCGTCGCGTGAGTTACGCGCAAGCTCTCGGTGTCCTCGCGCTGCTCGCACTCGCCGGCGGCGTCGGTTCACTGCTCACACCAATACCGCTCCCGTGGATCGGACTGCTGTGTCTCGCGCCGTGGGCGCTGGCGTGGCACGCGTGGCGCCATCGCAAGAAGGAGCCGAGCGAGGTCTACCGGCGCGGCGCGCTGACCACGTTCGCCATGACGCTCGCCCTCGGCGGGGACAACCTCGCCGTGTGGATACCGCTGCTGCGCGCCAACGGCTTCTTCCACGCGTTCGTGACCGTCGCGGTCTTCGCGGGGATGGAGTTGGTGTTCCTCGTCACCGCGCGGGCGATCACCGGCCATCCCCGTGTGGTCGCCTGGGGCACGAAACATGCTCCGGCGTTTCTGCCGTGGCTGTATTTCGGACTCGGCGTGTTGATCTTGATCGAGTGCGGTTCGTTGTAGTTCGCGCACCGCGACGACGGTGTCGCTCAGTAGAGAAACGGTATGAGCATCTTGGTCGAGCGTTTGTAGGCCGGGTAGGCGTCCGGGAACTGCTCCGTGAGGTAGCGCTCCTCGACGGTCGCGCTGTAGGTGAAGTAGACCCCGGCGAGGGCTACGGCAATCAACCACGCCCAGCTCAACGCGACCGCGGTGCCGAGGCTGGCGACAAGTATCCCGGTGTAGATGGGGTGTCGCACGAAACGGTACGGTCCGCTGGTCACCAACTCCGGGTCGTCCTTCCGCGACATCGGTGTACCCCAATTACGCCCGATGTGCACACGGGCCCAAATAGCGAAGCCCAGTCCGAGCGCGAAGAGAACGAGCCCGATGGCCGCGCGCGACGGATTGGAATCGACGTGGCCGTGTCGAAACGCACCGACGCGGATCAAGAGGAACACCAGTACGACGATCAACGTCCTGATCCGCAACTCCCGTGACCACGCGACGTGTCCTCGCTTCATGGAAAGGGCCGCGACGAACCAGTAGATCCAAAACGCCGCCCATCCGACGACGAAGACGAGTTCGACGGGGTGCACGAATCCAATGCTCCCATACGGGTCGCGGGGTCAAAGGCGCGACGGTGGAGGGCGTTGAACGCTTCGCCACGCTTCTGCCAACGACGTCGGCGTGACTAGCGTTGAGCGGTGGCCACGAGCACTCCCCAACAGACGCTGCGACGTCTCACGATCATCGTGGCGATCCAATGGATGGGTGCGACGCTGGGCCTACCCCTGCTCCCGCTCTTCCTCGAGCACCGCGGCGGGGTGCCGACGATCATCGGCTTGATCATGGCGTCGTTCTTCGTAGCCGGCGTCGTCACCCAGTTCTTCCTCGGTCGCCTCGCCGATCGATTCGGACGGCGCCCGATCCTCATCTACAGCCTCGTCGCCTACGGCGTGGCGAGCACCGCCTACCTACTGCCGGTGTCGGCGCCGTGGTTCGCCCTCGCGCGCGCCGTCCAGGGCGCGTCAGCCGGCGCGATCGAAGTGGCGTCGATGTCGGCGGTCGCGGCACTCTTCTCCGAGAACGAGCGCGGTCGCGCCGTCTCGCGCATCATCGCCGCCCAACTGCTCGGACTCGCCCTCGGTCCGATTGCCGGTGTCGTCGTCTCGGTGAACAGCCTCGGCTGGGCCTTCTTCGCCGCCGGCATGATCAGTTTCGTGGCGGCGATCGTGGCCTACCGGACCAACCTCGGTGACCGCGCCTACGATCCGACGCCGCTCCCGCGGCTGCAGTGGAGTCCGCAACTCACCGGCGCGCTGGTCGCGGCCAGCGCCAGTGGACTGGTCATCGGTGTCTACGAAGCCTGCTGGAGCCTCCTGATGCACGCCCACCACGCCACGACGCTGCAAATCCGACTCAGTTGGACGATCTTCTGTCTTCCCTTCGTCGCCCTCAGCGGCGTCGGCGGTTGGCTGGCCGATCACGCGAACCGCCGCTTCGTGGCCCTGGGCGGGCTCGTCAACGGCGCCGTGTTTCTGTCCATCTATCCGCACATCCACAACAACGACCTCATCTTGTTCATGGGTTCACTCGAGTCGATCGGCGCCGCCCTCTCGGCGCCGTCGATCTCGTCCCTGATGAGCCAGGGCGCCGTTCACCGCGAACTCAGCCGACGCCAGGGCCTGTACGCGACGTCCAACACCGCGGCGCTCGCGGTGGCGGCCGGCACCTCGGGCTTCTTGTTCACGATCAACCCCGCGCTGCCGTTCACGCTGTTGGCGGTGCTCTCCGTGCTCCTGGGTCTGACCACGCTCTGGTGGTGGCGCAACGTCACCGGCAACATCACCGAGACGACGTAACGAGGGGGGCGGCTTTCGCCGCCCCCCTCGTGCCTAGTTCGAATCCGGACGGACTAGCTCTTCCAGATTTGGTCCCAGCGGGCCGAGCCGCCGTCGGGGCTGAGGCAACGAGTCGTGCCGTCGCCCGCGGTGCCCGAGACCCAGTTCTGCACGTTGGAACGAGCGGCCCAAGCGTTCACCAAGGTGTCGAGCATGACGTAGGGGATCTCGATGGCGAATCGGCGGTTCACGGTCTGCCACGCCGTCTTCTGTGCCGCCGAGCCGACGCGTGACGCGAGCGCGGTCAACATCGCCGACTCGACGATGGGGTCAGCCTGGTGGGCGAAGTTCACCGCGCCGGCGATCTGGGTCCCGTTAGGCAGCCCCGACATACCCAGCCCACCCGCCGCCGGTGAGGTCGTCGCCGGCTGTGAGTCGAACCACACGTAGTTGAGTGACTGGTCGGTCCCACCAAACTGGTTCCAGCCCGCGCAGTCGTACTCGCCGTAGATGACGTTGTTGATCAACGTGCTCTGAACGAGTGAACGCGGCGTGATCGTGACGCCGATCTTCGCGAACTCCTGCTGGAAGAAGTCGAAGGCCTTGGTCGCGGTCGCACTGCCCGCCACGATGTCCATCACGAAGGCCACCGACGACACGTTGTTCTTCGTCTTGTAGGCCTCGATGAGGGCCTTGGCCTTCGTCGGGTTGTACGCCGGGTAGCCGGGGTTCTTATAGAACGGCGAGGTCTTGCGGAAGATGCCGTCCGCCAAGGCGCCCACGCCGTCGTCGATGACCCGGAAGTACGTGCTTCGGTTCACCGCCATGGCGAGTGCCTGTCGCACGCTCTGGTCGTTCACGACCGGCTTCATCGTGGTGTCCCACTGCAGTGACGACGGGTTGACCGCGCCCATGGTGCCGACCCAGTCTGCCTCTTGAACCTGCAGCGGCGGCGCCTGACCCTTCAAGATGTACTGCAGGGAACCCGGTACGGTCGGCGCGAACTCACCGGCCCACGCGAAGTACTGGTTCATCGTCCCGGTCGTGTTCATGATCAGGAAGTTCAGGGACGGGTCCCTCGGCGCCGAGATGTCGGTGACGTAGCTCACGCCCTTCATGTGCTTGAAGGCGTTGATCTGCGGACCGCTCTGCTGCAGGATCATGTCCACGTTGCCGGCCTGGAGCGCCTGGTTTCGGGCCTCGGGGTCGACGATCGTCTTGAAGTGGACGGCGCTCAAGTACGGCAACTGACGCGAATGCGAGTCCGAGCGCCAGTAGTTCGGGTTGCGCGTGAGCTGGGACTCGACGTTCACCTGCCAGGACTTCACCTTGAACGGGCCGGTGCCGATCGGGTTACCGGTGTAGGTCGACACGAACGAACTCGGGTGCGCCATGTAGGCGATCTGCTGCTCGGCGAGGGAGATCGGGAACGCCGAGAACGGAATCACCATGTTGTACGCGACGGTGTAGTCGTCCACTTTCGTCACTGACGCGATGATTGGCTTAATCGCCAATCCGACCGTGGGGTCGGCATTGGCGGCCACCCAGTTGGCCACGCAGATGTCGGCGTCGAAGGCGTCGCCGTTGGTGAAGTTGACGCCCTGGCGTAGCGCGATTGTCCACACCGTGTAGTTGGCGTTCGGAGTCGCCGAGAGCGCCAGCATGGGCAACGCGACCTTGCCGTTCGCCGACATCACGAACAACGGGTCGTAGAGCGCGTTGGCGACGCAGAAGCCTGAAGCGTCCATCTTGCCCTGTGAGCCGTTGAAGATGTGGTAGTTCGGAACGTCGGAAAGCGTCCCGACGGTCAGCGTCCCACCACGCTTCGGTTTCCCGTTGTTCACACCAATGGCCGCCGCGCTGGCCGACGTCGCAAGGAGATCGTCAACTACCGATCCGGCCAACGCGACACCGCCGATTGTGGCAGCTGAGTGAGTTAGGAACGATCGACGATCGAACGTGGATGACATCATTGTCCTGCTTTCCCCCTGGAGTGCTGGCCTTGTGCTGGCGCTCCTCTGGTCGCAACTTAGCAAGAACCCGTATGAAAAGAAGTGCAGTGCGCAAATCTCCTGCGGCTAAATTCCCAGGGCCCGATGGGCAGGGCGACGCCGTTCGGACCCTGGGAAACTCAAGCGTGGCCGCCGTCGCGGCCAGCGAAATCGCTTACAACGAGCTCGTCGAGGAGTGCTCGGTGAAACGAGCGATTTTCGTCACTCGACAAGGTGCGACCACGTGGTGACGTGTCGTCGACGAGTGTTGCGTCACGCGCAACACCGAGCGGTCGTGGCGTTGGATTACCGTCGAACGGGCCGTTCCGCGAAGGAGCCAGCACCCGCGCCACGCCAGAGGGATCAACGCAATCTCGAATCCGACGTCGCTCGGGCGACGTCAAATCACGGCACGTCGGAGATCCGCCAGTGCGGGGCATCCCCCAGCCCATTGCGGCGTCGAGAGCATTGCGGTCGACAGCGTCCATCGCCACGGTGCGGATCATTCGTGAAACCTGCCCTCTGTCTCGAGTCAGGGGTGATTCGAGACAACCTCATCTTTGGAGGTCGATTTGTGAGAGCCCTGTGAAACCTCTGGGACGCGTATTAAAGGTCGCCCACCGCGGTATTCGCGGTGAACGAGGCGCACTCGCCCACTTCTTGCAGTCATTTCGCCGCTTCGTGACGCGTCTGGCCCGCGTCATCGTCGACAGAAAATCTGAGAATGGAACGTTCGGCGCACTCGAAGAGGGGAAGGGCCCAGACGGAAGGGGGAACCGTCTGGGCCCTGGTTGGCGGATTGGCATCAGGGCCCGAGTGGTAGGGAGGGACCACCCGGGCCCTGAGATCATGAGGATCTCGTCGGAGTCCTCTACTTCGTCATCGCTCCTTTCGTAGCGGAACTCGAAGGAAATTCTGGCCCCGGTCCCGGTGCGAGACCCGCGAATCCAGTGCCGAGCGGTCCGGGACCGCCGGCGTTGCCCGGCCCGGGACCGGGGCCGTGACCATCGCCGGGACCACTATTCGGACCGGGTGAACCGATTCCAACGGTCGCGGCGTCAATGGTCGTCGCCGTGGTTGCGTAAGTCCCTTGGGCGAAGACGAATGACCCGACGCGCACGTCGACGAGCGATGAACCCACACCGGCCTTGGAATAGGTCGTCGAAGAGCTGACGTCAATCGTGCCCGTGGTGCCGTTGGGACCCGCGACCGTGATCGTGTCGACGCCGACGGCGCTGACGCGGCCCGCGATGAACGCGGGTTCGATGTCGACCGACGCGGCGACAGTCGCGTCCGAGTTGCTCGGCGTGATGAGGACGTTCTCGCCCAGGGCCAAACTCGCCGCGGTCGCGACTTGGCGTCGGTTGGTGACCACGGTCGAGGCGTCCAGCGTGAAGGTGTTCGCAGTTCCGTCAAGGTTCGAGACCGTGATCGACGAGTCGGTGAGGGAGGTGACGTCGCCGCCGACGCCGCCCGGTCCACGGGGCGGCAACGGCGGCGGCGCGGTCGTGTCAGCGTCTTTCGAGCTGCGCGTGGCCGTGGGTGGGGCGGACTTCGATGGGTGGGTCGACGCACTCGCGACGCCGACGCCGCTGGCGAGCACCGTGACGGCGATCGCCGACGAGAGTCCCACCCTTCGGAGGGCTCTCGTGCGCGATGGTGGTTTCATGGGGATCACTTTCCGTCTCGAACGGGGGGATTTCGAGACGGGTCCATCTTCGCCAACGAGTGTGTGGACGCCATTGGGAGGGCGTAAGAAGCAACTAAAACTCGAACTTCGTCACGATGTCGTCACCAAGGCCTCATTCGACAATTGAATTCGGGCATACTGGGCGCGTACGACTAGCACCTCACGGGGTCGTATCAGGTGCACACCATCTATTAGGGAGGACCACACGAGTGGCGACAGGCATTGATATACACGATGGATCCGTGGGCGACGAGGCCTTCAAGGTTGAACGACGGGGCATCGATTTCGTCCCCGACAACGAACGCTGGGCCACGCCGCGCAACATCGCCGCGCTCTGGGCCGGGACGTCGATCAACGTCGAATACTTCATCTACGGCGCCATATTGATGGGTTTCGGATTCAGCTTCTACACGGCCCTCGCCATCATCATCGGCGGCAACATCTCCTACTTCCTCCTGGGCCTCGCGTCGTTGCAGGGCCCCGAGACGGGGACGACCGCGTTCATGATCTCAAGGGCGCCCTTCGGCACCCGCGGGTCCCGTCTGCTCAGCTTCTTCAACTGGATCACCCAGCTGGGCTTTGAGACCGAGGGACTGATCCTCATCGTCGGCGCCGGGTTGGTGCTTTCGCAGATGGCCGGCATCCACACGTCGAGTGGTTTGAAGGTGGCCTACATCATCATCGCCGCGGCGATCCAGGCCGTCATGCCGTACCTCGGTCACGCGACGATGGTCAAGGTGCTACGCGCGCTGATCATCCCCTTCGGCGCAATCTTCGTGCTGCTGGCGATCTACGACTTCAAGCACGGCTCGGCCAGCTTCAAGGGGACCTTTCAGAACTGGCAGCTCATCACCGCGGGCTTGGCCTTCACCTTCGCCCTCTCGGGTCTGGGGTGGACCGAGTGCGGCAACGACTACACGCGCTACGTGGCGCGTGACGCGAGCAAGGGCGCGATCGTCGGCTGGATGTTCCTCGGCACCGCGATCCCCGAGATCTTCATGATGGTGCTCGGCGCCGCGACTTACACGTTCGTCTCCTCGGGCGCGGAGTTCAACGCCTGGAACGGCTCCAATCCCTTCGAGGCCCTACACATCCAGCACGCGGTCCCCAGTTGGGTCGTCGCGCTGTTCTTGATCTTCGCGATCGTGCAACTCTTCGGGATCAACTCCCTGGACCTGTACTCCTCGGGCGTGTCGCTCCAAGCGATGGGGGTCAAACTCAAGAGGTATCAGGCCGTCGTCCTCGACAGTGTCCTCGCTGGCGGTCTCACGATCTGGGCCATGTTCCAGTCGACGTTCGCGACGTACATGAAGGAGTTCGTCGGTGTGATCATCGTGTGGATCGCGCCGTGGCTCGGCATCTATCTGATGGACTGGATCTTGCGCAAGTACCGCTACAGCGCGTCGGAGCTGCAGCGCGACGACAAGAGCGGGATCTACTTCGTCGGCCGCACCGGCGTGAACTGGAACGCCATCGTCGCCTTCGTCGTCGGAATGGTCTGTTCGACGATCGCCTTCTCCAAGGCGCCGCCGCCGGTCAACTTCCCGTTCCACTGGATGACGCCCATATCGAACCACTACGGCGGCACCTGCGCGGGGAATCTCGTGCACAACGTCTGCACGGCCGGCTGGTACGGCGGCGCGGACTTCTCCGTGCCGACCGGCATCATCGTGGCCGCGCTCGTCTACCTCGTCCTCGAAAGGGTCACCGGCAACGTGGCTCGACAGGTCGCGAAGCAAAAGGAGCTTGAGCCGACGATCTGAGTACACGACGATGCCCCCGGGCCTCGGCTCGGGGGCATCGTCGTGTCCGGCGTCATCCCGCCCAGTCTTCGACGAGGCCGCCCGATCCGTCCGGGCGAAACACTGGGATCGATCCGAGCGCGCGCACCATCTTGGCGTCATCGCCGAGCGACGTGCGCCACACCGATGCTTCGGTCACCAACGTGCCAATGACGACGATCTCGGCACCAACGCCGCGCAGGAGTCGCAACGCGGTGCCGGTCGAAGCACCGGTGGAGATGACGTCGTCGACGATGGCCACGCGTTTACCGTCGACGTCTTTGATGCGAGCGCGGTCGAAGAGAAGACGCTGTTCGGCGTCCGTCGTGATCGATCGCACGCTCTCGCTCACCGCGTCGGCCAAGTGGATCTTCGGGGTCTTGTGCAAGATGACGTATTGGTCGAGGCCCAAGTGGCGCGTGACCTCCACGGCGACCGGGATACCCATGGTCGCGACCGTCGCCACGATGTCCACGTCGTAGGGGCGGATGATGTCGGCCAGTTCACTCCCGGCGCGCGACATGAACTCCACGCCCATGTCCACCGTGATGAGCAGGGCCAGCGCCAGTTGTTCGTTGAGCGAAACGAGCGGGAGGTCGACGCGCTGCGTGCCGATGTCGACCGAGTACGTGCGCTCCCCCACGCTGAGCGAGCATACTGAGTCGATGAGTACATCCTCTTCACCGCTCGAGCGCGAACTCGCGCAACGAATGCTCGTCACCGCGTACGACGAAGCAGTGCTGGGATTGAGTGAGGGCGGCATACCGATCGGCGCGGCGCTCTACCTGCGCGACGGCACGTTGATCAGTTCCGGCCACAACCGTCGCGTCCAAGAACGCGACGCGTCGGTGCACGCCGAGACCGACGCCTTCCGCAAGGGCGGTCGACGCCGCGACTACCCGGACACGGTCATGGTCACCACACTCTCGCCCTGCTGGTACTGCTCAGGACTGGTTCGACAGTTCAACATTGGCGCGGTTGTGATCGGTGAAGCCACGACCTTTCACGGTGGTCACGACTGGCTCGCCGAACTCGGCGTCGAAATCCTTGTCCTGGACGACCCGGCGTGCACCGAACTGCTCGGCACGTTCATCCTCGAACACCCGGACCTCTGGAACGAGGACATCGGGCTGTAGCTACCGTGCGGGAGGCCCGAAGAGCCGGTCGCCCGCGTCGCCGAGACCGGGCGTGATGTAGCCCACGCTGTTCAATTTCGCGTCCAGGGCCGCCGCCACGATCGCGACGTCGGGGTGTTTCGAAAAGACGAAGTCGACGCCCGGTTGCGCCGCGATGAGACAGAGCACTGTCACGTCACCGGCGCCGCGCGCACGCAACATGTCGAGCACGCAGACCAACGATCCGCCGGTCGCCAACATCGGATCGCACAGCACGACGTGGACGCCGGTGAGCGTCTCGGGCAGTCCGTCGAGGTAGACGTCGGGCTGCAGGGTCGCTTCGTTGCGCCGCAGCCCCACGAGGCAGACGCGGTGATGCGGCAACACCTCCTGCACCGCCGGACTCATTCCCAGTCCCGCGCGAAGGATCGGAACGATGAGGTACTCCGTGTCGATCCGCACGGCCGGCGCGCCCTTGGTCACTGGCGTGTCGACCGTCGTCTGTGTGACCGGGGTCTCACGGAATGCCTCGTACGCGACGAACCGTGAGATCTCGCCGGCGAGGCGCAGGAAGTCGGCGTTGGACGTCGCGACGTCGCGCAGACGTCGAACCTTGTCGGCGACGACGGGATGGTTGATGACCTGTAGTGATGGCACGAGGTCACACTACGCCGAGCGATGCGTGCGTCGCCGCGGCCCGGTCTGTGGTCACGACCTCCGGCGTCGACGTCAGGGACGACCAGTAATATTGATCAATGGCTTCTTTCCTCTCATCGCGTTCCGAACGCGTCCGAGAGCGAGAGCAGCATTCGTCCAACCCCCTGGGTGGCGTCCGGTCGAAGTATCCCGGTCCGCGTCACGAGATCTCCCGGGATCAGAACTTGACGTGGTGGCGTCGAGTGCTCCCGGTGATTCAATCGCACCGGGTGACGTTCGTGACGGCGATCGTCCTTTCGTTCGTGAGCCTCATCTTTCAGGTACTCGTGCCGAACATGCTCAGTAACGACATCGACCACACGTTCGTGCGCCACGTGGCGTCACTCCACGGCGACGTCGTCTCGCTCGTCATCGTGGGACTCTTGGCCGGGGCCGCCGGCATCATCTCGCGGCAGTTCCTCTATAACACCGCCTACAACGTAGAGGCCGATCTGCGATCGCTCATCTACCAGCACCTGACCTGGCTATCGTTCAGTTTCTACGACCGAGTCCAATCCGGCCAGCTCATCAGTCGGGCCAACAGCGACATCCGCAGCGTGCAGATGTACTCCATCTTCGCGCCGCTCATCATCGTGCAGTGCTTCATCGGCGTCGTCGCCTTCGGATTCATGCTGAGCATCAACTGGGCGTTGGCACTGATCTCGATGATCGTGATGCCGATCCTGTACGTGGTCGGCATACGGATGCGCCGGGTCATGTTCCCGATCTCCTGGATCACCCAGGCCCGCCTGGCCGAGGTCGCCACCATCGTCGACGAGAACGTGAACGGCGTTCGCGTCGTGAAGTCCTTCGCGCAAGAGGAGGCCGAGATCGATCGCCTCGCCGACGCCGCCGAGGGCGTCGCCTGGGCCTACATCAAGGACGCGAACATTCGGGCCATCTGGTCGCCCTGGGTCCAGAACCTGCCCCAGTTGGGACTCGCCCTGGTGCTGCTCTGTGGTGGTTGGATGGTCCTGCACGGTGACCTGGTCTACCCGCAGATCCTCGCCTTCAGCCTGTACCTCTTGATGTTGCAGGCGCCGTTCATGATGCTCGGTCAGCTCGTCATGATGGGACAGCGCGCGAAGGCCAGCGCCGGACGGATCTTCGAGATCCTCGACGAGAATCCCGAGATCGTGGATCGCCCAGGCGCCTACGACCTCCTCGACGTGCGCGGCGCGATCGATTTCCATCACGTGAACTTCACCTACGACAACGGCGCCGAGATCCTGCGCGACTTTGACGCCCACCTGTCACCGGGAGAGACGGTGGCGATCGTCGGGCGCACGGGTTCGGGCAAGTCCACCGTGGCGCGTCTGCTCAATCGCTTCTACGACGTGACCGGGGGCGCCATCACCATCGACGGTCACGACCTGCGCGACGTGACCCTGACCTCGCTGCGCGAGAACGTCGGCGTCGTACTCGACGAGCCATTCCTCTTCTCGATCTCGATCCGCGACAACATCGCCTACGGCCGGCCCGACGCGTCCTTCGAGGAGATCGAGGCGGCGGCGAAGGCGGCGAACGCCGACGAGTTCATCGTCCGACTGCCCAACGGCTACGACACGGTCGTCGGCGAACGCGGCTACACCCTCTCCGGGGGTCAACGCCAACGCATCGCGATCGCCCGGACATTGCTGCTCAACCCGCCGATCCTCATCCTCGACGACGCCACCAGCGCGATCGACGTGCACGTGGAGTCGGGTATCTACGAAGCCCTGCGGGGTCTCTTGCAGCAGCGCACCACGATCGTCATCGCGCACCGCATCTCGACGATCGCTCTCGCCAGTCGGGTCCTGGTGCTCGACGAGGGTCACGTCATCGCGAGCGGCACGCACGAGGAGTTGCTCGCGACCGAGCCGCTCTACTCGGAGATCCTGGCCCAGACCACGTCGAGCGAGGGGTCCTGATGGGTTGGGGCGGCGGCGGCGGCGGCGCGATGTTCGGCCCGAGCGCGTCCTCGTCGAGCGGACGCGCCGGACTTCCCTTCGGCGGCATTCCCGAAGAACTGATGGATGAGGCGACGAAGCTGCTCGCCACCGAACCGGTTCGTCCGAAGTCCCACGTGCACTTCACGCAACGACCCAGTGCGAAGGAACGCGAGCGCCTGACCCTGCCGCAACTGCTGCGCGTCTATCCCAAGTGGGTCTTCGCCGGTTCGGCCCTCGTCATCGTCATCAGCCTCACGCTGCAGGCCGGGCCGCTCCTCACCGAGTTCGCCATCAGTCACGGGATGGAGCGTCACCGGAGCCTGAGCGTCATCGTGGTGTGCGCGGCGCTGTACCTCGCGCTGGCGCTCGTCAGCGTCTACTTCCAGCGACAACAGGTCAACGTCACGGGCAAGCTCTCGTCGCGCGTGATGCACGACCTGCGTATTCGTGTCTTCACCCAGTTCCAACGGCTGAGCCTCGACTTCTTCACCGAGGAGAAGGCCGGCGTCTTGATGAGCCGAATGACGAGTGACATCGAGAACCTGCAACAGTTGATACAAGACGGCATCAGTCAGTTCGCGCTCCAGGGCCTCACGATGGTCGTCATCACCGTCATCTTGTTCCTCACGAACGTCGAACTCGCGCTCTGGACCGTGCTGCTCGTGGTGCCCCTGCTCATCGTCTTCTCGATCTGGTACCACCACGCGTCGGAGAAGGGCTATCTCCTCGCGCGCGACCGAATCGCGACCGTCTTGGCCGACCTGTCCGAGTCGCTCTACGGGATTCGGGTCGTGACCGCGCATAACCGCCAGCGCCGCAACATCCGCAACCACCGTCACGTGGTGGGCGCGTACCGCGACGCCAACGCGTACACCGGTCGGGTCAACGCCATCTACGGTCCGTCGACACTCATGATCGGCATCTTGGGCCAGGCCATGCTGCTCGGCATCGGTGGCCAGATGGTCCTGCACCACCAACTCAACGTGGCGCAACTCATCGTGTTCTTCCTCTACCTCAACCGATTCTTCGCGCCGATCCAACTCCTCGTCCAGCAGTACACGACACTGCAGCAGGGACGATCGTCGATCATCCGACTACGCGAATTGCTCGACACGGTTCCCTCGGTCGACGAGATACCGGGCGCCCCGGACCTCCCGGTCATCGAGGGCCGGATCACCTTCGAGCACGTCGACTTCGCGTACTTGAGCGACGAGCCCGTGTTGCACGACGTCAATCTGGAGATCTCCCCGGGCGAATCCGTCGCCTTCGTCGGTCCGACCGGCGCCGGAAAGTCGACCATGGCGAAGCTCGCGAACCGCTTCTACGACCCGACGTCGGGCCGGGTGCTCCTCGACGGGATCGACATCAAGACCGTCACCCTGCGCTCGTTGCGATCGCAACTCGGCGTGGTGCCCCAAGAGCCCTTCCTCTTCGCGGGGTCCATCCGCACGAACCTGAGCTTCGGCCACCCCGGATCGACGGAGGAAGAGATCGACACCGCGGTCGACGTCGTAGGACTGCGTGACCTGGTCGACCGCCTTCCCCAGGGACTCGACACGCCCGTGCACGAGCGGGGCCAGACGCTGTCGGCGGGTGAGCGTCAGCAGCTCGCGCTCGCGCGGGCCTTCCTCGCACGACCGCGGGTACTGATCCTGGACGAGGCGACGTCCTCACTCGACCTGCAGAGCGAGACGGTCATCGAGCGGGCCCTCGACCGACTCCTGGAGGGCCGTTCGGCGATCCTCATCGCGCATCGCCTCACGACGGCCCAACGTGCGAACCGGATCGTCGTCATCGACCACGGTGGCATCGTGGAGATGGGCACGCCCGCCGAACTGCTGGCCCGAGGCGGCGCCTACGCCACGATGTACGACGCGTGGCTCGCCTCGGGCGGGCGTGACGCGACCCGCGCGGACGTCACGGGCGACCCGGAACCCTAGGACATCCCCTTCACGGTCTCGATCAACGACGCGCCGCTCTGATCGCCCAACGGGATCGGATGGACCTGGAGGTGCGTGACGCCGGCCTCGCGGTAGGCCGCGACGCGCTCGGCGACGTAGCTCGCCGGTCCACACAACGTGGTCAACTCCAAGAACTCGTCGGGGATCGCGGCCTCGGCCTCCTTCTTCTTGCCGTCGAGGTAGAGGTCTTGGATCAGTGCCGCCTCCTTCTCGAAGCCGTAGCGCACCATCAACTCGTTGTAGAAGTTCTTGCCCTTGGCCCCCATGCCGCCGACGTAGAGCGCGGTCATCGGGCGCGCGAACTCGCGCAGGGCCGTGACCTCGTCCCCCTCACCGACGGCGAGCAGACCACCGGCCGAGATCATCAGGTCGCCGAGTGCGGGGTCGCGCGTCGCGCGCCCGGCGGCCAAGGGCGCACCCCAGACCTCGCGGGCGCGCTCGGGGATGAAGAAGACGGGCAGCCACCCGTCGGCGATCGACGCGGTCATCGCCACGTTCTTCTCGCCCAGCGACGCGATCCAGACGGGGATCTCGCTGCGCACCGGGTGCGTCAGCAACTTGAGGGGCTTGCCGAGACCGGTGCCCTGGTCACTCGGGAGCGGCAGCGTGAAGTTCTTGCCCTGGTGCACGAGCGGCGCCTCTCGCTTCCACAGCGTGCGACAGATGTCCACGATCTCTCTGGTGCGACCCAGCGGGTTCGTGTAGGGCACGCCGTAGAAACCCTCTATGACCTGGGGACCCGAGGCCCCGAGGCCGAGGTGGAATCGACCCTCGGAGAGCGCGTCGATTCCGGCCGCGGTCATGGCGATCAGCGACGGCGTGCGCGAGAAGACGTTCATGATCCCCGAACCGATCTGGACGCGCTCGGTCAGGGCGGCGAGGTACCCCATCAGGGAGGGGCTATCGAATCCGTAGACCTCGGCGACCCAGACCAGGTCGAGGCCGGCCTTTTCCATCTCCGCCACGCCGCGCGCGGCTTCTTTGAAGCCGCCGTTGTAGGCCAGAATCGTGGAGATTTGCAGGGGAGGGCGTGGGGTCGTGGTCATGGACGTCACAGTACCAACCAGTATTGCCTGGTCCGAATGGCGGCCAAATGTGTCCTACGCTGTATCGGTAAGCAATCTCGCTTTCTCTCAAATCAAAGGCTGGTGACAACGTGGTCACGCGTCCGACTGAGGCGTCCCCTCACGAATTCAATCCGTGGCTCCATGTCACTTCCTTGATCGAGACGGCCGGGCATCTGCTCGGTCTGAACGAGGGACTGATCAAGCGGATCGTCACCCCCGAGCGGATCCTCGAGGTCGCGGTCCCCGTTCGCATGGACTCCGGCGAGATCGAGATGTTCCACGGCTGGCGCATCCAACACAGCACCGCGCGCGGCCCCGGAAAGGGCGGCATCCGTTTCCACCCCAGCGTGAACGTGGACGAGATCGCGGCCCTGAGTGCCGACATGTCGATCAAGTGCGCCGTCGTGAACATCCCCTACGGCGGGGCCAAGGGTGGTATCCGCGTCGACCCCTCGGCCCTCAGTCGCGCCGAACTCGAACGACTGACGCGTCGCTACGCCTTCTCCATCGCCCCGATGATCGGTCCCGACCGCGACATCCCCGCGCCCGACATCAACACCGACACCCAGGTCATGAGTTGGATCATGGACACCGTCTCGATGCTCGCGGGACACAACGTCCCCGGCGCCGTGACCGGCAAGCCACTCGCCATCGGTGGCACGCTCGGTCACGCCGGCGCGACGTCGCTCGGCGTGACGATCTGCACGAGCGCCATCCTCCAACGCATGGGCCGCTTGGCCAGTGAGCAGCGCGTCGTCATCCAGGGCTACGGCAAGGTCGGCGCGCCCCTGGTGAAACTCTTGAGCGACCGCGGCATGAAGGTCGTCGGCGTCGCCGATATCCGCGGCGCCATCCACGTGCCCGAGGGTATCGATCCGACCGTGATGGCGAACCACTTCAAAGAGGCCGGCACCATCGTCGGTTACCCCAAGAGCGAGGCGGTCGCGTCCGACCTCCTCTTCACGCTGCCGAGCGACATCGCGATCCCGGCCGCCCTCGGTGGCGTCATCGACCAGGACATCGCCAAGACGATGTCGGCGTCGATCGTCGTCGAGGCGGCCAACGGTCCCACGACCGGCGAAGGCGCCGAGGTCCTCGCGAGTCGTGGCATTGCCGTCGTCCCCGACGTCCTCGCCAACGCGGGCGGTGTCGTGGCGTCGTACTTCGAGTGGGCCCAGGACCTCCAGGGCTACCTCTGGGAGACCGAACTTTTCCACGATCGTCTGGAGAAGACGATGCGCGAAGCCTTCAACTACATCTGGACCCGACACCTCCAACTCCAGGTCACGTTGCGCGAGACGGCGATCGCCGTCGGCGTGGAGCGCATCGCCGAAGCGACGGAGTTGCGCGGGCTCTTCCCCTGATCGACTCGCAGGTCGTATTGTCCCCGACGTCGGCGTGTGCGAGTGTTACGAGATGACCCCGGATACTCCTTCACGCGAAGAACTCGAAGCGATCATTTCGTCGCTGCGCGACGAGATCATCCGCCTGAAAGAAGAGATCCGACTGATCCGTCGCGAGACCAATGAGGTGCCGCCTCACTACCTTTGAATCACGAGGTCGTCGTCGTGGTGGGCGCGCACGTCAGTGGGTTGCGCGCCGCCAGGTCCTGGGCCGCGGCCGCGACCAACGTCGACTTGGCCAGCGTGCCCTTCGTGACCGCGGTGACGATGGCCGCCGAGATCTTCCCCGCCAACACCAACGACGCCGCGACGGACGTCGGCGAACCGAAGAGGATGAGGTCGTCGCCGGCCCCCAGGGCCAGGACCGACGCCGCCGGTTCCGCGAGGTGCAGAGCGCTGATGGCGCCCGCGGAGAGCGAGTCGGTGACGATGAGTCCCTTGAAGCCGAGTGTCGTGCGCAAGTACTGGACGGCGACTGACGAGAGCCCCGCCGGCAGTGACGTGAGACCCGGGACGCGCGCGTTGGACATCATGACCGCGGAGGCGCCACCGGCGATCGCCTGACGGAAGGGGACGAGTCCCGTCGTCTGCAACTTCGCCCACGACAACGTCGCCGCGGGACCGTAGTCGGTGTTGCGCGTCGAGTAGCCCAGACCGGGGAAGTGCTTGACGACCGACAGGACGCCACTCTGTTGGAGTCCCTTCATGAACGCGGTGCCGTCGGCCGCCGCGATCGACGCAACGCCGCTGAAGGATCGGTAGCCGTCGGGGTTGGCCTCGCCGGGGTACTGCGCGCGAGCGTCGACGTCGAGCACCGGCGCGAGGTCGGTGTTCACGCCGGCCGACGACAACGCGATACCGACGCGGCGCGCGATGGTCGTTATCTGCGTGGCGTGGAGGTTCTTGCCCATGGTCTGGGCCCACGGGAACGAACCGACCAGGTTGGTGAGACGCTCGACGCCGCCGCCCTCCTCGTCGGTCATCACCATCCAGGCGTAGTGGCCGGGACGCTCACGTTGCAAGGTCGCGAGGATCTGGGGCATCGACGCCGGCGCGGTCGCGCCGAAGAGGAGGATCCCGCCGTAACCGGCGCGCGCGGCCGGGGCCAACGCCCCGACGTTCGTCGCCTCGACCGGGAGCGCGATGGTCTCGTTCGCCAACTGCGGGGTGCTCCACGTCGAGACGATCTGCGTCGCGCACGCGAGATTGGTCGTCGCCGTCGCCGTCTGACTCGCGCCGGCACCCGCGACGACCACGCCCATTAGCACGGTGACGCCGACCAGGACTCGCATGCTTCGCACACGTGAAGGCTACGACGGCGTTTGGTGAATTACCGAGCGCTACGCTGTCGAACGTCGAAACGAGTCCGATGTCACCACTGATGCCCGCGACCTTCATCGGTCACGGAAACCCCATGAACGCGATCGACCACAATCGCTACACCGAGAGTTGGGCGAGGTTCGGCGCGTCGATCGAGAAGCCCACGGCGATCCTCGTCATCTCGGCGCACTGGTACGTCAACATCACCGCGATCACGGCGATGCGGATGCCGCGCACCATTCACGACTTCTACGGGTTCCCGCCGGAACTCTTCGCCGTCGAGTACCCGGCGCCCGGTGACCCCTCGATCGCCGAACGCGTCGTCGACGTCGTGAAGCCGACCTACGTCGGCCTCGACGAGGACAGTTGGGGAATCGACCACGGCACCTGGTCGGTCCTCGTCCATATGTTCCCCGCGGCCGACGTCCCGGTCCTGCAGCTCTCCATCAACGCCGAGTTGCCCTTCGACTACCACTTCAACCTCGGCGTCCAACTGCACGCGCTGCGCAGTGAGGGGGTGCTCATCGTGGGCAGCGGCAACGTCGTGCACAACCTGCGACTCGTGGACTTCAACTCCCCCGGCGTCGGCACCGACTGGGCGCACCGCTTCGACGACGACGTGCGATCGATCATGACCAGCGACGCGACCGAGCTCGGTCGCGCCAGCGCCCACGGCGACTACCGCTTGGCCGTCCCGACGCCGGACCACTTCTTGCCCCTGGCCTACGTGGCGGGGCTCTCCGCGGCGGCGAACACGCCCACGCGCACGCTCGTCGACGGCTACGAGATGGGTTCGCTCTCGATGACCGCCTACGAAGTACCGGCCGCGTAGTTCACTTTCGTCGCGCGTAGCGCACCGCGCGCGCCAGTGACGCCCCGAGCGCCAGGACCGCGAGCACCGGCAAGACGACGATCGCCGCGACGTTGAAATGACCGCTCTCGCTCAAGAGGGCGGTGACCGCGATGATCACGAGCGCGGCGATGAACAGTTCCGGCGTGTCGCCCACCAAGAAGTCCCACCAGAACCGTCCGAAGCCCTTGAGCAGTCGGGTCACCACGAATGGCCGTTCCTTCATGCCTTCGCCGCCATGGACGTGCTCACCTCACGGCGCAGGGCCAGTACGAAGAGCCAGGTGACGACGGTGTAGGTCACCGCGAGCCCCAGGAGCATCGTGTCGCCGCCGGGCCAGCGCACGCGCAGACCCTCACCGGTCCAGAAGGTCCCGTAGGTCACGAGCAAGACGCCCACCGACATCTTCAGCGCGTTCTCCGGCACGTTCGAAAGCTGCTTCGCGACGACGACCCCACTCCCGGCCACGAACGCCACCGCGACGGCCGCGACCACGACCGCCAGACCGAGTCGATGCGCCGACGTGCCGAGCGTGATCACGAGGATGATCACCTCGAGACCTTCGAGGAACACCCCCTTGAAGGCCAGGACGAAGGCGATGCGGTCGCGCCCCGCCGGCGCGCCGGCGGCGCGCAGTGCGGCGACGGTCGCTTCGTAGATGGCGTCCTCGTCGTGCTTCGCCTTCAGACCGGTCGCGCGAAGGATGGACTTACGAAGCCACTGCATCCCGAAGATGAGAAGCACCCCGCCGACCACGATTCGCAAGACGTTGAGCGGAACGTGCACGAGGGCCGGTCCGAACGCCCCGACGAGGGCCGACAACACGAGTAGCGCCACGCCCGTGCCCTCGACGGCGGAGCGCCAGCCACGAGTGTGGCCCACGGCAAAGACGATGGTCAGCGCCTCGACCGTCTCGACGCACGACGCCAGAAACACGGCGCCGACGAGGACGAGCGTTCCCGATGGCACTGACGTAGCTATGAACACGACATTTACCCCTGGACCGGACCAAACCCTGTGCCGTTGGAACGCTGCTGGTCATCGGCGACTGACTGACCACTCGGTACATCGATGCGAGGGAACCAGTCCCCCACACGGAACGCTAGCGTCCGAGCCGTTCGAAGCCCGACGACGTCGAGCTCGAGGTCACTCACGTCGACGAAGTTCGTCCTCGACGAGGGCCGGATCGAGTCCCCGGCTACGCAGCAGCACGAGCGAGTGGAACCAGAGGTCTGCCGCCTCCTCGACCACGCGTTGGTCGTCCTCGCTCAGCGCGGCGACCACCAACTCCACGGCCTCCTCGCCGACCTTTCGTGCGACCCGTGGCGTCCCCAGCTGGAGCAGTTCGACGACGTAGGAGCCGTGCGGCGCCTCGTGCTCGCGCCGCAGGATCTTGCGCCACAGCCACGGGGTGAAACACGACGTCGCCCCGTCGTGACAGGCCGGACCGTCGGCCGACACGCGCACGAGGACGGCGTCGTCGTCGCAGTCGTGCGAGATCTCGATCACGTGCATCGTGTTGCCTGACGTCTCACCCTTCTGCCACAACTTCTGGCGTGATCGTGAGAAGAAGTGGACGAGGCCGCTCGAGCGAGTCAGCGCGAGTGCCTCTTCGTCCATCCAGCCCAACATCAAGACGCGGCCGGTGGCGTCGTCTTGCACGATCGCAGCGCGAAGTTCATCACTCATATCAATTCCCTCATCGGTCGAAGTTGAATGCCTAGATCTTGGATCTCCCGGCGAAGGCCCGGGAGTCCGGCCGGATTCTCGTGGACGATCGACGCAATCAACGCCGCGTCGGCGACCCGCAGCGCCGCGGCCACGTGCGCGGCCGAACCGGCACCACCGGAGGCAATGACCGGGATCGACACCGCGGCGCGCACGGCGGCCGTCAACGCCAGGTCGAAGCCTTCGCGTTTCCCGTCGTGCGCGATGGACGTCAAGAGGATCTCGCCGGCGCCGCGCGCGGCGGCCTCGACGGCCCACGGGATCGTCTCGGTGGTGGTCGCGACACGGCCGCCGTGGGTGTGGACGACGCCGTCGCCCGCGTCGATGGCGACGACGACCGCTTGGCTCCCGTAGCGCCGCGCGATGGCGCTGATCAGATTAGGTTCGGCGAGGGCTGCGGAGTTCAGCGAGACGCGGTCGGCCCCGGACTCGATGATGCGAATGGCGTCGTCCACCGAGCGCACACCTCCGCCAACGGTGAAGGGGATCTCCAGCACGTCGGCGACGTCGGCCACGACCGAGGTCATGGTCGTGCCGTCTTCCGGCGTCGCGGCGATGTCGAGGAAGACCAGTTCGTCGGCACCACCGTCGCTGTAGTACTTGGCCAGTTCGACGGGGTCGCCCACGTCACGCAGTCCCACGAAGTTGACGCCCTTCACGACGCGACCGTGGGCCACGTCGAGACAGGGGATCAGACGGGCGAGAGGCATCGTTCGAGGAAGGCCAAGCCGGCGCTCCCGCTCTTCTCGGGGTGGAATTGAACGCCCAGGAACGAGCCGCGCTCGACCGCGACCGCGACGCCCTCGGACGTCGCCACGACGTCGGGGCACGTCGCGGCGTACGAGTGCGCGAAGTAGTAGGCGTCACCCCATGGTTCGACCGCCGCCCATCCGAGGCGCGGTACCCGACCCTCGGTCATCAGGTGCACCGAACCGCGCAGGAGCCCCAGCCCGTCGACACCGCCGTCTTCGTCACTGTGGTCCAACGCCAACTGCATACCGAGACAGATGCCGAGCATCGGGTTGCCCCGCTCGAATCGTTCCCGTAGCGCCGAGGCCGCGCCGGTCGATTCGAGGTGGTCCATGGCGCTGCGCGCCGAACCGACGCCGGGAAGGATCACCATGTCACTCCGGCCGATCTCTTCCGGCGCGCTGGTGACCACGCTCGACACACCGACGTGCGCGAGCGCCGCTTGAACCGAGCGCGTGTTGCCCGCGCCGTAGTCGACGACGACGACGCTCACAGTGAGCCCTTGGTGGAGCGCACGAGCGACCCGTCGCGGGTGAGGGCTTGGGCCAGTGCACGACCGACCGCCTTGAACGCCGCCTCGGCGACGTGGTGATCGTTCTCCCCGGTCGCGGTGACGTGGAGCGTGATGCGGGCGTTCTGGGCGAGTGACTGGAAGGCGTGGGCGGCCATGCCGGGGTCGGGCGTGATGGAGATGGTGGCCGTCGCTCGCCCGGAGAGATCGACGACGGCGTGCGCCAACGCCTCGTCCATCGGCACGCGGGCCTCGCCGTAGCGCGTGAGACCCCGTCGATCGCCGAGCGCCTCGTCGAGCGCCTCGCCGAAGGTGATCATCATGTCCTCGACCATGTGGTGCTCCCCGGTCTCGAGGTCCCCGACGCCTTCGAGGCGAAGGTCCATGCCGCCGTGGAACGCCAGCTGCTGCAGCATGTGGTCGTAGAAGCCGAGTCCGGTGTTCACGTAGACCCGGCCTTCGCCGGGGACCCGCAGACGGATGTTCAACAACGTCTCGGCGGTGGCGCGGCGCCGGCGAAGGGCGCGAGGCGACGCCGCGTCGCCCGAGAGGACCGAACGCAACGCGTCGAGCAAGACGTTGTCGTCCAGCTCGTCCTTCACACTGACGCGCAGACCGCCCGTATAGGCGCGCACGACGACGCCGTAGGTCATCAACTGTTCGACGAGCTCTTGCGGCCTCTCCATCGGGATGAACAAGAAATTGGTGTACGACGTCACCGGCGTGAGTCCGAGCACGCTCAACGCACCGGCGAGACGTTCGCGCTCGGCGACCTGCGCCGTCACGTCGACCGGCGTCGCGATCGCCGCCAGCGCCAACGCGGCCGAGAGTGACGAGACCGACAGCGGGGCCTGACGAGACGTGATCACGTCGATGGTCTCGGCAGTCGCGATCGCGTAGCCGACGCGCGCGCCGGCCAGCCCGTAGGCCTTGGAGAAGGTCCGCAGCACGATCGCTCCCTGGTCGACGCGGTCCAGCGCGTCGACACCGGCGTAGTCGGCGTAGGCCTCATCGATGACGAGCTGACCCGCGACGTTGGGGATATCGGGCAACTCTCCGGTGGGGTTGTTCGGCCGGCAGACGAAGACGAGGTCGGCCGACGACGGGTCGTCCACGACAGTGGCGCCGGCCATCGCGGCGGCGAAGGGATACATCGAATACGAGAACGAGGGTACGGTCGCGACGGTCCCGCCTTCGGCGTAGAGGCGCGCCAACAACACGATGAACTCGTCACTGCCGGCGCCCAGGGCGACCTGCTCGACGCCCACGCCGTGGCGCTCGGCGATCGCCGCACGCAACGCGTGGTAGCGGCCGCGGTCGTACTCGTTGACGTCGGCGAGGGCCCGGGCCAAGGCACCGGGTCGCGCGCTCGGCGGCGGCGTCGCGGCGACGTTGCCGTCGAATCGGATGATGTCGCGCGGGTCGAGCCCCACCCGCTCCGCGATCACCTCATTGGAGGGCGGCCACTGGTAACTCGCGAGCGCGACCGGCCGGGTCATCGACGCGCCGTTCGTTTGTGAGCGGGCATGTCTTCGAGTTCGGCGAGGGCCTCGATGGTCGGCGCGAGTCGCTCCAACCCCTCCTTGGTGACGCGTTGGACCGTGACGGTCTTCATGAAGGCTTCGAGTCCGAGACCCCCGGTCGACTTGGCCCACCCGCCGGTCGGGAGCACGTGGTTCCCTCCGGTGGCGTAGTCACCCGCTGGCACCGGGGAGTATGGGCCGACGAAGACGGCCCCGGCGTTTCGAATGCGATCGGCCAACGACTCGGCGCGCTCCCCCAGGAGTGCGACGTGCTCGGCGGCGTAGCGCTCGACTTCGTCGAGAGCGGCGTCGAGGTCGTCACCGACCCACACGACGTGGGCTCGCGAGTCGGGGCCATGCTCCATCTGGGCGTCCAGTTCTTGTTGCACGATGACGGGATCGAATCCCAGGTCCGCCACGACGACGACCTCGCTCGGCCCGGCCGGGAGATCGATCGCCACGTCGCGACTGACGAGTAGCTTGGCGGCGTTGACCGCGCCACCGCCCGGACCGAAGATCTTGTCGACCGGCTCGATCGATTCGGTGCCGTAGGCCATCGCCGCGATGGCCTGCGCGCCACCGATTGCCCACACCTCGTCGATGCCGAGGAGTGCGGCCGCGGCGGCCACGGCGGCCGAGCCGTTCGGCGGAGTGCAGACGACGATTCGCTCGACCCCAGCGACCTGGGCCGGCACACCAGCCATGATGAGCGACGAGACGAGACCGGTGGGGACGTAGATACCGATGGAGCGGATCGGCGTCCAGCGACGTTCGAGGGTTACGCCGGGCGAGACTTCCAACGTCAGGTCGACCGGTCGCTGCGCCGCGTGCCACGCGCGCACGTTCTCGGCCGCCGCCAATACCGCGGACGTCGGAATGTCGCCGTAGGCGACGGCGCGCTGCGGGCTCGACGCCGTCGTGCCGTCGAACTTCTTCGACCACGCGACGAGGGCGGCGTCGCCACGCGCGCGTACGTCCTCAACGATCTCATCGATCGTGACGGGTCGGTCGGTGGCGACGGGCTTGCTCACGGCACCATCCGTTCGACCGGCAGCGTGAGAATCGAGCTCGCGCCCGCGGCCTCCAGTCGCGGCAACAGCGACCAGATCTCGGCGGCCGGAACCAACGCGTGCACCGCGACGACGCCGGGCGTCGCCAAGTCCATGATCGTGGGCGAACCGGAGGTCGGCAGGAGCGCCGTCACCTCCTCCAAGCGAATCTTGGCGACGTTGCACAAGAGGTAGCGGTTGGCTCGTGCGTTGATCACCGATCCGAGGACCATCGTGAGGGTGCGTCGAGCCTCGTGGTCCTTCGAACCGACGCGGCCGACCAGCACCGCCTCTGATTCGAACAACGTGCCGATCGATCGCAACCCGTTCGTGCGCAGGGTGCTCCCCGTCGACACGAGGTCGATGATCGCGTCGGCGAGCCCGAGGCGGGGCGAGATCTCGACCGACCCGGTGACCTGGACGAGCTCGGCGTCGATGCCCAGGGAGCTGAGCGCGCGAGCGGCGATTCGCGGGTGCGACGTGGCGATCCGTCGACCGGCGAGGTCCTCGATCTGGCGTGCCTCGTCCTCCATGGACACGGCCGCCTGCAGCGAGCACGCGCCGTAACCGAGCCGCAGCAGTACCTCGACGTCGCACTCACGCTCGGAGATCAAGTCGAGTCCCGTGATGCCGCAGTCGACGACGCCGTCTTGGACGTACTCGGGCACGTCCTCGGCGCGTACGAACAGCAGGTCAATGTCCGCGTTGCGACAGTGTGATTGCAGGACGCGCTCACCCGGCTCTTGCGGCGAGACGCCACTCGCCTCCAACAACGACCACGACGGTTCACGTAGCCGGCCCTTGGACGGCAGCGCCAGTGACAGACGGCGGTTCATCGTCGACTCCTCTTCAATACGGCGGCGTAGCCGCCCTCGCCGTGGTGCAACCATTGGGCGACGCGGGTGATCGTGGCGGTCGACGCACCGGTGCGCCGCGAGATCTCCTGGTAGGAGAGACCGTCGTTCACCAGACGAGCGACCTGAAGGCGTTGCCCCATGGCGTCGATTTCGGTCGTGGTGCACAAGTCACGCAAGAACGCCGCGGTGACACCCTGGTCCCGCAGGGACACGAACGCCTCGACGAGTTCATCGAAGCGGGCCGCGGTCTCGGGGTTGGCTTCGGCGGAGGTTACTTTGCCACTGGTCATTTTACTATGCTAACATGCTAACACGCTGCTATGCAAGTGATCCCCGCCCTCGACCTCCTCGGCGACGACGCCGTTCGTCTCGAGCAGGGCGACTTCGAACGGGTGATCTTTCGCCAACCGATCGAGGAGTTCATGGCCCGCATCGTGGCCACCGCGCCACCGCTAATACATATCGTCGATCTGCAAGGGGCACGCGACGGGGCGTTGCGAAGCGAGGTCGTCGCGCGCTGCGCAAGCGTCGCACACGGAATCCCCCTGCAGGTGTCCGGCGGCATCCGATCACTCGATGCCGCCCAGGCGGCGCTGGACGCCGGCGCGACTCGCGTGATCGTCGGCACCGCGCTGTGGCAGGACGACGCACTCGAGCGCTTCTCGCGAGTTTTGGGCGAACAGCTCGTCGCCGCCCTGGACGTGCGCGACGGACGAATCGCCGTTCGCGGATGGACGGCCTCCAGTGGCCTCGAGGTCGAGGACGCACTTGCGCGGTGCCTCGACGCGGGGATCGCGCGGCTCCACGTGACCGCCATCGAGCGCGACGGCACCATGCGCGGTCCCGACCTCGCGCTCTACGAGCGAGCCTGCGCGAGTGGCATCGCCGTCGTCGCGGCCGGGGGGATCCGAGACGAGGCCGACGTCGCGGCGCTGGCGGCGATCGGCTGCGAAGCGGCCGTAATGGGACTCGGCTATCTCACCCGCCTGGGACTTAACTTCGAGTCATGATCGGCCGGACTACGACAGGGTGATGACGACCTTGCCACGCGGCTGGTCATCGGCGACCTCGCCGCGAAGGACGCCGAGCGCCACGTCGCTGCGCTCTATCGGGTAGCGATGGGTGATCAAGAAGGAGGGCTTGAGGTTGCCGGCGTTCACTTGGGCGACGACGTCGGTGAATGACCGACTCGTGTACCCGAAGCTCCCCTGGATCACGAGGTCGTCGTTAACGAGGTCATCGGGCGCGAGGTCGATGCGTGTCCCGTGCGTGGGCAGACCGAGGAGGACGACCATCGCGCCGCGGGCGGCGAGGGCGATCGCGGTTGCGGCTGAGGGGCCGGTGCCGGCCGCTTCGATCACGAGGTCGAAGTGGCCCTGGGGAATGTCCGTCACGAACGCGTCGGCACCGGCGGCGATCGCCAGGGACTCTTGCGCGGCGCGGCGACCCGCGACCACGACGCGAGCGGGGTTGAACTGACGGACCAAATGCGCGGCCAGGAGCGCGATCGTCCCGTCACCGACGACCACGACGGCGAGACCATCACGTAGCGCGAATCGGGTCAACGCGCGCCACACCACCGCCATCGGCTCGATCAGCGCGGCGTCGTTGGCGTCGACCGACTCGTCGATCCGGTGCACGAGTCGAGAGGGCACCGCGACGCGCTCGGCGATCGCACCGGGTCGAGTGAAGCCGATCTCGTCGTACGTCGTGCACCGGTTCGTCGCGCCGATTCGACACTCGTCGCAGACGCCACAGGGAATGATGCCCTCCACGACGACGCGCTCACCCCGGGCGACGACGCCGGGAACGTCATCACGGACCTCGCCCACCCACTCGTGGCCGAGGACCAGGGGGTAACGGACGTACGCCGGGTCGATGGTCCCGTCGACCAGTTCCAGGTCGGTGCCGCACATGCCCGCGAGCAGCGGAGCGACGAGGACCTCGTCCGCACCGGCGATCGGTTCATCGACCGTGTCGAGCGCGACGTCGTGGGGTGCGCGTACGACGAGCGCGCGCATCAACTACGCCCGGGTCGAATACCACCTAGCAGGAAGGTCATGCGCTCGGCACGCTCCTTCACGATGGCGCCGAGGCGTTGCACTTCGCGAAGTGGCACGTCGACCTTGAGTCCGGTGACGCTGAGCGCGCCCGCGCACTTGCCCTGATGGTCGAAGAATGCCGCACCGACGCAAAATACCCCTTCAGCCTCTTCTTCGTCGTCGGTGGCGTAGCCCTCCACACGCACCCGTTCGAGGTCCTCGAGCAGGGCCGTCACGTTGGTCAGGGTCTTGGAAGTGTGCACGGCCATGCCGGCTTCGGCGATGAGGTCGCGAACCTGTTCCTCGTTCATCTCGGCGAGGATCGCCTTACCGGCGGCGGTGGCGTGTGGCTCCTCGCGCTGACCGAGCGGCGCGTGAAATCGGATTGACCCCTCACCGTCGATTCGTTCCAGGAAGACTGGGTAGCCGTTTTCGTTCATGGCGAGGCGCGCGGTGAGACCGGTCACGCTCGAGAGTTCGCGCAGCGTCGGCAGGCCGAGCTCGGCGATCGAGGTCTGCTGGCCGACGAGGTCACCCAGACGAAGGAGGTTGAGACCGAGGACGTAACGAGGGCCGGGATCGACCGCGCGCAAGAGCCCCGCCGCGCTGAGCGTTCGCGCCAGCGAGAGCGCGGTGCTTTTGGCCACCTTCAAATGTCCGGCGATCTCGGTCACGCCGAGGCCGCCGGCCCCAGCATTCCCCACGAGGTCCAGTAATGATGCGGCGCGAGCCACGGATTGCACTTCGTAACGCTTGTCTTGGTCGGTTATGTTCGGCACAGGGATACACAATACGGCGTAGCCGACATCTTTCGCAAGTACCTCTTGACCGGCCCTTGAATACGTGTTTGTATGGCGAAATCAATATCGACATACGTTCTGTAGAGCCGAACAGAGGGTTTCGTATCGGCGAGCGCTGTGACGCGGCACGTGCGGGCGTCACCGCCCTTCGATCCCAGTTCGCCGAACGACCACTGCTACTCACGACACCCGGTTCGGTCAACTGGATCACGGGCGGCCTGTCCGACCCGGTGGACCTTACGGCGACGAGTGATCCCGCGTGGGCCGTGGACTCCTCACGGGGCCGAGCACTGATCACGAGTGAGATCGAAGCCCCGCGACTACGCGACGACTTTGACCTCGACGCGCTCGGGTGGAGCGTCATCACCGTGCCGTGGTTCGACGCGAACGCTCCCCTTCGAGCGGCCGCCTCGTTCTGCGGCGTCTCAATCGACGCCCTGTTGAGCGACCGCGCCGAGATCGGCACCGACATCACCCCGTCGATCGTTCGCACGCGCATGGTGCTCAGTGACGCCGACAAAGTGGACCTGCGATCGCTGGGCGCGGTCGCCGCGCGCGCCCTCGACGCCGGGGTGGACTCTTGGCGGCCGGGTTCGTCGACGGACTTCGAGGTCGCCGCCACCGTCAGTCAAGAGTTGGAGCGCTACGGGGCGCGGGCCGTTTGTCTCATTGTGGGCGGCGACGAACGACTTCGTCGCGTCCGACACCCCCTCGCGATTGGCGAGGTCGTGCACGACGCGCTCATGGCCGTCGTCGTCGCGCGACGCGGCGGACTCCACGTGGCCGCGACGCGAACGGCGGTCACGAGTGAGAGCGATCCAATCGTCGAACTGAGCGCGCGACTCGAACCCGTCCATCAGGCGGTACTGCGCTCGTCGCTCCCCGGTCACAGTTGGGGCGACGCCGTCGAGGCGCTCGCCAAGGGCTACGAGAACATAGGTCAGCCCGGCGCGTGGCGCGAACATTTCCAGGGCGGCCCGATCGCCTTCGAACAGCGCGAGTTCGAACTCGCCCCTTCGCAGACCGATTCACCGTATTGGGACCTCGAGTGTCGGGCCGATACCGCGGTCGCGTGGAACCCGAGCTTGCGCGGCGGGGCCAAGATCGAAGAGACCTACCTTGTAGGTTCCGAGGGGTTCGAATTGATCACCTGCGCCGACACGTGGGCGACGTCGACCGAGGGTGGAATACAGCACAGTCAGGTGAAGATTGTCCAACGAATGGGGGAGCACAATGATTAGGGGTACTGGAAGTCCTCGCGGGACCGCCGCACTCGCGCGATATTTCGCGGGACTCACCGACGGCGTGCGCGCCAGCGACGACCGCTTTCCCGACGGGGCGCACTTTCGTATCGAGATACCGAGCGTGGAGAATCCGTCGGCGTTGCGCGCCGTGGTCGAAGAGGCCCGCGTCCACAAGACGACGATCCATCGCACCTCCCAGGGCAGCGGCGCGATGTTGCTCACCCGCGCGGAGTTGAACGAAATGGCCGCCATCGGCGCGGACGAGGGACTCGAGGTCAGTCTCTTCGTCGGCCCGCGCGAAGAGTACGGCATCGGTGGTTCGGTGCGAAGTCCCGAGGGAATGGTCCTCGCGGGCCGCCTGCGCGGCCTCGACCAACTGCGCTACGCCATCGAGGACATCATGCGCGCCGTCGACGCCGGCATCCGGGGCTTCTTGATCGCCGACGTCGGACTGCTGCAACTGGTCAAGGCCATGGTCGACGGCGGCGAACTGCCGTCGTCCATCGTCTGGAAGATCTCGGCCGTCCTCGCGCCGTCCAATCCCGTCTCGTTCAAACACCTCATCGAGATGGGTGGCTCCACCGTCAACGTGCCCAGCGACATCAACCTGAGCGAGTTGGCCGAGTTCCGCGCCGCGAGTGGCGCCCCCATCGACCTCTACCTGGAGGCCCCCGACGCACTGGGCGGCATGGTGCGCGGTAACGAACTGGCCGAGATCGCCACGGTCGCCGCGCCGCTCTACGCCAAGTTCGGTCTGCGAAACGCACGGATGGTCTACCCGGCGGGCGAACAGAACCTGAGCGACGTCGTCGCGAACGTCCGCGAGAAGGTCCGGCGCGCGGCCCTGGCGCTCGAGATCCTCGACGCGTCCACCGTCGATCTCTCGGTCTCCAAGCCCGGCGCCGAGGGAATCGGGGTCCCCGAACCATGACCCTGCGAAGCGACCGATGGGTGCGAGGCGACGACGAAGTCGCGCTCGACAGTCGCGTCGCGTTGAAGATGGGGGGCGCGTCCGTGGACGCCGCGGGTGGTCGACCCATCATCGGACTCGCGAACTCCTCGAGCGATCTCAATCCCTGCAATCAACCGCTGGCCGAGTACGTCGGTCCGCTACGCGAGAGTATCGAACGGGCCGGTGGCATCGCCGTCGAGTTCCCCGTCATCTCATTGGGCGAGGATTTGATGAAACCTTCGTCGATGCTCTATCGCAACCTGCTGGCGATGGAGCTCGAGGAGTCCGTTCGAAGTCAACCGCTCGACGGCCTCGTCATCCTGGCCGCCTGTGACAAGTCAATTCCCGGCGCGTTGATGGGCGCGTTCAGCACCAACGTGCCGAGTTTGATCATGGTCTCGGGACCGCGACCGGTGGCGACCTTCCAGGGTCGACGCATCGGCACGGGCACCGATCTGTGGCGGCTCTGGGACGAACGTCGTCGCGGCGAGTTGAGCGACGAACAGTGGCACGAGTTGGAACAGGCACTGACCCTCGGCAAGGGGACGTGCAACACCATGGGCACGGCCTCCTCGATGGGCGCGATCTGCGAAGCGCTCGGACTGGCCTGGCCCGGATCGACCTCGATGCCGGCCGGCGATCCACGACACCTGGACGTAGCACGACGCGTCGGCGAACGAATCGTCGAGCTCGTGAAGAACGGCGTCGCGCTCGCGGATCAGGTGACGCAACGTTCGATCGACAACGCGTTGACGGTCCTGGGCGCACTCGGCGGCTCGACGAATGCCGTGATTCACCTCACCGCCATGGCTCGGCGGTTGGGGCTCGTCCTGGACCTTGACGCCGTCGACCGCGTCGGTCGCCGCGTGCCCGTCATCGTCGACGTCGAGCCGTCCGGCGAGGCCCTGATGGAAGATCTCGATGACGTGGGCGGGATCCCGACCGTGTTGGGCGCGCTCGGCGAACTCCTCGACGGCGAGGCGATCCTCGCGAACGGTCGATCAATGCGTCACGAACAGTCACTCGCGTCGGCGCCCAAGGGCGCGGTACGTGAACGCCACGAACCGGTCGACGCCGCCGGGGCCTTTCGAGTGGTGCGTGGCAACCTCGCGCCCGACGGGGCGCTCATCAAGCGTTCGGCCGCGACGGCGGCGCTCCTTCGTCACTCCGGGCCGGCCTTCGTCATGCACGACCCCGAGGACGTGACCCGACGCACCGGCGCGGACTCGACGGCCGCGCCCGACGCCGTGCTCGTGCTGAGTGGGGCCGGACCGGTCGGTGGTCCGGGCATGCCCGAGTGGGGGATGATCCCGATTCCCACTCCCCTGCTCGATCAAGGCGTGAACGACATGGTGCGCGTGACCGACGCGCGTATGAGCGGCACCAGTTTCGGAACCGTGTTCTTGCACGTGGCGCCCGAGGGCGCGGCCGACGGTCCGATCGGACTCGTGCGCGACGGTGACGTCATCACCGTCGACGCCGACGCCGGACGAATTGACGTGGCGCTCACGCAGGACGAGATGGACGCGCGCCGCCTCCAGCGTGACCAGATTCCGGCCACGACGCGGGGTTATGTTGAACTTTATCGACGACACGTCACCCAGGCACCGGCCGGTTGTGACTTCGATTTTTTGGCGCTCGAGCCGGGGCAACGGCCCCATCTCGATGAGCCGGTAGTGGGCAGATCTTGAGGAGGAACATCCAAAAGAACCGGAGTTCAGAGAGGGCTTCGTTGAAGAAGGGGGAAGTGCGACTTTGAAAAAGATACGAATGAGGAGTTTCGGCGCGGTCGCCGCAACGCTTGTTCTCGCCGGTACGTTCTACGCGTCGGGACCAGCGTCGGCGAGTGCCAAGACGACGTTGACCCTGTGGCAAAACTACGGCACCGAGCAGAACGCCGTGGCGACGAAGGCCCTGATCAAGGCCTTCGAAACGAAGAACCCCAACATCAAGATCGTGGACGTGCCCCAACCGGGAACGAACTACTTCCAGTTGCTGCAGTCGGCCGCGATCTCGGGTAACGGACCTGACTTGGCGGTCATGTGGACGGGCATTTACGACCTCCAGTACTCGAGCTATCTCGTGAACCTGAAGGGCAACGTGCCCGCCGCGGACCTGGCCAAGATGGAGGGCATGCAGTGGGAGGCCCCGAACTTCGACGTCTCCCAGGGCGCCTACGTCATGCCGCTGGAGACGCAGTTCTACATCGGGTTCTACAACAAGCACCTCTTCCAAGAGGCTGGCATCACGTCGGTGCCGACCGACTGGTCGCAGTTGCTCGCGGACTGCGCGAAGCTGAAGGCCAAGGGCATCCAGCCCATGGTCTACGGCAACGGCGGTCAGGCGATCAGCACGGAGTTCTACCCCTGGTACGACATGAGCTACCTGATGATCGGGGCGCACTCGCTCGCCAGTTGGAAGGGTCTGTACGACGGATCGATCCCGTGGACGTCCTCGACGAACATCGCCCAATTGAAGATGTGGGCCACGTTGGAAAAGGATGGCTACACCAACTCGGACGTCTTGACCAACACGGCCAACATCACGCAGTTCGAGCACGGCAAGGCGGCCATGATGGTCGACGGCACGTGGGACACGGCGCAGTACACCAAGACCATGGGCACCAACGTCGCTGCCTTCGTCCCGCCGTACTCCAACACGCCGATCAAGGGCGTCGTGGAGTACCCGGGTGACGGCTTCTCCGTGACCAAGTACTCGAAGAACAAGAAGGACGCCTTCAAGTTCCTCGACTTCTTGACGACCACCCAGGCCGGCGACATCATCAACCAGGCCGGTCTCATCCCCGACATCTCGGGACTGAAGACCACCAACCCGGTGAACCAGGAGATGTTGAACTTCGTCACGGTCGACCACATGACGCCGTACCCGATGATGGACAACTACGTCCAGGTCAACGTGGGCAACGCGGCCGACAGCGAACTGCCGTCGGTCCTCGCGAACCAGACGGCGCCGCTCAAGGCGCTCCAGAACATGGCCCAGGCGTGGAGACTGCTTCCCGCCGCGCAGCGGAGTTCCAAAGACTTCGCGGGCTGATCAACACCCCAGCACGCGTCCCCGTCCGATCCCGAAACGGATTGGACGGGGACGCGCATCTGGTTTAAAAGGGTAAGGATTGAAACCCGTTTCACGATGAGCACGATCACCCCCGCCACAGCGGCACCGACCTTCGCCCCCAAGGCGCGTCGCATGACGCTCAAACGTCGGCGACAGCTGGCCGGCGTCGTCTTCGCGCTACCGGCGATCGCGTTGGTCGTGTGCTTCATCGGCATCCCCATTGGCCAGGCCGTCTACTACTCCTTCACGCAGTGGAACGGCTTGACGTCGACGTGGATCGGCCCCTCGACGTGGACCCAGGCCTTCCACAACACCAATCTCTGGACCGCGCTACGCAACAACGGCCTGTTATTGCTCTCGGTCCCCTTCGCCCTCGGCATCCCGCTCGCAATTGCGGTGCTCCTCCACCAGCGTGTCGCCGGGTGGCGCATCTTCCGATCCATCTACTTCCTGCCGACCGCCATCTCGTGGGTGGTGCTCGGACTCGTCGCCGAGCGGTTCTTCGCCTACCAGGGCACGCTGAACTCGATCATCCACGCCCTGGGCTTCTCGCATCTCAGCACCAACATGTTGGGCTACGAATCAGAGGCCCTCATCGCGCTCGGCATCACGTTCGTCTTCACGATGATCGGCACCAACACGATGTTGTTCCTCACCGGCCTCGCCACGTTGGACCCCAGCCTCGAAGAGGCGGCGCGCATCGACGGCGCCGGACGGTGGCGCATCTTTCGCAGCATCACGCTGCCCCACCTGAGCCGGTTCATCCAACTCGCCTTCGTCATGACGGTGATCGCGCTCTTCTCCGCGCTCTTCAGTCTCATCTTCGTCATGACCGGCGGCGGCCCGGGCTACGCCACGACGACGATGGAGTTCCTCATCTACGAGACCGGGTTCAACCAGGGCGACTTCGGCACCGCGGCCCTCTACGGCCTCATCCTCTTCGTGATCACCGGCATCGTCGGTGTCGTGCAACTTCGACTCATCGGATCGAACGAATGACCGCGCTGCCCACGACCGCCGAGACACCGCTCGAGCCGACGCCCGTGAAGAAGCCGCGCCGTGTCGGTCGATGGGTCCTCTTCGCGGCCATGGTCGTGGTGGCGATCATCATGCTCTACCCCTTCTGGGTCATGATCATCACGAGCTTGAAGTCCGAGGCGCAGTTCCTCTCCGGCGGCGGGTTCTCCTGGCTGAGTTGGTCGAGGCTGACGAGCGTCATCCCCGTCGGCCAGGAGGTGCTGAGCTCGACCATCGTGTGCTCGTCGTCGATCCTCATCATCCTGTGCGTCGGACTGCCGGCCGGCTTCGCCTTCTCCAAGCTGAAGTTCCGCCTGTCGACGGTCGTCTTCCTCGTCATCGTGAGCGCGATGATGGTGCCCCTGCAGGCGATCCTCATGCCGGAGTTCGTCAACGTGACGCGGCTCCACCTGACGGGCGGCTACGCCGGCGCCGTGCTCGTCTACGCCGCACTCGGCACACCCTTCTCGGTCTTCCTCTTCACGACGTACTTCCGCGGCGTGCCCGATGAACTCATCGAGGCCGGCATCGTCGACGGACTCGGTTACTTCGGCGCGATGTGGCGACTCGTCTTGCCCATCGCCGTCCCGGCCATCGCCACGGTCACGGTCTTGCAGTTCATCCAGATCTGGGACGACCTGCTCGTCGGACTGCTCTTCATCCAGAACACGTCGGAGAGACCGATCACGGTCGGACTCGCGGTCCTGGCCGCCGGACGAACGACCTCGATCCCCGAGTTGATGGCCGGCTCGATCATCAGCGCCCTTCCCGCGATGCTCGTCTACCTCGGTTTCCAGCGCTACCTCGTCAAGGGCCTCACCATGGGTATCGACCGATGAGCGAACACACGACGTACCAACCAAGGAGTTGTCACTGATGGCAGAGATCACCTTCGACGGCGTCACCAAGATCTTCGGTGACGACATCCGCGCGGTCGACGAGCTGTCATTGCACGTCGCCGACGGCGAGTTCATGGTCCTCGTCGGCCCCTCGGGATGCGGCAAGACGACCGCGCTGCGCATGCTGGCCGGACTGGAGGACATCACGTTCGGCTCGCTCTCGATCGGCGGCACGGTCGTGAACAACGTCCTGCCGAAGGATCGCGACGTGGCGATGGTCTTCCAGAACTACGCGCTCTATCCGCACATGACGGTCGCCCAGAACATGGGCTTCGCCCTCAAGATCCGTGGCCAGTCGAAGGCCGAGATCTCGAAGAAGGTCGGTGAGGCCGCGGCGATCCTGCGGCTCACCGAATACCTCGACCGTCGTCCGAAGGCGCTCTCGGGAGGACAGCGCCAGCGCGTGGCGATGGGCCGCGCGATCGTGCGCAGTCCGCAGGCGTTCTTGATGGACGAGCCGCTCTCGAACCTCGACGCGCAGTTACGCGTCGAGATGCGCCTCGAGATCGCGCGCATCCAGCGACTCCTCGGTGTCGCGACCGTCTACGTGACGCACGACCAGATCGAGGCGATGACGATGGGCGATCGCGTGGCGGTCATGCGCGGCGGCAAGCTCCAGCAGTGCGACACCCCCCAGGACCTCTACGACCATCCCCACAACGAGTTCGTGGCCGGGTTCATGGGCTCGCCGCCGATGAACCTGTTGCGCGTCGCGCTCGAATCCCACGGCGACGGCGTCGCCCTGACGATCGGCTCCCAACGCCTCGCGGTCCCGCCGAACTACGCCACGTCACACGTCCTGCCCAAGGTCGACGGCCCGGGCGTGGTCTTCGGCATCCGCCCCGAGGACGTCGACGTCCTGGACGCCTCGAGCGCTGAGTCGATCACGACGAGGGTCGAGCGCCGAGAGGCGTTGGGCGCGGAGATCCTCGTGCACCTCTCCATGGTCGACGCCGACGGCGACGACACGGTGGTCATCAACGACAGCGGCGCGGTCGTCTCACGGCCCACGAGGCTGGTCGCCAAGATGGGTCCGCGTTCGGGCGTCGCGGTCGGCGATCACCTCCAGGTGCGCCTCAATCGCGACCACTTCCACTTCTTCGACGTGGACTCCGGTCTCAGCCTTCGGAGGCCATCATGACGAACACACTGCCCGACGCCCTCGACTACCAGGTCCTCGCCACCGGTTTCGACCACGTCGAAGGGATCTGCTGGGACGCGACGCGCCGTTGTCTCTGGGCCGGTGGCGAGGCCGGTCAGGTCTACCGCGTCGAACTCAACGGCGCGGTGAACGTCGTCACGACGATCGAGGGAGGCGCGCTCTTGGGGCTCGCCCTCGACGACGCGGGCACGTTGTACCTCTGTGACCCGGGCAACCACCAGGTCTGGCGGATGGACGCGAACTTCGCCGTCACCCCGTTCGGCGACGCCATCGACTACCCCAACTACCCGGCCTTCGCGCCCGACGGGCGACTCTTCGTGTCGGACTCCGGAAGGTTCGCGGAACCGAGCGGCGCGATCGTCGTGATCGACGCCGACGGCACCACGACGCGGGTGACGACGCGTCCACTGGCGTTCGCGAACGGCGTGGCCATCGACGAGACGACGCTCTGGATCATCGAGTCGGCGGCGCCCGCGGTGAGCGCCATGTCCCTCGACGGCACCGAACTGGTGCGTGTGATCGAGTTGGAGCGCTGCGTCCCGGACGGCCTGGCGTTCGACGCCGACGGCGGCCTCTTGATCTCGTGCTACCAGCCGAACCAGTTGTGGCGCTGGACGGGCGAGAGTGGCTTGGAGCTGATCTTCGACGAATGGACCGGCGAGCTGATCCTCTCACCCACCAACGTCGCCTTCTACGGCGAACGACTCGACCGGCTGGCCCTCGCGTCGCTCTGCGGCCACAACATCGTGACCATCGCGCCCCCGCGCCCGGGCGCACCGATTCGACTTCCGAAAGTGGGACAACATGGCTGAAGTCATCAGTACGAATCCGTCGACGGGTGAACAGCGCGCGCTCGGCATCGCCGAGTCGACCGACGACGACGTCCTCGCCGCCGCGCGGCGTGCGGCCGGCGCCTTTGCGGACTACGCCGAACGCCCGCTGACGTGGCGCGCCGGACTGCTTCGCGCCATGGCCGACGAGCTCGAGGTCGACGCCCAGAACCTCGTCCCACTGGCGAACGCCGAGACCGCACTGCCTACCGCACGGCTCGAAGGCGAACTTCGCCGAACCGCGTTCCAGTTACGCTTCTTCGCCGACGTCGTCGCCGACGGTTCATTCCTCGACGCGACCATCGACCACGCCACCGAGTCGCCGATGGGACCGCTCCCCGACCTACGCCGACTGCGCACCCCCATCGGCGTGGTCGGGGTCTTCGGTAGTTCGAACTTCCCGTTCGCCTTCTCGGTACCGGGCGGCGACACCGCCTCGGCGCTCGCGGCCGGTTGTCCCGTCGTCATCAAAGCCCATCCGGCCCATCCCGCCACGAGTGCGGCGACCTTCGCGGCCCTCGAGCGTGCGGCACGGCGCTGCGAGGCGCCCGAGGGAACACTGAACCTGGTGTTCGGCTTCGGCGCCGGCACGGCGCTCGTCGACGCGCCCGACGTCAGCGCGGTCGGATTCACCGGATCGGTCGGCGCCGGTCTCGCACTGTGGGAGCGGGCCAACGCTCGCTCCGTGCCGATCCCGTTCTTCGGCGAACTCGGTTCAGCGAATCCGTTGGTCGTGACCGCGGGCGCGGCCCAAGAGCGCGGCGCCGAGATCGGGACCGGCTTCGCCGGATCGATGACCCTGGGCGTCGGCCAGTTCTGCACGAAGCCCGGTCTCGCGTTCGTACCGGCCGACGAGGACGGCGACGCGCTCGTCGCCGCGACGATCGACGCGCTTTCGTCGCTCGGTCCCTTCACGATGCTCAGTTCGTCGATCGCCGACCACTTTCGTCGCGGCACCGAGGCGATCGCCGCCATCAGCGGCGTGCGCGCGTTGGTGCAACAGGACGCCGGCGCGGACGCCCACACGGCCGCGCAGCTCTACGAGGTCGACGCCGAGCGCTTCGTCGGTCGCGACGCCTACGCCCTCCGCGAGGAGTGCTTCGGGCCCGCCGCGCTGATCGTTCGCTACGCCTCCGACGCCCAACTACGCGACGCGCTGCTCGCGAGCGAGCCGGCCCTCACGTTCAGCGTGTTCTGCGCCGAGGACGACCGTGACGCGAAGTGGCTCTTGGAACTCGGCGCGCAACGCGGGGGGCGGGTCATCGTCAACGGCTATCCCACGGGCGTGGGCGTGAGTTGGTCGATGCAACACGGCGGTCCGTGGCCGTCCACGACCTCGAGTGCCGCGACGTCCGTCGGCGCGGCGGCGATCGAGCGATGGCTGCGTCCCGTGACGTTCCAATCGGTGCCGGACGACCTGCTGCCCCCGGCGCTGCGAGAGGGCAATCCCCTTTCGATCCCGCGTCGCGTGGACGGAATCCCGCGGTACTGAGTTCGTCGCGAGGCGTGCCCGTGACCGGCACATCAGTTCGCGGCGACGATTCTCGTTGTAACGTTCTTGCCATTGGCTAGCGGATTCGTTCGCGAAAGGGCAACGATGGGCGCGTACCGGAATACCAGGCGTGAGAGTGTTCGTCTCCGCCGCGCGAGCGTTGTCGTCGTGGTGAGCGTCGCGCTCGCCGCGTCGCTGCCGTCTGCGGCCGGCGCGGCCACGTCACCCGTACTGGCCACCACGAACGGCAGTGGGGCCGTGCTCGTGGCCCTCGGCGGTGGGTTCCTCGCGCTCGGCATCGTGGGATTCGTGTTGTTCACGTGGTCACGTCGCAAGCGACGACCGAATCAATGCGCCGAGCAGCGTGAGGCACTCGAGCTGGCCGAGAAGGCGGTTCGTTATTGGGAGGCGGCCCGCGCGCATTTGGAGGCGGGGGCACGACAGAGCCCGTTGAACGGCGCCGCGGTCGACGCGACGGCCCACGCGACGGCGCTCGCCAAGGCGAACGAGGGATTGCGGTCGGCCGTGCAGCAGCGCGACGAACGTCAGATGGACCTGATCCGTTGCATGGCGTCGGGCGTTCCCGCGGTGCCCGTGATCACGACGAACCCCGCTCCCGCGCAGCCGTTCTTCACGCCGGACGTGAACGGGACCCCGACTTCCGGACCGTCGCCGACGGAACCTTAGGACGCGACCAGACCCATCGCGCGCAGTACGCGCAACACCTCGTCGGCGGCGTCCGCGGGCGACTCGAACGACGAGTCGACGTGGACCTCGGGGTGGAGCGGGGGCTCGTACGGTGAATCGATGCCAGTGAAATCGGGCAACTCTCCGGCGCGGGCCCTCTTGTAGAGGCCCTTGACGTCACGACGTTCCGCGACGTCGAGGGGGGTGTCCACGTGAACCTCGACGAATCGTCCAGGGCCCGCCAGCTCGCGTGCCGCGTCGCGCCCAGCGCGAAACGGCGAGATCGCGGCCACGATGACGATCATGCCGACGTTGTTGAAGAGTCGCGCCAACTCGCCGACGCGGCGGATGTTCTCGACGCGATCCGCCGCGCTGAAGCCGAGGTCGCGATTCAAGCCGTGACGGAGCGCGTCACCGTCGAGGTTGTGGACGGGAAGATTCCGCGCGAGCAGACGCTCCTCCACGATCGAAGCGATGGTCGACTTGCCGGCCCCGGATATTCCGGTGAACCAGATGACGAACGTCGAATCGGACAGGTCCGTCATCGCGCGATCCCGCGGCGCGTCGACGTCACCGTCGTCCCTTCGGCTTCGCTGTTCATGTCCGGTTCCCGTTCAGCGTGTCACTTTGGCCGCGAGCGAACGCAGCGGGGCGGGGACCAATCGCCGTAGTCGATCGAGGCGTTCGCGAAGCAGTTCGGACTGGCGCGTCGCCTCGTCACTCTTCTGCCAGAGGATCGCGTTCTCCGTGAGGAGGCTCGTGTTGAGTGTCGTCAACTCGTCGATCGCCGCGAGCGCCCACTGGAGGAGCAGTCGTCGCTCTTCGAGCAACGGACCTTCCCACCACCCGGTCTCGAGCGCGCCGTCCATTTCGAACACGTCGTGTCGCCCGCGCTGGTCCAACGTGAGCTTCATCAACTCGCTGATCTCCACGGGCACCGTCTCGAGGTCCGAGCGAACGACCGTGTTGCGACGGAGTTCTGGGTGGACCGTCGCGATCGCCCTCGTGAGGTCCGCGTCGTCACTCAACTCACCCCACGCGCGAAGACTCGCGGCGATGTCGACGAGGACGTCGGCGGGGTTCTCGACGAGATCGGCGTAGTCGCACACGTGCACGCGAGCTCCCTGCAGGCCGCGGAGCATCGCGCGGTTGTACGCCGCCCAGAGCGCGAGACCCGTGAGCGTCGGCAGTTCGTTGCGTCGCGCGAGTGACGCCGCCACCTCCAACGGGTCGCGCACGATCGCGACGGCGCAACCGTGGTCGTTCGTGATCCGCCGCCACAGGGGCAGCAGGATCGAGATTCGCGGGTCTTTGAGCACGTAGTGATCGTCCTCGAAGAGTTCGCCCAGGACGGCGCGCGACGCGTCGACGAATTCGTTCGCCACCTCGCTCTCGGTCCAGTTGGCGGCGAAGTCCGGCGGGCTGTCCCAGCGTCCGCCGAAACGGGCGAGGAGATCGTCATTCGCTCGAACGATGCTCAACAGTTCGAAGTAACCCTCCGGGTTGCCGACGTCGGCGGGCATGACGTCGTCGTCCGGTCCGACCGCGAATCCCATCGCCTCGAGGGCGCCCGCCAACGCCGACGTGCCCGAGCGATGCATCCCCAGAACCAAGACTCCCATACATGAAAACTACCTCTCCACACGCGGTGGCTTCCAATGAGACTGTGCTCGGCGCGACTACCGCGTCGGGACTTCGCACCCCGACCGAACTAGGGCGACGGCGCCGTGCGACTCGTGAGGTGCACGCGCACGTCATGGAAGCGGTGCCGCACGTCGACCGTCGATGGCATCGCCACGATTCGAGGTGTCACGATGGAGATCGAGGTCGTACTACGGTTTGTGTCGCGCGAACGAAACCATTTCGAACGTCGCGCGTCGAGATAGAGCACCGTGACACTCACCACCTCATTGGTCATACCGGCCTACAACGAGTCGCTTCGGCTCGCGGCCGGTTTCGAACGTCTTCGGCCCGTACTCGACGAGATGGATCCCGAGCAGACCGAGGTGATCATCGTCGACGACGGCTCGAAGGATGACACGATCCAGGTCGCGCGCACCGTCTACGGCCATCTCCCCCACGTACTCTTCGTCCAGCAGCCAGAGAACCGGGGCAAGGGCGCGGCCGTGCGCCTCGGCATATCCGTGGCGAGCGCGCCCTTCGTCATCGCGACCGACGCGGACCTCTCGATTCGACCCATTCACCTACCCGACTTCGTGGTCGCCCTGCACGACACGCCGCTCGTTCCCGGTTCTCGCGAACATGACGCGAACGAAGGGTACGACACCTTCATGCGAACACTGGCGGGACGCGTCTTCAACCTCTTGGTTCGCCACTACACCGGCACGACGCTGCGCGACACCCAGTGCGGGTGCAAGGGGTTCCAGTTGGGACCGGCGAGGATCCTGGGACTCCTCGGGTTCTACGACCGCTTCGTGTACGACGCGGAGATGCTCTTCCTGGCCGACCAGTTAGGGATCGCCATCCGACCAATCCCCGTCACGTGGGACGACATCGCGGGATCGACCGTCCACGTGGGGCGTGACTCGCTCCAGATGATCCGCGACCTGCGTTCGCTCAAGCAGCGCAAGTACGAGAACCCCGTCGTCGAGCTCGACGCCGACGTCGACGCGCGCGCGGTCGATGAGGCGGCGCGCGGCGCGCGCGTGCAAGGCGTCGTCATCGCGCGAGGGGCGCAGAACGCGTTGGTGGTATTGCCGCGCGACGGAGCCGTGGCCGGCGTCGGCATCGCCGCGGCGTTAGGTGGATCGTTGCGCACCGCGGGACTGGGCGAACTGCGGGGTCGCACGTACGACGGCGTCACCCGGGCGCAGTAGTCGCTGCTTCGACGAACGGATTACAGGCGACTTTCGAGCGTCGAGAGAAAACGGTTCAGCGAGTCGAGCGTCGCCTTCACCGCCGACACGAGGTCGTCCTCGGATCGCGCGATGCCGAATCGATCGGCGTCATTGGCCAGAGAACGCAGCGTCACGATCACGGGCCAATCGCGACCGTTGGTCACGTTGGTCACGGTCATCAGTGAGTACGGGACGTCGTAACCGAGGTCGCGCAGGGCCGAGAGCGTCGCTTCGGCGCCGCCGATGAGCGGACCACTCCCGGCGCGGCCAATCCCGGTGCGGCCGTCGACCGACAACTGCACCTCACAGAACCCGTCCGTGGTGTCGTAGTCAGCGCGAATCAGTGCGACGCGAGGACCGTCGCCGCCGTGGCGGTCGACGAGTGCCCGGTTGGCGTCCTCGACGACCACGGCCGCTTCGGGGTAGTAGAGACTGGCGATTTGATTGGCCGCGCTGCGGGTTGCGAGCGGGTCCTTGGAATTCGCCACCAACGTGACGACGTTGACGTCACCGTTGGCGTGCTTGGTGATACCGACGTTGAGAACCCCGGGCAGTGAACGCAGCTCGAGTTCGAAGTCTTCTTCCGTTCTTGACATCATGAGATGCGAATGCCCTTCTTCTCGTACAGACGTCCGTCGGCCATCCGCAGGAGCTCGCCCGGATCGGTCGAGTCACGCGGAGAAGTCGCGGTCCCGATGGTGAACTCTACGGGATTACCGAGCGCAATGAGGTGACCCTTCAGTCGCTCGGTGAAGCCCGAGGACTCGTGACCCTCGGCGTTGCTCAAGATCACCGCGAACTCGTCGCCGCCGATGCGCGCCGCGGTGTCACCCTGTCGAACGGCCTGGCGCAGCGCGTACCCGAACTGACGCAGGAGGTGGTTACCGAACTCGTGTCCCGACTTGTCGTTCACGGCCTTGAAGTTGTTGAGGTCGACCAGGACGAGCGTGAAGGCCCAGCCGTAGCGGGCGCTACGCGCGGCCGCCACTTCGAGGGCCTCGTCGAAGCTGCGACGGTTCGCGATGTTGGTGAGCGGGTCGTGCGCGGCGCTGAAGCGCGCCAGGTGCAGGGACATCGCGAGTTGACAGGCCGTGCGCACGGCGTCACATTCGGCCGCCGGGACCGCGTCCGGTTCGCAGTAGACGCCCGGCGAGGCCTTCAGGTGGGCGGCCATTTCAGGGGTGACGGCTTCGCCACCCAGTCGGAACATCTGCGTGCCGAAGGATTCGTTGACGAGTACGACGGCCACGTCGTTCAGCTCGTGTCGGGTCGCGAAGAGTTCAAGGATGGAGTAGATGAACCCGACGCCGAGCTCACGTTCGGACAGTTCGTTGAGCATCGTCTGGAACAGCCACGGTTCGTAGTCCTCGCCTCCGAAACCGGTACGCGCGTCACCGGCGTGGATCGAGGTCAGCGTCGCCGTCGACTCGGAATCGTCGTCGTTCGCGTCGTGCATGGACTCGGCCATCGAACCGTTCTTGGAGCTCACAGCTGCAAGTCTGCCAGTTCGATCGGGGTCTGATCGACGGACCTCAGGATCGAAGCGGCGACGGCACCCTCCCGGAGCATCTCGGAGAGCTCCGCGGCGGGAACGGGTCGCGAGATGAGGTAGCCCTGGCCGCGGTAACAGCCGAGCTCGAGGAGCTTCTGGATGATGGTGTCGGACTCGATGCCCTCGGCGATGACGCCCAGGTTGAGCGCCGAGCCCAGTCGGATGATCGATTCCACGATGGCACGGTCGTACGCGTCGGTGGTGATGCCACGCACGAAACTCATGTCGAGCTTCAAGAGGTCGACCGGCAGGTTCTTCAGTCCGGTCATGGACGCGAAGCCCGTGCCGAAGTCGTCCAGGGCGATCTCGACGCCGAGAGCCCGGAAACTCTTGAGGATCTTCGCGATGCGGTCAGGCTCGTCCAAGACGGCGTGCTCGGTGATCTCGACGCAGAGACGGTCCCCGGGGACGTTGTTGTCGCGCAGGCAGCGCTCGACGAACTCCACCAGGTCGCCCATCTTGAAGTCGGCCGGCGACATGTTCACGCGCACGATGAAGGGCAGGTCCGGGTACTCGGTCTGCCAGATCGACAACTGACGACAGGCTTCGGCGAAGACCCAGCGGCCCAGTTCGGTGACCAGTCCGGTCTCTTCGGCGACCGTGATGAACTCCGAGGCCGCCAGGAGGCCCCGGGTCGGGTGTTCCCAGCGAACGAGGGCCTCGGCCGCGATCACGGCGCCGGTACGCAAATCGACCTCGGGCTGGAAGTGGAGGCGTAGGCCGCCCATATCGATGGCCTCACGCAGCATCAATTCGGTTCGAGACCGGTCATTGACCTCTTCGCGCAGCTCGCGGTCGAAGACGACGGCCTGGTTGCGACCACGGGCCTTGGCGGCGTACATGGCCACGTCGGCCCACCCGAGCAGGTCGAGTTCGCTCTGCTCGCCCGGCTCGGCCATAGCGATGCCGATACTCGCGGTGTGGGTGACCTCTTGTCCGGCGATCGCGACCGGCTGAGCAATCACGTCGAGCATGCGGTACGCCGTCGCCAGGATCTCCATTTCGCTCTTCGCCTTGTCGACGATGAAGACGAACTCATCGCCGCCGAGTCGCGCGGCGAAGTCGTTCGTGCGGATACTGGTGCGGATTCGGTCGGCGATGGTCACGAGGAGACGGTCACCGCTCCCGTGGCCCAGGTAGTCGTTCATGATCTTGAAGCGGTCGAGGTCGATCACCATGACCGCGGTCTGACGCTTGGCGTTGAGACGGGACTTCAGCTCGTGGATCAGCGCCCGACGGTTGGGCAGGCCCGTGAGTTCGTCGTGGTTCGCGTTGAATCGCGTGCGCTCCTCGGCATCGATACGACCCTGGAGTTGCACGAGCATCGAGGCGACCGCCTGGAGGGCGTTGATCTCCGGCGTGTTCCAGTTGTGCAGGTTGAAGTGGAGAAAGCCCAAGACCCCCCACGTCGTGTCACCAAGCAAGAGCGGCACACACACGCCCGCGGCCGCGGTGACGCCCGCGGCGTCCATCGTTCGATCGCGATAGTCGTCGGTGATGTCCTCGGTTCCCGTCAGATACGGCGAGCGGAGATCGCGTAGCGCCTTGAAGATCGGGTCCGCGTCGAAGGAGACCTCCCCCAGGGGGTCCGGATCTGGAATCTCGGCGCGTGGCGGCCACTCCGCTTCGAGAATGGTGACCCCGCGCACGAGGTCATTGCGCCGAATGAACGCGACGTCCGCGTTGAGGAATTCGGCAAGGACCTGACAGACCCAGTCCAGGACCTCCTGTCGATTCGTCGCCGACGCCGGCATGAGTTTTTCCGCCACCTGCGCGACTAATTCGTCGAGGCGGCGCTGGTGCAGCAACAGACCTTCGCGAGTCGCGAGCGTCGCGACATGACTCAAAAGACCACCGAACGCCTTCGTCAGCGAACGCTCGCGACCGGACCACGTGCGACCGTGTCGCGCGACAATCAGGGCACCAACGACGTCACCGTCTTGAACGGCGATGGAGTCGACGAGGACGCCCCATTCGACACCGAGGACCGTGCACGAGAACGGTCCGAAAGGGATCTCACCGGTCAACTGAAGTCGCACGCGCTCGCTGATGCAGTCGAAGGCGCGCTCGGCGTCGGTTCCGACGAGCGGTTCGAGTTCGAACCCCGGGATCGACTTGGTGAGATTCGTCACGACGGCGACGATTTGTGTGCCGGGCACGACCTGCAGGAGGGTCTCGACGACCAGGCGCGTCTCTTCGCCCGCGCGGTCCAGATACGAGTGGTTGATGCTTCTCATGGGGGATCTACCTTCGCCGACAGATAAAGGCTTGGATCAGGGGCAGAACCTCACGGTCCGACCCCCGTTTTGATGATTTGCTACCAGTGAATAATTATTACACAGGCCATCTAGGAAGTAAACCCCAATATTTCAACCACTTTTCATCTTTTTTCAATGGAATAGGGCTCGATCGGTGAGATTGTTTCGGTGTCGCGGCTCAAAACGTGACTGAGCGGGAGACGGACGCTGTGTACGGACGGCGGCGGCGCCTGGAAAACTCGAAAGACCATAACCGCCGTCTCGCCGTCGCTGAGGCCCCAAAAATGGTGGAAACGCTCGGACAGGTTGAACATCTCGTCCAAGTAGCGCTCACCGGCCAACGTACGCATGTCGGATTCGTCAACCGCGTACAGGAAAACCGGTGACGCCGGTTGTACGGCCAGACCGTGCATCTCGGCCGTGAGCCAGAACCGCTCCATGGCCGAACCGCCACGCAGATACCACATGGGGTCGGCGCGCGGGACCGTGATCATGGCCAACGCCGAGCTGGTCATCACCGAGGCCTGCATCCGCATGCCCAGGGCCGAACCGGCCCGCCAGTCCGAGAGGTGTTCCATGACGTCGGCGCGTCCGAGGATGTCGAGGGCGGCGTAACCACCCGGGTCGAGTTCGAGCGTTCGCACGTCCAGCCCTTCGTCCAGCGAGTCGCGACCGGGCCAACGGATCTCCGAGAGCATCTCGTGGTGCACCGTGGGCAGCAAGAATCGCAACCGATCCGACGCGGCCAGCAGTTCCGCGCCGGTCTTGATGCGCTCGCGTTCCGTGGCGAAGTGCAGCTGTGCACCTTCGCGCTCGACGCCGCGCGTCAGTGTCGAGACGGTCTCCGGATCCACCGGGGACGGCTGGCCGATCCGACGGTTCGACGACCGGCTGAGGAGGTACTCGCGTAGCGGCGTGATCGCCACGTCGTCGGAGTTCCCGAGTTGCATCGACGCGACGTGGTGCGACGGTCGGCCCTCGGGGAAGAGCTTCACCGGCCCGAGCCTCTTGAGCGACGACGCCTGGACGCGGGCATTGAAGAGCGCCGCGCCGATCCCCACGTACGTCGCGCGGTGCGCCACGTCCATCGTGGACGATCGTTCGGGGACCATGAAGAATCGGATCTCCTCGGCGTCCGCCTCGAAGCGCCACGGCTGCACGTTGCCACCCGACGGCGCGCGGCGCGCGGCGTCCACGATCATCACGATCGGATCGTCGCTGACGAGCGGCGGGTCTTCCGGTGGCGGCGTGAAGAGGTCGGCCTCGGCCTCGAGGTTCACCTCGACCGGACCGAGTCCCTCGAGGATCTCCTCGACGTCGAAGCGCACTCGCCCGGACGGCAGTTCGCCGGCCAGTCCGATACGACGCACGGCCGCGGCAACCGTCGCCGCGCCCAGGGTGATCTCGCTGCCCAGCTGCGGCCAACCGGTGATGGTCTGTCCGACCTCGAGGAGCGAGGCCGCCCCGCGCGAGGACGCCTCGCGCGCGCCGATCAGTCGAATGACGTACGGACCTTTTTGGGCTGTCGTGAGGTTGGCCAACTTCGACGAATCCATATCTCCCAAGAGACCGTGGAAGATCGGACGGTCGGGTTCGAGGTCGAAACGCTCGACGTCGAGCACACCACGGTCACTCGTCTCCATGATCACGGGGATCCGGCGATCGCGCGCCGCCTCTCGAACGAGGAACTTCATGTCGAGTGAGTCACACTCCTCGATGACGAGGTCGAGTCCGTCGAGGAACTCACCGAGGTTCTCGGGACGCACGCCGGTCGGTTCGACGACCACCCGCAGGTAGGGATCGATCTCGGCGATGCGCCGAGCGGCGACGACCGCTTTGTTGACACCGAGGTCGAGCACGCTCGCGGGGATTCGATTCAAATTCGAAAGTTCGAGCGTGTCGAAGTCAGCCAAACGGATCTCACCGGCCAAACCCTCCATCGCGATGACGTGGGCGATCGTGTGCCCCGCGCTCAATCCCACGACGCCAATTCGAAGTGTGCGCTGACGGGCCTGTTCGGCGCGCGTCAGTTTGTTGCGGTTGCGATCCAGGCGCAACGTCGAGAACGACTTTGGCGCGAGCAGTCGCACAACCGCCCGACGCCAGGGGTAGTAGATCCAACGCGATCCCTCGTTGAGGAGGGGCTTGGGCACGGGGGGGATGATCTCGCCGAGTTGTTCACGCTGTTCGGCGAGCCGGTCGATGATCTGCAGCGCGGTGTCCTCTCGCAGGATGCGCAGCACTTCGCGCTGCGCTCGTTCACCGACGTCCAAGACGAGGGGACGACTGGCCCGATTTCGCGTCGACGCCGGCTCGACCGGCCCCTGTCCAGCTCGAGAAGGACCGCGAAGAAGCTGCTCGGCCTCTCGTCGATAGGCCTGCTGATTGACCGGCGTCGCGAGTTCATAGGTGCGGCCACGATTCCACGAGACCGCGACCGTGCGGTAGCGCTCGTCGGGGAAGGGAACCCACTGCGTGCCGACCTGCAACGCCCCCGTGACGTCACCGACCGGCATCAACGTGTCCGACACCGCGGCGATCGCGAACTCCGCCCCGAGCCAGTTCATCCCGTGCGTGACCGAACGCGAGATCGCGGTTAGGAGTCGCGCTCCCACGACCGCGGCCCCCTTGGACCACGCGCCCTTGATCTCCACCGCACCGAGACGGATCTCTCGCTCGATCAGATCGTGGATGATGCCGATCTCGGGCGAGGACGCCATCTCTTCGATGATCGCGGCCTGGTGGCTACCCTCGAGCGGACCGTGGAACCGCACGCCGGCGACCGCGTTGCCGTCGGGGTCGAACCCGAGGATGAACAGCGGCACGCCATTGCCCTCTTCGAGTTCAAGGCGACGCAACGTACCCTCAAATCCGCGACTCCGGAATATCCCTTCGGCCTCGTTGAGATAGACCTTCCACAGGTCGGGTCGCTCGAAAGGATGGTGACCTTCGAAACGAACGCCTGATTCTTGGTCCACGAAACTCGAGCCGTACCGATATCGACGACCGATTGAGTTACCCACTGACCACCTTTTCCAATCCGCGTGCGAAGGCCGACAGCCGTCAATTTGCCGCCATTTCCCTTGAAACTATAGTGAATCGTCTCTCGAATTTGGTGGACCGGGGGGAGAGCGCTTTCCTCATTCGGGAGTCGAAAAAAGCGGACCGCTACTTCGACACCGTCACCCGAGGTCACACCGTCGCGTCGCAGATTTCCCTTCGGTACAACTGGAATTCACACGCCGCGTCCATAGAATGGTCAACAAGTCGACCACCCGTCGTCTGGACGTTTCCGTTTGCTCTGCGCAGTAACGAAGTACGAAGTTCTCATTGTCATGGTTTTGTCACAATGTTGGCCCCGAACACGGATGGAGTGAGTTGACCAAGATTCTGGTCGTAGATGACGATTCTGAGATGACCAAGCTTCTCGACACGTTCTTGACGGGTGAGGGCCATGAGGTGCTGATCGCCGCCGACGGCGGTGCCGCCGTGCGGGCCACGTCCTCGATGGAACCGGACCTGGTCCTGCTGGACATCGTCCTGGGCAACGAGGACGGTCGCGACGTCCTGCGTGAACTTCGACTCATCAGTGACGTGCCGGTGATCTTCTTGACCGGCCGGGGGCTCGAATCGGAGCGCATCGCCGGCTTGAAGCTCGGGGCGGACGACTACATCGTGAAGCCGTTCTCGCTCGGTGAGGTGTCGGCGCGAATCGAATCGGTACTGCGCCGATCGGGCGCCAATCTGGCCCAATTGCACATCGACGCTCCCACCCTGCATTTCGGCGACCTCCTCATCAACGAGAACACCCACGAGGTCCATCTGCGAGGCACCCTGCTCGAACTCACCTCCAAGGAGTTCGCGCTCCTCGCCTTCCTCGCGCGCTCCCCCCGACAAGTGTTCTCGCGCGAACAGCTCCTCGAGCACGTGTGGGAATCCTCCAGTGAGTGGCAGAACGAAGCGACCGTCACCGAACACATCCGTCGACTCCGCGCGAAACTCGAGGCCGATCCCGATCACCCCCGCTGGATCACGACGGTGCGCGGCGTGGGGTACCGCTTCGAACCAGAAGCGATCACGACCTAACGCCCTCAGGGTCGATGGGCCAGGAGGTCGTGAACTCGGTCGACGAGGTCGCTGGGCTTGAAGGGCTTCGCGAGGAAATCGCTCTCGCCCACGTCCAGTTCATCGATGATGCTGCGGTTCGCGGTACCCGAGACCAGTAGTACGAGCAGTCCGGGACTCTCCGACTGCAAGGTGCGCGGCCAGGTCTCGCCCCGACATCTCGCCCATCACGACGTCACTCACGAGGAGATCGAAGGTACCGTCGAACTCCTCGACCACCCGCAGCGCGTGTTCGCCGGAATCGGCCTCGGTGACGTGGTAGCCGTTGCGCTCGAGGATGCGACTCATGAAGCGACGCAACTCGTCGTCGTCGTCCACGATCAAGATCGTGGCCGATCCGCGTGGTCGTTCCGGTGCCGGGAACTGCGAACGCTCGTCGACGGCTTCGGCCACCGTCGGGAACAGGACCTCGAAGGTGGTGCCTCGTCCCAGTTCCGATCGACACTCGATCGCGCCGCGGCTCTCCTCGGCGAGTCGTCTCGCCGCCGCGAGTCCCATCCCGGTCCCCTTGAACGGACCCTTCGTCGTGAAGAGCGGATCGAAGCAGTGAGCGCGCGTCTCTTCGTCCATACCGACGCCGTTGTCCGTGTAGGACACTTCGACGTACTCACCGGGCGCGAGGTCGCGTCGTTCGGCGTGTTCGGCGTCGAGGCCCGCGGGTCCGACGGCGATGGTCAACGTCCCCCCAAGTGCCATGGCGTCGCGCGCGTTGATCGCGAGGTTGAGCAACATTTGCTCGAACTGATCGGCGTCCACGCGCACGTTACCGGCGTGACCGTCGAGTTCGAAGCGCACCTCGATGTTCCCGCCGAGAATCCGCTCGAGCACCTCGGCGTTCGATTGCACGACCGTGACTGGATTGAGGACGACGAGTTCGGGCTCGCGTGTTCGTCCAATCGCCTGGAGTTGCGTCGTCAACATGGAGGCACGCGACGCCGTGGACTGAATCTCCTTCACCATCTGGACCGCGCGGTCGTTTCCGTCTAAGTCGTTCGAGAGGATCTCGGCGTAACCGGAGATCAAGGTGAGGAGGTTGTTGAAGTCGTGCGCGATTCGGCTCGCCACTTGACCTCGAATCTCCATCGTGTACGCGTGGCGCAACTCGGCCTTCAGTTCGCGGTGATTCGTCACGTCATCAATCAACGTGAGGATCCCCGTCGTCTCAGCGCCGGTCGGTGGCATGAGCGCGGCCGACGCGCTCAACACGCGTAGCTTGCCGGCGATCTCGACGTCGACGAAATCCCGTCCGTCGGCCGATCCACCGCGAAGCACCTCAGACCAGAGCTCTCGAAGCTCGGGCAACGTCGAGTCCGGGAAGCTGGCTTCGTGAAGTGACGATCCATCGTTGAAGAGCGGCCACGCCAACACCTGGCTGGCCGCGCGGTTCCACCAACGAACCCGACCGTCGGCGTCGGCCTCGACGATGCCGACCGGCGCGGTCTCGATCAAGACGCGCAGCCGCGCTTCACTGGATTGGACGTTGCGACTCAGTTCGATCGCGCCGAGTGCGCTCGACGCCATCTGAGCCAGCAGAACGAGGACCTCCTTGTCCTCGTCTTCGAACGGCGAACTCCGTCGAACGGCGATGACACCACGCGCGCGTTCGCGCCGCTCCAGGATCGGCGCCACGAGCCAACCGTTCTCGAGGCGAGTGTCACTCCCCACTTCCCAGTTCGTCGGGTACTCCGACAACCGCTCGTCGGACGGCACCTCGCTGATCGTCACCTTGCCGCGGCGGGACACGCCTCGCAGTGGCGCCGCGGCACCGTCGACGAGCGAGACCACCGACTCGTCGGCGTCGAACACCGCGCGCGAACTCCCGGCGAGACTCTTCAATATCTCTTGCTCGCTTCGTAGCGTCGTGACGGTGATCGACGCGGCAATCAACTGGTGGAGCTGGATCGCGATTCGTTGCGAATGACGAACCGCGTCGCGCGTCGCGGGCGACTCCCTCTCGGCCGAGGAATCCAACGAACCCTTCGACGGCGCCTTGCGCGGACTCATCGCGACGCTTCGGTCGTAGACGGCGGTGTTCGATGAACGTGCCACTCGCCGAGGCGAAGACCGTTGTCACCACATCGTGGGGTGACGTGGCGAGAGGAGGCTCGACTCAAAGAGGCTTCCCCGAGAAGATCGAGAAGTCTTGGAGGAATCGATCGATCTCCGCCGCCTCGTGCGGCTTGGAGAAGAGGAAACCCTGACCAACGCCCACGTCTTCCAACTGAAGTCGTTGACGTTGGTCAGCGTCTTCGATGCCCGAGGCCACGATCTGCAATTGGCTCTTCTTCGCCAAGTCCACCAGGGTGTGGACCAGTTCAGTTCCGTCGGGAGAGTCCGACAGGGTGGCCACGAATCGACGGTCCAGCTTCAGTACCGTGATGGGCAACTTCTCCAGGTCGCTCAGGAGGGACTGGCCCGGTTCGAAGTCGTCAATTGCCAGCCGCACGCCGAGCGACGAGAGTCTCGTCAGACGCTCGTTCACGTCGCCCGAAAGTGTCTCCTGCGCGAACTCCAGAACCAAGAGCCCCGCAGGAAAACGGCTCTTCGTAATGACCTCTTCCACTTCATCGACGAAGCCGTTCCATTCGAACTGACGAGCCGAGACGTTGACCGAGACCGTGAAGCGAAAGCCCTTGTCGTGCCATTCGGCGCCCTGCGCGCACGCCGTCGCCAGCGCCCAGTGACCGACCTCCAGGATCAGTCCACTCGACTCGAGTTCGGGCACGAACGCGTCCGGGCTGAGGACACCGCGACGGGGATGCCGCCAACGCAGGAGCGCCTCCACGCCCACGAAGGCGTTCGAATGTAGGTCGATTTCGGGCTGATACACGAGGAAGAATTGTTCGTCGCTAAGGGCCTCGGCGAGCTCGTTCGCAATATCGATTCCATCGAGTGGCTCTCGGGAGGGTTCAGAATTGTCGACCATTGCACGTCGCTTCTTTTTGGGCCTCGGAAAAGTAGGCGCGTTCACTAGTTCTTCGGTGCTGAGGATACTAGGCGGGTCGAAAAAACATGGATGTTCAATGACGTCCGAAATGATCACCACTGGATGTGCACCGAGTTCTCGTTCTCGCCCGGTGGGAATTGGAGCCCATTCGTATCCCGACATGGGCGAACGATATTCCGGGACACACCGGGGTCCGGTGCTGAGAAGGTGTCCTGGTGCTGGACGGAACGTTGGGTTTTTGCTTGTCCGATGCAATTACGGACAGATTGCTCAAATCACAATTCCTTCAAAACCACACCCGAGCTCCGCTTTTCGCGGCGCAATGTGGGTAAAGCCCTTTGAAACTATGGATTTTGCCTCACCGCTCCCGTCGTCGGGATTCGTCAAGACGCAACGCCGAAGCAATGCAATATCTACCCCTTGACAAAAAAGGTGCTAATCGGCTAATTTTGACAATGCAGGGGCGGATTGGGTTAACCACAATGAAAAAGAACGTCCGCATTATTCGCGGCGACGGCCAGACGTTCACCTTGCGACAGTTTGTCGGAACGTGGCGTGCAACTACTACCCGGTTGCTCAAGAGCTCTCGATCAGCATTGGCCGTCGTGGCCGTGGTGACCTTGAGTCTCGTTGCGCTTCCGGCTCTTACCTCGAATGCTTCGGTAAACCACAATGGCGACAACCGTGGTTCAGGGAACTGTTCGACGACAACCTCAGTGGCACCGAGCGTCGTACTACACCCTCGACACCACGGTGGCACGACGACCACCACGTGGAGTTTGTGGACAACCACGAGTCATCCGGTAACCACTTCTACGTGGAGGACGACCACCACAAGTAACTGCTGTGCGCCGACGACCACTGCGCCGACGACCACTGCGCCGACGACCACTGCGCCGACGACCACTGCGCCGACAACCACCGCGCCGACGACCACTGCGCCGACGACCACTGCGCCGACGACCACTGCGCCGACGACCACTGCGCCGACGACCACTGCGCCGACGACCACTGCGCCGACGACCACTGCGCCGACGACCACTGCGCCGACAACCACCGCGCCGCCGACCACGACGACGGTCGTTAAGGGCACGACGACGACGAGCACCTCGCCAACGACCACGTCACCGACGACCACGTCGACAGTGGGCGGTTCAACGACGACGTATCAAGTAACGACGACGACTTCAGCGGCCACGACCACTGCGCCGCCGACGACGGTGGCCGTTCCAACAACTGGCACAGGAATCAATTCTGGGCCGCCGACGGTGCCAACGACGTCGCCTTCAATTTCCAATACGGGAATACCTTCGGGTGCTCCGGAAACTGGAGCGGGCGGATCGGCCGCGTCAACCGACAATGGCGTCGTGATGACGGCCAGCGGCTTGGTGTTGTTCGCCGGACTCGCTGGATTGGCACTGGCACTTCGCCGACGTCGCCAGGCCTAGGAGCATTAAGCAGTTTCGCCAACATATTCAAGTAAATTGAAGTTCGTATTGCGGAAACCGGTCTCCACTTTTAAGTTGGAGACCGGTTTCCGCTTTCTCATCTGATTCCGATTCTTCGGGTCGGATTATGTACATTAAATTGGATAACCCACTGCCCGAAACTCCTCGTTTATTTTCGAACGAAATCGTTACCCACTTGGAAGACACCTCTCCCCCCGCCCCGGTCCTGGTTCTAAGTCAACGGGACGACAACGGGCGAACTAGCGGTTGACAATGATCGCCGTGTTTGTCATACTTCACTCGCAAAGGCTAGAGGAGAATATCAATGGATCGGATCCCGTCAGGGTCTGCGAGCGCCCCATCTTGGCGTCCACAACCAACGCAAGTTTCGAAGTCAAAATCGGCTGGAGGAGGGCTGCGCCGCGCCATGATCGTTCTTTGTTCCTTGGCCCTCGCCGGAGGTTTCGTGGGGGTTTCGGCGGGAATATCGGATGCAGTGACAACAACCACCACGTATCCTGCAGCCAACACGACTCCGACCTTCAATGAGTGCCCGCAAGTCGGTCTCGACACTGGCTGCGCCGTTCTCATCATTCTGCAGTCCGGGGGCGGACCCGCAAAAATCGTCTTCGACACGAAGCAGCGTCCGTATGACGGTCAAGACGACACATTGGTCGGTGTCTACAACGACAGTGGCAACAGTGTTTCGGAGATCGCATTGAATTCAACAACCGACATCTTCGGATTTGATGGAGATGGGATTTGTGGTTTGGATCGCTTTGGTCAGCCGTTCAGCTGGCATCACACGACTGGCCTCAATGGCGGTGGTGCCTCTGGGTGCCCCTACGGCGGAACGGGTTATGAAGGACCAGGTGTCACCTTCAGCGGGTACTCGGGACCGCTCTATGAAACGGGCAACGTGAGTTTCAGCGGCGGATTGCCCGACGGCGATACGACGTTCTTCAGTCTCGAAAGCAACCTGAACGGCGGAGCCACGTTCACCTCGCCACCGACGACGACTGCGCCGACGACCACTGCGCCGACGACCACTGCGCCGACGACCACTGCGCCGACGACCACTGCGCCGACGACCACCGCGCCGACGACCACTGCGCCGACGACCACTGCGCCGACGACCACTGCGCCGACGACCACTGCGCCGACGACCACCGCGCCGACGACCACTGCGCCGACGACCACCGCGCCGACGACCACGACAACGTTCGTTAAGGGTGGCACGACGACGACGACGAGCACCTCGCCGACGACGACCTCACCAACCACGACGCAACCGCCAGAAACGTCGACGACGGGCGCGCCGACGACGACTCTTCAAGTGACGACGACGACCGCAGCACCTACGACGACCGTTCCAGTTACAGTGCCTCCCACGAATCCTCAGTCGGCACCGCCGACTTCCCCCGCGACGACGCAACCGCCCATCTCGCCGGCCACCGTACCCTCGGGTGCGCCTGGGACGGGTGCTGGTGGTGCAGCAACGTCATCCGACAATGGTGTGCTTCTGACCGCCAGCGGATTGGCGCTCTTTGCGGGGCTCGCTGGATTAGCTCTAATCGCCCGACGCCGTCGTCGAGCCTAGTGTGAAGGCGTTTTTTCACTAAGACAAACTAGATTGGCGATGTGAAGTCGCGAAAAGGGAAACGGCCCACACAGTTCATCTGGTGGGCCGTTTCTCTCGCTTTGGTCCTCGCCGGTATCTTGGGGCTCGTTTTCGTACCGCGCAGCCAGCCACAAGGTCCAACGCTTACGTCATCCCTCGGTGTCGTATCACTGCCACCAAACGGTGTCGTAATTCCTTCGCCGACATCGTCGACGACCACGTCGACGATTGCCGTCACCCCAGCGATTTCATCACCCTCGACGACCACGACCGTCAAACCGGCTTCAAGCATGGCGCCAACGTCGGTCTCGATTCGCACTGCGTCATTCTCACCGCGACGTTCGTTCGCCAAGACCCCTCCACCGACCTACGTCGCCAAACCAATCCCTCGGTCGCGACCGGTACACCTCTCTATCCCGATCATCGGCGTTTCTGTCCCGCTTTCGGTTCTGACACTCAATAAGAACGGAACCGTCAACGTGCCGACGAACTTCTCCGAACCCGGTTGGTACAACGGGGACCGGTCACCCGGCCAGAAGGGTTCGGCGGTCATCCTCGGTCACGTCGACAACTACCACGGTCCCGCGGTCTTTTTTCATCTCGACAAGTTGGAACTCGGCAATCGGGTTGACGTCACTTTGGCCAATGGTCGCAAGTTGGTCTTCGCCGTCATCGGTGAACGCATGTACAAGAAGACGAACTTTCCTGACGCACTCGTTTATGGGACTCGGGACTATCCCGCATTGCAACTTGTGACGTGTGGTGGCATATTCGATCCGAAGACTGGGCACTATCTCTCTAACATCGTCGTCTTCACCGCCCTTATTAAGTCCTAGCGGCGACTGAATCTCCGGACGTTCTTCAAGTGGCTCGACGACGCACGGCATCCGTCGAGCGAATACGGCGTCTCGGAGACGAAATTGCGAGTATCGGACGCGAAGGGTCAACGCGTCGACAATCTTCGCGCAAATCGAAGTCAAGTCGGATGATTTCGTGTTTTTCGATGGCACACTCGTCTTGCCTCGCATCACGCGAGGGCACTTCTCAGAACTCTCTGAGGTGGACCACCAGCATGCCCTTGCGTGATGGTCCACGTCCGAAATGAAATAGGTCGGAAAGTTCCGCGGACGGCGCGGACGCCAAAAGCCCTGATAGCAATATGCTTTTGGACGGCGGCACGACGAACGCTCCGACGCGAGCGGATGCGCGCAGTGCCATAGTGACACAACCCGGTGACTACAGCGACACTGTTGATCCCGGACGCCGCACGTTCTTCGCCTGACGTCGGTGACACGCACTCAGCGGCGTTACGCGACGGCGTCGGCGAAGTAGCGGTTGGCGTTGATCGAGTTGATACTTCGGCCAGTGGCGTCGTGGAACGTGGTTCATCCGTCGGCCCGAAATGCCTCGATCTCCTTCTACCGCTACGCCCGATTCCAAGTTGACGAGATGTTGAGCGGTCGTAGGGAGCACTTTGGAATTGGTTTTCGACAATTGATCCATGACCAATATCACGCAGGGGCAAAATCTCTCTAGGGACCCCAAAGGGCGTTCCTCGACGTCTCGTCGAGGTCCGCGACGTTCGGTACTCATCGGTTCGATCGGTTCGCTGGTCCTGGGAATCGTCCTCAGCACCACGGCGCTGCCCGCAATGGCGAACATTGTCTCGCCGACCGCGAGGTTTGGATCGGGTACGACGACGACCGTCGCCACCACCACGACCACGACGACGACCGTCGCGACCACCACGACCACGGTTCCCCGGCGCGTCACGCACGTCGTGAAGACCGACAGCACCCGTCGCTCGCACGTGGTGTCGAACACTTCGCGTTCAACCGCGTCGAGCTCTTCGAGCCCGACGACGACCACGCCACCTCCGACGACCGTCGTAACCCCCACGACGGTCGCCCCCACGACCACGACGACGATCAAGAGTCCCCCGGTGACCAAGGCGCCGGCGCCCGCACTCTCGAACCCGTCGGCCAACATCGCGCCCAGCCCGGACTTCCTGGCGCCGGGAACGTGCACGTTCGGCGCCGGCGTCTGGAGCTGCGCGAACCCGTGCGTCGTCGGAACGGCCACCGCACTGTCGTGGCCCGGTTACACGAACGGTGTCGCCTGCACCGACTACATCCTGCAAGCGATCAACAACGCCCGCGCGATTGAGGGCGTGCGGCCGATGGTCCTGCCCAGCAACTGGTTCAGCCTCTCCGTCAATGAACAGCTCTTTGTCGTCGCCGACCTCGAACGCACCGCGCGCGGTTTCCCGCCCTTCGTCGGGATCAACGCGACGCTCAGCGCGGACGCCCAACACGCCGCCGCGACCAACAGTGACCCGTCGATCGCTCCCGGCTTCCCGATGGCCAACGACGCGCAAGGCTCTGCCGGCTTTGGCGGTGCGTGGTCGGGCGGCTTCGCCGTGCTCGCGGCGGACTACATCTGGATGTACGACGACACCTGGGGCGGCAGCGTCGCCAAGACGTCGAATATCGCGTGCACCTCGGCCGGCGCAGCCGGCTGCTGGGCCCACCGCGACGAACTGCTCGGCTCAGACCCGGGTTACAACCCAGGCGTCGGCCTCGGTTGCACCGACTGCGAGATGGGTACCGGCTTCGCGATGGTCAACGGCAAGGCCTCCTACGTTGACCTCATCGAGATCCCCAAGGGCTCACTCCCACCCATGTCCTTCACGTGGGCCAACAACGTGCTGCCCAACCTCTGAGGGTTCGATACTCAATCGGCCGACGCGCCGGTCACCGTTGGACTCGGCGGCGGCGGCGGCGCGGGGCGTAGATGGAAATAGGCCATGAAGCCCAGTGATCCGAGTGCGAACACCGCGAAGGCGACGAAGAGGGGCACGAGCGCGACGTGCCGTAACTCGCTCGGTGTGCCGCTTCCCGGTGTGAGCAGAACCGCGACGAAGCCGACGAGCCCCACTGTCGTGATCACCATCCACGCCAACCGGTTCCAGTGTCGGACGTGGCGTCCCGGCAGGAACGGGAGCGGCAACATCCCGAACGCCAGGCTCGCGAAGCCGCCGAGGAACGTGACGTTCAACGCCGGGTCCAGTATCAACCAGAACGGTGACGGCGAGCTCTGCGTCGCGGCGTGGTACACGGGCACGGTGAGGAAGAACGCCACGGAGCTCACGACGAGGACGCAGATCGAAGCGATCGCGTGTAGCCGGCCCCAGTCCTTCTCGTCCGTGTGCGGCCGCAGGACGAAGACCGCGATCAAGCCGTAGCAGTATCCCGGCGAGAGACCGATCGCCCTCGACGCGCTGACGCAGATGATCGCGATGATCATCCCGCCGACCAGTACGTGCATGTGGATCCTTCGATGTTCACGCAGGCCGCCGAAGAGGATCGGCAGCTGCGACGTCAGCGTCACGATCCCGACGCCGATGCATTCGCCGAGGTAGAGCCAAAGCGTCGTGCGGTTGAAACCGAAGCCCTTGTCGAGGAACGAGTTGATGAGTCCAGCGAAGCCGATGAAGCCGAGGAAGAGGAGCGTGCCCACCGCCAGACGTCGCCTCGGGGACTTCTCCTTCTCGCGGTCGATGAACAGGCGTGGAAAACGCCGGCGCGCGCGGGCCTGGATCCGTTCCCGGTTTTCGGCGTACGTCGAATCCAACCACTCACTCGGAAAACCGGCGGCGATGAGCCGACTCACGAGCAAAAATCCAATGCTGAGTCCGCCCGAGGCGGCGAGGTGATTCCCCAGCTGGGCCGGCGTCGGCATCGCCACGCTGAATTCCGAGAGGTGATTCCTCGTCGACGTGACGTCGAACGGTGCGGACAGCAACCACGGGCTCGAGGTCGTGCACGAGAGTTCGAGGTGATGGGTGCCCAACGTGGCGTCACCGGGGATCACGAGATGACGGACCGAGAGTCCGTTCGACGCCCTGGCGACGCTGTCGATCAGTTGATCGTCGAAGAACACGTTGACGGTCGCGCACGTCGCGCGGAAGGTCGGATCGCGCAGCCTGATCGCAATCCCCGGTGGACCTGACGAGGGCGTCGATTGCAGCGCCGAGAGAACGGTCAACGAGGACCGCGCCTGAGCGGCGGCGCTGCCGTTGTTGCTCACCGTCTGACCGGTGAACGTCTTCGTCGTCGACGTGCCGTCGGCTCCGACCACGGTGAGCGAGGCCGCGTAGGTGCCTGGTTTGGCGTACAGGTGGGTCGTCGTGGCGGTGGTGGTGGTGGCCGACGAACCGTCACCAAAGGTCCACTCGTAGCGTGCGATGGCCGAACCGGAAGACGACGAGGCGGACGCGTCGAACCTCGACGGCTGACCAGCCGGAGCCGACGTGATTGAGAGGTGAGCGGACGGTGCCTGGCCCGGGGCGATGGCGATGCCGAAGCTCGCCGTCCCCACCGAGATCGGCGTCTCGGCGTGCGGAGTCGAGTCGGCGATGTCGATAGGGGTTACCGTGTTCGTCGCGTTGGCCACGTACGCGGTCGCGCCGTCGGGCGACACCGCGATGCCGTCGGGCTGCGTGATGCTGCCCACCGAGAAGGCGGCGCCGGCGGTGGCCGGCGACGCCGCGAGATCGATCGGCGTCACCGTGTCGTCGTTATTGGCCGTATAGGCCATGGTGCCACTCGGCGTGACCGCAATACCGAGCGGACCGTTCGGTACTTCGATGGAGGCTTCGACAGAAGGCGCGGACGAGGCGAGGTCGATCGGCGTCACGGCGTCGCCGTTCGCCACGTAGGCGACGGCGCCGTCGGGAGCGACCGCGATCGCTTGTGGGGCACTCGTGAGCTGCAGGAGCGTGACCGCGCGCGTCGCGGTGTCGATGACACTCACGGACTGCCCTTCTGAGTTCGAGACGCAAACCCATTTACCGTTCGGACTCACGGCGATGCTCCACGGCCCGTCGCCGACGGCAATTGGTCGACCCGGCGTCGCTGGATTCGTGGTCAGGTTAATCGGCGTCACGGAGTTCGAGTTGAAGTTACTCACGTACGCCATCGATCCATTCGGCGCGATCGCGATCGCGGCCGGGCCGCTTCCCACGCGAATTGGCGTCTCCAGTGAGAGGGGCGAACTCTTGAGATCGATGGGCGTGACGGTGTGACCGTCCGAGTTCGTGACAAAGGCGGTCGCGCCGTCGGGCGCGATGGCGATGCCGAGCGGACCATTGAGTGCTGGCGGCGCGCCGTGAACCACTTCCTTGTGGGCGTTCGCCGAGTTGATCGCCGTGACGGAATTGAGATTCAGGTTGGTCACGTACACCGCGTCCGTGGCCACCGGGGACGCGCCCGCAGACGTACTCGTGACGACCGCGGGGAGTGGCCCGAGAAGCAGGATCAGCGCGGGAACCCACAGCACGCGCCGTATTCGCCGTCGACCGACCGAGGCGACGGGAATGTTCATCTCCTTCCCGTTCAGGTCGCTTTGAGTGCCGCCACGACACGACGATTCTTCGCGCGTCCGCTGGCGGTGGTGTTCGTCGCGACGAGCACGACGCTGTAGCCAGGGACGACGGTGATGGCGACGTCGGAGACCTTCAACGCCGCGAGGTCCAGTGAGAGTTGCGTGTCGACGGCCTGCGCGCGGTTCTGGTTGAGGGTTACGTTGAACGCTGCGGTGAAGACGTTGTCGGTGTAGGCGGTCAGGGCGACGGTCTTGTAGTGATCCTTCTTGATCATCACGGCCAACCGCTGTATCTCGGTTCGGAGTTTCGACGTGATCGCGTAGGAACCTTCGCCGAAGGGCTCAATCGTGACCGATCGGGACGGCGCGTACGTCGGGGGCGGGCTCGAGGGGATGTGAACGGGCGCGAGCGTCGTGGTCGTGGTGGGCGGTGGCAGCGTCGTGGTCGTCGTGGTCGTGGTCGTGGTCGTGGTCGGCGGTGGCGGAGGCGGCAACGTCGTGGTGGGCGGTGGCAGCGTCGTGGTCGTGGTGGTGGTAGTCGTGGTCGTGGTCGTGGTTGGACACACGCATCCGGCGTCCGTCGTCGTCGTGCCGCCGTTGTGATGATTGGTGACGCCGCCGACGTGACAGCCCCGCGACGAGGACGAACCGGCCGTGCTGGCGACCGAGCGTACCGTGGCGTTCGACGACAGCGCCGGCATCGCGACGACGATTATGGTGCTCACCGTCAGCGCGCATAACACGGTTCTCACACCCGTGACGAGACGGCGTTTCGTGCCACCGGTCGCACCCGAATTCCTCGCTGATCGCCCTTGCATTTGTCCATCCTCCACGGGCGCAATGTCCGGACCCGTGCGGCTTCGCACCAGCGAAGTTCGACAAATCTAACAAGATTGATCGAGCCGTGCCGCGGGCCGACGGAGCGGTCCCGTTGGCTGGAGGGGTGAACCTAGGTCCCCGCTTCGGCGCGCATCGTCACCGCGGACGCGCCAGTGATCAGCCGCTCCCGGTCGAACATTTTGGACACGATGCGCCAGGCACCCACGTCAATTATCGCCAGCACAACGGCGATAATGGCCGCGACGATGACCGTCGGCTTGAAGACCTGGAGTGACATGAGGAGGGGCAGGACGAGCGCGGGAAGACTGGCGAGAGTGCCGAGCTGCTGAGCGACGCGAACGTCCGATGACCTCGCCGAGATCGCGGTGCCGACCCACACCGACCACGTCGCCAGGAGCGGCGCGAAGAGTAGCTCAGCCAAGAACCATGACGGTTGCCACACCGCGTGCGATACGACGCTGGACGCGCCGAAACGAATAGCTACCACCAACACGATGAAGAACAGGTAGGCGACCCCCACCGTGGGCACCGTGGCCGCCAACGATTTGCCGAGGAGGAACTCTTCTCGGCTGATTGGCGTCGTGAGCAGTGGTTCCAGCGTCCCCTGATCGCGTTCGCCGATCACGGAGTACGCGGCGATGGTCGCGGGCAGGACCACCGGGATGACGAGCAGGAGGAGGAGCGTAATCGCAACTTGGGTCTTCACAGTGGCGGGACTCTCGGTATTGGAGATGCTGAAGAGCGAGACAACCGGCAGCGCCGTGAAGATCAACGGCAACGTTCCCATCGTGTAGATGATGAAGCGATTGCGTCGATACTCACGGAACTCCTTTCGCATTACGGCGCGAACCTTGATCGCGCTCACGCTCATGACGTACCACCTTTGCCCGCGGCTCCCACCAGTTCTAGATAGACCTCTTCGAGTGAGTGGTGGCCCTCGGCCAGCGAGAGGACGTCGGCCCCGGCCCCGACGAGCGCTCTCGCAATGGCGGGCGCGGCGCCGCGCACGTCGCTCACCGTGATCTCGTAGCCGCCCGCGTCGCTGTTCGCCCATCCGGTGACGCCACCGATGGCGGAGAACAGTCCGCCGGGATCGGCCAAGGGGGTGACGGTCGAGACGAGAATCGACTTTTGAAACATCCGCTGTCGGAGGTCGTCGATGCGACCGACGGTACGAAGCGTGGTGTTGAGGATCGCCACACGGTCGCAGAGTTTCTCGGCTTCGTCCAGGCGGTGCGTCGTGAGGAACACCGTGACGCCCTTGTCGCGAAGTGCGACGATCAGATCATGCACCTCGAGAGACGCTCGGGGATCGAGTCCGGCGGTCGGTTCGTCCAAGAAGATGATCTCGGGATCGTTAAGGAGCGCCCGGGCCAGTCCCACGCGTTGGCGAAGGCCCTTGGAGAGACTCCCGCAGAGATCGTCGGCCCTCGACGTGAGATTGACGGCCTCCAGAGCTCGGTCGATTCGGCGTTGGGTGTCACGAAAGCCGTAGAGTCCGGTGAAGAACTCGAGATTCTCGGTGACGCTCAAGCGCAGGTACAGCCCTGGCACCTCCGTCATCACCGAGATCCGATGCCGAATCTCGATGTCGTGACGGCCGTCGAGCGGTAGTCCCGCGACCTCGGCGGTTCCCGACGTCGGCGCGACAAGCGTGCTGAGTGTTCGGACGGTGGACGTCTTACCCGCCCCATTCGGACCGAGGAATCCGAATACCTCACCCCGTTGGACGCTGAACGAGACGTCCTCGAAGGCGATGCGTTGGCCGAACTGCTTGGTGAGATGGCGCACCTCGATCACCGCTTCACCCGTCGTTTCATTCCCCGTATCGGCGAATTTGCCGGAACGCGACACGATCGCTTCGGCGATCTCGCGCGGCGTCTGCGATCCGTAGATCTCGGCCGGCACCGACGTGGGTGCGACCGCGCTCTCGGACACGTGCTCGTCGGCGTCGCCGTCGTGAATCGTCCGATCGACCAGCTTCTGCCTGCCACCGAAGCTGTACGCGACCGCGAGGTAGAGACCGAGCACTCCCGCGAACATGATGTCGCCCGTTGCCTTCTTTACACCGGCGAGGGCACCGATGGCGCCGCCGATCGCGATAGCCGTGATGAGCCATCCCTGCCAGGACACGGGCCGAACGCCGAAGCCGTAGCGCCGGCGCGCGAACCACTGGTGCTTAGGCACGAGGGCGTCGAGACGCGAGGTTTCCGACGATCGGCGCCATCGCCCAATCATAAGAGCGCCGACGGCCCTTCACGGAAGGGTGTCCTCCCTCGCCGAAGGGTTCAACCGGCGTGACGGCGGGCCCGCCGCCGGGCGCGCGCAATCATCCGCAACGTCAAGAAAGCAACGATGATGACGAGATTCGCGTTGACCGCGGGAACCCACCGGACACGATCGTCCTTGACCACGTAGACGCCGACGGGCATCACGACGCCACCGAAACCACCACCGGAACCCGATGATTCGCCCTCGCCCGTGCTCTCATCGCCCGTCTCGACGTCCACCGGTCCGTCCGTCGACGGCGTGCCCGAGGTGCCCTCGCCACCCCCACCGCCACCGGCCACGAGCGCCACCGGGATCACGAGTGATCCGTCCTTTTCGTACGCCGTGCCGAAGGCCCGACTGACCGAAAGGTGCTGGGCCACCTTGCTTAACAGTTCTTGAACGTCCACCTCATACCATCCCTTGTTTCGATCGGACCAACGTTTCGAATGTAGGCGACCTCGGAAACGTCGAGCGATCCGCGCGGTCGCGTGGGCTACTTGTCCAGTTCGGCCAGTACTTCGCCGATGATCTTGGTCATCTTGTGCGCCGGCAGTGGCTCACCGCCTTCGGCCTCGGCGACCTCCTCGGAGAACGCTTCGACCGAATGCGTCCCACCGATGAGAACGTGGCGCAGTGCCTCACCGCTCGCCTCTGAATCGTTGACGTCCTTGAGGGCGCTGACGACGTCGTGGTCCGGTGACTCCGCCACGGCGTGGACGACGTTCATCGCCTCCTCTCGACCGCTGGCGGTCGAGACCGCGGGCGCTCGGTCGGGGTTCTGTTGGAGGTCCCATTCGGCGAGGGCCTCGTTGTACCCACCCTCACCGGGGTGCAAGAGACGAGTCGTCGGCGCGTCGGTTTCAGTGACGTCGGCCGCAGTCTCGTCGGTCGAGTCGTCACTGTCGTGATGTCGTCCTTCGGGGATCGGTACCAACAGACTTCCGTCGGCGTTTCGGATGATCTCCATGGGGCGTCCTCCTCCTGGACTCCGCGTTGGGTCCTTCAGGCCCAACCTAAAGGGCGCGCCACCATCGACATTCAGCGCCCACTCGATCGTTCGACAGCGCGCACTTCGCTCCGCGCCATCCGTGAGAGTATTCACAAGAGATTCTCAGAGAGAGGGCCACGCCGTTGAAGCTCACCGTCGCGATCGACCGCACGATCGGGCGAACGATCTATCGATGGCACGTTCGTCTGTATCGACTCACACGGGGATGGATCGGCCATAGGAGTCCGGTGGGGCCGATGTTGATCCTGGAGATTCGCGGACGAAAGAGTGGACGCACGCGTTCGGTCACCCTGCTCTACTACGAGAAGGCGGGGATCTTCTACGTCGTGGCGTCCAACGGCGGCCGACCACAGCATCCCGAATGGCTGCTCAACATTCGAGCACATCCCGAGGTGCGCGTGCAGGTGGGCGCGCGGACGTTCGCGGCAGTGGCTCAGGTCGTACCGTCGACGGATGATCCGCTGATGTGGAACGAACTCGTGCGCCACTACGGCGGATGGGGTGATTATCAGAGGCTGACCGATCGGACGATCTCGTTCGTCGAACTGGTGCCGACGACGCCTACGAACTAGATCAGGTTCGAATGCCCGCGATGACGACGTCAAACATCGGTAGGACGCGCGACTGATCAGGCGCCTGTTCGTTCGCGATGACGATGCCGTGCATCAATCGCAACAGGTCGATGATCTGGACGTCGGTTCGGACCGCACCCGCTTCTTGCGCGCGGCGCAATAGTACGGCGCCCGCCTCCCGCATATCGACACAGGCGATTTGGATTTCGGTCCCCTCCGTGTGTTTCGCGTTCATGACGGCGGCACCCATACTGCGTCCGTGCGCACCAAAGTCCATCTGCAAGCGAAGCCATTCGATCAGCGCGTCGAGTGGCGCCGGGTTCGACTGGAGATCTTCGGCGCTCTGACGTAACTCCAATGCCTCATCCAGGAAGGCGGCTTCGAGCAGGGCTTGGCGCGTCGGAAAATGCCGGTAGAGCGTTCCGATGCCGACGCCGGCGTTGCGCGCGATGTCCTCGAGGACGATGTCGCCGCCTCGTTCGGCGACGGCGTTTCTCGCGGCCGCCAATATGACGTCGTAGTTATGCTGAGCGTCTGCCCGGCGAGGACCCTTCCTCACCACCGTTTCGCTCATCGACACTCCTCTATCACGACCGTCCGAAGTTTCTCCAAGAACTACTTGCAACCGGAGGTCTCCTCCGTATAGTATGTGGAGGCACCCTCATGTTAGGTCTTCCGGAGACCGAAAGCAACGCCATTCGGCAGCGAGGTTGTCCGATCATCCAGTTTCCGGCGTCTTAAACCTCTATTCCCAAAAAAGGAGCCCTCGTGCCTCTGACCTCTCACGCCCAAAAGCGATCGTCGTCGATCGCCCTCGCCATCATCGTCACGTGTCAGTTGATGGTCGTCCTGGACGCCACCGTCGTCAACATTGCCCTCGTCCCGATCAAGCACTCGCTGCACTTCAGTTCCGCCGGCCTCTCGTGGGTGATCGACGCCTACAGCCTCGCCTTCGGAGGCCTCTTGCTCCTCGGCGGTCGAGCGGGCGACGTCTTCGGTCGCCGTCGAATGCTCATCATCGGTCTCACGATCTTCACGGCGGCGTCACTCCTGGGAGGGATGGCGACCACGTCCACGATGTTGCTGCTAACCCGCGCCGTGCAAGGCGTCGGCGCCGCACTGGCGGCCCCCAGCACGCTGAGTCTGATCAGCGCGACCTTCGAAGAGGGCCCCGCGCGAAACAGGGCGCTGGGAATCTTCACCGCCGTGTCCGCCGGTGGCGGTTCGCTCGGCCTCATCCTCGGCGGCGCCTTGACGTCGTGGGTGTCGTGGCGCTGGGTGATGTTCATCAACGTGCCGATCGGCATGGTCATCATCTTGCTCGCACCGCGCTTCGTGCCGGAACCACCGCGCAACGGCGGACGACTCGACGTCGCGGGCGCGGCGTTGGTGACAGGTGGCCTCGCCAGCTTGATCTACGGGTTCATCCGACTCGCCGAGCACGGCAGCCGGTCGGTCACCCTCGGATCGTTCGTACTGAGTGCGGTCTCACTGGTGTCGTTCGTGAACGTCGAACGGCGTCGGGCGCAGCCGCTCTTGCCGATGCGACTGTTGACCGATCGCCTTCGTGGTCCGGCGTACCTCACAATGATGCTGGTGCCGTCGGTGATGTACGGTGTCTTCTTCTTCATCAGCCAGTACCTGGAGAGCGATCTCCACTTCAGCGCGATCGAAGCGGGTTTCGCGTTCTTGCCGATGACTGGACTCATCTTCACGAGCTCGCGGATCACCCCTCGACTCGTGAGCCGAATCGGCGCACGACCCATCCTCTTGTTCGGTCTGTTCACACTGGGCGTGGCGACGCTGTGGATCTCGAGGGCCACGCCATCCGAGGGCTACTTCGCGAGCCTGTTCGGACCGTTGGTGCTCTTCGGCATCGGTGCCGGTTCGTGCTTCTTGCCGCTCAGCGTCACGATCCTCGCGGGAGTCCCCCGGGCTGACGCCGGCGCCGCGTCCGGAATGCTCCAGACCATGCAACAGACGGGTGCCGCGGTCGGAGTCGCCGCCCTCACCAGCATCGCGGCCGCCCACGGTCGTTCCGACGCGCTCATGACGGGCGCGGGCATCATCACGGTGGCGCTCCTGATCGCCTATTTCGCGATCCGGCCCCGTCAGAACATCGTCTCGAGCCCGGAGGAGACCGCCCAAGAGATGGTGTCGCTCGCGATGGTGGAGTGAGCCGCTTGCCCTTCCGGCCACGCTGTCGCACGGCGACGATCACACAGTCCCCCTCACCCCCGAGAGGGGGACTGTAACGAAATCGGCGCTCCCCGATACCGTAAGAAAGGCCAAAGGCGAGCCCGTCCCGAGTGAAGGAGTCAGCGTGAGCGAGAAGTACGTCAAGGACCAAGCAGCGATCTCCCGTTTGACCCCGCATCAATACGCGGTGACCCAAGAGAGCGCCACCGAACCGGCATTCCGCAACGAGTTCTGGGACCACCACGAAGCGGGCCTCTACGTCGACATCGTCTCCGGCGAGCCACTCTTCACCTCGACCAAAAAGTTCGACAGCGGCTGCGGTTGGCCGAGTTTCACGGCCCCGATCGAGAGGGAGAACGTCGTCGAGTTGAAGGACCGCAGCTTCGGCATGACGAGGACCGAGGTCCGTTCGGCGAGCGGTGACAGTCACTTGGGTCACGTCTTCGATGACGGTCCCAAGGACGAGGGCGGCCTGCGCTACTGCATCAATTCCGCGGCGTTACGATTCATCCCGTACGACGAGCTCGAGGCATCGGGGTACGGCGAGTACAAGCATCTCTTCGAGAACTCGACACCGAATGAGGAGGCGTCACAATGACCAACGAGACAGAGACGGCAGTACTCGCGGGTGGGTGTTTCTGGGGAATGCAGGACCTCATCCGCAAGCGTCCCGGCGTGATCACGACGCGCGTCGGCTACACCGGCGGCGACGTCGTGAACGCCACGTACCGCCATCACGAAGGACACGCCGAGGCCATCGAGATCGTCTTCGACCCCGCGGTGATCTCCTATCGCGACATCCTCGCGTTCTTCTTCCAGATCCACGACCCGACCACGAAGGATCGACAGGGCAACGACGTCGGATCGAGCTACCGCTCGGCGATCTTCTACGTCGACGACCAACAGCGCCAAGTCGCCGCGGACGTGATCGCCGACGTTGACGCGTCGGGGCTCTGGCCGGGGAAGGTCGTGACGGAGGTCACGCCGGCCGGACCGTTCTGGGAAGCGGAACCGGAGCACCAGGACTACCTCGAGCACTACCCGAACGGTTACACCTGTCATTTCCCGAGGCCCAATTGGGTGCTGCCGCACCGCAGCGACAGCGTGGCGTCGTAGTTCGTCCACGCCCTTACACGACGAGGTAGGACGCGTCGAGAGTCGGTGCACGAGCGACGCGTCTCGAGTTTGCCCTGCTGACGCCACGTCGACACTGTTCAACGTGTAGTGACGCGGGTTGCGATGGCTTCGAGACTGCGCGTCTCGACATCGGGTTGACGGCGTTGGCACCATCCTGTGCCGCGCGGACCGGTGATCCTGGGCCGTCAGATCGGCTTCGTCAGCGATGGCCACGTAACGTCCAGCCGGGCGTTCACGTGATGCTCGCGACGCGTCAATGACCTCTCGGGGACGGAATGCTGAGCGTCGCCCGATCGCGCCTCAAAGAGCGACTTCGAGAATCACGTGGACGGCGTCGCCGACGGCGATCCCTTCCGCCGCGCGAATTGCGCTCTTGAGCGGCACCACGTAGCGACCGTCCTTGGGAAAGAGCGACGTCGTCCATCGAGTGATCCCAATGGTCGCCTCGACCGGGATCATGCCCCAGCCGTAGGTGACGAGTGACGAGAGCGCTTCGAGTTCGGCGCTCTCTTCGTCGGGCACCGTCACGAAGTAGAACGGCGCCGGTCCACGCCACTCCCACACCTCGCCACTGAACTCGACGTCCACGCGCTCACCCTAGACTCGTCATTGATGGCGCGATTGATTTGACGGTCTCGCCATAGGACGGGCACTGGAGAGCACAATGGGATTCGTAACCAGCGCTCAACGATTCGACGTCGTGAGCCTCGGAGACGTGGTCACGGACGATTTCATCCATCTGCCCGAGGATTCCGTACGCGTACGCGTCGATGGCGACAAGCGCTGGCTCGAGATCCCCCTCGGCACGAAATTGATCCTCGACGATGATTCGCTGCCGGTCACCGGTGGGAGCGCCGCCAACGCGGCCGTGGCGATGTCGCGCCTCGGCATTCGCGTCGGACTGTCGAGCTTCCTGGCGCACGACCAGATCGGTCTGGACATCTTGAGCGCGATGCGCAGTGAAGACGTCGACACGAGTCTCGTCCACGTCGATTCGCCGAGCCATACCGTTCGCAACTTCGTCCTCACCTTCGGCGCCGAGCGCACGATCTTGGTGCGCCACGCCGACTTCAACTACCAATGGAAGAAGTTCCGCGACCACGACCTGCCGACGTGGCTCTACGTCAACTCCCTCGGCCCCGACGCGTTGACCTACCAAGACGCCCTCGTCGATTGGCTCGATGACAACCCCCACGTTCGCCTGGCGTTCCAGCCGGGCACCTTCCAGTTGGAGGCGGGGACCGAACGATTGGCCCGTCTCTACGCCCGGGCCGAGTTGCTCCTGTGCAGCCGTGCCGCGGCCGCCATCATCACGGGCGACGAGACCGATCCGGCGCGCGTTCTCGGCGCACTCTTGAAGTTGGGGTCGCGCACCGTCGTGGTCTTCGACGAACACGGCGGCGCCATCGCCGGCCATGACGCCGAGCGGCTGCGGATCGACCCCTACGAAGGCGCCGATCCACCCATCGACCTCACCGGCGCCGGCGACGCCTTCGCCTCGACGATGGTCGCGGCCTTCGTGAACGGCCTTTCGCTGCGCGACGCCCTGCGCTGGGCACCCGTCAACTGCGCCACCACGGCGAGTCAGTACGGGACCCATGGCGGGCTCCTGCGAAGTGACGACCTCGAGCGTCGATTGGGCGCCGCGGCGCCGCAGTTCGTGGCCCGCGACCTCTAAGTCCGGCCGCGTCGCCTCCAACCTGAACGGCGCTTCTCATCGCGCACCTCGGCGCGCCGGCGACCCAGGCATCGCGGCACCTCATCGTCTCGAACCCCGTAATTTGCCGCAAATCGTGACATTTGGCCCTACAACACCGGCGCCCGACGGAACCAAGATGAAAGCGACACGAGAATGTGAATCGCGTCGGAGAAGGAGTTCTCAATGACGATTCGACTGGCAATCAACGGCTTCGGGCGCACGGGACGTTCGATGCTTCGCGCGGCGCTCACGTCGCACCCCGAGCTCGAGATCGTGGCGATCAACGACCTCGGCGCACCGGAGGCGCTCGCGCGCCTCTTCGCCCGCGACTCCGTGCACGGTCGCTTCCCCGAGAACGTGACTATCGACGGTCAGTTCATGGTCGTCGGGAACCGCCGCATCCAGATGCTCGCCGAGCCGATGGCCAAGGCGCTGCCGTGGAGCGAGTTGGGCATTGACGTCGTCGTCGAGTCGACCGGCCGCTACACCAAGCGTGAGAAGGCGACCGACCACCTCGAGGCTGGTGCCACCCGCGTCGTTATCTCGGCCCCCGCGCAAGACCCCGACGCCACGTTCGTCATGGGGATCAACGAGGACCTGTTCGATCCACAGAAGCACTTCATCATCTCCAACGCGTCGTGCACGACCAACTGCCTGGCCCCCCTCGCCAAGGTGCTCGATGACGCCTTCGGCATCGAGAACGGCTTCATGACGACGGTGCACGCTTACACCGACGACCAGAGCCTGGTCGACGCGCTGCACAAGGATCCGCGACGGGCCCGGGGGGCGGCCATAAACATCGTGCCCACCACGACCGGCGCAGCGAGGGCCACGGGACTCGTGATGCCCAGCGTGGCGGGCCACCTGGACGGCCTCGCCCTGCGCGTGCCGATCCCCGACGTCTCGATCACCGACTTGGTCGCGACCCTGCGATCGGCACCGAGCGTCGATGACATCAACGACGCCTATCGCGCGGCGGCGAGCGCGGGACGTCTGGCCGGGCTGCTCGAATTCTCCGACGAGCCGCTCGTCTCCAGTGACATCGTCAACTCCCCCGCCTCGTGCGTCTTCGATTCCGGCCTCACCATGGCCCAGGGCAACCTGGTCAAGGTCCTCGGTTGGTACGACAACGAGACGGGTTATTCAAGCCGTCTGGCCGATCTGGCCTCACTGGTCGGCACCGCCGAGACGAAGTAATCGAGGCGCGCGTGTTCCAGATCCGATTCCACGGGCGCGGCGGACAGGGCGTCGTCACGGCCGCCGAGATGCTCTCGGTCGCCGCGTTCTCCGAAGGGAAGTTCTCCCAGGCGTTCCCGAGCTTCGGATCGGAGCGAACCGGCGCCCCCGTCGTTTCGTTCTGTCGAATCGACGACCGACCGATTCGAAGCCGCGAGCCCGTACTCCAGCCCGACGCCCTGATCATCCAGGACGTGACGCTGCTCCATCAGGTCGACGTCTTCGCCGGTCTCTCGACCGAAGGGTACGTGTTGATCAACACGTCGAAGAGCTTCGACGAGCTGGGTCTCGGCGAATACCTGAGCACGTTCCACCGCGAGCGCCTGCTCACCTGTCCGGCCACCGAACTGGCGCTCGAGCACCTTGGTCGCCCACTCCCCAACGCCGTGCTACTCGGGGGATTCGCCGCGCTGACGTCGCGGGTGACCCTGGATTCCATCGCCGCTGCGATCACGCAACGATTCAGCGGCGCTACCGCCGAACACAACGTGGCCGCCGCCTCGGCGGCCTACCAACTCGTCGTGAAAGCAGAAGAGGAGCTCGAACGTGCTGCGACAAATTGAAGGTTCGAGGGCGGTCGCCGAGACGGTCGCGCGCTGCCGACCCGAGGTGGTCTGCGCCTATCCCATCTCGCCCCAGACGCACATCATCGAAGCCGTCGGCGCCATGGTGAAGTCGGGCGAACTCACGCCGTGCGAGTTCATCAACGTCGAATCGGAGTTCGCGGCGATGTCGGTGTCGATCGGCGCGTCCGCGGCCGGCGCGAGGGCCTACACCGCCACGGCGAGCCAAGGACTGCTCTTCATGATGGAGGCGGTCTACAACGCCGCCGGCCTGGGCCTGCCGATCGTGATGACGCTGGCCAACCGGGCGATCGGCGCGCCGATCAACATCTGGAACGATCACAGTGACGCAATGGCCGCGCGCGACGCCGGTTGGATACAACTCTTCGCCGAGACGAATCAGGAGGCCGCTGACCTGCACGTCCTCGCCTTTCGACTCGCCGAGGAACTCTCCCTCCCGGTCATGGTCTGCATGGACGGCTTCATCCTCACCCACGCCGTCGAGGGCATCGACGTGCCCGAGCAAAGTGACGTCGACGCGTACCTGCCGAGCTACGAACCACGTCAGGTCCTCGATCCGCAGAACCCGATCTCGATCGGCGCGATGGTCGGACCGGAGGCCTTCACCGAGGTCCGGTACCTCTCGCACCTGCGCCAACTCGACGCCCTGGAACTGATCCCCGCCCTCGCCACCGAATTCGAGTCCGCCTTCGGTCGCCCGAGCGGTGGACTGCTCCATTCGTACCGGACCGAGGACGCGACGACCGTGGTTGTCGCGCTCGGTTCGGTCCTCGGCACGATCAAGGACGCCGTCGACCAGCGCCGCGAGCTCGGCGAGCGCGTCGGCGTCGTCGGCATCACCACCTTCCGACCGTTCCCCTTCGACGAGGTCCGGCGGTCCCTCGCCGGCGCCGAACGCGTGATCGTGATGGAGAAAGCCTTCAGCGTCGGTTACGGCGGCGTGCTGTCGGCCGACGTTGCGTCGGCGACGCACGAGTGTGCGCTCACCCTCCATTCGGTCGTCGCGGGTCTCGGCGGACGTGCCATCACCCAACGTTCGATCGAAGCGCTGCTCGAGGACGCGGCGCTCGGCCGTCTGAACCCCGTCACCTTCTTGGACCTCGACCTCCAGATCGTCGAGAACGAACGGACCCGCATCGGCACGGAGCGTCGTTCGGGTCCATCCGCGGAGAACGTCCTGGCCCAACTCGGCACCGTCGCTTCCAGGATTGGATGACCATCATGACCCGACGACCAGTTCACTTCTACCAAGTCGGAAGTTTCGCCGTGGGCAATCGTCTGCTCGACGACGCCGACCGTACGGTGCAATCCGACCCGCAGCGTTCGGACTCCCTCGACTCCGGCCACCGAGCCTGCCAGGGTTGCGGCGAGGCGCTCGGCGCCCGCTACGCCCTCGACGCGGCCATGCGCGCGACCGGCGGCCAAATGATCGCGGTGAATGCCACGGGGTGCCTCGAGGTCTTCTCGACCCCTTACCCCGAGACCTCGTGGCGCATCGCGTGGCTCCACTCCCTGTTCGGCAACGCGCCGGCTGTCGCAACCGGCGTCGCCGCGGCCATGAAGGTGAAGGGCTTGACCGACGTCCGTGTCGTCGCCCAAGCCGGCGACGGTGGCACCGTCGACATCGGCTTCGGCTGCCTCTCGGGCATGTTCGAACGCAACGACGACGTGCTCTTCATCTGTTATGACAACGAGGCCTACATGAACACCGGCGTGCAGCGTTCGGGGGCCACGCCACCGGCCGCGCGCACCGCCACCACCGAGGCCGTCGGATCGGACCCGGGCAACGTCTTCGGTCAGGGCAAGGACATGCCACGACTGGCCATGGCGCACGGCATCTCCTACGTCGCGACCGCGACGGTGGCTGACCTCCACGACCTCGAGAACAAGGTCGAGCGCGCCATGCAACTCCACGGCGCGCGCTACCTGCACATCCTCGTGCCCTGCCCGCTCGGTTGGGGCTCGGCCTCGTGCGACACGATCAAGGTCGCCCGACTCGCCAAGGAGACCGGCCTCTTCCCCGTCTACGAAGCCGAGAACGGCGTCGTCACCAGCGTCTCGCCGATCCGCCACCGCGCGAACGTCGAGGAGTATCTCTCGATCCAGTCGCGCTTCCGCCACCTCTTCGCGGGGACCGGCCGGCCCGACCTCGTCGCTCGGATCCAAGGACTCGCCGATGAGAACATCGCGCGCTACGGCCTCCTCGACGACGAACTCGTCGACGCGACCCGAGGAGAGAACTCATGACGAAACTGCCGTTCGCGATAACCCTCGAAGTCGGCTCCAGTCACGCGAACCACACCGGATCGTGGCGCGTCGAACGGCCGGTCTACGTCGACCGCCTCCCGCCGTGCAACAACGCCTGCCCGGCCGGGGAGAACGTCCAGGAGTGGCTGTACCACGCGGAGTCCGGCGCCTACGAGACGGCGTGGCGTCAGCTCGTGATCGACAATCCATTCCCGGCGATCATGGGACGCATTTGCTACCACCCGTGTGAGATCGCCTGCAACCGCGCCCAAGTGGACGAGGCCGTCGGCATCAACGCCATCGAACGATTCCTCGGTGACCTCGCTATCGAGCGCGGCTGGTCGCTGCCCTCGCCCGGCGTCGACACCGGCAAGCGGGTCCTCGTCGTCGGCGCGGGACCGTCGGGGCTGAGCGTCGCCTACCACCTACGCCAGCGCGGTCACCACGTGCGACTCGTCGACGCGAGCGAGCAGCTCGGCGGCATGATGCGCTACGGCATACCGGCCTACCGACTCCCGCGCGACGTGCTCGACGCCGAGATCGACCGGGTCATCGACCTCGGCATCGACGTGGTACTCAACCACACGGTGCACGATATCGAACAAGAGCGTCGCGAGGGCGGCTTCGACGCCGTCTACCTCGGCGTCGGCGCACAGCTGGCCAAGCGCGTGTCCATCCCCTCGGGCGATTCCGCGCGGATCCTCGACGCGGTCTCGTACCTACACCAGGTCGCCGACGACGCGCCACCCCAGCTCGGACGCCGCGTCGTGGTCTACGGCGGTGGTGACACCGCACTGGACGCCGCGCGCACCGCTCGTCGTCTCGACGCCAGCGACGCCGTCATCGTCTATCGACGCAACCGCGAACAGATGCCGGCGCACGACGAGGAACTCGAAGAGGCGCTCAAAGAGGGCATCACCGTGAGATGGCTCTCGACCATCAGCAACTTCGATGGCGGTCGACTCACGATCGAGAAGATGCAACTCAACGACGAGGGCTACCCGGTCGGCACCGGGGAGTTCGAGGAGCTGGGCGCCGACGCCGTCGTCCTCGCGCTGGGCCAGGACACCGACCTCTCGCTCCTCGATCACGTGCCGGACATCTCCATCGACGACGGCGTCGTCGGGGTCTCCACCTCCATGCGCGTGACCAATGACGGCGTCTTCGCCGGCGGTGACGCGGTGCCCTCGGAACGAACCGCGACGATCGCCATCGGTCACGGCAAGCGGGCCGCACGCGGCATCGACGCCTACCTCGCCGGTCATGACGTCGTCGACGCGGCGCGACACGAGTTGGCCGAGTTCGAGCGCCTCAACACCTGGTACTACTCCGACGCCGAGCGCACGCGACGACCCGAACTCGAGATCGCGCGACGTCAGAACAACTTCCATGAGATCGTCGGTGGGCTGACCGAGGACAACGCCTTGTTCGAAGCCCGGCGCTGTCTCTCCTGCGGCAACTGCTTCGAGTGCGACAACTGCTACGGCGTCTGTCCCGACAACGCCGTCATCAAGCTCGGCGGGCCTCGCGGCTACGAGTTCAACTACGACTTCTGCAAGGGCTGTGGCATATGCGTGAGCGAATGTCCGTGCGGCGCGATTGAAATGGTGCCTGAACAGATCTAACGACACGGCCCGTCCTACTGTGGTGTATGCACCGCACGCGCCGTCTCCTGCTCGGTGGTGTCCTCGTGGCCACCGGGGCCATCGCCGTCGCACCGGTCGAGGTGGTGAGTGGCGCTCCGGCGCTGAAGGTGGAACAACTTCGCCTACCGGCGGGGGTCACGAGTGCCGAACTGACCTCATTGGGTTGTGCGACGGCGACGTCCTGCGCCGCCGGGGGCCAGGGCTTTTCCTCACACAGTCGAATTGTGCGGGCCTCCGTGTCGAGTGAGACCGGCGGTGTGTGGGGAGCCCTCCAGAACGTGGGGCCGACGGTGCACGAAGGCTCCAGTTCGCAGATCGTCGCGGTCGCGTGTCCGGCCCCGGGATCGTGCGTCGCAATCGGCGACTTCACGTCGAACGCACTGGGTACGGGGATGTTGCACTCGAGGAGCTTCATGATCACCCAAGAGGGATCCGGGTGGTCGCCACCGCAGACAGTTCCCCTCACGGGAGCGACGACCGACGCCGACTACGGCGTCGTCAACCTCCAATGCCCCGCGACGAACGACTGCGTGATCATCGGGATCGACGACGTCTCAGCGGTCAAGCAGTTGCAGTACGCCCAGACGTGGCAAGGTGGAAGGTGGGGAGCGCCGCACTTCTTCTCCACGTCCGTGCTGGGAAAGGACGTGACGACCCTCGGCAGCCGTGCGCTCTCGTGCCCCTCGACCTCGTGGTGCATGGAGGTCGGACGCTACATGACTGCGTCGGGGCGCACGGTACCGCTGAGCGCCACGATGAGCGACGGTCAGTGGGGACCCTTGACGCCACTTACGGGCTACCGCGCTTCCACCAATCTCAACGCACTGGCCTCGATCTCGTGCGTGGCCACCGGTGAGTGCGTGGCCACGGGCGACAGCCAGTTCGGCGTCGGTGGCGAATCCAGTGTGCCCTTGATCATGTCGGTTTCCGCTGGGCACTGGGCGGCACCGAGGACGGTGGTGATTCCCGGCGTCACGTCGCCGCGTCTCGAACCAACGAACATGCCTCTCGTCTCGTGCGTCCGCCACGCGAAGTGCACGGGCGTCGTTTCGTACGGGGTTGGCGACAGCTTGATCGTCGGCGTGGCGACCAAGCCCCGCGCCGGTCGGTGGACCGTGGTTCGCGTCGCCACCTTCGGACGATTCAAGTCACCGTTCGTGACGGCGCTCTCGTGCCTTGATGATGTCTGCGTCGCCATCGGATCGGCTTCCGGGACCTCCGGACCACCTTCTGTGCCGCTGGTCGTGACCTCGAGCGGGTCCTGGTAACACTCCGTTTCGTCAGCGTGCCGCGCCTCGACGTACGATCGCCGCCAACACCGCGCTCGGACGAGCGAGGACGCTTACTTCAACGTCATCTTGGAGGCGCGCTTCACGCGCGACTCGCCGGCTGCTTCGCCACCGCACTCGGCGTCTGAAGTGATCAAGCGCGCGTCGTGGGTCGCATCGCGCGAAAGAGCGGGCCCGGACCACTGTGGCCGGGGGCCAGGCGAGCCTTGCAGTCGACGACGAGCGCGCCGCTTGCGCTCACCACGACGGGGTTGAGGTCGAGTTCGACCAACTCGGGCACCAGTTCCGCGACCTTCGCTATCGACTCCAGCACCGCGATCAGCGCGTCGCGGTCGACTTTGGGCGAACCGCGGTAGCCGTCGAGCAGCGCGGCCGCGCGAAGCGACCGGATCATCGACTCGGCGGTGCCGGCGTTGAACGGCGGGACCGCGAAGGCGTGATCACCGAGGAGGTCGGTCATCACGCCGCCCAAACCGGCCATCACGACTGGTCCGAAATCCGGATCGACGGCGATGCCGATGATCGCCTCGACACCCGCGGGCGTCATCGGCTGGAGGACCGCGCCACCCATGTGCTCACCGAGGCGATTGGCCATGGCGAGGTACTCGTCGCGAACCGCGTCACCACTTTCGAGATCGAGGACCACGCCGCCCACGTCAGACTTGTGGACGAGCGAACCCGAGCGCGCCTTCAGCACGACCGGGTAACCGATCGACTCGGCGACCTCCACGGCCTCCTCGGCGCTGTTGGCGGCGCGAGTGGCGAGCACCGGCACGCCGCACGAGTCGAGCAGTTCCGCCGCGTCTTCGAGTTCGAGCCAACCGCCTTCGGGGTCGCTGTCGAGACACTTCGCCACGATCGCCCGGACCCTGGGCTCATTCGCCAGCACGCCCACGTCGTCACTCGTCGAGGGGTCGTTTCGACGCCACTCGGCGTAGCGACAGACGTGATTGAGCGCGGTCGCGGCGCGCTCGGGCGAGGGGAGCTCGCCCACGAGGGACTCGTCGTCGGACACGCGAGTCGTCGTTGCGCCCAGCAGACACGCGACGACCGGCTTGTCATGTCCCTGCGCCACCCGAGCGACGGCCGTGCGTGCGTCACGAGTCGTCAGGGCGACGACCTCGGTGACCACGACGATCACGGCGTCGATGCTCGGATCGCCGAGGACGATCTCGAGGACCCGTTCGAGGCTCTCGGCGGTACCGTCTGCGGTGAGATCGACCGGATTGGCGACGGCCGCCGCGGGGACGAGGACCGCCTGCAACGCCGACCTGGTCGCTTGGTCCAGCTCCGGCACCACGAGCCCACCGGACTCACAGGCGTCTGCGGCGAGGATCAGCGGACCACCCGAATTGCCGACCAGCGCGACCCGTCGGCCCTTGGGCAGTCGTCCGGTCAACAAGATCTCGGACACGTCCAGCAGCTCTTCGAAGCGATCGACCTTGATTACGCCGGCGCTCTGCAACAGGGCGGTGACCGTGATGTCGGGCGAGGCCGCGGCCGCCGTGTGCGATCGGGCGCCGCGACTTCCGGCCGTGGTCCGACCGGCCTTCAACGCCACGATGGGCTTGGTCGCGCCGACGCGCCGAGCGAGGCGAGCGAACTTTCGCGGATTGCCGAGCGACTCCAGGTACAAGGCGATGACCGAGGTCCGCTCGTCACGTTCGAAGTAGCACAGCAGGTCGTTGGAGCTCACGTCGAGTTTGTTGCCGACGGACACGAAACTCGACAGTCCCAGGCCGGCGGCGCTGGCCTGCTCGGCCAACACGATGCCCACCGCGCCCGACTGTGACACGAGGGCGAGTCGACCGGGCAACGGGTCCAGTCCGGTGAACGTGGCGTTCATCCGGACCAGCGGGTCGGTGTTCACGAGACCGAGGCAGTTGGGTCCGACGATGCGCATGCCATGTCGCCGAGCGACCTTGAGCAGCTCGGTCTCCGCGTCGGCTCCCGAGCGGCCCGTCTCAGCGAACCCGGCGGTGATCACGGTGACCGCGCGAACGCCGAGTCCCGCGGCCTCTTCGAGGACCTTGGCCACACGGGCCGCCGGCACGGCGATGATCGCGAGATCGATCGGCTCGGGAATCAACGACAGCGTGGCGAACGCCCGGACGCCGCAGATGGAGCGGGCCGAAGGGTTGACGGGGTACACCGTGCCGGAGAAGTCGCCGGCGAGGATCGAGCGCACGACCTCGTGGCCCGCGCTGCCCCGCTTGCGTCCCGCACCCACGACGGCGACGGTGCGCGGGCGCAGTATCGCCGAGGTGCTCGCGACTTCCGCGCTCGCCTCACGCTCGTCACACTGTTCGCGGTACTTGGCGGTCGGGCGAAGGTCGATATCGATGCGAACGGTCCCGTCGTGGTTGACGATCGTCGAGCGAAGCCCGGTGGAGGTCAAGATGTTCAGCATGTTCGTGTTCTGCTCCAACACGTCGGCCACGAACCGCTCGATCCCCCTCGCGTGGGCGTAGGCCGCCAGGCTCTCGAAGAGCAGTGTGGCGATCCCGCGGTGCTGGAACGAATCATCCACCACGAAGGCGATCTGCGCCACGGGTTCGTGGTCCAATCGGTCGAAACTCGCGAAGGCGACCACCCGGTCCTCGGCGATGACCACGAACGCCATGCGGTCGCGGTAGTCGACCGTCGAGAAGTGCGACATCTCGCTCGCCAGGAGCGACGGGTGCGTGGCGAAGATCCTCGGTGGGGCGCCCGGCTGCGGGTGCACGTGCAATCCGACGAGGGCTTTCGCGTCGCTCGGCCGCACCGGCCGAACTAACGCGGCCTGACCGTCGGCCAAGAGGCCGTCAAACTCCCACGACGCGGGGTAGCCCGGGGCGTCATCATGTTCGTTGATTCGTGGGCTCGCGTCGTTCATCGTGACCTCGTTTCTGTCAGTAGTTTCATCCTTCTCGCGGCGCCCTCACTAGGGTCCAAGGTCTCACTTCCCCTTCGTTTGACGGGTTTTACGCGCCTTAGGACCTTTTCCTCTGGACGCTCGACGGGCCGTTGGCGACACTCTTGAGTGAGGAACACTGAAAAGAGGCGTCATGCGGATTGGACTGTTGACCGGTGGCGGTGACTGCGCGGGGCTGAACGCCGCGATTCGCGCCGCGGTGCGCGCCGGATCGTCCTACGGCGACGAGTTCGTCGGATTCCATCACGGCTGGCGCGGCGTGGTCGATGACGATTCATCCGACCTGACGACCGCGGACACGAGGGGCATCTTGCGCAACGGCGGGACGATACTGCGTTCGGCCGGCTTTCACCCTCACGAACACGAGGGAGGCGTCGCCGCGGTTCTGGACACGGTGGCGCGTCACCGACTCGACGCGTTGATCGTGATCGGCGGCGACGGGACGCTCAACTCGGCCAATCACCTCGCCGAGCTCGGCGTTCCGATCGTGGGCATCGCCAAGACCATCGACAATGACGTGCAGGGGACCTCGCACTGCATCGGATTCGACACCGCCGTCGCGACAGCGGTCGAGGCCATCGACCGGCTCCAGACGACGGGCGAGAGCCACGACCGACTCATGGTCGTCGAGGTGATGGGGCGCACGGTCGGGTGGCTCGCGGTGTGCTCGGCAATCGCCGGCGGCGCCGACGCCCTCTGTCTCCCCGAGTTACCGACGGACTTCGATGAACTGGCCAAGGCGGTGACGCGCCACCACGATGCCGGGTCCACGTCGTCGGTAGTGGTCGTCGCCGAGGGCGCCCTGGGCGGCGCGTTCCTCGGCTCCCCCGACGGTTCGGCCGGCTCGATGGTTTCGCGAGAACTGGCGCAACGAACCGGCTTCGAGACGCGTCTGACGGTGCTCGGTCACGTCCAACGAGGTGGTCCGCCCACGTCGTCGGACCGACTGCTGGCGACGCGATTCGGCGTCGGCGCCGTCGAAGCGGTCCACGCGCGCCGATTCTCGACGCTCGTCTCGATCTGCGACGACACCGCTGACCTGGTGCCGATCAGCGTGGTGTCCAACGGCGCGCGCCCCGTTCCGGAGCCGCTCTTGCGGGTGGCGCGAACGATGACCGCCTGGTAGCGGCGCCGCGAGAGAGAAGCCCCGCGTCCACCTCGACCAGGCGGTCACCTTCAGCCCGTACGTCGATGCACTCGGTCGTTACTTGCGCCCGGCTTCGACTTCGAGCACCCGACGCGTCGTCTTCAAGATGGTGTCGGGGTTGAGGCTCATGGAGTCGATGCCCAGCCCGACCAAGTACTCGGCCACCTCCGGGTAGTCCGACGGCGCCTGACCGCACAGACCCGAGTGGATGCCGTTACGTCGGCAGCCCTCGACCGCGAGACGGATCATCTCCATGACGCCCTCGTCGCGCTCTTCGTAGTCGAAGGCCACGATCTCGCTGTCGCGGTCGACACCCAGGGTGAGCTGCGTGAGGTCGTTCGAGCCGATCGAGAAGCCGTCGAACAGTTCCGAGAACCGGTCGATGAGGATGACGTTGTTGGGGATCTCACACATGGCGTAGACCATGAGTCCGTTCTCTCCACGGCGCAGTCCGCACTTCGCCATCCGGTCCAGGACCAGTTCGGCCTCTTGGACACGACGCACGAACGGGAGCATGAGGATCACGTTGGTGAGACCCATGTCGTTGCGCACGCGCAGCATGGCCTGGCACTCCAACGCGAAGCCCTCTTCGTAGGCCGGGTGCGCGTAGCGCGACGCCCCGCGAAAGCCAATCATCGGGTTGTTCTCCGACGGCTCGAAGTCCGATCCGCCGAGCAGGCTCGCGTACTCGTTCGTCTTGAAGTCCGACATGCGCACCACGACGGGCTTTGGCCAGAACGCCGCGGCGATCGTGCCGATGCCTTCGGAGAGTCGCTCGACGAAGAAGTGCTCTCCGTCGGGGTAGTTCTTCGTGAGCTCGGCCAACTCGGCGCGAACCTCGGGATTGGTCACCTTCTCGGGGTGCAGCAGGGCCAAGGGGTGGGCGCGAATCGATTCGCTGATGATGAACTCCATGCGCGCCAGTCCCACGCCGTCGTTCGGGAGGAACGACGTCTTGAACGCGAGGTCCGGATTGCCGAGGTTGATCATGATCTTGGTCTTCGGTCGGGCCAAGTCGCCCACGTCACTGCGGTCGACGTGGAACGCCACCTCGCCGCGGTAGACGCGACCGCTGTCACCCTCGGCGCACGAGACGGTTATGACGTCGCCGCTCGGGATCGTCGTGGTCGCGTCGCCCGTTCCCACGACCGCCGGCACGCCCAGTTCACGCGCGATGATCGCCGCGTGACAGGTTCGACCTCCGCGGTTCGTGACGATCGCCGCGGCGGTCTTCATCACGGGCTCCCAGTCCGGCGTCGTCATGTCGGCGACGAGGACCTCGCCCGGCTTGAACTCCGACAGATGCGCGACGCTCTCGATGACGTGGGCCTTGCCGGTGGCGATCTTCTCGCCGACCGAGCGACCCTCGATGACGAGTTCGCCGACGCTGTCCATGACGTAGGTCTCGAAGATCGACGCCTGTCGCTGCGAGGCGACGGTTTCGGGTCGAGCCTGGACGATGTAGAGCTTGCCGTCCAGTCCGTCCTTGGCCCATTCCATGTCCATGGGCCGTCCGTAGTGGGCTTCGATCGCGACCGCGCTGTCGGCGAGCTCGAGGACTTCGGCGTCGCTCAGGCAGAACTGCGCTCGATCGGCCTTCGGGGTGGGGACGTTTCGCACCGTCGTCTTGGTGCCACCCTCGACGAAGATCATCTTCACGCCCTTGTCGCCGAGGAGTCGGCGAAGAACGGCGCGGTGGCCGATCGCCAACGTGGGCTTGTGGACGTAGAACTCGTCGGGGTCGACCGCGCCTTGGACGACGTTCTCACCCAAGCCGTAGGCGCCGGTGATGAACACGACGTCGCGGAACCCCGATTCGGTGTCGAGGGAGAACATCACACCCGAGGACGCGAGGTCCGAGCGCACCATCTTCATGACGCCGATCGACAGCGCGACGTCGAAGTGGTCGAAGCCTTGGTCGACACGGTAGTGGATCGAGCGGTCGGTGAACAGGCTGGCGAAGCAGCGCCGACAGGCGTCGAGCAGGCTCTCCTCGCCGTGGACGTTCAAGAAGGTCTCCTGCTGTCCGGCGAAACTCGCCGTGGGTAGGTCCTCGGCGGTGGCCGACGAACGCACGGCCAGGCTCACGCCTTCGCCGTACTCTTCCATAAGTCGTCGATAGGCGACGCGAATCTCTTCGGCGAGGTCGTCGGGGATCGTCGCACCGTAGACGATTTCACGAGCCTTCTTGGCCCGGCGCGCGAGGTCGTTGACGTCGCTCGGCACGAGGCCGTCGAGCGCTTCGTGCAGCGCCACCACGGCACCACTCTTCTCGAGCATGTAGCGGTAGGCCTCCGCGGTGATGGCGAAGCCGTTGGGCACGCGTACGCCCTGGTCGGAAAGCTTTTGGAACATTTCACCGAGGGACGCGTTCTTGCCGCCCACCAGGGCCACGTCGTCGATGCCGAACTCGTCAAAGAACCGTACGTACGTCGGCTGCTTCATGATCAACTCTCCTTCTCTGGGGAGGTTGACAGACCTGCTGTGATTCTGAACACCTGTCGGCCTCGGTCTGCGAGGTACCTCCACCCGTCATCTTGGTCACGTTCGCGCCGTCTCGCTAGGGCCGAAAGTCATACGGGCACCACAAAACGCGCGCTGGTCCGCGACGCTGGGACTCAAAGTTCAGTGGCATTTCTTGTCCGCCACCGATAGCATCACTCTCAATTGAGCCTGGAGGAGGTCAAAGTGGCGTCATTCGAAAGCAAGCGATTTGAGAACCCCGATGAGACCCGTGCGTTCGCCGACAAGGGCGAGGTGAAAATCGTCACGATCGGCAACGGTGTCGTAGGACACGCGACGTTTGAACCCGGTTGGAAGTGGTCCGAACACGTGCGTCCGCTGGCGGGGACCGAGAGCTGCCAGGCGGCCCACGTGGGCTACGTGCTCTCCGGCAGGCAGGTGCTCCGCATGGACAACGGTGCCGAATTCGAGATCAAGGCGGGGGACGTCGTCTCGATCCCGGCCGGCCACGATGGTTGGACGGTGGGCGACGAACCGTGCGTCGTGATCGACTTCGCTGGCATGGCCGACTACGCGAAGTCCAGCTGAACCGAAGCGCTAGCGTCCTCGGGAGTACTCCGGTCGTCGTGCCGACGTCCGCCGAACCAACGTGAAAATACTGGTCGTCTCCACTCCCGGTCCGGGGCACGTGAAGCCGCTACTGCCGCTCGTCACGGCCTTCGTCGACCAGGGCGACGACGTCGTCGTGGCCGCCGCCGGTGAGGTCGCCGCGCTGGTCGAAGGGACCGGAGCCGCGTTCGTGGCGGTGGGTCACGGCGAGGAGGTGTGGTTCTCGACGCTGACGGGTCGAACGCGGGGATCGCCCGGCGACGGGCTCGCTCCCGAACGCATCAATCACTACTTCCTGCCCCGGCTCTTCGGCGAGATCGCCGGCGACGACATGATCGATGACCTGATCGAGTGTGCGCGGGATCTGGATCCCGACCTGATCGTCTTCGAGTCCTACGCCTTCGCGGCTCCGCTGGTGGCCGATCTCCTCGCCGTACCGTCGGTCCACCACAATCTCGGCCCCCTCATCGATCCCGACGTCGCGGCCCTCGTCGATGACGCGGTCTCGCCGCTGTGGCGATCGTTCGGACGACGATCACCCGGGCACGCCGGTCTCTACCGTGACCTCACCGTTGAGGTCTGTCCTGCGTCGCTGGAACCGAATCGGATTCCCTCGGGCGCTCGAATTTCACTGCGCCCCGCGCCGCCACCCCTAAGAGCGCCGACGGAGCGACAGCGTCCACTCGCCTACGCCACACTGGGCACCTTCTTCAACCGATCGACCGACGTCTTTCGAGACATCTTGCAGGGACTGTCCGACGAGGATGTCGACGTGGTTGTCACGGTCGGAAGTGACCAGGATCCCTCCGACGTGGCGCCGATTCCCTCGAATGCCCGGGTGGAACGCTTCATCCCGCAGGCCGAACTGTTGCCGGAGTGCGCGGCCGTCGTGCACCACGGGGGCGCCGGCACCACGTTCGGCTGCCTCGCGCACGGCGTGCCGCAAGTCGTCATCCCCCAAGGAGCCGACAACTTCATCAACGCCGAGATGATCGAACGCGTCGGCGCCGGACTCGCACTGCGACCCGGCTACGACGGCGCGAGTGCGATTCGTGACGCCGTTCGTCGCGTCATCGACGACACGAGGTTTCGAGAGGTGGGACGTCGCGTCGCTGACGAGATCGGCGCGATGCCGGGTCCGCGAGTCGTGGCCCAATTGATCCGCGACCGACTCGATGAACGAAGAGGTGAAAGGTAAGGGCCGCCAACGTCCCCGAGTTGTAACTTCTGCCTCTCGCCCTAGGTCACGACGCAGCGTCGGTCAACGACGGAGCTTCGGATGATGAAGTGTCGACCGGAACCGGCCGGGAGAGAGAAACCTTCGGGCTCCCCCTCGCTGACGTCGAGGGTCAGTCGGCTCTCCTTCCACACCTCGAACTGTCGATGGTCGATATAGATCGGACACGTGCTGATCGTCCCCAGCAGCACGTCGTAGTCGCCGGTGAGGAACTCACCTCGGCGAAAGCACATGGGCATACTGCCGTCGCAGCATCCACCCGACAAAAAGAACATGACGGGCCCACCGTCACTCACCAGTTGTCGGATGGCGCTTCGCGCCTCCGCAGTGGCTGAGACACCCGGTGGGTTCAGTGGACCCGTCACGCGATCTCCTAGAAGAAGCCCAGGGGCTTGGTGCTGTAACTCACGAGCAAGTTCTTGGTCTGTGAGTAGTGCTCCAGCATCATCTGGTGATTCTCTCGTCCGATGCCGGAGATCTTGTAGCCACCGAAGGCGGCGCCCGCCGGGTAGAGGTGATAGCAGTTCGTCCACACTCGTCCGGCCTGGATTCCCCGGCCCATGCGGTACGCGAGGTTCCCGTCACGCGTCCACACGCCAGCGCCCAATCCGTAGAGCGAGTCGTTGGCGATCTCCAGCGCTTGCGCTTCGTCCGTGAACGTCGTCACCGCCAAGACCGGTCCGAAGATCTCTTCCTGGAACACCCGCATCTTGTTGTGGCCCTGCAGCACGGTTGGCTCGAAGTAGTACCCACCCTCTAGTGCCTCAGCGACCTCGGCGGTCTCCCCACCGATCAGGACCTTCGCACCTTCCTGTTTGCCGATTTCGACGTAGGACTCGATCTTCTCGAGCTGCTGCGTCGAGACCTGTGCGCCGATCATGGTCGCGGTGTCGAGGGGGTTCCCCTGGACGATCTTCGCGATCCGCGACAGGCAACGCTCCATGAACTTGTCATAGATCGACTCCTGGATCAGTGCCCGTGACGGACAGGTGCAGACCTCGCCCTTGTTAAAGGCGTACAGCACCAGTCCTTCGATCGCCTTGTCCAAGAATTCGTCGTCGGCGTCCATCACGTCGGCGAAGAAGATGTTGGGGGACTTCCCACCCAACTCGACGGTCGACGGTATGAGGTTCTCCGCGGCGTACTGCATGATGAGGCGACCAGTGGTCGTCTCGCCGGTGAAGCCGATCTTGGCGATGCGAGGGCTCGAGGCCAGCGCCTTGCCGATTTCGGCCCCGGGACCGGTGACGATGTTGATGACGCCCTTGGGTACGATGCCGTCGAGCAACTCGGCGAACTTCAGGATCGACCAGGGTGTCGGCGAAGCCGGCTTGAGGACGGTGCAGTTCCCCGCCGCCAGTGCCGGCGCGATCTTCCACGCCGCCATCAAGAGCGGGAAGTTGAAGGGGATGATCTGTCCGACCACGCCGAGCGGCTCGTGAAAGTGGAACGCCACCGTATCGTGGTCGATCTCGGTCGTTCGACCCTCGAGCGAACGCGTGGCGCCCGCGAAGTATCGGAAGTGATCGATCGCGAGCGGCAGGTCGGCCGCCAACGTCTCACGAACCGGCTTCCCGTTCTCGTAGCTCTCGGCCACGGCCAGCATCGTCAGGTTGGCTTCGAGCACGTCGGCGATCTTGTTCAGCACCTTCGCGCGATCGGCGAGCGACGTCTCGCCCCACGCTTGGCGAGCGGCGTGCGCCGCGTCGAGCGCCAACTCCACGTCCTCCTTGGTCGATCGCGCCACCTGACAGAACGCCTTACCGTTCACCGGCGACACGTCGTCCATGTACTCGCCCTTTACGGGCGCCACCCACTGTCCCCCGATGAAGTTCTCGTACCGCGGCTTCAGCGAAACGATGCTTCCTTCACTACCCGGGGCAACGAAGACCTTGACGTTGTCCTCTTCGATTCCGACGGTTACTTTGCTTTCCAAAAGGTCTGTCATGACAGACTCCTATCTCTGGCGTGGCGACTGCCACTCATGCTGAGTATCGCGACGGTTCCGCCCGATTCAATAGGGTCGAAAGACCCTTGTCACGACTGGCTGACCGCGTTACGCGCGAGGTACCGATCGGGAGATCAACGACGCAATCGCGAACCGTCGTGCGCCGTCCCCAAGCTCCTGGTGGGAGGTCTCGCGCGACTCGGCGTGTCGTCTTCTCGCGGAACGACGCCGGAGCTATTCGGTCAGCGTCGCTCGACGAGTGATGAGCGGCGACGTCACTTCACCGTGTCAGCGCTGCATCGCTGGTGCGACGACGCCAGCTGACCGAACTCGTCGAGATCCTCCGGGCCACCGAGCACCGTCAGGCGATCACCGGATGTGAACGTCGTCTGGCCGATTCGTCGAAGTACTTCGCGACCACGCTCGACGGCAGTTTTCAGCACGCCGCGCGGTCTCAATCAAGTGCGGAAGTAGCGCTGACGAACGTACCGCAACGCCTCTTCGGACGGCTTCGCGAAGTAGAAGCCGCGCCGTGAAGGATGGAGCGCCGTTGTCTGGAATCGTCGAACGCGGTCCTCGCACATAGCGAGCGTGACGCCGAGTGAGTCGATCACCGGGACGTCCTCCACCCGCGCGATCCCTTGGTCGGCGAGCAGGACGTTGAGCGGCCCCTCTCCCGGAACGATCACCTTGGCACCCAGCTCAATCGCGCGCCGGGCCGCCACCAGGAACGCATCGATCACGCTCTCGGGATCGTCGTAGCCGCCGAGGATGTCGCCGAACTCACGCTCGAGCGAGACGATCGGTCCCACCAGGTCCGCGAACCCGTACAGGTCCATGTTTCGACGGAGTTGATCCTGGAGCGCGTCGATGAAGTTCACGATGCCCACCTTGGGGCCGAGCGTCGCGGCGTACGCGACCGACGCGTTGCCGTAGGCGACGACCGGAATATCGAGGAGCGTCCGGATCTCTTCGAAGCCGGTGTCGGGAATCGTCGCGATCATGAAGGCGTCGTAGCCCTCATCGCTCGCGCGAAGCGCGTTCTCGATGAACTGGCCCTTGTGCAGTCCCGCCAAGTAGGCGTAGCTGATGTGCGTGCCGGGATAGGCCGACGGGTACGTACCGGGTGCCATACCGTGGAAGTCGATGACGGTCCCAGGGGCCGCCTGTCGCTCCAGGTGGCGACGCAACGTAGTGGCGTACGGCCCCACGTCGTCCAACACCGTGAAGCTCTGGTACCAGATCCTCATGAATCTGCTCCCACCGCGTGACGCCCGCCGATTCGACCGAACACCGCGCCGCGCAACACCGAAGTTGAACCGCTGTAGTTCGAGTAGTACAGGCCGGTGATCTCCCCCGCCGCGTAGAGGCCGGGGATCGGTCGCCCGTCGCGGTTGAGCACTCGAGCGCGTTCGTCGGACCTGAGCCCACCGAAGGTGAAGACGTTCGCCGCCATGATCGGATACGCGTGAAAGGGACCTCGTTCGATCGGCGTCGCCCAATTGGATTTGGGGGGCGTCAAGTCTCGAGTGGCCTTGCCGTCGGGCTTGGCGAAGTCGAAGACTTCAGGTCCGCACGCGGCGTTGTAGCCGGCGATCGTCGACTCCAGCGCAGCGACGTCGACACCGAGTCGTACCGCGAGTTCGGGTATTGACGGCGCGACGATGGCGGGCTGATCGGTTCGAAGCGCGGTGCGAATGTTCGGCACGTCCTGACCCGTCGCGTCGAGGATGAGGTGGGCGACGCCGTTGGTCTGGGCCTGGATGCGCCGCGTGATTCGTTCGTAGAACGCGTCGACCGGTCCCGGGGCCTCATCGACGAACCGTTCCCCTTCGGCGTTGACGAGCACGCCATAGGGAAAGGCGAAGATCGCCGCTTCCGCGACAGCCGAGCGCGGATCGATCGGTTCGGCGTGAAAGAGCGCGAAGTTGCCCGCGCTCGCCGCCCCGATGGCGAGTGCCATCTCAATGCCCTCGCCCTTGTTGTAGTGACCACCCACGGCAACGGGTCGACACAACATCCCCTGGGACCCCTGATAGCGACTGAGCATCTCCGCGTTACCCTCGTACCCACCGCAGGCCAGCATCACCGGCCCGTGGAGCGTCACGACGCCGTCCGCGCCGAACGCCTCGAGTCCGATCACGGTGCCGTCACCGGTCAGTAACGACCGCGCCGTCGTTTCGTAGAGGACCTCGCACGAGGCCGCGACGGCGGCCGACAGACGTTCCACGAGTTCGAGTCCCCCACCGACCGGGGAGAGCCTCGTGGTCGACGTCGTGAGAAATGGTGTGGGTAACGCCTCAAATCGCAGGCCGTGACCGGTCAGCCAACGAAGTGTCGGGCCACAGTTCTGGAGCAAGGTCTCCACGTAGTGGTACTCGACGATGTTGAGCGTGCGCGCCGGGGTCGACCACGACGCGCGCTCCTCCAGCGTCTCTCGAACCAGGCCGGGATCGGGGTAACCCATGAAGTCGCCGAGGAGCACGTCGGCCAAGTCGTCGGACGGCTCATCAATCGATTTCATCCGCATGAAGGCTTCGGTGAAGCGAGTGTTCCCCCCGCTCTCGCCGCACGGAGCGCGGTCGACGACCACGACCCTGGCGCCCGCCTCGCTCGCCGCCAGCGCCGCGCTGAGTCCGGCGATACCCAGTCCCACGACGATCAGATCGGCCCGTAGTTCGGTCATGAAGCGACTCCCTCCAATTGCGCGATGACGGCGTCGCTGCCGGACACCGTTGAGAACATGGGCAAGATCCGCTGCGTCGAGAAGTCGTGCAGATCGTCCATGAATGACGCGCAGCAGTCCTCCACCACCGTGACGTGGAAACCGAGGTCGGTGGCGTGGCGCGCGGTCGATTCGACGACCAGGTTAGTGGCCACCCCGAGCAAGACCACATCTCGGATGCCCCGACCCGCGAGGATCTCGAATAACGGTGTGCCCACGAACGCGTCAACGCCGCCCTTCGTGACGATCGGCTCACTCTCGAGCGGGGTCAATGAAGTCACGAAGCCCGCTTCGGGGGATCCGACGAGCATGGCGCGCTCCTTGACGTACACGTCAAAGCGGGCCGAACGATTGGTGCGTAATTCGTAGCTCGGATCGAAAGCGAGGCGCACGTGCACGACCGGCGTCGACGTCGCCCTCGCCGCACGGAGCACGTCGCGAGCGTGTTCGAGCACGTTGCGTTTCTTCACCAGTGCCGCGAGCGCCGGTTGACGGCAATGCGGGCCTTCCTCGCAGAGCGCGACCTGGTAGTCGAGCAGCACCACCGCCGTTCCAGTCATTGTTTATCCTTTGTCATCACCACGCCGACCATCCACCGTCGACGTAGAGCACCTGTCCGGTGACGTAATCCGACGACCTCGACGCGAGCAGCGCGACGACGCCGTCGAGGTCCCGCTCGGGGTCTCCCAAGCGCTTCAAGAGAGTTCGCTCTTCCATCCATCGCAACGTCTCGGGCGCGTCCTTCAGTGGCGCGGTCATGTTGGTGGGATAGAAGACGCCCAGGGCGAGACAGTTGACCTGAATGTTGAAGGTACCGAACTCACTCGCCATCGACCTCGTCACATTGGCGATTCCGGATTTCGAGGCGTAGTACGCGGATTCGGGCACCGGCCCGACGCGTTCGGCATAGACACTGGCGAAGTTGATGATCTTGCCGCGTCCCCGAGGCATCATGACTCGACCCGCGGCCCGATTGAGCAACCACGTCCCGGTGAGATTGACATCGAGGACCCCACGCCATTCGGCGAGTGACGTGTCGACGGCGGACTTTCGAAGCATCACGCCCGCGGCGTTGATCAGCACGTCCAGTCCGTGATTTGAGGAGGTCGCCTCGATGCACTCGTCCACCGACGTCTCGTTCGTGACGTCGCAGATGAGCGGCGCGACCTCGACGCCGTCGCCGCGCAGGAGTGAGACGGTCTCCTCCAGAGCCCGGCGCGCGCCACCGTGGTCGGCGACGGTCACCGACGCACCGAGGCGACCGGCGACCAGGGCCGCGCGCCGGCCGAGTATCCCGCCCGCTCCTACGACCAAGACGGATTCGCCGTCGAGCGAGAAGAGATCCGTTCTACTCACGCTCGCCCCTCGCGAAGTGCGCGGCGCGTGCGCCGGCGATGCGACCGAAGACGGCTGACTTGCCAAGTGAGGATCCGGTGACGTAACCGTTGCCGTGAAAGCCGCCGGTCACCTCACCGGCCGCGTACAGACCAGGGATCGGTTCGCCGTGGACGTCGGTCACCCGAGTCGCGCGGTCAACCGTGACGCCGCAGTACGTCGCGAGGACCACCGTGGTCGAGGGGAACCCGTAGAAGGGCGGCTTCATGATCGGCGTCGGCGAGCCCACCCCACCGCACAAGGTGGCGCGACGAAAGGCGTCGGGCCGACCGGAGGAAAGCGCCTCGTTGTACGTTCGCACCGTCTCAGTCAGGTTGACCTCGTCGATGCCGAGCTGGTCGGCGAGTTCCTCGAGCGTGTCCGACTGACGCACCTGACCAGCTTCGAGTCGGCGGCGGAAGTTATAGATCGGCACTGACGACTCGGACTCCTCCATCACTTGTTCGTCGAAGATCTGGTAGGCCAACGCCGCGGGCTGCGCGAGACAAGCGTCCCCCAACACCTTGTAGGGCAACGACTCGTCGATGAAGCGTTTCCCGTAGCCGTTCACCGCGATGGCGCCCTTGTAGACGGCGAGAATCCCCGTGCCTTCCTCGGCGGCGGAGCGAAACGGAAAGATGCCGAAGGTTCCCTTCACGAACTCCATGTCCGCCAGTCCGGCACCGACGTCACTGGCCATCTGGAGTCCGTCACCGGTGTTTCCTTCGCCCCCGGCGCGTAGCGCCGAGGCCATAGCCGGTGCCACCTTGGTCAGAAGCGCCTCATTCCGGGAGAAGCCACCCGACGCGAGTACCACCGCCCCGGCGTGAATCGACTCGTCGCCTGTCGCACTCGACGTCATGACGCCGACCACGCCCCCGTTGGCGATGAGCAACCGCTGCGCGGCGGTTCCTAGGTCCACTCGTCCACCGCGTGCGCGCGCCCGGCGTGCGAGCGTATCGACGAGGTGCCACGTATCGACCGGGTGCGACCTCGGCACCGACTGGCCCGAACCGGCGTGGGGCTCGCCGAATGAGACGCCCGTCTCCTTCAACCACTGGTAGGTCGAGTACTGCTCACTCGCGTACACATCGAGCAGGGCTGGATCACTCTCCTCGAGACCCGTGACCAGCAGATCGTGACGAAGGCACTCCGCCGAGTCCTCGACGTGCGCCTCGCGCTGCTCATCGGTACCCGCGAAGGCCATCAGACCGCTGCTCAATACCGTGCTCCCGCCGAGCGCCGACGTCTTTTCAATCAGCACGGCGCGTGCCCCCGAGTCGATCGCCGCGTTGAGCGCGCACAGGCCGGCGAGGCCACCACCGACGATCACCACGTGCACGTCGTTCGCGGCATCGTAGGTTGACACGATCAGTCGATCCGGGGCGTCGAGGTGAGCCGACGGTCGAGTTCATCGAACGACGGCTTGCGGACCAATCGCTGGCGTTCGTCCCAACTGACGATGTGCGACCTCATCGAATCGGTGATCGATCCTTCGCGCTTGAGTTCTCCGAGCACCCGGTTCATTGCGAACATCGACGCCTGCAGGGAGAGATTGGCGAACAGCGCGATCCGAAAGTCGCCGAGTTCGCTCAACGGAAGGAGGGGCGTCTTTCCGCCTTCCACGAGGTTCACGACGTGAGACCCGCGCAACCGACCCGGCAACGACAGCAACTCCTCTGCCGACTGCGGCGCTTCGACGAAGACCGCGTCGGCGCCCGCGTCCTGGTACGCCCGAGCCCGGTCCAGAGCGGCGTCAAGTCCCTCGACGGACCTCGCGTCGGTGCGCGCAATGATGACGACATCCGACGAACGGGTGTCGACGGCGGCCTTGATCTTCTGGATCATCTCGTCTTTCGCGATCACTGACTTGTGCTCGAAGTGTCCGCACTTCTTGGGCGAGACTTGGTCCTCGAGCTGCAGCGCGTCGGCGCCGGCTCGCTCGAGGACGCGCACCGTGTGCGCCACGCTCAGGGCGTTGCCGAAGCCGGTGTCGGCGTCGACGACGAGAGGAATCTCCACCGCGTCCCGGACCGCCGCGACGTGCGCCGCCAGTTCGCTCAGGGTGACGAGCCCGATGTCGGGCGCGCCAAGGAAGGTGTTGGCGATCCCGGCGCCACTGACGTACAGCGCCTCGAACCCGAGGTCCTCGACGATGCGCGCGCCCAACGCGTTGGCGATCCCGGGCAGCACGAGGAGGGGACCCGTCCGTATTCGATCGCGCAACCACGCCGTGGTGGCGGGAGCCGCCATGTGCTGTCCCTTCTTCTCGAGTGTTGATGATCCCGCCCGCGTCAGATGCGTCCGCGGGCCAGGGCTGGTACCCACGGCTCGGCTTCGCCCACGCCGCTGCAGCTGCGTCGTAGCGTCGCCGATGAACGTGGTAGTTCGTCGAACCGGCTCTCTCTAGACGTAGACGCCAGGGGGAACCGGCTCGCCGAAGAGATTCAACCCGTAGGCCTGATACACGGGCTCGGCGACGTTGCAGACGTGATTCATCCCGGCGTGCAAGTCGCGCCAGAATGACTGCAGAGGATTGTCGAGCCGCAACGAGGACGCGCCGGCGTGCGCAAAGAGTTTGTCGATGGCGTCGACAGCCCGGCGCGACGCTCGGACCTGGTTCGACCGGATGACGAGTCGCTCGTCGAGGCTCAAGTGGTCACGCTTGTCGAGGATCTCATAGGCCCAGTCGACGTCGTTGAGCAGCGCCAGACGACTCGCCGCGATGTCGGCCGTCGCCTCGCCGAGCGCGGCGAGCTGGAACGGGTCCTTCGCCACCTTCACCCCACCGATACGAACCCGGTCTCGGGTGAAGTCGGTGAAGCTCTTCAGGGCGCCTTCCGCGATGCCGATGGTGCCGGCCGTGATCGCCGCGGAGAAGACGACACCAAACGGGAGCCAGTACGTGTGGTTGTCACGTCCGAGCGAGCGCGCGGTGGAGCCGTCGTCGAGTCCCGCGGGGTGCACGATCCGATAGTCAGGTATGAAGGCGTCCTTCACCTCGACGTCACGACTACCGGTCCCTTGCAGTCCCATGACGTACCACGAATCCTCCACGATCGTGTAGTCGGCGCGAGGCAGGATGAAGTGACACATCTTGGGCTGCGCGCCGAGGTCTCCGTTGTCGTCGGTCATGAGACCACCAAGGATGATCCAGTCGCAATGGTCCGTCCCGGTCGAGTACGGCCAACGTCCGCTGAACACGACACCACCCTCGACGGGTCGTGCTCGTCCGAAGGGCGCGTAGGGCGACGCCACGAGCGTGTCGACGTCCTGGCCCCAGATCTCCTCTTGGAGGCGTACGTCCGTGAGGGCCAGCTCCCACGGGTGGACACCCACGACGCCGGTGATCCACCCCGCCGAAGGAGAGTAGTGACCGACCTGCATCGCCCCTTCGAGGAAGTCGCGGAGATTGCCTTCGTCGCCGCCGAACTCCTTGGGTTGGAGCACGCGGAATACGCCCGTGTCGACGAGTTGCTTCATCTGTGCGATCGGCAGGAAGCGCTGCTCACTGGCCGCGCGGTCGCAGTTCGCAAGATCCTGGCCAATGGCATCGATCTTCTGCACTACTTCATTCATGGTGTTCCTTCGCTTTCTGGAATCGGTCGTTAATTGGCGTGCTGCACGAAATCCGTCACGAGACGGTTGAACTCTTCAGGGTGTTCGAGTTGGGCCCAGTGTCCGCAACGGTTGAAGATCACCAGTCGCGAGTTCGCCGTCGCACTCAGCAGCTTCAGCGAGTGCTCCATGCCGCAGACTCGGTCGTCGCGTCCGTGGATCAGCAACAACGGTGCCGTGATCGAGGCGAGCTCCTCGTCACTCGTGAAGATGTCACCCGGTCCGAAGGGCTGGCCTTCGTTGTAGTTGTCGAGGTGGAATTGCGTGGCGCGCGCGGCGGCGGCGCGCTTCTCGGCGAGGTCACCCTCGGTGAACTTCTGGTCGTAGGTCATGATGGAGACCAGTTTCTTCATCTGCTCGGTCGTCGGATTGCGGTACGTCTCGAAGAGGACCTTCATTCCCTCGGAGGGACCGTCACCGGGCTGAAAGATCTTCACGCCGCCCGAACCGGAACCCATGGTGATCACGTGTGTCACGAGCTCCGGTCGGCGTACCGCCACGCGTAGCGCCATCATCGCGCCGAGCGAATTACCGACGAGCGCCGCCTTCTCGATGCCGAGGGCCTCGATGAACTGAATGATGCCTTCGGCGTTGTCGCGCTCGTTGTACTTCACCGGGTCCGAGCCGCCCCAGCCGATCATGTCTAAGGCGAGGACTCGGAAGTGCTTCGCGAGCGTCGGCATGTTCTGCTGGTAGTTGCTCCAGCCCGACGCGCCCGGTCCACTGCCGTGCAGAAGGATCAGTGCGGGTCCTTCACCCGCCTCGCTGTAGTGCATGCGCCAGTCCTTGGTTTGCACGTAGCGGCTGGTCGATTCTTCGGTGAGGCCCATTTCTCGCACCTTTCTAAGTGGATTGTTCGGTACTGCGGGACGATCTGTCCCCCGGTGATGCTCACGATCGATGTCGATCGACGACTCCGTTCCCATCGCTCTCGTCAACTTCTTGACGTTCGAATTCGCACCATCGTGGCGATGGCGACCGCCGCGACCAGCCCCGCGCCGTAGAACGCGTCCTGGACCCAGCCGCTGTAGCCGAGTAGTTCGAGCCCGAATATGCCGGTCTCGAGGAAGTAGACGCCGATGAGCATCCCGATGGGGTTGAACTGGCCCGGCTGAACGACGGCGGTCCCCAGGAAAACGGCCGCGAGCGCGGGTAGTAAATAGCCGGCCGAACCGCTGGCGGCGAAACCGCCGGTTGAGGACACCAACAAGATCCCGCCCATGCCGGCGATGAGCGACGCCACCAGGTACGAACTCGCGCGCACGCGGTTGACCCGGATGCCCGCGAGTCGCGCCACGTCGCGGTTCGCGCCGACGAACAGCATGTGGCGCCCGAGCGGTGTCCACGATCGCACGTACGCGAGCGCCAGCACCAGGGCGAGTCCGTAATAGAAGGAGATTGGCAGATCGAGAATGGGATACAACGAAACGCGAGCGAAGGCGGGGTCGTTGATCGAAACCTGACTCGACGACGAGATCCACTCGGCGATGCCGACGAGGAAGGTACCCGTTCCCAGGGTCACGACCATCGAGGCGACGCCGACTTTGACCACGAAGAACGCGTTGATGGCGCCGCACGCGAGACACAACAGCAGAGCCACCACACACGCCCACGCCACGTTCCAGTGGTGGAGCGACACCAGTACCGGCACCGTCGTCGCGGATAGTCCGGCGATCGAAGCGATCGAGAGGTCGAATTCGCCGACCGACAGCGTGATGAGGGCAGCGACCCCGAGGAATACCAGCGTCGATTGCGAACCGAAGATCGACTCGAACGCCGCGAGGCGTCCGAAGGTGTCCGTCCGCACGATCAGGAAGTAGCCCGCCATCATCGCCCACACGAGGACGAGTGCGTATCGGCTCAACAGCCATCGACACTTGAGACCCAGTGCCGTCGGCGCGGTCGTGCTCTTGGCGTGGTGCGACACCGCCCCGAGGTCGATCGCCGTGTCACCCGCGTCGACGACGTCGCCCGGCTTGACGGTGACGTCTTCGAACTGCTTGCGGTAGTCGCTGTCCATCATCTCTCTACTCACGCCTTACTGTGTCCGTACACCATGTCGACTATGTCGTCCGGCACTCGACTCGGGGACTCCGCGAGCGTGCCGTCGACCGAAAAAACGAGGATGCGATCGCACACCCCGGCTATGTCCATCGTCTCGACGCTCACGAGCAGCACCGACACGCCGTCGTTCGCCACCTTTTGAATTTGACGGAGGATCTCCTGATGCGCTCCGACATCCACGGCTTGGGTCGGCTCGTGAAGGATCAAGAGACGGGGACCCACCGAAAGCCACTTCGCCATGAGAACCTTCTGCTGGTTTCCACCGCTCAACTGGCGAACCAGGAGTGAGGGGTCGCGAGGACGAATCCCGAGCGTCTCGCTCGACTCATGCGCCAGTTCGTCCTGCCACGAGCGAGGCATGTACCACCATCGGCCCTCGCGGATCACCGTCGGCAGCGCGATGTTGTCCCGCACGGAGAGCTCGAGGGCCAATCCATCCCGATCGCGGCGTTCCGGTACGAGCGCTATGCCTGCCTTCGTGCACTGACGGACAGAGGTCGTTGCGAGATCGATCCGTTCGCCGGCGATCGTGATCGAACCGCCGGTCGCGGGTCGCGCACCCGAGATGAGATAGGGGATGGATTCGAATCCGCTGCCACTCAGTCCGGTGATTCCGACGATCTCGCCTCTGTCAATTGAGAAATCGAGCGCGGAGATCGTGTCGCCGCTCAAACCGCGAATCTGGATCGAGGGTTCGCGGACGTCTTCGATCGGACGTTGTTCGATCTTGTGAAGGGATCGTCCGAGCATCATGCGCGCAATCTCCGCTTCGGTCAGATCGGCGGTCGGCAAGGAGTTCCCGACGACGACGCCGTCGCGAAGCACCGTCACCCGCTCGGTCACGAGGATGACTTCGAGCAGGCTGTGACTGACGAGCAGCACCGACGTACCCAAAGCGACTTCACGTCCAATCGCTTCGTAGAATTCGATCAACTCTTCACGATTGAGCGATCGCGTTGACTCGTCGAGCACGATGAGTCCGGATCCCGGCGGCGTGTCGCGCAGCGCCCGGGCCATCGCCACCGCGGCACGTTGGGAGACCGAAAGTGATCCGACGAGTGACGTAGGAGACACCGTCGAGTTGATCCGTGACAAGGCGTGCTCGGCGACTTCATTCTGGTGCTTCCAACTAATCCGTCGCGCGATTCTCGAGCAGCGAAAGCCGCCGACGCCGATGTTCTCCGCCGCGGTGAGATTGTCGATCAGGCCAAAGTCTTGGTGTACGACCGAGACGCCCGCCTTGTGAACCTCGTCCCAATGGACGGGCACCGACATGGCGCGACCATCGACTTTGATGGCCGCGCCATGATCCGACGCGTGGTATCCCGTGAGGATCTTTACGAAGGTCGACTTTCCCGATCCATTTTCGCCGACCAGTCCGTGGATCTCCCCGGGCTGGACGACCATGTCGAAACCACGGAGCACGCAGCTGGTCCCGAATGTCTTGGAGACATTCGTTACTTCCAAGCGAGCCGTGGTCTCGAGGGTCATTGGTTACTTCACTCCCCAAGCCTTGAGGTACGGCGCCTCGAACGCTGATTCTCCGATGTGGTACCAACCCATCGTGAGGTAGTTCGCCTCGGTGAGAGACAGGCCCGTAAGGCTCTTCTTCGTGAAGATGAATGTGGGTCCGATGGGCTCTTTCGGTACGGGGTCACCGGACAGGATCCGAAGGACCGCGTCCGCGTACTGGTAGCCGACCCATTCGATCGGGTTACCCGGGTCGGCGAGTAGCGAGCCCGAGACGACGTCCTGGAGCCCGGCGACGCCGCCGTCAGCGGAGATGACCTTCACCTTGGCGGTGAAGCCCGACGACGCGATGGCTCCAGTCACTGGAGGCAGGTAGGCGTCGGTCGGAACGGTCACGTAGTTGATGTTCGGATTGGACGTGAGCGCGGCCGACACGGCCGACGGCAATTGAGCCAGGGCCGCGGTTTGGGCGTCAACGGTCGTCACCTTGCACGCCGGGCAGTACTTCTTCAGGTCACTGATCTCGAGGTTGCTGGCGGCGGTCGTGGACGGCGAGTCCGTCAAGCGGATGACCAGCACGTCGGCCTTGCCCTTGCTCCGCACGATGGTCTCGTAGGCCATGAGCGATGAGAAGAGATCGGTCTCGGCGGTACCGTACGTGAACTGGAGATTCTTCGTGGGCGTGACACCCGGATCCGGCGGCTCATTGCCCACGATGACCGGAATGCCCGCGGTGGCCAGTGCCTGAAATCCCGTGGGGGCCATCTCATAGTCGATGTACGACGTCACCACTGCGGCGGCACCCTGCTGCGAGGCATTCGTGAGGCACGTGGCCACGGTGGTGGGCAGCCCACCCCCGTCGCAGACCTGCACGGTCGCGCCCAGCTTGGCCAGTGCCGCGGTCATGGTCGTTCCCATACCGGCCAGCGAGTCCACGGCGTTGGTGATCGGGATGTACCAGATGACCTTTCCATTGAGGTTTGCGGGGTGCTTCACCGTTGGAACCGAAGAGATCCCCGCCCGGTTGGAATACTTGGCCACCTGCGCCTGCGCGAAGGCGAGCCCCGTCTTCGTCTTGTTCTTCGACGCTCCCGACGCGGTCACACCGATCGTCGCGACACTGAGAATCATCAGTGCCGCCGTCGACGTGACGAGTGCCAGCCTTCCCTTGTTCAAACGACGTGATGTCGCCATTGCATAAACCCCCTTTTGATAGGACGGATTGCGTTCGCAAGCCGCTTACTACTTGTGCTTCGTGGCAGGAAGGACGTCGTCGAAGCGCCATTGCTTCTCTCCGATGGCCGAACCCCCCGTACTGCGGAACTGCGATTCAAGGACCAGGGACTCCGCGGTCACGCCATAGCGGTGATGTCCGGATCGCTTTGACCGACCGGGAAGACGATTCCCGGTGGAGAGTTGTGCAGGGCCTCGGTCGGTCGATGGCCCCAGATGGAATTGGCGGTGTAGGTCTGCACCACCCATTCCGCGTCATTCGCAATCGTGTAGCCGCCGTAGCCGTATTCGATCTTCAGACTCGACGGTGTGTCGACGTAGAACGACGTCATGAGGTCGTTCGAGTGACGTCCGAGTGTGAGCACCACCGGGTATTTGCCGTCGCCCTGCTCGATGATGTCGAGGGCTTTGCCAACGTCGTTGAAGTCCTTGACCTCGAGCATCAAGTGGTTCAGGCCTGTCATGCCCGGCATTTCGCCGATGGCCAAGGAGTGATGACGACCGTTGACGTGATAAAAGCGAATGTTGAAACGGTCAAAGACGATGCGGTCGCTCAGACGCATCCCCAGCACTTTCGTGTAGTACTCGTCACCGGCCACGATGTCGGGCACGAAGATCACCACGTGGCCAAGACCCTGCGCGCCGGTCACAAAACCGGAAACGCCGCGGGGCGAGTTGAACGACGTGGGACTGGCCTTCTTGCCCCACGCGACTTCGTGGCGGTGACCCCACGGGTCCGTCCACCACACGAGCGCCGGCACCTGTCGCTCTTCGAGCTCGTCAGGTTTGCCGACCTCATACTCGACGCCCATCGCGTCGAGGTGGGTGACGAAGTCCGCGAACTGCTCCTCGTTGGCCGTGGCCCAACCGATGTAGCGAATCTCGTCGCGCTCGGCGGGATGAATCGAGAGTCGGTAGTTCACGTCATCGATGCGAAGCCGAACCGCGTTATCGGTGCCTCGACCGACGTACTCGCAACCGAGGACGCGGGTGCCGAAATCCACCCATTCGTCGTACCTCGGTGAGCCGAACCCCACGTAACTCAATGAATGAATCATTTTCGATGCTCCCCCAATGCCCCTAAGTACCTCTGCCGGTCGCTCTTGTGAAGATCACTTCCGGCACCTTCCATATAGCGATTACTAGAGATATGAGTCCTTCTCTCTAGTATTCGTTATAGAGAAAAAAGTAGCAGTCGTGTGAGGCCTTGTCAACATCAGCGCGCAAAAGTTTGTGCCCGAGGTCAGAAAAGTGGCGTGACGAGGTATCGAGCGACGAGCACTCAGGCCTGCACCACGCGGTTGCGCTGCGCCCCGAGTCCGTCGGCCAGAAGTTCGATCACGTCGCCGGCTTCGAGGTAGGGCACGTTTTCGTGTCCGAGCGAGACGCCCGCTGGCGTCCCCGTGTTGATGAGGTCGCCCGCTTCGAGGACCATGATCTGGCTGAGATACCAGATGAGGTAATTGACGTCGAAGACCATATCCGCGGTGTTACCCCGCTGCCGCGGCACACCGTTCACGTCGAGGTGCAGATCGAGCCTCTGCGCGTCGGTGATCTCGTCGACGGTGCTGACCCACGGACCGAGAGGGTTGAACGTCTCGAAGCACTTGCCCTTGTCCCACTGTCCGCCGTGATTCAGCTGCCACTCACGTTCGGAGAGGTCGTTCGAGAGTGCAAAACCCGCGATCTTCGACGCGGCGTCCGACGGTCCTTCGAGGTAGCGGCATCTCTTCGCGATGACCACCGCGAGTTCGATCTCCCAATCCATTTGGGTGGCTCCGCGAGGACGCAGCACGTCGTCGTTGGGACCCGCGAGACAGTTGGGCGCCTTCAAGAACACCACGGGCTCGCTCGGCAATGCCAGTCCGGTTTCCGAGGCGTGATCGCGATAGTTGAGACCGATGCACACGATCTTTCCTGGCCTGACAATCGGCGCGCCGAGGCGTAGGTCGCCGATATCGATCGGTGACAACTCGCCCTTCTCGAGCCTCGCCGCGAGTACCTCCACGCCGTCGCCCCAGAAGTCGGGTGTGAAATCCCCCATTGACGAGGGCACGGCGAAGGTGTCGCCCGTGGCGTCCATGACAACGGGCGACTCATTGCCGGTCGCGCCCACTCTGAGTAATCGCACACTTCCTCCTTCGTAGCTAGAGCACTGTTGCGACGTGCTCGGCGATGATCCATCCGAAACCGAAGGCCGCCAGGAGACCATTCCCCGAGCTGTAGCCGTCGGCGCTCACGCCGGATATACCGGCGGCGCTGCCGCCACCGGCGTGGAGGCCGCGAATGACCGCTCCCCCCGCGCGCAGTACCTGACCGTTCACGTCCACGCGTAACCCGCCTTGGGTGGTCAGGATCCCGCTCGTGACCCACGTCGCGTAGAGGGGCACGTCGAGTGAACGCAGGGGTCGTCCCGCGCCCGGCGCGTCGATCGAACCATCGATCGCCGTCGCCAACCGGTCGACGCACACGCCGGAGGCGGCCGCGAGGGACTCGAGGTCGTCGTAGCGCCGCCAGGCGTTCGCGTCCCTCGAGTCGCGCATCAGCTCGGAGTTGGACGCCGCGTCCATCACTTCGTCATCCCAGAGGATGAGCGCGCACGAATCGGGTTGACGATGCAGAATGTTGCCCAGTTTCGAGTAGCCCTGCGCCGATTCCTGGACGAACCGCTCGCCGTCGCGGTTGACCAGCACCGCGCCCAGCAACGGGAGCGAGGGATTCAGTCTCGTGCCCGTCTCTCGGACCATGAGGCCATGACCGAGGAACGCCGTCATGTTCTTCGTCGCGGCGCCGATACGCACTCCCCACTCGATGGCGTCGCCGGTGCTGGTGCTCACCCCGCCGTACACCCGACCGTCGGCGTCAGGCGTGTAGCGAGCCAGCATCTCTTGGTTCGCGCCGAATCCATCGGCCGCCAGCACGACGGCACCGGCCCCTACCCGCTTCTCCCCCGAGGGCTCACGAATCGTCACGCCGACGACGTCGTCTCGTTCGTCGCACAGCAGTCCCGTACCCGGGGTCTCATCAACGAACGCGATTGCCTTCGAACGGTCCACGGCGTTGCGAAGCACGTCAATGAGCCGGCCCCCGCCGCGACGTCCGACGTCCGAATGGAGTCGCGGCACCGACTGCCCGGCGCGCGGCATGTCCAGGCCGAGTTCGACAGGGTATCCCCACGTGTCCGCCAACCACTCGACGTAACGAGGGGCCACGCGACAGAGAGCGTGAACGAGCACCTCGTCGCTTCGATCGCCGCTCGCTGTCATGATGTCGTGCGCGTGGCGCTCCGGAGAGTCAACGACACCGGCGTCTCGTTGGAAGTGCGTCCCTCCCGCGGCGAGCGATCCGCTCGAGAACTGCGCGTTACAACCCTGTCGAACACTCTTCTCGAAGATCGCGATTGTCGGCACGCCTGACTCCATCGCCCGCAGGGCGGTCATGAGGCCACAGGCCCCGCCACCGACGATGGCGAGATCCACTTCGAAGTCGAAGGCCGGCATGGAGTGTGGGACTACGCCGGCAGCGCGTCGCGCTGAGCCACCAGGTCGAGTGCGATATCGACGATCATGTCCTCTTGACCGCCGACCATGCGCCGCCTCCCGCACTCGACGAGGATCGAACGCGCGTCAATGCCGTACGTCTCGGCGGCTTTCTCGGCGTGGCGCAAAAAGCTCGAGTACACGCCGGCGTAACCCAGGGTCAGCGTCTCGCGATCGACCCGGACGGGACGATCCTGCAGTGGCCGTACCAAATCGTCGGCGGCGTCCATCAGCGCGAAGAGGTCCGTACCGTGCTTCCACCCGAGTACGTCGACCGCGGCCACGAATACTTCGAGGGGCGTGTTCCCGGCGCCGGCACCCATGCCCGTCAGCGATGCGTCGACGCGCACCGCGCCGTGCTCGACCGCGGCGATGGAGTTGGCGACGGCGAGACCCAAGTTGTGGTGCGCGTGGATGCCGATCTCGGTCGTTTCGTCGAGGACCTCGCGGTAGGCGTCGACGCGCGCCGCGACGTCACGCATAGTGAGGCGACCTCCCGAATCGGTCACGTACACGCACTGCGCCCCGTAGGACTCCATGAGTTTCGCTTGGCGGGCCAACTCCTCGGGCGGGGCCATGTGCGACAGCATGAGGAATCCGGCGACGTCCATGCCGAGCTCCCGAGCTCGCTCAATGTGTTGCGCCGCGATGTCGCCCTCGGTGCAGTGTGTCGCGACGCGTACCGACCGTACGCCCAGGTCGTAGGCGTGCTTGAGATGCTCGGCCGTGGCGATCCCGGGGAGCAACAGCGTCGTGAGTCGGGCGTGCATCAACGTCTCGGCGGCGGCGGCGATCCACTCGTCATCGGTGTGCAACCCGAAACCGTAGTTGAAACTCGACCCGCCGAGCCCGTCGCCGTGGGCGACCTCGATTGCGTCCACACCGGCGGCGTCGAGAGCGCGGCAGATCCTGGCGAGATCGTCGACGGTGTACTGGTGTTTGATCGCGTGCATGCCGTCACGCAACGTGACGTCTTGGATGTAAAGACCGTCGACGGGTTCGAAATCGGATCGGAAGCTCATGGTTGTCCTTGGTGTTCAAGTGCGGCGATTCGTTCGCCGGTGATGAGGGCCGCCGACGTCATGATGTCGAGGTTGCCCGCGTACGCCGGGAGGTAGTGCGCGGCGCCCTCCACCTCCAAGAACACCGTGACCTTGAGGCCCGGCCCGTTCCAGTCGATGCCTTTGGCGACCAAAGGGCTCGCTTCGACGTAGCGCTCGAATTGGACCGCCTGCTTCAGACGGTACCCCGGCACGTACTTTCGAACCTCGTCAACCTTCGCCTCTATCGCGGCGGTGATCTCGCTGGTGTCCCCGTCCGCGACGAGGCAATAGACGGTGTCGCGCATCAGCATTGGCGGCTCCGCCGGATTGAGGATGATGATGGCCTTGCCCCGCCGAGCGCCTCCCACCTCTTCGATGGCGTGCGACGTCGTCTCCGTGAATTCATCGATGTTCGCCCGCGTGCCGGGACCGGCCGAACGCGACGAGATCGACGCGACGATCTCGCCGTAGGCCACCGGGGAGACCGCGTTCACGGCAGCGACGATCGGGATGGTCGCTTGACCTCCGCAGGTCACCATGTTCACGTTGAGAGCACTGAGATGCTCATCCAGGTTGACCGACGGAACGACGAAGGGCCCGATGGCCGCGGGCGTCATGTCGACCATTCGCTTGCCGAGGGGCTGCAAGAGTTTCGCGTTGGCGACGTGTGCCTTGGCGGAGGTGGCGTCGAAGATGATCTCAATCTCGTCGAATCCATCCATAGCCAGCAGGCCTTCGACGCCGTGCGCCGTCACCGGTACGCCCATTCGTTGCGCGCGAGCCAGACCTTCGCTCGTCTGGTCGATACCGACCATCGCACCCATCTCAAGAGAGTCGGACGTGCGCATCACCTTGATCATGAGGTCGGTGCCGATGTTGCCCGATCCGATGATCGCCACTCGCGTCGTGCCGTGACCGCGCTTACTCATCAACGAACTCCGCTCTCACCGTTCCCAGTCCTTCAATCGACGCCTCGAATCGGCTGGTCCCGTCAACGTTCACCATGGGTCCGAGGGCCCCCGACAGAATCAGATCGCCGGCGCGCAACGGCTTGCCGAGCGCGCACAGGGTGTTGGCGAGCCACACCACGGCGTTGACCGGATTGCCCATGCACGCTCTGCCCGAACCTCGTGACACCTCGGCGCCGTCGAGGGTCATGGACATCGCCGCTTCGCCGACGTCCACGTCCTTCAAGAGCACCGGCTTGAGTCCGAGCGTAAACAGGCCCGAGGAGGCGTTGTCCGCGACCGTGTCGAGGATCGTGATGTCCCAATTCGTGATTCGCGACGCCACTATCTCGAAGGCCGGAACCACGAACGCCGTAGCGCGGAGGATGTCCGCCGCGGTCACCCGCCGATCGGGGAGGTCTCGTTCGAGCACGAATCCGACCTCCGCCTCGATCTTCGGTTGCAGTAGCCGATTCAGCGGCACGGGCTCTCCGTCGCCGTAGCCGCACGTGTTCAGCAGCGCACCGAAGTCGGGCGTGCCAACGCCCAGTTGCAGCTGGACTGACCGCGCCGTCAATCCGGCCTTCCAGCCGATCACCTCCGCGCCATCGCTTTCATCCAGCTCAATGTTCATGAGCTGCACCTCGTACGCGTCTGTCACCTCCATGCCCTCGAGTAGGTCACGCACCGGTTCGCACGTGACGCCCGTTCGGCGCGCCTCACGCAACCGAGCCGCCGACTGTCGCTTTCGTTCTTCCTTGGTCGCCGTCACATGGTCTCCCGTATCGGTGAGAGATTGCTCTCCACGCCGGTCGTGCCGTAGCCACCCCGGTGGAACACCAGCGGCGTCACGTTGCGCGCGGCGCGAAGGTCGACGACGACGCCGACGACCAAGAAGTGATCACCGACCTGGTGCGTGTCATAGAGCGTGCAATCGAGCCACGCGACGGCTTCGCGCAGAATGGGCGAGCCAGTGACGCCCGGGCGCCACTCGACGCCGGCGAAGCGCTCCTCAGACTTGGACGAGAATTTGGCGCTCAGCGCGCCGTGATCCGAACTGAGCACGTTGCAGCAAAATACGCCAGCGTCGCGGATCACCTCCAAGGTCGACGAAGTGGTCGTGACGAAGAATCCGACGAGCGGAGGATCGAGTGAGATCGAGGTGAAACTTCCGACCACGAACCCAACCGGCCTCGCCTCTTGCACCGACGTGATGATCGCGACGCCGGTCGGATAGTACGAGAGGACGCCACGCATGTCGTCGGGCGTGACTCCTGACGTGGCTCCGGGCTCGACGCCCTCGATCACGAGGAGACCCCCGCCGTCACTTCGATTGGCTGCACGATGCCCGGTGGGTTCGTGAGGAATCGCTCGGACCTCGCGTGACCCCAGATGGTCGGCGAGGAGTAGGTGCGCGCAACCCAGGTTTCGTCGTCGATGACGAAACCCCCAAAGCCATACTCGATTTGGATGCTCGAGGGCGTTGCGATGTAGAACGAAACCATCTTGTCGTTCGAGTGCTTGCCCAGGGAGAGCAAGATGTCGACCCCTCGTGTACGACAGGCGTCAATGGCCTTGCCGACGTCGTCGAAATTCGCCACTTCGAGCATGATGTGATTGCACCCAACCTTGCCCGCGACCCCGACGAGGGCGAGCGAGTGATGGCGTCCGTTGACGTGGTAAAAGCGAAAGGTCGCGGTTGGCGAGATGATCTCGTCGGAGTACTTGAATCCCATGACCTTGGTGTAGAACTCGTGACCTTGCGCCAGATCGGACACCACGAAGACCACGTGACCCAGCCCTTGATCGCCGGTGACGAACGCCCCGACGCCTCGTGGCGAATGAAACGTGGACGGCGAGGAGCGTTTCCCCCACGACACTTCCTGGCGGATGCCGAAGGGATCGATGAACCACGCAAGAGCAGCGACCTGGCGCTCGGCGGCCAACTCGCTGTCGCCCACTTCGACGTCCACGCCTGCCTCGCCAAGGCGCGTCACGTACTCGAAGAAACCCTGCTCACTCTGGGCTCCCCAACCGGCGTAGGCCAACTCATCTCGTTCACCCGGATGAATGGCCAGGCGGTAGTTGACCTCGTCGAACCTGAGGCGCACGGCTCCGTCCGCTCCGGCTGGCACCAATTCAGCGCCAAGAATCTCCGTGCCGAATTCCTCCCACTCCCGGTACTTGGGCGACCTGAAGCCGATGTAGCTGAGTTCATTTATCACGAAAGTTCCCCTCCAGGCAGCGCACGCCGCGACTCTGAGATATGCTTCCCTCTAGTAATCACTATAGGTTCGAACAGTAACACGTGTAGCGAGCTCGTCAACCAGATTTTTCGACGGCAGTGGATTTGTGGTTCCGACGATCGAAGCGAAGGACCCAGTAGCCGAGATCCTTCGGCGTGAGATTGCGATGAGCCAATGCTCACTCAAACGAATCGAGGGAATACAACATGCGCGTTCTCCACGACTACTTAAATGGGACCCATGGCTAAGAAGAGCGATCGCATTGGTGAGCGCCGACACAAACAAGGAATTGAGTCGCGACGAAGGATTTTGGAGGTGGCTTTCGAGATCGCCTCGGAACGGGGATACGACGGCACCACCCTGGCCGAGGTGACCAAGCGCGCGGGGATTCCTCCTAGTTCGGTGTACTGGCAGTTCGAGAACAAGGACGAACTCCTCGCGGAAGTAGTCGAGGTGTACTACCGAGAATGGCGTCAAAATCAAGCCGGTTGGGCGCTCGAGGCGCCGCCGAGCTCCGTCCACGCGAACGTGAGTCTCGCCATGCAGCGACTGACCGACGGTTTGCTCAGTCAGCCCGACTTCCAGCGACTGGGACTGATCTTGTCCCTCGAGCAACGGGTGGTCGAACTCTCAGCTCGTAAGCGATTTCGCCAGATCCGAATTGAAACTCGTGATCTCCTGACGAACTGGTGGGAGTTAGCCCTGCCCGAGGTCCTGGGCGATCGACGGCGCACGCTCGCGAAGGAGATCGCCATCACGATGATCGCCATCTCGGACGGCTTGCTGGTGGAGACTCAGATAGACGACGAGGTCGATATCGAGGGTCCGATTGGCATCGTCACCGCGGGCCTGAACGCCATCATCGCCGGTGTCGCCTGATGAGAGGGATTATCCGACGTCGATGAGATCTGTGGGACGTCGCTCGTTCTAGCGATCGGCGACTACGCGGTCTTTTGATCGAACGCGCCGATGACCAGGAGCCACGCGGCGGTGATCATGTAGCAGGTGTTGGTCACGATGGCGACGGCCGCGATATAGAGGCCGACCACGTGCCCGAAGATGAATAGTGTCGCTCCGAACATTTCCGCCAGGTGGACGCCACTTCCGCCGACGATGCGAGACAGGCGTAGGCCGTTACCCAGCTTCAGCGCTTTGGCGTAGCCGCGGGCGAAAACTCCAGCTGAGACGCCCGCGACGACCAGAAGTTCCGCACCGATCGCCCAATGGTCTTGGGCTCCCATCAGCACCAGCGCACAGCGCATAAATACGAGCGCCAATCCGGTCAGGGTGTTGATGGCCCGGTTCCGATGGGTCGCGTCGATCGCGATCACCTTGAGGTTCAGTGACATCGCCACGAAGACGAGCCCGGTGAGCGTGACGGCGCCCGTACCCACGAGAAGGAAGAAATCCGTCCATTGCCCGGGCCGGAAGACGAGGGCCGCGATCATCACCGAATTGTAACGAACGGCTCTTCGACGCAGCACGTAGGCGATGCGTCGCCGGTTCTATCAGCCGAGCGTGGTCAGTACGTTGCGGGTGATCTGTTCTATCTGGGGATCGCGCTCTCGCAGACCGTGCGCCCAATCGGTGGATCCCGACGTCACCACCGTGGCTCCCGCGTCGTTCGTGTAGGCGCCCAATACCGCGTGGCCGTGGCGGATCCGTTCCATCGCCGCTGGATCGCGCGTCCCAAAGACCCGTGACGCGATGTACTGCAGCTCGCTGGGCTCCCCCGGTTGCGGAGGACGAGGCGCGGTCTCGTGAGTGAAGTGCCGTGTCGGGCACGTGCCCAAGATCTCAAACGTCGCCGGCGTGCCGTCGTCGCCCGTCGGGTACGGAAGGCCGTCGCGGTACGTGAACGCGCAGCCGTCGCACTCGTAGCCCACGACGGTCGCGTTCGAGCCGAGGACGTCGCCGTAGCCGAGACCGGTGCCGTCGAATATCCAGTGTCGTGCGCGATGAATTGTGTAGCCACCGAGTCCGGCGCTCACGTTGCGACCGATGCGGTGGTAGCCGCCGCGCGTGAACGTGACGCCCGTCATGGTGTTCTCGGGCCGTCCCACGATGACGTCGGACCACATCGTCGTCACCTCTGACTCGCGCGGCGTCCCCATGAGCGGGTCGTCCTTGAAGAAGCCTTTGTAGCCGACCATCACGTCGTGTTCGTCGCCCTCGAACCGAACCTGCCACATCGCCGTATTGCCCGAGAAGAAGGCCGCGTTGCCTCCCCGTCCGACGAAGCCTTCGACGGTGTCGCGCATCCCCTTCGACCAATATTCGTCGTGGCCGACCGATAAGTACAGACTTGCGTCATCCAGAAGTTCGGGGTGGAATTCGAGGTCGGCGTTCGTGCAGACGCCCAGCTCGAATCCCTCGCGCTCGGCCCACGCGATGAACGGGTGTTCCCAGTCGGGCCATCCGGCCGATCCCGCCCAAGCGGACAGATGGTTCAGTTGGATATATCCCACGTGAGCGGCGTTGTCGGGATCGGGGGCGCCGGTACCGGTGACGCGACGACCCTTGCCCGATGGCTTGTGCAGATAACCCGGGGACATCGGGCGTTGCGTCGAGACGTGGGTCGCGCCGTTGTAGAGGTTCGACCCTCCGAAATCGTTGTAGGCGTTCCAGGTGTTGGTCGACAACGCGAGGACGATGCGCATACTGGAACTCGGTCGCACCACGAAGAAGGCGTAGTCGCGACGTACCTTGTCACCCACGTCGATCTCCATAACGACCTCGTAGTAACCCGAGCGCCACGACGATTCGATGTCTACCGTGAGAGCGACCGGCCATCGACATCCGGTCGACGACGCGGTCGTCGGTGTCGCGTGTTCGCCGGTCGTCACCGTCGCCGACGTGAACATCACCTCTCGATCAGCGCCGATCCGGGCGATCTCGACGCGCACCGGTCGAGCGTCCGATGATGACATGTGGACACCGACCTGCTCGCCGTGGCGAACGGACTGCGGCCAGCAATAGCCAGTGACGGTCTCTCGCACCATGTTCTGACTGTAACGGGGCCGCATGTCACGACCAGGTTCGGCGCCGTTCACGTCCACAAGCCAATCGCACCGGTCTGGCGACGGGCTAGTTCGCCGCAACCGTCGCTAGTTCGCCAACCGCGTCGTCAAGTGCCCCACTGCAGGTCTTGGCCAGCAAGATCGCACACCCCACGTTGGATACGGTCTCGGCGCAAAAGAGGACGTGGAAGACGCCGACGATGCTCAAGAGGGCGGTGGCACTCCCCAACACCTGGACCCAGAGCGTGGCCCTGGCCCAGGGGACGGCCGTTAACTGACGACACAGCCAATACGCCGCGGCGCTCATGAACACGACGAGTATGGCGCCGAATCCGTAGTGGATGTATTTCAAGACTGCGTCGAGTGAATAGAAGTAGGTGCTGATGAGCACGAAGAAGGTGGCGACGCAGTAACACAGGAGAAGCCTGCGGACCTTCTCGGAGCGGACGCCCCGGCCAGCGCACGCCCGCGCCGCGCGCATGTTGCCGCACGCGAGCACCGCCCAGGCGAGCGTGTAGAGCACCGCGGTTTTTGCGTGCACGCCGTACTCGCTGATCCCACCTTCGTGGCGAGCCAGTACGTAGCCCGGGTGGAGAGCGACACTCACTCCCATGAAGAAGAGAAACGCAACCTCCCCAAAAATCACCCACCGAACGGCGCGGAGTCCGCTATTCACAATTACTCATCAGCTAAATCGACGTTAGCGGGCCGGTGCTCGTCTCGGCCGGGTCGCGTCATCGCGTGAAGAACGCAATCAGGCACAGGACTTACTTCAAAGGTCCGCCTTTCCCATGACCTCGTTGGTGGCATCCGCGCGAGTGTCCGAAGATAGTCGTGAGCGCTGGTCGTCGTGGCCGAGGAACGCTCGTAGGTCTCGGAAGAGTGTCGATACAGTTGGGGAGAATGAAGATCTCCCGCCGACTCGTGACGTGCCTGGCACTCGCGCCGCTCCTCTTGATGTCACTACCGGCTTTCGCGGCATCCTCAAAGGCGACGCCGACAATAACGTCGTGCACGACGACCTCCACATCGGTGACCGTCCGGTGGGTCACCGCACACTCGGCGGCGGGCAGGATGATATCGGGCTACGGCATTGTCACGCAGCTAAGTCAGACCGCGACGCGCATGTTCGGACGCAAGGCGCGCTCGGGCACGGTGCACGGCCTCACCCCGCGCACGGCCTATCGCGTCCAGCTCTATCCCTTCGTGGCCTCGGGCGCTCGAACGATTCCCATGTGTCTCGCGTACACCAAGACATTGTCCGGCAGGGTCACCACCCCGATGCATCATCCGTTGCTCGTCACAGCGACGGCCACCACGACGACGATCAGCGTGACGTGGTCATCCGGTCAGTCAGGTGCGTCAGCGCTCCCTTCGTCCTATGGGGTGTCGGTGTTCCCAGAAGATGCGAACACCGCCCCCACGATCACGATGACCGAACCGCTGTCTGTCCATAGTGCGACCTTCACGGATCTCACGCCGGGAACTTCGTACTACATCGGCTTGGGCGCGATCAACGCCTGGGGTGAGGCGAGTGTGATCAGCCTCATCGAGACTGCCGAGCCAATCTCGACGACCACGTCGACCACGTCGACCACGTCGACCACGTCGACCACGTCGACCACGGTACCGACAACCGTGGCGGCGACGTCAGGCCAGTTCGCGGCCCAGCACGCCACGACGTAACGTCTCAACTTCCCCACGTCGATTGAGTCTCGTCACGTCCGGCGATGACGACGATCCGCTTCGTTCGGACGGGCCAGGTCGACGGACTCGAAACCTGACCGCGAGTGCGCTTACCCTAGTGACGTGGACACGGAGCAGGTGGCGCAAGCCACGGTGAGTTCTCGGCGAACGAGGAAGCGGCGAAGCCCGCTTCGACTCGTAACGTTGTGCCTGGGCCTTCTCATCCTCGGCGTCTTCGTGTGGCTCGCTGCCTCCTACTCCGTCTACATGCTCCGACCCTCCAGCATGAATTTCTCGGAGAAGAACGCCGAGTGGGTTCGCACACTCCCGTTCGGCAACTGGGCCGTTGATGAGGCCGAACACATCTACTACAGCGATCACGCGCCGAAGAAGGGCGGTCCGCAACTCAAGAAGTTACCGAATGTCGGCATTGGCAAGACGGGAGGACAAGGGGCACCAACTTCACCCGGCACAAAGCACATCCAGAGCGCTTGGCCCGCTCCTATCACGCCGGTCTTCGCCACCCCTCTGCCGGGTGAAGGGGTATGGAAGCGCACTGGACCTTCGGTCGACGGGAAACCACCGGTGCTCGTGACCACGTACCGACCTGATCCGACCTATCCCCAAATGGTCGCCTACGTTGCCTGGTTCAACCACTCCCTCGTCGACGTGGCGTACTATCCCGGTCGCTACGAACCGCCGCTAGCGAGCGACCGCGGTCCCTCGATGATCCCCGACGATCAGCGCCACCGCCTCCTCGCTTCGTTCAACGCGGGATTCATCTACTCCGACGGGGACAACGGCTCAGCGGTGAACGGACACACCAACGAACCGCTCACCGACGGCATCGCCACGTTGGTCGGTTACAAGAACGGACAGATCGCCATCGTCCAGTGGCACGGCGGTCCGAACCCCGGTCCCAACGTCGCCTGGGCGAGGCAGAGCCTCGCGCCGATCGTGTGGAACGGAGTGCTCAACCCCGGACTCAACACCAATCCCGACAGTCCCCAGTGGGGCTTCACGGTCGGGAACGCGGTCAGGGTGTGGCGCACCGGCGTGGGCGTGGACAAACAGGGAAACCTCATCTTCGTGGTGGCGAATGACCAGACGGTCGTCTCGCTCGCCCAGATCCTTCGCCACGCGGGCGCGGTCGACGCCATGGAGTTCGACATCAACGCCGACTGGCACACGCTGATCACCTACAGCCACGAGCACGGACTTGATCCCACCATGGTGGAGCCGCAGCCCGTTTACTCCGTGGACCGCTACCTCTATCCCGACGACCGCGACTTCTTCGCGGTCTACGCGCGCGTGCCGGGTCCGGTCAGCGTCCCATTCAACTAGCGGTGCTTCGCCAGCAACGGAGGCAGCAACCCGTATTCATCACGAACAACTCACGAATGCGTTCGGTCCGGATGCAGTCATCTTGGACGTCGCTACGTTCGGCTCCGTGATCTCGCACGTGATCGACGCCTTCGGCGACGAAGAGAGATCGCTCGCCGTAAGGCTCGCCGCGACTCCGGCGACTTCAGTGATCTTGAAAGGGAGAGTCACATTCTCCTTGTCAACGCTGCCCGCCAAATCATTGACCACGATGTTGGCCTTCGTACCGGGAGCGCCGGTCACGACGTAGGTCGCCTCAGCGTCGTTCTTGGGGAGTGGCACGTAATGGAGGATTCCGAGACGCCAGGTCCACTCCCGACCATGAGGGTCAGTGACCGTGACGCTTACCCTGACGAGTACATGGCCTGACTCGTCGCGAACGACGCACGGGAACCTGTAACCAACGTTCATCTTCAGCTCAACATAGGTACAAGCGGTGTGCTCGCCTTTGACCATGTAGGAGTGATCGTGGGAATTGACCTCGTGCTGAATGTCCACGGCCATTTGACGCGGTGAGATCGGTTCCGGTACAGGGGCGCTCGCGTCGGACACCGATTGGAACAGGGCCAACGTGCCAAGGATGATCACCACGATGGCGATCCTCGAAGGTTTCACGTCTACTGCTTACATCACATCCGATTTCGGTCGAATTAGAAATGGTCAAAATTCGACAGCTGAGCGAAAACTCGCGTTGGATTGGTGATCAAGAATCCTCGAGTTCTTCGAGTAGGGCGCGCGTGTCGACGAGGGACGACGTCAGGATCTTGCGAGCGACGTCGAGGAGCTCGAAGACCATCGGATTAGGTACGGAGTACAAGACGCTGGTTCCCTCCTTGCGCGTCTGCACCAGATTTGACCTTCTCAGAACCGCCAACTGTTGGGAGAGATGTGACGCCTCAAGCCCGACCTCTGGCACGAGGTCGCTCACCGAGCATTCACCCTCTCGCAACACCTCGAGGACGCGGATGCGCGCCGGGTGACCGAGTGTCTTGAACAGTTCGGCTTTAATTTGATAGATCGGGGTATTGGACATCGGTGTGCCTCTCATGGTTTACAGGTCGTTGCCCGCGTAGGACAGGTTGAAGCTCTTGTTGACGAGCGGGAAGTCCGGGACGATCGTGTCGGCGAGTGAGACCGCGAGGGCCGGCCAGTTGAAGAATGAGGGGTCGACGACCTTGACGCGCGTCAACCGGCCCGCGTTGACCTCAACGCGATGAACGATCGCCCCCCGCCAACCCTCGACGATTCCCGAGCCGGTGCCCGCGGATTCGCGGTCGGCCCCGTCACCGAACGCGTCCAGTGCGCCCTCTCGCGCGCAGTAGTCGTGCAGAATGTGCAGCGACGTGGCGACCTCGTCGACGCGGACGCTGAATCGCGCGTGTACGTCGCCCTCACTCGAGGACGCCGGCGTGAACCCGACCAACGGAGCGCCCGCGGGGTGTGCGCGCCGCGCGTCGTAGGTCGACCCCGAAGCGCGGGCCGCGACCCCGAGCACGCCGATCTCTTCCACGTCGCGCGGATGAAGCACCCCGGTACCCGTGAACCGGTCCATCACCGTGCCCTGACCCCGGGCGAGGGCGACGAGCTCGGCGAACTGATCCCCGATCGCGTCCAACTCTCGTTCGTCGGGCATCGCGACCACCGTGGCACCTCCAACCTTCACCCCGCCGCGCAGCAAGCGATGCCCGCTCACCGTGCGGTTCAAGCGCAGGAGTCGCTCGCGCAGCGTGAGCGCCCTCGCCTGGGCCAAACCAAATCCCACATCATTGCAGAGCGCACCGATGTCCGCGACGTGGTTGTAGAGCCGCTCGAGCTCCAAGAGCACGACGCGCAATTCCTCGGCTCGAGGTGACACGCTGACGCCGAGTGCCTCTTCGAGCGCCCGGCTCAACGCCAGCGAGTGACCCACGGCGCTGTCCCCGGAGATCTTCTCGGCCAGTTCGAGCCCCGACGAGAAGTCGCGTCCCTCGAAGAGCCGCTCGACGCCCTTGTGGACGAACCACAGTCGCGCCTTCATCTTCAAGATCGTCTCGCCCACCACCGAGAAGCGAAAGTGACCGGGCTCGATGAGGCCGGCGTGGACCGGACCGACGGGGATCTCGTAGACGCCCGGTCCCCGGACCTCGACGAACGGGTACGACGCGACGTCCTCGCTCATCGGCATCGACGAAGGTGCGTCGCGTCGCATCGGATGCCATCCTTCGGGCCAGTGTTGGTGCAGGACCAGGCGACGCGGCGCCGGGTGGCCGATCGGCACGACGCCGAAGAGGTCGTGGATCTCGCGTTCGAATCGGCTCGCCGAGAACGACAAGTGGGCCAGCGACGGCACCGTCGGACGTTCACGATCCGTGGTCGTGACGAGTTCGATCCGGCGATCCGGCGGTCCCGCGACGAACAGATAGACGACGCGGAGCTCGACGCCCTCGTCGACGGCGCTGACCAGTGCGAGGCGGTAGCCGCGGGCCAACAACGTCGCCGCGCGCGCCGCCAGGTCATCGTCCGCCACCGGCACCGTGGCCCGCAGCGACCCCGGCCGCTCCAGTAGCGCGGCGAGCGTGGTCGCGGCGCTCACAGTGCCACCACGTGCGCGGCCGCGTGGAGTAAGGAGCCGAGCGGCCACACCGACACGCCGATGAAGGCGCAGGCGACGAGTCCTCCGATGAGCGGGATCGCCACCAGGGCCGGCGTCATCGCCGGCGTGTCGGTCCCCTTGGGTCCGAAGAGCATCTCGCGTCCGTGGGACATGACGGCGCCAAAAATGACGGCCATGCAGACGAGGGAGAGTCCCGCCGCCCAACCGAGTCCGACCCGAAACTCCGCGCGCAACATGTTGAGTTCGCTGATGAACAGACTGAACGGGGGAAAGCCGAGCAGCGCCACCAGACCGAAGGCGAAGATCCCGCCGAGGACCGGCCGGCGACTGAGCAACGCCGGTACGTCCTTGATCTCACTGGTGCCCTCGACGAGGAGTATCTCCCCCGAGGCGAGGAACAGCACGCCCTTGGCGATGCCGTGACCGAGGATGTGCAAGAGCACCGCGGCGATCGCGAGGGTCGAGCCGGCCGCCGCGCCGAGCGCGATGAGGCCCATGTGTTCGACACTGTGATAGGCGAGCATGCGCTTGTAGTCGCGCTGACTGAGCAAGAGCGACGCCGCGACGAGAAGCGAAAGCAGACCGACGATGACCAGCAGCGTCCGCGCGAACCCTGGCCCGAGTGCGCCGTCGGCGATCACCTTGAAGCGCAGGATCGCGTAGAAGGCGACGGTCAAGAGCACGCCCGACATGAGGGCCGACACGGGGGCCGGCGCCTGGCTGTGGGCGTCGGGGAGCCAGCTGTGCATCGGCGCGAGGCCGACCTTCGTACCGAAACCCAGCACGATCAAGGCGAAGGCGAGGCGCATGACACCCGGGTCGAGATGGTGCGAACGTGCCACCAACGAGGTCCAGTCCAGGGCGCCTGTCCCGTGGCCCGCGGCGTGCAGCGCCGCGAGATAGACGAGCACGGTACCGAGGAACGCGAGCGCGATGCCGACCGAGCAGATCACGATGTACTTCCAGGAGGCCTCCAACGATCCGCGCGTGTTGCGGTGCCCGACGAGGAACGTGGTCACGATCGTCGTCGCTTCAATGGCGACCCACATCACGCCCAGGTTTGCGGCGAGCACGGCGAGGAGCATGGTGGCGAGGAACCCTTGGATCAGAACCGCGTAGAGCGAGGCGTGACGCGCGCTGCAACGCTGCGCCTCGATCTCGGCCTCGAGATACCGCACGCCCTGCAACGTCGCCAGCAGGGATATGACGCCGATGACGATCACCATGAACGCGCTCAGCGCGTCCGCGCGCAACACTCCGCCGTAGCCGACCGCGGGGCGCCCGTGCACGACCTTGACGGCGAGCACGATGCCCGTCACCAAGACGATCGACGCGGAGGCGACGCCGAGCCAACCGATGGACCGACGCCACGGGACGAGTCCCGAGGGCGCGGCGCACAACACCGGAGCGAGGAGGATGATCCACAGCATCAGTCGTGCAACTCCGCGAGCTGGTCGAGGTCAATCGATCCCAAACGAAGGCGCATCTGCGTGGCCAAGACTTGGAGGACCACCACGATGAGCAGTACGTCGAGTGACGCCCCGAGCTCGACGATCAAGGGGACGCCCGCCGTCGCCAGAAACGCCACGAGCGCGATGCCGTTGTCGACGAGGAGCAGTCCCACGATCTGCGACACGGCCTTGCGCCGCGTCGCCAGGGCGAAGAAGCCGATCAACATCGCCGCCATCCCGTAGGGGATGAGTCGGCCGGAGGCGTTCGACGCCAGGGCGGTGACCGACCGCGACACGGCGAAGGCGAGGAAGATCAAGACGCCCGCGGCGACGAGGGACGCCGGCACGTTGACGAGTGGCTGGGTCTCGCGACTCGCGACGTCGTGACGCACCACGCGCGTGATCAACGTGGGCACGACCACGCCCTTGGCGAGCAGCACGAGGCCGGCGACGACCTCGAGACCACGGTCGTGACCGTGGAGGCCGAGGGCGAACGCGACCAGGGCCAGCGCCACTCCCTGGACGGCGAGGGCTCGGACGATCGCGCGCAGCGAACGCCGCCACAGGGTGACCACGGCGCAGAGCACGACGACCCCGCAGCCGAGTCCGAGGGTGCTGACGAACGCCGAGTGGTTCACTTGGCCACCACGCCGCTCACCGCGCCGAGCAGGGCGAGGACGAACGCACCCGCCAGCAGCTCCGGAAGACGGAACAGACGCACTTTGGCGAGGAAGACCTCGACGAAACTGAGGGCCCCGGCGAGGGTGGCGATCTTGGCGCACAACACGAGCGTGCCGATCGCCACCGCCGCGAGCGACGTCGTGGACGCGATACCCCACGGAAGGATCAGATTGACGAACACGCCCAGCAAGAGCGCGAGTCGCATCGCCTCGCCGAGTGTCACGAGCGCGAGGTCCGGCCCGGAGTACTCGAGGATCATCGCCTCGTGGATCATCGTCAGTTCCAGGTGTGTCGCCGGGTTGTCCACGGGAAGTCGTCCGCTCTCGGCGACGATGACGATGAGAAGGGCGGCGAGGGCGAAGAGCCGTGCCGGCGAGACAATCACCCCGGGGTCGGCCAGTGTCGCTCGAATGATGACCGGAAAGTTCGACGAGTGCGCCGAGATCGACAGGGCGAGGATGGTGACCAAGAGCGCCGGCTCGGCCAACGCGCCGATCGTGAGCGCCCGGCTCGAACCCATGCCGCCGAAGGCCGTACCGCTGTCGAGTCCCGCGAGCGCCATGAGCGTGGAGCCGAGGAGTAGTAAGTAGACCACGACGAAGAGATCCGAACCGCTCCCCAACGCCGGGCGCGACGTGATGAGTGGCGTCATCAGCGCCGCCACGGTGACCGTCGCGACGAGCACGACGGGCGCCAGCGGGAAGATCCACGTCGCGAACTGCGGTCGCAGTCGTTCTTTGCGCATGAGTTTTCGCACGTCACGTAGGGGCTGAACCACGGGCGCGCCGACCCGACCCTCGACGCGGGCGCGAACCTTTCGCATGAGGCCGAGGAGCACGAGTCCGCCCACGCCGATGACGACCACTTGGAGGGCGGCCACACTCGCGACCGCCACGGCGTGCACGGCGCTCATCGCAGCACCGCGACGGTGACCAACGTGACGACGAGCGCCGACAGGCCGTACGCCAGGTAGCGGTGGACGCCGCCGGGCTGCAGTCGGCGCGCGAACTGACCCCAACGTCGCACGGCCTTGATCACCGGGGTGTAGAGCGCGCGCTCGATCCGGTCCTCGACGTGGCTCCGATAGGTCATCGACTCGATGACGTAGCGTGACTCGGCGACGTGGCTGACGTCGACGTCACGCACCGGTCGCAAGACGTCATCAAAGACACGCTGCACCGGTTCAGCGAATGACGTCGCGGTGTACTGCATTCGCGCGGTCACCAACTCTCGTCCGCACCCCCACGCCTCGGTGACCCGAACGTCGCGCCGACGCGTCAGCGCCCGTCGCAGCGACACCACGAGCAGCGTCGCGACAGCCAGGGACGCCGCCAAGACGGTGGGCGCCAAGACCCCGCGAACGCCGACCAACTGGAGTTGGAGCCCGTGCGCCACCGGACCTGATCCGACGCTGGGCAGCGCCGTTCGAACCGCCCGCTCGAGCGCCGGCAGGATCGTCACGGGTGCCACGCCCGCGACGACGCACAGGGCCACGAGGAGGCCCACACCCACTCGCATGCTCGCGGCGACCTCGACGGCGCCCTCGGCGCCGCTCGAGCGAGGGCGGCCAAGGAATCCGATCCCGGCCGCCTTGACGAAGGCGACGATCGTCAGGCCCGCGGTCAGCGCGAGCGCCGCGACGGCGACCGGGATGGCGACCTCACCCGCCGTGCCACCGAGGGTGACGCCGTGGATCAGGCTTTGGAAGAGCAGCCACTCCCCGACGAATCCGTTGAGTGGCGGCAGAGCGCAGATCGAGGCGGCGGCCACCAGGAACAGCGCTCCGCTCTGGGGCATGCGCCGCAGCAATCCTCCCAATTCGTCGAGGTCGCGGGTCCCGGTCGCCACCTGCACCGAGCCGGCGGCGAGGAAGAGCGCACCCTTGAACATCGCGTGGTTGACCAAGATGACCAGCGCCGCCACCAGACTCAACGCGCCCAGACGGCCGTGACCGGTTGCGACGAAGAGGCCCGACGCTCCCAGGGCGAGGAGGGCGAGGCCGATGTTGTCCGTCGTCGAGTACGCCAAGAGCTTCTTCAGATCGGTGCTGTTCGCCGCGTGTAACGATCCGAAGAGGGCCGACACCGCACCCAGGATCAGCACGATGAGCCACCACCACACCGGTCCGCCACCCAACAAGACGTCGCCGACGAGAATGATCCCGTAGACCCCGAGGGCGACCATCGCGCCGGACATCAGCGCCGACACGGGACTCGGCGCCTCGGGGTGGGCCCGGGGCAGCCAGACGTGGAACGGGACCGCGCCCGCCTTGGACCCGAAGCCCACCAGCGCCACGAGAAAGATCGCGGCGCGCGAACCCGGTGTGAGCGCGCGCGCGTGCGACGCGAGTGCGACGAACGTCTGGCTACCGGAGTGGGCGGCGAGGATCAAGAACGCCGCCAGGATGAACGCCGCGCCGACGTGGGTGATCACGCCGTACCAGACGCCGGCGCTGCGAACGGCCCCGCGACGGCTCTGATCGGTGAGCACGAGCACGAGTGACGTGAGGGCCATCATCTCCCAGAGGAACATGAACGTCGCGACGCTCGCCGCGGCGGGCACGATGAGCAGTGCGGTGACGAACAACGCGAAGGTGCACGCCGTTGTTCGAGCCGACATGTGGTGCGGCCCGTAGCCGATCCAGTACAGCGACGCCGGTATCGCGACCAACGCAACCAGGATGACGAAGACGGCCCCGAGTGGACTGAGGACCAGCGTGGCACCGGTCGACGGCAACAGCTCCGTCGAATGCCACTGCGCCGGGTGACCGGTGACGAGCACACGGACGGCGCCCGCCAACTCGACCGCACACGCGCCAATAACCAGCGACGCCGTGACGCGAATGCTCCACGGCCGCGGCAGCGCCGCTCCCGCGAGCGCCGCCGACAGTCCCACGAGGACGCCGCACACGAGCACGAATCCCGTCGTCAACGTCGGGTCAATCCGCGAAGCGCTTCGATGATGACCGTCGGCTCGGGTGGGCAACCCGGGATGGTGACGTCGACGTCGATCACGTCAGCGACGGCGCCGACCACCCCATAACCACTGCGAAAGACGCCGCAGTCCCGCGCGCAGTCACCGAGCGCTATCACGACACAGGGCCGGGGCGTCGCCTCCAGCGTCTTTCGCAGTGGTCCAACCATGTTGTGGGTGACCGGTCCAGTGACGATGAGCCCGTCCGCGTGACGCGGCGAGGCCACGAGCCGGGCACCGAATCGTTCGGCGTCGTACACCGGCCCGAGGGCCGACGTGATCTCGAGTTCACAGCCGTTGCACGAGCCGGCATCGACGTGTCGTAGTTGCAGTGACCCGGCGATCTCGCTCGGGCCCGCTGTAGCAGATGGATTTGGCTGGAGCGTTTCACTCACGCGCCGCGCGCCGCGCAGCGCCCGCCACGCACTGGCCAACGACATCATCGGGGTACCGAGTTCATCGGCGTGAATATGTAAATATCAAGATATTGTCATTATGTCATATTCAGCGTCTCAAGACCGTGAAATGGCGGTTGCGACTCAGTTCTCGGCCGGTCCGAACCGCCGACCGCTGCATTTCTCGGCCTTGATCTTCACGAGACCACCAGCAAAGTCGGCACTGTCGTGCGGTATCCCGAGCGCCGCAAGTAGGCGATGGGCCTCCTCGCGGTCGGTGACGGTCGAAGCGATCCCTTGTATGAGAACGCTCCAACCCGACGAGCCATCGGGCGCGTAGGAATCGACTTCGAAGGCCACCACCGTGTTGGCCGTGGCCGCCCGAAGCTTGGTTCCGGGGTTCGTCCGGAAGGCCACACAACCATCGACGAATGCGTAGTTCACCGGCAGGATCACGGGCAATGACCCGACAGTGATACCAACGCGACCTACCGGCACCTGGCCGAGTAGCCCGAAGCACTGCTCTTCGTTCAGATCCTCCGCGAGCGACTCAGGCATCGTTAGACACTTGTTGTCATTTCAATTCGCCGCTAGGGCCAAAGGTCACATATGTGACGATCAAGGTTCACGGCCGACATTCGATTCGGTGACAGACGAAAGCCTGTCGAATCCGTCTGAACATGGTGCCGGTCACGTCGAAGGCCCAGGCGGTGCCTGGGCCTTCGATCTTCG
>CAWDJY010000008.1:0-95247 GCA_963802735.1 uncultured Acidimicrobiaceae bacterium | reverse complement strand
GCGCCGCGCAGTTCCGTGGCGGCGCCCGCGAATTCGCTCAGTATCAGCTTTCCCGTGAGGTCCGAACGGGTCATCACGTACTCCTTGGCGACGAGGTTCATGCCGTCCTTGAATGGCGTGACCAGCATGATGTCGGCGGCGAGGTAGAGCGCGATCAACTCGTCGAAGGGCAGGTTCTTGTGGAGGTAGTGGATGGCCGGGTGACCGACCAGACCGTGTTCGCCATTCACCTCACTGACGGCGCGCTCGAGGTCGTGGCGTTCTTGTTCGTAGTGCGCGTCGGACTCGCGGCTGGGCACCGCGATCTGGATCATCACCTGGCGCTCGGCGCTGAGCAGTCCGTCGTCGAGCATCTCGGCGATCGCCTTGATCCGTTGCTGGATCCCCTTGGTGTAGTCGAGGCGGTCGACGCCGAGCAGGAGGAACTCCGGATTACCGAGACCCTCACGGATCTCTCTCGCGCGTGCGCGCACCGCCGGGTCGGCCGCGAGCTCCACGATCTGGTCGCAGTCGACCGAGATCGGGAACGATCCGACGCGGATGGCCCGACCCTCGAAGTCGAGTCCCGAGTCGGTGCCCGTCGCCGACGTCAGGCGCCGCGCCAGTCGTGAGAAGTTCGACGCCGACGAGTGGAGCTGGAAGCCCAGGAGGTCGGCGCCCAGCAGTCCGGCCAGGATCTCGCGTCGCCACGGCAGTTGCATGAACAGTTCGCTCGGCGGGAACGGGATGTGCAAGAAAAAACCAATGTGGACGTCGGGACGAAGTTCGCGCAGCATCTGGGGCACCAGTTGCAACTGGTAGTCGTGCACCCACACCGTGCCGCCGGGCGCGACGTTCTCGGCGACCGTGGTCGCGAATCGCAGGTTGACCTCGCGGTACGTGTGCCACCACGTGCGGTGGAACGTCGGCGAGCGGATGGCGTCGTGATACAAGGGCCAGATCGTGGCGTTGGAGAAGCCGAGGTAGAACGCCTCGTACTCCTCGGCGCTGATCGCGACGGTCTTGAGCCGGATCCCTTCGTAGGTCGACGGCGGCGCCTGGTCCTCGGAGGTCCCGGGCCAGCCGATCCACAGGCCCTGGCGGTTCTGCAGGACGGACGTCAGCGCCGAGACCAGACCGCCGGGACTGGGCAGCCAGCCGTCGTCGCCCGGGGTGCCGGCGTGGCGCACGGGCAGTCGATTCGCCACGACCACGAAGTCGGCCGGCTCGTAGGACGGATCGACGAACGGGTCGTCCGGAACGTTCGGCTCTGCCGATCCCAGTGGGGTGCTGAAGTGCTCGCTCATGTGAGGTACCTGGTGCGAGCCTAGGTTGAACCTTTCGTGTTCGCACGGGCCGAAATTCCTCGGAGGTACACGGGCCCGACGCTTCTCCCATGGTGGGGCGATGTTCGGGGACCTTCATCGGTCACCACCGGACGGGTCCGTGACGAGACGCCGAAAATTACTCGACGATCGTCACAACGGGTTGAGTGGCGGAACCTCGGCCCTGATGATCTCGACCGAACCGGTGCTTTCGGTCCAGATCTCCTTCGAGGCGATCGTGTTGGCGCTGTTGACCTTGCCGGCGTTCCACCAACTATGCGAGTGGGCGTTGCCCGTCGAAGCCTGGCCCTCGCGCGCCTCGACGCTGATCACGCTCATGATCGCGTTGATGAGTGCGAGGTGCGTCAGGGCCTGGGGGAAGTTGCCGAGGTGGCGTTCGGTCGTCGGGTCGAGCTCTTCGGCGTAGAGGCCGAGCGCGCTCGCGGCACCGATGAGCTTCTCGCAGTGTGTGCGCGCGCTGTCGAGTTCGCCGATCGCGACGAGTGCCGACACCAGCCAGAAGGAGCAGACGGTGAAGCTGCCCTCGCCCTCGCCGTCGAAGCCGTCGTCGGTCTTCTCGGGCCGGTAGCGAAAGACGAAGGGTCCGTCGGTGAGGTCATCAGCGATGGCGAAGACCGTCGCGCGGATCCGTTCGTCGTCGGCGGGCAAGAAGCCGAGCATCGGCAACACCAGCAACGACGCGTCGAGTTCGTCGCTCCCGTAGGACTGGGTGAAACAGCCACGAGTGCCCACGGCGTTGGCGCAGATGTCGTCGTGCATGACCTGGGCCTCGTTCAACCACTGTTCGGCGCGGGCCTTCTCGCCGCGCAGCATCGCGAGGCGCGCGCCGCGCTCGACCGCGACCCAGCACATGACCTTGGAGTAGGTGAAGTGCCGTGGTTCGCCGCGGACCTCCCAGATCCCGCGGTCCGGTTCGCGCCAGCACCCCAACGCCGTCTCGACGGCCTGGACCACGATGCGCCAGGCACGTTCGCTCAGGGCGTCGCGCGAACGGGTGTGCTCGTAGATGCAGTCGACGACGCCACCCAAGATGTCGAACTGGGTCTGGTTGTAGGCACCGTTGCCGACGCGGGCCGGTCGGCTCCAGACGTAGCCCGTCAGGTGGTCCAGTTCGACCTCGACGGGGGACTCGCCGCCGTCCACGGGATAGAGCACTTGAAGGTTGCGTCGGGCGCGCACGCCCGAGGTGGCGGCGGTGCCGCGCGGGGGTTCGAGGACGTCGCCCAGGAAGGCGAGGAAGTCGTCGGCCTCGGTGTGGAACCCGAGCGCGTGCAGCGCGCGCAGGGCGAAGGCCGTGTCGCGAATCCACGTGTAGCGATAGTCCCAGTTACGCGATCCGCCGAGATTCTCGGGCAGCGACGTCGTCGGGGCCGCGAGGATCGCACCGGTCGGGGCGTACGAGAGGCCCTTCAGCGTCAGCGCGCTGCGCTGGAGCAGTTCACGCCACGGGTGGTCGGGGAACTGCCCGCCGTCGATCCAGCCGCGCCAGAAGCGGGAGGTCTCGCTCTTGAAACGGTTGACCTCTTCTTGGGTCGTCGGCAGCGGCGCGTCGGTCCAACTCATCACGACGAAGCAGGACTCGCCCTCGACCAGACGGTGGCGGGCGCGGATGGCGCGACCCTCGATGCCGAAACGCATGTCGCCGGTGACGGTGATCCGGTTGTAGTCCGCGTTCGTCGTCGAGACGTGGTCGTAGGAGGTGCCGGTGTACTCCCACTCCGCGTCGACGCGTCCGTAGTTGAAGGACGGTTCGCAGTTGAGGATCACGTCGACGCTGCCGTGCAGGCACGTGGCCGTGCGCACGAGCACGTGTCGCGCGTCCGAGTCGCCGGGAGTCCGGCGCTGCAACGTCGAGCGTTCGCCGGTTCGGTACCACGGACCGATCGCCAAGAAATCGTTGACCTCGAGCCAACCGCTGCGCGTCTGCCAGGTCGTGGACAGCACCATCGTGCCCGGCAGGTACTGACGGTGCGCCGGTACGGAACTCTCCACCGGCGCGAGGCGGAACGATCCCGCGGAGCGGTCGAGGATGGTGCCGAAGAGACTGGGGTCGTGCGGCTTGGGCAGACACATCCATTCGATGGAGCCGGTCGGCGCCACGAGCAGGGTGTTCTCGCAGTCCGACAAGAACGCGTAGTCACCGATCGGCGGGAAGATCGCCTCGAGGGCCTCGGGCGTCGACGGCGGCGGTGACCCCTGATCCTTCAGCGAGCGAAAGCCGAGCGCGGTCGAGGGGTCGAGTGAATGGATACCGTCGTGTCCGCTCGATGAACTGGAATGTCGAGTTGGTGCCATTGTCGTGTCCCACTCATTCCCGCCTCGTCAGAGCATGTCATCTCGAGCGCGGGCTCGTTGTGGACCAAACCCTCGCAGGCGTTTCGATCCCGAAGTACCGCACTCTCAAGCGTAGTGACCCCGTGGGCCGCCGTCCACGGCGCCGTCGGTGCGCCGCGGTGAACGGCGATTTCGACGAGTCGACCTACTGCGAACGGCCGCGCGCCGTGACGTCGATCACGTCCACGACGACGTCGTCGTGGACGAGCCAGATGATGTCGTAGCGATCGACGGTCGGATCGCAGTGTGGCGGCACGAGTTCGATGCGTTCGCCGCGACGCAGGGGGTGTTCGGCCGCACACGACACCAGTCCTTGCTCGTCACCGAAGAAGGAGTAGGTCGACGTGAGGTCGGGGCCGAGCACCACGGGCACGCCGGCGTCGGTCGCCATCGACTTCAAACCGGCGTCGACCGTGACGTAGCCGTCGTGGTTCGCCGAGATGACGGTCGTGACCAGCGTGAGGCTTTGGTCGAAACGGCCCTCGGGGTCGGCGCCCAACGCGTCGCGGTACTCGCGGTCCATGAAGACGTAGCTCCCGGGCTGTAGTTCGTTCAGGACGCCGATCTCGGCGTCGATACCCACGGTGCCGGTGCCGCCGCCGCTGCGGATCGCCACGTTGAAGCCGGCCGCTTCGAGCGCCGCGATCACGAGACGGAGGCGGTTGGTCGACGCGATCGTCGCCTCGCGACGGCGCTCGCGTCCCGAGAGATGCTGCAAGTGACCGCCGTACCCCTGGACCCCTCGGAACCGTAGGGTCGTCGCGACGTTGACTCGTTCGGCGACGGCGAGCGCCGCGTCGGGCCCGGTCACGCCCGTGCGTCCAAGTCCGACGTCGACGTCGCACAGGATGCCCATCGTGGTCTGAGTGGCGAGCCCGGCCGCCTCCAGCTCGTCGACGCCGTCGACGTGATCGACCGCGACGATGAGATCGCACTGGGTCGCGAGCGCGGCGGCGCGCTCGGCCGCGTGGCGTCCGACGGGTGGCGACGTGAGCAGGACCGAGGGCGCGGACTGACCGTCGCTCCTCAACGACTCGACGACGGCTTCGGCCTCGCCCAATTTCGCACAGGAGAGCCCGACGGCGCCCGCGGCCAACTGCAGTTTCGCGATGTGGGCCGATTTGTGCGATTTCACGTGCGGGCGAAGGGACACGCCGGCGTCGCGGGCGCGCTCGGCCATTCGCTCGATGTTCGAACGAAGGAGCGAGGCGTCGCACACCAGGGCCGGGGTCGGGATGAGTCGTCGCGAGTTCACCTCACCGAGTTGGTCCAGGACCTCGTCGTAGGCGCGCACGTTGCGTCGCCGATCGATCATGGAGTCCTCCTCGTGGTCGCACGACCGCGAACGGCGGTCATAGGCCAAGAGGATACCGACTCGAATACGCGGTCCTTTTGGGCGTTACTCGTTGGTAGGATTCGCGCGCGTGGCGCGCGTGGCGTCACGATCGGCACGTGGCCGGCGCGTGACCACTTTTACGAAATTTCGGCCCTCGTGCAATAATGGACCTACATGGCTGATCTCGCGGACTTCGACGCTTCGATCCCCGAAGACGACCTCGACTCAAGTCTCTTCGGCGAAGGGCACCCGACCGGCCTGCCGGTGTTCAAGGCGCCCGTGGGTGCGCACCTGCGCAATCGCAAGAAGGTGAACAGCCCGTCCCAGTTGTCGACGCTCCAAGCGCTGGTGCACTTCAAGGCCAGTCACGGACGCTGGCGGATCGCCAAGGACCTCGTGGGACTCGTGCGGCGCGGACACGGCAACGAGGGCGACGAGTCCTACGGCGACAAGCTGCAGCGCGAACGGGGCAAGGGTAAGACCGAGTCCTCGACCTACGGCCTGGCGAACTTCGACGGGCACCCGGCCGTCCTCTACGCGATGAACTGGGACTTCTTCGCCGGATCGCTCGGCGTCGTGTCGGGCGAGAAGTTTCAGGCCGCGGCCGACCTGGCGATCTCGAGGAAGCTGCCCTTCGTGAGCGTGTACGCCTCCAGCGGCGTTCGCCAGCACGAGAACTTCGCCGGTCTGACGCAGATGACGCGCATGGTCGAAGCCATCCGCAACTACAAGGACCGCGTCGACCTGCCCCACGTGGCGGTCTTGCTCGGCAACGTCTGGGGCGGTGTCTCGGCCAGCGCGGTGCCCAACGCCGATCTGATCCTCGCGACGTCGGGCACGAACTTCGGCTTCGCGGGACCGAACGTCATCGAAGCCTTCGAGGGACTGTCCGTGCCCACCGACTCCCAGAGCGCCGAGGCCAACCTCCTGGACCGCAACATCGACGTGGTGCTCTCGGAGGTGGAGGACGTGGTCTGGTACCTGAGCGCGTTGCTCGTCTCGACGGAGCGACCGGACAAGCACCACCAACTCAGTGACGAGACGCCGCCGTTGATCCGTAACGTCACCGCCTCGGACCAACGACGCTCGTTCGACTTCGGACCGGTCGGCATCTACGGTCCGCGTTTCGACGACATGAAGGGCGCCGAGTCGGTCCCCGCCGCCGCACCGCGCCAGGCCCACGTCAGCACCGACTCCGACGCGCTGGTCGAGCAGTACCAGGACCTCATGACCGACGCGAACCGCGTCGACCTCGAGTTCATCGTGCGCTACTGCTTCACCGAGGCGACCGCGGTCTACAACTACGTCCAGGAGAGCGAGTACAAGCGCTACCCGGCCATCGTCGGCGCCTTCGCCAAGATTGGGGCGCAGCCGTTCGTCATCATCGGGACCCAGCCGTCGTACCAGCGCTTCGGCGACACGGTCATCAAGCGTCCCTCGAATCCCGCGCCGGAGGACTTCGCCTTCATGGAGCGGATGCTCGAGATGGGCGAGCGCCTGCACCTACCGGCGCTGTTCATCACCGACACCCTCGGCGCCAAGCCGACACTGGAGAGCGAACGGCGCGGACTCTCGCGCGCGATCGCACATTCGATCCTCCGGGGCATCGACTACCCCGAGCCCGTGATCTCGCTCGTCGCGGGCGCCCTCGGCAGTGGCGGGGGACTGGCGACGACGCCCATGGCCGACCACGTGATGATGCTGGAGAAGGCGATGGCCTACGTCGCGGAGCCGCGCTCGGCCGCGTCCATCCTCTACAAGACGCCGAACCCCTCGCACGACGAGGTGCGGATCACGCTCGCGACCATGCGCTCGACCGCCAAGGACCAGCTGGACCTCGGCCTCATCGACGAGGTGATCCCCGAGGACCCGAACCCCTTCGTGACGGTCGAACGACTGAACGCGTCGATCATGCGCTCCTACATCGAGTTGGCGCAGCTCTCGGAGCGCAAACTCCGGAGTCGACGCCAAGAGCGCATCCGTGGTCTGCGCGCCTTCGAGATCACCAAAGACTGACGCCACACCTTTCGCGGTGCGCTCGTTGCGTTGGTCGTCGTGCACGCGGTCGTTACGCCACGATGCCCCGGTGCTGGGCACCGGGGCATCGTGAAACGGTTCAGGTGTTGGTTACTTCAGCCAGCTGGGAATGCCGTGGCTCAACGTCTTGGCGGTCGCGACCTTGCCGTCGGTCGAGCTGTCGGCGGTGTACACGGTGCCGGTGAGCGGCTTCATCGCGGAGTCGCTGATGACCGTCGTGAGGTAGCCGCCGTCGAGTCCTTGGTGGTTGGACGTCGTGTAGCGCAGCGGCACCAGTGATGGCGTCTGGCTGAAGGTGACGCTCTGGAGCGTCTTCAAGAAGCTGGCCCGGGTGAGGTTCTTGCCGTTCGCCTCGAGGGCCTCCACGAAGGCGACGCCGTAGGCCGCGCCGTAGGCGATGTTGCCGTTCAAGACGCTCGAGGACGTGAAGCCCGGGAAGTCAGCCGAGTCGGCCTCGATCACCTTGTAGATCCAGGGGATCCAGGCGCTGTTCGTGGTCGTGGTCGGCAGGTAACTGAAAGAGACGGCGCCGATTTCGGGGTCGGTCGGGACCTTGCCGACGAACGGCGCGTCGACCGTCTGGGGGTCCGAGCCGACGCTCGAGATGACCCACTGGGGCGAGTAGCCCAACTGCAACGCGGCACCGAGCGCGGCGTCGGTGGCACCGGGAATGGTGTCCAAGACCACGACCGTGCACTTCTTGGCCTGGAAGTCTTCGATGTACGGGGCGACGGAGGCGCCGTTCGTCGTGACCAGGTCGTCAACCGAGTAGAGGTCGGCGGAGAGTGGCTTCACGCCGCCCGCGACCAAACCGGCCAGGCCGTCCTCGCCGAAGTCGTCACCCTGTCCCAAGAAGCAGGTACTTGCGCCGGGGTAGGTGGCCTTGATGTACTTCGCGAAGATCTTGCTCTCCTCGTTGTAACTGGGCTGCCAACCGAACAGGCCCGGGTACGTGTGCGGGCTGTTCCAGTCACGCGAACCGGACGCGACGAAGAGCTGTGGCACGCCGTTGCTCCTCAGCAACGCGCGCACCGAGTCCTGCGTCGGCGTACCGAGTGACCCGACCGTCGCGAAGACCGGGAGGCCGAGCAACGCGTGGGTCTGGGTGGCCGTATTCGGGACGCCGGTGCAACCGAAGCCCGGCGTGCCGTAGCAGTCGTCCTTGATGACGTAGTTGATCCTGCGACCGTAGACGCCGCCCTTGCTGTTGACGTACTTGAAGACGGCGTTGGCCGCTTTGGCGACCTGGTTGTAGCCGGCCGAGGCGATGCCGGTCTCCGGCTCCGTCGCGCCGATCGTGATGCTGTGCGCCGTGACGCCAGGTACCTTCGCGGTCGCCGCACCCGCGTTGACCATGGAACCGCCGGCCGTGACGAGACCGAGACACAGCAGCATCGCCGAGCCGGTGATCGTGACGCGACGCGTCTTGTTTGTAGCCATCTGTTTTTCTCCCCTGATGTAGAACTCTTGTTGCGTGAGCGTAGGCGTCACGAACCTCAGTTTCAAGTCACCCCGACGCGCGAGAGCGCGCGCGGCGCCAGAAATGCCGCACCGCCCCGGCAATTCCAAGCGGGGCGAACAGCATCGTGAGGATCAAGAGTCCACCGAAGATGATGCCATTCAGTTGGCTCGCGAAGTTTCCTTGGGGGTTCAAGCCGGTCTGGTTCGTGATCCACGAGATGACATTGGTCGAAAAGGCGTAGATGACGCCGCCAATCACGGCGCCGGAGATCGTGCCGATGCCGCCGATGACGATGAGCGAGAGGATCGTCACCGAGAGCGCGAACGAGTACGTCGGCGGCGACACCGAGTTGTCGATCAACGTCAGCAGCGCGCCGCCCAGCGCGGCGTAGGCCGAGGACACGATGAAGGCGGTCACGCGCGCGCGTGGCAGTGAGATGCCGACCAGTTCGGCGGCCACGTCATTGTCTCGTATCAGACGCATCGCGCGACCGGTGCGGCTGGCGAAGAGGTTGGCCATGAAGAAGAAGGCGACACCGGCGACGACGATGGCGACGTCGGTGACGTAGAGCGTGGTGGTCGTGAGTGGCGACGTCCCGGCGTGGAAGAATCCGTCGAGCCACCGCGGTGCCGTCGCCTCGGTCGGTAACTGCAGACCCGAGTCGCCACCGGTCCACGAGCTGAAGGAACTGAGGATGAACGTGAAGGCGACGGCGAAGGCCAAGGTCATGCCCGCGAGGTACGGTCCGCGCAACCGCGTCGCCGGCAGTCCGAGCAGGAGACCGACGAGCGCCCCGCACGCCACGGCGATCAAGAGGGTGAGGACGATCGGCGTGGTCGCGTGATGATTCGCCCAGATCGCCATGGCGAACCCGCCGACGCCCATGAACGCACCGTTGCCGAGCGAGATCTGGCCGGACGCGCCCGTGAGGAACGAGAGGCCGAGCAGGACGATCGACATCGCCGCACCGGTCGACAGATTGAAGTTCGTGCTCGAGTTGAGGAAGAAGGTAATGAAGATCGCCACGTCGAGTCCGAGCAGGGTCAGTGCGGCGCGGGCGACGACGGGGTGCCCGGCCCTCAGCGCCGGGCGACTCAACGTCGTGGCACACGCGATCGCGAGGTCGAACGCGAGGCTGTACGCAACGCCTTCGCGCGTCGAGGGGGCGCTCACGAGTGCGACGACGGTCGCCACGATCGCCGCCGCGATTGCGAGGGGCACGACGCGGCGCGAGGTTGCGAGCATCATCAGACGCGCCGCTCCGACGGCTTCGTGAACACGCCGCTCGGTCGGATCATCAACGACACGACGAGCAAGGCGAGGGCGATGATGATGACGGCGTTCTGGTTGACGTAGTCAGTGACGAACTGATTGATGATGCCGAGCAGGATGCCGGCCACGATCGCGCCGACGGGACTCTCCAGTCCTCCGATCGCGGCGGCGATGAAGCCGAAGGCGAAGATGCCGTCATTGATCTGCGGCGTGAGGCCCGAGAAGAAGTTCGACGAGACGAGGATGGTGGTGATGACGCCCACGACAGTGGAGAGCATCCAGCCGAGCGTCAGCAGGCGACCGACGCGCACGCCCAGGAGTCGCGACACCTCGGGCGCGACCGCCGACGCGCGCAGTTGCAGCCCCAGTTTCGTGTAGCGAAACAGCGCGGCCACGGCGACCATGACGAGCAGACCCGTCAAGATCTCGTACACCGTGAATGGCGACAGCGCGATCGGTTTGCCGGCCAACTGCCATTTCACCGATGAGAACGGACTGGGCAAACTCCGCGGGAACGACGACCAGATCGCGGCCGCGACCGCTTCGAGCACGATGAGGTAGCCGACCATCACGACGATGGGATTGATCTCCGGTTTACCGTAGAGCGGTCGAACGAGGAGACGTTCGGTCAGTCCGCCGATCAACAGTCCGGCGAGCACACACGCGATCACGCACGACCAGTAGCCGAGGTGGTACGACAACAACGCGAAGCCCACGTAGGTCGCGAACATCGGCATCGCCCCTTGGGCGAAGTTGAGCACGCCGGTGCTGCGCCAGATGAGCACGAGGCTCAGGGCCACCATGCCGTAGATGACGCCGTTGGTCAGCCCGCCCAGGACGTCGGTCATGACGCGCGAAGTGAGGAACGGATCCATCACTCCACCAATCCGAGGTAGTACTGGCGCAGGTTCTCGTCGGCCGCGACGACCGACGCCTCGTCGTTGGCGACGACCTTGCCGACGTGTAAGACCACGGCGTGGTGCGCGATCCGCAGCGCGGAGGAGGCGTTCTGTTCGACGAGCAGCACCGTGAGGTCGCTTGATTCACAGAGCGAGTGGATGGTGTGCATGAGTTGGGCGGTGACCAGTGGCGCGAGACCGAGCGACGGCTCATCCAACAACAGCACGGACGGCTTGGCGATCAGGGCCCGGGCCATGGCCAGCATCTGGCGTTCGCCGCCGGACAGCTTCGCCGCGTGTTGCTTGCGCCGCTCGCCGAGCACCGGGAACTGTTCGTACTGCTCCTCGAGGCCCCGTTGCAGGTTGACCTTGGCCACCATGGCGCCGAGCCGGAGGTTCTCCTCGACGGTGAACTCGCCGATGACGCCGCGACCTTCGGGCACGTGGCCGATGCCGAGGCGCGCGATGTCCTCGGTGCGCATGGCGACCAAATTACGCTCACCCATCCGGATGTTCCCGGACTTCGGTTCCTTCAGTCCACTGATCGTGCGCAACAGCGTCGTCTTGCCCGCGCCGTTGGCACCGAGCACCGCGGTGATCCTTCCGGTCTCGGCGGTGAAGCTGACGTTGCGCAGCGCCTGCACCGCGCCGAAGGTGACCGTCAGCTCTTCGATCGTGATCATTCGTCGACCCCGAGGTACGCGGCGATCACCGCGTCGTCCTTTCGCACCTCGGCCGGCGTGCCGTGGGCGATGACCTGACCGAAGTTCAAGACGACGAGACGGTCGACCAGAGGCATGACGAACTCCATGTCGTGTTCGACGAGCAGCACGCCCATGGTGGCGCGGAGTTCCACGATGAGTCGCGCGAAGTCGTCGAGCTCCGCCTCATCCAGGCCCGAGGCCGGTTCGTCGAGCAACAAGAGCGTCGGGCTACTCATGAGGGCCCGGGCGACCGAGACCTTCTTCGCGATGCCGTAGGGGATCGCCGACGGCAGGCGCGACGCCATGTCCGCGATCCCGAGACGTTCCAACATCGCCATCGCGTCGCGTCGCAGGGCGCGCTCGGAGCGCACCTCATTGGGCAGGGAGAAGAAGCTCGCGAAGAAGCCCCCGTTGGGTCGCTGGTGTCCGCCCGCCATGACGTTCTCGAGCACGCTGCAGTGCGGGAAGAGTCCGACACCCTGCAACGTCCGCGCCACACCGGCACCGACCAGTTGATTCGGGTGCAGGTTGGATTTGCCGGCCGCGGGATAGTGCACGTGGCCCTGGGACGGCTTCACGAAGCCGCAGGCGACATTGAAGGCCGTGGTCTTGCCGGCGCCGTTCGGACCGATCAGCCCGACGATCTCACCGAGTGCGACGTCGAAGGAAACGTCGTCGAGCGCGCGCAAACCTCCGAAGTGAACGGAAACGTGTTCGAGTTCGAGCAGGGATGTTTCGGCGCCCGAGGTCATAGTGGTCACCAAGATACCTGTTGGCGAAGGGGCGGTCACTTCGTGCGCTCGCGCCGACTACTTCTTCGGTCGCACCACGCCGTATTCGATCATGGAGTCCGCCATAGAGGTCGTCATCTCGTCGAGGTCACGCGGCTGCCAGTGCAGGAGCGTGCGAATCTTCGCGTTGTCGACGTTTTGGGTCGTGTCGAGGTCGTTGAGCGCGAGACGCACGGTCCTGTCGAAGATCGCCATCGTCTTGACGGCGATCGAGGGGAGTCGACCGGTCGGGATCTTGAAACCTCGATTGGCGTAACGCGCTTTGAGGATCTGCGCGACCTCCATCATCGAATGATTTCCTTCGGCGCAGATGAATCGTTGGCCCGCGGCGTCCGGCGTCACCATGGCCGTGACGTGCGCGCTGGCGACGTCGCGGACGTCGACCGTGGCGAAGTTGATGTTCGGGATGGCCGGCACGCCGTGTTCCATGATCCGTTTCACCATTTCGCCGGAGGTCCCCCAGTCGCTCGAGAGCAGTGGTCCGAGGACGAGCCCGGGATTGATGACCGCCAGCTGCATCGAGGACGCCGGCGTGATCGTCTCGATGTAGGACCAGGCCGCGCGTTCGGCGATCGTCTTGGACTTGTCGTAGGCGCCGACGCGCCGACCGTCGAGGTTCGACCAGTCCGCTTCGGTGAAGGAGCGACTTCGGTCGTTGCCGTAGATGATCGCGCTCAGCGAGGAGGTGAGGACGACCCGCTCGACGTTGGCGTCGTGCGCGGCGCGCAACACGCGCAGCGCGCCGTCGCGAGCTGGCACGATCAGTTCGTCCTCGTCCTTCACGACCTCTCGTGGCAGGGGGCTCGCGACGTGCAGCACGAAGCGACAGTCCTTGACGGCCTCGGCCCATCCGGCGTCACCGGTGAGGTCGGCTGCCACGACGTCGAAGGCGTCGAGCCGGCCGCGCGCCGCGTCGCTGAGATGGGGTGAAAGTACGGCCGCGACGTCAGACGCGCGACCGTGCGAGCGGGCCGTACCGCGGACCTCGTAGCCGGCCTCCAGGAGTTGGAGCGCGCAGTGCTGCGCGATGAAGCCGGTGACGCCCGTCACGAGCACGCGATCCGTCACGCTGCCTCCTGGTCGATGACTGTTCCTCTGGGGACACTAGCGACGCGACGTCAGTGCGAGCGTTCGGTCCCGCCCAGGAGTTCGCGGATTCGCGGTCGCCAGTCGCGGCCTTCGGTGCTCGATCCCCGGGCGTGGACGTCGGCGCGTTCTTGGCGCAGCTGTCGGGCCACGTCGCCGAGGTTGTCCGGCAGCCCTCGCGCGATCATCGTACGAAGTTCTTGGGCGAGGGCCGGTGACGCGCCCGCGGTGGAGACCGAGACCGTCACGTCACCGTCACGGTGCACGGCCGTGAAGTAGAAGTCGGAACGCTGGGGATCGTCGACGACGTTCAGCCAGACGCCCTCGCGGCGGGCCTCGTCGACGACGCGGTCGTTCACCGCCGCGTCCCCGGTCGCCGAGACGACCAGCGCGAATCCCTCCAGGTCACCGTCGCGGTAGTCGCGCTCTTCCAACGTCGTCAAACCCCTCGGCAGCTCGGCCACGACGTCGCGCGCGATCATCGTGACGCGCGCGCCTGCGTCGATGAGGAGCCCGGCCTTCCCCGCGCCGATTCGACCGGCGCCGATGACGAGCACGTCCTTGTCGGCGAGATTCATCGCGAGGGGTAACATGCTCACGCCGAGACGGCCGCCGCGGCCATGAGTTCGCGCACGGAGAGCGCGGCGCACGCACCGATGACGATGATGGCGGGGGAGTGGACGTCGAGGGACCCGAGCTCTCGTAACACCGAACGCGTGACGGTTTCGCGGCTCGTCCAGGCGTTCTCGATGACGGCGACGGGCGTCTCGCGCGACAGTCCGCCGTCGATGAGTTGCGTGGCGATCGAGGAGCGTGCCGCCACGCCCATCAACACGACCAGCGAAAGATCCGGATTGGCGAGGCGGCGGAAGTAACCGTCGTCGTGACCTTCCACGTGACCCGTCACCACCGTGACGCCCCGCGAGAGACCGCGGTGCGTGACGGGAATGCCCGCGGCGAGTGGTCCGGCGAACGCCGAAGTCACGCCGGGTACGACGTCGCAGGCGACGCCGGCTTCGCGCAGTGCGATCATCTCCTCGCCGCCCCGGCCGAAGACGAACGGATCGCCGCCCTTGAGTCGAACGACGGTGTCGTAGCTGCGCCCGAGTGACACGAGCAGGTCATTGATCATTGATTGGGACGTGAACCGTCCCGGTTCCTTGCCGACGTCGATCAGTTCGGCGTCGCAGCGCGCCAGCTCCAGCATCGAGCGCTCCACCAATCGGTCGTGCACGATCACGTCGGCCGCCGCGAGCAGCCGAGCCCCGCGAACGGTCACCAGGTCGGCGTCACCCGGTCCGGCGCCCACCAGGTACACGGTCACACGGCACCCACGCGCGTCACGAAGTCTCCGAAGGACTCCTCCTCGAGACCTTCGGCGTCCCAGCGGTCGAAGAGCGGTCCGAGCACGACCGCGATCTCCTCGAAGGGGACCTTCTCGCGATAGAGGGTCGCCAGGCGATCACCGCGCGGACCGCCGCCCACGTAGACGTCGTAGGTCGACTTGGTCCGTCCGACGACGCCGACCTCGGCGACGGCCGGTCGCGCGCAGCCGTTCGGGCATCCCGTCATGCGAAGCTGCAGTGCCCGACGACCGAGTCGGCGAGACGCCAGTGCGCCTTCGATGTCACCAACGAGTTCCGGGAGGCGTCGCTCGGCCTCGGTGAGTGCCTGGCCGCAGGTCGGCAAGGCGGGACAGGCGAGCGCGGTGCGCTCGACGTTGCCGAGTTCGACGTCCGGTCGCACCGCGTGAGCGCGCAATATCTCCTCGACGTCGTCGCGCGCGTCGGGAGAAATGGCGCTGATGACGACGTCCTGTTGCGGCGTGAGGAAGAAGGTCACCGGGTGGTGCTGGGCGATGAGGCGCAGCGCCGTGCGCAGGCGTGCTCCGTCGACGTCGTCGCGCACACGTCCGGCCGAGACCCGTACACCGACCTGGTGGGTCCCGTCGGCGCGGGTGCGCCACCCCAGGTGATCGTCGGCTTCGAACGCGCTCGGGAGCGCGAGGGGATCGCGCAGCTCACGACCCAGGCGGACCTCGATCTCCTTGCGGAACTGTTCGAAACCCAAGTCGGCGACGACGTACTTCATGCGCGCGCGTTTGCGGTCGGTGCGGTCGCCGAGCTCGCGATACGTCACCAGCACCGTGGCGATGACCTCTTCGACCTCGTCGTAGGTGACGAAGGTCATCGGGTCGGCGAGACGCGCGAACGTATCGGGGTTGGCGTAGGCCCGTCCGAGGCCGCCGCCGACCACCAGGTTGAAGCCGTCGCCCGCCTCGGGGTGACGCCCCGGGATCAGCCCGATGTCCTGGGCGAGGACGTCGACGCAGTTCTCGTCCGGGTGCGCCACGGCGATCTTGAACTTGCGCGGCAGGTAGGTCTCGCCGTAGAAGGGTCGTTCCTCGACGTCTTCGCGCGACACGGCCTTGTCGCCGTTGACGAAGATCTCCCAGTGGGCGTCGGTGGCGGCGCGAAAGCTCCGCGTCAGACGCCACGAGATCTCGCGTAGGCGCTCATCGCTCTCGTCGCCCTGCAGTTCGGGGCACGATACGACGTTCCGCACGACGTCGCCGCAGGCCCCGAACGAGGTCATCAAGTGCGCGTCGATGGCGCGGGCGAGTGGTCGAAGACCGGTCTTCAGTACACCGTGGAACTGGACCGCCTGGCGCGTCGTGAGACGAATGGTGCCGTCGGCGACGTCGGTCGCGGCGGCGTCGAGGGCGAGCCACTGATCGGTCGAGAGTCGTCCTCCGGGGACCGCGACGCGGATCATGAAGATGTAGTCGAGCTCTTCTTTCTTCTGTGCGCGCTCGCGGCGCACGTCGCGATTGTCCTGGGCGTAGACGCCATGGAACTTGAGTAACTGCTCGGATTCGTTGGACACGTTGGCGACGTCGTTGTCGAGTTCACGGCTGATATCGCCGCGCAAGTGGTTGCTTGATCTCTTGATGTCCTCGACCGCAGTTTCCTGCTTAGTCTCGGTGTTCATCTCAGTCGCCCCTCACTTTCGCCTTAATCATGACAAACCTTACCTACTTAGTCATGTATTGGCAATAGAAACTTGTCACGCCTGTTGGACGCCGTGGTTCGTCGGATGAAGCGGCCCGCAATCGCGCGTCAGGACCTAACGTGGCCCACAACGAAGGAGACAAATGGCGAATCGACAGATTGTGCTCACGAATCGGCCGGTTGGCATGGTCGACGAATCGACGACGTCACTGATCGAGGCACCGATCCCGGCGTGCGGGCCCGGAGAGGCACTCATCAAGGTGGGACTGCTCTCGATCGATCCCACCATCCGCACCTGGATGAACGACGCGCCCGGCTACCTGCCCCCGATCGGCATCGGGGACGTCATCCGTTCCGGCGGGAGTGGCGTCGTGGTCGAGTCGAGGTCCGATCGCTACCAAGTGGGCGACGTCGTTAACGGCGTCACCGGTTGGCAGGAGTGGACCGTCGCGAGCGAGACCAACAAGTTCACGGTGTTGCCCAAGGGACTTGGTCTCGACCTCGCCACGGTGATGAACGTCCTGGGCGCGACCGGACTCACCGCCTACTTCGGTCTCTTGGACGTCGGATCGTTCAAGGAGGGCGACGTCGTCGTCGTCTCGGGCGCGGCCGGTGCGACCGGTTCGGTGGTGGGCCAGATCGCCACGGCCCGCGGTGCCTCGAAGGTCGTCGGCATCGCCGGGGGACCGGCGAAGTGCGCCGAAGTCGTGGAGAAATTTGGCTTCGACGACTGTCTCGACTACCGCGAACCGGGACTCTCCCAGCGCCTGTATCGCGTCTGTCCCACGGGCATCGACCTCTACTTCGACAACGTGGGCGGCGAGGTCCTCAGTGCGGCGTTGGCCAACATCGCGATGCACGCGCGCGTCGTGATGTGCGGCGCGATCTCTCAGTACAACGCGACCGAACGCGACGGCGTCGCCAACACCTCAATGCTCATCGTGCGTCGTGGCCAGATGAAGGGTTTCATCGTCTTCGACTTCGCGCAGCGCTACGCCGAGGCCCACCTGGAACTGGCCGCCATGGTCCTCGATGGTCGCATCGCGCACCAGGAACACCTGGTGTCCGGCCTCGAACACGCGCCCGACGCGCTGAACCTGTTGTTCACGGGTGGCAACCACGGCAAGACCCTCGTGGTGGTCGACGACAGCGTCCAGTTGGGCTGACGCCTCAACCCACTAGGTCAGTCGCACGTCCGCGACGAGGGCGCGATGGTCGCTCCCGCCGTCGCTCGCGAAGCCGCCGAGGCTCTCCCAGGGCCCTCGCACGAAGAGGTGGTCGATCTGCGAGTGCGGGGTGCGCGCCGGCCACGTGCGCGCGTTCACCAAGGACCGCCAACCCGGCAGCAAGACCCGCAGCAGCGGTCGCCAGGAGTTGAAGTCGCCCCCGAGCAGGATCGGCAGCGCCGGGTCGAGGCGGTTCACGATCTCGCTCACCCGTCGGTACTGGAGGTACGAGCCGTGGCTCAGGTGCGCGCCGTGGATCGCCAAGGCGTAGAACGGTCGGCCCCCGTCCTCGAGCGTGGCGACGATCAGGGCCCGTTTGACCTTCTCACGCGGGAGGCGCCCGAGTGACTCCGCGCGGATCTCTCGGATCGGCAGGCGCGTCAAGAGGCCGAGTCCCCACTGCCCCTGTTCGACGCCCTCGGCCGTCGCGCGGCGCACGCGCTGGACCTTGCTCAGGGAACGGTGTTCGTCGAAGAACAGGCCGCGTTCGCCGCTCAGGTGGGCGAGCAGGGGCTGCCAGGTTCGCCCACCGGAACCGGAGGTGACGCGTTGTCCCGTGGCCAGGGGGACGAAGAGCCCCTCCATGTGGAGTCGTGACTCGAGGTCGGCCACGAAGTCGACACCCGACGTGGCGCGCCAGAGTTCGGGCAGGATGAGGACGTCGGCGTTCAAGCTCACGACGTGGTCGAGCACCTTCGTCGGTCGACCCCATCCGTCGACGCCGGCGTGAAGGTTAAACGTCGCGACACGCACGCCCAAACCCTAGGTGGTCGCACGCGTCGTTGTGGCAGGCTCTACTCGTGGATACCGTGAACGTCGCCTTCGGTCATCGACTGTGGTGGGTGGACGCCTTCACGGGTGAGGCCGAGCGGGGCAACCCCGCGGTCGTCGTCCTGCTCGAACGTTCCATGCCCGACGACGAGCTTCAGCAGATCGCCTTCGAACTCGGCGTCTCCGAGACCGCGTTCGTGCGTCGCGTGGGCGACCAGTGGAGTCTGCGCTGGTTCACCCCGACCGTCGAGGTCGACCTGTGCGGTCACGCCACGCTCGCCAGCCTCCACGTGTTGTTGAACGAGTTGGGCGTGCCCGGGGGCGAGATCTTCTTCCAGACCCGCGCCGGCGTCCTCTCCGGTCGACGGATGAGCGACGGTCTGCTCGGCATCGACCTCCCACGGTGGTCGCTCGAAGAGGCCGACCCGTCGATGCTGAACGACACGCTGGGACCGGTGCGCGAGGTCTACCGTGCCGGCAGCCAGGGGGTGCTCGCCGTCGTCGAGGACTTCGACACCCTATGCGGGCTCGCGGTCGACGCCATGAACCTCTTCCTGGTGCCGAGTTCGATGGTCATCGCGGCCTGCGTCGGCGGCCCGAACGTCGACGTGTCCATTCGCGTGTTCGCGCCGCGGCTCGGTCTCGCCGAGGACAGCGTCACCGGCAGCGCCATGTGCGCGGTCGCGCCGTGGTGGGTCCAACGCGCCGGCGCGCCGACGGTGGCCGTCCATCAGGCGTCGGCGCGCGGTGGCGTGATGTTCGCGCGACTGTTCGAGGAGAACGTGGAGGTCGCCGGCATGGCGAGGACCTTCTTCGGCGGCGACCTTCGCGCATGAGTGACGTACTCGGGCCGGGCCCGAAGACGAGGGTTCGTCGACTGCCAGCCAAAGCCAACTACGAGCGCGACGTCATCTTCGCGATCATCGACGAGGCCCCGCTGTGCCACGTCGCGGCGATCGTCCAGGGCAGCGCGATGGTGATCCCGACGCTGCACGCACGAGACGGTCGCACGCTGTATCTGCACGGCAGTCCGTCGAACGCGGTGATGAAGGCGGCCGTCGAGCGCGGCGAGGCCTGCGTCTCGATGACGCTCTACGACGGGTTGCGCCTGGCGCGCAGCGGCTTCGAGTCGTCGATCGCCTATCGATCGGTCGTACTCGTCGGCACGGTCACCCTCGTGGATGACGACGCCGAAAAGGCGCGCGTGCTCGACCTGTTCGTCGACGCCGTGCTCCCGGGACGCGCGAGCGAGGTGCGCGCGATGAGCGACGCCGAACGACGACTCACCATGGTCGTCGCGGTGGCGATCGACGAGGCGTCGGCCAAGCTGTCATCCGGTCCCACCGAGGACCCCGACGAGGACCTCGACCTTCGGGTGTGGTCGGGGACCGTGCCCGCTCGGATTCACTTCGGTACGCCGATTCCCGACACCAACGGCGCGATGGCCGACGGCACGATTCCGGTGCCGGCGTCGGTGGAGCGGCTCCTGGGTTCTCAGTGACGCTGCTCGAGCTGCGTGATCAGATCGAGGGTCTCGACCCGGTCGACGAGCGAGAGGCCGATTCGATCACCGCGACGCTCGAGCGACTCGTTCTCCCGGGTGATCCCTTCGAGCACGCGCGCAGCGATCATCACCTGACGGCGTCGGCCTTCGTGGTCTCCTCGCGCGGCGTCGTGTTGCACCGTCATCGTCGCCTCGGCATCTGGGTCCAACCCGGCGGACACGTCGACGTCGGTGAGAGTCCGGCCACGGCGGCACTGCGCGAGACGCTCGAAGAGACCGGGCTACTCGCGCACCACCGCGATCCGGTCGAACTCTTCCACGTCGACGTCCATCCCGGTCCGAGGGGACACACGCACTACGACCTGCGCTACGTCGTGACCGCCGCGCCGATCGATCCGACGCCGCCGGCGCACGAGAGTCCCGAGGTCTACTGGTTCGATTTCGACGCCGCCCAAGTTCGCTGCGAACCGGCGCTCGCGCCCGCGCTGGCCAAGCTCGCCCGGGCCTACGCGACCTGGAACGTGCGAGACTGACGACGTGAGTGAGACCGACGACCTTCGCGCGCTCATGGAGGCCGATCGTTGGATCGACCGCGTCAACACCCAAAAGACCCACCTGCCGGAGATGGCCGAACTGGCAGCGTTGGAGATCGAGCTGCGAGCGCAGTTGAAGGCGCTCAATGAGGCCCAGGCGGCGCAGGCGCCGGTGCGATCGTCCTACGAGTTGACCCAGCGTGAAGGCGCGCGGCTTCGCGCCCGCGCCGAGGGCCTCGACCAGACCCTGAACAACTCGACGGCCAACGCCCGCGAGCTCGCGGCGTTGCAGACCGAACTGCAACACGTGCGCGAGCTGCTCGAGCGCAACGACGACCTCGAACTCGAGTACCTCATCGCCGTGGAGCCGCTCGACGAGGCGGTGAACGCCGTCAGGGCCGCGGCCCAGCCGGCGGTCGCGCGCCGCGGCGCACTGCAGGCCGCGATCGCCGAGCTCCGGGCCAGCCTCGACGACGAACTGCTCGCCCTTCGCGCGTCGCGCGTCGAGCGCACGACGGCGCTGGCGCCCGAACTCCTCGCTCGTTACGAGGCGGTCCTGGCGCGCGTGGGCACCGCCGGGGCGTCCCAGATCGTCGCGGGACACTGCGACGGCTGTCGCATCGCCCTGTCGCCACTCGATCTCGACCGTTGGAAGGGGCAGCCGGAGGGGACCTTCATGAACTGTCCCGAGTGCGGCCGTCTCTTGTTGCCGTGATCATCCTCATCCGCCACGGGCAGACGACGTCGAACGCCGCTCGGCTCCTCGTCGGTCAGAGCGATCCGGCGCTGACCGAGCTCGGCGAGCGTCAGGCGCGGGCGCTGCGCCCGTACCTGCTCAACGTGCAGGAGGTCTGGACGTCGCCGCTGCGGCGCGCCCTCGACACCGCCGCCCTGGCCTTGCCCGACCTCCCCGCGCTCGTGAAGCCCACGTTCATCGAAGTCGATTACGGCTCGCTCGACGGTCAGCCACTGCACCTCGTGACCGAAGCGCAGTGGCGGGCCTTCGAGCACGACCACGACACGGCCTTCGGTGACGGTGAGTCGCTGGCGTCGGTCGATCAACGGGTCCACGCCGAACTGGACCAACTGCTCGCCGATCGGTCGAGCTGGCTGCACGACGCGACCTCGCACCTGGCGATCGTGAGTCACATGTCACCGATCAAGTCGGCGATGACGTGGGCGCTCGGCGTCTCGGGGTCGGTCGCCTGGCGCATGAACCTCAGTAACGGTTCGCTGACGACGATCGGTTCGAGGATGAGGACGCCGTCGCTGATGAACTACAACGTCGTGCCCCCGCTCGTCGACTAACGCAGCGCGACGCTGATCGCGGCGAAGTGCAGGCCGGCGCCGATCAGCGTGAAGGCGTGGAACAGCTCGTGGTAACCGAAGACCCGGGGCGACAGCCTCGGTCGCTTCGTGCCGTAGAAGACGGCGCCGACGGAGTACGCGACGCCGCCGCCGACGATGAGCGAGAAGCACAACGGCCCACCGCCACGGTAGATCTGGGGCATCACCAGGGCCGCGAACCAGCTCATCACGAGGAAGGGGATCGTATTGGCCCACTTCGGGGCGTTCATCGAGAGCTGGCGGATCGCGATGCCGATCAGCGTGCAGAATCCGATCACGATCAGCGTCACGAGGCGGATCGTGCCGTGCATCGTCAGTCCGGCGATGGCGAAGTAGGTGCCCGTGATGGCGAGGAAGATCGTCGAATGGTCGGCGCGGCGCCACGCCTGGCGTTGTGACGGCGTCCAATTGACGCGGTGCAGGAGGGCACTGGTGATGAGCATCGCGCCGACGCCGAAGAGGAAGCACAGCACCCAGCCGACCTGCGACCAGGTCGCGCAGCGCGCGAAGAGGATGGGTGAGCACGCGAAGAGTACGAAAAACGCGACCAGGTGCAACCAGCCGCGCAGCAAGGGCCGCGCGTGCGGTGTCGCGGCGTCGGTGGAAGTAACCGGACCACTCACGCACCAACCTTAGAGGCGTTGAAACTTTCGACCGTTTCGTGCGCAAACAACGAAGCCCGCCTGTTCCGCGTATCCGGAACAAGCGGGCCCTCGATGTTTGGCCCCCCCAGCCAATGACACAAAAATATAATCGCAGGCCAGCCGCTACTCTGTCACGAGACGCCTGCAAACAAAGGTTTGTGAGCAATTTCACATTGAGGAGTCGCGATGAAACGTCGAACACTCGGCCAGGGACTTGAAGTCTCCGCGCAGGGACTCGGGTGCATGGGCATGAGCGAGTTCTACGGCGTCGGCGACGACGCCGAGTCGCTCGCCACCATCCGCGAGGCCCTGGACGCCGGCGTCGATTTCCTCGACACCGCCGACATGTACGGTCCGTTCACGAACGAGGAGTTGGTGGGTCGCGCCATCAGTGGTCGCCGTGATGACGTCGTGCTGGCCACGAAGTTCGGGAATCAACGTAACGAGGATGGATCGTTCATCCGGATCAACGGCACTCCGGCGTACGTGATCGAGGCGTGCGACGCGTCGCTGCGTCGACTCGGCGTCGACGTGATCGACCTCTACTACCAGCACCGCGTCGATCGCACGGTCCCCGTCGAAGAGACCTGGGGGGCGATGAAGAGCCTGGTCGAGGCGGGTAAAGTCCGACATCTCGGCATCTCGGAGGCCTCCTCGGCCACGATCGAGCGTGCCCACGCGGTACACCCGATCAGCGCGCTGCAGAGCGAGTACTCATTGTGGAGTCGTGACCCCGAGGACGGCGTCCTCGACACCTGTCGACGTCTCGGCGTCGGCTTCGTCGCCTACAGCCCACTCGGTCGAGGGTTCTTGACCAACGAGGTGAGCAATCGCGAAGGCACCAGCGAAGGCGACTTCCGCAAGCACCAACCGCGATTCAACGGCGAGGCGTACGAACAGAACCTCGCGCTGTTGGCGAACCTCGAGGCGATCGCCGAATCCAAGGGCGCCACCGTCGCGCAACTCGCGCTGGCGTGGGTGCTCTCGCGAGGACCCGACGTCGTGCCGATCCCCGGCACCAAGCGACGCAAGTGGTTGCGAGAGAACATCGCGGCCGACGAGATCGTCCTGAGCGACGCCGACGTGGCCGCGCTCGAAGCGGCCATCCCGCGCGACGCCGTCGTGGGCGACCGCTACGTCGCGGCCGGCATGAGGAACCTCAACGCCTGACCTCGCGCAGCGCGCCGTCGACGAGTCCGTAGACCTCGTCGCACCAGGCCATCACCTGCGGGTCGTGCGTCGCCACGACGACCGCGGCGCCGCACGACGCCACGAGTGACAGGACGCGCGTGGTCTCGTCGGTCCCGAGTCCGCTCGTCGGCTCGTCCAGCAGGAGGATCGACGGCGTCGTGACCAGGGCGCGCACGATCGCGACGCGCGCGCGTTCGCCCCGCGAGAGCTCGTCCCAGCGCGTCGTGGCGTCGGTGACCATGCCCAGCGCCGCGAGGTCGGCGCGCGCGTCGCGCGCCGACGCTCTCCCGAGGCCGACGACGTCGACGGCGAAGCCCCGGGTGAGTCCCGGTTCGCTCGCGACGTAGGCCACGAGGCGGCGCAGGTCGGCCTCCTCGATGTCCGCGAGCGCGTCGTCGCCGATTCGAATCGTGCCGCCGGCGACGTCATCGAGCGCGGCCATCGCGCGCAACAACGTCGACTTGCCGACGCCGGAGGGACCGGTGAGCGCGATGCGCCGCCCGGGCGCGACCACGAGCGTCGCGTCGCGCACCAGGATCGCGCCCTCTTCGTGGACCGTCACGTGATCGAGACGCAGGGTGGCGTCGGCGGGCCACGCGACGTCGCCGCGTCGACGATGCTCGTCGAGGTCCTCGAGGCGCTCGGCCGCGGCACTCACGGCGACGGCCGTGTCGAGCGCGTCACGCACGACGCCGAGCGACTCGAACGTCGACAGCGCGAGGAGCGCCGCCACGACGAGCCACAGCGGCGCGCTCGATGGTCGCACGACGAGCGCGCCGATCGCGAGCGCGGTCATCACCGGCGCGACCAGGTTGGAGAGGTCGTGTTGGCGTACCAGCGCACGCTCGGCGTGGCGCAGCGCCGTGACGGTATCGGCCGCGCGCCGTTCGGCGAAGTCGGCTCGACCGAGCAGGACGAGCTCCGGGGCGGCGGCGCTCAACTCCACCAGGGCGGCGCGGTGGCGCGCGCGGGCCCGACGTAGGACGCGGTCGCGTCGCAGCAGCGCGCCGACGTTGGCGAGGAGGGCCGCCACGCCGAGCAGTTGCACGGCGAGGAGGTCCCCGGCGTAGGACCACCACCGACCGTGGGGGGCCATGAGTCCGATGACGAGGTCGCCGAGCGCCATCACGACGCCCGAGGTGATGAGGGGGATCACGCATCGCAGCCACAGATCTTGCAGTTCGTCGGTGTCGCGCAATGATCGCTCCAGGAGGTCGCCCGAGGCGAACGAACGCCACCGGGTGAAACTGAAGGCACCGACGGTGAGCACTAGCCACCGTCGCCACCGCGAGACCGCGGCGAAACCGAGCCGGTGGGCGCTGAGTCGTTCGACGAATCGAAGGGGAGATCGCAAGAACGCGAAGAGCTCGATCACGATCAGCGCGCCGAGGACGGTGCGCAGGCCCGGGCGCGACGCGCTCTCGACCAGCAGCCCCACCGCGCCGACCAACAGCGCGACGTTCACCAGCGACGCGACGACCCCGGCCGCGAGAGCGCGCGTGAGGGTTCCTCGCGGCGGCTGGGCCCGCCGCAGCCAGCGGATCAGTCGACGTACGTCATCGCTCACGGCGTCAACTCGATCCGGTACGTGGTGTTCGTAAGGAGCGCCGTGTCGACGGTCGCTTCGATGACGCCGACGGTGCCGTCGGCGAGCACGTCGCGCACGCGTCGCCGGGCCTCTTCGTCCAGCACGCCCGCGACGTCATCGAGGACGAGTAGCGCGGGCCGGGCGAGCAACGCCCGAGCCAGGAGCACGCGAACCTTCTCACCCGTGCTCAGCCCCCGACCATCGGCGAGCAGCGACGTCTCCAGGTCGTCGAAACGGGGACCGGTGAGTCCGAGCGACGAGAGTCGAGCGCGAACGTCGTCGTCGCTCATCGCGCCGCCCAGCGTGAGGTTGTCGCGCAAGGTTCCGGACAACAACGCGCTCTCGACGCTCACGTGCCCGATCGGCGCGCGCGTGCGTGCGACGGTGCCGGAGGTTGGATCGCGCCAGCCGAGGAGCGTGTCGAGCAGCGTCGTCTTGCCCGAGCCGGACGGCCCCGTGACGAGGAGGGACTGTCCGGGCCCCAGCACGACGTCGAAGGAGCGCCCGCTCGCCGCGGTCACGAGGTCGGAGGCGTCGATCAGTGACGTCGTCGCGCCGCTTGACGTCGTCACGCTGGCCCCCAGCAGGGTCAGTGAACGCTCGGCGTCCTCGCGTCGATGGAACTCGACGCCGAAGCGCCGAACGTGCGTGAAGATCTCGCTCGTGACGAGCACGGCGATGAGGGCGTGCTCGAGCGAGACGCGACCGCCGAGCAGCGCGAATCCGACGACCATGGCGACGAGTCCGATGCTCACCCCACTCAGGAATTCCGTGACGAGTGAGGACTCGAGCGCCACGCGGATCGCGCGAATGGCGATCGCGTGCTCGGAGTCCGATATCGCGGCGATCTCATTGGCGCCGTAGTCGACCGCGCCGAGGGCGCGCAGCTCCGTCGTGTGGTGCAACAACTCCAGTTGCCGGCTCTCGAGGAGCGCCCGGCGACGTTGGTACTCGCTCGCGGTCGCCTCGCTTCGTCGACCGGCGCGACGATAGAGCGGCGCCGCGGCGACCAACAAGGCCACCGTGATCAGTGTCGCCAGCCAACCTCCGGCCCAGAAGAGCACGGCGAGGCCGGCGATCGAGGCGACCGCGCTGGTTTCGAGCAGGTCGAGCATCGGCTGATCGGACGCGCGCTCGATGGCGAGCGAGAGATCACCGCGACCGCGCTCGCCTTCCGGTTGGGGTCGCACGAAGTGGCCCACGAGCGTGGCGCGCCAGCGCGCGCGCAACGCGGCCCCGGCGTGGTGACTCCACTGCAACGTCGACGTGAGCAACACCCACCGGGCGCCGAGGACGCCGAGCAAAAGCCACAGACCCGCGTCGACCCTCCCGCGCGCGAGGAGGCTGAGGCTGACGGCGAGGAACGCGGCGCAGGTGATCGAAATCACCGTGTTCGCGAAGCCGAGGAGTCGAGCGCTTCGGGTGTAGGACCTCTCGTGAACGGGTACTGGTGTCGCGGCGGTCACCGACCAATGCTAATGAGCGCGCGCGTCGCTACAGGGGGTCGTCACGATGCGCCAGTGACTTCGCGGCGCCGTTGAGCCAGTCGCGCAACGCTTTCGTCGCGAGACAGTCGTCCTCGTTGTAGTCGAGGATTCGCTGGCGCGAGGTCGCGCCCACCTCGCCGTCACCCCGCGTCGCGACTTCGTACCAGAGCATCGACGCCTCGCCGCTCGGGTTCACGTCGCGCCACTGGAACCCGGCCGCCGCCGCGAGCTGCTTGAGACCCAACTGACCCTCGGTCTGGATCTGTTCCTTGGCCAGGTCGTGGAGGTCGATCCACGCGGGCGGCGACAGTTGGCGAAAGGTCGCGAGGTCCTCGATCGTGGGTCCGCCGTCAATCGGGGTGGCGACGGCGCGGTTCATGGCGCCGTCCTCGGCCTGGGCCCAGAAGCAGTACGCCGCGAAACTGCGACCCTGGTCCGCGCAGACCTGGCGCACGGTGCTCAACCAGCCCCAGAACGCCGCGAAGTTCTTCGCCTCGGCCTCGCGGGTCAGCTCGCCCCACTCGACGAACGTCGTGTAGCCCGCGTGGAGCCCGTCGACCGGTCGGTTCAGCGTGACGTTCGCGCCCCAGAGGTACGTCGCGTCGTCGTAACTCTCCATGTCGACGTCCACCTCGACGTCGGCCGTCGGACAACCCATCCGTGAGGGATCGAGGATCCGTAACGCGCTGTCACGGACGTAGGCGCGCGCGCGATAGATCAGTTCATCGAGGCGGTCGAACTTTCGCGTCAGTCGATCCTCGAGCTCGACCAGCGGTCCGGGCACCATGGGCCGGGCCCGCGACGACGAGGCGCGCACCGGGTCGAGTCGGGCCAGTTGGTGTCGCGTGTGGATGCCGTGATCGCGCAACGTGAACTGCTGGTCCCGCGACGTGAAACGCGTCAGCGAGACGTCGTCGATCGCCTCGAGTTCACCCTGACAGTGCTCGGAGAACTCACAGGTCAGGCACTCGCGGTGCCAGTAGGGCGACGTCGGGAACTCGCCGCCGAGGTCGAACCACTCGTCGAGCGAACTGAGTGCGTCGACGCGCTCGCGGTAGTAGCGGTCGTAGGCGGTCAGGTTGCTGCGCGAGTACGTGGGACTGGTGAGGTCCAACCACCAGAGTCGAAAGTTGCGGTCGATCAGCGCGCCGCGCGTCGACGGGTCCGCGGCGTCGAAGGCCTGCAAGATCCGCGTCGCACCGTCGAGCAACAACACGTCGCGTCGAACGGTCGCCGTCGAGCGAAGGCCGAGACCGTCGCGAACGACGACGTCACTCGGGAGGAGACGCTCGAGTGAACCTTCGAGGAGCTGTCGCGTCGAGGCCGTTTCGGTGACCTCGTGGTTCTTGATCACGAGCGGCGCGTAGGTGAAGTGGTCATCGACCCGCCCGACGCGTACGAACGCCTGGGTCGCGACGGTGCGCCGCGCGTCGACGTCGGCGAGGCGGGCGTTGAGGATCAGCTCGACGCCGCGCGCCATCAACTCCTCGGTGTGGTGGTGTCCCGTCGCCGTGACGGCGCCCGGGTGTAACGCGATGAGGCGTTCGAGCACGTCGATGCGATGGTGCTCGGCTTCGTGGCGTCGCCGTTCGATCTCGGGCGTCGGGGGCGTGCGGCGCGCGCGCGACGGTTCGGCCCGGGCCAGGGTGATGCGGTGGACGCAGGCGTCGATCTCGGCGCCGCGAAGGAGGGAGGTCACCATGCTCCCGAAAGCCTACGACGGGCCGGGCTTCTCGTTCCGCCAGGAGCTCCACAGTGACGCGTACTCGCCGTTCAGCGCCACGAGTTCGTCGTGCGTGCCCAGTTCGGCGATCTGGCCGTCGATCACCACACAGACGCGGTCGGCGTCGTGGGCCGTGTGCAGGCGGTGCGCGATCGCCACGACCGTGCGCCCGCGCAGCACCGCGACCAAGGAGCGCTCCAGGTGGCGCGCGGCTCGTGGATCCAACATCGCGGTCGCCTCGTCCAGCACCAGCGTGTGGGGGTCGCTCAAGACCAGTCGCGCGAGCGCGACCTGCTGGGCCTGGGCGGGCGAGACCTGGTAGCCGGTCGTGCCGAGTTCGGTCAAGATCCCGTCGGGCAGCGCCCGCACCCACTCGAGCGCGTCGACGGCGTCCAGCGCCCGGACGATCTCGTCGTCGGTCGCCTCGGGTTTGGCGAGCGCGAGGTTCTCGCGCACCGTGCCGATGAAGATGTGGTGTTCTTGGGTCACGAGCGCCACGTGTCGGCGCAGCATCGCCAGCGGCATGCTGGCGAGCGCGACGTCCCCGACCATCACCGATCCGCTCCTCGGCGCGTCGATGCCGGCGAGGAGTCGCCCGATGGTGGACTTCCCGGCCCCGGACGGTCCGACGATCGCGAGCCGCTCGCCCGGTCGGATCGTCAGCGACAGGCCGTTCAACACGTCGAAGCCCGGCCGGTACGCGTAGCGCACGTCGTTCATCGTGATGGTCTCGTTGATCGGTTCGACGCCCTCGCTCGGGCGGTCGTCGCGCACCACCGACACGCCGACGAGTCGCGCCAGTGAGGTCTGACCGATCTGGAGTTCGTCGAGCCACGAGACGATGCGGTCGATCGGGTCGTTGATCTGCACGACGTAGAGCGTCACGGTAGTGGCGGCGCCGATGGTGATGTCGTGGTGCAGCGCCAGCCAACCGCTCCACGCGAGGGTCGTGGCGACCGCGAGCGCGAACGCGCTCTCGACCGTCGGGAACCAGACCATTCGCATCAAGAGCGTGTACATCTCGGCGTAGAACGACTCGCGGATGTTGCCCTCGATGCGCTGTCCCTGGCGACTCCCGAGGCGGTGCGCGTCGACCGTGCGTGCGCCTTCGGCGGTCTCCGAGACCGAGCCCGACATGGTGGCGTAACTCATGCGCTCGCGCCGGTAACCGGGGTTCGCGTAGTGCAGGTAGTAGCGCGTCGAGAAGAACAGGATCGGCAGCGACACCAGACTCGCGACCGTCGCCAGGGGACTGACGATGGTCATCGCGATGAGCGTGAGCACGGCCTGGACGATGGCCACGAGCCACTCGGGCATGGCGAAGCGCACGGTGCGTGACAGCGCCTCGATGTCGTTGGTCGTCCGACTGAGGAGGTCGCCCGTGCCGGCGCGTTCCACCTCGACCAGCGGCAGCGCGAGCACGCTCTCGAGGAACTCCTCGCGCAGTTGGGCGAAGACCGTCTCGCCCAACAGGTAACTGCGCCGCCGCGCGAGGAACGAGAGCCCCGCGTAGAGGATCGACGACACGAAGAGGACGCTGACGTAGAGCGTGATGCGGTGCGCCGTCAACTGGTGGTCGGCCGCGAAGTTCGTGATCTCGCCGATGATGTAGGCCGGAATGAGCGCCATGAACGCCGCGAGGGCGTAGAGCGAGAGCATCCGCACCAACTTCGATCGGTGTTGGCGGATGAGCACCTTGGCGTAGGCGCGCACGGTGGGGGTATCGGCGACGGGTAGTTGCATCAGGCGTCCTCGCGCAACACGATCTGGCGGTAGGTCGAGGACGTGGCGACGAGCTGCTCGTGCGTGCCGTGTTCGACGGCGCGACCGTCGACGACCACGTAGACGACGTCCATCTTCTCGAGCAGCAGCGGACTGGTCGTCGCCACGAGCGTCGTGTGGGCGCCGCGCACGTCACGCAGTCGCGCGGCGATGCGACCTTCGGTGTGCGTGTCGACCGCGGACGTCGGTTCGACCAGGATCAGCACGTCGGCGTTCGTGAGGATCGCGCGCGCCAGGCTGAGTCGCTGTCGCTGGCCGCCGGAGAAGCTCCGGCCGCGCTCCTCGACGAGGGTGTCGAGTCCGTCTTCTAACGCCTCGAGGATGTCGAGTGAGCTCGTCGCTTCGAGGGCCGGCATGATGTTGCCGTCCGAGACGTCGCCGTGGGGGACGAGTTCGTAGCGCAGTTCACCCGAGAAGAGGCGCGGTTCGATCTCGCTCACCACGACGTGGCGTCGCGTGTCGCTCACCGAGAACAGTCCGAGTGGCGTGCCGTTGAGCGTCACGCCGTCGACGTCGGCCACGAAGCGTCCGAGTCGGTCGCACAGCATCGACGCCTCAGCCGGCGTCTCGGTGACGACGGCGACCAATTGGCCTCGGCGAAGCGACACGCCACTCACGCGGTCCTCGAGCGCGTCGATCGTCGCGGGCCAGAGCAGGGGTGAGGTCGGCTCGACGACCAGGGGCTCGACGTTCAAGATGCGAAGGACCCGACCGGCGCCGACGTAGGCGCGCGTGGTGGCGATCACGTACTCGATGGCGGTGCGAAGTGGTGTCGTGAGGAAGGTGGCGTAGCCGAAGAACGCGACCAACTGACCGGGCGCCAGGGTGCCGTGCATGACGTCCTGGGCGCCCAGGTACGTCACGATGCCCGTCAGGATCGCCGGCAACAGGACCTGGCCCGATTCCAGTCCGGCCTGGGGCGTGGCGATGCGATTGCCGGCCAGTCGAACGATGTTGCTCTGTCGCTTGTAGTTGTTGAGGAAGACCTCCTCGCCACCGACGCCACGCAGGATGCGCAGTCCGGCGACGGTGTCCGACCCGAGCGCGGCGAGGCGTCCGGCCGCCTCACGTTGCGCGGCCTGGGTGGCGTGCAGCGGCTTCATCAACGGCGTCGTGAGCGACGCCAGGACCGGCACGCCGATGAGGACGATGAGGCCGAGTTCGACCGACGACGAGATCAGGATGAACGAGACGACGACCCACGCGGCGATCGCGCCCATGAAGCGCGCGAAGACGTCGTAGGCCCCGCCGATGCGCATGGCGTCCGACGCCACGGTGTTGACGACGTCGCCGGAGGGGATCTCGTCGGTCACCGCGGTGCCGGTCTTGGCGACGTGATGGCCGATGACCTGGACGGTCTTGTAGGAGGCGTTCATCCAATTGGTCACGGCCAACTGGTGGCGCAGCGCGCCACAGACCGCCTGGAACAGTCCGAGCGCCATGACGACGCCGACCCACAAGAAGAGTTCACCGGTGTTCTTGTCGATCACGCCGTGGTCGATCGCGGCGCCGACGGCGGCCCATATGAGCGCTTGACTCACCATCCAGCCGATGCCGAAGAGGGCGTTGAAGGTCAGGAGGATCTTCTGTTGCGCGGCGATCCAGACGAGGTAGCGCAGGGGTGAACGCGTGTCGGGCGTGCCGGGTTCCGCGGTCGGCAGTTCGCGGTAGGGCAGGTGTAACACGGTTCGACTTTCGAATAGGAGGTTGGATGATGAGTCGACCTATAAGCGGGGTTCTGTCCACCTTCCTTGCGGAAGGATGGGCGGCCATCCATCTCAGCGATCTACCTCGGGAGTGCCTTGTTTCCAAGGCATGCGGGCCACGCGCTCCCACGTTTGATCTTGCTCCGGGTGGGGTTTACCAAGCCACCGTGATCACTCACGGTGCTGGTGCGCTCTTACCGCACCGTTTCACCCTTACCTGTGCCCGGTCGCCCGGGCCATCGGCGGTCTGTTCTCTGTGGCACTGTCCTGCACGTCACCGCGACTCACATCTCGTGAGCACCTTGCCCTGTGGAGCCCCGACTTTCCTCACCGCCTGTTGCCAAGCGGTGCGGCCACCCAGTCGACTCACCATCCGCGTCAATTCTGTCACACGCTCGACGGGTCGACAAGAGTCGTAATGGTGTTGTAACCGGCGGGTAACGTACGCCACGTGGATGACGAAGTGAGCGAACCCGACGAAATCCTGGAGGTCGGGGCCTTCTACCAACTGCTCACCGCGCGACTCGAATCGGCCTTCGGTCGACGTCACCCGCACTGGGTTCGTGGTGAGATCGCCAAGGTCTACGAGAAGGGCCACGTCTACGTGGACCTCGTCGACGCCGGATCGGCGTCCTCGGACACCAAGCGGCCCGTGCTGAACGCGCACTGCTGGGCCACGCCGTGGGGCCCGTTGAAGAAGAAGCTGGCCAGCGAGGGCGTGACCTTGTCGCCCGGATTGATAGTGAATTTCTACGGCTACGTCGACGTCTACGCCCCCCAGGGCAAGATCGGCTTCACCATCACGCAGATCGACGTCCAGGGGCTACTCGGCGACGTGGCGCGCCGTCGCGCCGAGCTCATCGCCCGACTGTCGGCCGAGGGACTGCTCGACGCCAACAAGAACGTCGCGATCTCACCGGTGCCGCTGCGCGTCGGCCTCGTCGCCAGTCCCGGCACGGAGGGCTACAGCGACTTCACGGGCCAGCTCCTCAATTCCGGGTTCGGCTTCGAGATCGTGCTCGTGAAGAGCGCGGTGCAGGGCGAGGGCGCGCCCGCCCAGATCGTCACGGCCCTCGAGACCCTCGACGCCGCGAACGTCGACATCATCTGCGTCGTGCGCGGAGGCGGTTCCAAAGGCGACCTCGCGTGCTTCGACGACGAGCGCGTCGCGCGCGCGATCGCGGCCGCCGCGACACCGGTCTTCACCGGCATCGGTCACACTGGGGACGAATCGGTCGCCGACCTCGTCGCGCACACCCGAGCGATCACGCCGACCAAGCTCGGAGAAGAGATCGCCGCGATCGTCGCCAACTGGCACGACCGCCACGTCCGTCTCCCGGCCCAGCGCGTGCTCGACGCGACGACGGCGATCCTGGACGAGGCGACCGAGTACGTCGCCGAGCGCCGACGGACCATGATGTTCGCCGTGCGCGACCGGCTGCGCGCCGAGCAGCGCCACCTCGCGAGCACGCGCGGCGCGTTGTTGATGCACAGCCGACACCTCCTCACGTCGAGCGCGCGGATCCTGGCGAGTCACCGGGCGCTCCTCAGCGCCTACGACCCGAAGCGACGTCTCGCGCAGGGCTGGTCGATCGTGACGACGCGCGACGGTGCGGTCGTCAAGTCGCTCGACGACGTCGCGATCGGTGACGCCGTGTCCGTCCTGGTGAGCGACGGGTCGTTTGAATCTACAGTGAGTGAAAAGACTGGAGCAACGCCATGAGCACTGTCGGTGACTGGAACGACGCGGCCAAGGAACTCGACGCCATCGTCGCGTCCTTCGACGAGGGTGAGGTCTCGGTCGACGAACTGTTCGTGAAGCTCGAGCGCGCGACGGCGATCATCGAGACGCTCGAGGCGCGCCTCGACGCCACCAAGGCGAAGGTCGACGAGCTGGCGCCGCGACTGTCGAGGGTTCTCGAGGGCGAGTGACCGAGCGCTTCTACTTCCGTCAGTGGCTGAGCGGGTTGGACTTCGCGCTCGACGACGCCGTGGCCGAACAGATGGTCAACTTCGCCTACGCCTTCGGCGACCGTGAGACGGGCGAGGCCGTCTTGGTCGACCCGGCCTATCGGCCGGCCGAACTGATCCAGCTCGTCGAGGCCGATGACATGCGCGTAGGTGCCGTCTTCGCCACGCACTATCACGCCGATCACGTCGGTGGTGACCTTGGCGGCCACGCCCAGATCGCGGGCATCGTGGAACTGCTGGAGACGATCGACGTCCCGATCCACGTCCAGGCGGACGAGGCGGAGTGGATCACGAAGCGCACGGGCGTCGGCGAGGACTCCCTCGTCGCTCACGGCGCGGGGGACGTCGTTGCGGTGGGGGACTTTGCGGTCACCTTGATCCACACGCCGGGGCACACGCCGGGCAGCCAATGTCTGTTGGTCGACGGCCGACTCATCAGCGGCGACACCTTGTTCCTGGACGGCTGCGGACGAACCGACCTGCCGGGCTCGGACCCCCAGGAGATGTACCGCACGTTGACCCAACGTCTCGCGGACGTCTCGGACGACACGGTCCTCTTCCCCGGGCACCTGTACTCGGTCGATCCGAGCGCGCCGATGGGTGACGTCCGCCGGCACAATCGCGCGCTCGTGCCGGCGAGCGCCGAGCAGTGGCTCGCGATGTTCGCTCGTTGATCGTGCTGCAACCCTCGGATCACGTCGTCGTCGTCGGCGCCGGCTTCGGCGGCTGGCGCCTCTGTGAGGCCCTTCGACGAGAGGGGTTCGACGGCGCGATCACACTCATCGGCGACGAGACCTACGCCCCCTACGACCGTCCGCCGCTGTCCAAACAGGTCCTGGCGGGCAAGTGGGGCGTCGAACGCGCGACCCTCGCGACGCCGGAGAAGATCGCCGAGGCGAAGGTCGACCTGCGCCTCGGCGTACGCGCGGTGTCACTCGACGTCGAATCGGCCACGGTGGAGTTGGCCAGCGGATCGCGCGTCGAGGGAACCCACGTCGTGATCGCGACCGGCGCGCGGGCCCGTCGACTGCCCTACAGCGCCGACGCCGATATCTTCACGTTGCGCAGTCGCGACGACGAGGCGCGCCTGCGACCGCTGACCGAGGGTGAACCGGGCAACCGCATCGCGGTCATCGGTGGTGGCTTCATCGGCGCCGAAGTGGCGACCCAGCTCAAGGGACTCCGCTTCGAGCCGATCGTCCTCGAAGCCCTGGCGCGACCGCTCATCGGGGTCCTCGGACCGGACGTCTCGTCGTGGCTCGAGCGACTGCCCGGCGACGCCGGGATCGAACTGCGGGCCAATCAGCACATCGACGACGTCGTTCGCACCGGTGACGGAACTTTCACGATCCGCTTCGGCGACGGCGGCAAACTGGTGGCGCACGCCGTCATCGTCGGCGCCGGCGCGTTGCCGAACGTCGAATGGCTGGCGGGATCGGGGCTCACCTTGGACAACGGTGTCGTCGTCGACGAGAACCTGCTGGCGCGCGAGAACGTCGCGGCGATCGGCGACGTGGCGCGATTCAGCTGGCCCAACGTCATGGGCGAGGAACTGGTGCGCATCGAGCACTGGGAGGTGGCGAACGTCCACGCGAACTCGTTGGCCCACTACTGGTCGACCGGCGAGGGCGCGACGTCACTGATGGTCCCGTACTTCTGGTCCGATCAGTACGGCAAGAAGATCCAGATGTTGGGTCACCCCCGACCCGACGACGACGTGGTGTGCGTGAACGGCGGTCCCGACGAGGGCAAGTGGCTCGCCCTCTATTCGCGCGGTGACGTCGTGACCGGCATCGTGACGCTCTCCCAACCGCGAGCGCTCATGTTGTCCAAGCACCTGCTCGAGTCGCCGACGACGCGCGACCGGGCACTCGACGACGCGCCCTGGGCGGGTTAGAACTCGACCGAACTCAGTTCGGGGATCGTCCGCTCGACGCGCGCGACGACCGTGGCCCACTCGTCACGCCGACGTCGGCGATCCTCGTGCGAGATCGAGGGCGTGAGCACGATCGAGGGCGACCACAGACCTTCGACGTCGTCGAGCGAGAGGTCACCGTGTCCGACGAGGGCCATGAGCCCGGCGCCGCGCGTCGTGGCCTCGCGTTCGGAGGATACCGCGACGCGAAGACCGGTGACGTCGGCGAGGTGCTGGACGAGGAACCGGTTGGCGCTCATGCCGCCGTCGACACGAACTTCGTCGAGCGCGTGTCCGGTCTCTCGTTGTGCGGCGTCGACGAGGTCCGCGCCCCGGTGCGCGATGCCCTCGAGGACCGCGCGTACCAGGTGCGCCCTCGTCGATCCGCGCGTGATCCCGAAGAAGCCGCCGCGCGCGCCGAAGTCCCACTTCGGGGTGCCGAGTCCCGACAGCGCCGGCACGAAGGTCACGCCGTCCGCCGAGTCGACCGACAGCGCCAGCGACTCGGTCTCGCCCGCGTCGCCGATCAGGCCGAGGTCGTCGCGGAGCCATTCGACGCACGCGCCCGCCGAGAGGACGATGCCCTCGATACCCCACACGAGCTCGTGCTCGGCGCTGCGCAGGACGACGGGGAAGCAGCCCGACGCGAATCGCGTCATCCGATCGGGTCCGTCGCTACCGCGCACCATGTCGAGCATGGCCCCGGTGCCGAAGGTGATCTTCGCGCCGCGGGTCACGCACGAAAGACCGAAGAGCGACGCCGATTGGTCGCCGACCATGGCGGTGATCAACGGCGCGCCCGGCAGGGACGTCGCGCGTCCGATCGTGCCCATGGTGTCGACGATCTCGGGCATCATCGCCGCGTCGAGACCGAGTACCCCGAGCGCGTGCGGGTCCCACGTTTCGACGTCCAACGCGACGAGGCCGTTGACCGCCGCGTTGGAGCGGTCCGTCACGTGCAGCGTGCCGCCGCTCAGGTGCCACGCCAGCCACGTCTCGATGGTGGCGAAGCGCAGCTCGCTCGACGCGCGCCCCGACTGATTGACGAGCCAGCGCGCCTTGGTCGCCGACTGATTGGGCGCGAGGCGCAGACCGTCGCCCTGGAGGACCAGACAGTCGATCACGGTGCGCAAGTCCTGCCAGCCGAGGGCCGGACCGACCGGTGTCCCCGTCAGCGGGTCGAAGACGATCGTCGTCGCACGCTGGTTCGTGATGCCCACGACGTCGGCGCCGCCGGCCTCGTCGAGCGTGCGCGTCGCGAGGTCCAACGCCAGGCGGGCGATCTCAACGGCGTCGAGCTCCACTTCGCCGGGATTGGGCGTCGTCAAACTGAGGCGCTCGTGGTGCACGTGAGTGATGTTCCCCTTCGTGTCGACGACGGCGGTTCGGATCGACGAGGTGCCGACGTCGATGGCGAGCGCCCTCACCATGGCGCACCTCCGATCCCGAGGACGCCCGGGTTCATGATGTCGTCCGGGTCGAGCAGTCGCTTCAGTTCCTCCAGGACGCGGTACGAACTCCCGAGCGCCGCGGGGACGAAGCGCGCCCGAGTGTGACCGACGCCGTGGTGGTGGCTCAGGGCCCCGCCGTGACGCAGTACTTCGTCACATACGCACTCCCAGGCGCGGCGGTAGAACCCGGTTACGTCATCGTCCGGCCGGCCGGCGAAGGTGAAGTAGAGACACGCGCCGTCGAGGTAGGCGTGCGACTGGTGCACCGAGGCGACGGTGACACCCGTGAGACCTCGCAACGCCGCGGTGACCGCGTGGCACATCGCCGGCAGCACCGTCCACGCGCCGGCCACCTCGATGGTGTCGACCACGTAGCCGCGCTCCCACAGGGGCGCGAGCGCGCCGGCGTCGTTGCGGTGTTCGAGCCATCGCGCGACGAGGTCCGGGTCGAGCACCAACGCGGCCGAACACTCTTGGTCGACGACACGCATCGTCGCTTCCACCAAGAGGTCGTCGCCTTCGTCGAGCACGATCAGCGCGTTGCCGTCGACGTCGAAGTTTCGTTTGGACTCAGCCTCGTCGTAGAGGCGCAGTACCGCCGGACGCGCGTCGCGCTGCATGACGCGACGACAGGCGTCCAGGCCGTCGTCGAAGGTGGCGAAACGGTAGGCCGCGCGTCGTTCGCCCTTCGGCGCGGGATGCATGACGAGCGTGGCGCGCGTGATCACGCCGAGCGTGCCCTCGGATCCGACGAAGAGTTGTGTCAGGTCCGGGCCGACGGCCCGGCGCGGGGCGTCACCGCCGAGTTCGATCCGCTCACCGCTCGCGAGCACGACGCTCAAGGAGCGCACGATGTCCTCGATCTTGCCGTAGCGATTCGAGTACTGACCCGCCCCGCGACAGGCGATCCACCCACCGACGGTCGCCAGCGCGAAGGACTGCGGGAAGTGTCCGACGGTCCAGCCCTCCGCGGCGACGGCGCGCTCCAGGTCGGGTCCGAAGACGCCGGCCTCGACGCTCACGGTGCCCGAGACCGTGTCGACGTCGAGGACCCGATCGAGTCCCGTCAGGTCGAGGGCGATGGCGCCCTCGGGCGCGACCGCGCCGCCTACGACGCTCGAACGTCCGCCTTGCGGGGTCAGCGCGACGCGGTGTTTGGTGGCGACCCGCAAGACGTTCGACACGTCGTCACTCGACGCCGCGTGCACGACGACGCCGGGCCAGCGCGGCACGCGGCCCGCGGCGACGTCGGGGATCGAGAGCGGCCACCAGTCGCGTCCGTGGTCCGCGCGACCTTCGAGGCTGAGGTCGTAGGCGACGCCCGCGTCCGTGAGGTCTTGCAGCAACCCCGGCGTGATGAGCGAGGTCGAGGTGTCCTCGAGCGACGTCGCCGGGTACTCGTTCGGCATCGTCGGTCGGGTCACCGTTGCACTCTACAAAGTGAGACCGGCGGCACCGAACTCGCGCTTCACCAGCGACTCGTACGCGTCGAGTTCTCGACGAACGTCCTCGTCGTCCCAGGCCAACTCCTCGGCGACGATCGCCGCGACGCGCGGCGCACCCCGCAAGGTCGCGCGCGCGTCGTGCAGGTGGGCACGCGTGCGCCGGGTCAAGAGATCGACCAACGACGTCGCCATCTCGTAGCGCACGGCGTAGAGGAACTCCGCCGCGACGTAGGGCTGTCCCTCGAGTGGACGTTCGCCGAGTTCACTATTCGACGCGATCATGTCGATGATCACGAGCGCGTCCTCGCCGTAGCGCTCGTAGAGGTGTCTCTCGAGCCCGTTGGCCGGTCGCCACGGCCCGACGCCGTGGAGGCGCAGGTGCTTCGTGCGCACGGACTTCAGTGCCGGCACGTACGGACCCAGGGCGTCGACGGTGTCCTCGGCCATCTGCCGGTAGGTCGTCCACTTGCCACCGGTGATGTGCACGACGCCGTCACCCGAGTCGGTCACCTGGTGTCGGCGCGAGAGGTCCGCGGTGCGCTCTTTCAACGCCCGACCGTCGACCGGCGCGAGCAGGGGACGCAGTCCGGCCCAGAGTCCCGTGACGTCGTCGGCAGTTAAGTTCGACGACGTCGACGCGTTGACGGCGCGCAACAGGTACTCGACGTCCTCCGGGGTGCAGTGGGGTTCGTCGAACGAACCCTCGTAGGCGGTGTCGGTCGTGCCGATGTAGGTGAAGTCCGTGCCTTCGAAAGGGACGACGAAGATGCTGCGCCGGTCGCCGGGCACGCTCAGGACCGCGGCGACGTCGGCCGGCAGTCGTTCGCGCGTGACGCTGAGGTGCACGCCCTTGGCCGGCGTGATGCGGTGCGCCGTCGTGAGTTCGGCGAGGGAGAACACGTCGTCGGCCCAGACGCCGGTGGCGTTGACGACGGTGGTCGTCGTGATCGAGAACGTGGTGTCGGCGAGGACGTCGAGCACCACGACTTCGTGCGCGCGTCCCGCGTCGTCGCGGAGGATGTCGACGCAGCGCACGTACGTCGCGACGTCGGCGTCGTAGTCGAGCGCGGCGGTCTTGGCCAGCGTGAGCGCCACGCGCGCGTCGTCGCCGCGCGCGTCGAAGTAGAGGAAGCCGGCGACGAGGCGCTCAGTGTTGAGCGTCGGCAGGTGCGCGAGCGTCTCGTCGCGGGTGATCTTGCGGTGGCGTCGGCCGATGCGCCAGGCGCCGCTCAGTTCGTAGAGGCGCAGCGCCGTCGAGTAACCCTTCACCAGCGCCTTGGACGCGACGCCGTTGTTGCCGAAGAGCGGCACGAGGAAGGGGAGTGGTCGTACGAGGAACGGCGCGTTCTCGAGCAACCGTTGACGCTCGCGCAGGTTCTCGTAGACGAGTCGGAACTCTCGTTGCTGCAAGTAGCGCAGCCCGCCGTGGACCATCTTGGAGGACTTCGAACTCGTGCCCGACGCGACGTCACCGCTGTCGATCAGGGCGACGCGCAGTCCTCGCGTGGCCGCGTCCAGCGCCACGCCCGCCCCGGTCATGCCGGCGCCGATGACCACGAGGTCGTAAGTCGAGTGGGCCATCGATTCGAGCGCGCGCTCGCGTTGAAAGGTGGCCACGGGTCAATGCTTCCACAGCGCCGCGAGTACGTTGAAGGGCATGGACTTCCAACTTTCCGATGAACTACTGGGGCTGCAACAGAGTGTGCGACGGCTCGCGCAAGACAAGATCAAGCCCCGGGCTCGAGAGATCGATTCGACGGGCGAGTATCCCCAAGACCTCTTCGACGAGTTCCGCAAGGCCGATCTCCTGGGACTGTGCATCCCGGAGGAGTACGGCGGTTCGGGCGCGGGCATCATGGGCCTCGCCGTCACGATCGAAGAGGTCACCAAGTACTCCAACGTCCTCGGACTGATGCTGCTCCTCACGCGGCTACCGACCGGGCCGATCATGATCGCGGGCACCGAGGAGCAGAAGCAGCGCTACCTCCCGGGCATCGCCCGGGGCTCGCAACGCGCCGCGTTCTGTCTCTCCGAGCCGGGCGCCGGCTCCGACGTGGCCGGTATGCAGACGCGGGCCCGCGAGGACGGCGAGGGCGGGTACGTCCTCAACGGCACGAAGTGCTGGATCTCGGGCGGGATGCAGGCCGACTGGTTCGTCGTCTTCGCCAAGACCGGTGACCCGGCGTCGCGACTTCACACGAACATTGGCGCGTTCATCGTGGAGGCCGACAGTCCCGGCGTGACGCGACCCCGGGTCGACAAGAAGATGGGCGTGAAGGGAATCGACACGACGGAGATCGTCTTCACCGACGTCGCGGTCCCGGCGAGCCAGGTCATTGGAGGAGGATTCGCCCTCGTCATGCAGTCGCTCAACGCGATGCGACCGATCGTCGCGGCGCGCGGACTCGGGCTTGCTGAAGGGGCGCTCATGTACGCGACGGAGTACGTGAAGAACCGCGCCGCCTTCGGCAAGACGATCGCGGAGTTCCAGGGCATCCAGTGGGAGATCGCCAAGTGCGCCACCGAGATCGAGGCCGCGCGACTTCTCACCTACCGCGGCGCGTGGCTGGCCGACCAAGGCTGTTTCACCAAGGAGTACGTGCCGATGCTGTCGATGTGCAAGTACTACGCCTCCGAGGTCGCCGTGAAGGCGTCGGGTCTCGCGGTCCAACTACTCGGCGCGGCCGGGTACATGGAAGAGCACCCGACCGAGATGTTCTACCGCGACGCGCGCCAGCTGACCATCGTCGAAGGCACGAGCCAGATCCAACTCGGCCTGATCGCCAAGGGCGTGCTCGGCCACGACCTGTGGTGGGACTGACCAGTCCGTCCAACACTCGAACCTACACTGGCGAAGTGCGTGGTCCCCTTTACGGATTGAAGGTTGTCGAGTTGGCGGGAATCGGTCCGAGTCCCTACGCCTGCATGTTGTTGGCCGACCTTGGCGCGGACGTGCTTCGTCTCGAGCGCGGCGACGCCGACGCCGACCACGAGACGACCTGGGAGCTCCTGAATCGCTCGCGGCCCTCGGTCGCGCTCGACCTGAAGAACCCGGCCGGTCGCGACCTCGTCCTCGAGTTGTGCGAACAGGCCGACGTCCTCATCGAGGGGTTTCGTCCAGGGGTGACCGAGCGACTCGGCCTCGGGCCCGAGGACGTCGCGAAGCGAAATCCGCGCTTGGTGTACGCCCGGATGACGGGCTACGGGCAAGACGGTCCCAACGCGCAGCGCGCCGGCCACGACATCAACTACATCGCGGTCTCCGGGGCGCTGTGGCCCATGGGCCGAAAGGGTGAGGCGCCGGTGCCGCCACTGAATCTCGTCGGCGACTTCGGTGGGGGATCGTTGTTCCTCGTCTTTGGCGTCGTGGCGGCGGTGCTGTCGGCGCGCTCGACCGGGGAAGGTCAGGTCGTCGACGTCGCGATGGTCGACGGCTCGGCGTCGTTGATGACGCTGAGTCACTCGCTCATGAACGCCGGATTCTGGCACGAGGAGCGCGGGTCGAACCTGCTCGACACCGGCGCGCCGTTCTACGAGGTCTACGAGACCAAGGATCACCAGTTCGTCGCGGTCGGCGCGATCGAAGCCAAGTTCTACGAGGCGCTCCTCGTCGGTCTCGACCTCGACGCGAGTGACCTACCGCCTCAGTACGACCGCGCCACGTGGCCGGCGACGAAGGAGCTCTTCGCCCAAACGTTCCGTGAGCGCACCCGAGACGAGTGGACCGAGGTCTTTGCGCGAGTCGACGCCTGCGTCACCCCGGTGCTCTCCCCGCGAGAGGCGGCCCGTCACCACTACAACACGGCGCGTGACGTGTTCTCGCTGGACGGCGACGTGCAGCCGCAGCCGGCGCCGCGATTCTCCAAGACCCCGGGCGCGATCGGGCGATCGCCGGGCAAGGCCGGTTCGGGGACGCGCGAGGGTCTCCTCAGCTGGGGCGTCGACCTCGACCGACAAGAGGCCCTTCGGGCCGCGGGCGCCTTCGGTTAGATATTGACGACGGGGCAGGTCAGTGTCCGGGTGATCCCGGGCACCTTCTGGATCGCACCGACGATGAACTTGCCCAGGTCATCGACACTTTCGGCCTCACAACGCACGATGACGTCGTAGGGTCCGGTCACTTCAAAGGACTCCAGCACGCCGGGCACGGCGCGGGTCGCGAGCACGACGGCCTCGCTCGAGCCGATTTCGGACTGGATCAAGATGTACGCCTGAACTCCCATGGAGGACCTTTCGTTTCAAGTCCCTCCATATTGCCCGATTCTCCGGGAGTGGCGCTAATCGTCGCGGAAGCGTTTGCCGATGTGCCACTGGAAGCAGTGGTCGCAGCGGTAGCTGTTGAGGTCGACCCGGCTGAGTGTCCACGCCAACTGCGCCGCGCTGTTCGCCTCGCTCTGGGTTCGGTAGGAATTCTTGGGCAGTCCGTCGCGGTCGAAGTGCGACGCCACGCGCCCGAGCGGCTTGGTCACCGATTTCGCTGCCCGTCGTCGCTTCATGGAATCCGAGACTAGCGACCTCACTATGGTTTGGGACGTGAGTGCGCGAATCGAGACCGAGCAGAACGTCACGTCGTCGACGACGCTCGACGACGAGGACCACGAACGATTCTCCCATATCGTCCTCGAGGGCTACACGCCCAAGGACGGCGAGTTCGTGGCGCTCGACAACTCGGTCGTCGGCGCGATGATCAACGCGACGCCCGTGCGAGCGCTCTGCGGCAAGGTCTGGGTACCAGGGCGCGATCCTCAGAAGTACCCGATCTGTCCCACCTGCAAGGAGATCGCGGCGTCGATGGGGTGGTCCCTGCCGTCCAATTAGTCGACGACGGGCGTGTCGGCTCCTAGGCTCATCAACCATGACGCGCGCACTCGTTCTCCGACATCACGACGAGGATCACTCGGGCCTGATCGGCGAGGCCTTCGAAACCCGCGGCTTCGAGATCGACCTGCGGATGATGAACGAGCACAGCGAGACGCCGTCACTCGAGGGCTACGACGTCTTCGTGATCCTCGGTTCCAAGAGCGCGGTCTACGACGAGGAGGTCGAACAGGCGTGGTTCGGTCGCGAAATCGAACTCATCGCTGAGGCGCAGCGTCGTGACATCCCCGTGTTCGGTATCTGTTTCGGCGCCCAAGCGCTCTGCCTCTTTCACGGAGGCGTCGTCGAACGCTCCCGCGAACCCGAGATCGGCTGGTACCAGGTTGAAGCGCACAACGACTCGGGCGTCGCACCCGGTCCGTGGTTCGAGTTCCACTTCGACCACTGCACCCTGCCCGAGCGCGCGCAACTGTGGGCCACGTCACCTCGCGCCGTGCAGGCCTTCTCGGTGGGACGCGACGTGGGCGTGCAGTTCCATCCCGAAATCGATCATCTGCAACTTCGCGACTGGTTCGCGAGCGGCGTCGAGGAGGCTCGGGAGTTCGGGGTCGACGTCGACGCGTTGATCGAACAGACCGAGCGCGAGACGCCCGCGGCGCGCCAACGGGCGCTCGACTTGGTCGACCTCTTCTTGGCGCACGTCAGGCAGTAGCCACCGCGCGCCGAGCGGCCTTCGCCGGGAGAGGGCCTCAGTAGGCTGCAGTGGTGAGTAGCGAGAATTCCGAGCAGTCGAGCCCGGTGCGTCTCGAACGTCCGGCGACCGGCGGCGCCGTCGGTCGCTCGGATGACGGACGAGTGGTCTTTGTTCGCCACGCGTTGCCGGGAGAACTGGTGCGCGTCGTCGTCACGGAAGCGACGTCGAAGTTCTCGCGCGGCGACGCCGTGGAAGTCCTGGAAGCCAGCCCCGATCGCGTGACGCCACCGTGTCGCTACGCGCACCCCGGCGGCTGCGGCGGCTGCGACCTCCAGGACGCGTCACGGGCCGGACAGGTCGCCTGGAAGTCGGCGGTGGTAGCCGAGCACCTACGAAGGATCGCCGGCATCGAGCGTGAGATCACGGTCCTCGAACCGGCGAGCGACCCCCAAGGCTCACGGACTCGGCTTCGCTGTGGCGTCGACGACGAGGGACGACTCTCGCTGCGCGCGGCGCGTTCGCACGACCTCATCGCGCTGGACGCGTGCTGGATCGCCGATCGAACGTTCGCGCCGGCCTTCGCGGCGTCGTGGCACGGAGCCGAAGAGGTCGAACTGCGCGCGCTCGGCGACGGCGCGCCCTTCGCCGTCGTGCGCCAGCTCACGCCGCGCGGCCCCATGTACGAACTGTGCTCGATGCGCGGCGAACCACTGGAGCCCTCAACGCACTCGCGCGTCGCTGTCGGCGGCCACGTGTTCACGATCGGCCCCCGGTCGTTCTGGCAGTCCCACCGTGACGCGCCGGCGCTACTGCTCGACACGGTCCTCGAATTCGCCGACGCGCGGTCCGACGACCACGTCACCGACCTCTTCAGCGGCGTCGGCCTTTTCGCGGTGCCGCTCGCCAAGGTCGTCGGACCGGGCGGACGAGTAACGGCCGTGGAGGCCTCGCCCTACGCGGTGCGTGACGCGCGAGTGAACGCCGAAGGATTACGCAACACGAAAGTCCGCGAGTGGTCCGTCACGCCACGATCGGTCAACGATTCGGTGGGTGAGGGTGACGTCGTCGTGCTGGACCCCCCGCGCGGCGGATTGGCCAAAGGGGTGGCCGACACGCTGGTGCGCCGGCGCCCTCGGCGCCTCGTCTATGTCTCGTGCGACGCGGCCACGTTCGCCCGCGACCTCAAGATATTCGGCGCGGGGGGCTACGCGATGAGCGAATTGCGGGTGTTTGACCTGTTTCCGATGACCGAGCATGTGGAACTTGTCGCAAGCCTTGACGCCGGCGCCTAGAGGGTAGAGAGTGCAGTTGAGGGCGAGATGACCTCGACCCTCGCGAGGGGGTTGAGAATGCCATTCAAGTTGGATCACCACCACCGAATCACCGCCCAGAAGCTCTTCAGTCACCCGATGTGTCACAACATCCAATGGCACGACGTCTGTTCGTTGCTCGGACGTTTTGGCGAGGTGTACGAGACGCACCGCGGGAACTGGGCGGTGTCCATTGATGGCGAGACGACGTCGTTTGGTTCGACCCGTTCGCGAGACCTCACCGAAGACCAAGTGGTGAAGGTTCGACACTTCCTTCGAGCGCTCGGCGTGACCAAGGAACTACTCCAAGCGGCGTAGCTACACCCGACCACTACCGTGGGTGGTCGTGGCGACGCCCCTCCTCGTACTCGTCCCTCCGTCCGAGGCCAAGACGCCGGGCGGCACCTATCGGGCGAGCACGGGCACCTTCGACGCCGCGCTGGCCGACGATCGGCGCCGCGTCGTCGAAGCGCTGATCACGACGTTGAACGAGTCGTCGACTCGACGTCAAGAGATCGTGCTGAACGCCCGAGGCCCGTTGCTCGAACGGGCGCTCGAGGCGACGCGAAGGTTGGCCGAGGACCGCGTCGCGCGGATGGCGGCCTGGCAGCGTTACAGCGGCGTCGTGTGGTCACACCTTGGACCGGCGTCGCTCGACGCGGCGCAGCGCCGACGCGTCCTCATCCCCTCGAGCCTCTACGGCGTCACGACGGCCGAGGACCGGATCGCCGACTTTCGACTCAAGATGAACGTCGGCGTCGCGCCACTGGGCACGATGGCGACCTTCTGGCGCCCGAGAGTCACGCCGGTGCTGGCCGCCCACGCGACGCGTTCGACGATCGTGAACCTGTTGCCGTTGGAACACGAGGCCGCCATCGATCTCGCCGAACTCGCACGCACGCGCCGGGTCGTGCGCGTGCAGTTCATCGACGGCGTGGGTGGCACGACGGTCGGGCACGACGCGAAAGCGGTGAAGGGCATTCTGGCGCGCACGCTGTTGCTCGAGGGCCTGGAGTCACTCTCGACCTTCGCGTGGCAGGGGTGGCGTTCGATCCCGGTCGAGGGCGCGTTCCAGATTGTCGCTCCCGCCCAACGGAGCCTCGACGGTTGGGTCACGAAGCGGGAAAAGGCTTGATTTCAATGATTTCGAGTAGTCATTGGGGACTGATATACCTCACGCACCTGAATCGTCCTCCTTTTCAGGGATTTCCCCTTTGGCTTCTATCTTCATCTCGCCGAAACTCACTGACGCTTTGGCGGTGACATTCGCCGCTACGAATCCCGGCGTTGCCGCTGCCGCTATTCCCGAGGCACTCGTCGTCTTGAGCAAGACGCGCATCATGTCGCGAGTCTCGACGGCGGCATCGCGCGCTTCGAGGTTCGCGGCGTGGCTCGCGGCTTCGCGAGCCTCCTTGCGCTTCTTTGCGCGGTCGGTGTGCCTCCCTCGCCAGACCCACAGACTTAATGATGCGGGAATGGCGGCAAGAAATATGAGGGGCCAGCCCCGTAGCCAGTCGATGGAGTGCCCTGCTCCGCTGGCGGTGACCCACGCACCGAAAATCGATCCGAGGCTTGCCCCTACCAAGAGTTGGGGGCCATCGTCAAGAACGTCGGTCGGCAAGATTTCCACCATCCACCTGAAAATACGGGCCATCGACCGAGCCTAAAGTCGAGATTCTCCCAGCGGGTGGAGGGGTCCAGTGAGTAGATGTCACACCCGTTTGGGACACTTGAGTCATGAAGAACGACACGCCAAAACTGCCAAACTCCCTCATCGAGGCGGTCCGCTACTTCGCGAACGCCGACCGATGCTTCGAGTTTGTTAAGAGCCTGCGTTGGACGGATGGCGAGGTCGCGTGCCCCCGTTGCGGTGGTGCGGACCCTTCCTTCATCACGACTCGCAAGATTTGGAAGTGCAAGGCGTGCAAGCGCCAGTTCTCCATCAAGGTCGGCACCATCTTCGAGGACTCGCCCATGGGCTTTGACAAGTGGCTTCCTGCCATTTGGCTGATTGCCAACTCCAAGAACGGCATTTCGTCGTATGAATTGGGTCGTTCGCTTGGTGTTACGCAAAAGACCGCCTGGTTCATGAACCACCGAATTCGCCTTGCGATGGCAAGCGGAACCTTCCGCAAGTTGTCGGGCACCGTCGAGACCGACGAGACCTTCGTGGGCGGACTCGCGAAGAACATGTCCGTCGCTGATCGAAAGCGCAAGGGTCGTTCTGGGTTCGACAAGGTCGTCATCCACGGTGCGGTCGAGCGCGGTGGCGAGATTCGCGCCGGAATGGTCGAGGGAGCCACGTCGCGTGCGCTCGTCGGGAGCATTCACAACTGGGTCGAATTTGGTTCGACGGTTTACACCGACCAGTCCGTTGCCTACAACTGGCTCGGCTTCGACTACACCCACAAGTCCGTGAATCACGGAACGGGTGAGTACGTCCGTGGCGATGTCCACACCAACTCGATCGAGTCCTTCTGGAACCTCTACAAGCGCGCGTGGAAGGGCACCTACACGCACAACCTGCCCAAGAACACTGACCGTTACATCACCGAACGGACGTTTGCGTTCAACAACCGTGAACTGACGGACTACGAGCGCATGGTGACCGTGACCGCAAGCGTTGCTGGCAAGCGACTGACCTACGCCGAATTGAAGGCTTAAGCCTTTTTGCCCTTTGTCTATTTCGGACTTGGGAACCTTGAACAGTTTTCGAGCTACGTCCTCGAAGTTCTCGGACTCCGTTCTCGCCTTTGTTTTCTTGGCTTTTGGTGGACGTTTCTCCATAAGCACATCCTAGGGCTACAGAGTTACGATTCGGCATGACCACGTCCTCGATGACTCGCTTGCACGACTCGACAGGGCGAAACACCATCTCCGAAGTGTTGGAAGAACTTTTGGACGGATACATCCAAAGCGACACGCACGGTGTTCAGGTCCACGTAGACCCTAAGACAGTTGGGCCTAATCCCGATGGACCTCCGACCAGGAAGCACCGAATTCGTCGTGACGGGGCGTGCCAATGGAGCAGCACCGTCCCTCGACGCGAGTCTCATTATCACTGATGTGGTGAACAGCCTCCGGGTTGCGCTTGACAATCTGACGTGGGGATTGAGTGTGGCTCACAGTGGCAAGAGCGACCCGCCGCCACCCGACCCGATCCCCTTTGCCAGTCCCTGGCGCAAAGTTCGATTCCCAGTCGTCATAGATTCTGCGCGGTGGGAGAGCAGTTCCAAAAAGTCCCTCCGTTTCGTCGATCCACACGTCCGGGCAGTCTTCAAAGCGGCGCAGCCTTTTGAACGACGGAAGCATGACCCCGAGCGGGACGAGATCGCGGTACTGGAAGAACTCTGGAACATCGACAAGCACCGCCATTTGACGGTCGCCGAGTTCTGGGTAGGCCTCGACCGGATTGAGAGCACCATGGAGAATTTTTATGGCGGCCTTCCAGTCGTCGGGCCGACGGGCGAGAAGGAAGAGTTCGCGCCGGGCCATTTCGACGGACACACCTTCCAGGTCATCAGTCAGCGGGAGCCGGGGCCATTCATAGACGGCGCAGAACTCGGGCGGGCGGTGGAAGTCGGGTCCATCCGAACCCTTGGTCCACAAGTGCACATGGACGCCGTCCTCACCCGCGACGTAGCGTTCGAGGAAGGGCCGCCTGCCTATGGGGGGCGCGTCATAGAGACCCTCGAACGGATCGAGGGAGTCGTGCGAAACGTGGTGGAGTCGTTTCGCCCATTCGCGTAGGCGCTTCACACGCCACCCACTTGGGGGGATTTTTGACCCAGTGCACCTCTTTGAGCCTCGCCATCAGGTGATTCACGGGTGTGTGAAGTACGTGAGTCCCAGTCATTGACATTGACATCAAAGTAATATTAGAGTGATGTCATGTTGATATCAGAACTGCTATCAGGGATCCGTGAGGACTTCAACGCGTTGGGACAACTCGGGGGGCCCGACACGGCGACCATCGCGGAGCGTTTGAGCGCGGCCATCGAGCCGTCGCTGCGCGCGCACTTCCTCGAGGCCCTGAACGGCGTGATCCAGGAGTTCAACCTCCAAGACAGCGTCGCGCTCACGTTGAACTTAGAGGGCGACCAGATTCGGATGAACCGCGTCGTCGCGCCCGAGGGCAACGTCGCGGCGCCGACGCCGAGTGACTACTCCGCGCGTATCGCCCTGCGACTCAGCGACGGTTTGAAAGAGGAGATCGAGCACCTCGCGACCGACGTCGGTTCCTCGGTGAACTCGTGGATCGTGCGCACCCTGGAGCGCTCGGTGCGCACCGACCCGACCGAGTCCGTCCCCCACAACCCACGCCAACTCCGCGGCAAGGGCCGCGCCTAAGAGATCGCAGAAGGAGAACACCGTGTTCCGCAACGCAACGTCCGACAAGTCGTCGGCACACCGAGGGGGAGAAGTAATGACATCGAAAGTAGAACGCCACGAGGTCTTCGAGGCATCAGGTCCGGGAATCGCTCGTGTGACGACGAGCAGCGGTGACGTGACGATCGGCGCGTCGGAGAGCAACGTCATCGAGGTCACGCTCAGCGTCAGTGACCCCTCGTACCAACGGATGCTCGACGAGGCCGTCATCGAGTTCGACGAACACAAGAACACCCTGGTCGTGCGAACGCGCACGCACGAGAACTTCAACGCGATGCGGGGATTCAAGGCGGCGATCCGTCGCGGGTCGTGGTTTGAGTTCGGCGGTTCGGACCCGGACGTCCACGTCGCGTTGCCCGAAGGTTCGAGCGTCGAAGTGACGACCGCGTCGGGTGACACCGAAGTCATCGGCGTCCTGGCCAAGGCGAGCGTGACGAGCGCCTCGGGAAACGTGTCGGTCGCCGACGAGGTGGGTGTCCTCGAGATGAAGACCGCGTCGGGTGACGTCACCTCGGCGTCAGTTCGAGAGAGCCTGACCTGTCACAGCGCGTCGGGCAACGTGCGCTGCGACGGCGCGGGGACGACGACCAAGATTCGTACTGCCTCGGGCAGCGTGCGGCTGTCGGTCGACGTCCCCTCGGCGATCTCGGTTCGCACCGTGTCGGGCAACGTCGCCGTGACGGTCGCGCGTGGCCTCGAGGTCGACGTCGACGCGACGTCGATCTCCGGACGACTCACTTCAACGATGCCGCTGGACGGTACGGTCGGCGGCTCGACGAAGGACGCCGTCTCCATCAGCGCGAAGACGGTGTCGGGCGACGTGAAGGTCAGCTCCGCGTCATAGCGTCAAGCTGATCCCGAACCCTCTCATTGCGTATGGCGTTGAGGGCGCTGCCCGTCGTGAACCACGCCAGCTGTTCCTGGCTGAACGTGTGACGGCCCAGGAATTCGACGTGGCGCCCGTCCGGCTTCGTGATCAGGCATCGCACGTCGCGGCCGGGCGCGAGGTCGCCGAGACCGACCACGCTGATCCGGTCCTCTACGCCGACGTCGTCGTAGGTCGAGGCGTCGACGAAGGTGAGCGGGAGCAGTCCCTGCTTCTTCAGGTTCGTCTCGTGGATCCGTGCGAACGAGCGCGCCAGCACGACGAGACATCCCCGGTAGCGCGGCTCCATCGCCGCGTGCTCCCGCGAGGACCCTTCGCCGTAATTGGCGTCGCCGACGACGCACCAACCGACACCGGCGTCGCCGAGGTGCTTCGCGATCGACGGGTACGGACGCGTTGACCCGTCGAGGGGATCAGCGCCTTCGCCGATCGCGCCGCTGAACGCGTTGACCACGCCCAGGAACAGGTTGTCGGAGATGCGTTCGAGGTGTCCGCGGTAGTTCAGCCACTGGCCGGCGGCCGAGATCTGGTCGGTCGTGCACTTGCCCTTGGCCTTGACGAGCACCGGCAACGACACAAAGTCCTCGCCACTCCACGCGGGGAACGGCGCGAGGAGCTGGAGCCTCGTCGACGTCGGGGAGACCTTGATTTGGACGTGGGGATCGGCCGGCGCCCGCGTCGGCTGGGCCGAACGAAGGAATCCAGTGGGCGGCAGGACCGCGCCGGCGGGGGTCGAGAGCCGCACGCGCTGGCCGTCATCGTTCTCGATCTCGTCGTTGGCGGGATCGAAGTCAAGTGTCCCCGCGAGCGCCAGCGCGACGACGACCTCGGGCGACGCGAGGAACGCTTTGGTCGCGGCGTTGCCGTCGTTACGCCGCGCGAAGTTGCGATTGAAGCTCGTCACGATCGTGTTCACCACCGTGGGGTCGACTAACTGTCGGTCCCACTGCCCGATGCACGGACCACAGGCGTTGGCGAGGACCGTCGCGCCGATCGCGACGAGGTCGTCGAGCAATCCGTCGCGTTCGACGGTCGCGCGAATCTGCTCCGATCCGGGCGTGACCAAGAGCGGCGTCTTCGCGTGGAGCCCCAACGCGCGCGCGCGACGCGCCACCGACGCCGCCTTGGCGATGTCCTCGTAGGAGGAGTTGGTGCACGATCCCACGAGCGACACGGCGATGGACGACGGCACGCCGTGCTGTCGCGCCCAGGTCCCGACGTCGCCGAGCGCGTGGCTGAGGTCCGGTGTGTCGGGGCCGTTGATCCTCGGTCGCAACGCCGAGAGGTCGATCTCGATGACCTGGTCGAAGAACCGACCGGGGTCGACGTTGACCTCGACGTCGGCGCGCAGGTCGTCGGCGACGGCGTCGGCGGCGTCAGCGACGTCGGCCCGGAACGTGGCGCGCAGGTACGACGACGTCGCGGCGTCGAAGGGGAAGATCGACGTCGTGGCGCCGATCTCGGCCCCCATGTTGCAGATCGTGGCCCTGCCCGTGGCGCTGATGGTGGCCGCGCCGGGACCGAAGTACTCAACGATCGCGCCGGTGCCGCCACTCACCGTCAGGAGGTCCGCGACCCGCAGGATCACGTCCTTCGGTGACGACCAGCCCGAGAGCTCACCGGTCAGTCGCACGCCGATGAGTCGCGGCCATCGCAGGTTGAAGGGGAGTCCCGTCATGGCGTCGATGGCGTCGCCGCCACCGACCCCGACCGCGACCATCGCCAATCCGCCGGCGTTCGGCGTGTGACTGTCGGTCCCGATCATCAGGCCGCCGGGAAAGGCGTAGTTCTCCAGGACGACCTGATGGATGATCCCCGCGCCCGGCTCCCAGAAGCCGATACCGAACCGGGCGCACACCGAGCGCAAGAAGTCGTACACCTCGGCGTTCGTGTCCTTCGCGGCCCGAAGGTCGAGCGTCGCGTTCGTGCGAGCGATGATGAGGTGATCGCAGTGCACGGTCGTAGGTACAACCACTTCATCGAGTCCCGCGGTGATGAATTGCAGCGCCACGATCTGGGCGAGGGCGTCTTGCAAGGCCACCCGGTCCGGGTCGAGGTCGACGTAGGTCGCACCCCGAACCGGTGCGGCGACGTCGCGTCGTCGCAGGTGCGCCACCAGCACCTTCTCGGCCAGGGTGAGCGGTCGTTGGAGCATCGCTCGACCTTCGGCGACGCGACCGCGCAGGGTCCGGTAGTGCTCCAGCGCCAGGCTGTTCAGCGGCGTCGGGTCCGTACCCGCGAGCGGCGCAGCCGATTGGGGGTCTTCGTGATTGATAGCTCGCATCTCCTGCTCCTCCGAAAGTCTCTTGATATCAAGATAACAGTATCCCCACTATATCTTGATGTCAAGATATAGTGGTTCCACCGACCGAAGGGAGGGCTATGGAAGACGAAGTGGATCGCCTGTTACGCGGTTGGCGACGCGTGCTGCCCGCGGTCGACGTGAGCCCCCTCGAGGTCTTGTCGCGAGTCTCTCGGCTCGCGCGCTACCTGGACCGCCAACGAAGTGTCATCTTCGCCCGTCACGATCTCGAGATTTGGAGCTTCGACGTGCTCTCGGCACTGCGACGAGCGTCGGCCCCGCCCAGCCTCTCGCCGGGACAGTTGATGGCCCAGACCTTGGTGACGTCCGGCACGATGACGAACCGCCTGGATCGACTCGAGGAACGCGGTCTCGTGCGGCGCCATCAGGATTCGGTGGACGCACGCTCGGTTCGCGTGCAGATCACGGCGGTCGGCCGCAAGTGCGTGGACCGTGCGTTGGCCGACCTCGTGGAACGCGAGCACGCGATCCTCGCGTCGCTGACCGCGCAGGACCGGCACGCGCTCAGTGAACTACTGCGTCGCGTGGTCGCGCCCTTTGACGCGTGAGCCTCAGCTTGATCGAGTGGACGGACCGGCTAGTCGTGGGGTTTCAACCCCGGCTGCACGGCGTCGACGATGATCCCTAGGCCGGTGAGCCCCGTGCAGACGCGCAACGGCGTGCGAAAATTGACTGCGAAGTCCGCCGGACTCCCGAAATCGACGGCGAGACCGGTCGCCATTGCCGCCGCGCACGTGCTCGCGGACCACCCTTTGGTTCGAGAGATCCAGAGTCGCGCGTTGGCGGTGCCACCGTGAGCCTTCAGCACCACGAGTCGTGGTTCGTTGTACCCGTCCATGTAACTCGGCGGCCCCAGCGCCGCTTTCGCGACGCCGCCGATCGACTGGGTGTTCGGCGGTCCCGTCAGGTAGCAGTTCTGCGCACCGTCGTTGGTGAAGATGAGCAGCGATGACGCTTGGAAACCCTTCGCCGGTTTCCCGCTCAAGGTCACTTTCACGTGTCGCGGTACGCAGATCGGATCGCCCCGGTAGCTACCGCTCGGAAGGGGAGGCAACGCGTTCCACGTACGCCCGTCCTTCGTCCGATAGGTCTGGCCACCGACCACGACGTCGATCGCCCCCGTGGCACCGATCGTGGCGAGCGATTCCGACGCGCCGCCTTGACCGTTGACGACGTCGGCTCGCGTCCACCGAGCGCCGCCGTCGCTGCTCACGACGACGCCACCGGTCGCACCTCCGACCGCACCGAAGAGAAGGTGACGGTTGCCGCTCGGCGTGATGGTCGTGGCCTCTTCGTCACCGTGGAGGATCCGCGACCACGACTGGCCACCGTCGCTGGTGCGGTACAAGTTGCCGATTCCTTGGCTCATGCCTTCGCCGAGGAAGCACGACAGGAGCCAGTTCCGAGATCCGAAGGTCACCAGTTGATCGGAACCGAAACTCGCGCAGGGATCGTCGAGGTGGCGCCAGTACTCGCCCCCGTCGCTCACGAGCGAGAGTGACAGTCGGCTGTGCTGTCCGCCGCCACCGGGGTCGCCTTCACTGATCACGAAGGTGCCGGGCGAGGGCGCGGCGAACAGCTGGGCGTCGCGATTAGGGACGTTGCTCGTGCGCGGAATCGGCACCGACCGCCACGGCGACGTCGCGCCGACACGATAGAGCGACAGTTCGTCGGGGCAGTCGTTGGGGTCATCGTTGGCGTGGGTGCAGAGGTAGCTGACGACGGCGAGCGACGAAGCGTTCGTCAGGAACGTCGGCGTGATCCCGGGTGTCGCGAGCCTCGCCCACGTGATGCCACCGTTCAGGGTCACGAAGATCGCCCCGGGCGTCGCCGGTCCGCTCTCGAGGTAGCCGACGCGTGAACTCACGAAATGAATGCTCGGAATGATCGTCCCGCCGGATTGATGGAACGACAGGTAGGGGAGTGCGCTTCGCAACGTCCAACTCAATCCGGCGTTCGAGGTTCGAACGAGGTAGACCCAACCCGTCGGGTGGTAGGGATCGTTCGACGCCACGCCGTACCCGAACGTCGCCGAGAGCAGGTCGACGCTGTCGATCATGGTGCCGAGTCCGGCTGACGTACTCGTGAGCGTCGCCCCGCGCTGCACGGACGGCGGCGTGGGTGGCGACGTCGCGGCGTCGCCGGCCGCGTCGCTACTCAACGTGATGACACTCGCCAACAGCAGTGAGATCGTGAGGAGCCGAGGCAGCGTCGTGTGTCTCACGCAACCCAACATAACTTCGCCCGGTCGACGTGCGACAAGGGAACTTACATCAACCCCACACGTCGTCGGCCACCTCGCGAACGAGTCGAAGTTTCGCGACTTCCTCGTCGAACGTGAGACTGTTGCCCTCCACGGTGGAGGAGAATCCGCACTGCGGTGAGAGGCATAGTTGGTCGAGGGGGACGAATTGACTGGCCTCGTCGATTCGGCGTTTGAGGTCGTCCTTGCTCTCGAGCGTGCCGTTCTTGGTGGTCACCAGCCCCAAGACGATCATCTTGCCCTTGGGCACGAAGCGGAGCGGTTCGAACCCGCCCGAGCGCTCGTCGTCGTACTCCAGGAAGAAACCGTCGACGTTGAGTTCGCTGAAGAGCGCTTCGGCGACGAAGTCGTAGCCGCCTTCGGCGGCCCAGTACGACTGGAAGTTCCCACGACACGAATGGGTGGTGACCGACATCCCCTCAGGACGCCCCGCGAGGGCCGCGTTGATCTGCTTGATGTAGCGCAGGTGCTGGTGATCGGCGTCGTCGCCGCGCTGGGCGATCATGGCACGTTGCGCCGGGTCGTTCAAATAGGCGAGCGACGTGTCGTCGAGTTGGAGGTACGTACAGCCGAGCTCGCCGAGGCGCCGCACCTCGTCGGCGTACGCCGCACTGAGGTCGTTCCAGAACGCGTCGACACCGTCGTAGACGTCGGGATCGATGGCGGCGGCGCCACCTCGGTAGTGGACCATGCTCGGTGACGGAATAGTGAGTTTGGGTATCGCCGTGGTCATCACCGACTGCAAGAACTGGAACGCGTCGGCGAATATCGTGTGCTCGAGTCGCACCGGTCCGTCGACCTTGAGCGCGGCCGACGTGAATGACGTCGAACCTTCGGCGTTCTTGAAGGCGACCTGCAACTGCTCGTCGGTCTTGGAGATGCCGCCGAGTTGGTAGATGAAGTCCATGTGCCACGAGGTTCGACGGAACTCACCGTCGGTCGCGCTCTGGAATCCGAGCTCCTCTTGCAGCGCGACGGCGTCACGAATGGCATCGTCTTCCACCGCTCGAAGCTCGTCGTCGTCGATGGTGCCCGCGGCGAAGGACGCCCGGGCCGCCAGGAGATTCGCGGGCCGCAGGAGGCTCCCGACGTGATCAGCACGGAATGGGGGACTCGTTCGCTTGGTCATGGCGAAAACTGTATCTGCTGTTCCCTCGACGATGGCGGGTGAGCAATTGTCGAAGTGCGTCGTCGCTCGACGGACCGCGTCGACGTCGTCGCCACGAGGTTCGGGGGAGAAAAGCAATGCGGCCCGCATGATGAGTACGGGCCGCTGCAGCATCGTAGTGCGTCGTCGGTGCAGGTTCCTAGTCGTCTTTGGTTCGCCGAAGGTACTGGACCGTGATCTCGCTCAACACCTCGTCGTCGCCGATCATGTCGATTCGCGTCACCCGGCCCTCGACCACGGTGAAGTCGAACGCGACCTTGGGCTTGCCTCCCATGGCCCAGACGAGCCCGGCCACGCCGTCTAAGAGCGCCAAGCGCGCGGACTGGGCACCGCCGGAGAATCGCGTCGCGACGTCGAAGGGGCCGTCTTTGCGCTCGGGCGCGCCGATGGCGACGGCGGCGGCGTCGGCCACGAGTTCGACGTCGGGACTGAGCAGCGACAACAACGTCTGAAAGTCACCACTCCGCGACGCCGTCAAGAACGCCTCGACCACCTCGCGTTGACGTTCGGGGTCCGCGGCCGGATCCTGCGCGAGCCGGACGCGTCGCCGCGCCCGGCTCGCCAGTTGCCGACAGGACTCCGATGACTTTGCGAGAATCTGGCCGACCTCGTCGAAGGAGAAGGAGAACATGTCGTGCATTACGAAGGCGATTCGCTCGGCCGGTGAGAGGGTCTCGAGCACGACGAGGAGCGCCACTCCCATGGAGTCGGCGAGCACCGCCTGCTCCTCGGGCGTGACGGCCGAGGGATCGGCCCAACGATCGGCCGTGGCGGGGGAGAGGTCGAGCGAACTCGCGGAACGGCGCTGGCGCGAGCGCAACGTATTGAGACAAATCCGTGCGACGACAGTCGTGAGCCAGCCGGTCATGTTGTCGATCTGCTCGGCGTCCGTGTTCGAGAGTCGGAGCCAGGCGTCCTGCAAGGCGTCGTCGACGTCGGGGTTACTGCCGAGGATTCGATACGCCACGGCGCGCAGACGTGGACGATTCGCCTCGAACTGTTGGCTCAGAAATTGCTCTTCGTCCACGTGTCACTTTCTCGAGGGCTACGGTGTCATTCATATTGACCCACGATCGTGGCGAGACGTGACAAGAGGAGACTCCGTGAACCCAGAACTCAATACCGTGCTCTATCCCGTACGGGACCTCGACACCGCGAAGGCGACGTTCAGCGCACTCTTCGGCGTCGAACCGCACGTCGACTCGAAGTTCTACGTCGGATATGAAGTAGGCGGACACGAGATAGGACTGATCCCCAATGGCTTCGACCAAGGCATGACCGGTCCCGAGCCCTACTACGACGTGACGGACATCGCGACGACACTGGCGGCACTGCAGGCCGCGGGCGCGGTGGTCGTTCAAGAACCCACGGACGTCGCGGCGGGACTGCTCGTGGCGAAGGTGCGCGACGGCGAGGGCAATCTCATCGGGTTGAAGCAGCCGCCGGCGGGTTCGTAGGGGGGGTAGTTCCTCCAATCGCCATAGGTGGTCTCGCCCGAAAGGGCCGGACGAGGGCAGCTCCGCTCAGGAAGAGTTGTGCCGTCGGCGATTCAGTGGTCGGACTCGGCTACGTCGAGGCGACTCCGAACCTCCGACGCGTCCACGCCGAGAGCGTGAAGGAGCACGGCGGCGGGATCCGGTGGTTGGAGCATGAGGATCTGGGCCAACACCTGTTGCGACGTGACCTTGATCCTGCGACGGTTCGGCTTCGACGCATTCTCCAGAACCTTCTTCGCGACGGGTGTCATTCGGATGCGATCCTTCTGCGCGACGTCTCTCAATCTCGGCTTCTTCGGCACGGCGCGCATCGGCAATTCCGGCGCGTCGGCACCGGCGCCGAAGCCCAGGGTGGCTAGGGCTTCGTGGTCGAGCGAGTCGAGGGCTTGGCGAGCTTGTTGCACGTTGACGCCCAATATGACGTCGAACGACGGATCTTCGAACAAGGCGAGCAAGAGGTGATCGGTGCCAATACGACGATCACCCCGACGACGAGCCTCCTCGCCGGCCTGCAGCACTATGGCCCAGGCGTGAAGCGACCCCGGCGAAACGGGTTGAGTGGTCATGACGACTCCTTGTTGTATTTGGTGTGCACGGATTGGCGGGTGACGCCGAGGGCGTCGCCGATTTGCTGCCACGACCAGCCCTTTTCTCGGGCCGACGCGACCTGGCTCGCTTCGACTCTCTCAGCCAGGCGATGTAGCGCCAACGAGGCCCGGAGACCTTTCGCCGGATCATCCGAGGAGAGATTGTCAGTGAGCTGTTCGATGTCCATACGTGTCAGTTTATACTGACAGAATCGCTTTGTCAATCTAAACTGACACAAATCTCGCCGAAGTCACCGTTACGGCGCTGACGCGACGTCAGAGCCGAACACCCGTGAGCAGGGGTATCACGTGATATGAGATGTTGGTGCGTCGCGTTCGAGTCGCCCTGGCCCTGGGCGTTGTCGCTCTGGGCCTTTTCGGTGGAGGTGCTGCCCAGGCGACATTCGCTCCGGGCCCAATACTTATGGCTTCATACGCTCCATTGCTCAACGAAGCCGCTGCAGGAGTCACGTTCGCTCCTCTGTCATCTCATCAGATTGAAAGCGTGCAAACATCTGTCGCTCAGGCACTGGTCACAGCACGGCAGTGGGAACCGTTCTCTGGCAAGCACCCTCGCATCACGGTTCATCTAGGTGCCTTCACCGACTCGATGTACGTGACTTCGGTGCCGGCGTATCTCGTCATTTTTGATGGGGTCATCGTGCCGAATAGCGGGCCAACTTCTGAACCTCCAAATCACGAGTACGTCGAAGTCGTCAACGCGGTCACGGGTCACGCCATGGAAGGTTTTTCCTACCGATGAGACGAAACTCGGATCCACACAACGCTGGACCCGGGTTTACCGCTTCTGTAATGCAAATGCGTTCAAAGCTCAGCGAGTGGCGCTAGTTCGACCTTAAGACAGGTTAGGTGGTGCGCTTTTATAGAGGTAGCAACAAACCCCGCTCCAACATCCTCAACCTGGGTTTGTGCGGCCTAGGGCGATCAAACGTCCGACGGTGTGGAGACGGGGGTGCTGTCGCTTGGTTCGCTCCTCAGTGGAGTGAGCCCCGGTCTAGTGATCGGCCGAGCACGACCACTCCATGTCCAAGTGAGACGGTTCGCGAAACTGGCGCTCGGTCGAGTTGGGGGCACAATGAAGGGAATGGAACTTCGGACCGACCGGCTCACGCTGAGAGAGTTCAGGCTCAACGACGAAGTCGCAGTTCACCGCTATGGCTCAGACGAAGAAGTGACCCGGTACCTAACGTGGGGGCCCAACACGTCGGCCGAAACCGCGGCGTATCTGGGCGAGGTCGTTCGCAAGGCGGCCCGAGAGCCTCGGACTTCGTTCACCCTCGCCGTCGCGACTCTCGATGATGAGCTGATTGGCGTCGCCAACCTCACGATCACTGACGCGGGGTCGACGGGCGAACTTGGCTACGTTCTGGCAAGGGACTCCTGGGGACGCGGCTACGCCACCGAAGTGGCGCGACGACTCATCGTCTTCGGATTCAACGAATTGGGACTTCGCCGGATTACGGCGACCTGTCATCCCGACAACTTCGCGTCAGCGCAAGTCTTGGAGAAGGCGGGGCTGCACTTCGCAGGGACAATACGAGACGACCGCCGAGTTCGCGAAGGGTGGCGACTCTTCGCCATCGCGGTCGGCGACGAAGTAGCTGGCCACCCGGACTGAAGGGCTCCTCCGCGTCAGCTACCTGGGAGCCGAACATTCCCGTTCGGCTCCCAGGTCAGGCACGCATCATCTATGGCTATGGTTCACGCACCACTCAACCCCAACAAGAACCCTCAATCGATGGCAAAACCCCAAGAAACAGAGACTTCCGGGGTTCAATGTTCCACGATGACGCGAAACTTCACAATCGTGGAGGTGCGGGGATTCGAACCCCGGTCCAACGGCTTCTTAGTGAACATTCTCCGAGCGCAGCTGTCAGGGGATTGTCGGGAACGTCACTACTGTCAGCACCGATGACGTTCCGTAGTTAGCAGAATTGTCCCGCCGGGACCACTAACGAGTTCTGGCGGTAAGCCCTACTTCATGACACCCGATATCTAAACCGCAGGGCTGGGTCTAGGCGGATGTTGCTACCTAAGCAGCAAGCGCAAGCGAAGGCTTGGCGTTTATTTATTGTTTCCGGCTCTTTAACGTGGTTCCGGAGACCACGGCTCGCTTCTTTCACCTCGACGACCATTGTCGAGACCATTCACCCCCTCCTTCTCAACCGATATGGCTGAAGAGCCAGTCTACCGTTCCCGGGAAAATTCCGTCTTCAGCTGTACTTCTCGGTGTGGCGCGCGGCGCGGGCGATGTCGCGTTCGGCGTCACGCTTGGCGATCGCCTGTCGACGGTCCTGGGACTTCTTGCCCTTCGCGAGCGCGAGCTCGACCTTGGCCTTGCCGTCCTTGAAGTACAACTTGAGTGGCACCATGGTCAAGGGCTCGGTACGGGTCTCGTGTTGCCACTCGTCGAGCTGGTGTCGGTGGGCGAGCAGCTTCCTGCGACGATCGGGGTCGTGGCTGCCGAAGCCGGTCGCGTAGACCCACGGCGGCACGTGCATTTGGTAGAGCCACAGTTCGGCGTCATCGAAGCGTGCGTAACTCTCGGCGATCTGGGCCTTCCCCTCGCGCAGCGATTTGACCTCGGACCCGCTCAGCATGATGCCGCATTCGAGCGTCTCGACGATCTCGTAGTCGTAGCGGGCGCGCCGATTGGTGGCGACCACTCGGTCGCCGGTGCTCGCGTCGATCCTCTTTTGGGCGCGCTTCGCTTGGATCTGCTTGGCTCGGGCCATCTCATAAGCGTAGTGACCGGTGTTTCGCTGGCCCGGACGACCTCGGTAGGGTCTTGTGGTGTTGACATTGAGTCCGGCCCATCGCGACGCCGTCGTGGCCACGTGCGTGCGCGCGTTGCCGAACGAAGGGTGCGGCCTCTTGCTCGGCACGTCCGACGGCACCGTCACCGAGGTCATCGCGAGCCCCAACGTGGCCGAGTCGGCGAAGGTCTACGAGATCGACAGCCGCGTCCTCCTGCGCGCCCATCGACGCAGCGAGGCCGAAGGGCTGATGGTCATCGGTGCGTTTCATTCGCACACCCACTCCGAGGCCTATCCCAGCCCGACCGACGTCGCCCAGGCACCGGACCCGTCCTGGCACTACGTCCTCGTCTCGTTGCGCGACGTCCCTTCGACGCTGCGTAGTTTCCGCATAATTGACGGTGAAACAACCGAAGAGGACGTCGCCCTATCGGACTAGCCGGGGGGATTTACACCCGAAATCTGGTCCCCGCGTGTCACGGCGTGACACCCGCCGAGTAATGTCGACTTGGTTAGTCAGGAATCAACAAACCGGAAGAGATGAGATGACGGCACTAGTTCGTATTCCCACAGTCTTGCGACCGGCCATGGGTGGCGACACCTCGGTCACGGTGGAAGGATCGACCATCGGCGAGGTCCTCAACCACCTGACGGCGGACCACCCGGCCGTGAAGGGGCAGCTGCTCAACAGCGACGGCACCCTGCACCGATTCTTGAACGTTTACGTCAACGACGACGACGTGCGGTACTTAGGTGGCGTCGACGCACCCGTCACGAATGGCGACGAGATCACGTTGTTGCCCGCGGTGGCCGGCGGCACGTTGTAGTGACGCGCTACGCGTCGGTGCTCGATCTCATCGGCGACACGCCGGTGATCGACGTCAGCGCGCTGTCCCCGAAGCCGAACGTCACGATCCTCGCGAAACTCGAGGGTCGCAACCCGGCGGGATCGGTGAAGGACCGCGTGGCCCTCTCCCTGGTTGACGCCGCCGAGCGTGACGGACTCTTGATCCCGGGCAAGCCGGACCAGGTGCTGCTGGAGCCGTCGTCGGGGAACACGGGGATCGCCCTCGCCATGGTCTGTCGACTGCGCGGGTACCACCTCAAGGTCGTGTTGCCGTCGAACGTCTCGCCCGAGCGACGCCAGTTGCTCCTCGCCTGGGGCGCCGAGATCATCGACTCACCCGGTGCCGAAGGATCGAACGGCGCCGTGCGACTGGCCCAAGCGCTGAGCGCCGACAATCCCGATTGGACCTTCCTCTACCAGTACGCCAACCCCGCCAACCCCGACGCGCACTACCGTCACACCGGTCCCGAAATCCTCGAGGACGTGCCCGAGATCACGCACTTCGTCGCCGGTCTCGGGACGTCGGGCACGCTCATGGGCGTCGGCCGTTACCTTCGAGAGCACCGTCCCGACGTGAGGATCTGGGCCGTCGAGCCGCCGGCGGGCGAGATGGTCGACGGGCTGCGCAACCTCGATGACGGCTACATCCCACCGATCTTCATCGACAACGGCGGCGCCGAACTCCTCGATCGACGGGTGGTCGTGCGACCCAAAGAGTCCGTCGAATGGACCCGTCGGTTCACCGAGGTGGGACTCTTCGTCGGGCTCTCCTCGGGCGCGATCATGGCCGGCGCGGTCAAGTGCGCCAACACGATTCCCGACGACGAGACGGCCACCATCGTCACGATCGTCGCCGATGACGGATGGAAGTACCTCTCGACCGGCGCCTGGAGTGACAACATCGACGACGTGGTCGAACGCGCCAAGTCCATCATCTACTTCTAGAGTTCTCGTCGACGAACCTCAACTACCGTTGGGGGACCGTTAATTCCGAGGAGACCAATGACCACGACACGCGCCGACGGGCGCAGCCCCGAAGAGGCCCGACCACTCAGCTTCGTCCGTGACTTCACGGCGATGGCCGCCGGTTCGGTGCTCGTGAGCTTCGGTCGTACGGTCGTCTTGTGCACGGCGTCGGTCGAAGAGGACGTCCCGCGCTGGCTGCGCGGCACCGGTAAGGGGTGGGTCACGGCCGAATACTCGATGCTGCCCGGTTCGACCCCCGAGCGCGCCAGTCGTGAGGCGGCCCGGGGCAAGCAGTCCGGTCGAACCCAGGAAATCCAACGGTTGATCGGACGTTCGCTGCGCACGGTCACGCACCTCGATCTGCTCCCCGACGTGCAGATCACCGTCGACTGCGACGTCCTGCAGGCCGACGGTGGCACTCGCACGGCGTCGATCTGCGGCGGCTACGTCGCACTGCACGACGCCATCACGCGCCTGGTCCAGAAGGGGACGCTGCGCGAACACGCGCTGAGTGATCTGGTGGCGGCGATCTCGGTGGGCATCGTCGACGGCGTACCGCTGTTGGACCTGCCCTACGAGGAGGACTCGCGCGCCGACACCGACATGAACGTCGTGATGACGGGCGCCGGCCGTTTCGTCGAGGTGCAGGGCACGGCCGAGCAAGAGGCCTTCACCCGCGCGGAGTTGGATCAACTCCTGGACCTCGCCGCGACGGGGATCGCGTCGATCCACGAGGCTCAGCGCGCGGTGCTGGCGAGTGCGCCGCCGCCTCGTCCGTGACGGCGTTCGTCCTCGCGACGGCCAATCCCCACAAGAGTGAGGAGATGCGCGCCGTCTTGTCGCCGCTCGGCGTTGAACTGTTGGCACGACCAACCGACGTGGCTGACGTCGATGAGTCCGGGGACACCCTGGAGGAGAACGCGTTGCTGAAGGCGCGCGCGCTCGTGGCGGCGACCGGCCGCCCCGCGATCGCCGACGACACCGGACTGTTCGTCGACGCGCTGGGGGGACGACCCGGGGTGCGCAGCGCGCGCTTCGCGGGCGAGACGCGCCAGTTACGACGACAACGTGACCAAGTTGCTGGTGGAACTGAGCGCCGTTCCCGCGCCGCGTCGGGCGCGCTTCGTCACGGTCATCGCCGTGGCCTACCCCGACGGCCGCCAGTTCTGCGTCGAGGGTCGACTTGACGGGGTGATCACGCTCGCGCGCGCCGGTGATCAGGGATTTGGATACGACCCGGTCTTCATGCCCGACGACACCGCCGGGCGGACGCTCGCGCAGCTGACGCCGAAGGAGAAGAACCTCATCTCGCACCGCGGCCGCGCACTACGCGCGTTGTGCCAAGAACTCGCGCAAAGATAAGCGCGTTCACGAAGAATTCACCTTAGGGTGGAGGCGTGATTGACCAAGAGCTGCCCATGTTTCCTCTGGGCATGGTCATCTTCCCCCATCAGATCGTCGGGCTGTGCGTGTTCGAGACGCGCTATCACCAGATGCTCGACGACATCGAAGCGGATCAACGGTTCGGCACGTGTTTGATCGCGCGCGGCTCCGAGGTCGGCGGCTTCGACGAACGCACGTCGGTCGGCACGCTGATGCAGATCCTCGGATCCCAGGCGCTGCCGAACGGACAGACGGTGGTCATGGCCGAAGGCGTGGAGTGTTTCGAGGTGGCGAGTTGGCTCGATGACGATCCCTATCCGCGTGCCGTCGTGAAAGACCGTTGTTGCGACGAGGACAGCGTGACGGCCGGTCTGTTGAAGTCCACCGAGTCGGCGGTGCGCGCGATCCGTGCGCTCCAGAGCGAACTCTTCGCCGACGAGTGCCTGCAATCCAACTGTGAGATGGACGCCGATCCGTGGGTGCGCAGTTGGCAGTTGTGTTCGATGACACCGATGTCGACGCTCGACCAGTTCAAGGTCCTCAGTCTCAGTGACCCGAACGACCGACTTCGGTTGGTCGCCGAGATCTGTTGCGAGCGCTACGGCGACTACCAACGGATGGTCGCTATCGACGCGTCACCGAGTCCGTTGGACTAACGCAACCCCAACAAGTCGACGACAAAGATCAGGGTCTCACCGGGCGCGATCACGCCGCCGGCGCCTTGTTGGCCGTAGCCGAGGTGCGGCGGGATGACGAGCCGGCGTCGTCCGCCGACCTTCATGCCCACGACGCCCAGGTCCCAGCCCTTGATCACGTGACCGGCGCCGAGGGTGAAGACGAACGTGTCGCCGCGATTCCACGACGCGTCGAACTCTTCTCCGCTGGACACGCCGACGCCCACGTAGTGAACGACGGCGTTGCGACCGACCGTCGCCTCTTCACCCGTGCCGACGATGAGGTCCTCGATGAGGAGATCGTCGGGCGCGGGACCGAGGTGCGGTTCGACCAGTGGCTTATCGGTCACGGGAAGAAAGGTTAGCGGCGACGCTCGCGGCCGCCACTGACGACGCGAACGTTGCGAGCCTCGCGACCCTTGGGACCACTGGCCTCTTCGAAGGTGATCTTCTGGCCCTGCGCGAGAGACTTGAATCCGTCGCCCACGATGTTCGAGAAGTGGATGAACAGGTCGTCACCCTTGTCGTCGCTCGCGAAGCCGAAACCCTTGGCGTCGTTGAAGAAACTCACGACCGCTTCGTTGCCACGCGCGGGATTGGCACCCTTCGTGAACTGGCCGCGCGTGCTCGAGCGCTCGGGCCGCGGCGCGCGGTCGGTGAAGACCCGCTCGGTGCGCGGCGCGCGTTCGTTTCGCTCGGGACGCGCGCGCTCCGCGAAGGAACGCTCGACGCGCGGTCGATCGGTTCGATCGACGAAGCCCCGTTCCGGACGTGACGGTGCACCGGTTCGCTCGGGTCGCGGAGCTCGATCGGAGAAACTCCGTTCGCTGCGCGCGGCGCGCTCAAAGCCCCGAGGGCCGCGTTCACGCTCGCGCGGTGTCGAACGTTCCGAACGGCCCTTACCGCCGCGATCGTCCAAGCGCTCCGCGGCGACGGCGTCGTCGACGGCACCGAGGCGGATGGGCTGGGCGTCTTCGCGACGTTCGAGGGAGGTCTCGAGGCCGAGGGCCTTCTGCAGGCGCTTGACCTGTCCGATGACGTCTTCGCCGACGAGCGAGATGACCGCGCCGGTGGCGCCGGCCCGTCCCGTGCGACCGGAGCGGTGCAGGTAGTCGGTCGCCTGCGCCGGTGGGTCGTAGTGGATGACGACGGGCAGTAGTTCGATGTGGATCCCTCGGGCGGCGACGTCGGTCGCGACCAACACCTGAACCTGACCGTTCTTTACGCTGCGCAGCGCCCGTTCGCGCTGGGCCTGGGTGCGGTCACCGTGCAGGGGAACGGCCGAGATGCCGCGTTCTTCGAGCTGACGCGCCAGACGGTCGGCGCCGTGCTTGGTGCGCGTGAACACGAGTGCGCGCTCGTACTCCTCGACGATGTCGGCCGTGATCTGGGGGCGCTGTTCGCGCGCGACGCGCCAGAAGTAGTGGTCGACGTCGTTCGGGGCTTCGTCGCCCACCACGTCGTGGATCGCCGCGTCGTGGGTGAACTCCTTGACGAGCGACTTGACGTCGGGTCCCATCGTGGCCGAGAACAACATCACGTGGCGGTCGCGCGGGGTCGCCCCGACGATGCGGCGCACGCACGGCAGGAATCCCATGTCGGCCATGCGGTCGGCTTCGTCGACGACGACCGTCGTGACCGACGAGAGGTCGAGGGCACCTTGTTCAAGCATGTCCTCGAGGCGTCCGGGGCACGCGACGACGACGTCGACGCCGAAGTTGAGCGCCTTGCGAGCGACGTTGTACGAGGTACCGCCGTAGATGCAGATGACGCGACGACCGTGGTCGTCGGTGAGCTGCGCCAGTTCCTTTTGAACCTGAGCGGCCAGTTCGCGCGTGGGCACGAGCACGAGAGCCACGGGCTTACGCGGGCGGGCCTTGGTGAGTCGCGCCATCAACGGCAGGCCGAAGGCCAGCGTCTTGCCGGAGCCGGTGACGGCCTTGCCGACCACGTCGCGCCCGGCGAGGGCATCCGGAAGGGCGGCCTCTTGGATGGGGAAGGCCTCGGTGATGCCGCGTTGTTTCAAGTGTTCGACCAGATTGGACGGCACGCCGAGCGCGGCAAAGGACATGGACATATAACTCCTACAAGTTGAGATGAGCCCAACTCGAGGTTTTACAGTCGAATCGGTCTCCACCGCGAGATGCGGCGAAACAGTCATGCCACCTTAGCAGGGATTCACGTAGCCGAGCGCACGTCGGTCACGTCACGGCGTGCGGGCGGAGGGACTCGAACCCACACTCCGAAGAACTGGTACCTAAAACCAGCGCGTCTGCCAATTCCGCCACGCCCGCAAGAGCCCTCAGTCTACGGCGCACAACGCGGTCCTCGGGGTCTCGCACATTAGATTGGGGCCATGAATATATCCAACAGAGCCGACGGATTCGGCGCCAATGACCTCAACCAGCGACTTCTGCGCGAGCGAATTGTCTTCCTCGGTTCCGAAGTGAACGACGACTCGGCCAACCGGATCTGCGCCGAACTCCTCTTGCTCGACGCCGAGGACAGCGAACGCGACATCAGTCTGTACATCAACTCGCCGGGCGGCGTAATCACTGATGGTCTCGCTATTTACGACACCATGCAGTACGTGAACGCCGACGTGCGCACCATCTGCATCGGCATGGCGGCCTCCATGGGCCAGTTCCTGTTGTGCGCCGGCGCGCCGGGCAAGCGCTTCTCGCTACCCAGCAGCCGCATCCTCATGCACCAGCCGTTGATGGGCGGGATGCAGGGTCAGGCCTCGGACATCGCGATCCAGGCCGAACAGATCGGGTTCATGAAGAAGCAGTTGGCCGAGCGCATCGCCTTCCACACCGGCAAGTCACTGGCCCAGATCGAGGCGGACTCGGACCGCAACCGCTGGTTCACCGCCCAAGAGGCGCTGGAGTACGGCTTCATCGACGCAGTCATTGAACATTCGGCCGTTCGCCAAGGCGCCTAGTGAGCGATGGCTCGACGACGCGAGTCGCTCGACGCTCGTTGGAGAGCGACGCCTTTCGCGTCGTCAGTGCCCGCGACAGCCTCGCCACCCGGCTCCGTAATCTCTGGAACCGCCGCGAGCTGCTGATCAGTCTGATCAGGTCGGATATTCGCATCAAGTACAAGAACTCGGCGCTGGGCATCGTCTGGTCGATGTTGACACCGTCGCTCTTCCTCGCGATCTACTGGCTCGTCTTCGCGAAGTTCCTCAAGAACGGCATTCCGAACTTCGTGGTCTATCTGTTCGCCGGAATGATCGTGTGGAACATGTTCAACACGTCGCTCTCGACGGCGACCGGCGTGATCGTCGTGCGCGCGGGCCTGGTGAAGAAGGTCTCGTTCCCTCGCGAGATCCTCGCGCTCGCCAACGTGGGCGCCGCGACGTTCTATTTCTTCATCCAGCTCTGCGTCTTCGGCCTCTACCTCCTCGTCGTCCAGCACTCGCCGGACTACGCCTACTTCTGGTTGCTGCCGATCGCGTTCCTCGCGTTGTACTTCTTCACCGCGGCGCTGGCCATACTCATGTCCGCGATCACCGTCTATATGCGCGACATGGAGCATTTCATCCTCATCATCTTGCAGTTGTGGTTCTTCCTTTCGCCGATCGTGTACTCGTATGAACACTCCATCGCGCCGCAGCTCCACGCGCACGGACTGGCGTGGCTGTACTTCCTCAACCCGATCACGCTGATCATGCTGACCTTCCAGCGGGCCTTCTACGTCTCCACGTCGGCGGCCTCCACGACCCAGACCGTGGTGATCCACGGCCACACGGTGCCACTCGTCTTGAAGATCCTGCCGTCGTGGCCGATGTCGACGTACTGCTACCTCGACCTGGCCCTGCTGGGCATCATGATCGTCGTCTTCCTCGTCGCCGAGGTCCTCTTCGGTCGCCTCCAGGGCAACTTCGAGTCGGAACTGTAGTGACGACCGTCATCAAGGTCGAGGGGATCTCGAAGACCTTCAAGATCCACCACGAGCGCCACCAGTCGCTCAAGGAGCGCATGCTGCATCCGCGCTCGGGAACGACCGAGACGTTCAACGCCTTGAAGGACATCAGTTTCACCGTGTCGTCGAACGAGACCGTCGGACTGGTGGGCCACAACGGCTCGGGTAAGTCCACGCTGCTCAAGTGCATCTGCGGCGTCTTGCAACCGACGTCGGGTCAGATCCATATCCGCGGGAGCTTGGCCGCGCTGCTCGAACTCGGCGCCGGGTTCCAGCCCGAGCTCTCCGGCCGCGACAACATTTTCCTCTACGGCGCGATGCTCGGCTTCTCCAAGAAGATGGTCGAAGCGATCTTCGACGACGTCGTCGACTTCAGCGAGATCGAGAACTTCATCGACACGCAGGTGAAGTTCTACTCCAGTGGCATGTACGTCCGTCTGGCCTTCGCCGTCGCGGTCAACGTCGACCCCGACATCCTCGTGGTCGACGAAGTGCTCGCCGTCGGTGACGAGCGCTTCCAGGCGAAGTGCATCGACCGTATCCGTTCGTTCCAGGACGAGGGCCGCTCCATACTGTTCGTGACGCACAACGCCGATCAGGTCCGCGCCATCTGCGACCGGGCCATCGTGCTCGACGGCGGTCACATGATCGCCGACGGTCCGACACACGATTCACTGCGGATCTTCCGCGAGCACCTCATGGACAGCGCGGTCGAGCACGATCGCAGCGGACTGTTGGCGTCGATCAGCATCGACTCGATCACGACGCCGTCGGGTTCTTTCGACGTGCGCAGCGGCGCCGGCATGCACTTCGACGTCAACATCACGTCCCAGAGCGCCTACAGCGGGAACTTCGTCATGGAGATCTTCACGCGCAAGGGCCTGTTGATCAGTCGCAGCGACGCGAAGGGTTCACCGGTGAACCTGACACCCGGCCACAACGTCGTGGGCATCGACCTCGCGCAGATCCCGCTGCTCGACGGCATCTACGACGTGAACATCGGCGTCGTCGACCCTCGTGGCAACACCGTCATCGCCTGGCGCGAACAGGCCGCGTCGATCCAGGTCACCTACGACGGACGCGAGGGTGGCCTCGTCGAACTGGGTGCCGCGATCCACCAGCAGTAACTCACTGGTCAGCGGCCTTGAGCCGCGGGAATCGACGCAGTGAGCCCACGAGCCCGAGGTGCCCGACGTTGAAGGGATACGTCGCGTCGCTCAACATACGTCGGTCGCCGCGAGAGTTGCCGTAGGCGAAGATCGTCGGGGGAGTCGGGTAGTGGCGGAGCGCAATCCACTCGTCCAGACGCCGCAGCTTCTCGGTTCCGCGACAGTTCTTGCCAAGGTAGCCACCGCTCAGGCGACCACGAGGGTCGACGGCGAGTCGCGTGCCGAGTCCGCCGGTCGCCGCCAGCTGCTCGGTCATGACATCCACGTAGAGCTGGGGCGACGCCGAGACGATGACGACGTCGTGTCCCTGTTCGCGGTGCCACGCGAGTCGCGCGAGCAGGAGCGTCCGGCCCTCCTGTTCGAGGTGGGCAAGGGCGAACGTGCGCGACTCGGCCGCGACATAGTGCTCGTCGAGGCCGGTGAGGAGCTTCTTGAACAGTCGTTCCTTGGCGTTGTCGGCCCACCGACTCGAGCGGATGGCGCCGATCGTGAGCGGGAACGCCAACGAGAACGCGGCGCGCCAGGTGCGTCCGCGTCCGGCGATCCACTTGAGCCAGGGAAAGACGCTGCCGCCCTCGGTGAGCGTGCCGTCGAGGTCGAATGCCGCGACGACGGGCGCGCGTTCTGAATCCATCCGATCAGTTTCACAGTCTTTGTGATCAGTGTCTTTCCACTTACCTATAAATCCGATGGAGATTGGCAACTTTCCAACCGGTCCCGTTAGGGTTGGCTCGTCCAGTCGCGCGACTGGCACCACGCGCAAGGAGCGTTACATGGCGATTCGACTTGGCGATGATGCGCCGGACTTCACGGCGGAGACCACCGAAGGGACCCTCAACTTCTACGACTACCTGGGTGACGGTTGGGGCATCTTGTTCTCGCATCCCAAGGACTTCACGCCCGTCTGCACGACCGAACTCGGCGCCTTTTCCGCGCGCCGCGGTGAATTTGACCGTCGCGATACGAAATTGATCGCCGTGTCGGTCGACGACGTCGACTCGCACCTGCGTTGGAAGAGCGACATCAGCGAGACCCAGGGCGCCGAGTTGAACTTCCCGATCATCGGCGACGCCGATCGAAAGGTCGCGGATCTGTACGACATGATCCATCCGAACGCGAATGACACGTTGACCGTGCGAAGCGTCTTCATCGTGGACCCCAACAAGAAGGTGAAACTCACCCTGACCTACCCAGCGTCGACGGGGCGCAACGTCGACGAAATCGTGCGCGTGCTCGACTCATTGCAGCTCTCGGCCGAGTTCCCGGTCTCGACGCCGGTGGACTGGAAGGATGGCGAGGAAGTCATCATCGCGCCGGCTGTCAGTGACGAGGACGCGAAGGCTAAGTTCCCTAAAGGAATTCGCAAGGTGAAGGACTACCTGCGGTACACGCCGCAGCCCAACAAGTAGTCGCGACGGCACGACGCCTCGGCGCGTCGGTCGACTGGTGTACCGGTCGACGGATGAGAGGCGCTCACCGGTCGTAGTTCTTTCGTTGTTGTTCGACCCACTGTGCTTCATGCGCTTCGTAGTCCGGGTCGTAGTGTCGCATGAGCATGTACGGCCAAGAGATCAGCCAGGGGACCTTCTTCACCCACGGGGGAGCCGATTTCAGGCGTGCGACACGTCGCTGGGCCCGTTGTTGACGTTTGGTGTCGGCCCGCGTCAATGGCAACGGGTCGTACACGACGTGCGCGGCGCCACTCGGCGCGCTACGAGCGTCGACGTCGGTCTCGCGCGAGGCTGGAGCCGAGTGGCCGTGCTCGTGCGGGGCGTCGTGCGTCGGGTCACCTGGCACGTCGTCTTCGTTGTCCATCTACGCAGTGTTGCACCAACCCGGCGTGGATCGACGGCGTGGCGCTACACGTCGTGACGTCGCGATCGTCGCGGTGTCCGCCTCTCGCCGCCGGCACCCTAGAGTGACCTCGACAAGGAGTCCTATGACCGCACCGCGCACCTTCACCTACGCCCACCAGACCGTCAATCGACTCGGCTTCGGCGCGATGCGCATCACGGGCGAGGGCATCTGGGGACCGCCCAAGGACCCCGACGAGTGTCGCGCCGTGTTGAAGCGTTGCGTCGAGTTGGGCGTCAACCTCATCGACACCGCCGACTCCTACGGGCCGTACGTCTCTGAAGAACTCATTCGCGAAGCCCTCCACCCGTACGGCGACGTCAAGATCGCGACCAAGGCGGGCTTCTTGCGCGTCGGGCCCAACGCGTGGCGCGAGTGCGGTCGTCCCGACTATCTGCGCCAGGAGTGCGAGATGTCCCTGCGTCGACTCGGTCAAGAGTCGCTCGACCTCTTCCAGTTGCACCGCGTCGACCCGTCGGTCGCGCCCGAGGACCAGTTCGGACTGCTCCACGACCTGCTGGAGGAGGGCAAGGTGCGCGCCGTCGGACTCTCCGAGGTGAGCGTCGAGCAGATCGTGGCGGCGCGCCAGGTCGTGACCATCTCGACGGTCCAGAACCTCTACAACGTGACGAATCGGAAGAGCGAGGACGTGGTGGCGTACTGCGAAGCAGAGGGGATCGGTTTCATTCCCTGGTACCCGGTCGCCGCGGGCAACTTGGCGCGCGGTGGGGGACCGCTTGACGAACTGGCACGCGCCAACGGCATCACGGTCGGACAACTCTCACTCGCCTGGCTGTTGCGTCGCGCGCCGGTGATGCTGCCGATTCCCGGCACCTCCAAAGTGGCCCACGTGGAGGAAAACTGTGCGGCCGCTCAGATCAGCCTGGACGACGAGACCTACGACGCCCTCGCGACGGTGCACGTCTAGGCGGAGCGCTCGATCTCTTCGACCAGCGAGGCGCGCAGTTCGCGCTTCAGGACCTTGCCCTGCGGGTTTCGCGGCAGCGGTTCGGCGCGAAAGAAGATCCTGGTCGGCACCTCGTAGCGCGCGAGGTGGCGCGCCACGTGGCGGTTGATCTCCTCGGCCTCGAGCACGTGGCCCGGTCGCAACACGATGACCGCGGCGACCTCTTCGCCCATCGTCGTGTGGGGCAGTCCGACGACCGCGCAGTCCGCGACGTCGGGGTGCTCGAAGATCGCCGCCTCGACGACGACCGAGTAGACGTTCTCACCGCCGCGGATGATCATGTCCTTGGCGCGGTCCACGATGAACACGAACCCCTCCTCATCGATCCGCGCGATGTCGCCACTGCGCAGCCAACCCTTGGTGAAGGCCTTCGCCGTCGCCTCGGGTTTCTTCCAGTAGCCGCGCACCACGTTGGGCCCCTTGATCCAGAGCTCACCGACGACGTCGGGGCCGCTCGGCAGATCGGGCGTCGGTTCGTCGCCCTCGAAGCCCTCGGGGACGATCGCCAGCTCGATCACCGGCATGGCCGGTCCGCAACTGTCGGGCTTGTCGACGTAGTCGGGGCCGCCGTTCAGACAGACCGCCGCCGATGTCTCGGTCAGCCCGTAGCCGTTGCCGGGCTGACCCGTCGGGAACGTCGCCTGGATTCGGCGCACCAGTTCCGGCGGCGAGGGCGCGCCGCCGTAGGAGACGGACTTCACGCTCGACGTGTCGAACTTCGCGAAGTCGGGATGGTCGAGGATCTGCATCGCGATCGTCGGCACGCCGCCGAACATCGTGATCCGTTCGGACTCGATCAGCGCGAGGGCCTCGCCGGCGTCGAAGTGGTGCATCATGACGAGCTTGCCGCCCGAGGCCGTATTCGTGATCATCGTGGCCAGACAGCCCGTCGCGTGAAAGAGCGGCACGCTCAAGAGATTCGCGTTCGGCACGCTCTCGCTGCCTTCGACGACGTCGCCGGCACCGAAGCGCTTGGCGCTACGCGCCCCGGCGAAGAAGAGGTTCATCAGATTGGAGATGGCGTTGCGATGCGTGCCGACGGCGCCCTTGGGATGGCCCGTGGTGCCCGACGTGTAGAACATCGTGACGTCGTCGTCGGTCAAAAGCTCCACGTCCGGCGGCGTCGCGGCGGCGCTGATGTCGCCCACGTACTCGTTGAAATCCACGGTGCGGACCCGGTCGTGGGTCGCACCGAGTCGCGCCGGTCGTTGCGGATCCTCACTGATAACTACGACGGTCGACAGGTCGGGAAGGTCGTCCAGTGACCCACGAATCCGTTCGAGGCGTTCTTCGTCGACGAAGAGCACCGAACTGCCCGAATCGCTGAGGCCGTACTGCAACTCTTCGGACGTCCACCACGCGTTGATTGGAACGACGACGGCGCCCGTCAACACCGCGCCCCAGAAGGCGATGACCCATTGGGGAAGGTTGCGCGACGCGATGGCCACGCGATCGCCCTTGACGACGCCGTCGGCGATGAGTCGACGGGCGAGGGTGGACGCGGCGCGGTAGTGCTCGTCGAAGGTGAAACGCTGACCCTGGTAGACGAGGAAGTCACGCGAGGCGTGCAGCAACGAGAGGTCGAGTACCTGACGCAGCGTCGCCGGCGCGTTCTTCCACACCGTCATCTCGATGCCGTCGACGGTGGCGCGCTCCGTTTCGAACATGGACCCCGGCGCCGTCATCCGGGCCGTGGCCTCGGCCATCGACAGGATGGCCTCACTCATCGGGCGTCGGGGGGTTCACCGGCACCTTGGGGAACAGGGTGTCGCGGTAGTGCTGCAGTTCCTGGATCGACTCGCGGATGTCGTCCAGGGCGCGGTGCGCGGTCTCTTTCTCGGGCATCGCCTCCAAGACCTCGGGGTGCCAACGGCGGGTCAACTCCTTCAACGTGGACACGTCAACGTTGCGGTAGTGGAGGAACTCCTCGAGCGTCGGCATGTACTCCTGGAGGAACCGTCGGTCGGTCCCGATGGAGTTACCGCAGAGGGGGACCGTTCGGGCCTCGGCGATGTGCGCCTTGAGGAACTCGAGCGTCAGTCGTTCGGCCTCCTCGTTCGTGATCGTCGACTGGTTCACCGCGTCGATCAGCCCGGACTTGGTGTGCATCTCGGTGACGAAGTCACCCATCTCGGCCATCTGCTCGGGACCCGCGTGAATGACGAGGTCCGGACCTTCGGCGATGACGTTGAGGTTGTCGTCGGTGATGAGTGTCGCGATCTCGATGATGACGTGACGGAGCGGCTCGAGCCCCGTCATCTCCAGATCCATCCACACGAGCACGTGTTGAGACTACTGAACGCACCAGCGATGTTCGATTCGCCCGGCGGTATCCTTCGCCGTATGGAAATCCCCATTCGGGCCCTTCGCCCCGACGCCACGGTGCCCGCCTACGCCCACGAGGGTGACGCGGGATGCGACCTGGTCGCCGTCGAGACGGTGGTCATCACGGCCGGCGGCGGTCGCGCCATGGTTCCGACGGGCTTGACGATCGCGATCCCCGAGGGCCACGGGGGTTTCGTCTTACCCCGCAGCGGCCTCGCCGCCAAGCACGGCGTCACCTGCATCAACGCGCCGGGGCTCATCGACGCCGGTTACCGCGGCGAGATCATGATCGCCCTCGTGAACCTGGACCCGACGCACGACTACGAGGTGAAGGAGGGTGACCGCGTCGCCCAACTGGTCGTGGTGGCGGTCCCGGCCGCCACGTTCGTGATGGTCGATGAGCTCCCGCCGGCGAAACGCGGTGAAGGGGGCTTCGGGAGCAGCGGCCGTTGACGCGCCACCTCGACCCCCTCGACAGCGCGTTCGTCCTGTTGGAGGTACCGGGGTCGGCCATGAACATCGGCGCGGTCATCGAACTCGATTTCGGCGACGTCGCGGATCTGACCGAACGATTCCAACTCATACGCAAGAACGTCGCCGATCGACTCCACGAGATACCGGTCCTCACCCAACGGGTCGTTCGGGCGCCCTTCGACCTCACGTGGCCGGCGCTGGTACCCGACGCCTCGATCGACCTGGACCGACACATCTCGCGCGTCGCGTTGCCGTCGCCGGGAACGGCCGACCAGTTCGACGCGTTGGTCTCGGAGTTCCTCTCGCGACCGCTCGTGCGCACGCGACCCCTCTGGCAGCTCTTGGTCATCGAGGGCCTACAGGACGGTCGAGCCGCCGCCGTCCTCAAGGTCCATCACGCGCTGGCCGACGGCGTCTCCGGGGCCGAGACGTTCGCCAGCCTCTTCGACATCTCGCCCGAAGTCCGCGCGCCCGCGCCCCGCGTACAAGGGGCCCGCGACGAAACAGCCGCCACGAGTTCATCGCTCGTGCTCGACGGGTTGCGCCGAGTACGCGACGATCCGGCCCTGGCCGTGTCGGTCGTGACGTCGTGGCTGACGCGCGTGTTCGACGTCGTGCGGACCTTCGCTCGCGTCGCACTGTCGCGCGGCCGCAAGCGTACGACGCCCGAGCAGCCGTCGATCTTCGAGGCGCGGCGGTCCTCACTCAACGGGCGCGCCGGCGTCGAGAAGGTGTACCACCGGACACGCGTGCCGCTCGCTGACGCCAAGCGCGCCGCCAAGTATCACGGTGCCTCGGTCACCGATTTCGTCACCGCGACGACGAGCGGCGCGCTGCGCCGTCTCCTCGCGGATCGCGGCGAGGTGCTCGCTCGCGACCTCATCGCCTTCGTGCCGATCAACGTGCGCGGCGACGGCGACGCCGCCGCGATGGGCAATCAGATCTCGGGCATGTTGTTGGCGCTGCACACTGACCTCGATGACCCGGTGGCGCGACTGAAGGCCATCGCCCGGGATTCGGCCAGGACCGTCGGCGTGCAGCGGCGCCTCGGCGCGACGATGTTCCAGGAGATACCGCGGGTGCTCGGTCCGACGGTCTTGTCATTCGGTGCCCGGTTCGTTGACGCGTTCAGGCTCGTCGACGTGCTACCGCCGATGGCCAATCTGATGCTGTCCTCGGTGCCCGGTCCGCCGATACCACTCTGGTTGAGTGGTCACCGCGTGGTGTCGGCCGCGCCGGTCGGTCCACTGTTGGGGCCGTTCGCCCTGAACGTCACGGTCCTCGGGTTCGAGCAGAACCTGGAGTTCGGCATGCTCGGGTGCGCGCGGACGATGCCGGACCTCGCCAAGCTCCGCGACTACTTGAAGGAAGAGGCCCTCACACTGATCGACACCGTGGCCGAATGAGGCCGTGTCGAATTCATCGCGCGTCTGGGCTACTATGGGTGACCACGCGGACGTAGCTCAGTTGGTAGAGCGCGACCTTGCCAAGGTCGAGGTCGCCGGTTCGAGCCCGGTCGTCCGCTCCAGATAGCTCCGTATCCCGCCAGAATTCGATGAGCGGATTCCACACGTCTCGCTCTCACAATTTTTGTCCGTTCGTCAGGCGCAACGCCTAACCTTTGGAGCATTCCGAGGACATGAGCGGGGTGGCGAAGTGGATTCTGGGGGTGAACGCACGTTGTCCTCACCTCGAGATGCGCCGAGTGGACTGACGCCCGGAGTTGGCTTTTTCGCGATCATGTTTACCGACATCGTCGGGTCCACGGACCACCGCGCCCGGTTCGGCGACGTCGAGGCCGGTGCCTTGCACGCCGAAGTCGATCGGGTCACCCGCGACGTCGTCGAGCGCTACCGCGGGAACGTGATCAAGGGGCTCGGCGACGGCGTCATGGCCCTCTTCGGAGTACCCACCGACGCCGTGAACGCGGGCGTGGCCATCCAGCAGCGGCTCGCACGGCGCAATCGTGGCTCGGTCGTGCCCCTCGAGGTGCGGGTCGGCATCACGGTGGGCGAAGTGGACGTGACGTCCGACGACGTGTTCGGCTACCCCGTGAACGAAGCCTCGCGCCTCTGCGCAGCGGCTGAATCCGGCGGCATCCTCATGGGGGAGGTGGCGGCGAGTTTTGCCCGCCGCGCGGAAGTTGAATTTGGACCGCCGGTCTCGGTGGCGATCACGCCGTCGGCGCCGCCCGCCGTCGCGGTGCCGGTGCTCTTCGCTTCGCGCGACACCGTCGTGACGACGCTCGCGCCCTCGCTCGCGTTCTCGGCGCACGGAGGACGTTTCGTGGGACGCACGCACGAGCTCGACTCGATGCTGGACTCGTGGCGCGCGACAATTCGCGGCGAGACCCAGCTCTGCGTGCTGAGCGGCGAGCCGGGGCTGGGCAAGACCAGTCTGCTCGGTCACTTCGCTCGAGAGGTCGTCGAAGGGTCGGGGATCGTGCTGTACGGGCGATGTGACGAGCGCACGTCGGCGCCCTATCAACCCTTCGCCGACGCGTTCGGTCACTTCGTCGCGCACTTTCCGGCGATCGAACTTGAGTCGCTCCTGGGCAACTCCATGACCGAGTTGGGTCGACTGGTGCCGAGTCTGGCTGAGCGGATGGACACCACCTCGAGCACGCGTTACTCGGACCTCGAGTCCGAGCGCTGGCGACTCCAGGACGCGGTCGTCGCGGCGCTGCACTCGCTCAGCGAATTCGAGCCGGTGCTCTTGATCGTCGACGACCTGCACTGGGCCGGCACGACGACCATCGACTTGCTCGATCGCATCCTTCGCTCCGCGGTGCACGAACGGCTCATGGTGGTCCTGGCGCTGCGAACGTGGGACCCCGGCGCCGATCCCCACGTGGGTCAACTGCTCGCCGACCGACACCGCCGCCCCCAACCGGTCCTCGACGTGAACCTCCGGGGCCTCGAGCCGGGCGAGGTGGGCGAGTTGGTCGCAGAGTGGAAACAACGTCGCGACGTCGATGCCGCCGAGACGACAGAACTCTGGGAGATTACGGCCGGCAACCCTCTGTTCGTCTCCCAGGTCCTTCGAACGACCGCCGACGAGGAAGTCGTGCCGCGTCGACTCCCGCAGGGGGTCATCGACGTCATCGAACGTCAACTCGAGCGTCTGAGCGCCTCGACGCTCGGTCTGATGCGCGCCGCGGCCCTGGTCGGAACGAGCTTCGAACTGCAGGTCGCGACGGAAGTGGCCGGCGTGAGTCGCACGATCGCCCTCGAGTGTCTCGACGAGGCGACAAGCGCCGGCGTCGTGCAGGCGCTCCAGGGTACGCCCCTGCGTTACGAGTTCACGCACGCGCTCGTGCGCCGGGCGATCGAGGACCAACTGGGCGAGGGGCGCCGGCGAGACCTTCACGCGCGCATCGCCAACGCCCTCGACGTCGCGCCAACCGGCAACACCGACGACCAGGTGCGCCGCCTCGCCTACCACTGGAGCGAGGCGGGGGAGTTGGGTGACCCGACGAAGGGAGTGGCGACGGGATGCGCCGCGGCGGAGATCGCGATTCAACACCTGGCCATAGCCGACGCGCTCGAACTGCTCGAGCGCGTCGAGACGCTCGCGGCGCTGGTCCCCGACGCGAGGCGGCGCAGCGAGATCCAGGTCCTGCGCGCCGAGGCTATGTGCCTGGGCGCCTTCCCCGACGCGCGCGCCCAGCAACTCGGGGCCGCCGCGGCCGCCATGGAGGTGGGCGACGCCCACCTCATGGCCCGCGCCGCCCTCGCTCATTCGCGGGGCTACTTCAGCTCCTACGGCCGCAAAGACACCGAGCGGGTCCGGGCGCTCCAGGCGGCGCTCGAGGTCTGCGATCTCGACGATCACGCCACGCGAGCGCTGGTCATGTCGCGCCTGGCGAACGAATTGACGTTCGAGGACACCGAACACCGTCGATTCGATCTGGTCGACGAAGCGCTGGAGCTGGCGCGGGGCCTCCGCGACCAGTCGGTCCTGGCGGCGGTCCTGAATCATCGCCAGTACGTGTTGGGCGGGCCGGCGTTCCTCGACGATCGCCTGCGCGAGGGTTTGGAGATGGCCGAGATTGCCGCGCGAACGAGCGATCGTCTCCTCGAGATGCACAGTTGTCGACTGCTGTGTGCGGCGACGACGGAACACGCCGATTTCGATCAGGTCGACCGCTTCATCGGGCGCCTCGGCGAACTCAACGAGGCGCTCGACCTTCCGGCGTCGAAGTGGGAGCTGGCGTCGGTTCGCGCCAGCCGGGCGTTGGTCGCCGGCGAACTGCGCCAGGCGTCGGCGAGGGTGAAAGAGGCCTTCGCCCTCGGCGCCGCGGCGGGCCAGTCCGACGCCTTCGTCTTCGCCGGGGCTCAACTCATGCACCTGAACTACCTTCGCGGCCGCCTCCCCTCGATCATGGACACCTTCCTCAGCGCGACGCCCGCGGAAGTCACCACGCCGCTGGTCGCCTGGGTCGCGCGACAGCTCCAGGTCGCGGGCCGCGTCGACGAGGCCCAAGAGTGGTGGCACCGCGCCCTCGAAATTGGTTTGGACGCCCAGGTCGAGGTCGGCGTGAACGCCGGATTGGTCCTCAACTCGTGGGCTTTCATGGCAGCGGTCAGCGAGCGCGACGACGAGGTGATCGCCATGCTGCGTGAACGCCTCGCCCCGTACGGAGAACGACTCTTCAACCAGTTGGCCCCCGACCAGCCGGGTCATCATTTCCTGGGCTTGCTCGCCGACGCCGCCGGGGACCACGACCAGAGCGACCACCATTTCCATTCGTCCCTCGTGCTGCTCGAGCGGATCGACGCCCCGGTCATGGCGGCGATCACGGGCGTCGCCTGGGGCTCGTCGCTCGCCCGGCGGGGCCACTGGGACCGCGCCAGGGAACTAGCCGCGAGCGCGCGCAGTGCCGCGTCGCTGGCGGGCGCCGAGTACATCGAACGTCAAGCCACCGAACTTTTGGAAGGGAAGCAATGAACCGAGGCACGTCTCGCGAGCACATCGCCCAAGTGGTCGCCATCGAGGACCGGGTGCTGCGCAATTATTGGGTGACCCAGACCTACGCGGACCTGTCGGTTGCCCTGTCCGCGTTGCTCGCCACCGGCACGACCAACTGGTGCACCTTCGGCACCTGGGCGTCGCGCACGGTCGGTGCGTGCATGCGCGGTGAGTCGATGCCGGCGTGGTTGCGCGAGCGCGTCCTGTTGCCCGACGGACTGATGGGCGCGACCCGGGCGACCCGTGAGGGCCACGGTTGGCACCGGGTCGCCCACGCCCTCGATGACCTGGCGCCGGATCACTTGATCGACGTCCTCCAGGAGTTGCTCGGTGAGATGTCGATCAACCTCTCGGACGGCAACACCGAGGTGTTCGCGGAGATCGCCCCGCCGGCCGCCGCCCTCCTCGAGGTCTACGCCGACACCTCCCTCGACGCAGCCGCGGCCCGGTCCCGAGTCCTCGCGGCCTGTGAGCGCGCCCCGGCCTTCGAAGGCCTCAATCGACTGGCGTCCGGATACGGCCTGTGGTGTGACGCCTTGGCGACCGCGGATCCGGCGCGACGCAGCCAACTCATCCTGGCGGGATCCATCCAGTTGGGCGTCCACGAGCAGAATCACCTCCAGCCGGTCATCGAGTCGAGCATGGACATGGGGGTCAATCAAGCGGCCAGCCGGCTGCGACGACGACTCGCCAAGGACGCGACGCTCAACGACGTCGAAGGCGCGCTCGACGAGGTCCTGCGTCCCGCGACACGGGGAATCGGCGACGCGTGGGACGACATTATGACGGCGACCCTCGGCACCCTGCAGAGCCCCGAGGGCACGATGCACCTCGAACACGACGTGCCCCCGGTACCCGGTCAACCCTTCGAGCCGCCCGAACTCGACCCGGTCGTCGTCGAGGACCTCGCGACGTTACGCACGCGCTTCGACCGGAGCTCGGGAGACGGAACCGGCAGCGGGGCACGCGACTGGGCCAACTTTGACGACCGGATGAACTTCATCGCGAACCTCTTCATCTCGCGACACCACCAGGCCGCGCTGTTCGACGCGCCCTTCGATGACGCGACGCTCGAGTCGATGCTGGCCGACCGCGTCCCGACACCATCCACGGGATCGTCGCGGTGAACGCGACCCCGGCGCCTTCGATCGGCGTCGAAAAGTTCGGTGACGACTTCTTGGAAGGACTGCGTCGCGAGGGTGACCAGCACGCCGACGACGCGGTGACCGCCTTCTTCGCCGCGGTCGACCGGCCGACCTCGAGCCTCTACCCGTTGCTCGTCAAGACCACTGGCGCCGAGATCGACGACGAACAGGCGCCCGGCGTGGCGGCCTTCGCCCGGGCCCTCGTGCCGTGGCCGGCGTGGGCCGAACCGGAATTGGTGAAGGCGGGCCAGGAGGTGTTCGGTGATTGGGGGATGCAACTCTCCTCGGGCCTGTTCATGGCGTCATTGCCCATGACCTACGCGTGCGCCAACGGTGCCGAACCGCTGGTGCGCACCGCGCGCATGACCTCGAATCCCAAGCGGCGTTTCCTCGAGACGGGCCAGATGATCATCGACGCGATGTCGCCGAACGGACTCGCGCCCGGCGCGCGCGGCTACAAGACCGTTCGTCACATCCGCCTGATGCACGCGTCGGTACGTCACACGCTCACGCACCCCGAGGTCATCGAGGTGGCGGGTGGACCCGCGCTCGCGCCCTGGGACGACGCCCTCGGTGTGCCGCTGAACCAGGAGGACCTGCTCGGGTGCCTGCTCGCGTTCAGCGTGCTCGGCCTGCGCTCGCTGGACCAGTGCGGGATCAACCTGAAGGAGCGTGAGGTGGAGGCGTACGTGCACGCGTGGAACCTCGTCGGCTACCAGATCGGGGTGCGCGAGGACCTGTTGCCGCTCAACCACGCGGACGCGACCATCGTCGCCAACCGCATTTTTGCCCGTCAGAGTGCACCGAGTGTGGCGGGCAAGGAGCTCACGGCCACCGCGATCGAGGCGATGCAGGATTTGATCAAGACCAAGCGACTGGCCGGCTTGCCGGCGTCGGGTATGCGCTACTACCTCGGCAACGAGACCGCGGAACTGCTCGGCGTGCCCGCGGCCGACTGGACGCGGATCGTCTTTCCGATGATGCGACGATTCGACGGCGTGCTCAGTGCGGCCCTCTCGTGGCTACCCGGGAACCACTCGATCTCGGCGGCGCTGGGGCGGCGCGTCGTCGTCGGCCTCGAGGACGCGGAGCGCGGTGGGGGGCGGCCGAAGTTCGAGATCACCGACGAACTGCGTGAGGCCTGGGGGATCACCCTCCCGTGAGGATCACGAAGCGGTGATCTCAGTCCGGGAATTCGGCGTCGCGTCGCCGACTGAGCGGCACGATCAACTCTTGGACGATGGCGATCAGCGCGGCGCCCGCCACGCCGAGCGTGATACCCGAGAGGAACGCTCGGTAGTTGTCGTGTTGGCTCGTGGTCACGTTGATGGCCGACAGGTGGATCGGTTGCGCGCTGGCGGCCTGGGACCACGACCACGAGGTCGTTGAGGTCGAGATGGGACTCACCGGAGACTGGATTGAATAGTCCGCGGTGTTGGCGCCGCTCAGTTTCAGCGTGCTGCTGATGAGCGGACTGCGCGCGTAGGCCTCGGTGACGCTGGGGAATTGGGCACTTAGGTACGCGCCCACGAGCCGCACGGGAGCGTCGCGCGTCCAGCAGATGTCCACGTACACACCCGGTCCCACGCTGTCCACCTCGGTCCACCGTTCCGGACCATTGCCGAAGCTCAGTGCATTCACCACACGTACGCGGAACTTCGGCACGGAGTGTTCGATCATCTCGTCCCCGTCCTGGGTCATCCACGACTTCGTGGGGGTGCATACCTTCCCACTACCGATATGGAAGATCTGCACCTTGGTCGATCCCGGAAGGCCGGCGCCGCCCTTGATCTCCAACTTGGCGGCGCCGTCGGACTTCACCGTGAGATGTTGCGTGAGCTTCGGCGCGCCCTTCACTACGACCTGCACCGAGAGGTTCTCCGGAACGGACGGGAAACCCGAGGTGGGCGGGCGAAGCGACCAGCCGACCCCGACGAAGACCACGAGGAAGATCACCATCACCGCGATCATCGCGAGATGGAGGTCGCGCAGGTAGCGCCGCAGCGTCAGGCGCGATCCACGTCTGACCTGATCAGAATTGGGTGTCGATTCGTCGATAGCGCAGCATCCTACGACGTGGGAACCCTCCCACGAGGGGATTTGATGAGTTCTGGGCGAAAGTCAACGGAAGCGTCACGTGGTTCTTTGCGCGGAGAGCGCGATTCCGGTCGCGTCGTAGACTTCACTCTCTAGCCATCGAGGTGATGATTGTGGTGAAAGGCCTCTGACGAAGCGAGTCACCAGACCCTTACGCGTGGATCGCGCCACCCCGACGTTCGAGGAGCCGACGTGGTAGACGGCTCCGTCACGGCTGACGTGGTCATCGCCGACGTCCTTGATCAGTTCGCGCGGAACTTTCTCCTCAACGATTTGACGAGCGAGGCGTCGGGCAAGTTGCTCGAAGCGTCGCGTGCGGACGCGGTCTTCTCGTTGCCGCGTCGCGAGGCGCGCCGGCGCGACACGGTGGTCGGCCAGATCCATCAGGCCCGCGTGAGCGTGCGACGCCTGCGCTCGGTGCTGCGCACCTACGCCGGACTGTTCGAGAGCGAATGGTCGAAACCGATGCTGGTCGAGCTCTCGTGGTACGCCGGCGTGCTGGGCGAGATCCGCGACCTCGACGTCCTGCGGACCGGCATCGAGAAGTCCCTGTGGCACATCGAGGACGAGCCGGTCCAAGCCGCGGTGAAACGTCGACTCGACCATCGCATCGACGAGGCGCAAGAACGCGGCGCGCTCGAGCGCACGACGAAGCGCTACGCGCTGCTCGTCGACGAGATCGCGACCATTGGCACCTCAGTCGCCTTCGACGCGGAGGCCAAGGGGCCGGCCGCCGAGGTCCTGCGCTCGGAGCTGAACGGAGCCTGGCGCGAGGTGCGGCGAGCGGCCCGTGCGGCACGCGCGGACGCCTCCAACGAGAACCTGCACCACGTCCGCATCGAGTTGAAGCGACTCCAGTGCGCCTGTGAGGTGCTGGGACTGGTCGCCGGCAAGCCGGCCGTCAAGGTGGCGCGGGCCGCGGAGACGACACAGACGAAACTCGGCGTCGTCCACGACGAGGCGGTCGCGAGCGCGTGGCTGAAGTCCTTGACCCTCCTCGAACCGGAGTGGAAGGAACCGCTGCGCGACATTCGAGAGTTCCACAAGGAGGCGCGACGAGAGGCGAAACGCGGCTGGCGTTCGTCCCTCGACGAGGTGGCGAGCAGTTGGGGCGACCTGGAGGGCTGATCCGGTCGTGACGGGTCGGGAACGCGCCGTAGTCTCTATCGAAGGAGGTCGCCATGGTCCACCCCTCGCTCGAGCCCTACGTCAAAGCGGTGCGCGCCGATCCGGCACCCCATCCGTCACTCCTCAGCGCCGAAGAACGCCGCGAGAACTATCGGGCGCTGGCACTGGCCAATCGGGGTGATCCCGAGGAGGTCGCCTCGGTGCGCGACGTCGAACTCTCGCTCGACGGCCGGACGCTGGCCGCTCGCCTGTACGTGCCTCACGAGGACGAGAGTAAGGCCCTCGTGGTCTACTTTCACGGCGGCGGCTTCGTAGTGGGCGACTTGGAGACCCACGACGCGCTCTGTCGGCGACTGTCGTCGGACACGCGGATGCGATTCCTCTCGGTGGACTACCGGTTGGCACCGGAGCATCCGTTCCCGGCCGGCATCAACGACGCCGTCGACACCCTTCGTTTCGTGTCGGCGCACCTGGGCGAGTTCGACGACCCCGCCGCGTCGTTGATCGTGATGGGCGACTCCGCCGGCGCGACGTTGATCACCGTTGCGTGCGCCCTGACGAGGAACGAGGACCTCGGCGTCGCCGCGCAAGTGGTGATCTACCCGACGCTCGGTCCGGAACTGTACACGGACTCGGCGCACGAGTTCGGCGAGGGTCACGTGCTCCACATCGACCACCTGCGTTACGACTACGGCCTCTACCTCGGCGGGTGGACCGACCACAGCGATCCGCGCGTCTCACCGCTCATGTTCGAGGACCTCACGGGCACCCCGTCGGCCATCGTCGTGGTCGCCGAGTGCGATCCGCTCCGAGACGAGGCGGTCGCCTACGCGGGCCTGCTCGAGCACTTCGGAGTCCGTGTGGAGTTGCTCGAAGCCGAAGGGATGATCCACGGCTTCTTGCGACTACCGACGATGGTGCCCGAGGCGCTCAAGATCATCGACGACCTCGCCGTCCACATGCACCGTTATGTCGAGGCCGCGAGGTGAACGTCCTGTTCATCACCCTGGACCAGTTCCGGGGCGACTCCTACGCCGCGGCGGGCCACCCGCTCGTACGGACGCCGACGTTGGACCGCATCGCGCGCGAGGGCGTGCGCCTTTCACGTCACTACTCCCAGGCGGCGCCGTGTTCACCGGGTCGCGCCGCGATCTACACCGGCACCTACCAGATGAACAACCGCGTCGTCGCGAACGGGACGCCGCTGCCGAACGGCCTCGACAACATCGCGCACGTGGCGCGTCGCGCTGGCTACGACCCGACGCTCTTCGGCTACACCGATCAGGGCGTCGATCCCGCGAACGCCGAGGGGATCGACGACCCCCGTCTGGACAGCTACGACGGCGTGTTGCCTGGACTCTCGGTCGCCCTCTACCTGCCCGAGAGCCAGGCCGGTTGGATCCAGCACCTGCGCGCCCGGGGCTACGACGTGCCCTACGGCTGGGAGGCCGCCGCGCGCGGCGAACCCGATCGTCCGGCGGAGCTGTCCCTCAGCGGGTTTCTCACCACGCGATTCGTGGACTGGCTCGCGACCCAAGAGAGCGGCTGGTTCGCCCACCTCAGCTACCTGCGTCCGCATCCTCCCTATGCCGCGGCCGGCGAGTTCTCGAAGATGTACGATCCCGCGGACGTCGAGATGCCGATCGCCCCGGTGCCGGCGAACGAGCGACACGCGATCCACGACGCCGCGATGGGCTTCGAAGCCAGCGCGGCGCCGAGTGACCCCGATCAGATGAGGGCCCTGAAGGCGCAGTACTACGGGATGATCAGCGAGGTCGACGCCCAGTTGGGGCGCGTCGTTCGCGCGATCGAAGAGCGCGGCGAGTGGGACGAGACCCTCGTGGTTATCACCGCCGACCACGGTGAGCAACTCGGCGACCACGGCCTCAAGGAGAAGTTGGGCTTCTTCCCCCAGAGCTACCACGTCATCGGGCTCTGGCGCGACCCCTCGTCGTCGAACGCGGGTCGCGTCGTGACGCGCTTCAGCGAGAACGTCGACCTGTTGCCGACGCTCGCGGACGTGTTGGGCATCGACGAACCGGCCCAGTGCGACGGTCGCTCCCTGACGGCGTTGATGGCGGGCGAGGACGTGCCCTGGCGCACTGCCGCGCACTACGAATGGGACTACCGCAGTTATTTCATCCGGCACGCGACGTCTGATTGGCCGAGGGACCGGAGCCTGTCGCTCGCGAATCTCGCCGCGTCGGTGAGTGACGAACTCGGGTACGTCCAGTTCGCCGACGGCACGTATCGGTGCTTCGACCTGGCGGCCGATCCGACCTGGCGAACCGAGTGCCGCGACCCCGAGCGCGTCATGCGCGGCGCCCAAGAGCAGCTCGTGTGGCGCCAGGAACACCTCCGGCGCGACCTGACGGACATGCTGTTGCGGCCGAGTCGGCCCGGTCGCTGGCCCAGCGGGTTCAAGAACGAGGCCCTCACCCCGACGCGGGGATAGCGCCCGCCATCAGGTCAAACCCGCCGGATCACTTTTCGTCGTAATGCCGGAAGACGACAATTGCGTTAGGTAAGGTCGACTCTGTTCGGTACGGCCGAATATAATTTGATATGAAGTACAGAACGAAGACAGCCATGGGGGGTTTGTGCCGACGTTTGCCACTGAACGGCGATGGCTGGTGCTGTTCGTTCTCTGCATCGCGGTCTTCCTAGTCGTCGTCGACAACACGATCGTCAACGTCGCGCTCCCCACGATCTCGCGCGACCTCCACGCCTCGAATTCGTCACTCCAGTGGATCGTCGACGGGTACTCGTTGCCCTTCGCCGGGTTGCTGCTCGCCGGTGGGGGACTCTCGGACCGCTGGGGTCGCAAGCGCGTGATGCAGATGGGACTGTTCGCCTTTTCGCTGTGCTCGCTCCTGGCGGCGTTCTCGCACAACGTGTCGACGCTGCTGACGGCGCGCGCGCTGATGGGCGCGAGCGCGGCCTTCATCTTCCCGGCCACGCTCTCGACCTTGACGGTCGTCTTCGAGGACCGGCGCGAGCGCGCCAAGGCCTTCGGCCTGTGGGGCGCCACGACCGGGATCGCGATCGCGCTCGGTCCGATCGCCGGTGGCTCTCTCATCACGCACTACTTCTTCGGGTCGATCTTCTTGGTGAACGTCCCGGTCGCCCTCGTCGGCGTCGTCGCGATCGCGTTGGTGGTCCCGGAATCGACCAACCCCGAACGCCACCGCCTCGATCTCGTCGGTCTCGCCCTCGGCACGAGCGGCGTCACCGCGCTGATCCTGGCGATCATCTAATTGCCGGCGTGGTAGAGTTTTGGGCCGAAGGACGCCAGGCAGGTTTCGATGTCACGCAGACTTTCGCGCCAAGTCGGTTTGGGCGAAGGCCAGCACGAGGAACTGTTCGTAAGCGGGGAGTTTGCGGACGCGGCGGTTGCCGTGGTAACGGGCGACACACTTGTCGAACTCGTATTTGGGGAGGAAGTTGAGAGAATAGGGCCAAGACGGTGCGACCTTGGTTAATAAGGTGGAAAACCGCCACGAGCGGTGGAAACCTCCCTCGGGGAGTGGTTATAGAATTGAAATTGAAAAAAGACCGGACAGCGAGAAATGGCAGATTTTACCGAGCTGAAATCGTTGTCAGGAAAATCTTAACCGGACAGTAGTGATTTTGCACAAAAATTGGAATCGCCTGCAGGCCAAGTCCACCTCGTCCGCCTCGCTTTAATCAAGCACGAGGATGAGGATGACGATGAGCATGATTTTGATTGCCAACCGGCAGCAGGTTTTTCATTGTCTCGGCATGGAATCCCACGAACTGCTCCGCGAAATTTTTGACAAGAAAGCCCCCAAGGAAATTTCCGCCGACTTGGAACTCTCCACCTCCATGCTTTACAAATGGTCGCAGCCGCGCGAAGCCGAAGGCGGCGGCATCGAAAATCCGCTGGATCGCGTCGAGGCGCTGTTCCAAAGCACCGGTGATCACCGGCTCATTCAATGGCTCTGCCAGCGCGCGGGCGGCTTCTTCATCCTCAATCCCAAGAACACGCCGCACCCGCATTTCCTGATTCCGGCGACCAATCAAATTGTCCAGGAGTTTGCCGACCTGCTGCAAGTCATTGCGGCGGCGGCAGCGGACAATCAAATTACTTCCGCCGAGTCCAAGCAAATCCGCGCCCGCTGGGAAGAACTGAAATCCGTCACCGAAGGCTTCGTGGCCTGCTGCGAGGAGGGCAATTTCGGGCCGATGGAAAAAGCCGCCGCCAGGCCGTAAATGAATTTGATAACGGCCCGGCTATTCAGCCCGGTCGCAAATGGAGCGCCGGCCCTTGGCGCGGTTGCTGCCGCGCGGACGACCGAGGGCGCGCGGCTTTTGCGTGCGGCGGATGGTTCGCTTTCCGTGCGGCTGATCCAACGCGGGCTTGAATTTCCGTTTCCCTTCAACGGTTTTTGGGCGGGCTTTGGGCACCAGCACCAGCGGACACCCTTCGTAGCCGAACGCCTTGCGCAGTTCGCCGGCAAGGCTTTTTTTGTATTGCTCCGAAAACAGTTCGTCGCGATTGACGAACAGCAGAAATGTCGGTGGCGCCTGTCGCACCTGCGTCGCGTAAAAAAATTTCAGCCGGTGCCCCAGGTCGCTGACCGGCTGGCGCTGCTCGATGGAGTCGCGAATGGTGCGGTTCAGAATCGCCGTCGGCACCTTCTGCTGTAATTGCGCGGCGACATAGCGCACGGCTTCCAGCAGCGGTCCAGACGAAAACCGGATTTCGCCGAGGTGAAAATCACCGGCGCGTAGTCGAGGAAAAACAGCTTCCGCTGCACCCACGCGGCGAACTCGGCGAGCGTGGTGAGCGGCTTGGCCTGGCCTTCGGTGCGCTTCTTTTCAGCGCGACGCTCGATCTCCTCCTCGCGCGCCTCGCGGACTTCGGTGTCAAAAAGATCCCACTTGTTGACGACAATGATGCAGGCCTTGCGGCTTTCCACGATGACGTCGGCAATTTTCTTGTCCTGCTCGGTAATGCCCACCTCGGCGTCAATCACCAATACGGTGATGTCACTGCGCACGATGGATTCCTCGGAGCGCTGGACGCTGAAAAATTCCACCGAGTCGTCCACGCGCCGGGTTTTCCTCATGCCGGCGGTATCAATCAAAATATATTTCGAGCGCACGCCGTCGGTTTCCACCTCGAACGGCACGTCAATCGCGTCCCGCGTGGTGCCGGGAATCGGCGAGACAATGACGCGCGTGGAATTCGTGAGCGCGTTGATGATGGAAGATTTGCCGACGTTCGGACGACCGACGATGGCAAGCTTTAAAGCAGTTTTCAGTTTCAAGTTTTCAGTTTCAAGTCCGGCAGAGTCTGCCGACGGATCTTCACTTGAAACTGAACACTGAACACTTGAAACTTCGGGCAGCCACGCCACCGCCGCGTTCATCAGGTTTTCAATGCCTTCGCCGTGAATGGCACTGACGGGGAAAGTTTTCTCGAAGCCGAGCCGGGCAAATTCATCCGCGCCTTTTTCGGCGCGCGACGTATCCACTTTGTTGACGGCCACAAGAACGGGTTTGCCGCTCTTGCGCAAACGCTGCGCCACTTCGGTGTCCAGCGGCACGACACCTTCCTGGACGTTGACGACGAGGATGATCACGTTCGCCGCTTCGATGGCGATATCAACCTGCTCGATGGCGGCTTTGATGATCACGTCGTTGATTTTTCGCCGCGCAACAGACCGATGCCGCCGGTGTCCACGAGCGTGTAAGGCCGGCCCTGCCATTCGGCCTCGACGCTCACGCGGTCGCGCGTGACGCCGGGCTGGTCATGCACGATCGCAATGCGTTTTTTGACGATGCGATTGAACAGCGCGGATTTGCCGACATTGGGCCGGCCGACGATGGCGATGAGTCCTGACATGATGACAGCTTGCGCAAAATATACCGCGCGAGAAAGCTTAAAGGATGACGCGCAATAACGGGCAATCTGGGTTTGCCGGATAATTCTCCAGTTTCCCAGGACATTTTTCCTCATTCTGGCACGTCAGACCCGCAGGGCGCGCCATTATTTGCCGCAGCCGATCCAGCCCGGCTCGCGGTTGGCGAAAAGAACCGCGCCGGGTTGCATTTTAAGGAAATTTGGGCCAAACTTCGGGCATGGAGGATGCAAAAAAGTTTCAGGTCGTCGTGGTGGGCGGTGGTTTTGGCGGTTTGACATTCTGCAAACATTTTCCCAGTGGCGTGGCACGCGTCACGCTGGTGGACCGGACGAATCATCATTTGTTTCAGCCGCTGCTTTATCAGGTGGCCGCGTGCGGCCTGTCCGCGCCGGACGTCGCGCAGCCCATCCGTTCGATTCTTCCGACCGGCCGGACATCACCGTGCTGCTGGACAAAGTCACGGGCTTTGACCTTGCGCAGAAAAAAGTGTTCCTCGAAAAGAAAGCGCTGGACTATGACTATCTCGTGCTCGCGATGGGCGGCCACACCGGTTACTTCGGCCACCCCGAATGGGAGCAATTCGCGCCCGGCCTCAAGACGCTCGACGACGCCATGCGCATCCGCAGCCACATCCTGCTAGCGTTCGAAAAAGCCGAGAATGAAACCGACCCGTCCGAACACGACCGGCTCATGACCATCGTGATCGTCGGCGGCGGGCCGACCGGCGTGGAACTGGCCGGCTCCTTCGCCGAGCTGACCCGCACCGTCATGAACCTTGATTTCCGCCACATTGATCCCGCGCAGGCCCGCGTCATTCTGCTCGAAGGCGGCCCGCGCATCCTGTCGCATCTGCCGCCGGATCTTGTCCGAAAGGCCAAGCGCCAGCTCAATCGCTCGGCGTGCAGGTCCAGACGCGACACGCAGGTGAAAAGCATCCGCGAAGGCGTCGTGGAACTGGCCAATGGCGAAATCATCCAGGCCGGCAACATTCGTCTGGGCCGCCGGCGTTGCCGCCACGCCGCTCACCAAAAAGCTCGGCGTGCGAACTGGACCGCGCGGACGCGTGAAGGTGAATCCCGATCTGAGCCTGCCGGGCCATCCGGAAATTTTTGCCATCGGCGACATGGCGCTTGTGTTGAAGCCGGACGGCAAACCCGTTCCCGGCGTTTCACCCGCCGCGATGCAGATGGGCAGACACGTCGCCAAAATCATCCGGCCGACTCGATGCCGGACGGCGCGAACCCGCGCCGCGCCCGCCGTTCAAGTATTGGGACAAAGGCACGATGGCGACCATTGGCCGTTCCGCCGCCGTCGCCGTGATGGGCAAAGTCAAGCTGTCCGGCTATCCGGCGTGGCTGGCCTGGCTGTTCGTCCACCTGATTTTCCTGGTCGGCTTCCGCAACCGCACCGCCGTGCTGTTCCAATGGGCGTATTCCTATTTTTCCAACCGCCGCAGCGCCCGCATCATCACCCACCAGCCGCAAGAACCGCCGGATAAAGGCCCGCCGCCTGACGGCGGTTTCACTTCGCATCCTTCCAGCCGGCGGCGTAGGCTTCAAACACGCGGCGCATTTCATCACGGACGTTGCGGAAGCATTGCAAAATTTCCTCCTCGCTGCCGGTCGCCTTGGCCGGATCGAAAAACGGCCAGTGATGGCGGTTCAACTGGCCGGGAAAAATGGGCAGGCCTGATCCACGTTGCCGCAGACCGTGATGACGGTGTCCACTTGCTGTTCAAAAACTCCTTCAAGTGCTTCGAGCGATGACCGGAAATATCAATGCCCACTTCCGCCATGACCTTGATGGCGAGCGGATGGACGTAGCCGGCGGGTTTGAGCCGGCGCTCTGGACGTTGGCGAGGTCGCCGAGCGCGGCGCGCAAAAAGCCTTCACCGATGTGGCTGCGGCAGGAGTTGCCGGTGCAGAGGATGAGGATGGTGGGTTTCATGATTGTTTTGGGAAGCATCGAACATTCAACATTCATCGTCGAATGTCCAAGGACGGTTGTGTTTGTATGTTCGGTTCGGAGTTGGGCGTTGAATGTTAAATGTTGAATGTTTCTTTGCCCAAACGCGACTGATACCAGCCGCGCGATTCGTTGCAGATTTTGCAGACGGAGAGCATCACCGGCACCTCGACGAGCACGCCGACGACCGTCGCCAGCGCCGCACCGGAACCCGCGCCGAACAGCGTGATGGCCACGGCCACCGCCAGTTCAAAAAAATTGCTCGCGCCGATGAGCGCGCCCGGCGAGGCGACGTTGTGCGGCACGCGCAATTTGCGCATGAGCAGATAGGCCAGTGTGGAATTGAAATAAACCTGGATGACAATCGGCACCGCCAGCAGCAGCACCGCCAGCCAGCGCGTCGTCAGGTTTTCCGCCTGAAACGCAAAGATGAGCACCAGTGTTAGCAGCAGCGCAAAAATTGTCACCGGATGAAATTTCGCCAGGAAATTCTTCTCGAACCAGTCCTTGCCGTGCGATTTCAGCAGCCCGGTTCGCGTCAGCCAGCCCGCCGCCAGCGGAATGACAATGAAGACGACCACGCTGGTGATGAGCACCTTTGACGGCACGACGACATTCGCCACGCCGCACAAAAACATCACGATGGGCGCGAACGCCACGAGCATGATGAGGTCGTTCACCGCCACCTGCACGAGCGTATAAACCGGATCGCCGTTGGTGAGGTAGCTCCAGACAAATACCATTGCCGTGCAAGGCGCGGCGGCGAGGATGATGAGGCCGCGGTGTAATCCTTGGCCAGTTCCGGCGAAATCCACGGCGCGAAAACGCGCTGCATGAACAGCCAGCCGAGAAACGCCATGCTGAACGGTTTCACCAGCCAGTTGACGAACAGCGTCACGGCGAGGCCTTTCGGTTTTTTGGCAATGCCGCCGAGCGCGGTGAAATCCACCTTGAGCATCATCGGATAAATCATCAGCCAGATGAGCACGGCGACGGGCGCGTTGACGTGCGAGCCGTGGACGAATTCCAGCTTGCTCAACGACGCCGTAAATTGCGGCGCAAGTTTTCCAAACGCGACGCCGACGACCATGCATAGGAAAACCCAGACGGTCAGGTAACGCTCGAAAAATGCAAGGCGCTTCGGTGGTGAAACATTCATGGAAAATTCAGCAGCATTGCCGGCGGCAGAGTTCCGACGGGTCGGTTTTCAAAATTCGTTTCAATTTCTTCGCATCGGCGGCGGCCTCGGCGGTTTTGGCGAGTGACTTGTGAACCCAGTCCAGCGCCTCGCGCACGGCGACCGGCGCGGATTTGTCCGGCAGCCGGTAATAAACCCACCGCTCCGACTTACGCGAAAGGATCAACCCGGCGTGATGCAAAATGGAAAGGTGCTTGGAAACGGTCGAGGGCGCGAAGCCAAACAGCTCGGTGATCTGGCACACGCACAGTTCGCCGCGCCGGAGCGCCAACAGAATCCGCACCCGGTTCGGATCGGACAGCGCCTTGGTAACGGCCATGAAGTCGCGCATAATATATTTCGTTAAATGACGAAATATAGAATCACACAAAGCGAATCGGGCGGCAAGAACTTCTTTAAGAATGCTTGCCGGATTTTACAGCCCGCCGAACAAGCGGGTGATGCCGACCTGCCCGCAGGCGGTGGCCGCGCTCGGCGGCAACGCAAGCCCGCCGGCACTGTTCCGGGCAGGACGGCGCGCCGCGCCTGGCGGCCCATTTCGCCACTGGGCGCATCTCGACTCGGTTTTTGGCAAGGACGGCGCGCTGCGCCGTCCGCGCCCGTAAAGCGGGCGCAAAGAGTGCGACGACCCGTTGTGGGTCAACGATTCCGGCGGCTTTACCGCCGGGGACGCCGCAGCGCGGCGTCCCTACCATTCAAGAACAATGTCAAGATGCGCCCTTCGCCACTTCCCTGAGGAGGACGCTCTTGACATTCGCCTTGGCTGACGCATAGTTAGTCACTTATGAATTCCCGATCCGAGCGGAGCCAAAACGCCGGCTGTGGCGGCTATTTTTGCGGGTTGCTTTTGATCGCTCAAAGCCTCTCTGACCGGCATGATTAACCTTGGATTCGCAAGCCTGGGTGAAACTTGGATGAAGCTGGTCCGGATGACGGTTCAAACCGGAATTTCCTTGAACGGCGAAGGCCTTGAGCTGCTTGGGGTGCAAGTTGCTTTTCCCACCAAAGTTG
>CAWDJY010000007.1:0-113983 GCA_963802735.1 uncultured Acidimicrobiaceae bacterium | reverse complement strand
TTAGGGATTGGCTCCACCTCGCGGTTTAGCAGCCCTCTGTACCGCCCATTGTAGCATGTGTGCAGCCCTAGACGTAAGGGGCATGATGACTGACGTCGTCCCCACCTTCCTCCGAGTTGACCCCGGCAGTCTTCTACGAAATCCCACCATTACGTGCTGGCAACATAGAACAAGGGTTGCGCTCGTTGCGGGACTTAACCCAACATCTCACGACACGGAGCCCACAACTGACAGCCATGCACCACCTGTGCTGAGCCCCGAAGGACACCACATCTCTGTGGCTTTTCCCAGCATGTCAAATCTAGGTAAGGTTTTTCGCGTTGCATCGAATTAAGCCACATGCTCCGCTGCTTGTGCGGGCCCCCGTCAATTTCTTTGAGTTTTAGTTCTTGCCAACCGTACTCCCCAGGCGGGGCACTTAATGCGTTAGCTGCGGCGCGGAAACCGTTGAAAAGTCCCCACACTCATAGTGCCCACCGTTTACGGCGTGGACTACCAGGGTATCTAATCCTGTTCGCTCCCCACGCTTTCGCTCCTCAGCGTCAGTATTGGCCCAGATCACCGCCTTCGCTACTGGTGTTCCTCCTGATATCTGCGCATTCCACCGCTACACCAGGAATTCCGTGATCCCCTACCAAACTCTAGTCACGACAGTTTCGGGTGGCGGCCCCAGGTTGAGCCTGGGGGTTTAACACCCGACTTGTCGAACCGCCTACGAGCTCTTTACGCCCAATAAATCCGAATAACGCTCGCACCCTATGTATTACCGCGGCTGCTGGCACATAGTTGGCCGGTGCTTCTTCTACAGGTACCGTCACAATCGTTCCTGTCGAAAGAGGTTTACAACTCAGAAAGCCTTCGTCCCTCACGCGGCGTTGCTGCGTCAGACTTTCGTCCATTGCGCAAGATTCCCCACTGCTGCCTCCCGTAGGAGTCGGGACCGTGTCTCAGTTCCAGTGTGGCTGATCGTCCTCTCAGACCAGCTATCCGTCGTAGCCTTGGTGGGCCGTTACCCCGCCAACAAGCTGATGGACCGCGAGCCCCTCCCAAAGCGAAAAACATTTCTTTCATCGATCATGCGATCATTGAAAGACATCCGGTATTAGCACCGGTTTCCCGGTGTTATCCCAGTCTTCGGGGCAGGTTGCTCACGTGGTACGCAACCGTTCGCACTAAATAGTTCGGAGCAAGCTCCTTGTATTCCGTTCGACTTGCATGTGTTAAGCACGCCGCCAGCGTTCATTCTGAGCCAGAATCAAACTCTCCATCAAGATTTTTCAAGGACCGAAGTCCTTTACGAATCAGAGAGCCAGATGAGTGACTCTAATACTCACCCGACGACAATGAGTTTCCACGGGGTGGTCTTGTTGCCTACTGCAATACTTCTTTTGACGAACGACGCGTCCTGTTAGATCAGTCCATCGTCGCCCGTACTGGCTTTTGGCTCTCGTTCTTCCGTTTTCAAGGAGCGACGACACACGTGAGCCAACGCAGCGGTGCGACGTACACCATCTCGGGATCTCTCCGTTGATTCCGCAGCCGAATTACCCCGGCCACGGGGATGCCCACCTTATCAGCGCCGTTTGCCGTGGTGCAAATCACACCGGGCCGCGGTCTCTGCGATGGATAACCAGAGTAGCAGAAATTGGCACGTCAGTGACGCCACGCGCTCGAGTCGAACGGGTCCCTACACCTTGTCGAGAAGCTGCGGCTGGGCCGCGTACTCCACGAAGGCGCTCAACGTCCCGATCAGGCGCATCTCGTCGATGGTCCGGGCGCGCGAATTGAGCAGGGTCTCGGTACAGACCAGATAGGCCAGACATCGAGCGCGCGACACGGCGACGTTCAAGCGGTTGCGCGAGAAGAGGAACTCCGGCCCGCGCGGCATGTCCTCGGCCGACGAGGTGGTCATGGTGAAGAACACGACCGGCGCCTCACGGCCCTGGAACTTGTCGACCGTGCCGACTTGGACCTCGCGCAGGCCCGGCTGGGCGTCCACGGCCGCGCGCAACAGGTCCACCTGGTCGTTGTAGGGCGCCACCACCATGAAGTCTTCGGCCCGCAACGCCTTCTTCTCCCCGCGCTGGTTGACCCAGGGCGTTCCGATCATCGCGGTCACCTGAGCGATGACGAGGTCCGCCTCTTCCGGCGACTCGGTCGATCGCTGCGAATGAACGGCCTCCAGCCAACGGAGCCCGGTGCCGAAGGACGTGACCTGTTGCGCGCACGATTCGTGGCTGGAGAGTCGTCCCTCGTAGATCTGATTGGAGATGAACCGACACACGTCCGGGTGCATCCGGCGGCTCTCGGAGATGAAGACACCCTGGTCCTGCGGCAACGTCGTGTGCGCGCCCAAGATGTGCTCGAGCACGCTCGCCCCCGCGCCGTCGGGTGTTCGGCTTGAGCGACCTGGCTCAGTTGCAACGGGTCGCCGAGCAAGATGAGGTTCTTCGCCGCGTTGGCGGACGCGACCGCGTCGGCGAGCGCCAACTGACCGGCCTCGTCCACGACGAGGACGTCGACGGGGAACGCGCGCAACTGCGGTCGGGCCCACAGCCACGTCGTACCCGCGACCAAGTTGTACGCAGTGCCCTCGGCCTCTTTGGGCGTCGACGCGTAACGCACACCCGGCAACGCGCCGGACTTGGGCTTGTCACCGCGTCGAAGGGCCCGCAGTAGATCCAACTCGCCGTGGTCGGCGAAGACCTGGTACGTGGCGTGGAAGAGATTGTCGATCGCCGCGTGACTCATCGCCGTGATGCCCACGCGCTTGCCCGACTTGATGAGCGTGTAGATGATGTGCGAGCCGCTGTAGGTCTTGCCCGATCCCGGTGGGCCCTGCACCGCGACGTAACTGTCGTCGAGGTAGCCCACCCACGTGAGGGCGTGCTCGAGGTCGTCGCTGAAGAGTCCATCGGTCGGTCCGGCGCCCTCGGTGAATCGTGGCCGGTCTCGTGCGAGCAACGCCATCGAGACACGACTGGGCGGATCGAGGGGGTTGGGGTCCAAGATCTGCTCGGCCAGGTGGATCAACACGCCCGGTTTGTCGCCCGGACTGAAGTAGTCGTCGTAGGTCATGACCGACGCGAAACCACCGGTCTCGTCGTAGTGCTCGTACCAACGCATCCGAAGTTCGCGCGCCTCCAGATCGATGCTCGGCAGGTAGCCATAGCCGCGTTCGATGCCGACACCGGTGAAGAGCACCTTGCGCTTCTCTACGAAGACCTCGCTCACGGGCTGTTCGGGCCACGTGTAGAGCGCGTCGACGGCCGGCGCGCCTCGACTGGTCACGTTCTCGAATCCCTGGAAACTCAAGTTGGTGATGTAGTCAGGATCGCCGTAGAGCATCGCGAAGTCCGAGGCGGCCTCAGCGAACTTGGGTTCGGTGTTCGCCACGCGCTCGCGACGCCAGTAGTTCAAGAGATCACCCAGCAAGTGCTCCGCACTGTGCTCGCCGAAGTTCTTCAGCCGCTCCACGAGCTCATCCGTGTTGAGTGGGTCCTCGTACTCCGCCAACACGGCGTCGCGCCACGCCAGGTCGTTCGGTCGGCGCTCGACGATCCAATCACGCAGCGCCATGGTGGCCGCGACGTCGTCTTCGTTGTAACGCGCGATCTCCTCGAGCAGCGTCGGGTCCTTCGTCGTCATGTAGTTGTCGTATACGACGACGGCGCCGGCGCCTTGTTCGATACCGCCGTGTCGCACGAAGCCCGTCAGGTGCTCGAGCGCCTTGAGACCGTAGGACTCGGTGCCGACCTGGAAGGCGTTCCGGGCGACGACGTAGAGGTCCACGAAGAGCCCGGTCTCGGCGAGCGAAGCGAAAAGACTCTCGGTCGGCGTACCCCGGGTCAGTCGCTCCAGCGAGGATCGTTCGGTGTGGTTGTAGTGGTAGACGTGCATGCCGGGGAAGGTCCGACGACGCGCCGCGAAGAACTCGACGAGCTCCTTCACCATCGACGCCTGGGCGCCGAGGTCGTGGGCCCAACGAGCGTCGTAGCACCACTCCCCCTCGTCGTCGCGATAGCGAAGCCCGCTCAAGAAGAAGAGGTCGTACTGCGCCGTCCAGAACGGATGGCCCTCGAAGTCGAAGAAGACGTCACCGTCATCCGGTGCGGGAAGTAGTTCGAAGCCGTGACCGAAGACGGGGTCCTCGGACGGCGTGACGAGTTCGTAGACCGGTGGGGACTCGGGGTGCTCACGCGAAGCGACCTGCAACGCCGCCTGACGGACCAGCCGTTCGAGGCTCTCGTCGTGCAGTTCGGGAATGGACTCGGTTCGTCGCGACAGTTCGACGACCGTACGCACGCCGTCACCTTCGAGCGCGTGGCGATCGGGCGTGCGGATGTTGGCCACGAAAACGAGGGAGTCCTCGGCACGCCACTGCGAGTCGCACAACGAATTGAACTCGCAGTAGTCGCAGTGCGTGCACGGTTCCGGTCTCGTCTCGCCGATCTCATCCTCGTCCAACAAGTTGGCGAGCTGGCGACGCAGGCGACGCCAGTACGGTCGGAACTCCTCCACGCGAAGTGACTCGCTGACCCCCGAGCCCAGCCACAGGTGCATCGCCCGTGGGACGCGGCCCGTCAGCGATTCGAGCGCGTCGGCGTAGAAGCAGAGCTGGAGCACGTGGCCTGGTTTGCCCTCGACGCGCGTCAACTTCGCGTCGACCGGTTCGTAGGCGCAGTAACCCTCGACGGGGTCGTCCACGCGGATCAAGAAGTCCGCGATGCCACGAATACCGTCGTGCACCAGTGGCATCTGGTAGATGACGTCGTGACCGTTCGCCATGGGATCGCCGATTCGCGCCACCCACTGCAGGAAGGTCTCGTCCGGATTACGCCCCGGGACCTGGTAGACGCTTCGCCCGGCGTCTTCGAGTTCTTGCAGGCAGTCTCGTTCGTGTTGCGCGCCCTTTTCGACGAGCAGATCGGCGAGGGAACCCAGGGGCCGCGGTTCGACGACCAGTGTTCCCGCGTCGGCGCGATTCCTCAGGGAGAGGAAGTGGGAACACTCCAACCACGCCGTGATCTTGGACGGGGTTATCAGGCGCTCGACCATTCATCTCCACACTAGGTTTCGGCACCCCAGTGGCGCCTCTTCCATTGTGACGGCGAACTGTGACAACGCTAGCTCCGCTCGATTGCGCTTATCGCGCGAGTGCGCCCGCCACACGCCCTCGCACCCCGGCCATCGCCGCCGAGCAAACGATCGCGCTGCACGCCCGCGCTGGACGGACCGGACGAACCGGGCGACCGGCGACGCGTCAGTGCGGCGCCCGGCTCGAAGAGCGCCGTGAAGCGTGCCAGGTCAGCGTCGTCGGCGACGACGTCGCGAGCGAACGGCCCGCGGCGACGGCGTCGGCGACCAATCGTCCCACCTGTTCGTGGGCCTGACGAAACGGCACGCCCTCACCCACCAACTCCTCGGCGATGTCGATGGCGACCATGAAGGGGTCATCGGCCGCGCGCGACGCGACGGCGCCGTTGAAGGTCATGGAGGCGTACGCCCCGGACAGCGCCGCGAGGACCAATCGAACTTGGCGATACGAGTCGATCAGTGGCTCCTTGTCCTCTTGCAGGTCGCGGTTGTAGGAGAGCGGCAGACCCTTCAACATCACCAGGAGACCCGTGAGGTTGCCCACGAGACGGCCGCTCTTCGCGCGCGCCAGTTCGGCGACGTCACTGTTCTTCTTCTGGGGCAGCATGGACGAGCCGGTCGTGAACTCATCACTCAACACCGCGAAACCGAACTCGGTGGACGTCCACAGGACCAGCTCCTCCCCCATGCGCGAGAGGTGGACCCCCAACAACGCGATGTCGAACAACGTCTCGGCGACGAAGTCGCGGTCACTCACGGCGTCCAACGAATTCGCGAACGTGGTATCGAAGCCGAGTAGTTCGGCCGTCACGGCCGGGTCGATCCCGAGCGAGGTCCCGGCCAATGCGCCGGCGCCCAGCGGTGAGACACTCATGCGATCGCGCGCGTCGAGCAGTCGATCGACGTCGCGCAGGAGCGACCACGCGTGGGCGTTCAGGTGGTGGCTGAGCAACACCGGCTGGGCCCGCTGCAGATGGGTGTAGCCCGGCAGGTAGGCGTCCGCGTGACGGTCACCGACCTCGACGAGGACGTCGATCAAGTGCAGCGCGGCGGCGGCGACGTCACTGACCGCGTCCGTCACGAAGAGACGAAACGTCGTAGCGACCTGGTCGTTGCGGCTTCGCGCGGTGTGGAGCTTGGCGCCGACGTCGCCGGTGAGTTCGATGACGCGCCGTTCGATCGCCATGTGCACGTCTTCGTCGTCCGGCGAACGCTCGAAGCGCTCTTCGGAGAATTCCAGCAGGACCTGGTCGAGCGCCGCGGCGAGGGTCGATCCTTCCTCGTCGCTGAGCAGTCCCGCGCGCACGAGACCCCGGACGTGCGCCTTCGATCCCTGAATGTCGTAGGCGTAGAGCACGTGGTCGAAGGAGTAACTCTCCGAGAGGTTCCAGAGCTCACCGCCCATGCCGGTCGAGAAGCGACCGCTCCAGAGCGTCATGACGGCGGCGGTGTGGCGTTCTTCGCGCCCTGGCGCTGCGCCCAGGTCTTCACGCCGAGTCCGTAGATGCGAACGTATCCTTCGGAGTCGGCGTGACGGAACGTGTCGGCGGCGTCGTAGGTGGCGAGACCGTAGTCGTAGAGCGCCTTGGGACTGCGGCGTCCGACGACGCGGAGCAGTCCGGGCGCCTCGAAGCGCAGTCGTACGTCACCGGTGACGTGGCGCTGCGTGTCGGCGATGAACGCGTCGAGCGCCTCTTTCAGTGGCGAGAACCACATACCGTCGTAGACGAGCTCGGACCACCGCGACTCGAGGCGACCCTTCTCGTGATGGACGTCGCGTTCGAGCACGAGGTCCTCGAGGTCGGCGTGAGCGCTGATCAGCGCGAGGGCCGCCGGACACTCGTAGACCTCTCGACTCTTGATGCCGACCCGACGATTCTCCACCATGTCGAGTCGTCCGAAGCCGGTGGCGCCGGCTCGGACGTTCAGGTTCGCGATCAGGTCGGCCAGTTTCATGGTGACGCCGTCGAGGGCGACCGGAACGCCGGCGTCGAACGTGACCGTGAGCTCCACCGGCTCGAGGTTGGTCACGCGCGTCAAGGTGTAGGGCTCCTCCGGCGGCGCGGCCCACGGGTCCTCGATCGCGCCACATTCGATGGCGCGTCCCCAGAGGTTCTCGTCGATCGAGTAGATCTTCTCCTTCGTCGCCTTGATCGGGATCTCCCACTTCTCGGCGAAGTCCACCGAGTCCGCACGCGTCATCCCCCAGTTGCGCGCCGGGGCCAGGACCTCGAGGTCTGGCGCCAACGCGTGCGTACCAACCTCGAAGCGCACTTGGTCGTTGCCCTTGCCGGTGCAGCCGTGCGCCACGGCGTGGGCGCCGAAGACGCGGGCCTGGGCCACCAGGTGTCGCACGATCACGGGACGCGACAGCGCCGAGACGAGCGGATACTTACTCTCGTAGCGCGCGTTGGCGGCGATCGCCTTGGCGCAGAATTCCTCGGCCATCTCGTCGCGCGCGTCCACCAGGACACAGTCGACGGCGCCGGCGACGAGGGCACGCGCCCGGATGTCGTCGAAGCTCTCCGCACCCTCGACATCTTGACCAACGTCAACCAGCACGGCGACGACCTCGACGCCCCACTCCTCGATCATCCAGCGAATCGCGACCGACGTGTCCAGTCCCCCGCTGTAGGCCAATACCACCCGCTTCGTCATGACTGTTTGTCCTTCGCGATCGGCATCACCGAGTCGTCGAGTCCCGCGAGGGAGCGGAACTCGGTCGCGAGCGACATCCCGCCGCGCTTCTCGTCGGCGATCACGAGGACGGTGTCGTCGCCGGCGACGCTCCCGAGCACGCCGTCGAGCGCACTGCGGTCGAGCGCCGACGCGACGACGTGGGCACAGCCCGGCGGCGTTCGCACCACGACCAGGTTCTCCGAACTCTCCACCGACACGACCCACTCGCCCATCATCCGACGAAGGTGGTCCAAGGGCGCGTGGGTGAACGTCGACGCGGTGGCCGCGACGATGCGACGAACGCCGTTCTCGTCACGCACCTTGATGGTGCCGAGCTCCTGGAGGTCGCGGGTGACCGTCGCCTGCGTGGCGGAGATCCCCTCGGATTGCAGGCGTGTCACGAGTTGCGCGGCCGTCGAGATCCTCTCTCGCTCGATTAACTCGCCAATACGGTGTTGGCGCTGGGTCTTGGTCATGAACTCTCCTCTTTAATCCAACGTAAAACGCCGATCATCGCCGATCGACGGTGAAACACTTGATGCCACACGAGCGATTGAGCGCTATCGAGCACCGCGTTCGTGATCTCGTCGCCGCGATGCGCGGGGAGACAGTGCATGAGCACCGTTCGCTTCTTGGCGAGCTTGAGAAGGTTCTCGTCGACCCGGAAGGCCGAGAGGTCGCGACGGCGCTTGTCGGTCTCGCCCTCCATGCCCATCGAGACCCAGGCGTCGGTGTAGATGACGTCGGCGCCCTTGACGGCTTCGGTCGGCGACGCCGTGAGTCGCAGCGTGCCCGGTCCCTCGATGGTCGGGTCCTCGGGTCCCCCCGGCGCCAACTGGTAGTTCGGCGGCGCGCCGACGGTGACGTTCACACCCAGGCGCAGCAGCGCGACGGCGAGCGAACGCGTCACGTTCGTGGCGTCCCCGACGTAGGTCACGTCGAGCCCCGCCAGGCCGTGGACATCACCCTTGGCGAACTGGTCGGCGATCGTGAGGACGTCGGCGATCGCCTGGGTGGGATGGGCGACGCCACTGAGGAGATTGATCAGCGACATCCGGTCGTTCGTCGCCGCGCGCATCCGCTCGAATATCGCGTGGTTGCGTACGCGTAGACCGGCGATGGCGTACATCTCGGCCAGTGTTCGCCCGACGTCCTCGGCGCACTCGCGGCTATCGAGGCCGATCTCTTCGTCGCTGAAGAACGTGGCGTAGCCACCCAACTCGAGTACCGCGGCCGAGCTCGACGCCCGGGTGCGAAGGCTCGGGCGCTCGAACAGCAGGGCGACGCCCTGACCCTTCAACGTCTCGTCGTCGAAGGGTGACGTGGCGAGCGCGTAGATCGAATCGAGATCCGCCGGACTCTGTTGCTCGATGGTCAAGAAATGACGGCTCACCGCAGCACCTCCGTGGTCGGTATCGAACTGGCCAGCGCGTCGCGCAGGGCGTGGCGTCGGGTGCCGTTAGCCAGGAGGATCTTCTGCGCGCCGCCGTGCAACGCGTCGAGGGCCGCCGCCAGCTTGGGGTTCATCCCGTCACGCGCCGCACCCGAGGATTTCATAGCGTGTATCTCGGCACCGGTGACCGAAGACTTGGCGGTGGCCGAGTCGTCCACGTCGCCGCGCAGTTGGTCGACGTCGCTGAGCAACACCAAGACGTCGGCGCTCAACTCCGCCGCGAGGGCGCCGGCGACCGTGTCGGCGTTGCAGTTCAGTGGTGCGGCACTCTTGTCGAAGGCCACGGGACTCACGACGGGCGTGAAGCCGGCTGACCACAGGGCGTCGAGCACACCCCGGTTCACCAGGGGCGTGTGGCCCACCCGGTCGTAGGGGGCGCCCAAAGAATCCGACCGAAGGAGCCCGGCGTCGGCACCGCACAGTCCGACGCTCGACAGACCGGCGTCGTTCAGCGCCGCCACGACCCGGACGTTGACGTCACTCAGGGCCATCAGGACGTAGCGCATGGTCTCGGTGTCGGTGACGCGAAGCCCGTCGTGGAAGGTGCTCTCGCGACCCACACGACCAAGGAGCTCGGCGATCTGTGGCCCGCCGCCGTGCACGACGACGACGTCCACGTCCGCGTCGCGAAGTTCGGCGACGTCGTGAGCGAGGTCGATCAACACCGGTGACGCCGGGTCGAGCGAGTCGAGTGCGTGACCGCCCAGCTTGACGACCACGCACGTCACGGCGTCACGCCGGTCATCGGCAGTCCCGCGGTCTCGAGGCGGGCGTTCGCGACGTTCCAGGCCTGGATCGCCTGTCCGGCGGCGCCCTTGATCAGATTGTCGATCGAACTCATGGCGACGAGCCAGCCCGTTCGCGCGTCCACGCGGGCGCTCACGAAACAGAGGTTGCTGCCGACCGGGTCCTTCAGCGTCGGGGGCTCGTCGGTGACGACGACGAAGGGATCCTCGGCGTAGGTCGCGCGAAGCAGGTCGAGCGCGGCCTCCGTCGACAACGACCGATCCGTCACGCGACCGTACGCCGTGACCAACATGCCGCGACTCGTCGCTACGAGGTGCGGCGTGAAGAGCAGCTCGGCGCCGAGCTCTTGTTGTATCTCGGGGGTGTGGCGATGCGACAAGAGTCCGTAGGCCTCGGCGTTGCCCGCGAGACGCGAGAAGTGCAGTCGGTCACTCGCCGCGCGACCGGCACCCGAGGTGCCGCTCAACGCGTTCACGACGATGCCGTGGCGCTCGATCAGTTCGGCGTCGAGGAACGGACCGAGCGCGAGGGCGCTCGCCGTCGGATAACAGCCCGGTACGGCGATCAACGTCGCGCCGACGAGCTCCTTGCGATGGCGCTCGACGAGACCGTAGACCGCGTTCGCGAGCAGCTCCGGCGCGACGTGACGCGCGCCGTACCAGGCGAGGTACTCCTCGTGGTCCTTCAGCCGAAAGTCGGCGCCCAGGTCGACGACCGTGACGTGGCGCGCTACGAGTTGGGGCACCACGTGCTGACTCGCGCCGTGCGGCAGGGCCACGAACACGACGTCAACGTCGCTGGTGAGGACCTGGTTCGTCTCGGCGAAGACCATCGACGGGTACGCCGCGGCGAGGGCCGGCACGTGCTCGCGAATCGACTTGCCGGCGTTGGACTCGCCCGTGGCGACCACGACCTCTAAGTCGTCGTGGGACGCGCACAGCCGCAAGACCTCTGACCCGGCGTACCCTGTGGCGCCAACGACTCCAACCCGCATAATGACATTTTATGCACACTGAGACATAAAAACGCAAGTCATTTCTTGCGCCGCTAGAATCATCGCCATGTCACGACGCGGCTGGACACTTTTCCTGGCGATGGCCGTGATTTGGGGGATCCCGTATCTGCTGATTCGCGTCGCCGTGCGCCAACTGGATCCCGGCGTGATGGTCCTCTTGCGCACCGGCCCCGCGTCGCTCCTCTTGGCGCCCATCGTGATCGCCCGGCGCCAGATCCCGGTGTTGATCCGCAATCTGCGGTGGATCGTCGTCTTCGGCGTCGTGGAGTTCGGGATCCCCTGGTACTGCATGGCGACCGCCGAACGCCACATCTCGAGTTCGCTCACGAGCCTGCTCATCTGCTGTGTACCGCTGTTCGCTGTCCTCGCCCAGCGCGTGCGCCGCACCGGCGAGCACATCTCGCGGCGTCGCTATCTGGGACTCGGCATCGGGGCCGTGGGCGTGGCCCTGCTCGTCGGACTGGACTTGCGCGGCGGCTCGATCACGTGGATCGGTTTGATGATGGTCGTCTGTCTCGGGTACTGCTTCGGGCCGATGATCCTCGCCACCAAGTTGTCGCACGTGCCAGGTGTCGTCGTCGTCGCGGGCGCGACCGCGTTCGTCGCGATCTGTTGGATCCCGTGGTCGGTCGCGCACTGGCCGTCGCACGTCTCCGGGGAGACGTGGAGCTGCATGGCCGTGCTCTCGGTCGTGTGCACGGCGACGGCGTTCCTCGTCTTCTTCGAATTGGTCAAGGAGGTCGGCTCGTCGCGTTCGGTCGTCGTGACTTATTTCAACACCGCCATCGCCGTCGTCCTGGGTGTCGTCGGACTCCACGAGGCGCTCACCTCGGGCATCGTCTTGGGCTTCCCGCTCGTGCTGGTGGGTTGCATCTTCGCCACGAGCAAGTCCCAGGAACCGCCGTCGTCGGAACTACTCGGTGTACTGAGCGGCGACGCGGACCTGTCCGTCGACCACCATCCAGAGTGACCCGGGGACGTGGGCGATCACCACGTCGTCATCGCCGGCGATCGCGCCGTGGTGCGTGAGGATCACGTTGGTCACCGGCGCCGTCACGACTTCGGTCACGGCCTGCCACACCGCGGCGTTGTTCACGTGGCCGACGACGTCGAGGTCGGCTCGTCGCAGCGGCCACGGTCGAGTCGTCGCGTCCGGTGCCACCTCGGGCGTCGGCACGCGACCGGAGACCTTCCTCCCCTGGATCGCTTCGCCGTAGACGTCGAAGAACACCGGCTTGATGCGAACCGGATGGCCGGACGGGTCGACCGGCACCCACAGGGCGACCGCCTCAATCAGCACTCGACCGCGCGCCAGGATGTTCGTTCGGCGCTCGGCCCACGCCGCGCCCACGCCGCCGCACCACGTCGTCACCGTGAGTACTTCGGTGTAGCGCGGCCATCGCCCGCCGTCGGCCACGCGGATCGCCGTGCGTCGTACCACCCAGGTGTCGGTCGATTCGAGTCCCGTCTCCTCCCAGTCGTCGGTCGCGACGTCCTGGAGGATCCGCGCGACGCCGTCCAGTCGGATCACGCCGCTCTCGTCGGCGTCACCCAGTCGAACCCGGAACTGACCACTGAACTGTCGACCCCGCCCGCTCGGTGCCACGAACTCAATCACGACGGCCACCTCGCGTCCGCGCCACGCTCAGCGAAGCGTCGCGCCGAGCGCGTCGGCACGCGCGATGAGGTGCGCGCGCGCACCGGCGACGTCACTCTCGCTGAGCGTGCGGTCGTCCGAACTGAAGCGCACGCTGTAGGCGAGACTCCTCGTGCCCTCGGGAAGGTTCGCGCCACGGTACACGTCGAACAGGGAGACTCGTTCGACCAACGCCGACGCGCCACGCAGCTCGTACGCGAGGTCCTGGGCGTGCAGCGCGTTCGGCGTGACGAACGCCAGGTCGATGACGGCGCTCGGGAAACGACTCGGCACCTTGGCGAACCCACTTCGACGCGTGGCTCGAGTGGGGTCGCCGAGCGCGTCGAAGTCGACGTCGAGGAGCCCGAGGCGTCGCGACGAACCCGAGGTCACGACCTCCTCGACGAGCAGTCCGTCGACCTCGCCGACGCTCCCCAAGACCGCGCCGGAGGAACGGTCGACGAGTTCGGCGCAGCGCGTCGGGTGAAAGCCCGGGGCCGGCTGCTCGCTCGTGCGCACCACGACGTCGGCCAGTCCCAGGCGCTCGGCCAACGTCGACCAGAGCGCCACGGCCGACGCGGCGTCATCGCCCACGCGGCCGAGCACGAGCGTCAGTCGTTCCGTCTCGCGGGGCAGGTCCAGGGTCACCGAGCCCCCGACGCCGCCCTTGGTCCTTCGTGCTTGCGCCGTCGTGTCCGGGTGCGCGAAGACGTTGCCGATCTCGGCCAACACGACGTCGCCGGTACCGCGCTCGAGGTTCTTGCCCCACACGCGCACGAGGCCGGTGATCATCGTGGAGCGCAAAACCGACTCGTCGGAGGCCAGGGGGTTCGTGATCCGCACCCGCGCCACCCCGGGTTGCAGGAGGTCGAAATCGGCGTCACTGCCGAGCGTCGGCGTCCAACATTCGCTGGCACCGAGGTCGACGACCACGTCGCGCACGTGTCGTCGCAACCGCTGACGGTCGTTGAGTCCACCCGGTTCGGGCCACGTCGGAACGTGCCGTGGCAGTCGGCGATAGCCGTAGAGCCGCGCGATTTCCTCGATGACGTCCGCGCTGCCGGCCGCGCCCGCTCGCACGTCCGGTCGCGCACTCGGCGGCACGACGGTGAAGCGGTCACCGTCGACGCGCACGTCGAATCGAAGTCCCTCCAGTATCGACGTCACGTCAGCACTGGGTATCGCGACGCCGAGGACCCGTTCGATGTCGCCCGCGCTGAACGTCACCGTCGGCGGCGACGGAATCGTTCCCTCGACGTCGAGCGGGTCGCGGAGCCACTCCATCTCGGGACAGCTCTCCCGCAGCACGTGCACGAAGCGTGCGGCGGCGCGCAACGCCAATTCGGGATCGACACCACGTTCGAACCGTATGGAGCCTTCGGTCCGCAGCGCGTGTCGTTTCGAGCTGCGCGCGATGCACATCGGATCGAAGTACGCCGACTCGAGCAACACGTCCGTCGTGGCGTCGCTGATCTCACTCGCCGCCCCGCCCATGATGCCCGCGAGACCGAGGACCTGATCGTCACCATCGACGATGACGCAGTCTTCGCCGGTGTCGCCCAGTCCCCGACCGGTCATCGCCAGTTGACGCTCCACGCCGTCGAGCGTCAGCAGGGACTCGCCGGAGCGCGCGCGACGCGCGCGTAACGTCCGTCGCGCCACGTGCGCGGCGTCGTAGGCGTGGGTCGGTTGTCCGAGTTCGAGCATCACCAGGTTCGACGCGTCGACGACGTTCGAGATCGACCGCATGCCGGCGCTCTGGACCCGGGCGACGACCCACGCCGGCGAGGGACCGACGGTCACGTGGCGCAGTACCGACACGGTGAGACGGCCACACAGGTCCGGCGCGTCGATGCCGGCCGCCGCGAACGAAGCACTCGTCGCCTCGCCGTTCGCTTCGGCCAACGGCGGTGACGACAGCGGACGACCGAGTCGCGTCGCGAGGTCGCGCGCGACACCTTCGACGGACCACGCGTCGGGACGGTTCCCCTCCACGGTGATGTCGAAGACGACGTCCGGCGTGATCGAAAGCGCCTCGAGGATGCCGACGCCCACGACCGGATCGATCAACTCGTCGAGCAACAGCAGTCCGCGATGATCGTCCCCCATGCCCAGTTCGCGCGCCGAGCACAGCATGCCGTTCGACGTGACCCCGCGCATCTGTCGTCGGGCGATCTCGAATCCCCCCGGCAGGACCGCGCCGACGGGCGCGAGCGGCACGTGGTCGCCGAGATCGATGTTGGTCGCTCCGCAGACGATCTCCAGGGGACCCTGGCCGGCGTCGACGACGACCAGTCGGACGCGGTCCGCACCCTCGATGGCACGGATCTCGTCGATTCGTGCGACCACGACGTCCTCAAGGCCCTCGCCGACGTGCTCAATACCCTCGACCACCAGACCGAGGTCGTCGAGGATGACGCGAAGCTCCTCCGTCGTCTCGGTGAGGTCGACGAACTCGCGCAGCCACGAAAGGGAGATCCTCACGAGAACTGCTCCAAGAACCGCGTGTCGTTCTCGATGAGCGCGCGCATGTCGGCGATTTCGTGGCGCATCTGGGCGCAGCGGTCGATACCGAACCCGAAGGCGAAGCCGCTCCATTGGTCGCCGTCGATGCCGACGGCGGCGAGGACCGCCGGGTCGAGCACCCCGCACCCGCCCAGTTCGATCCACCCGGTCTGGGAACACGTGCGACACCCTTCGCCGCGACAGATGGTGCAGGTCACCTCGAACTCGGCCGACGGCTCGGTGAACGGGAAGTAGCCCGGGCGAAGTCGCGACTCGATGTCGGGTCCGAAGTAGGCCCGGGTGAAGGTCTCGATGACGCCCGCCAGATCGGCGAAGGTGATGCCGCGATCGACGACGAGTCCCTCGATCTGGTGGAACGTGGCGAGGTGGCGCGAGTCGGGCGTGTCGCGCCGGTAGCAACGCCCCGGCATCACCGAATGGATCGGCAACGATCCGTCCGCCACGGCCTCTTCCATGAGATGGATCTGCGTCGGCGACGTGTGCGTGCGAAGCACCACCGTCTCGGGCTCCCCCAACTCGACGTAGAAGGTGTCCCAGAGTCCGCGCGCCGGGTGCGCCGGAGGAATGTTGAGGGCCTCGAAGTTGTACCAGTCGCTCTCGACCTCGGGACCCTCGGCGACGGTGAAGCCCATCGCCACGAACACGTCCTCGAGCTCGCGTTGGGTCAGGGCCACCAGGCTCGGGTGCCCGACCGAGGCCGGCCAGCGCACGTCGCCCACGATGACGTCGCCCAAGTCCAATCCGTCCTCGCGAAGACTCTGGGCCCGCGCGCGTTCGCCCAGCTCTCGACGACGCGCCTCCAACGCCGACTCCACGACGCGTCGCGCCTCTTGCAACTGGGCCCCGGCCTCTTTGCGATCCTCCGGCGCGAGGACGCCGAAGGACTTCTGGAGCGCCGCAAGGAGGGAGCGCTTGCCGGTGATCGACGCTTCGGCGTCGCGCAACTCCTCGATGCTCGAAAGGGCCGCGACCGTGGCGAGGAGCTCGGCCGTCTGATCGGCGAGATTGGCGAGTGGTGACGTCATGACGCTTAAAGGCTACGGGGTGGCGGGGCCGCGGCGGCGTCTTGACGTTGCCACAGGGCCTCGAAGGCGACCAGCGACGCGGCGACACCGGCGTTCAGGGACTCGCTGCGGCCGTCCATCGGTATCGAGACCGACGCGTGGCAGCGAGCGACCGTCGCGGCGTCGAGACCCTCGGCCTCGTTGCCGATGACCACGACGCTCGCGCGCGTGAGGTCGACCGCGCGCAGGCTGCGTCCGCCGCGCACGACGGTGGCGAGCAGTTGGGCGCCGGCGAAGTGCTCGAACGTCGCGCCGATCTCGGCGACGACGACCGGCAGGTGGAAAATCGATCCGGCGCTGGCCCGCAGGGTCTTGGGGTTGAAGGGATCGACCGACTGACCGCTCACGATCACCGCGTTCACGCCGGCGGCGTCGGCCGAACGGATGATCGTCCCGACGTTGCCCGGGTCGCGCACGTCGTGCAAGACCAGCGTGAGGCCGGTCACGGCGAGCGTCGTGACGTCTGCTTGTTCAAATCGCACCGCCGCCAGGACCGGCTGGGGCGTCTGGGCGTCGGCGATCTTCTCCAGGACCCCCTCGGCGAGGGCGAAGACCCGCACGCCCGCGGCGCCGGCCTTCGTCGCCAACGCGGTGATCGAGTCGACCTCGAGCGCCGAGGCGTCGACGTAGAGCGCCTCGAACTCCGCGCCGCTCTCGAGAGCCGCGTCCACGAGGTCGGGTCCCTCGAGGACGCAGACGCCCTCGCTCCAGCGCAGAGAACGCTTCTGGACGAGGCGCCGAAGTCGGCGCACTCGTTGGTGTGACGAACCCAACGCCTCGATCAGGGCTGCCTACTTGGCGAGCGCGGCGCCGGCCTGGGCGACGATGGCCGCGAAGGCGGCGCTGTCGCTCACGGCCAGGTCGGCCAGGATCCGGCGGTCGACCTCGATGCCCGCGGCGTTGAGGCCGGCGATGAATCGGCTGTAGCTCATGCCGTGGGCCCGGGTGCCGGCGTTGATCCGCTGGATCCAGAGCCGACGCATGTCGCCTTTGCGCGCGCGACGGTCGCGGAACGCGTACACGCCGGAGTGCTGGACGGCCTGGTTGGCCGAACGGAAGGTGCGGCTACGGTCACCGTAGTAACCCTTCGCCTCTTCCAGGATCGCCTTGTGGTGCTTCTTGGCGTTGACCGCCCTCTTTACTCGTGCCATAACAGTTCCTCTTTCGACTCGATCTCTAAATGCCCATCAGGCGCTTGGTCTTCTTCTCCAAGGCCGGCGAGAGGTCGGTCTCGCGACCGAGTCGACGGGCGCGAACCGACGACTTCTTCTCCATGAGGTGTCCCCGGAAGGCCTTGCCCCGGCGTAGCTTGCCGCTGCCGGTCACCTTGATGCGCTTCTTCGCGCCACTGTCCGTCTTCATCTTTGGCATTTCAGCTCTCCTCTACCGATACTTCGGCCGAAACACTCGGCGCGACTTCTTGTGATTCTTCGACTTTCGGGCTCTCGGCCGACTTCGGCTTCGCCTTCTTCTCTGGTCCGAGGACCATGATCATGTTGCGTCCATCGAGCTTCGCGGCCGACTCAACCTTGGCGACGTCGTCGAGTCGTTCGACGATGCGGTCCAGGATCTTGCGTCCGAGTTCGGGGTGGGCCGACTCGCGTCCGCGAAACATGATGGTGACCTTCACCTTGTGACCATCGTTGAGGAACTTCTCGACGAGGCGGGTCTTGGTGTCGAAGTCACCGGGTCCGATCTTCGGGCGGTACTTCATCTCCTTGACTCCCACGTTGAGGGTCTTTCGACGCGACTCCTTGGCCTTTTGCGCCTCGTCGAACTTGAACTTGCCGTAGTCCATGATTCGACAGACGGGCGGTTGCGCGGTGGGCGCGATCTCTACGAGATCCAGGTCGAGGCTTCGGGCCAACGCCAATGCATCACGGGTTGCCATCACGCCACGTTGGTTTCCCTCGTTGTCGATCAGGCGTACAGTCTCCACGCGAATACGTTCATTGACGCGGTGGTCTCCAGGCACTGTTGCGATAACTCTCTCCTTGCTCTTCGTGACGCCTCAATGACGTCACCACGGCAAGCGGGGCGCAAAACTCCTGGGAACCCGGCGCACATCGGTGGCCAGGTGGACGTTGGCCTTGCCAACCTCACTTGCTGAACTGCCCAATAACGTTAGCAGACCTGGTCGAAGCGCCCATTCGCGCGGCGCGGCGAGCGCGCGGCGCTACGTTGTTCCGGTGAGCGAATCGAACGAACCTCCCGTCGACGAGTCCGAGGAGATCGCGTACCTGCGTTCGACTCCGGTCGAAACCGTACTCGGCAACCATTTCTTCGTCCTCTTGCAGTTGGCGGCGCTCCAGCTCTCCTCGACACCGCCGAACCTGGCGGGCGCGCAACTGGTCATCGACACCATCGCCGCGATGCTCCAGGCGGGTGGGGAACGACTCGGCGAACACGTCGCGCTCTATCGCAACGCGCTGGCCGAGGTACAACAGCTCTACGTTCGCGCCGCCAGCACCTCCGCCTAGCCGCGACGAAACCTAGGCGTCGAGCGAGAAGCTGAAGGTCAGGGCGAGGCCGCCGAGCGAGCCCTTCGAGGTCGTCATGGAGCCGCCCAGCCCTTCGGCGATGTCGGCCATGATGCTCATGCCGAGCCCCGAGCCTCCGGTCTCGCGCGAACGCGACTGGTCGAAGCGACGGAACCGTTGTGGGCGAACCCCGTACTCGGGCAGTCCCCCACCGGCGTCCTCGACGACCAGCACGGCGCGCGCGTCCTGACGTCGCAGCGTCACGCGCACGGCGGTGCCCGTCGGCGTGTGGCGCACGACGTTCGAGAACGAGTTGACCAGGAGTCGATCGAGCAGGTCCTCGCGTCCGCGCACCTCGAGCGATCCCTCGAGCTCACTGGTCACCGACCGCTCGGGGTGGTCGTTCGCGAACTCTTCGACGCGCGACGTGACCAGGGCACTGAGATCGACCCGGGCGTTGAGGTGCTGGGGCGCCTCACGGACCTCGGCCGAGAGCAAGAGGTCGGCCACCAGAAGGTCCATGCGGTCGATCTCGCGTCGGACGCGCTCCACGGCGCGCGCGCGTTGTTCGTCGTTGATCGACGGATTCGTCAGTAGTTCGTTGTAGCCCTTGATGACCGTCAGCGGCGTGCGCAGTTCGTGCGACGCGTCGCCCACGAACTGTTGCATCGCCTCCACGCTGCGCTCCTCGATGGCGATGCGTTCGTGCAGTGCCACGACCATGGTCGCGAGTGCCGCCTGGAGTTCGCGCACGTCGCGACTCCCGGCGCTCGGCGGGATCTCGCCGCGCTCGTCGCCGCGCGCGACCTCACTCGCGTACCCGATCAGGTGCTCCATGGTGCGAAGGTCCTTGCGCATCACCTGTCGCGCGAGGACCATCATGACGAGGGCCACGACGAATCCGATCAGCGCCACGTCGAGGGCCAAGCGCCGACCCTGTTGCGCGATGGCACTGGTGGAGCCGGCGACGAGGAGGTAGTCGCCGCCGCCGACGTAGATCGACCGGACGCGAAATCCCGGGAGGTTCGACTGCACGGCGACCTTCGACAGCGTGGCGTGCACGTTGGCCAGGGTCGGCTTCTTCTTCAGCGCGACGAACGCGGGCGAGTTCACCTGCACCACGGCGCCCGACGGGTCGACGACGTCGAGCGTCAAGTCGTACGAGTTCTCCTGGACGACGTTCAGCGCGTCGCTCAGGGCGGCGTCGGGGTGTCCTTCGCCGCTACGGATCACGGCGTTGATCTGCTGGTCGAGCGACGAGTAGAGCGAATGGGTGCTGGCGTCCACCGCGAACCACCCGACCGTCAACGCCACCAAGACCGTGAGCACGATGAGGAGGACCGTTAGACGAGTGGCAATCTTCACTTTCCAGGGGTCCACGTGACGAGCTTGAACCCGACGCCCCGCACGGTCGTGATCGGGGCGAAGCCGTCGTGGTGGATCTTTCGTCGCAGGTACGAGATGTAGGTGTCGAGCACCGAGGTCTCGGAGTCGAAGTCGATGTTCCAGACCTCGCGCAGCAACAGTTCGCGCGTGACGAGGCGGTCCTTGCGCTCGAGGAGGACCTCGAGCAGCCGGAATTCCGTCGCCGACAGGGTGATCGGGTCGCCGTCGACGGTGATCTCGTGGGTGTCGACGTTCATCTCGATCGGACCGGAGCTCAAGATGAGGTCGCCGGTGGTCTCGGCGTTCGAGCGTCGCAGGATGGCCGTGATCCGCAGCAGGATCTCCTCGAGGCTGAACGGTTTGCGCACGTAGTCGTCGGCCCCGTAGCGCAGTCCCTTGGCGACGTCGACCGGTGAATCGCGCGCCGAGAGCATGAGGACCGGGGTCTTCGTGTCGTGTTCGCGTAGTTTGGCGAGGAATTCGAATCCGTCCATCGTGGGCATGTTGATGTCCACGATGCACAGGTCACAGTCGTGACGACGCAGCAGATCCAGGGCTTCGGCGCCGTTGGAGGCCAGTTCGGTCTGGTACCCGGCGACCTCGAGGGCGTCGCGCAAGAGATCGCGTACCCCGGGTTCGTCGTCGACGATCAAAATCGTCGTCATGGCGTTGCTCGCATGTTGTGAGCGTACCGCTCATTTCTTGGCTTTGATGAGGAGTTGTTCACTCGCGCAACTTCACAGTGAATAAACAAGCACTTCACAGGGTTTTCAAAATCTGGCTTTTTACAGTTGGTCTCGTTCCTTTGAAAGGGGTCCACATGATGAAGTTCACGACACGAGGCGTTGTGGTGGTCGCCATGATCGCAGGCCTGGGCATCAGTGCCCCGGCTATCGCGACCGCTGACACCACGACAACGATCGCACCAACCACCACGACCACGATTGCCACGACGACCACGACGATCCACGCGACGTCGAGCACGCCGTGGAAGCAGTGGCGCAAGGCCGAGAACGCCTACCTCGCCCAGCTCAAGGTCATCAACAAGACCTTCCGGGCCTCGGTTGACGTCGCTCGCAAAGAGTACTGGGCGGCAATCAAGGCCTCCAAGGGCTCTGACAACCGCCAGGCGGCCCGTGCGGCGGCCCGTGCGGCGCTGACGCTGTCGATCGCCAACGCGATGTCCGCTCGTGCCACGGCGCTGACGGCCCTCGGTGCGCCTCCGGCGCCCCCGGCCGGTACGCCGCGTTCGACGTACATCGTCGCGCTCCAGGCCATCAACCAGACGTACCGCAACTCGGTGGCGGCGGCTGACGCGGCCTTCGCCGCGGCCTTCCCCGGCGCGACGACCGCCGCTGAGCGCCTCGTCGTTCGCGACACGCTGAACCTGGCTATCGCCCAGGCCGCCGTCGTGCGCGCCGCGGCCCTGGTCGCCCTTGGACCGCCCCCGGCCTCATCGGGTGGCACCACGCCGACCACGACCACGACCGTGCCGGCTACGACGACCACGCTGTAGTCATTCGCAGTCCCCAACCACCGGCGCGCCCTTCCCTCGGGATAGGCGCGCCGGTGGTTTTTGGTCGCTGAAGCGACCGCGCGATCCATCGAATGAGCGATGTTCACAACGGATAATCACTCGATTCACAGGATTTTCAAAGGATCGCTCAGTACGATTTATATATTCCTTTGAAAGGTCACCCATGACGAGTATCGCCAAGCGCACCATCGCCACGGTGGCGATTGCGGCACTGCTCGCGATTGGTACACCGGCCGTCGCCCTGGCCGGCACCACGACCACCACCACCACGAGTTCGACGACCACCACGACCATCGTCACCAAGACGCCCGTCATCAAGACCATGAAGGAGTGGCGGGCCGCGGACAAGCTCTACCTCGCCAAGTTGAAGGTCATCAACCTCACGTTCCTCGCCGCGGTGGCGACGGCCAAGATGAACCTCTCGGCGTCGATCAGCGCCGCCACGAACGCCACGGCCCGTATTAGCGCCCGCGCAACGTACCGCTTCGCGATCACCGAGGCCACGATCGCGCGATCGAACGCACTGACGCAGCTGGGCAAACCACCCGCGAAACCCACGAAGAAGCCCGCGATCACCACGACCACGCTCTAGTCCGCTAGAGGTCCGCGACCTTCTCGATCGTGAAGGCTTCGTCGCGGCCCCGGTGTCCTACCCCCCGACGGGCCGTGACTCGTTCGCCGACCGCGACGCGGCGCGAGCCGTCGGCGATGTTCACGCAGTGAAAGTAGAAGACCTCGCCCTCGTCGGTGCGAAGACGTCCGTCCCCGCGGTGGTCGTCGAACGCCTCGACCCGGCCCCGCATCACCGTTACGAACCCAGCGATCCCTGGCGCAGGACCGACACCATCTCGAGGGCCGTCGCGGCCGCTTCGCGACCCTTGTTCTCCTCGTCCTTGGCGGAACGCTCGAGCGCCTGCTCGAGCGTGTTCACCGTCAAGACGCCGAAGACGATCGGGACGCGGGTGCTCAGTTGCACGTCCTGGACGCCACGGGCGCATTCGCCCGAGACGATCTCGTAGTGCGTGGTCTCGCCCCGGATCACGGCCCCGAGCGTGATCACGACGTCGACCGGGCGTTCACCGTCGGCGAAGGCCAGGGCCATCAGCGGGACCTCGAAGGCTCCCGGTACCCAGCCGACCGCGATGTCACTGCGGTCGACGCCGGCGTCGCGCAGTACGTCGAGCGCCCCCTCGAGGAGTCGGGTCGTGATCGCGCCGTTGAATCGAGCGCAGACAATCGCGACGCGCACGCCGCGACCGCTGCGCGATCCCTCCAGGTGTTCCCCGACGCGCTTTTGCAACTCCTGGACCCGTCGAGGGTCCACACGCGTCTCGTCACTCGACGTCATCGAGCCCTCCGAGCATGTGGCCGAGCCGTTCACGCTTGGTGCGCAGGTAGTCGATGTTGAACGCCGTCGGACTGCTCTCGAGTGGAACGCGCTCGACGATGTTGAGACCGAAGCCTTCGAGTCCGCCGTACTTCGAGGGGTTGTTGGTCATCACGCGCATCGACCGCACACCGAGGTCGACAAGGATCTGCGCGCCGACGCCGTACTCGCGCGAGTCGACCGGCAGGCCGAGCTCGAGGTTCGCGTCGACGGTGTCGCGACCGTCCTCCTGCAGGGCGTAGGCGCGAATCTTGTGCCCGAGTCCGATGCCCCGTCCCTCGTGGCCCCGGAGGTACACGACGACGCCGGCGCCTTCTGCCGCGACCTTCGCGAGGGCCGTCTCCAACTGCGGACCGCAGTCACAGCGCATCGAGCCGAACACGTCGCCGGTGAGGCACTCGGAGTGGACCCGCACGAGGACGTCGGGCGTCGTCGAGATGTCGCCGTAGACGAGCGCCATGTGCTGTTCGCCGTCGAGCACGTTCTCAAAGACGTAGGCCTGGAACTGACCGTGCTCGGTCGGCAGTGACGCCTCGGCGATGCGCTTGACGAGCTTCTCGTGACGACGGCGGTACCGGATCAGGTCGGCGATCGAGATGATCGGCAGTTCGTTTTGCGCGGCGAACGCTTCGAGTTCGGGCAGGCGGGCCATCCCGGACTTGTCGGCCGTCACGATCTCACAGAGCACGCCGGAGGGCTGCTTGCCGGCGAGGCGACAGAGGTCGACCGTCGCCTCGGTGTGACCGGCACGCTTCAACACCCCGCCGGCGCGGTAGCGCAGGGGGAAGATGTGTCCCGGACGGTTGAGGTCGCTCGGTCGCGTCTCGGGGTCGATCAGGGCGCGCACGGTCGCGGCGCGGTCGCCCGCCGAGATGCCCGTCGACGTGCCGTGGCGGTAGTCGACCGTCACGGTGAAGGCGGTGCGTTGCGCCTCGGTGTTCGCCACCACCATCAACGGCAGGTCGAGTGCGTCGGCGCGCGCCGCCTCGATGGGCACGCAGAAGACCCCCGAGGTGTGCTCGAGGAAGAAGGCCATGCTGTCCGGCGTGACGTCCTGGGCCGGCATGATGAGGTCGCCCTCGTTCTCGCGGTCCTCGTCGTCGACCACGACGACCATCCCGCCCGTTCGCAACTGCGCGATCGCCTCTTCAATGGTTGAGAGTGCCATTAGACCTCCACGTCTATACGAATGTCGTCGCCGACCCTCTGCACGTCGACGACGCGACCGCGGCGTAGCGCCGCGATGGTCGGGGTCGAGAGTCCTTTCAGGGCGCCCAGCGTACCGTCGCTCCCGGCGAACGCCGCCGACTGATACCAGACGATGTGATTGACAAGACCGGCCTCGAGGAACGCGCTGGCCGTCGTCGGACCGCCCTCGACGAGCAGTTGCAGGACGTCGTGGCTCCCGATCTCGTCGAGCACGTGGGAGAGGTCGCCGCTCAGTTCGAGACAGGGCCGCATCTTCGCTCCCGCCGGCGCGGTGCCGAGCACGACGCGCAGGGGTTCGACCACGAGGTCGCCGAGGCGCGCCGTGAGGGCCGGGTCGTCGCTGCGCGCGGTACCGGCGCCGACCAGGACCGCTTGGCTCTGGGCCCGCAAGACGTGTGCGTCGCGTCGCGCCGCCTCGCCAGTGATCCATTGACTCGTGCCGTCGGCCATCGCGACGACGCCGTCGAGCGTGCTCGCGATCTTCAGCACCACGTACGGTCGTCCCGTCACCCGCTGCCATATATACGGCGCGAGCTGCGCGCGCACCGCGCTCTCCTCGACGCCCACTTCGACGTCCACCCCGGAGGCCTTCAGCAGCTCGACGCCCGTCCCCGAGACTCGAGGATCGGGGTCGATCGTGCCAACGATGACCCGCGAGACGCCGGCTTCGACGATCGCTTCCACGCACGGTCCGGTGCGGCCCTCGTGCGCGCACGGTTCGAGGGTGACGACCATGGTCGATCCGCGCGCGCCGTCGCCGGCGCGGCGCAGGGCCTCTATCTCGGCGTGGGACTCACCGGGCACTTGCGTGTGACCTTCGCTCAGGACGACGCCGCGATCACTGACAACCAGCGCCCCGACCCAGGGATTCGGTGGCGACAGGAATCGCGCCTTGTCACCGGCGCCGATCGCCATCGTCATGAGCTCGGTGTTGGAGAACCTCATGCTCGACCCGTCCGAGCGGCGGCTCGGAGGTCGTGGGCCGCTTCCAGGGGATCGCGCTGGTGGAAGATCGCCGAACCGGCGACGAGGACGTTGGCGCCGGCTTCGACGGCGATGGGGGCGGTCACGACGTCGATACCGCCGTCGACCTCTATGTCGAGCGCCAACTCATTGGTGTCGACCTCACGACGGGCCTCGTTGACCTTGCCCATGACCTCACCGATGAACGACTGGCCGCCGAATCCCGGGAAGACCGTCATCAACAGGAGGAGGTCGATGTCGCCGAGGAAGGGTGCCACCCTCTCGAACGGTGTGTCGGGATTCGCGGCCAACCCGACGCGTAGCCCCATCGAGCGCGCCTCGTCGATCAGGGTCGCCGTCGAACCGACCTCGACGTGGACCGTACAGCCGTCCGCGCCGGCGTTTCGGAACGCCTCCAGGTAGCGGCCCGGTTCGCTCATCATCAGGTGGCAGTCGAAGAATCTCGCGCTGTACTGGCGCAACGACTTCACGACGGGCGGACCGATCGACACGTTCGGCACGAAGTGTCCGTCCATGACGTCCACGTGGAGCCAGTCCGTCTCGGCGTCGATCTCACGAACGGCGTTCGCGAGCGAGCCGAAATCGGCGGCCAGGATTGACGGTGCGACGCGGAGCGCTCCGGAGGGGCCAGCGTCAATAGAAGTCACAACGGCAGCCTATTCGCGCACGGGTTTCGTCACGTCCACGCGGCGACGTCCTCGGTGAAGCGCGCGCCCGACCACCACGCCAAGGCGCTCATGGACTTGGCGCTCTCCGGGCGTACCTGCTCCAACACGATGGCGCCCTGCGCCGCTCCCAAGACCACTACCCCTTCACGAAGGGCGATACATCCGCTCGCCACGTCGACGTCGTCGTAGGCTCTGGCGCTCTCGATGAGGAGCCGTCGGCCGGCCACCATCACGAACGCTTGACCGAGGCGCACCACCCGCAAGAGTTGCACGCTCGGCGCCGCGGCCGAGAGGTGAAACTCCTCCTTGGTCAGTTTCTCGGCGTAGGTCGCTTCGCCCTCTTGCGCGTGCGGGCGCTCCAACAGCGCGGGCGTCGCGAGGACTTCGATGAGGGCGTGCGCCCCGACGTCGGCCAGTTCCGCGAGCAGCGTCGCCAGGGACCTCTCGCCGACCGGACGTCGCGTTTCGAGGTGGACCGGCCCGGTGTCCAGGCCCTCGTCGAGCGACATGATGCTGACGCCGGTCTCGTGGTCGCCGGCGAGGATCGCGCGCTCGACGGGCGCCGCGCCGCGCCAGCGCGGCAGCAGTGAGAAGTGCACGTTCAACATGGGGATCCTCGCCAGCACGTCGCCGGGGATCAACCGTCCGAACGCGACGACGACGCCGCGATCGACGTCCACGTCGTCGAGGTCGCTCAGTCGATGTGAGACCCGCAGTCCAAACGCCTCGGCGCACGCCTTGACCGGGCTGGGTGAGAGGTGACCGCCGCGGCCACGTTTGCGATCAGGTCGCGTGATCACCACGACCACCTCGTGACCGGCGTCGACGAGGGCGCGCAGCGACGGTACCGCTGCCTCGGGCGTACCGAGGAAGGCGAGACGCATTCACTCACCCAGCAGAAGGTGCAACCCGTCGGGATCCGAAGCGGCGAGTTCCAGGCTGCGCTGACGCAGGATCTGCTTGGCCTCGCGTCGTTGGTCGGCGTTCAGTCGCTCGATCAGCAACACGCCGTCCAGGTGATCCATCTCGTGCTGGAAGATCCGACCCTCGTACTCATCGACCTGCAGGTCGAGTTCGTTGCCGTCGAGGTCGTAGCCCACCAGGTGGACCGCGTTGGCGCGGGTGATCTCCCAGCTGAGACCGGGGACCGAGAGGCAGCCCTCCTCGTAGGTCCACTCACCGTCGGTCGCGAGGATCCTCGGATTGACGACCACGTGGGGACCCTCGCCCTTGTCGTAGACGAAGAGCCGCTTCTGCACGCCGACCTGATTGGCGGCGAGTCCCACGCCCGGCGCCTCGTTCATCGTCTCGATCATGGTCTGGGCGAGCGCCGCGATACGGCCGTCGATGTCGTCGATCTCGGTCGTGACCTGGTTCAGCACCGGGTCGCCGTACACGCGGATGGGAAGCGTCGTCACCCCCCTACGATACCGCTCGCCCTTCGACGCCAGCTCGCACGGGCACTCGACTAGAGCACCGCCACACGCAACTTGGCGGGTGGTCGCGGTGCCGCGCGCAGCGCCGCGGACAACGTCACCACGTCGCTCGCTCGAACCTGGAAGCCCGCGGACGACGAACTGATCGTGACCCCGGCCTCGCGCAGTCCCTCGACGAACGCCTCGGCACCCTCGCCCGAGACGTCGGCCTCGGCGCCGTAGGGCGGGAGCGAGAGCAACCGTGCGGTCCTCACGTCGTCCTCGACGATCACGCCGAACTCTCCCTTCACCAACGCGTCGATGACCGGGTCCTCGGAGCGACGCGTCTGCAGCACGACCTCGCCTCGACCCTCGCGACGCGAACCGACCAGTCGCCCGGCCTTGGCGACGGCGGTGATGGCGCCGCGTCGCGCCGACGATCGCGGCGCCAGCAGATACTGATCGAAGTCGACGAAGATGACCACCCCGCTGCGGCGAACCCGTTGCCACACGGCCTCCGTGGCGACCACGACGCGTTCGAGCGGCGCGTCGAGATCGGTCGTCGCGGTGACCTCACTCACGCTTCGTGAGAGTTGGGCCGCGACGTCGCGCGCCAACGTCGTCACGCCCAGGCGAACCCGTTTTAGGTTCGTCGCGCCGCAGGCGCGACAGAAGTTGGCCCGTGGCTCGTGGCGCTCGCGACAGACCAACTGGCCGTCCACCACTTCTTCGGCCTGCGCACAGATAGCGCAACGGGCCAACTCTCCGCACTTGGCGCACGCGACGAGTCGACCGTCACCGAGGCGTTGCAGCACGACGACGACCGCGACCGGCTCGTCACCGTCGAGCGCCCGTCGCGCGGCGTCCAGGGAGTGGCGCGCGAGCACCCCCTCGTGGGGATCGCTCCGTCGTCGATCGACGACGGCGATTCGCGGCCACGCGCCCGCGATGTCACCCCACGCGCGATAGGCGCCGTCGTTCAAGAGCGCCGGCGACGGCAGGCTCGACGTGCACCACAGCGGCGCCGCGTCGCGTTGGCAGCGTTCGCGCATCATCGTCACGGCGTCCCACGTCGGCGCCGCGGTGTTCCGGTAGGCCTCGTCGTCGGCGTCGATGATCACCGCACCGGCGACCCGGGGCACCGGCGCGAGGGCCGTGCCGCGCGCACCCACGACGACGGGCCAGCCGGCGCGCATCCGGTCCCACTGTTCCTCGCCCGCCGCGACGGCGCAGCCGCGTTGTTCGAGTCGTCCACGGAGCCGGCCGGCCCACGATTCGGTCGGCACGAGCACCAGGAGCGATCCGTCCCTCGCGCGGGTCGCCTCGTAGGCCGACAGGATCATCGGCAACGGATCGGTCGTCGGCGCGACCTCGAGCACGCCCGGTTCCACCTCGGGCACCGCGGCCATCACCGCCGGCGCGAGGGCCGCCGCGCCCGGCGCACTGGGCAGATCCGTGACCAGTCGCTTTGGCGAGCTCGACTGGAGGAACCGACTGAGGGGGCTGTACCAACGCTCGCTCGCCCACGTCAAGAGCTCGAGCAGGGTCGCCGGTGGTCCGTACCCCAGCCACTTCGTCAACGGCTTGAGATCGGGAGTGACGTCGGCCGCGCCGGTGACCCAGCCACGAACCGAGCGGCCGTTGAAGTCGACGCGCACGCGGTCCCCGACGTCGGCACGCTGCGTTCGTTCGGTGACGAGGTAGTCGAAGGGACGGTCGACCGCCGCGACCTCGGTGATGATCCGGACCGCGCGCGCGGCGCTCACGGTTACAGCGACAGTTCTCGACGCAGGTCGTCCACCCGTGACGTCTGCTCCCAGGTGAATCCCTGGTCGCTGCGGCCGAAGTGGCCGTAGGCGGCGGTGCGCTGATAGATCGGACGACGAAGCTCCAGGTCGCGGATGATCGCCGCCGGGCGCAGGTCGAAGAGGGCGTCGACCGCCTTGGCGATCTTTATTCGGTCGACGCGCTCGGTCCCGAAGGTGTCGACCAGCACCGACACCGGGCGCGCGACGCCGATCGCGTAGGCGACCTGGACCTCGCAGCGCTCCGCGGCCCCGGACGCGACGACGTGCTTGGCCACCCAGCGTGCGGCGTAAGCGCCGGAGCGGTCGACCTTGGAGGGGTCCTTGCCGGAGAACGCGCCACCACCGTGACGGGCCATGCCGCCGTAGGTGTCGACGATGATCTTTCGACCGGTGAGACCCGTGTCGGCGTGGGGACCACCGAGCACGAACTTGCCCGACGGGTTCACGAACACGCGCAAGGCGCTGGCGTCGAGTTCGGCGGGCAGCATCGGCGTGATCACGTGCTCGATAACGTCGTCGGTGATCGTCGTCATCGAGTCGACGCCGTCCTCGTGTTGGGTCGAGATCAGCACGGTGTCGATGGCGACCGGTTTGTGGTCCTCGTAGACGATCGTGACCTGGGTCTTGCCGTCGGGCCGCAGGTACGGCACGAGCCCCGATCGACGCACCTGGGCGAGACGCATCGAGAGTCGGTGCGCGAGCCAGATCGGCAGGGGCATGAAGTCGTCGTTGTCACTGCAGGCGTAGCCGAACATCATGCCCTGGTCACCGGCGCCCTGGGAGTTGAGGACGTCCTCGTCGCCCGCGCGATGTTCGAAGGCCACGTCGACGCCGTCGGCGATGTCGGGGCTCTGCTTGTCGAGCGAGACGAGGATGCCGCAGCTGCGACCGTCGAAGCCCATCGCGCCGTCGTTGTAGCCGATGCCGATGATCGTCTCGCGTGCCAGGTGGTTGATGTCGACGTACGCGCTGGTACTGATCTCCCCGGCGACGACGCACAGTCCCGTGGTCAACAGTGTTTCGCAGGCGACGCGCGCGGTCGGGTCCTGGGCGAGAATCGCGTCGAGGACCGCGTCCGAGACCTGATCGGCGACTTTGTCGGGGTGTCCTTCGGTCACCGACTCCGAGGTGAAGAGGGTGCGGTCACTCATGGGGCTCCTTGGTTAACAATGAAGCCACCCTAGTCAAGATCGCCATCGCGACGGCCTCTTTCGAACGCATCGACACCGTCTCGCTCGTGCCGTCGCGTCCGAGCAGCGATGACCTCGTTGGTCGCGTGTTCGAAGCCCACGCCCGGGGCCGCGACGTCGTTCACGACCAACAGGTCGACGCCCTTGCGCGTCAGTTTCGTGCGCGCGTTTTCGAGGACGTTCGTGGTCTCGGCGGCGAACGCGACGACGACTTGGTTCGCGCCGCGCGCCGCGACGAGGTCGAGCACGATGTCCGAGGTCGCTTCGAAGCGCAGTGTCGGCACGCCCGCATCCTTCTTGATCTTCTCGGGCGCGGCCGCCACGGTGAAATCGGCCACGGCGGCGGCCATGATCGCGCAGTCGTTCGACGCGAATCGCTCGAGCATCGCCGTGCGCATCTCGGCGGCGCTCTCGACGCGAACGACGTCGATGGAGGTCGCCACGTCGAGCGCGAGCGAGCGTTCGACCGTCGAGACCAGCGTCACGGTGGCCCCCAGTCGACGGGCCACCTCGGCGAGCGCGTAGCCCTGGCGCCCCGAGGATCGATTGGCGATGACGCGCACCGGATCGATGGCCTCGCGCGTCCCGCCGGCGCTGATGAGGACGCGTCGTCCGCTGAGCGGCCCCCGGTAGCCGCGCACGATCCGCTCGATCAACTCGAAGATCGCCGCCGGTTCGGCCATTCGACCGACGCCGACGTCGCCGCCCGCGAGGGGACCGACCTCGGGTTCGAGCACCATGACGCCACGGCGTCGCAGCGTCGCGAGGTTCTCCTGCACCGACGGCTGGGCCCACATCTCGGAGTGCATCGCCGCGCACAGCAGCACCGGCGCCGTGGTGGCCAGCAACGTGGCACCGAGGAGGTCGTCGGCCAGTCCGGTGGCGTAGCGCGCGATGAGGTGCGCGGTCGCGGGCGCGACGACGACCAGGTCGGCGTGCTGTCCGAGGTACGTGTGCGGGATCGGCGTCGTGGGGTCGCCGAACAGTCGAGTGCGCGCCGGTTCGCTCGCGAGCGCGCTGAAGGTGACCTCACCGACGAAGCGCGTCGCGTCGGGCGTCAGGATCGGTGAGACGAAGTAGCCGGCGTCGCGCAGCAGTCGCAGCAGTTCGACCGACTTGTAGGCGGCGATGCCGCCGGCGACGCCGAGGACTATACGGGGGTTGGTCGACTCAGGCGTCGCGGAGGGCATCGGTGAAGGCGTCCAGGTCGTTGTTGGCGTCCTGGCGGGCCTCTTCCAACGCGACCGCCTGGAGGCGCTCTTCTTCGAGTTCTTCGGGCGTCGGACGGTGGAACTCCAGCTTGCCCTGGTACAGCTCTTCCATGGCGAGCGACAGTGACTTATTCGACAGTGACGTCACCTGCGGTGGGATGAGGGCCCCGTGGCCCGAGCCGAGTCCGTTGTAGTACTCGTTGATCTCGCGCGCCCGGATCGCCGAGACGGCGACGAGCGTGAACTTCGACTCGCCGACCTTGCTGAGCAGGGTCTCGATCGGCGGATCGACGAGGGTGGGGCGTTCGGCCATGGTGTTCAGTCCTTTTTCGAGGGGGATCGCCCGGAAGGGCGAAGTTCTTCCAGTATAGAGAGGATTTCGTCCGTCGCCCGGTCCACGTCGTCGTTCACGACGACGCGCGTAGCAATCGCATGGCCTTTCGCCAGTTCGTGCGGCGCGCTCGAGAGACGCTTTTGTACGTGCTCTTCGGCGTCGCCGCGACCTCGGAGTCGATCCTCGAGTTGTTCCATCGACGGCGCGACCACGAGCACGACCGCCGCCGACGGGTCGTACGCGAGGACCTGTTCGGCGCCCTGCACTTCGATCTCGAGCAACACGTCGTGTCCACCGGCGTCGGGCCGCGGCGTGCCGTAGAGGTTCCCGTGGAACTCGGCCCATTCGAGGAACCGGTCCTCCTCGATGGCGCGTTCGAAGGTCGCGCGGTCAACGAAGTGGTACTCCGTCCCGTCCTCGGTGTCGCGGACCGGTCGCGTCGTCCAACTCTTGGAGAGCCACAATCGAGGGTCAGCCTCGACCAGTCGACGGGCCAACGTCCCTTTGCCTACGCCGCCGGGACCGATGAGAACCGCAATGAAGGGTTCAGCGGACAAGGGCTCGGAACAGTTCGGCGCGCTGCTTGGGACCGAGGCCGCGGATCCGGCGGGTCTTGGCGATCGAGGCGTTGTTCATGATCCGTTCGGCCTTCACCTCGCCGATGGCGGGAAGCGCACTGATCAGGTCGTAGGCGCGCATCTGCGCCACGCACTCCTCGCGGGCCGCGAGTTCGAAGAGCTCTTCGAGCGAGAGCTCGCCGGACTTCACCTGACGCTTCACTTCGGCGCGCCGACGGCGGTTCGCCACCGCGAGACGCGACGCCTCGACTCGCTGTTCTTGCGAGAGGTTCGGCGGAGTGGGAGTCACGATGTCAGATTAGTCCCCTGCGCCGACTTTTGTTCAGGCCAACGCCTGACTGAGATCATCGCGCCAACGCTGCGCCGCGTCACGCAGCGCCGCGCGCTCCGGACCGGCGCTCAGTATGGATCGTGCAACGTTCACAAGCACCGTGTTCTTCGGACAACGAGCGAACAATCGCGCGACGTCCTCGGCGCTCCCGCCCTGGACGCCGACACCGGGGACCAGATACGGACCGCCCAGGCGCGCCAGGTCGAACTCCGGCGCGTCGCGCGTGGCACCGATCACCACGCCGAAGGGACCAAGACCATCCTCACGCGCGTTTCGTTCCGCGACGCTGCGCAGCACGAGGTCCTCGACGCGTTCGCCATTGACGGTGCGGGCCTGTTGCAACACGCGCCCCTCGGGATTCGACGTCGCCACGAGCACGAACACGCCGCGGCCGCTCTCCTTCGCGAGCGTGAACAACGGCGCCAGCGCGTCGACGCCGAGGTACGGACTCGCGGTCACGGCGTCCACGCGCAGCGGCGAGCGCTCCGCCAACCACGCTTCGGCGTAACCCGCGTTGGTCACGGCGAAGTCGCCGCGCTTCGCGTCGGCCACGACCAACACGTCGGCGTCGCGCGCGTCGCCGATGAGTTGTTCGAGCACGCGGAAGCCCCCGGAGCCGAATCGTTCGAAGAAGGCGACCTGCGGCTTGATGGCGGCGGCGGTGCCGACGACCGCCTCGAGCGCGGCGCGCGAGAAGAACTCCAGCCCTTCGACCGTGTCGCCGCGGTCCCAGGACTCGAGGAGCTCTCGACTCGGGTCAACGCCCGACGCACAGCGGGCCGAGGGCCCGGATCCGATCACGCAGCCGCGCGCCAAAGGTCTCATCCATGGACCACTCCCACGAGCTCGTCGACGCGCGCCACATGGTGGCGCGCCATCCATCGCGTCAATCCCTGCTTGCACCATCCACGGCGCGCGCGGATTGGCGAACGTCGCCGTGCCGACCTCGACGGCGTTCGCGCCGGCCATCAGCATCGCGACGGCGTCCTCGCCGCTGCTCACGCCCCCGACCCCGACGATCGGCGCGTCGGGGAACGCGGCGCGGCATTCGAAGACGCTGCGCAACGCGACCGGCAAGATACCGGGCCCACTCACGCCGCCCCCGCCGTTGCCGAGCGACGGTCGTCGAGCCTCGATATCGATCGCGAGCCCGAGCACGGTGTTGACGAGCACCAGGGCGTTCGGCCCCCGCGTCGAGCGCGGCGTCGGCGATCTCGACGAGGTCGGGCGTGTTGGGACTGAGTTTGATCCACAGCGGCACGCCGGCGACCCTCGAGGCCCGCACGATCTCGGCCGTCGCGAGCGCCGAGTGCGCGAACATCGACGAGCGACTCTCGAGATTCGGGACAGCTCGCGTTCACCTCGAGCGCGACCACGTTCGCGCCGCGCATCGCCTCGGCCGCCGCCGCGAACTCCTCGACCGTGCGACCCCAGATGGAGGCGACGACGTCACACCCGCGCGCTTCGAGGTCCGGGAGGTACTGCGCGCGCCACGCCGCCACCCCCGGGCCGGCCAGTCCGACCGCGTTGAGCATGTGGGTACCCGAACTCGCCACGCGCGGCGCGGCGTTGCCCTCCCACGCGAAGGCGGCGAGCGACTTGACGACGACCGCGCCGAGCGTCGACAGGTCGCCGTAGCCGGCGAGTTCGTCGCCGTAGCCCGAGGTCCCGGCGGCGGTCAGGATCGGCGAGCGCAACGCGAGCGCGCCGACGTTGGTCGCGAGCCCGCTCATCGGTGCAGCTCCTGGAGCGAGGCCACGCGCCAGCCCTTTGCTCGCGTGTCGGCGATACCCTTCGCGGCGGCCAGTCCCGCGCTGATGGTCGTGAGGCACGACACGGCGTGCACGACGCAGGCGCCGCGGATCAGCGCGCCGTCGGCGCGCGCGCCGCTGCCCGACGGCGTGTTGATGACCATCTGCACCTCGCCGGCCGCGATCATCGTCACGGCGTCGACGCCCATGTCGGCCAAGCCCACCTTGCCCACCAGCGTGTCGACGCCCACGCCGTGGGCGCGCAAGTACCCCGCGGTGCCGACGGTGGCGGCGAGCGAAAAGCCGAGTTCGACCACGAGACGTGCGAGTTCGAGTCCCTGGACCTTGTCGCGGTCGGCCAGGCTCATGAAGACCCGACCCTCGTCCGGCAGCCGGGTGCCGGCCGCCAGCTGGGCCTTGGCGAAGGCGATGCCGAAGCTCTCCCCCACGCCCATGACCTCGCCGGTCGAGCGCATCTCGGGCCCGAGGACCGTGTCGACGCCGGGGAACCGATTGAACGGCAGCACCGCCTCCTTCACCGAGACGTACGGCGGTACCGGCGTGGCGGGCGGCACGACGCCGCGCGCGACGAGGTCACCCAAGGTCTCGCCCATCATGACGCGCACGGCGACCTGGGCGAGCGCCACGCCGGTCGCCTTCGCGACGAAGGGCACCGTGCGCGACGCGCGGGGGTTGGCCTCGAGCACGAACACCTCGCCGTCTTTCACCGCGTACTGCACGTTGATCAGGCCGACGACGCCGAGCGCGTTGGCGATCTTCGCGGTGTGTGCGTGCAACGTCGCGAGCACGGCTTCGCTCAGCGTCTGGGGCGGCAGGGCGCACGCCGAGTCACCCGAGTGCACACCGGCCTCTTCGACGTGCTCCATCACGCCGGCGACGAACACGTCGCCGGCCACGTCGCGCACCGCGTCGACGTCCACCTCGATGGCGTCTTCGAGGAAGCTGTCGATGAGTATGGGGCGGCTCTGCGAGACACCACCCTCGCGCGCCAGCGACCCGTGCTGGCTGGTGAGGTCCTTCATCACCCGTTCGAGCGACGCGTCGTCGTAGACGATCTCCATGGCGCGTCCGCCCAGCACGTAGCTCGGACGGACGAGGACCGGGTAAGCCGATCTCGCGCACGATCGACCTCGCGTCGGCGAGCGTGAGTGCCACGTCACCGGGCGGTTGACGAAGTCCGAGTGAGGTGCAGATCGCCGACCACTGTTCGCGGTCCTCGGCCGCGTCGATCGACGCGACGGGCGTTCCCAGCACCAACGCCGGATCGAGGGCGTGCGAGAGCTTGAGCGGGGTCTGCCCACCGAGCGACACGATCACGCCGAGCACGCGAGCGCCGTCGACGCACGCGGCCCGTTCGGCGGACACGACCTCGGCGACGTCCTCGGGGGTGAGCGGCTCAAAGTACAGGCGGTCCGACGTCGAATAGTCCGTCGAGACGGTCTCGGGGTTGCAGTTCACCATCACCGTCTCGTAGCCCATGTCGCGCAGGACGATCGACGCGTGCACGCAGCAGTAGTCGAACTCAATGCCCTGGCCGATGCGATTCGGTCCCGAACCGAGGATGATCACCCGGTCGCGCGACGAGGTGCGGACCTCGCTCGTGTCCTCGTACGTGCTGTAGTGATACGGCGTCGAGGCGTCGAACTCCGCCGCGCACGTGTCGACGGTCTTATAGGTGGTCTTCACGCCGGCCGCCCGGCGAAGCGCGGTGACCTCGGCGACCTCGCGGCCGCACAGGTCGGCGATCTGGGGATCGGAGAACCCCCACTGCTTGTAGCGACGCCACTCGCGCGCGCTGAAGCGCTCGAGCGCGGAGTCGACGGTGAGTTCGCGCTCGCGCTCGATGATCTCGCTCAACTGCGCGATGAACCACGTATCGATGCCGGTGCGCGCGACGACGTCGTCAATCGGCGCGCCGCGCCAGAGCAGCTCGTGCAGGGCGAACAGCCGTTCCGGCGTCGCGACGACCGCGCTGTGCCAGAGCCGATCGAGGTCGAAGTCCACGAACTCCGAACGGCGCCCCAGCGCGAAGCCGGCGCGGCCCTGCTCGAGGGAGCGTACGGCCTTCTGGAGCGACTCGGCGAAGTTGCGACCGATGGCCATCACCTCGCCGACCGACTGCATCCGCGTGCCGAGCTCGGCGAGCGCGCCCGGCAACTTCTCAAAGGCCCAGCGCGGGATCTTCGTCACGACGTAGTCGATCACCGGCTCGAAGCTGGCCGGCGTCACCTCGGTGATGTCGTTGCGGATCTCGTCCAGGGTGTAGCCGACCGCCAATCGCGCGGCGATCTTGGCGATGGGAAACCCCGTGGCCTTGGAGGCCAGCGCGCTGGAACGACTGACGCGCGGGTTCATCTCGATCACCAGTCGCTCGCCGGTGTCGGGGTCGACCGCGAACTGCACGTTCGATCCGCCGGTCTCGACGCCGACGCGCCGCAGGACCGCGAAGGCGTCGTCGCGCATCGCCTGGTACTCGACGTCCGAGAGCGTTTGGATCGGCGCCACGGTGATGGAGTCGCCCGTGTGGACCCCCATCGGGTCGAAGTTCTCGATGCCGCACACGACGACGCAGTTGTCGGCGTGGTCGCGCATGACTTCGAGCTCGAACTCCTTCCATCCGGCGACCGAGCGTTCCACGAGGATCTCGGAGATCGGCGAGGCCGCGATGCCCTCGCCGGCGAGTAGGCGCAGTTGCGCCTCGCCGTGAGCGATGCCAGTGCCCGAGCCGCCCAGGATGAAACTCGGTCGTATCATCACGGGCCAGCCGATGCGCGACGCGACCTCGACGGCCGCCTCCACGCTGCGCGCGAACCCCGACTCCGGCACGGCGAGTCCGATGTCGGCCATGGCCGACTTGAAGAGTTCGCGATCCTCGGCGGTCGCGATCGCCTCGGGTCGCGCGCCGATCACTTCGACGCCGAATCGCTCCGTGACGCCGCGACGCACGAGTTCCATCGTGAGGTTCAGCGCCGTCTGGCCGCCGAGGGTCGGGAGCAGGGCGTCGGGTCGTTCGCGCGCGATTATGTCGGTCAGGACGTCGGCGTCGAGCGGTTCGACGTAGGTGACGTCGGCCGTCGCCGGGTCGGTCATGATCGTGGCGGGATTGGAGTTGACGAGGATCACCTTGAAGCCCTCGTCGCGCAGTACCTGGCAGGCCTGGGTCCCCGAGTAGTCGAACTCACACGCCTGGCCGATGACGATCGGCCCCGAGCCGATGACCATGATCGAGTGAATGTCGGTGCGCCGGGGCATCAGGCGCCCGTCGCGACGTGGTCACCCATGACCTCGTCGAATCGTTCGAAGAGATAGCGCGCGTCGTGAGGTCCCGGCCCGGCCTCCGGGTGATACTGCACCGAGAAGCACCGTTCACCCGGCGCGGACACGCCCTCGATGACACCGTCGTTCAAGTTGACGTGGCTGACGACGCCGCGCTCGAGGGAGTCGGCGGCGACGGCGTAGTTGTGGTTCTGCGCCGTGATCTCGATCCGTCCGGTCGCGAGGTCGCGCACCGGGTGGTTGCTGCCGTGGTGACCGAAGGGCAACTTGTAGGTCCGACCACCGAGCGCCCGGGCGAGGAGCTGGTGACCGAGGCAGATGCCGAAGATCGGCACCGTGCCCACGAGTTGGTCGAGTTCGTGAACCTGCGCACCGAGCGCCGCGGGGTCACCGGGGCCGTTGGAGAGGAACACACCGTCCGGGTGGAGCGATCGGATCTCGTCGGCGCTCGTCGCGGCCGGCACGACCGTGACGCGAAAACGCGACCCGAGCTGGTGGACCATGGTGGTCTTGATGCCGTAGTCGAGCGCCACGACGTGACGCGCGCCGGCGCCGCGGGTGTAGGGCTCGGTCGTGGTCACCCGGCCGACGAGGTCCGTGTCGTCGGTCCCGCGCGCGGACAACGCCGCGGCCGTCACGAGTGCCGGATCGCCGTGACCGAAGGCGCCCGGTAGGGCGCCGTGGTTGCGCAGGTGTCGGGTCAGTCGGCGGGTGTCGACACCGACGATCGCCGCGACGCGGTGCTGGCGCAAGAAACCCTCGAGCGGACCGACCGAGCGCCAGTTGGAAGGGACGTGCGACAGTTCGCGCATCACGACGCCCTGACACCACGGGTGCAGCGATTCGTCATCCAGGGGCGTGACGCCGTAGTTGCCGACGTGCGGGTAGGTGAAGCTGATGATCTGGCCGGCGTAGCTGGGGTCGGTGAGGACCTCTTGGTAACCCGAGAGCGCCGTGTTGAAGACGAACTCACCGCTGGTGAATCCCTCGTCGGGGAGGTGTCCCGCCGCGTAGCCCTCGAAGGTGGCGCCGTCGTTCAACACGAGCACGGCCGGTTGACGGATCACGTCAGACGACCTTCGTCGACGACGAGTCGACCCTTGGCGATCGTGGCGCGTACGCGTCCGGTCATGGCGCGTCCGTCGTAGGGAGTGTTCATCGAGCGACTGGCCAACGCGTGGCGATCGACGCGCCACTCGCACGTCGGGTCAAAGACGGTGACGTTGGCGTCCTCGCCCGCGACCATCGACGCGCCGTGGGCGCTGTGACGCAGGCGACGGTCGTCGCGGCGCAGCTGCGCGACGCGCGCCGGTCCGCGGCTCAGCACCTGGAAGAACAGTCGCGGGTCGGGCGCCGGACCGAGCGCGTCGAAGGTGAGCACCGCGGCGTGTTCGAGCCCCAGCATCCCGGCCGGTGCCTCGTCGAAGGCGAGGTCCTTCAGTTCGGGCGCGTGCGGTGCGTGGTCGCTCGCCACGGCGTCGATGACGACCGCGGCGCAGGGCGTCACGCAGTGCCGCGACCTCGTCCGGGCCGCGCAGCGGCGGGTGCACCTTGAAGACGGGGTCGTAGGTGGCGCACGCCGTCTCGTCGAGGGCGAGATGGTGCGGCGCGACTTCGAACGTGATCGGCAGGCCCTCGTCGCGCGCCGCGCAGGCGAACGCCACCGAGCGACCCGTCGAGAGATGCAAGAAGTGCAGCGGCGCGCCGGTCAGTCGGACGAGTTCGATGTCGCGCAGCACCATCAACTCCTCGGCCAGTGCCGGGCGACCCGTCAGCCCGAGGTGGCCGCTCAGGGCTCCTTCGTTCATGCTCCCCTCACCGGCCAGCCGTTCGTCCTCGCAGTGCTGAGCGAGGCGCACCCCGAGCGGCTTCGCGTAGGTGAGGGCCCGACGCATCACCGACGGGTCTTGGACGCCGAGGCCGTCGTCGGTGAAGAGCCGCACGCCGAGGGCGGCCATCTCGGCCATGGGCGCGAGCGACTCGCCGCGACGGTCCTTCGTGATCGCCCCGGCAACCGCGACGTCGAGGGGCGTGCGCGCCCCTCGCTCGAGCACGAACGCGACGAGCGCGACGCTGTCGAGGGCCGGTTCGGTGTTGGGCATCGCGACGAGCGCGCAGTAACCGCCGAGGGCGCCCGCGCGCGCACCGCTCTCGATCGTCTCGGCGGATTCGCGACCCGGTTCGCGCAGGTGCGTGTGGAGGTCGACGAAGCCCGGTCCGACCCAGCAACCGCGCGCGTCGATCTCGTGGGCGTCACTCGGCGCGTCAATCGACGCGGCGACCTCGGCGATCCGGTCCTCGACGATCAGCACGTCGGCGACGGCGCTCTCGGACTCCCCGACCACGAGTCCTTGACGGATGATGATGGCGCTCACAGTCCCGGCCCCTCTCCCGATCCGGCGACGCACAGGTACAGCACCGCCATGCGAATCGGCACGCCGTTGCTCACCTGTCGCTCGACGACCGCTTGGCGCGATTCGACGACGCGTGAATCAATCTCGACGCCGCGGTTCATTGGCCCGGGATGCATGATCAGTGCCTCGGGCCTCAAGAGTCGTGCACGCTCGACCGTGAGGCCGTGCGTGAAGGTGAATTCGTCGAGACTCGCGACGAAGGCGCCGGAGCCGCGTTCACTCTGAAGGCGAAGGAGGCCGACCACGTCGGCCCAGGCGAGAGCCTCGTCGAAGTCGTGCACCACGGTGACCGGCCAACTGTCCACGTCCTCGGGCAACAGCGTGCCCGGTGCGCAGAGTCGGACCTCGGCGCCGAGCGTCGCGTAGGCCGCGACGTCGCTGCGCGCGACCCGGCTGTGGCGGATGTCGCCGACGATCAGTACCCGCAGTCCCTCAAACACTTCAGCGCCGCTCTCGAGACCGGTCGTGGCGAGGCGCTCGCTGAGTACCTGTCGGATGGTGAAGGCGTCGAGGAGTCCCTGGGTCGGGTGCTGGTGCTGTCCGTCGCCCCCGTTGATGACCTTCACGTGCGGCACGTAGCGACTGACCTGCAGTGCGGCGCCGCTCGAGCGGTGTCGCAGCACGACGGCGTCGATGCCCAGGGCGTCGATGGTGGCGATGGTGTCGCGTAGGGACTCCCCCTTCTTCACGCTGCTCGAGGCCACCGCGAGGGAGAGGACGTCCGCGCTGAGTCGCTTCGCCGCGGTCTCGAAGCTCAAGCGCGTGCGCGTCGACTCCTCGAAGAAGAGCGAGGCGACGACGCGGCCCTTCAACGCCGGCACCTTCTTGATGGTCCGTCGGTTGACCTCGACGAACGACTCGGCGGTGTCGAGCACTTCGACGATCGCCGCTTTCGAGAGCTCGTCCAACGAGAGGAGGCTCCGGCCCCGGATGGAGTCGATCACGACGCCGCCCGGGTTCCGATCCAGACGCCCTCGAGCGTGGCCACGATGGCCTCGTCCAGCGAGGTCGGGAGGTTCTTGCCGACGTAGTCGGGACGGATCGGAAGTTCGCGGTGTCCGCGGTCGACCAGTACCGCGAGTTGCACCGCCCGGGGCCGACCCCAGTCGGAGAGCGCGTTCAACGCCGCCCGGATGGTTCGCCCCGTGTAGAGGACGTCGTCGACCAGGACCACGGTGCGATCGGTGAGGTCGTGGTCGATGAGCGTGCGCGTCGAGGCCGGGATCGGGTTGCGTGACAGGTCGTCGCGGTAGAACGAGACGTCGAGCAGTCCGGCGACCACCGGGAGTTCGGCGATGTCGCTCAAGATCGCCGCCAACGCCGACGCGATCGCCGTGCCACCGGTCTGGAGTCCGACGACCGACAGCGACGCCACGTCATGGTTGCGCTCGATGATCTCGTGCGCCATCCGCCGCAAGGCGCGCGACACGTCCTCGGCACTCAAGAGCTGACTCTTCGCAATGAACGCCAGGCCGCGTGTGCGCGCCTGGCGTTCGTCCTCGTTGTCCATCGCTCTCCTGTCGTACGGGCCTCACGGGACCCGCTTCACGACAACCCCGCTACGTGCTCTTTCGAGTCACCGCCGAGCCGTGTTGTTAATGAATCGTGTTAATCGTAGTCGTTACGGCGGCGACAATCACTGAGGACGCGGCCACCCAGACCCAGAAGAACCGCACCAGACGGGCCTGGAACCAGCGTTCCCCGTTGATGAGTCCCTTGGAGGAACGGATCGTCAGTCCCAGTCCGAGGAAGGTCAAGATCACGAGGTGGACCAGACCAGAGCCCGCGATCGCGAGGAACGCCGAGTCGTACGCCGTATAGGCCATGCCCTGTGAGTCGTTGGTGGAGACGAAGACCTCGGGGATGCTGCGCAGTTGCACGATCGTCAAGACGATCGCGACGATGGCGATGATCGTGGCGAAGACGGCCATCGTGGAGAACGCCTTGGCGTTCTTGGTCGCCCGAAGCGCGCGCTCGGCCTGCCAGACCACCGCGGCACTCACCACCGTGATCAACGCGATCACCCATTCGAGTCCGGCCGACATCGGTCCGACGTGGATCAACTTGGGGGCGGGGATCCCCGCGGAGCTGTTCTCCAAGTTCTGGTAGTACGCGTACGAGTGGCCCTTGTAGCCCAGGAGCGACATCCAGTGACCGCTGGTGTTCACCCCACGCAGGTAGAGGTAGGTGAACAACAGCGCCGCGACGATGATGATGTCGCCACCGATGAAGAGCCATACGCCCAGACGCTGTCGACCGTCGACGACCTCTGGTGGCTCGTGGTGCCCGTCGTGGCCACCCTGGCCACTCGGACCGTGGGGCGCGTCGTGCTGCTCGTGTGTATCGATGCTCATGAACGCACCACTTCCTTGTTGAAGTTGTAGGGGTCTTCCGTGACGACCGGGAGCACTTCGAAGTTCTCCAGCGGCACGGGCGTCGGCACCATCCACTCGAGTGAGTTGGCACTCCACGGGTTCGGTCCGGCGGGCTCACCCTTGTTCCATGATCGGATGATCGCGACCAGCAGCACGATCATGCCCGACATGATGATGTAGGCGCCGACGGTCGAGGCGAAGTTCGTGTGCTCGAAGAGGAGGCTGTAGGACGCGACGCGACGCGGCATGCCCTTCAGACCCGAGATGAACATTGCGAGGAACGTGATCTGCACGCCGACAAATACCAACCAGAACGAAACCCGCCCGAGCGACTCACTCAAGAAGCGGCCCGTCACCTTCGGGAACCAGAAGGCCAACGCCGCGATCGCCCCGAACAGTACCGAACCGACGAAGACATAGTGGAAGTGCGCCGTGACGAACATCGTGCCGTGCAGTTGGTCGTCAAGCGGGATGTCCGACAGGTAGATACCGGTGATGCCGCCGATCACGAAGTTCGCCATGAAACCGAACATCCAGATCGTGGGCAACTTCATCCAGATATGGCCCCGCCAGAGCGTGCCGATCATGACGAGGAAGAACACACCGGTCGGAATCGAGATGAGCTCGGTCGTGAGCATGAACGGACCACCAAGGGTCGGCGCCCAGCCACTGGTGAACATGTGGTGCGCCCAGACCAAGGCCGACAGTCCACTGAGGGCCGCGATCGCACCGACCGCGGTGCGGTAACTGAAGACCGGCTTGCGGGCCATGACCGCAGCAATCTCCATGAGGGCGCCTACGGCCGGGAGCAAGATGACGTAGACCTCGGGGTGGCCCATCAGCCAGAACAGGTTCGCTTGGAGCCATCCCGTTCCGCCACCGGTCGAGACGAAGAAGCTCGTGAAGGACGTGCGGTCGAGCAATTGGAGGGATTCGGCGACCACGAAGAACGGAAAGGCGTAGAGGCCAAGCGCGGCGGTCGCCATCATGCCCCAGACGAATATCGGCAGCCTCTCCAACGTCATTCCCTTGGTGCGCATAGTGGCGACGGTGGCGATGTTGTTGATACTGGCGACCGTCGTCGAGATCGCGAAGACGATGATCGCCAACGCGAAGAAGTCCATCCCGACGCCCGCTTGGTTGGCGATGGGATCGAGTACGACCCATCCCACGGGGAGGCCACCGACGGCGAGCACGCCGACCAACAGGACCGCGGCCCCGACCAGCGTCCAGAGGCTCAACGCGTTGAGCCGCGGAAAGGCCATGTCGCGGGCGCCCACCATGATCGGCATCACGAAGTTGGCCCACGGTCCGGCGACAGCCACGATCAGCGCCAGGATCATCACCATGCCGTGGATGGCGATGAAGCTGTTGTACACCTGCTGGTTGATGAAGTGGTCCCCCGGCGTGATGAGGTTGGTGCGGATCGCCATGGCGAGGATGCCGCCGACGCCCAACAGCCCCATGGTCACGCAGATGTACTGGACGCCCACGACCTTGTGGTCCGTCGTGAACTTCCAGTAGCGCGCCTTGCCCATGTTCTGACCGGCGTAGTAGAGATCGTCCTGGCGCGTGTGATCGCGACCGAGGAGCCAGCGGAACGGTCCGTTGAACGCGCCAATGCCGATCCAGAACCCGATGATCCAGCCGATTCCCGTGAAGGTCGCGACCTGGTCGCCGAAGGGGCGGCCGGTCGAGTCCAGCAACATGTGCGAGACCAACCAGAAGAGGTAGGCGAAGACGACGCCGCAGACGACGGCCGTGGCCGCGTTCTGTCGTCGTGCGAGTCCGCCACCTTGAGGAATGGCCGCCGCTTCGGTCCGTTCGAGAGTTGTCGTCATACGTTCCTCCTAGGCCCGCTGCGGCTGCGCCGCGAGCCAGCTGTTGAATTGCTGCGTGGTGACGACGTGTCCGTCGGCATCCATGAATGCGTGATTCAGACCGCAGAACTGTTCACACCGGATCGTGAAGTCACCTAGGTGGTTCGGCGTCGTGTGAATGGTGGTGATCGTGCCGGGGTTCGCGTCGACCTGGACCCCCATGTTCACGATCCAGAAGCCGTGCGTCACGTCCTCGGAGGTGACGCGGAACTCCACCTCACGATTGACCGGTAGGTAGAGCTCGTTGGACTGCACGTGGGTGCCCGGGTAGGAGAAGGACCAGAGCCACTGCTGACCGGTGACGTCGACGACGAGCGGGTTCTTCCCCGTCGACGAGTTGTCGGCCGCGAGCGCGGCGAGACCCCAGACGAGCAGGAACACCGTCAGCGCCGTCGAGGCCAACAGCCACGTGACCACCAATTTGGGATTGTCGCGGACTTGCTCGGCCGGCGGCGGTACGTCATCGCCCTTGTAGGTCCACGTCCGCGCGGCGTAGATCGCGATCGCGTAGACGCCAGCGACGACCGGGGCCGCCGCGACACTGAAGATCACCATGGTGAGGATCGTCAAGTGCATGTTGCCGCTCATCGATCGCGGCATGAAGTGGCCGGGCGCCCACAGCGAGAGCAAGATGGCGAGGATCGTCCCGATCCCCCACATCCAGTAGAACGGCTTCAGTGACTTCTTGTTTCCGGTATCTGACACAAGATCCCCTTAGTTAACCGTGAAGGTGCCGGACATATAGCCGAACGTTGACATTGCCTCGCCGAACTGGCCCTCGCGCGAACCCCCACAGGGGAACTCGCAGTTGAACTCATAGACGCCCTTGCTGCCCGTCTTGAATGAGAACTGGACCACGACCGGCTTGTTGTAGTGCGTGCCGTTGAGTACCACCGAATTGTCGGTGTTGCCATCAGCCGGCAACGGCACCGAGACGAACAGCGTGGTGCCGCTCCCGGGAATCCCGCGCAGGGTGAAGGTGTGACCGACGTTGTTCGGATCGACGTGCGTGACCGTCTTGCCGTCGATCGTGGCCGTGCCGCCGATCGTCCCCATGACCTGGTCGAAGAACGCGTTGTTGAGAGATCCGCCGGAGTCGTACTGGTTGATCGTCATATCGACGGTCGTGTTAGCGGGCAGCACGACGTTGTCGTTGGAGTAGGTGACCCAGTCGGGGTGTGGTCCCCCGCTCTTGCCGTGGACGCCCTCGCCGGAGTCCGGGTAGGTCGCCATCGTGAGGCTGCACGTGTTGGATTGACCCTGGACTCGTGCACAGACCAACGGCGTCTGGTGCGGCGCGGCACTCGCGAGTGCGAAACCGGCGAGTCCGAGTGCCGCTCCAATGACGAGCACCGAAGCCAAGGCGATGCCGAGGGACTTCGATCGATTCATGCGCTCTCCTTAGAACACCCATAGAAATACCACGAGCAAATACGCGAAGGTTTTCTACGTAAAACGTAGTGGAGATTGGATAAATAATCGGTCTAAAATCATTGCAATGACTGTCGAAACTAAGAATATGTTCAGAATCAATTTCGGTCTATTCCTCGCCGAACTGATCTGCGTTCCGGCCTTCATTTTCGAGTTGAAACGTGCGCTCGGCGGCAACACGCTGTCGTGGGCGTACGTGTTCGAATGGCCGCTCCTCGGCCTTTACGCCGTCTACATGTGGCACAGGTTGCGTCAGGACGAACGCGGCGAGGGGCCGCGTCGACCGGTCATCTATGACGAGCACGACCCCGAGCTCGACGCCTGGAACGCCTATCTGGCGTCAGTGCACCACAGCGATCAGTCCGACACGCCCGACAAGCGCGACGTCTGACGTTCCAATACCGCGAACAACGAGCCGTCGCGACGCGACAACCGTCGCGCGATCGTGACAAGAATCGGCACGGCCCAGAAGTCACCGCAGACCCACAAGATGCCGGCGGCCAACTGCTGTTGGTGGAAGGCCGCCGAAACCGTCGTCGCCATCCCCGGCATGTACGACATCCCGTGACCCGGGGTCATGACGTCGTACCACGACACCTTGGTGAAGATCGACATCGACATCGCGAGGATCAGCATCTCGAACATCGTGGCGACCACCATTATCAACTGCTGGTTCAACTTGACGTGGTTGCGCCGCGGCGGCGAGGAGATCAAGAAATGGAAGAAGAACAGTCCAGACAGGAAGAACGCCGGCTCCATCAGCCACTCCATGGCCCACAGGTGCTCCATCGAGAAATCGAACACGCGCGGCGTGTGCGACGCGACCATCACGACGTTCAAGGCAATCGCGGCGGTGTAGGGGTGCAGGACCCACGTCGGCAAGCGCTTGGCTCGGCCGACGTACCACCAGCGCAGCACGCGGCGGCGCCGTTCCGCCGGCGCGATCCACCACAGGGAGCGCGCGAACCCCGAATAGATCAGTCCCATGGGTACGAGGAACATCACGAGGACGTGGCCGATCATGTGGTCGGGCAGGTTGGTCATCCCGCGACGCTCGAACGTCGAGGCGGCCGCGAACCACAACACGGCCCACGAGAACAGGGCGAGCAGTGACTGGAGCGACGAGCGCCGCGTTCGAACGCGTCGCCGGTCGTACGCGAGGATGGTCAAGACGGCGCCCGCGATCGCGAGAACGCCGAGCGGCGACACGATCAGTGCACCCCGGACTGATGGAGGAGGCTCAGCAACTCGCTCTCGGCCGAATGCTGACCGGCCCAGTTCGACAGCGGATCGTCCGGGATGATCCACTTCAGTCGATCACGCGGCGAGATGATGAACATATAGTCCGAATGGATGCTCATCTTGTCCGTCGGCGTCATGGAGACACCGATGCCGTAGGAGTTCCAGACCTTGCGTACGGCGGCCAGTTTGCCCGTGACGAAATAGAAACCCTTCACGCTCTTCAGACTATGGATGTCGATGAAGTGATTCACGTTCGCGAGGGTCTCGTGATAGGGATCGGCGGCGACCGCGACGATGTCGAGCTTCGCCGAGGGCGAGAGTTCGGCGCGCACCTGTCGTAACTGCGCGGCGAGGAGCGGGCAGTCCGTCCAACACTCGGGATCGAGGAAGGTGAGCAGGGTGTAATGACCGCTGTGCTCGTCCATTGAATAGGTGGCATCGTGCTGGTCGGTCAACGTGAATCCCGGCGCCCGAGTGTTGACCGACGCCGCCGGACCATTCTGAGCGAGGAACAGCGTGCTCTCGGCGGACGCTCCCGTGGCCCAGCCCATCGACACGGCGGCGAAGAGCACCATCGCTGACGCGAAGGACGCGACGACCGCGCCGGAACTCGATCGCATCTCGACCGGGAGATGGCGGATCAGTGGTGCGGGCGTCCGGCGCGCGGGACTCGCGCACCACGCGAGGACCGCGAGAGGAACCAGCGAGTTCACGTCGGTCGCCAGACCTCCCCAGAAGGGGATGTCCTCGGCGACCACCCAGAAGAACAGACAGCCGATGACCAACGCGCGCGTCGGCCAGCGGAGGTCGCGCGTGCTCGCCACCCACAGTCCGACGGCGCAGGTCCCGAGCCAGATGATGACCGCGACGTTGAAGCCGCCGCCGATCGTTCCGGCGACGTCGCCAACGTGGTTCACGAACCAGGCGAGCGGGTGCGGCTGCGGCGTCGCGGTCATAGTCGAGGTCATCGTGGTCAGGGCGTTCGCGTTGCCGCCGTGCCAGAAGCCCCGCGACGGCAGACATTGCAAGACGGCGCCGACGCCGACGAGCACGCTCAGACCCCGCAAGGTGTAGCGCGAGAATCGCTCCGGGAAGTTCGACGGCGGAAGCGCCAACCACACTCCGGCCACCAGATAGAAGAGTGACGCTCCGGGCCAACCGAAGAGTATGGAGTTGGACGTCTGGAAGATCCCGCCGGCGCCGTTGCCCACCAGCCAAATCAGTCCGGCCCATCCGACCGACACGGCGGCCGCGAGACGACCGATTGACGCGTTGGACACCAGTAACAGCAGACCGATCCCAACCTGGATCCACGCCGTGCCGACCGCTAGGGCGATCGGGTGGTTGTTCCAGATCCCGATACCGTCGAACATCAGCGCGTGGAGCCATCCCGGCGTGCCCGCGGCGGCCGGCGCGACCACGCCGTTGGCCATGCCGAGCGGCATGGAGGCCTGGAACTGCAAGATGCCGTCGATGAGCCAGATGATCCCGAACGCCATCCGCAGGTACGTCCGAGCGCGCGGCTCGCCCAGCCCGCCGGCCGAGAGGTTGAACGTGTTCACGCGACGAAGGATGCTGGCCACGACCAACGTAACGAGCGCGATCGCGATGATCCACGACACACTCGTCTGGAAAACACTGTGGTGGAAGAGCGAAACGACGAGCGGATTATTGCTCGTGAACGACGAACCACCCATACCCGGCATCCGTAGGACTCCCCTGCTCAGCTGAGAATGTGCTCAGCAATCGAAGATAACACGCCGTTTACGAATTTAGGCGAGGCGTCGGTCGAGTAGACCTTCGCCAATTCGACGGCTTCATCCAAGATCACGGCCTTCGGCGGTGGGTCGTCCATCATCATCTCGGCGATCGCCAGCGTCATCACGAGTCGATCGACGAGGGCGATCCGATCGAGGGGCCAGTCGATGGAGAATTCACCGATCAGCTCGTGGGCGCGTGGCTCGTTCAGTTCGCTCGACGTGAGCAGCGCGAGCGCGTAGTCGTCGGGTCGCAGGTTGAGTTCCTCCACGACGACGAGAACCGGCCGCTCCTTCATGGACGCCTCGTACATGATCTCGAGGGCGCGCTCGCGCGAGTGGTGTCGGTGGACCCCGAGTTCGCTCACGCTAGGCCCGGGTCATGTATTCACCGGTGCGCGTGTCGACCTTGATGAGCTCGCCGGGTCCGACGAACAACGGGACCTGCACGACCAGGCCGGTCTCGAGCGTCGCGGACTTGCGCGCGCCCGACACGCGGTCGCCCTGGATGCCGGGCTCGGTCTCGGTGATCGTCAACTCGACCGACGCCGGGAGCTCCACGCCGATTATCTCGTCGTCGTGCAGGATCAGCATCGCCTTGCCGGTCTCCTTGAGGAAGTTGGCCGCCTCGCCGAGGCTCTTCGACGAGACCGGTACCTGGTCGTACGTCGACTGGTCCATGAAGATGTAGTCGTCACCGTCGCGGTAGAGGTACTGCGTGTCGCGCTTGTCCATCATCGCCTGTTCGAGGCGCTCGTCGGAACGGTACGTGCGCTCGATGACGGCCCCGGAACGCGCGTTGCGCAACTTCGTGCGCACGAACGCCCCGCCCTTGCCCGGCTTGACGTGCTGGAACTCGATCACCGTGAAGAGACCGTCGTCGAGCTTTATCGTGATGCCGTTCTTAATGTCCGACGTTGAAATTGCAGGCATGGGCGTGAAGACCTTTCGCGATTCGTGCGTTGCCCAGTCTAGGCAACGCGCGTCGAGGTGCGATTACGCCGAGGGCGACGTCAACCGCTGAACGGCGTCGAGCGCGAGTTCGTAACTGGTCGCGCCGAAGCCGGCGATGGACCCGTTCACCGAACCGGCGAGCGTACTGAGGTGACGGAACGGCTCACGGGCCGCGGGATTCGAGAGGTGGACCTCGACCTTTACCCCGGGGAAGGTGTCGAGCGCGTCGGCCAACGCCCATGAGGAGTGCGTCAGCGCCCCGGCGTTGATCACGATCGCCACCACGACGTCGCGCGCCGCGTGGACCGCTTCGATGAGGTCGCCCTCGAAGTTCGACTGCACGTGACGCACGCGGAACCCGGCCTCGCCGGCGAGTTCGCTGAAGCGCGCCACGTGCTCGGCCAGCGTCGACGTCCCGTAGATCTCGGGATTACGCGTGCCCAGCAGGTCGAGGTTCGGACCCGACAACAACAGAATCTCTTCACTCATGTCTCTCCTCGGAATCTCTCTAGGACGTCGCCCACCAGCTGCCGGTCGACGTCGTGCACGGTCTCGAACCCTTCGGCCCCCGCGAGCACGAAGGTCAGGTCGTGGTGCGCCTTCTTGTCGTGCGCCATCGCCTCCAACAGCGACGCCGTCGCGTAGGCCGGTGGGATCCGACGCTGTAGTCCGAAGAAGTCGAGCACTTCGTCATGGCGAACGATCTCGCTCTCGCCCACGCGACCGAGGGCCGCGGCCAAGCGCACCGCGAACGCGAGGCCGATCGCGACCGCCTCACCGTGACGTAGTTCGTCCCCGTCACGCGCCAGTGCCACCTTCTCCAGGGCGTGGGCCAGCGTGTGCCCGTAGTTCAAGAGCGCGCGTCGACCACCTTCGCGTTCGTCGGCGCCGACGATCGCGGCCTTGAGCTTCACCGACATCACGATCAGGTCCAGGAGCGAGACCTCGGTCAGTTCCGCGGCGAAACCGCCTTCGAGCAACCAGCACTTCGCCACTTCGCCCAGTCCCGCGAGACGCTCGCGTTCGGGCAGCGTGGCGATCGTCTCGAAGTCGCACAACACGCCGATCGGCTGATAGAACGCGCCCACGAGGTTTTTGCCCGCGCGCAGGTTGACGCCGGTCTTGCCGCCGATGGCGGCGTCGACCTGACCCACGAGTGACGTCGGGACCTGCACCAGCGCCACGCCGCGCAGGTAGGTGGCCGCCGCGAAGCCCGCGACGTCGGTCAACGCGCCACCGCCCACACCCACCACCACGTCATGTCGCGACAGCTCGAGCTGCGCGACTCCTTCCAACAACGTCGCCACGACGTCGAGCGACTTCGCCGCTTCGCCGTCGGGCACGTTGAGCACGTGCTGGTCGATGCCGCTCTTGACGTTGAACCACGGTTGGGCGGCGATCGACGGTGTCGTCACGATCACCGCGACGCGCGCGTCCGGCGCACGCCGGGCGATCAGTTCGGCGAGTTGGTGTCGTGCGCCGTCGGCGAGCACGACCTCGTAGGAACGCTCGCCGAGTTCGACGTCCACGTTCATCTCGCCAACCGCCCGACTTCGTTGGTCACGCTCGCCACGACCTCGTCGAGCGGTTGTGACCCGTCGATGCGCGCTCGCGCGACGTCGCGGTACCACGCCGTTCGTTCACGGCGCAGGGCCGCCAGTGCCTCGGCCGGCCCTGCGGCGAGCAGGGGCCGTTCGACGTCGCCCAGTCGGTTCAGGATCACGTCGTCGTCGCAGTCGAGCCACAGGGTGCACTCGGCGGCGAGGACCGCGCGCGCCGCGGGCGTGCACACGATGCCGCCGCCGGTGGCGACGACCACGTCGGCGTCACCGGCCAGCGCCGCGTGCAGTGCCGCCAGCTCGTGCCGTCGGAAACTGTCCTCGCCCTCGTCACGCAGCAGCGCCGCCGCGGACACGCCTGCCTCGAGCGCCACGAGGTCGTCGGTGTCGAGCACGTCGCAGGACCACGAGGCACCGAGCGCTCGGGCCACCGTCGTCTTTCCCGTGCCGGGCAGACCCACGAGCACGAGGCGGCCCATCTCAGGCCGGGCGAGCGGCCGACGAGGTCGACCCGAGGTTGGCGATGTAGGAGGCGTGGTTCCTCGTGAACTCCTCGACCGAGTCACCACCGAATTTGCGCAGCGCCTCGTTCGCGAGGACCAGCGCCATCATCGCCTCGCCCACCACGCCGAGGGCCGGGACGGCCGTCACGTCGGTGCGCTCCTTGAACGAGACGGCCGTCTCGTGAGTCACGACGTCGACGGTCTCGAGCACCGGTCGATTGAGGGTGGAGAGCGGCTTCATCGCGGCCCGGGCGATGATCGGCGCGCCGGAGGATATGCCGCCTTCGGTGCCGCCGGCGTGATCGGTACGCCGGACGAACCCGCCGCCCTGGTCGAAGGCGTCGTCGACGGCGATGGCGTCGTGGGCGACGCTGCCGCGCTGGGCGGCCTGGGCGAAGCCGTCACCGATCTCGACCGCCTTCACCGCCTGAATGCTCATCAACGCCCCGGCGAGGAGGCCGTCGAGTTTGCGGTCCCAGTGCACGTGGCTGCCGAGTCCGACGGGCACGCCGTAGGCGATGACCTCGACGACACCGCCGAGCGAGTCGCCCACCTTGGCCGCGGCCTTAATCTCGAGGACCATCGCGGCCGCGCTCGCGGGATCGAGGCAGCGCACTTCGTTGTCGTCGACCGTCGCGAGGTCCGCGGGGAGCGGTCGCACCTCCGCGGGTGCCGTGGCCGCCCCGATGCGGATGACGTGACTGACGACGTCGATGCCGATCGTCGACAGCAGGGCCTTGGCGAGCGCGCCCGCGACGACCCGCGCCGCGGTCTCGCGAGCACTCGCGCGCTCCAACACGTCGCGCGCGTCATCGAAGTTGTACTTCTGCATGCCCGCGAGGTCGGCGTGTCCCGGCCGCGGCTTGGTCTGCTTCTGCGTCGGGGTGCCCGGCGCCGCGGACATCTCATGTTCCCACTTGGGCCACTCGGAGTTCAAGATCTCGACCGCGACCGGCGAGCCCAGGGTGCGTCCGTGACGCACCCCGCCGATCAGTCGAAGCTCATCGCGTTCGAATCGCATGCGCGGACCGCGCCCGTATCCGAGACGACGGCGAGCCAATTCGTCGGCGATCTCTTCGACCCCGATCGCCAGGCCCGCGGGCAGCCCTTCGACGATCACGCTCAACGAAGGACCGTGGCTCTCTCCGGCCGTCAGGAAGCGCAACATCTGGTAATTCTAGAACGGCCGCGAGGCGCACTTACTCTTTGGCGTAGAAGGGATTCTCGCCCGAGGCATGATCAGTGACGTCGATGACGCCGGTCAGTTCGGGGATCGCTTCGATGAGTTGGGTCTCAATGCCCTGGGAGAGTGTCAAGCGGCTCATCGCACATCCCTGGCATCCGCCGGAGAGCTTCAGATAGGCGACCTTCTTCTCTTCGTCGAGCGCGATCAAGTCGGCTCGTCCGCCGTGCGAGGCGATCGCCGGGTTGACACTCGATTCGAGGACCTCGATCGCCAACGTGGCGAGCGGTCCTTCGATGCCCAAGGCGAGGATGTCGGGCGGTACCCCGGGGTTCATCTCCTCGGGCGTCGGGGCGTTCGGGTTCACCAGCACCAGTCCCCCGCCACCTTCGTTCGCGAACTCGAGTCGACTGCCGCGGAGGCGTTCCACGCTCTTGGGCGGCACGACGATGGTCACGCCGCCGTCGTCGCCGATCGCCGCGCCCTCGGGCGCGTCGGCGCGATCGGAGAAGTAGAGGTCGTACGCGTACCCGGCGCCACGCGTCCCCGTCACCTCGACGTAGAGCGCCAGGGTCTCGGAATGTTCTTCGGCGTTCAAGGCGTCCAGCACGACGTTGCGTGCCTCGTCGGTCAAGGTGAGCACTTCAAATGTGTCGACGGCAGTCATGACTCAAGTGTATGGGGTTGGTTCGTTCGAGAACACGAAGTAAGTTCTCCCTGTGAGTTCAATACCCTCCGACGCCCACGAGTGGGTCAGCTTTGAGGACACGAAGCGCCAGCGGACGTGGATGTTCGACGTCACCTTCCTCGAGAGCAACTGGAAGTGCATCTTCGGCGCCGGGTGCCAGGGGGTCTTGACCGAGGCGACCCCCGAACTGGTCCAGGGCTGCTGCAGCTACGGCGCCCACTTCACCGACGAGAAGGACCGGCGCCGCGTGGAGAAGGCGGCCAAACGCCTCACGGCCGACCAGTGGCAGTTCAAGTCCAAGGGCCGCCAGGGGACCACGCGGGTGAAGAAGAACGGCGAGATCGTCACCCGCCTCGTCCAGGACGCGTGCATCTTCCTCAACCGTCCCGACTTCCATCGGGGCCCGGGCTGCGCGCTGCACGTCATGGCGATCGACAACGAAGAGAGTTACATCCCCTTGAAGCCCGAGGTCTGCTGGCAGCTCCCGTTACGACGCGACGACGAGGTCGAGGACGACGGACACGTCATCACGCGCATCTCGCAGTGGAACCGCAGCCACTGGGGCGCGGGCGGCGCGGACTTCCATTGGTGGTGCACCGAGGACCCCAAGGCCTTTATCGGCAAGGACCGCGTCGTCGACTCGATGCACGAGGAACTGGTGGCGATGGTCGGTCAGCACGTGTACGACCAGTTGCGCGCATACATGGACAAGCGCACCGCGCAGCCCAAGGGGACGCGTCTCCCCCACCCCGTCATGCGCAAGCGGGTTTAACTCTCCGCGGCGAGGGGGTCCTCTTCGTTGAACGACGTGCGGGGCAAGGACCCGAGGATCTCGTCGTAACGGTCTTCCTCGGCTAGACACCACTCCGCGTGGACGTCTTCGGGCGCGGCGCCACATTCCACACAGGTGGTCGCGCGGGGTCCGGTCGAGCGTTTGAGTTCGCGAGCTTCAACAAACCGACGATGGCGGCCTTTTTTCACGTCCACTCCTCACTGGTCGCGGGCCATAACTGGCGGCGACCACAACCCAGGAGTACTGAGTTGAGAATCCATGATACCAACTGGTTCCTCACTTGAAGCCTCTATCATCGCGTTGTGAGCCCTGCCTTTGACCCCGACGAGATGGTGCTGCGATTTCGCGAACGGGCCGAGGCGGTCAAACGTCGTGGCTTCCCGCCGGTCGAGGGTCCGGAGCGCCAGCGCTTCATTGAGGCCGCCAACCTCGACTTCCAGGACTTCGCGATGTTGGGCGACGCGACGGCCACGCTCGAGGACGGCATCTTGCGACTCGAAATCGACCTGCGACCCCCGAGTTCTTAGCGGCTTCTTAACTCTGGGCCGCCGCCACGCGTGCCCGGGCCTCGGAGAACAGCGCGGCGCCGTCGCTCAGGGTCGCGAGCGCCGTCGCGCGATCACCGGCGACGGCGATCGCGCTGTAACAGTCGACCGCGGCGCGCGCGAAATCCCGGTAGGCCTTGTTGAGGAGCGCCGTCGCCTGACTGTCGGGCGTCGGCAGCGACGACTGCATCGAACCGTCGTCGACGAAGAGCACGTTGCAGAACGTGTGGAGGTCGTTACTCGTCAGCGATCGGTTCCGCAGGTCCGTAGCCGAATGCCGGACGTCGGCGTAGAGCGCGCTCGCGTTTTTCGCAAAGCCGCTCTGTTTGACCCATCCCTTCATCGCGGTACCCGGACTCACCGAGCCACAGGCACAGAGCAGCACGCCGGCCGCCAGCAACGCCGCGACGCGACGGATCACGCAGCGACCACCAGGTGCATCTGACGACGGCCGCGGCGAAGGATCACGTACCGCTCGTGCAGCAGTTGCGTGCCGTTGACCTTCGAACCCGACGCAACGCGCACGTTGTTCACGTAGACACCGCCCTGCTCGACGAAGCGCCGCGCCTCACCGAGCGACGTCGCGAGCTCACAGCGCACCAGGAGTTCGGCGACGTCGATACCATCGTGCAACTCGGCGCTCGTGACGTTCGACGATGGGGCGTCTGCGACCACCTGGAGCAGGGTCGCTTCGTCGAGATCGGCGATGGACTCGGCGAACAGCGCCTCGCCAGCGCGCTCGGCGCGCTCGGCCGCGTCGGCGCCGTGGACGAGCGACACGATCGCGTTCGCCGCGGCGCGCTGGGCCCGTCGCTCTTGGGGGACGCTGCGTGTCGCCTCGTCGAGTTCGAGGATCGTCTCGTGATCGACGAACGTGAAGTAGCGCAGCATCGCCGGGGCGGCGACGTCGTCGGCGTTCAAGATGAACTGGTGCATCGCGAACGGTGACGTCAACGCGGCGTCCAGCCAGACGTGCTCGTTCGTGGTGTCGGACTTGCCGAACTTCTGACCGTCGGCGCGTAAGAGCAACGGCGTCGTGACGCCGTCGGCGCGGTGCCCGGTCGCCTTGCGTACGAGCTCGGTGCCGATCGTGATGTTGCCCCACTGGTCGGACCCCCCGAGTTGCAGCGTGCAGTCGTGATCCAGGTTGAGTCGCAAGAAGTCGTAGGCCTGGAGCAACATGTAGGAGAACTCGGTGAAGGAGAGCCCCACGTCGTCGCGGTCGAGCCGGCTCTTGACCGTGTCCTTGGCGATCATCTGGTTCACCGTGAAGTGCTTGCCAACGTCGCGCAAGAAATCGGTCAACGACACCGTCGTGAGCCAATCGGCGTTGTTCAAGAGCAGTGCCCGCGTCGAGCCGGCGCCGTCGGAGAAGTCCAGGAACCGGCCGAGTTGCTCGCGGATCCCGACCAGGTTGTCGTCGATCTGCTCGATCGTGAGGAGCGGTCGCTCGACCGCCTTGAAACTGGGGTCCCCGATCAGTCCGGTCCCGCCGCCGGCCAGGGCGATGGGGCGATTCCCGGCCATCTGCAGACGACGCAGCGTGCAGAGCTGCATGAGGTGGCCTAGGTGCAGCGAGGGAGCCGTTGGGTCGAAGCCGATATAGGCCGTGACGCCGCCCGAGGAGAGGCGGTCGAGGACCGCGTCGTCGGTGGCCTGGTGAACCAGGCCTCGAAACTGCCAGTCGTCACGTAGTTTCATCGACCCAGTCTACGAGGCGACGATGACTACAAAATTGCCCTTGACGACGGGAAGTGCACCTGCAACCAGAGGACGAACGTGTGCCACGCGCCGCTCACCTCGAGGATCCCGATGACGATCAAGAGCACGCCGCCAATCCGTCCGATCGCTCGTTGGTGACGACGGAGCCACCCCGACGCGGTCGAGACCCACTCCGTCGCCAGCGCGGCCACCACGAATGGGATGCCCAGCCCTAGGCAGTAGAAGAACATGAGGATCGATCCGCGCACCGCGGTCGCGCCCGAGCTGGCCGCGAGTCCGAGGATCGCCGCCAGCGTGGGACCGAGGCACGGAGTCCAACCGAGGGCGAAGAGGAATCCCAGCGCGCCCGCGCCGAAGATCGAGACCCGCGGCACGTGATGAACGCGTCGCTCGCGGTTCAGCCACCTCGACGGCCACCACCCGGCGAAGAACATCCCCAACAGGATCGTGACCGATCCGAAGACGATCGACAGGATCCTCTCGTGATCCTTCAACAGCGCCCCGAAGCCGCCGAAGATCGCGCCGATGCTCACGAACACGACGGCGAAACCGATGATGAACGCGATCGCGCCGACGACCGCGCGGCCGCGTCCCGTTCGACCTTCGAGCGAACCGGCGGCGCCGCTCAAGAACGCGAGGTAACCCGGCAACAAAGGGAGGACGCACGGAGAGATGAACGAGACGAAGCCCGCGGCGACCGCGATCGGCAAGGCGGCGAGCAGCGAGCTCGGCAGCGTCGCAATCACCGAACGCCTTCGAGGATGCTCGTCACCTTCTCATTCCACTCGTCGTGCAGTCGCACGTTCTGGTCGCGCGAGAGCACTTCGGCCACGATCACGGTCAGTCCGGGTCGATCGAGCGCTTCTTCCACCGCGGCCCGCAGCTGCGCGAGCGTCGCGACGGTCAGGCCCTCGTGACCAAACGCCCGGGCGACCACCGCCAGGTCGTGGCGCCGAGGTGTTCCGAACAGTTGCTCGAAGCGAACCTGATCGACGGCGCCGCGTTGCGCGAGGAAGGAGAAGATCCCGCCCCCGTGGTTGTCGGCCACGACCAACACGCAGGTACCGCCCGTGTCGCCCAAGCCGTCGACCAACGCCGAGACGTCGTGCAGCATCGTGATGTCGCCGACCAGCCCGAGCGCTCGGGAACCCGCCGCGACACCGAGGGCGGTCGAGACGACGCCGTCGATGCCGTTCACGCCTCGATTGGAGTACGTCAGCGCCGTACGCGGCGGCGTCCACCACTCGACGTCGCGCACCGGCATGGACGAACCGATCACCAAGGGAACGTCACGACGCGAACTGACCTCGACCACGCAGCGCGCGACCGAGGGTTCGTGCAGGGTGTCGTCTTCGTCGTCGACCATCGCGAGCCACTCACCGACGTGGGTCGAGGCTTCGCTCCACAGACGCAAGTACTCCCCGTCCGCCTTGGGTTCGTGTGAGGGATCGGGTATCCCGACGAGGCGCTCGGTCACGAGCCGATCGGGGTCCGAGACGAACCCCGCACCGTCGAAGGCGACGGTGCGCACGCGCCACTCGCGAAGGCGCTCCTGGAGGATGCGCGACGCGGGCATCCCGCCGAGACGAACGACGACGTCCGGACGGACCTCGCCGGCGAACCGCGCGTCGCGCAGGAGCGGGTCGAAGTACGAGATCGTCCCGAGCGCCGTCGCGTCGCCCACGACGGCCCAGTTCAGCGCGCTGCAGTCCTCCACCATCCGCGCCGTGGTCCCGTGACCGGCGACGCACAAGACACGCAAGTCCTCGAGATCGGCGGCGTGCGCGTCTCGCGTGACCTCGATCGACTCCATCGCCAACGGCGCCGGGAGCGACAACGCCGCGGCGGCGAGCGGCTCGACGAACGCGGCATTCAAATGGACGGGACCGGGACTCGGGGACTGCGCCGCACCCAGCGTCGCGTTGTCCCAGAGTCGTCGCGCGAGCGCGCGCCAGCCGTTCGCGTCCTCGAGTCGAGCGACGCCCGGATCCTCGAAGCGCCGGACCATCTCACCGAAGAGCTCGTGTTGGTCGATCGTCTGCGGCGCGCCGACGCCGTGGAGTTCGGGCGGACGGTCGGCCGTGAGCACCAGGAGCGGTACGAAAGCCTGCGACGCTTCGGCCACGCAGGCGTGCAACTCCGCCGCGGCCGTGCCGCTGGTGACGACGATCGCCACGGGCGCACGCGTGACGAGGGCCCGCCCGACGGCGAAGAACCCCGCGCTGCGTTCATCGATTCGCACGTGCACGCGCAACTCGGGTCGCGCGGCACACGCGAGCGCGAGCGGTGTCGAGCGAGAACCGGGACAGACGACCACGTCACGAAGTCCCCGTCGGATCCATTCGTCGAACAGTGTCGCCGCGTACGTGGCCTGCACCTCACTCGGGCTCGGTACGCTCTGTGGCAATGTCACTCCTCGGTGTCCAACGTCGCGGTTCGGGCCCACTCCTCGTGTGGTTGCACGGCTTCACGCAGACCAAGGACTCGGCACATCAGTTTCGTTCCATTCTGGCAGGAACCTGCGAGCTATTGACTCTCGACCTGCCCGGCCACGGTGAGAACGCCGGAATTTCGGCGTCCCTCGACGAGACCGCGGACCTCCTCGCCGACGTCCTGCCACGCGAGCGGTTTGCCCTGGGCGGCTACTCCTTCGGCGCCCGCGTCGCCCTGCACGTTGCGCTGCGTCACCCCGATCGCGTCGACGCCCTGGTGTTGCTCGGCGCCTCGCGCGGCATCGAGGACGCCGCGCAGCGCGAGATGAGGCGTCAGAGCGATGAACTTCTCGCGGCGCGCGTCGAGGCGATCGGGACGGACGCCTTCCTCGACGAGTGGCTGGCGCGCCCTATGTTCGCTTCACTGCCGAACGATCCACTCGAACGCGCGGCGCGAAGTGCCGACGCCGACGGCCTGGCGAACTCGCTGCGATACGCGGGGACGGGGACGCAACGTTGGCTGGCACCGGAACTGTCGTCACTCACCATGGCGACGGTCGCGCTCGCCGGCGCCCTCGACGAGAAGTTCTGCGTCGAGGCCGCGGCGATCGCCGACGCGGTCATCGGCGCCACGGTCCACTTCATCCCCGAAGCCCACCACGCCGCGCACCTCGAAGCGCCCGCGGCGACCGCGGCGCTGGTTCAGGACTTCATAGACCGATCTTGAAGACCAGGACGAGTGCGAGCAGGGCGCCCAGTTGCAACTGGGCACGCGCGGAGTACTTCAGCATCGGCAGGAGTTCACGACCGCTCTTGTTCGAGAACGCGAGACGGATCGCGGGTACGTAAAGGAGGGTCGCCACGATGCCGACGACCACGTGTCCCGATCCCGCGATCGCGACCAACACGCCGAGTACGCACAGCGCGAACAGCCAGGGCGCGCGCGTACGGTCCATCCGCGCGGCCAGGGTCTTCTTGCCCGAGGACCGGTCGCCTTGGACGTCGCGCAGGTTGTTCGCCTCGAGCAGCGCGCAGGCCATGAAGCCCGTCGCGACACCCAGCCACCACGCGCGATCTGGCACCGTGAGGTGCTGCACGTAGGCGGTTCCGACCGTGGCGACGATGCCGAAGTAGACGAAGACGAAGAGTTCGCCGAACCCGTAGTACCCGTACGGTCGCGGCCCGCCGGTGTAGAACCACCCGGCGCCAATCGCCGTGGCGCCGATCACCACCAACCACCACGAGGTCCTCGACGCCAGGAACAGCCCCGCCGCGCCCGCGACGAAGAACGACGCGAACGCCGCGTCGCGCACTCGCGTCGCGGCGACGAGCTTCGACGCCGTCAGGCGAAAGGGGCCGACGCGCACGGCGTCGGTGCCGCGGATGCCGTCGGAGTAGTCGTTGGCGTAGTTGGTGCCGACCTGCAACGCGAGCGCCACGACGAGACAGAGCAACGAGTTTCCCCAGTTGATGGTGCGCGGTCGGATGAGCGCCACGCCGACGACGACCGGCACCATGGCCGCGGGCAACGTGCGCGGACGCGCCGCGAGCAGCCATCGCCGCACCGACCCGGGCGCGTCGGTCATGGACGCTTGGGAAACTTCGTGAAGTCCGGTTTGCGATGTTCGACGAAGGCGTTGCGACCCTCTTGACCCTCGTCGGACATGTAGAAGAGCATGGTCGCGTCACCGGCGAGCTGTTGGATGCCGGCCATGCCGTCCTCGGCCGCGTTGAAGCCGGCCTTCAGCATGCGCAATGCGATCGGCGAGAGCGTCAGTATCTGACGACACCAGGCGATCGTCTCGCGTTCGAGTTGATCGAGTGACACGACCGCGTTCACGAGACCCCAGTCGAGCGCCTGGTTCGCGTCGTACTGTCGACAGAGGAACCAGATCTCCTTGGCGCGTTTCACGCCGATGGTGCGCGCTAGGAGCGACGACCCGTAGCCACCGTCGAAGGACCCGACCCTGGGCCCGGTCTGACCGAAGCGCGCGTTGTCGGCCGCGATCGACAGGTCGCAGACCAGGTGCAAGATGTGACCGCCGCCGATGGCGTAGCCCGCGATCTGCGCGATCACCGGCTTCGGGAGCCGACGGATCTGGATCTGGAGGTCAAGGACGTTCAGACGACCCACGCCCTGACGCGCCACGTCGTCGTCGCCCATGTACCCGTCGTCACCGCGGATGCGCTGGTCGCCCCCGGAACAGAACGCGTCGGGTCCGGCGCCGGTCAAGATGATCGCGCCGACGGTGACGTTGTCGCGCGCCAGGTCGAAGGCGCGCGACAGTTCGAAGAGCGTCTGCGGCCGAAAGGCGTTGCGGACCTGGGGACGGTTGATCGTGACGCGCGCGATCCCCTCGCCCACCTCGTAGATGATGTCGCCGAATGCCTCGGGCTGTTGCCACTCGGGCAACGGCCACGAGCGAAACTCCTCGACGGGATCGATCGGTGAACCTTGGATAACGGTGTCGGCCATGGCGTCCACGCTATCGGCGACTCAAACGGGCGCCATCAAGACGCCGGGCGTCGCGCGATCACCGGGTCGATCCTCGTGGGCGACGAGCCGTTCGGAAAGTGCGGCGCGGGTCGACGCGTAGGCCGGATCACCGAATCGGTTGACGCGCTGCAACGGGTCCTCGTGCAGCGCGTACAGCTCGCCCTCGCTGCCGTCGTGCACCGTGCCCGACTGGTACTCGGTGTAGAGGTGGTCGTTCGTCACGACGCTTCGCACGTGCACGTCGACACCGAAGATCGACGAATCCCACTCGGTGAACGTGGCGTCGAACGAACGAGCTGACGCGTCACCGTCATCCACGGGCAGGACGGCGCCTTCGACCCAGTGGGGCGGCGCCTCACCGGCGATGTCGAGGAACGTGGCGGCGAGCGAGACGAGACTCACCGGCGCGTGCACGACGGCGGGCGCCGTCGCGCTCGAGCGCGCCGGGCGCCAGATGAGCGGCAGGCGCATCAGCCCATCGACGTGATAGGGACCCTTGAACAAGAGTCCGAAGTCGCCTTGCAACTCTCCGTGATCGCTGGTGAAGATGACGTCGACGTCGTCGCCCCAACCCCGGGCCTCGATGCTCGCCAGCACGCGGCCGATCGCTTCGTCGATCAACTCCACTTCGACGGCGTTCATCGCGTTCACCTCTCGGACCTGATCGGCGGTCATCGTGGCGGGCACCCACTTGGCGGGGGCCTCGTAGTTGCTCACCAGTCGCCCGTCGTACCAGAGACGCCAGTGGCGGGCCTTTTGGTCGAGCAGCGACTCGCGTTCGCTCGCGCTGGTCGGGTAGTTCACCGGCAACGCGACGTCGCGCCACGGGACGCGCCCGACCTCGGACTTGGGCGGGTCCCAGGGGTGATGTGGGTCGGGAAAGCTCATCCAACAAAACCAGTCGCGATCGACGGGTTGCTCCTCGAGCCAGCGAATCGTACGATCGGCGACCCAGTCCGTGTGGTACCACTCACGCGGTACCTCGTTGTACTTCACCTGGGGGGCGCCCGAGTCGCCCCCGCCCGTCGCGTTCACGTTGAAGTCGGCGTCGACGACTTGGTAGAAGCCGCGTATCGCCTCAGGGTGTCGGTCCCTCATCCACTTGGCGTAGTGCAGGGTGCCCATCACGCCGTGGGTCGCGAACTCGAGATAGTCGAATCCACGATGGACGCCGCGACGGCCGTCGAACCAGTCCTGCTCGATGGTGGGCACGCCGAGGTTGGCGAGGGCGTTCTCGGCGTAGAGACCGAAAGGGTCCATGAACGGTTCGAAGTGGGCCTTGCCGATGAGGGCCGTCGCGTAGCCCGCGTCGTGCAAGGACTCGGCGACCGACGGCGCGTCGATGGCGAGCGGCACGCCGTTCATCCACGCCCCGTGCGTCGACGGGTACTGGCCGGTCAACATCGAGGATCGACTCGGCATGCACACCACTGACGTCGGCTGCGCACGCTCGTAGCGGATACCTTCGTTCGCGAGTCGATCCAGCACCGGCGTGCGCGAGAGCGTACCGCCATTGGCGCCGATCGTGTCGTAGCGCTGTTGGTCGGTCGTGATGAACAGGATCTTGCGACTCACGCGCGCACCGCCGACAGTTCGGCAAGGCGTTGGATCTCACCGAGCGCGCCCACGGTCCCGCCGGCGATCAGCAGGGCCAGCGCGTCGGGCAGCGCCGTCGTGGAGTACACGCACAATGCGTCGTGGTGGGCGATCTCGATCACGTCGATGACGCCGAGGTGAAAGGCGTACTGCGGGGCCGTGATCCGGTACGCGAAGTGTCGTGTCGCGTCGTCATTGGCGAGTATCTCTTCGGGGATCTCGAGTCCGATCGCGGTCGTGATCACGCGGACGTTACCTTCGACCGTGCACGAGACGATGCCCGGAAACCACAGGGGGATGCTCTCGGGGTGGCGAACCACGTCCCAAACGGTGTCCGCGTCGGCCGCAATCCTTCGTTCGTGACGTATCGAGGCCACCCGTACCACCCCCAATAGGACCACCCTAGTTCCTAGACATATAGTCTGGTTTTGTGACGTCCCTGCTCGCGCTCGATTTCGAGCTCGGACCGGAGTTGGAACGTGCGATCCGCGAAACCGTCGAGGCCGCCGTCGCTTTTTGCGTGCTCGACCGTCGGACCTCGCCTCGCCGCCGGGAAGAGGATCTGCGACGCCTCGGCGCGACGGCCGTACGCGACGTGCACGGCACCACCGAACTGGCCGGTGGGGCGCCGGTCGACGACGAGGTCGGACTGGTCATGTTGACCTCGGGCTCCAGTGACGAGCCCAAGGCCGTCGAACTGACGTGGTCGGCGCTCGTCGCGAGCGCCGAACTCACGCAGGCGACCCTGCGTGACGCAGCGGCGCCCGTGTGGTTTCCCTGTCTGCCGGCCTGTCATATCGGTGGCCTCGCGGTACTGCTGCGCGCCGTTCTGAGCGACGCGACGCTGTGGTGGGGTGACGGCGATGACTTCGAGGACGCGGCGCGCCACGGGGCGACGCACACCTCGGTCGTGCGCGCCCAACTGGCCCGTCACGACCTGAGCGGGTTTCGTCGCGTGCTCCTGGGCGGCGCGCGACCGCCCAGCGCGATACCGGACAACGTCATCACCACCTGGGGCATGACCGAGACCGGCTCCGGCGTCGTCTACGACGGCGTGGCCCTGCCCGGCGTCGAGGTGACGAGCGTCGACGGCGAACTGTGCGTACGGACCCCGACGCTCTTTCGCTCGTACCGCAGTGGCCCGCGACCGCGCGCGATCGGACCGGACGGTCGCGACGACTGGTTCCCGACTGGCGACGCCGGCGAGGTCGGCGACGGTCGCGTCTCGGTGAAGGGTCGTGTCGGCTTCGTCATCAACACCGGTGGTGAGAAACTCTGGCCCGAGGAGCTCGAAGCGGTGCTCGCGAACCTCGACGGGGTGCGCGACGTGGCGGTCACGGGCGTCGACGACGACGAGTGGGGCCAGCGCGTCGTGGCGCTGGTGGTGAGCGACGGCACACGCTTCGACGACCGGATCCGCGGCGTCGCCGAGGAGCGAATCGGACCGTGGGCCAAACCGAAAGAGATCCGCTACGTGGCGGCGATTCCGCGCACGTCGAACGGCAAGATCCAACGCCGCTCGCTCACCGATCTCCACTGAAACGACCCGCTTCACGACCGCGACGGCGACGGGGTTGGCTTGCGCGCATCTACCCAGACTGTTAGCGTTCGCCTATCGAACTCTGGTTGGGGACTCGAGCTTCTTTTAGGCGTTACCTTGTGGGTTACTAGCCAGACACGGTACCTACGAAAGTGACGTCACCATGACACCTGGCCCCTATGAACCCCAGCCCGAGGACCGCTTCACGTTCGGTCTCTGGACGGTCGGCAACGTCGGCCGCGACCCCTTCGGCGTGGAGGTGCGTGAGGCGCTCGACCCGGTCGACATCGTCCATCAACTCGCCGACATCGGCGCCTACGGCGTCACCCTGCACGACAACGACCTCGTGCCGGCCGACGCGTCCGCGTCGGAGCGCGAAGTCCTGTTAAAGCGCTTCCGCGCGGCGCTGGACAGTACGGGTCTGAAGGTCCCGATGACCACGGTCAACCTCTTCACCCGCCCGGTCTTCAAAGAGGGCGCCTTGACCGCGAACGACCCCGACGTGCGCCGCTTCGCGCTCGCCAAGGCGCTCGACGCGATTGACCTCGGGGCCGAGCTCGGGGCCGACATCTTCGTGCTGTGGGGTGGCCGCGAGGGCACCGAGGCCCACGCCGCCAAACCCGTCGCCGAAGCGCTCGACCGCTACGCCGAGGCGGTCAACGCCATGACCACCTACATCACGCAACGTGGGTACAAGACCCGCATCGCGCTGGAGCCCAAGCCGAACGAACCGCGCGGCGACATCTTGTTGCCGACCGTCGGCCACGCGTTGGCCTTCATCGACCGACTGGACGCGCCCGAACTCGTCGGCGTCAATCCCGAGTTCGCGCACGAGACGATGAGCGGACTCTCCTTCCACCACGGCGTGGCCCAGGCCCTGTGGGCCGGCAAGCTCTTCCACATCGACCTCAACGCACAGCGCATCGGCCGATTCGACCAAGACTTCCGCTTCGGGAGCGAGGAGGTCAAGGAGGCCTTCTACCTGGTCCACCTGTTGGAGACCTCGGGCTACGCGGGCATGCGCCACTTCGACGCCCACCCGTACCGGACCGAGGGTCCCGACGGCGTGTGGGACTTCGCGCGCGGCTGCATCCGCACGTACCTGATCTTGAAGGAGAAGGCCCAGCGATTCGAGTCCGACGCCGACATCAAGGCCGCCCTCGCGGTGGCGCGCGTGCCCGACCTCTCGACGCCGACCGCGGTTGGCGACGGATCGGCTGAGGCGCTGCGCGGCTACGTGAAGTCACTCGACGAGGGAGCGCTCGGACGTGCGCACTACGGTCACGAGCAACTCGACCAGTTGGTGACCGAGTTGCTGCTCGGTGTGCGATAACAGTTCGTTGACGTGACCCTGGTCGCCGGAGTCGATTCGTCGACCAAGAGCACGAAGGTCGTCATCGTCGACAGTGAAGACGGGACGATCGTCGCCTCGGCGACGTCGCGTCACCCTTCGACGTCGCCTCCACGCAGCGAACAGGACCCGATGACGTGGTGGCGCGCGCTCTCCAAGGCGTGGTCGGCCTGCGGCCCGATCACCCGGTCGGTGAGGGCCGTCTCGATCGCGGCCCAGCAGCACGGTCTCGTGGCGCTCGACGGCGACGGTGAGGCCGTGCACCCAGCGAAACTCTGGAACGACTCGGAGTCGGCACCCCAGTCCGAGACTCTCACCGCACAACTCGGTGCCGAGGAGTGGGCGAGGCGCTGTGGGAGCGTCCTCGGTCCGTCCTTCACGATCACGAAGTTGGCGTGGCTGCGCGACACGAAGCCCGAGGCCTTCGCGGCCGTTCGACGAGTGCTCTTGCCCCACGAATGGTTGACGTGGCAGTTGCTCGGACGTCCGGCCCGGGCGGTCGGCGATCGCGGTGACGCCTCGGGCACGGGGTGGTGGTCACCGAGCAGCGGCGCCGTCGACGAGGCGCTGTTGGCGATGGCGGGCGGGCGGCTCGAGTGGCTGCCCGAGATCCTCGGACCCGGTGACGTCGCGGGTCCGGCCGTCACGATGGTCCGTGGCGCCGTGGTCGGTCCGGGAACCGGCGACAACATGGGTGCCGCGTTGGCCCTCGGACTCACGCCCGGGGACCTGGCGATCTCTTTCGGTACGAGTGGCACGGTGTTCACTTCCTCGAGCACGCCGACGTCGGACATCCAAGGTGAGGTCGCCGGCTTCGCCGACGCGGCCGGACGCTTCTTGCCGCTGGTGTGCACCTTGAACGCCACCAAGGTGACCGAGTGGGCCGTCGGACTCGCCGGCGCGAAGACCAACGATCTCGACCGCATCGGCGCCCTCGCTCCCCCGGGCGCCAACGGCGTCGTGCTCGTCCCGTACCTCGACGGCGAGCGAACGCCACTGCTGCCCAACGCGACCGGCACGTTGAGCGGCCTTCGTACGACGACGACCATCGCCGACGTCGTGCGCGCGTCCGTCGAGGGCGTCGTAAGTGGACTCCTCAGTGGCGTGGACGCACTCGAGCGCTGCGGCGTCGACGTTGATGGACGGCTGCTCGCCGTAGGTGGTGGCGCCCGGTCCGCCCTCTACCGCCAGGTGCTCGCCGATCTGTCCAGCCGGCAGATACTCACGCTCGACCCCGCGGTCGACCGTGTCGCGGTCGGCGCGGCCGCGCAGGCCGCCGCCGCCGTATCGGGGACGAGTCCCGATCTCGTCGGCGCGGCGTGGGCAGCCAACGAAAAGGTGGTGGTCGTGACCGATCCGAAGATTGACACGATGCGATCAGCCGAGTTACGTGATCGCTACCGCTCCTTAGCCCAACGCCACGAAGGTTGAAGCCAGGCGCCGCACCTCGAAGCGTGCGCGACGATCTGAACTAGCCGCTGAGTTTGGCCGCGCCGCGACGGGCCAGCGAGTCGATGGCAATAGCCGCGACGAGTACGACGCCCTCGACCATGAGTTCGACCGACGCACTCAACTGGATGAGCGCCATCCCGTTGTAAATGGTCGCGATGACTAGTCCACCGATCAACGCGTTGATCATGCGGCCCCGTCCACCGTAGAGACTCGTGCCCCCGATCACGGCGGCGGCCACGGCGTAGAGCACCAGCGTGCCACCGGGGATGGAGTCCGAGACACCGTTCTGTGAGGCGTAGACCAGACCGGCGATGCCCGCAGTCAGTCCGGAAAGGGAGAAGGCCAATAGACGGTAGCGATTAACCGAAACGCCCGCGCGACGGGCAGCCTCCACGTTGCCACCGATGGCGTAGAGATAACGGCCCGGCTTCGTTCGGGACAGGATGAAGCTGTAGACCCCCAGGACGACCCCCACGAGGGGCACGACGTACGGCATGCCTTCGATTGTTGCGAACGTTGAGCGGTCCTTGTTGAAGATCAGCGCCACCAGCACGATGGCGAGAACAAAGAGCGCGATGATCTTGATGATGGTTTCGTAGATCGAGACGCTGTCGAGGCCGCTCGAGCGCCGCGAGCGGTCTTTGTTGAATATCAAGAGCGACATACCCGCGGCGGTCGCGAGACTGACGATCCAGGTTGCCGTCGTCGACAGGTTGAGGTTGACGATCCCGTAGAGGACCTTCTCGTGGACCGAGATGGCGCCGCCGTTGTTCTGGCCGTCGATGACCCAGATGGCGACGCCCTCCCAAAAGAGCGATCCCGCCAAGGTGATGATGAACGAAGGTACCTTCAGCCCGATCGTGATCGCCCCCTGAAGGGTGCCGATGGCCGTCGTCGCGAGCATCGCCAAGAGGAGCGCCGCCCACCACGGCCAGGCGAATGACGTCTGCACGAGGATTGCGCCGATGGCGGCGCCGACCGCGGCGATCCAACCGGCCGAGAGGTCGATGTCGCCGAGGAGGAGGAGCCAAATCTCGGCCAGGCCTAGAAGGATGAAGACACAGGACTGAACGAACAGGTTCACGAGGTTGCCGGCCGAAAGGAACGTCGGACTCCTGATCTCGAAGTAGGCACCCAGGATGATGAGGCCGATGATGATGGGCAGCATGCCGGTGTCGCTGCGACGCAACTGCCGGAAGCGCGCCTTCAGGACGCTCGCCGGCGATTCAGGGGCACCGCTTTCGGCGTCAGTGGGGGTCACGACGGTGTCTGACACGGGAGAAGCCTTTCCCTGCAGTTACGAGGAGGAAGAGTGGGAGGAACGATCCCTCGTTGTCCCACCGGTAGTGATCAAGTCAACGGCGCTCGCGGTGTCGTAGTCCGACGCCGGACCACTGCTGATCATCGTGCCGAGGTGCAACACGGCTATTCGATCGGCGACCGCGAACACGTCAGTGAGGTTGTGGGAGATGACCAGGACGGCGATACCGCGTCCCGCCAGGGTCTGAATGAGGTCGAGCACGAGTCGGGTCTGTGAAACCCCGAGCGCCGCTGTCGGTTCATCCATGATCACGAGCTTGGCGTCGCGCATGACCGCTCGCGCGACGGCGATCGCCTGACGTTGGCCCCCCGAAAGGGATCCGACAAGTTGGCGAACCGACTGCACCGTGAAGACCGACAGGTCGTACAGGAGTTTCTTCGTCTCGAGCTCCATGGTGATCTCATTCAACAGACCCGCCCTGGTCTCTTCGTGCCCGAGATACATGTTCTGAACGATGTCGAGGTTGTCACACAGCGCGAGGTCCTGGTACACCGTCGTGATGCCGAGTTCGTCGGCGTCACGCGGCGTGCGGATGTTGACTTCCTTGCCCTCCCAGAAGATCTGTCCACTGCTCGGCGCGTAGATACCCGCGATCATCTTGATCAACGTCGACTTGCCGGCCCCGTTGTCACCGATGAGCGCGGACACCTTCCCCGCGGGAATATCGAGATCGCAGTGGCGGAGTGCCTCGACCGGACCGAAGTGCTTCGTGAGTCCACGAAGACTGAGCAGCGGTGCGCCGTCCAGAACCGAAGTCCCCGAGTCACGTTTCGCCTCAAGCCCGATATTGGGCGCGAGGGTAATCGGTGACTCGGGGACGTCAGTCATGTTCGGATGTTACTTAATGCCGTACTTCGTGCAGTCCGCAGCGTAGGTCGGAATGTTCGAGTCACCCGCAACCGTAGGAGCGGTGCTACCGCAAATCTCTGAAACCGTCAGCTGCTTGGAGGCGATGACCTGCGACTCGATCGTCGAGGCGGTCTCCCACAGCGGTGTCAACAGAACCGACGGAACGTTCTTCAGCGACGAAATCGTCGCACCGGAGTCCGAGATCGAGCCGTTGATGATGCCCTTCGGTGGCTTGACGCCCGCACGCAGGTAGATCGCCAACGCGGCCGTGGCCTGCGCTTCGATGTAGGACGGCTTGAAGACGGTGCCGCACTGGTAACCGGAGATGATGTTGTCAATACCGGCCGGTGTGGCGTCTTGACCCGTGAACGGGATCTTGTTCGGCTGCAGACCCTGCGACTGCAAGTACTGAATGATCGGCGCAGCGTTCTCGTCGTTCGGCGTCACGACCGCGTTGATCTTCGGGTTGGCCGAGTAGGCACCCTGGAAGTCAGTCAACGCGACCGACGGCGTCCAGGTTCCGACGCTCTCCAGCACGGTGTTCGAGGAGCCCGACGTGGTGTTGTAGCCGGCGGCGTTCAACACGGCGTCGTAGCCCTGAGCGAACAACGTGGCGTTGTTGTCGGTGGGCGAACCCTTCATGACGTAGACATCGGGGCTCGAGACGTTCCAGTTCGTGATGCACGAGAGCAGTCCCTTACCGATCAACGTACCAACCGCGACATTGTTGAAGCTCACGTAGTACGTGCGGTCTCCACCAAGCGTCAAGCGGTCGTAGTCAATGACTTTCACGCCGCGCGCTCGAGCGTACGACTCGATGATCGCACCGGACGAGCTGTCAAGCGACGTCAAGACGAGAACCTTGGCACCCTTGGCGATGTCACCCTGAGCGTCGGTGAGCTGCTGCTGTGGGCTGCCGTGACCGTTCTGAATGATGAACTGCTTGGTCTTCAGACCCGCCGCCAAGAACGCCTTCTTGAAGGCCGGAGCGTCGTAGTCCACCCAACGAGCTGATGAAACGGTGTCGGGCAAAATAACGGCGATGCTGCCCTTACCCTTGCCCACGACCGACTTCAGATACTTCATCGTCGTGAAACTCGGGTTGAACGTTGCGTCCGAAACCGTCTTTGTCGCTGCAGAACTCAAACCTGGCATCAACGCGACGACCATACCGCCGACCAATGCTACGCAGGCAAGAGCCCTTCCTGTTTTGAATTTCATAGTCCCCCAACCAATTAGAGGCATCAATGCGATGCCGATTTTCAATTTACAACTTTGTGAACATCCTGTGAAAAGCAATGTCGAAATGAGAAGTTAGCATGACCCAACACCCCGCACAGTTCACCACCGCAAGATTCCTCGGGCTCCTCGCGGCAAGGAACGGTAGGGATCCGTGGAGTCCCGGCGTCCTCGCCACGCGTATTGATCGGACGACGACCCAGCGCTCCAATCGCCTGGTCCTGTGGCCGCCGCATCACTCCATCGACTCCGGCCGTCCTTCACGGGAGCCCTCCACGTTCTTCGCGGGACCTCGGATTCCGCGTCGGCGAATTATGGCGTTGTTTCGACAGGGAGCGGTGCGGTCACGTCGTCGACGCCAGCACTGACTCCATGGTTCGCATAATGGACACGGTCTCATCCAGCGGCATGAGCGGACTCTCCGTGAGGTCCTCGCGCAGGCAGCGCGCCACCTCCGCGGCCTCGTAGTGAAGCCCACGCCCCTGCGTCGAGAACTCGAATCGTTTCGACGCACCTTCACGAGAGACCAACGTGAACGCCGACGGCGCGTAGAAGTCACCGTCGATCTCGATGCGCGCCTTCGTGCCCGATATCGTCGCGGTCGTCGGCGTCTTTGCGCTCGACGTCGTGTTGAGGTACGCCTGGGCGCCGCCGTCGTAGCCGAAGATCATCGACACCTGTCGATCGACGCCCGTCGGCGCCAGGTCGATCATCGTGACCATCTTCGCGGGCGGGCCCAAGAGCATCGACGCGAAGGACACCGGGTAGACGCCGAGGTCCAAGAGCGCCCCGCCCCCTAGCTCGGGACTGAACCATCGAGAAGTGGGGTCGTAGTCAAAGTACTGCCCGTGGTCGGCCTCCACCGACACGACGTCACCGAGTTCGCCCGCCGCGATGAGAGCATTCACGGCCGCGACGTGGGGCAGACACCTGGTCCACATCGCTTCCATCAAGAACAGCTTCTTCGCCCGCGCGAGTGCCACCAATTCGATCGCCTCGCGCTCGGTCATGGTGAAGGCCTTCTCCACTAGCACCGGCTTGCCCGCGTCCAACGCCAGTTTCGCGTTCTCGAAGTGCATCGGGTGCGGCGTGCCGACGTAGACGGCGTCGACGTCGGGGTCATTCACCAACTCCTCGTACGATCCGTAGCGACGCGCGATCGCGAATCGGTCAGCGAAGTTGTCGGCCGCGTCGATCGTCCGTGAACCCACGGCGACGGCTTCGCCAGATTCGGTGAACTGGAGATCGTTCACGAAGGTGTGCGCGATGCCTCCCGTGCTGATGATCCCCCAACGAAGTGGCTCGGTCATGGTTCCATCCCGGTCTCAATGCCGACGCGCTGTCAACACGTTCACGAGGCTACCGACTCGATGTACGTCGAGTGCATCCCGCCGTGTCGAAACGCTGCGCAGCCTCGTGGAAAATCCCGATTCGCCTACGCTGAATTGGTGCACGACTTCACTCGCCCTCGAGTAGTGCAGACCACCACGAGCGGGTTGGCACGACGGTGACGATGCTCGAAGGTGACGATTCGAACGACGCGCGAACGAAGGCGCCGATCTCGACGCGCTGGACGTCGTTCGAGCGCGAAGTGCACGGCGTCGCGTGGCGCGCGCTCGCGGGCGAGTTCATCGGCTGCGTCATGTTGATGGTCGTGGTGGTGGGATCGGGTTTCGCCGCCGTGGCCTTGTCGCCCGGCGACGTCGGCGTGGAACTCCTCGAGAACGCCCTGGCGATCGGCGCCGGCCTCTTCGTGATCATCAACATCGTCGCCCCGGTGTCGGGCGCGCACCTCAATCCGGTCGTGTCGTTGGCCGACGCGTGGATCGGCACGTGTTCGTGGTTCCGCGCGTTCCTCTACATGCCGTTCCAATTCAGCGGGTGCGTCGTCGGCACGATCGTGGCGAACCTCATGTTCGGCCACGACTGGGTCTCGTGGTCGACGCACCGTCGCGCCAGCGCGCCGCACTTCTTCTCCGAGATCGTGGCGACCGCGGGACTGATCTTCCTCGTGTTCGCGTTGCAGCGCAACGGTCGAAAGACATTGGGCGCCGCCGCAGTCGGACTGTACATATTCGCCGCGTGCTTCGCGACGTCGTCGGCCACGTTCGCGAACCCGGCGGTCACGGTGGCGCGCGCCTTTTCGAACAGCTTCACCGGCATCGCGCCCGGCTCCGTGCCGGTCTACGTCCTGGGCCAGCTCGTCGGCGGCGTCGCGGGTGTGGGACTGACGCTCTTGCTGTTCCCCCGGCCCGAGCCGCTCACCGTCTAGGTCGAACGCCCCGCGCCCCTACGCTTGACCGGTGACCAATCGCCTCGCGGGCGCCTCGAGCGCGTACCTGCGCCAACACGCCGAGAACCCGGTCGACTGGTGGACGTGGGGGCGTGATGCCCTCGACGAGGCCGCTCGACTGGATCGGCCGATCTTCCTCTCCGTCGGTTACGCCGCGTGTCACTGGTGCCACGTCATGGCGCACGAATCGTTCGAGGACCCGAGCGTCGCGGCGCTGCTCAACGACCATTTCGTCCCCGTCAAGGTCGACCGCGAGGAACGACCGGACGTCGACGCCCTGTACATGGCCGCGACCCAGTTGGTCAGCGGCCACGGTGGGTGGCCGATGTCGGTGTTCCTCACGCCCGACGGTCGACCCTTCATGGCCGGCACGTACTATCCCCCGGTCGAACGGCACGGTCAGGTGAGTTTCACCACGCTCGTGAACGCGATGCACGAGGCCTGGACGACGCGTCGCGACGCGGTCGAGCACCAGGCCGAGGAGCTGGCGCGCGCCCTCGAGCGCGAGGTGAGCTTCATCGACCACCTCGCGCCCTTCACCGACTCCGTCGACCTCGCGACGTCGCGACGTCGACTCCGCGACGAGTTGGTCGCGCGCGTCGACGCCGACGGCGGGTTCGGCGACGCCCCGAAGTTCCCACGGCCGAGTTACGTGGAGGCGCTGTTGGAGTTCGATGACGTGGCGGCACGCGAGGCGCTCGAACGGACCTTGGACGCGATGTCGCGTCGCGGGCTCTACGACCACCTGCGCGGTGGTTTCGCGCGCTACAGCGTGGACGGTGAGTGGCACGTGCCGCACTTCGAGAAGATGCTGAGCGACCAGGCCCTGCTCGCGCGGGCGTACCTGCGCGCCGCGCGCGCGCTGCCCGAACATCGCGAGTGGCGCGAGGTCGCCCTCGACACCATCAACTTCGTGCTGGAGGACCTCGTCGTCGACGGCGGCTTCGCCTCGGCGCTCGACGCCGACGCCGGGGGTCACGAGGGCTCCCACGTCACGTGGACCACCGACGAGGTCGCCGCGGCCCTGCGACAGGGGAACCTCGAGGACGACCTGGCGGCGACGCTGCGACGATGGCGCATCACGTCGCTGGGATCCTTCGAAGGTCGCTCGATCCCGCGACTGGCCGATGGCGAACCGTTCATCACGCCCGACGCGCTCGCGGCGGCGCGCGCGTACCTCCGTGACACGCGCGCGCAACGGACGCAGCCGACGCGCGACGAGAAGATAATCCTGGAGTGGAACGCGATGTTCGCGTCGGCCCTGTTCGAGGTTCGAGCCGCACCCTTCACCGAGGCGGGCTTGACGCTGCTTCGTGCACTGCACGAGTCGCACTGGCGCGACGGCGCGTGGTGGCGTACCGAAGACCGGCGCGCCTACGCCAGCGCCAGTGACGTCGCGTGGCTCGCCGACGCGTGCGTCGACGCATTCGAAGCGACCGGCGACGACTCGTGGTTGGCGAAGGCGGGCGATCTGTCGCGGTACCTCCTCGCGCACTACTGGGACGGCGACGTACCGACGGCGCGCTCCCCGGAGGTCGGTGGCGGACTCTTCACGAGCAGCGACCTCGTCACCGATCTCCACGCACGCACCAAGGAGATCTTCGACGGCGCGACACCTTCGAGCCACGCCGTCGCGTGTCGCGCGCTCGCGCGTCTGGCGCTGTGCACCGGCGACGCCGGCGCGCTCGTGGTCGCCCAACGCCTCGTCGCGCTCGCGGGCTCGTTGCTCACCTCGCACCCCGGCGCGGTCCCCGACCTGCTCGACGCGGCGGGCTACGCGCTGACCGGCGTGGAGGTCGTCGTCCCGGGTGACGCGAACGAACTGTCGAGCGCGGCGCGCGAGACCTTCACACGACGCGCGGTCCTCGTCACCGGCGCCGGTTCGTCGCCCCTCCTCGACGGACGTCACCCGGGTTCGGCCTACGTGTGCCGCGCTGGCGTGTGTCAACTACCCGTGACCGACGCGTCGGCGCTCGCCGAACAGTTGCGTAACGTGGGAGCCTGATGCCGATCTTCTCCCGCGACCCGGCCGTGCGGGCCAGCAAACGCCTCGTCGAACGCATGCCCCAGCGCGCCTCGGTCGAGCTGACCGGCGGCGCGGTGGTCTACGGACTCGTCCTCGGCTCGACGAACGAGACGACGACCGTCGTCGACCTAAAGTCCCAGACGATCGTGCGCTGGCGCATCCCGTGGCCCTCGGACTACGTGACCGACCTCGCGGTCTTCGACGTCGTCGAGGGACAGTTGGCCGAGGACATCGAACGCAACGACCTGGCCCAGCCTGAGGCCGTCACGCTCGCGGACCTGCCTCGGCGCCTCGGCGCCTACCACGGACGCCGGGTGCGTCGATGGCTCGAGCAACTGGCCAGCCCGGCCGACGGCCCGCTCTTCGGCTTTCGCGGGCCGAGCGCTCCCTACTGGGAGTTCCGCGGCGAACGCCCGAGCGTCGCGTTGATCGCGGCTGATCGCGGACCGCAACTCCTGCGCCGTCACGACGACGGCTCGACCTGGGTCCGTTTCGGCTGGTTCGGTGACGACGTCTGGTTGCTCTGCGAGGACGCGCACGCTATTCGCACGATGGAGGCGACCCGTCGCCCGTCCCTGGCGGGCCGGGACCTCGCCGCGGCCCTCGGCTTTCGGCCGACCTACGTGTTGACGACGCTCTCCAAGCCCATCGACGGGCACTGCTACAAGAGCTGCACCGGCCTGTTGCCGCGGGGTTGAACTACTTGGGCAGTTTGCCCGAGGCCAGCGACTCGGCCATCGCCCAGCCGAAGACCACGAGGCGCTCGCCCTTCTGCGGCTTGAGGCCGTTGAAGAACGTCGCGACGCCGTCGGGGATCGGACCCTTCGAGGCGACGTAGTCGAGCCCGCCGACCGGGCCGGGCGTCACCGTCATGATGAAGGTCTTGTCGTCGATGGACTTCTCGGAGCCGAAGCGCTTGGCCAGTCGTCGGCCCCACGCGCGGTCCTCACCCGTCGGCTTGTAGCCGAGGCGCGGCACGACGTCCTCGAGACCGGCGAAGGCGCGAAAGCCGTCCGGCGAGGTGAGGCGCGAACCCAAGAGCACGTCCTCGTCCGGGAAGGCCAGCAACGCCCGTCGGAACTGGTCGTGCAGGATCGCCTTGAGGGTCTGGTCGGACTTCGCGTTGCGGTCCACCAGCAAGAGCCCGACGAGCAGCGACGGCGTGCCGCCGATGCGTTCGAGCGTGCAGAACGAGTAGCCGCGCAACTTGTTTCCCTCGCGGACCTGCGTGACGAGCACCCAGTCCTCTCGTTGCTTGGAGAGGAAGCCGATGTCGAAATTCGGCTCACGGTCAACGCAGAGATCGGCCATCTCGGCGAGTTCTGCGTCGCTGAGTGCGGTGGTGTCTTTCGTGGAGACGGTCATTGCCATAGGAATACATTCTACGACTCTTTGCACAACCGCTCGGCCGGGCTAGGCCTTTATGACGTTTCTACCGAATTCCGTCCGCAGATCGGCGACGACGCTCGCGATGTTCACGTTGAATTCCGGGCCCAGTTTGAAGGCCTTTCCGGCGGTGCCGGTCTCGACGATGACCGGGGATCGCCCGGGATATCGGGCGAGGATCTCGCGCAGCGTGCCGATCGAGGTCTGGGTGAGGTCCTCGGGGCGCAGCGCGAGTCGCAGCTCTTCGTTGCCGCGCTCCACGCTCAACAGTTCGACGTCGATCGCGCTGAACCGCAGTTCCTCTTCGAAGCCCGGTCGGACCTTCACCAGCACGATGTTGTCTTTGGTGAGAAAGCCACTGAACTTCTCGAAGTTGTTCGCCGAGAAGTTGATCTCCATCGAGGCCCCGAGGTCTTCGAGCACGACGCGCGCGTACTGCTTGCCCATCTTGGTCGTACGGATCTGGACCTCGGCGAGGATGCCGCCCACGACGACCGCCTTGCCGGTGCGCGCCAACTCCTCGCCGCGTTCGCGCACGCTGATGATCGAGCCGTCGGTCTTGGTCGCGAGCTGGCTCTCGACCTCGTAGAGCGGGTGGTCCGAGATGTAGGTACCCAACATCTCGCGCTCGAAATCGAGCTTCACGGACTTGTCGAACTCGATGTCCGACAGCGGCACGTCGGTGCCCTCCCAGTCGTGCCCGTCACCTTCGCCGAAGGCCGCGAACAACGTCGTGATGCCGAGCGAGTGGTCGCGTCGACGCGAGAGCGTCACGTCGCAGATCTCGTCGACCTTCAACAAGAATCCCAGGCGCGGGACCCCGAGCGCGTCGAAGGCGCCGGCCTTGATGAGTGACTCCATGGATCGGCGATTGAGCACCATCGGATCGACCCGGCGCACGAAGTCGTAGATCGACGCGAACCGGCCGTTCGCTTCGCGTTCGCTGACAATCTTCTCCACCAGCGTCTCGCCGACGTTGCGCACGGCGGCGAGTCCGAAGAGGATCGTGCGGTCCTGGGAGAGGCTCGGGGCGTACTCCGCGAATGACTCGTTCACGTCGGGTACGCCGACCGTGATGCCCATCTGACGGGCCTCGTTCAAGTAGACCGACGCCTTGTCCTTGTCGTCGCGGAACGACGTGAGCAAGGCCGCCATGTACTCGACGGGATAGTTCGCCTTTAGCCAGGCGTCTTGGTAGCCCAACAGGGCGTAGCCGTAGGCGTGGCCCTTCGGGAAGGCGTAGTCGGCGAAGGGTTCGATCTTGTTGAAGATCGCCTCGCCGAGGTCGCGGCCGTAGCCCTCACGCTCGGCACCGTCGACGAATTTTGATCGCTGCGCGCGGATCATCTCGCGGATCTTCTTCGAACAGGCCTTGCGAAGGTCGTCGGCCTCGGTCATCGAGAAGCCGGCGATCAAGGTCGCCACGCGCATGATGTCCTCTTGGTAGATCATGAGTCCCGAGGTCTCGCCGAGGATCGCCTCCAAGTCCGGGTGGTCGTAGCTCACGAGCTGGCGACCGTTCTTGCGGTCGGCGTAGTCGTTGTGCACGTTCTCCGAGAGCGGACCAGGGCGATAGAGCGCGTTCAGGGCCGCGATGTCGTCGAAGCCCGTGGGCGCGAGACGACGCATGAGTTGGCGCATCTTGTCGCCCTCGAGCTGGAAGATCCCGATCGAGTTGCCGAGCCGCAACATCTCGAAGACCTTCGGGTCATCGAGCGCGACGTTGTCGATGTCCACGTCGATGCCGTGACGACGCCGGATGTTCTCCAGGGTCCGTTCGATGATCGCGAGGTTACGAAGCCCCAGGAAATCCATCTTCAACAGCCCGAGCTTCTCGATCGCGGTCGCCTCGTACTGCGTCACGATCGGGGCGTCCTCGGCCGAACCGGTCGGTCCGGATTTGCGTTGCACCGGCACGTAGTCGAGCAGCGGATCCTTCGTGATGACGACCGCGGCCGCGTGGATGCCGTCTTGCCGGCGCTTGTCGACGAAGCCCATCGCGACGTCGACGGAGTGCTTGACCTCGGCGTCGCTCTCGTAGAGCGCGCGCAGTTCGGCCGCCTCGACGTAACGGCCCTCGTAGCCCGGCGTCGGCTGGAAACAGGCCGCGAGCGGCAGGTCCTGACCCATGACGAGCGGCGGCATCGCCTTGGCGATCTTGTCGCCCAACTGGGGCGGGTATCCGAGCACACGCGCCGCGTCGCGTACCGCGGCGCGAGCCTTGATGGTCGAGAACGTCACGATCTGGGCGACGTGGTCCGAGCCGTAGCGTTCGGCCGCGTAGCGGATCATGTCGCCCCGGTAGCGCTCGTCGAAGTCCATGTCGATGTCGGGCATGGACCGACGCCCGGGGTTCAAGAACCGTTCGAAGATCAGGCCGTAGCGCAGCGGATCGATGTCGACGATGCGCAGGCAGTACGCGATGCAACACCCGGCCGAGGAACCGCGGCCCGGGCCGACGCGGATGCCGGTCTCGCGCGCGTGACGGATGAGGTCCCAGACGACGAGGAAGTAGTCCGAGAAGCCCATGTCGGCGACGACCCCGAGCTCCTTTTCCAATCGGGCCAGCACTTCGTCGCTGAGGTGCTCGCCGTAGCGCTCGTGCGCGCCGCGCACGACGAGGTCGCGCAACAGCCGGTTGGCGCCCTCTTTGTGCGTGGCGCCGCGGAACTCCTCGGGGATCGGGAACTCCGGCAGCGCGTCGTTGTCGAATTCGATCATGACCGACGAGCGCTCGGCGATCAGCAGTGTGTTGTCACAGGCCTCGGGCAGGTCGCGAAAGAGGTACCGCATCTCGGCGGCCGACTTCAGGTAGTGCTGGTCGCTGTGGAAGCGGAACCGGTTCGGGTCCGCGACCAGTGAACCGGTGCCGATGCACAACAGCGCGTCGTGCATCTCGGCGTCGTCGTGGTGCACGTAGTGCAGGTCGTTCGTCGCCACGAGCGGCGCCGCCAGCTCCTTGGCGAGCGCGAGCAGTTGCGGATTGGTACGGACCTGTTCCGGGATGCCGTGGTCCTGGAGCTCGATGAAGAAGTTCTCCCGGCCGAAGATGCTCTGGAGTCGCCCGGCCAGTTCGAGCGCCCCCGGGTAGTCGTCGCGCAACAGCGCCTGGAGGACGACACCGCCGAGACAGCCCGAGGTCGCGATCACGCCCGCGTTGTAGCGCTCGAGGAGGTCCCAGTCGAGGCGGGGCTTGTAGTAGTACCCCTCGAGGAACGCCAGCGACGACAGTTCGCGCAGGTTGCGGTAGCCCTCGTTGGTGCTCGCGAGCAGGGTCAAGTGGTGGTAGAGCTTCTGACCGCCCTCGGTCTCGCCGCCGGTGTCGTCGATCTTGCCGCGACGCGGTGGTCGGTCGAAGCGTGAGTTGGCCGCCATGTAGGCCTCGAGACCGATGATCGGGGTCATGTCGTGCTTGCGACAGGTCTCGTAGAAGTCGATGACGCCGTAGAGGTTGCCGTGGTCCGTGATGGCGATGGCGCGCTGACCGTCGGCCTTGGCCGCCAGCACCATCTCTTCGACGCGCGCCGCGCCGTCGAGCATCGAGTACTCGGTGTGGTTGTGGAGGTGGACGAAGCCCTCAGCCATCAGCGGACGATCCCTTTCGCGACGTGACGAGGACGGTGCCCGTTCACGGCGCATCGTAGTGAGTGCGTGTGACGGTCCACCGCTAGAGGTACGTGCCGGCGCGCGGTTCGCCGGCGCCCGGCGGGAGCGATCGATCGCGCATCTTCTCGAGTTGGGCGGCGGCCGCGGCCTGCTGGGCGAACAGCGAGGCCTGGATGCCGTGGAAGAGCCCCTCGAGCCAGCCGACGAGCTGGGCCTGGGCGACGCGCAGCTCTGACTCCGTCGGCACTTCGGCGCTGAACGGGAGCGCCATCTTGGAGAGCTCGGTGCCGAGGTCCGGCGACAATGCCCCGGACAGCTCCGCGATCGAGATCTCGTAGATCTCTCGCAGCCGGGCCCGACCGGCCTCGTCCAGCGGCGCCGCGCGCGCCTCGTCGAGGAGTGATTTCACCATCGAACCGATGCGCATCACCTTGGCCGGTTGGCTGATGTAGTCCGAGTTCTCCTCTTGCGCGGGGACCTCGTCCTGGCCGGGGGCGAGCACCTCATCGGGGTCGACGGTGACGTTTTCGTTGGGGGCGTCTTCCACCCTTCCACTGTGCCAGACAATCACTCGTGGTCGTGCACGCCCCGGGTTTTCGCGGCCCCTCGACGGTAGAGTGAATTCGTGAGAGTTTCGACCAGGGGCGACTACGCCAGCCGAGCGTTACTGAGCCTCGCCCTCGGCGCGGACCTGTCGGCGCCGACGTCGGTGCGCGACCTCGCCCAGCGAACCGGACTGCCCCAGCCGTACCTCGAACAGATCCTCTTGAGCTTGAAGGGCGTCGGTCTCGTGCGGTCCAAGCGCGGCGTGGGCGGGGGCTACGTGCTGGCGCGACCGGCCGAGCGCATCACCCTGGCCGAGATCGTCGCGGCCGTCGACGGCCCGATCGTGGCCGGCGACTTCGGCGAACCCCACAAGGACGGCGCCTGCGATCACGAGGGTCAGTGCGTGCTGCTCGGGGTCTGGGCCGACGTCGGGAACCACATGCGAGAGCACCTCTCGAGCTTCACGCTGGCCGACATGGTCCAGCAGGCGCGCGGCGGCCGACCGGTCAAGCGCACGCACAGCGCGTAGCCCGATTCTTACGATTTTCAAAGAATTCGGGCCTTGAAGAACGCTGGTCAGCGTGGTAAATTAGATACATGTTCGTAGGAGAAATTATTGCCTGCGGATGAGTTGTCGATGCATTGAAGTGAGGAGATTCAAGTGATTGCCACCCCCCGACGATCTGCCGTGAATACCAACGACATGTTGGGTCTCTTGATGAGAGACCTAGACCGTTACCCCATGCCCAACTACGACGAACAGGTCGAGCTCGCCAAGCGCGTCACGGCCGGCGACGAAGAGGCCAAGAAGCAGATGGTCGCGGCCAACCTGCGTCTCGTCTTGCACTGGGCCCGCCGCTACCAGGACCGCGGTGTCGAGATGGTCGACCTGGTCCAAGAGGGCACGTTCGGCCTCTTGCGCGCGGTCGAGAAGTTCGACTGGGAGCGCGGCTTCAAGTTCTCGACCTACGCCACCTGGTGGATCCGCCAGGCGCTACAGCGCGCGGTCCAACAGCACGGACGTACCATCCGCATCCCGCTCGAAGTCGGCGAACAGCTCCAACGACTGGAAGCGACGACCGCGGAGTTGACCTCGATCTTCGGTCGCAAGCCGACCGACGACGAACTGACCGAGGCGACCGGGATGTCCAAGGCCGTGCGCGACAACCTGCACGGACTCGCCGGTGTCACGGCGAGCCTCGATCAGCCCGCCTCCTCGGATTCGGCGACGACGTTGGGCGACCTCGTCGCCCCGAGCCAGCACGACTGGGTCGGTGACATCGAGCAGACCATGATGGACGACCAGCTCCACGGCGCGCTCGAGAAGTTGAACGACCTGCAGCGCGAGGTACTGAACCTGCGCTTCGGACTCAACGGGGCCACTCCCCTCTCCCTCCAGGCGACCGCGACGAAGATGGACATCGGTGTGCGTCGAGTTCGCCGCGCCGAGGAAGAGGCGTTGGCGCTGCTGCGCGACGACTCGGCCGTCATGGCCGCGCGCGAAGTCGCCTAGAACTCAACCGTCGCCGGCACCAGCACCCGCAGGTCGGCCGGCAAGGGCACGCTCGTGGTGAGCCATTCGTCGGTCCTCGGATGGGCGAAGGCCAGTGTCGTCGAGTGCAAGAAGAATCGGTCCTCGGGCAGGCGCCTCTCGCGCCGGTGTCCGTACCGAGGGTCGTTCACGACCGGGTGACCGATGGTCGCCAGGTGCACCCGGATCTGGTGGGTACGCCCGGTGTCGAGTTGCAGTCGCAACAGCGTCATCGCGTTCGGCTTGTCGACGCGCGCGAGCACCTCGTAGCCCGTTCGAGCGGGCCGTCCGTCGGCGCGCACGGCCATGATGGTCGGCGTGCGAGCGGAACGACCGATCGGCGCGTCGACGACGCCGCGCTCCTCGGCGACGTGCCCTTCGACCATGCCGTAGTAGGTGCGTTCCATGAGCCGTTCGGCCAACTGGATACTCAGGTTGGAAAAGCCCACGGCGGTCTTGGCGACGACGAGCACTCCGGAGGTCCCCTTGTCCAGGCGGTGCACGATGCCCGGTCGTAGGGGGTCGCACAGCCCCGCGTCACTGAGCTGGCGCATCTGGGGATAGAGCGCCAAGAGCCCGGCCACCAACGTCCCGTCGCGGTGTCCCGCGCCGGGGTGTACCACCTGACCAGGTGCTTTGTTCACGACCGCGAAGTCCACGTCGTCGAGCACGACGTCGACCTCGACGCTCGCGTCGGCCTCCACGTGGTCACTGGCGGGCGTCGGCAGCACCGCGACGAGGTGCTGGGCCTCGCGCACGGGCGTCGAGGGTTTCACGATGACCTTGTCGTCCAAGGTGACCGCGCCGCTGGCGACGATCTCGACCGTCTCGGAGCGTGACAGCCCGGTCAACAGGGCGAGCACGCGGTCGAGGCGGATCTCGTCGAGGGTTCCCGGGACCACGAGGTCCAGGACCTCGCCGTCGAACGCGTCGAGTACGTCGTCGTCGCTCACGCGAGCAGTCGCTCGCCCGTCAGGGCGGCCACGAGCAGGACGATGAACCCCGCCGTGATCGCCGCGTCGGCGACGTTGAAGACCGGGAACGACCCGAGGGCGATGAAGTCCGTCACCCGATGCGGCGTGGCCGTGAGCCGGTCCACGACGTTGGCGACGCCGCCGCCGATGAGCAGACCGAAGCCGACGGTCGCCAGACCGCGGCGGGCGCCGAGTCCCACGACGAGGACCACGAGCGCGACCGCGATCGTCACGATCGTCGTGAGGGCCGTCCTGGTCTGGTTGAACGAGAAGGAGATGCCCGAGTTGTACTGCAGGCGCAGCCAGATCGCGCCGCCGACGTGGACGGCGTGGGTCGCCAGCGCGTGGCGGGCCCAGACCTTGGTGAACGCGTCGATCGCCGTCACGACCAGGGCGATCACGATGACCGTGAGATTGATCCGATCAACTAGACGCTGGCGCGACACGAGACACACATAAAGACCGGCAGCTGGGCCAGCAGGCGGGGCTTCGAGATGGCCTCGTAGCACTCGTCGCAGCGGCCGTAGCTGCGGTCATCGATACGTGCCAACGCGACGTCGATCTCGTCCACCTTGAGGCGCAGGAGTGACGCGAGGTCCTTCTTCTGGTCGCGCTGGATGTCCGAGGCGACGCTGCTGCCGTCCTCGTCGTCGTACTCGAGTCGTTCGCGGTCGACCAGCATCTCGTCGGCTTCGGATTCCATCACGACGATGTCGTCGTTGGTGGCGCTGCGCGTCTCGAGCAACAGGCGACGGAGCTCTTCGAGGAACTCCGGCTCGTTCTCGTAGGGCTTGGAGTGCATCTTGCGCTCGAGCGCCTCGAGGCGCTTGCGCTCCTCGGCCTCGCGACGTTCTTGACGCTTGAGCTCCTCTTGGTTGCGACGTTCGATCTCACGGATCTTGCGCAGCTTCTCGGCCTCGACGGCCTTGCGTTTCGCGTCGATCTCGCGCTGCTTCTTCGCCTCGGCGGCGGCCTTCTCGCGGGCCTTGCGCTGGACCTCACGCTCCTTCGCCGCGACCTTGGCCTTGGCGTCGCGCTCCTTCTTCGCCTTGGCGGTGGCGACGGCCTTGGCCTTGGCGGCGGCGGCCTTCTCCTTGGCGGCGGCGCGGGCCCTGGCCTCGCGCTCCTTCAGGAGCTTCGACGCGGCGGCGGCCTTGGCCTTGGCGGCGGCGAGCTTCTTGGCGGCGGCGGCCTTTTGGGCCGCGCTCAGGGTCGCCGTCTTCTTCGTCGGCTTCGCGGGGAGCTTCTTCGGGGCGGACTTCTTGGGGGCGGGCTTCTTGGCGAGGACCTTCTTCACCGGCTTCTTCGAGGCGGTTTTGGTCGCCACGGGACGCTTCGGGGCGGCCTTTTTGGCCGGGGCCCTGGTGACCACGCTCTTCTTGGCGGGCTTCTTGGCCGGCGCCTTTTTCGTGGCTTTTCCTGTGGACGGCATGTCTACTCCTCGACGTTGCACAACAAGTGCGGGCCGACCCTACCAGTTGTCGAGGAACTTACTGTCGATCGTCGTGCGAGGGCGCCTCGAAATTCAACACCTGACCGCCGCCCTGGTCCGAGATGGGCGCCGGCGCCGGCGGTGGCTTGAGGGGACGCGGGGCCGGTTCGGGCGCCGCGGGGACCGACGCGCGCGCGCCGCCGACCTGCAGCGAACTCTCCACCCAGCGCGAGAACTCCGCCAGCGCGCCGCTCAGGCGCTTGCGCTCGGCGTCCAGTTGACGCGTGAGCGTCTCCACGTCCTCGCTCAGGCGCTGCTTGAGCCCGTTCAGACGGTTGACCTCGTCCTCGGCCCGGCTGCGGGCCTCGGCGACGATTTCACGCGCCCGTTCCTGGGCGCTCGTCGTCAGTTCGCGCGCCTTGTTCTCGGCCTCTTGCTGGGCCTGTTCGATGAACTGCTGGGCCATGGCGATCATCGCGGTGACCTGCTCGGCCCCGGAGACGCTGATGTGGCGCGGGGCCTGGGCGCTCACCGGCGCCGGCGCCGCGACCGGCACGTCGCTCGCGGGGCGCGCGTCGAGTTGACTGATGCGCTCGCCGGCCTGGCGCAGTTGCTGGCGCTGCTGCTGGACCAACTCCTTCAACTGGTGGACCTCGCCCGAGAGGCGCTCGAGGAAGTCGTCGACCTCGTCGACGTTGTAGCCCCGGACCCCGATTTTGAAGGCCACCGTGTCGATGGCGTCCAGCGCGGCGTACGTCGAATCGGTGCTATCCATGCAGATACCCTAGTGCCGTGCCTGTCGCGAATCGTTGAATTGGGATCAGATATAGGCGCGGATGATCGACAGCAACAGCAGCGCCACCAACGGCGAGAAGTCGATGCCCGAACGCGTGCGCGGCACGATCGCGCGCAGCGGTCGCAAGACCGGCTCGGTCAGTTTGTAGAGCACGCGCTGGGTCTTAGCCAGCCCGTCACTCGAACTCTGCGGCGGGATCCAACTCAGGACCGCCGCGACGATGATGATCAAGATGTAGAGCGAGATCAGGTCCTGGATGAACCTCATGCGTCGCCGAGATCGCGGTAGTTCGCCTCTCGCAGTCGATCCTTCGCTTCCGGTCCCAAGTGCATGCCCTGGGGGCTCATCAGGTACAGACTGTTGCCGAGGATCTCGATCTTCGCGTTCAGCGCGTAGGCCGTGCCGGAGGCGAAGTCCACCAGGCGCCGACCGAGGTTCGGATCGACGGAGTTCACGTTCAACACGACCGCGCGGTTCGATCGCAGGATGTCGGTGATGCGTCGCGATTCGTCGTAGCTACGCGGCGCGAAGATGGCCACGTCACGCTCGGGCGAGAAGGACGAGACCCCGCGCGGTTGCGCGCTCGTCATCGGGCGCACGCGCGAGGCCTGCCCCGAGGAGTCCAGCACCGAGATCGACGAGGGCCGAGTGTTGGAGATCGCTCGCAGCGGAGCCGAGTTCGACGAGGACGTCGGGAACTGGCGCGCGCTGGCCGGGGCGCTCCATTCCGGTTCGACCTCGTTGGTCGAGGTGTCGGTGAAGGGACGCGCCGGCGCCGAGCCGGTGGAGCCGTACTCGCCGTACTCGTCCTCGATGAGGCCCAGGAATCCTAAGAAGCCACGCAACTTATCTTTCATCGACATCTCCTTGCGGTTCCGGCGCTCCACCCATGTTAGGTCAGGCGAGGCCGTGGGCGACCCGCTCCCCGAAGAGTGCGCGTCCGATCCGTAGCTCGGTGGTGCCCAATTCACAAGCCAGTTCCAGGTCGTCGCTCATCCCCATCGAACACTCCGCCAGTCCGAGTTCGGTGCGCAGCGCGGCGAGGTTCGAGAAGGCCGAACGGGCCGCGTCGCGATCGGGCGCCGCCACGGTCATGAGTCCGGCTACGTCGAGTCCCAGGTGACGGGCGTGCGCGACGAGTGGGGCGACCTCGGCCTCGGTCGCGCCGTTTCGCGTCGCGGCGCCGGTGTAGTCCACCTGGACGTAGAGCGCGGGTCGCCGCGCACTCGTCGCGATTCGCTCCAACTCCTTCACACGAGAGACGGCGCAGAGCACTCGCGCGCAGGCCGCGACCCGGTGGATCTTGTTCGACTGCAACGCGCCGAGGAAATACCAGGAGAGATCGAGGTCCCGGCTCTGGGCGTACTTCGTCTCGAGCTCGTCGACGTAGTTCTCGCCGAGGTCGAGCAGCCCGTTGGCGGCCGCGGCGCGCATGGCGTCGACGCCGAAGGTCTTGGTGACCGCGACGATCCGGATCGTGGCGGGGTCGCGACCGGTCGCCGCGACGCGCGCGCGGAGCGTCGCGAGGTTCTGCGCGACGCGCGCGATGAGTTCGGGGCTAGCGGAGGAAACTGGGGAGGTCGTCATCGCCACCGACGTCGAAGAAGTCGTCATTGGTGGTGCTGGTGAAGATGTCGCTGCGCGGACCCTCGGTCATCGTCGGCTCGGACGTCGTGAGCGGCGAGGCCTTGGCCGGCGCGTTGTGGTCGAAGCCGGCGGCGATCACCGTGACGCGTACCGCGTCGCCGATCGCGTCGTCGATCACGCTGCCGAAGATGATGTTGGCGTCGGGGTGCGCGACCGAGTGGATGATCTCGGCGGCCTGCGTGACCTCGGACAACGTCACGTCCGGTCCACCGACGATGTTCATCAAGATGCCGCGCGCGCCGTCGATCGACGCTTCGAGCAGGGGTGACGTGATCGCCGCGCGCGCCGCGTTGACCGCGCGTCCCTCGCCGGTCGAGGTCCCGACGCCCATGATGGCGGTGCCGGCGTTGCGCATGATGGCGTTCACGTCGGCGAAGTCGGTGTTGATGAGGCCGGGCACGGTGATGAGGTCCGTCACGCCGCGTACCGCCGAGAGCAGTACGTCATCGGCGATCTTGAAGGCGTCGAGCATCGACGTGTCGGCCGCGGTCACCGAAAGCAGTCGGTCGTTCGGTATCACGATGAGCGTGTCGACCTTCTCGCGCAGCGACTGGATGCCCTTCTCGGCCTGGGTCGCGCGACGCTTGCCCTCGAAGGAAAATGGCCGTGTGACCACGCCAATCGTCAAGATACCCAGCCCACGCGCGATCTCGGCCACGACCGGCGCGGCACCCGTGCCGGTGCCCCCGCCCTCGCCGGCGGTGATGAAGACCATGTCGGTCTCCATCAGGGCCTCTTCGATCTCGCCGCGGTGGTCCTCGGCGGCCTGTCGCCCGATCTCGGGGTCGCTCCCCGCACCGAGGCCCTTGGTCAGCTCGCGCCCGATGTCGAGTTTCAGATCGGCCTCGCTCATCAACAGCGCCTGGGCGTCGGTGTTGGCCGCGATGAATTCGATGTTTCGAAGCCCCGAGGAGATCATCCGGTTCACTGCGTTCACGCCGCCCCCACCGACGCCGATGACTTTGATCACGGCGTGGTAATTGTTCTGATTGAGACTCATGAACTCCCCTTGGATTGACTCCTCCATTGTGTCGCACCGCTGACGGGGGTGCGAACATTGGCGAACAAACGTCATCGAAGGCTAGTCAGACCTTGGTTTTCGGTCAAATGGCGCCCTACGACGGCGACGCGCCGGTGACGGCCAACTCGCCGGGCACCGTGGCGTCCACGACGTCGCCGGGACGCAGTGTCGAGTGCGCGATCACCGACGCGATCGCGACGAATTTGGCGTGCAACTGCGTCGGCGGTCCCACGATAAACGTGACCGGCGTCGTCATCTTGAACGCGACGACCCCGTGATCGTCCTCGGTGATGACCGAGACCTGGGCGCTGAAGGCCGGCGGCAGCTGCGAAGCGACGTAGGCGGCCGAACGACCCGCGTGCGCGAAGGGCCACAGAGCGTTGCGCGGATGCAGGTACTCGAGCGTCGGGAGGTTCGCGTGGAGTGGCGCGGCACCGAGGTCGCGTCCCGCGCCGTCGACGTACTGCAGGACGTGCTTGTCGTTGAAGGCGACCGCGACCGCGCTGCTCTCGTGCACGGTGACGACGACGGTGTTCGGCCAGTGCTTGGTCAGACGCACCGAGTCGATCCAGGCGAACTGCGCGAGGTTCTCCTTGATCGTCGCGGCGCTCACGTCCAACATCGTCGGGTGCGCCTCGAGACCGGACGCGGCGATCACCAACGCGAGCGGCTCGTGGCGGACCCCGACGAAGGTGATGTGCTGGACGCGGAAGTAGGACTGGCGAAGGATCCACTCACCGGCGACGGCCAGTGTCGCGAGCACCAACGCGGTCACCAGGATGAATCGCGTGACGCGGAAGCGTCGCCGGGGCCGTGGCGTTCGTTCCTCGCGTTCATCGACGGGGCGACGCGCCGCGGCGCGTTCGTTCGCGGTGCGCGCGGCGCGGCTCACGGACCCTCGAACCCGAGAAATCGGTGCTCGCTCACGAGATCGACGCCGGAGTTCTCCTTCACCAACGCCTGCACCGTGCGCAGCAGCTCGTAGACGTCGTTCGCGCGGCCGTCGGCGTCGGCGATGATGAAGTTCGCGTGCTTCTCCGAGACCACCGCGGTGCCGAGGCGCATCCCCTTGCAGCCGGCGGCTTCGATCAGCCGACCGGCGTAGTCGCCCTCGGGATTGCGAAAGGCGCTGCCGGCGTTGGCGCCGCCGGGTTGGTGTTCGCGACGCCAGCGCACGATCTCGCGGATCCTCTCCTGGGCCGCTTCGCTGTCACCGGCGCGAAGGTGCAGGCGCACCGAGGTCACCAGGTCGTCGCGGCCCAGCGCGCTCGTGCGATAGCCGAAGTCGAGCAGTTCCTTGGACCACGTGCGTGTCGCGCCGTCGTGCCAGACCGTGACCGAGACCAGCGATTCGTTCATGTCCGAGCCGTGGCCGCCCGCGTTCATCACGGCCGCGCCCCCGAAGCTCCCGGGCACGCCGACCGCCCACTCGAAGCCCGTGACGCCGGATTTGGCGAGTCGTCGCGCGGCGATCGGGAGGTCGAGGCCGGCGCCGGCGTCGACGACCACGACGTCACCCTCGTCGCGCGTGCGCAGCTCCTCGAACGCGCCGGCCAGGTGCACGCCGAGCACCTCGTGTTCGCCGTCGGCGACCAAGAGGTTCGACCCGTTGCCGAGCACGTACATCTCGAGACCACTCCGCAGCATCAACGGGCCGAGCTCGTCGAGGTCGTCCCACGACTTGAGCGTCACCAGTGCGCGTACCGTGCCGCCGACCCGATAGGTCGTGCGCGCCCCGAAGGGCGCGTGCACGCTCACTCGCGCGCCACCGACCTCGATGAGTTCTTCGAGCGACATCAGCCCATGCCTCGTAGTCGGGTCGCGACCGACGCGACGTCCCCGGCGCCCAACAGCACCACGACGTCACTGCGGTCGTGCACCGCTTCGAGCGCGTCCGGGACGTCGTCGAGGTGGGCGCAGTAGCGCACGCCGACGACGCCGCGTTCGGTGATCGCCCGGGCGACGACCTCGCCGCTCACCCCGGAGGGATTCGGTTCACCGGCGGTGTAGATGTCGGTGACGATGACGCGCGAGGCGAGGTCAAAAGAGGGCGCGAAGTCGTCAGCCAGCGCGAGCGTGCGGGTGACGCGATGTGGTTGGAAGACCGCGGTGATCCGTTCGTACCCGGCGGCGCGCGTCGCGTTCAGTATCGCGGTGATCTCGCCTGGGAGATGCGCGTAACTCTCGTAGACGTCGACCCCGCGCCACGACCCGCGCAGCTCGAAACGACGAGGGGCACCTTCAAAGTTCGCCAGGCCGTCACGTATGGCCTCGGGCGACAGGCCGAGTTGCGCGGCCAAGACCGCCACCACCGCGGCGTCGGCTACGTTGTGCACGCCCGTCACGTGTAAGAGGAGCGGCCATTCGACGCCGGGGCCGTGCAGCGCGAAGCGCGACTGCGCCCGGGTGATCTCGACGTCACGCACGCGCCACGCACTCTCGCCGGTGCCGACGCGCACGACGTCGCGCGCCGCGATGCGCGCGACGCGCTGACACCCCGCGTCGTCACTCCAGAGGACGACCGGTCCACTCGTGCGTTCGATCAGTTCGGCGAAGGCGCTCTCGAGGGCCGCCAACGTGCCGTAGTGATCGAGGTGGTCGGCTTCGACGTTCAAGAGTCCGAGGGCGTGTGGCGCGACGAGCGCGAAAGTCCCGTAGCTCTCGTCGACCTCTACGATGACGTCGCCACTCCCCCAGTGCCCGTTGGCACCCACGCCGCGCACGTCGGCGCCGAGCAGTCGACCGGCGTCGCGACCGGCCGCGGCCATCACGTGCACCATCATCGACGTGGCGGTGGTCTTGCCGTGCGTGCCGGTCAGTCCGATGACCGCACGAGTGCCGGCGAGTTCCGCGAGCGCCTGGGCCCGTGACACGAGCGTCGCTCCCGCCGCGCGCGCCGCGACCAACTCGACGTTGTCGTCCGCGACGGCCGGCGACCACAGCACGACCCGCGCGTCGGCCGCGTTCGACGCGTGGTGTCCGACCTCGACCGTGACCCCGAGCGCGCGCAGTTCCTCGAGCACGCCGGCGTCGGTGAGGTCGCTGCCGCTCACGACGGCGCCGGCGCCGACCAGGAGTCGCGCGAGTCCGCTCATGCCGGCACCGCCGACGCCGACGACGTGCACCCGGGTGCCCGGCGCGAAGAGGTTCACGACCAGCCCCCCACCCGCGCGACGACGCGCGCGATCGACGCCGCCGCGTCGCGACGGCCCAGGGTGCCGGCCGCCTCACCCATCGTCGCGAGGACCTCGGGCGTGGTGATGGTGTCCAGGACGTGGTCGAGCCGCGCGCCCGAACATTCGGCGTCGAGCACCAGTCGGGCGCCCCCGGCCTCCACGACCACGAGCGCGTTCTTCATCTGGTGATCACCGGGCGCACGCGGCAACGGCACGAGGACCGAGGGGATCTTCAACGTCGTGAGTTCGGCGACGGTCGACGCGCCGGCCCGACAGATGGCGACGTCGCACAGTGCCCACAGTTCGGCCATGTCGCCGAACTCGAGGATCCGATAGTCCAGTCCGTCGAGGACCGGGGCGTCGGCGCGAACCGCTTCGACGTCGCGTCGTCCGCTCACGTGCACGATCGTTCGATCACGTCGGTTCGACCACCGTCGCGCCAGATCGGTGACCGCCTGATTGACCCTCGTCGAACCGAGGGACCCGGTCATCACGACGACGACGGTCCGCCCGTCGTCGACCGGCGGTACCGTTCGCGCGCGCGCCGCCGCCTTGGCCGCGGGCGAACGATCGACCGCGACGACGGCTTCGCGTAGCGGGGTGCCGGTCACGACGGCCTTGGGGTCACTCGTCGGGAAGGCGCAACACCGGGCGCGCGCGTACCGGGTGAAGAGGCGTTGGGCCGCGCCGGGTTCGGCGTCTAGTTCGACGAGTACCAGGGGGCGACGCCACACGAGCGCCGCGAAGGACGTCGCGAAGGAGGCGTAGCCGCCGAGTGACACCACGACCGACGGGCGCCACCGTCGCACCTTGGCGACGGCGACGACCAGTGCCGCGCCCAACGCCGCGAGCGCGCCGACGTTCTGGACGAGCGCCGCCGGGCCCCACGCGCGACGCACGCCACGTCCGGGCAGCAACGTGAGCGAGACCTCGACGCCGGCCAGCAACGCCGCCTCTTGACCACGCCGACTACCGACGAATCGCAGGTCGCTCGCCTCGACGCCGAGGGCGCGCAGCTGTTCAGCGACGGCCGCCATCGGGAAGACGTGTCCTCCGGTCCCACCCCCGGTGATGACGATGGGACCGGGCATTAGCGGTTCCGGCGTGGATCGTTCGCCGAGCGCGATCGCGCCGCCGGGCGCGGGGCGGTCCTTCGTTCGAGGGTCTCGCGGAAGTTCGTGATGCGGTGTTCGCGTATCGTCACGTCGCCACTGTGACTGCCATCGTGGGCGATGTTGTAGAGGAGTCCGACCGCGGCCAGCTCGGTGATCAGCGCCGTGCCGCCGTAGGAGAAGAACGGCAACGGGATGCCGGTCACGGCCCACCAGCCCACGACCGAGGCGATGTTGATCAGCGCTTCGACGGCGATCCACGTGGTGATGCCGACCGCGACCAGTCGGTAGACCGAGTTCGTGCACTGCTGGGCGATGCGCACCGCCGCGAACAAGAAGGCGACGAAGAGCGCGATCACGAACAACGTGCCGATGAGGCCGAGCTCTTCACCAATGATCGTGAAGATGAAGTCGGTGTGCGGATTCGGCAGCAGCCCCCACTTCTCGCGGCTGTGGCCGAGGCCGAGGCCCCCGACACCGCCCGCGCCCAAGCCGATGCGACTCTGCAACAGCTGGTAGCCGCTCCCCATGAGATGGGTGTTCGGGTGCAGGAACGACAGCAACCGTCCGGCCGAGTACGGCTTGGCCACCGCGTAGGCCCCGAAGACGGTGACGCCCAGGATCGCGATCCGCGCCAACATCTTCCTCGACAGGCCACCGACGGCGAGCATGGCGACCGCGATCACCGCCACCACCGACGACGTGCCGATGTCCGGCTCGATGACGATCAGCCCACACCCGAGGGTCACGGGCAGCGTCCACACCGCCAGCTGTCGCCAGTGACCGAGCTCGTCGTGGTAGTGCTGCACCAGCCACGCGATGAAGAGCACCGTGAACAGCTTGAAGAGTTCCGACGGTTGGAGGTAGATGACGTGGAGGTTCAGCCACCGTGTGCCGCCGTTGCTGGTCACGCCGATGGCCCGCACCGCGACGAGGAGTCCGAGACCGACGACGATGAGCGCCGGCGCGGCGCGCACGAGACGGTCCAGTCGCACGCGCGACGCGAGGTAGAGGGCGAAGACGCCGAATCCGAGGTAGACGAGGTCGTGGATCATGATCGACCACGCCGAACCGCCGTTGGCCGACGCCTGCCCCTCGCTCGCCGACGCCACCGCGATCGTGCCGAACGTGACGAGCAACGTCGTGACGAGCAGCAACACGCGACCACTCGCCACGCCGCGTGGCATCGGTTGGAACAGTCCGCGTTCCTTCGCTCGCGGCGTCGGCTCGACGCGCGTACGGCGCGTGTCGGTTCGCAGGTCCCGTTGTCGAATCGCCATCGTCACACCACCTTGGCGATCTTCAAGAAGTCGCCGTAGAAGATACCGAGACCGAACATCGCGAGCAGTCCCGCGAGGATCCACAGTCGAACGATGATGGTGAACTCGGGCCAATCCAGCATTTCGAAGTGGTGGTGGAAGGGCGCGAGGCGAAAGACCCGGCGACCGAAGAGACGGAAACTGATCACCTGGATGATCACCGACGCCGTCTCGGCGACGAAGAGCCCGCCGATCACCGGCAACAAGAGGTCCAGGTTCATCAGGAGACAGAGCGCGCCGAGGCCGGTGCCGATCGCGAGCGATCCGGTGTCACCCATGATGATGCGCGCGGGCGCCGCGTTCCACCACAGGAAGCCGAGACAGGCGCCGACGAGGCCGACGGCGACGAGGCCGAGGTCGAGCGCGGCGTGCAGATGGTAGATCGAGAAATGGCGGAACTGCCAGTACCCGATGATCGCCAGCACGCCGAAGCAGAACGTCCCCGATCCCGCCGCGAGGCCGTCGAGGCCGTCGGTCAGGTTCACCGCGTTCGAGCTCGCGATGATCACGAGCAGCGCGAGCAGGATCCAGCCGACCGACGTCAGATTCCAACCGGGCAGCGAGAACCGGGTGAACGACAGGTTGGTGGACGTGTGCACCCAGTCGATCGACAGGACCGCGAAGACCGCAGCGATGAGCAGCTGACCGACGAACTTCCCTCGCTTGTTGAGCCCGAGGTTGCGTGCGTTGCGGATACCGATGTAGTCGTCGATGAAGCCGAGGAGACCCGACGCGACGATGACGGCGATCACGAGGATGCCGCTGCGCGTGAAGACGATCGAGGTTCCCACGTGTCCCATCAAGTAGCCCAAGACCGCCGAGAAGACGATGAGTACGCCGCCCATGGTCGGCGTGCCGGCCTTCACTAGGTGGGTCGACGGCAGGTCCTCGTGGATCTTCTGGCCGAACGAGCGACGGGTGAGGAATCGGATCCAAAGCGGCGTGACGAACAGCGAGAAGAGGAAGGCCACGCCGCCGGATTCCATCAGGCTCAGCACGAGGGCCTCATCGCAGCAACTCGCGCGCGACGACGCGATCGTCGAACGGCACGACGACGTCGCCGATGACCTGCGTCGTCTCGTGTCCCTTGCCGGCGACGACGACCACGTCACCGGGCCCCGCTTCATCGAGGGCGTTCGAGATCGCGCGTCGCCGGTCGACCTCGCGCACGACGTTCGCGCCGCTCGCGACGCCCGACACGATGGCGTCCATGATCGAATCGGGTGACTCCGAACGCGGGTTGTCCGACGTCACGATCGTCAGGTCCGACATGGTCGACGCGACGAGGCCCATCTCCGGTCGCTTGGCGCGGTCGCGGTCACCGCCGCATCCGAAGACCGTGATGATCCGACCCTCGGGCGTCATCGCGCGTACGTCCGCCAAGAGTCGACGCAGTCCCTCCGGAGTATGCGCGTAGTCCACGATCACCGTGACGTCGGTGCCGCGCACCACGTCGAATCGCCCCAGGATGGACGTGACCTCGCCCATCGCCGCCGCGATCTCGGCGTCATCGGCACCGAGCACACTCATGATGGTCATCGCGATCAATGAGTTGTCGACGTTGTAGTCGCCGACGAGCGCGGAGTTCACCAGATGCCCCCGCCAAAAGAAGGTCGTGCCCCGCAGCGACGTCTCGACGTCGGTCGCGTCGCGTCGCGCGACACGCGTCACCGGCAACGTCGTCGTCGTCGCCAAACGCTCGCCGTACGGATCGTCGTCCCAGATGACGGCGCGCTGCGCGTGCTCCGCGGTGAAGAGACGCGACTTGACGACGAAGTACTCCTCCATCGACCCGTGGTAGTCGAGGTGTTCGTGGCTGAGGTTCGTGAAGGCCGCGACGGTGAACTCCAACCCGTCGACGCGGTGCTGACTCATCGCGTGACTCGAGACTTCCATCGCCACCACCGAATGCGCGACGTTCGGGTCGAAGCCCTCGACCAGCGACGCCAGGGTCCGGAACAGCTCCGGCGAGGCTGGCGTGGTGCGCTCATTGGTCAACGTGCCGATATTGGCCCCGTTCCAGTCGAGCGCGCGCGCCAGGTCGGCGACGATCGTCGTCACGCTGGTCTTGCCGTTGGTGCCGGTGACCGCGACGAGACGCGTCTTGGTCTCGGGGTGGCCGACGACGGCGGCGCTGGCGTGCGCACAGAGCGCGCCCAGTTGCGTCGAGGGCACGACGACGACCGGCGCGGCGACGTTCACCGGGGCGCTCGCGACGACGCAGAGCGCGCCGCGCCCCACGGCGTCGTTGGCGAACTTCGCGCCGTTGGTCGACGTGCCGGGCATGGCGAAGAAGAGCGAACCGGGCACGCAGTCGCGAGAGTCGATGTCGACGTGGGTGATCTCGAGGCCACCGGTCGCCACGTCGAGCGTGAAGTCGTCCAGGATGTCGCCCAACTGCATCAGGTCACGTCCGAGGCGATCGAGGCGTTGGAGCCCTTGAGCGGCTTCTGGTAGGTCCCGTTCGACGGGATGTTGTAGTGGTGCAGCGCGTAGGACATGACCTCTTGGAAGATCGGCGCCGCGACCGCGCCTCCGAAAATCGTCGTTTCGGGACGCTCCACCACCACGATCATCGACAGTACCGGGTCGTTCGCGGGGGCGAATCCCACGAAACTGGCGTTGTAATCGCCGACCAGGAGTTTGTCCTTGCCCGGGTAGGGCATCGTCGCGGTGCCCGTCTTGCCGGCGACGCTATAGCCGGGGATGATCGCGTTGGTGCCGGTACCCGAGAGCACGACCTGTTCGAGCATCTTCACCATGGTGGCCGACACGCCGGGACTGAGCGCGACGCGCTTCGCGCTGGCGGGTGTGGCCTTCACCGCGCCGTTGGCGTACACGTACCCGCGCACGAGCTTCGGCTCCACGAAGACGCCACCGTTGGCGATGGCGTTGTAGGCGTCGAGGATCTGGATCGGTGGCACGGCGTCGACCTGGCCAATCGGCAGCGCCACCTGGTCGCTGGCGTACCAATCCGCCGTGTTCACGAGGAGACCCGACGACTGGTCCGGGATCGCGACGTCGGTGGGCTCGCCGAAGCCCAATCGCGTCACCTGCGCCAACAGGCCGTTCTCACCCACGCGCTGGCCGATCTCATAGGTCCCGATGTTGGACGACAGGGCCAGGACCTGGGTCGCCGTGAGGTGTTCGAGCGGGTGCTGTTCGGCGTCGTGGAAGTAGCGGCCGCCGACCACGACCGAGGGCGGCACGGTGATCACGCTCGAAGGCGTGATCAGCCCGTCCTGCAACGCCGCGGAAAAGGTGACCACCTTGAAGACCGATCCCGGCTCGTAGGTCTGGGAGAAGGCGAGGTTGTTCACGGTCTGTTCGATGCCCGGCACCCCGACGCTCTGTCCCCACACCGGATCGTTCCCGAGTACGCCGGGGTGTGACTTGGTGTTGGCGAGCGACGCGTCGGCGAGGATCTCGCCGGTCTTCACGTCCATCACGAGCGCGACGCCCGAGACCGCGTCCGTGGCGGCGAGCTGACGGGCGAGGTCGCGCTCGGCCACGAACTGCAGCGACGTGTCCAGTGTCAGTTCGAGTCCGACACCTGGTTGCGCCTTTCGGATCACGGTGCTGAACGAACTCGGCAGACTCACGCCGGAGGACGACACGAACTCTCGCGTGACGCCGGTACTACCGGCGAGGAGCTTCTGGTACTGGTACTCGAGTCCGGCCGAACCGGCGCCGGCGGCGTTCGTGCCGCCCAGTACCGACGTCGCGAGCGGACCGTTCGGGTAGCTGCGCACCGACGAGTTCTGCACGACGACGCCCGGGAACTCGAGGGCGGCGAGCTTGCGTCCCGCGTTCAAGTTGAGCTTGTCGTTCAAGATGACGTGACCGTCCTTCGAGTTCGACAACAGCGTGACGAGCTGACGCACCGGCATCTGGATGATCGGCGACATGGCCTGCGCCTCACGAAGAGGGTGCTTGATCTGCATGTCGTCGGCGATCACCAGTGACGTCGGTCGCGACACCGCGAGGATCTGACCGTTGCGGTCGTAGATGCCCGCGCGCAGTGCGGTCGTGGTGAGGTTCACCCGCACCTGGGCTACGGAGAGCTTGGCGTAGTGCGGGTGATCGACGACCTGGATGAAAAAGAGGCGCACCCCAAGGGCGACGAACGCCAAAGCCAGCAGCGATCGCAACATGACGAGGCGACGCGGACCACTGGCGCGACGTCGCGCCGGGTGGTGCAGGACCTGGGTGCGGGTGTGGGTCGGCGAATAGTGCGTGCTCACCGAATCGTCCTTGATGTAGCCGGTGCATAACCCAAGAACTTCGGTAGCCGCAAAGGCTCATCAAGCGACGTGGACGGGACTTGTGTCACCGAGACGGGGTAGACCAAGTGCAGCGCGCCGGCCTTGGTCGCCACGAGACTGGGTGCGGCGAGGTTGGTGTTCGATCCGACTTGTTCGGCGTACGTCGATTGCGCCTGCAGGAGTTCGCTCTGCAGGGAGTGCAGCTGCACCTGGCGATTGGCGACCACCATGCTCCCGGCCATCGACAGCGCGAGCGCGACGATCACGACGACGCACGACTTTCGAAGCGACGACGCGCCCCGCCACGTCCTCGTGACGGCGCGACGACGCGGGGCGACCGCGACGTGCGTCGGGCGACGTTGGACGTCGGGTCGCGTCTCGGGTCGCGTCCGGGGACGAGTGCCGGGACGCGGACGAGTGGGCTCGACGCGCCGAGGGAAGGTGATGACACTCACGGGAGCCTCCGAGCCACCCGAAGGCGAGCGGAACGCGCGCGCGGATTACGTTCGATCTCGCCCGGGCTCGCGAGACGGGCACTGGCCTTGAAGACGGTGACGCGAGGTACGGCGCCACACACGCAGCCGAGTTCGGGTGGGCAGTGACATCCCCCGGTCGCGGCTTCGTGGAAGACGGACTTCACGACACGGTCCTCGCCCGAGTGATACGAGATGACCGCCACGAGACCACCGGCGGCCACGACGTCGAGCGCGGCGTCGAGTCCGTCCGAAAGTTGCGCCTCCTCGCCGTTGACCGCCACGCGCAGGGCTTGGAAGACACGCGTCGCCACGTGGCCCCGGCGGCGCGCCGCCATCGGGACGGCCCGTTCGACCGCTTCGGTGAGCTCGTTGGTCGTTTGGGGCTGACGTTCGAGGACGGACTTGGCGATGGCGCCCGCGAACCGACTCTCACCGTTCTCGCGAAGGAGTCGCACGAACTGGTGCTGGTCGAGGTGACCGAGGAATTGGGCGGCGGTTTCACCGCGCGTCGGATCCATCCGCATGTCGAGCGGGGCGTCGGCGCGAAACGAGAATCCTCGACGGGCGTCGTCCAACTGGTGCGACGAGACACCGAGGTCCATCAAGACGCCCACGATCGTCTGGTCACCGATGAAGTCGGCGTTGCGCACCAACGCGTCGCGCAATTGGCCGAAGGTCGCGTCCACGATGCGGACGCGACCCTCGAACTCGGCGAGTCGCTCCTCGGACGCGGCTCGGGCATCGGGGTCTCGGTCGATGCCAAGGATTCGAAGTTGGGGTGCGCTCTTCAACAGGGCGACGGCGTGGCCCGCGCCACCCAGGGTGGCGTCGACCACCACGCCAGCCGGTTGACTGGCGAAGAGCTCGACGATCTCACTCTCGAGCACTGGTACGTGAAATATGTCCTGGGCCATCTGCAGCCTTTCAATCGTCAAGACGGGCGAGCAGGCGGAGGAGGATTCTCTACCCGTCTTGACGATTGCCAGGCTGCGCATGGTCCGCGGCCGATACTTCTGTTGCACTCCGTTCATTAGTCACTGCCCTGCTTAAAAAGCTCTTCGGCCGAGTTCACCTTCTCGGCGTAGATCGTGGGATTCCAGAGTTCGATGTGATCGAGCGAGCCCACGATCAATACGTCGCCACTCAATTGCCCGTACTCCCGAATCGCCGGCGGCAAGGCGAATCGTCCCTGCTTGTCGAACTCGACGTCCGAGGAGTTCGCGGCCCAGTACCGAACCTGCTTGCGCTCGAGGGAACCGCCAGCCCGACTCTGCTCCAGGCGCTCGTCGCTCTGACGCGCGAACTCCCCCGGCGTCCACAGCGCGATGCACCCTTCGGTGTTGGGGCTGAGGTGGCCACCCCGTTCGAACTCAGGTCGGAACTTGGCGGGCAGGATGAGTCGACCCTTGGCGTCCAGCGAGTGCTGGTACTGGCCAACGAAACCGAGCATCGACGTTCCTCCCATGGGTTCACCACTTTCCCCCATTTCGTGACACATTACACCACCTAACCCCACTCGAATGCAAATCAAAACAAATTGGAGCCAATTTTCGGTGTCCGGGCGCAAGGGGTCGTGCGGGCTCGCGAGGCCGGGTCAGCGGTGCGGTGAGGTCCTAGACGTACGGTGACGTCGCGCGGCACTGCCAGGAACCGCTCGCGCGACGAAGTCCTTCGACCAGGGTCGTGGGATCGACGACGCCGAGCGACGAGAGGACGTGGTGGTCGAGCGCGTGGTTCAATCCTTCGGGCGCCTCGCGGAGGTAGCGCAGGACCTCGTTCGAGTCGTGCGCGGGCAGCACGGTCGATACAAATATCCCCTCGCGGACCCGCCACTGCGTGACACCGACGGCCTTTCGGCCGTCGACGAACACCTCACCTGGTCCGCGGCCCGCGAAGCAGACCAGTCGAAAGGCTGGATCGCCTTCGAGCGCTCCGTCGTGCACGGTGACCGCTCCGCTCACCACGTCGCGAAGTACCTCAGCCCACCACTGACCGACCATTCGGGAACTCTCGTGCACGTCGGCCCGCCAGCGTTCGTCGCTCGCCGGGATCCACCAATCGACCCAGACGTCGTCAGGATGCAGTAGCACGAGTCCGCCGCCGCCGCGTCGACGGCGTAACGCCAGCTCGCCCAGCGCCGCCGCGTCGAGGAGGTCGGTCGTCTGCGTGCTGCCCAAGACGAGCACCGCGCGCGCCGGGTGGACCACGGTGAGGGTCGCGTCGACTCCCGCGCGCACTTCGTCGTAGTCGTAGAGCTCGCGGACCTGTTGGATCACGACGCCCGGGGCAGGTACGGCGCCCACAGGGGGTCGGGGTCGGGCAGGTGGCGCCACCGCCACCACGGCCCATCGGGTACGCGCGGCTCGAAGTGCATGCGCCAACCGATCTCCTCGAGCAACCGGTCGCCCTTTTGCATGTTGTGACGCCGGCAGGCCGCGACGACGTTCGTCCACTCGTGACGACCGCCCCGGCTGCGCGGCACGACGTGGTCGATCGTGTCGGCGTGTTCGAGGCAGTACGCGCAGCGATAGCTGTCGCGCAACAACAGCGAACGTCGCGTCAAGGGCGGCGTGCGCACCTTGGAGGGCAACTTGACCATGTCGTGGAGGCGAACAATTGCCGGGATCTGCACCACGACCGAGGCGGAGCGACAGACGTTCGGGAACTCAGGCGTCACGATCGGCTCCGCGCGACCGGCCAGCATCAAGACGACGGCGCGTCGTTCGCTCACGAGTTGGAGTGGCTCGAACGTGGCGTTGAGGAGGAGGACGCGACTCACGCGCGCCGTCCGATCGGCTGGGCGAGGGCCCAGGTGGCGGCGTCGACTATCGACGCCACGCGCAGCGGCGCGCCGGACTCTCCGTTGACCGTCACCAACCGAAAGTGCCAATAGCTCGGGTCGGGCACCGGCAGGAACGGAGCCTGGCGCAGCCATCCGTCGCGCCGGAGTCGCCAGCCAGCGCGCACCAGTACCAGCGCGTCGGCTGGATGGCGCACCAGATGGCGACCCAACGCCGAGAACGACAGCCCCTTCATGATCGCCGCCAAGCGACGAGGGCGGCGCCGAGCAGGGGGCCGTCGGCACCGAGTTCGGATCGACGTATCTCCAGGTGTTCGGAGTACGGCAGTCGGGCCATCGAACGCGCCGACTTGTTCGCGACGTCGAAGAACTCGTCACCGAAACCGAGGGCCACCGATCCGGCGACGTAGCAATGACTGAAGTCGAGGACCGACGCGAGGGAGCCGACCGCGCGACCGACGAGGTCGGCGGTTCGTACGCGCGTCGCCGCGTCGGCGTCGGCGGGACTCTTCCCGGTCAGCGCTTCGATCGCCCATCCCGAGGCTTCGGCCTCGAGGCAGCCGAACGCGCCGCACGAGCACAGGTTGCCGTTCGGCACGACGTTGAGATGACCGATGTGTCCGGCGTTGCCCGACTCGCCGTCGAGCAACTCGCCGTCAATCACCAGACCACCGCCCACGCCGGTCGAGACGACCATCGAGAGGTACGAGGAATCGTGGCGCGCCGCGCCGAACGCGCCCTCGGCCAAGGCGAGCGCGCGCGCGTCACCGTCGACGTAGACCTCGAGGCCCAGCGCCTCACGCAACGTGCGTCGCAACGGGAACGCGCGCCACTGCGCGATGTTGAGCGGCGAGACCTCTTCTCCCCCGCGACTCATCGGTCCCGCGCATCCGACACCGACGAGCGTCGACCGATTCGTCGGCGAGCACGCGACGCGACAGGTCGATGATCGCGGTTATGAGGTCGTCGTGGTGATCGGCGTCACTGATGCGCGCTCGCGCGCGCAACGTACCGTCGCGCTCGACGAGCGCCGCTTCGACCTTCGTCGCACCGATATCCAGGGCCAGACACGGGGGCGCGTTGCGCGCTACCCCGACGTCGGTCATTCTCGAGTGCGGCGCTGACGCGACAACCAGTCGCGAAGCGAACTGGTCCGAGGACCGTAGTTCGCGCGGGTGTCGTCACCTTGGCTCGGACGGGTGATGTCCTGCCACGATGCACGTCCCATAAGACGAGCGTTTCGCTCGATTACAACTGCGGAAATGAACATCAATGCCACCCCGAGCAGCCCCAACAGGACCGAGGTGGAGAAGCACAGGATGAGGATGACGAGACCCGCGACGAAGCCGGCGATCCCCCATCGGACCCGTCGACCACCGTGCGAATAGACGTTGGTCTCGCGGACGTTCTTCGCGAATCGTGGATCCTGTTTCGACAGCGACTCTTCGAGTTCGGCCAGGATTCGCTGTTCATGCTCTGAAAGTGGCATCGCGTCTCCCTTCCTTGGATCCTGGACCCATAGTAGTTACTCGCCATGTGCCCCGGGACGTCACTTTATTGACTCCTTAGTCAAGTAAATTGAGGTCCATCCAAAGGAGTTCGGTGGTCCAGACGCGTCTACGAGTCGCCATGATCTGCACCGGGAACATCTGTCGCTCCCCCATGGGCGAAGTCGTCTTGCAACACTTCGTCGACGCCGATTCGTCGCTCCGTGGTTACGTCGACGTCACGAGCGCCGGCACGGCCAACTGGCACGTGGGTTCGCCGATGGACCAACGCGCGCGCGGCGCCCTCAACCGGGCCGGCTTCCACGGCGCGGGCTCACTCGCGGCGTACGCGGACCGCGCCTACCTGGACCGGCAAGACGTCGTGATCGGCATGACTCGTGAGCACGTTCACGAAGTGAAGAAGCGCCTGTCCAACAGTGTCACCGAGGTGATCCTCTTGCGCAACCTGATCGAACCGGGACGCGACCTCGATCTCTTCGACCCCTACTACGGCGACGACGTCGAGTTCGACGAGTGTCTCGAGACCCTTAGAGCAGGGGGTCAGCGTTTGACATGGGAATTTCGTCAGCGATTGGGTGCAGGCTCGCCCGAAGCTTGACCTCCGGCAACGTCAGTGACAGGATCACGGCGAGCACGCCGATGGGCACCGCGTACCGGTAGATCTCCGCGATCGAACCCGACACCGCGTGGAGTATCACCGAAAGTTCGTTCAGGGGCAGCTTGCGCAGGTTCTTGGGTGTCCACAGCAACGGTGACGGCAGTGACTTCACGGACCGGTTCGCCCGAAGTCCGGCCGCCAGTTGGTGCGGCAGGGCGTTGACGTACAGCGCGCCGAAGACCGCGGTCCCGAACGAACCACCGATCGATCGGAAGAAGTTCGCACCGGCGGTCGCGGCACCGAGGTCCTCGTGTTGCACCGCGTTCTGCACGGCGGTGATGAGCACCTGCATCACGAGGCCCAAACCCGTGCCGAGGATCAACATGAAGAAGCCGAGCGTCAGCTCCGAGGTCGCGACACCGATGGTCCCGAACAGTGCCAGACCGATGGTCATGACCGCGGTGCCGAGGATGGGGAACGGACGGTAGCGCCACCCCTTCGACACGAGTTGTCCGGTGACGATCGACGCGACGAGGAGCCCAGCCATCATCGGTAGCAGTCGCAGTCCCGAACTCGTCGGCGTCGCGCCGCGCACGTCCTGGAAGTAGAGCGGGAGGAAGGTCAAGGCGCCGAACATCGCGAAGCCGACCACGAAACCGATGGCCGAGGCCGACGAGAAGACGCGGTTCGCGAAGAGGCGCGGGGCCAGGATCGGCTCGCTCGACCGCCGCTCGATCATGACGAAGAACACCGCGGTCACCACTCCGACGACGAGCAGTGTGATGGACTTCCACCCGAGCCACGCGAGCGAGGTGCCCCCGAGCGAGGTGAAGAGGATGAGGGCGGAGGCCGAGACCGTGAGCACGATGATGCCGGCGTAGTCGATGACGTGTTGCACGCGAGCGCCGGCACTCGGCAACACCGCCGCCGTGACGATCAACGCCAGGATACCGAAGGGGACGTTGACGAAGAAGATCCAGCGCCACGAGAAGTATTCGACGATGAAGCCACCGAGCAAGGGGCCGATCACCGTCGCCGCACCGAAAGTCGCACCGAAGAAGCCGGCGTAGCGGCCCCGCTCGCGAGGCGGCACGATGTCGGCGATGATCGACTGCGCGCCGACCATGAGACCGCCACCGCCCAATCCCTGCAGCGCTCGAAAGAGGATCAACTCGAGCATGGTGTGCGCGACACCACAGAGCATGCTGCCGATCAAGAAGAGAATGATGGCCGCTTGGAAGTAGACCTTGCGACCGTGCAAGTCACCGAGTTTGCCCCAGAGCGGCGTGCTCACCGTTGAGGACAGGAGATAAGCGACGACGACCCAACTCAGGTGACTCGCGCCGTGCAGGTCACCGACGATCGTGGGGAGGGCCGTGGCGACGATGGTGCTGTCCAGCGCCGCGAGCAACATACCGAGCATCAGCGCGCCGAAGACGAAGTACAACTCCCTCTTGGGCATCGGGACGGCCAGCTCAGAATCCATGCGACACTTTCACTCCAGAAGAGACGACGGGGGCAAACACCACTCGTGGGTGAGTTTCACCCTAGTGGCGCGCCGTGACATTTGGCCGATGCACAACGCACTGACTAGTTTCTTCCACGAGGAGACCAATGAAAACGAGACTGACCGAGATGTTGCACGTCGAGCACCCGGTGATGCTCGCCGGTATGGGCGGCGTGGCCTACAGTGCCCTGGTCGCCGCGGTCTCGAACGCCGGTGGCTACGGATGCCTCGGCGCTTCGACCATGTCGAGCGAGCGACTGGCGCACGAGATCGCCGCGACCAAGGAGCTCACGGACAAGCCCTTCGGCGTCGACCTGTTGACCGCCTTTCCCGAGACCCTGAAACAGAACGTCGAACTCTTGATCGAGGGCGGCGCCAGTACCTTCGTGGCCGGACTCGGTGTGCCCGCGCACGTGATCGACCTCTGTCACGATCACGGCGTGCTCGTGGTCTCGATGTGCGGCAAGGTCGAACACGCCAAGCGAGCGCTCGACGCCGGATGCGACCTCGTCGTCGCTCAGGGCACCGAGGCGGGCGGTCACACCGGCACCGTCGCGACGCTGCCGCTCGTGCCGCTCATCGTCGACGCCATGGACGGGGCGATCCCCGTCGTGGCCGCGGGTGGCATCTTCGACGGTCGCGGACTCGCCGCCGCGTTGTCGTTGGGCGCGGCGGGCGTCTGGATGGGCACCCGGTTCATTGCGACCCCCGAGGCGCGCGCGATCCCCGGGTACCGCGAGAGCATCCTCGAGACGCGAGAGGACGGCACCGTCGTCTCGCGCGCGTTCAGCGGCAAGACGATGCGGGTCCTTCGCAACGACACGACGGATCGCTACGACGCCGACCCGACACTCCTGAAAAAGTTCCCGGACCAGTTGGCCGTGGCCTTCAACGACGGGACGTTCCACCTCGGCGGCGACGAGCACACGCTCGGCATCGATCCGCGCCGGGAGGGCTATCCGGCGGGACAGGCCGTCGGGGCCATCACCTCGATCGTCCCGGCGGGCGACATCGTTCGCTCCATCGTCGACGAAGCGCAGCGCGTGATCGACGGACTCCACACGTTGTAGCGAGCGCCACCGGCGTAGTGTTTTTTTCATGTCCTCTTCGACTCCCGGCGTGAACGAGATCCTCTCGGCGATCCGGGGCGCCGCGAAGCGGGTCACCGTCGCGAAACGAACCGTCGCCGAAGTCCTCGTCGCCGCCCCCGGTCACCTCACCGTCGAAGAGATCACCCAGGAGGTGCAGTCGCGACAACCGGACGTCAGTCCCTCGACGGTGTACCGGATCCTCGAGGAGTTCGAGGCGCTGCAGATCGTGGTCCACGCACACCTCGACCAGCACGCCGCGGTCTACCACCTCGCCGGCGCCGTCCACGGGCATCTCACGTGTGACGAGTGCGGCGCGACCTTCGAGATCCCCGCCGTTCACTTCGACGCCTTGAGCAAGGACCTCATGCGTTCCTACGGTTTCATGCTGGACCGTCACCACGTCGCCGTGACCGGCACGTGCGAGTACTGCCAGGCCAATCGACGTCTGTAGGACCCGTACTCTTAACGCGTTCTTACGGCATATCGGCCGAAGACGAATCGTGTCCTCGGTAGGGTTTCGGAAGGCCCCCCATGATCAAAGTCGACCACCTGACCAAGCGTTACAGCGACACGCTCGCGGTCGACGACCTCGACTTCGAGGTGAAGCCCGGCGTCGTGACCGGATTCCTCGGACCGAACGGTTCGGGCAAGTCGACCACGATGCGCATCATCCTGGGACTCGACCGAGCGACCAAGGGCCAGGCCACCATCAACGGCACGCGCTACGCCGAACTGAAGGACCCCCTTCGCGAGGTGGGCGCGCTGTTGGACGCCAAGGCCGTGCATCCCGGACGCACCGCACGCAACCACCTGCGCGCGTTGGCCGCGTCGAACCAGCTCAAGCGTGCGCGCGTCGACGAGGTGCTCGACTTCGTCGGTATCAGCTCGGTCGCGGACAAGAAGGTGGGCACCTACTCGTTGGGCATGAGTCAACGTCTGGGCATCGCCGGGGCGCTCTTGGGTGATCCCGGCGTCCTCTTGTTCGACGAGCCGGTCAACGGGCTGGATCCCGAAGGGATCAAGTGGATTCGCGACTTCTTCCGCGCCCTCGCCAATGAAGGGCGTACCGTCTTCGTCAGCTCCCACCTGATGAGTGAGATGGCCGTCAGCGCCGACGAGATCATCGTGATCGGTCGGGGCCGCTTCATCACCTCCGGCTCGGTCAACGACCTCACCAAGGACGCCGAGGGCACGGTGCTGGCGCGCGCGTCGGACCACGTCAAACTCGCGTCGGTCGTGACGTCGAACCACGGCACGGTCCAAGACGCCAACGACGAGGGCCTCACGATCTCGGGCCTGACGTCGGACGAGGTCGGCCAACTGGCCTTCGACGCCGGGATCACGATCTTCGAATTGACACCGCAGCGCGCGTCGTTGGAAGAGGTCTTCATGGACCTCACGGCCGGAGCCGTTGAGTACGGCGCGCAGAGGACGGACCCGGCCCGTGGCTAGCGAGTCGACGCTGCTTGCGACGACCAGGTCGGAGTGGCTGAAGTTCCGCACGGTGCGTTCGTCGGTGATGGGCGTCGCCGTGACCGTATTGCTCACGGTCGGCCTGGGCGTGCTCATCACCACGCTCGTGCGCACCCACTGGTCGCAACTGAGCCCGCTGCGCGTGGCGACCTTCGACCCGGTTTCGTCCAGTCTGCGCGGCAGCCTCTTCGCCCAATTCGCCGTCGGCGTCATCGGCACACTATTTATTACGAGCGAATACACCTCGGGTTCGATCTGCCCGACGCTCACCGCCGTGCCGAATCGATTCCGCTTGATCGCGGGCAAGTGCATCGTGCTGTTCGTCACGATGCTGATCTTGGGCGAGTTCGTCTGCTTCGCCGCGTTCTTGATCGGCCAGCGGATCTACCTCGGCGTGGTGCCGACGGCGTCGCTCACCAACGGCACGGTGCTGCGCTCGGTGATCCTCGCGGGGCTGTACCTGGCGTTGCTGGCGATCTTCGCCTTCGCGCTCGGACTCATACTTCGACAGAGCGCCGCCGCCATCAGCGTGTTCGTCTCGCTGCTTTTGATCGTGCCGATCATCGGGTTGTTCTTCCCCCAGAACTGGCAGAACGACTTCATGCGGTTCGAACCCTCCACGCTCGGCGTGTCGATGCAGTCGCCCTTCGCGCCGTCGAACTCCTTCGGTGCCTGGAGCGCCACGTTCGTCCTGCTCGCCTACGTCGTGGGCACGTTGGTGGTCGCCGTCGCGCTCTTCCAGCGTCGCGACGCCGGGTCGAATCAATAGCCGGTCCTAGAGTGACGACATGGATCTGACGGACGCGCTACGCACCACCGGTTCCGTGCGCGCGTTCCTCGACACCCCCGTGACGGATGAGGACCTCTACGCGGTGCTCGATGACGCGCGCTTCGCTCCCTCCGGCGGGAACCGTCAGGCGTGGCACGTGATCGTCGTGAAGGACGCGTCGCGTCGGCGAGCGTTGCGCGATCTCTACCTCGACGGGTGGCACGACTACGTCGCGCACGTCTTGGCCGGACTCATCCCCTTCTCGCCACTCGCCACCGACGAGGACCGGGAAGTCGCCGCTTCCAATCGAGGCGCCGCGATCGCGGTCTCCAAGCCTGACGGCTTCCCCGAGACCCTCGACGAGGTGCCGGTCATGCTGGTGATCTGCGCCGATCTCGCCGCGCTCGCCGCGACCGACCGGGACCTCGGTCGCTACCAGATCGCCGGCGGCGCGTCGATCTATCCGTTCGTCTGGAACATCCTGCTCGCGGCGCGCGAGCGCGGAATCGGTGGGGTGATGACCACGATTGCGACGCGCAACGAGTCCGGCGTGCGCGAGGTCCTCGACATCCCGGACGATCAGATCGTCGCGTCGATCGTGGCGCTCGGACACCCGGTGCGTCAAACGACCAAGTTGCGCCGCCGCACAGTCGAGGAGTTCACGACGACCGACGTCTTCGATGGGCCGCAATTCGACGCCCGGCTCTAGTCGTCGAAGACCTCGTCGGAGTCTTCACCGATTCGCCGCGGACCCCGTCGGACTGTCGGCCGGACGCCATCGATCACGAGCGGGGTTCGCATCGTCGCCACCTCCCCGCCAGGGGTCGACATCGGTCCGACGAAGTCGCCCTCGCGGATCTGGGCCTGGTCGAAGGCGCCCGCCACGTCCAGTATCGGGGCGTGCGGGACGCCGGAGCTGCGGAGGGCGCCCAGCCAATACTCCGTCGAATGCCGGACGAAGAGCCGGTCCAACTCGTCGCGGAGTTCGTCGCGCGCTCGCACCCGCGCGTCGTTGTCGCGCCACGCGGATCGACCGGCGAGCGCCGCGTCGTCGAGCACGTCGAGCAGTCGCGCGAACTGTTGGTCGGTCCCGACGGCGAGCAGGATGAAGCCGTCGGCGGTCGTCACGGGACCGTAAGGCGTGATGCTCGGGTGATCGTTGCCGAGCCGCGTCGGGTTCTCGCCGGTCGCCAGATAGCCCTGCGCCTGGTTCACCAGCGCGCTCATGGTCGACTCCAGTAACGGTGCCTCGAAGTGACGCCCCGGGCGACCACGCAGACGCGCGACGAGTCCGGCGAGCAGCCCGATCGCCCCGTACAGACCGGTGACGACGTCCGCGATCGGCGCGCCTACTTTCGTCGGCGCGCCGTCGGGCTCGCCAGTGACGCCCATGATGCCCGACCTCGCCTGCGCCAGGAGGTCGAAGGACGGCAGGTCGGCCACCGGACCACCGGTCGTCGCGGGCGTGATGCTCACCCACACGCAGTCGGGGTTCAGTGCGCGCAGCCGGTCGATGCCGAGCGACGTGAACTGACTGGGCAGGTAGTTCTCGACCACGGCGTCGGCGAGACGGACCAACTCGCCGATACGTTCGAAGTCGCGAGGATCGCGAAGGTCGGCCACGACGTTGCGCCGATGTCGGTTGACGGCCAGGTAGTACGTCGCGTCATCACCGAATCGTGGCGGCGCGAGCGAACGAACCGGGTCGCCGCTCGGCGCCTCCACTTTGATCACGTCGGCCCCGAGGTCCCCGGCGACCATCGCGCACAGCGGTCCCGCAAGTACCCGCGAGAGATCGAGCACACGGACGCCCTCCAGCGGCAAGCCGGTGCCGACGTTCGTCGGATCGAGCGTCCAGTCCATCACAGGACTTTGGAGAGGAAACTCTGAAGGCGCGTCGACGACGGTGACGTGAGGACGATCTTCGGGTCGCCCGACTCCTCGATCACTCCCTGATCCAAGAAGTAGACGGTGTCGGCCACTTCCTTGGCGAAGCCCATTTCGTGCGTGACGACGATCATGGTCATGCCGCTTTGCGCGAGCATCCGCATGACGTCGAGCACGTCCCCGACCAACTCCGGGTCCAGCGCGGACGTCGGTTCGTCGAAGAGCATGAGCTTCGGTTCCATCGCGAGGGCCCGAGCGATCGCGACGCGTTGTTGTTGTCCGCCGGACAACTGGGTCGGATAGTTCTTCTCCTTATCAGCGAGACCGACGCGCTCGAGCAACTCTCGCGCGAACGCCGTCGCCTTATCCTCGCCAACGCCCTTGACCTTGACCGGACCCACGGTGATGTTCTCAAGGACGTTCAGATTCTGGAAGAGGTTGAAGCGCTGAAAGACCATTCCGATCTGCGCGCGTTCATTGCAGATTCGTCGATCGCTCAGTTCGTGGAGACGATCGCCTCGAAGTTCGTAGCCCACGAGTTCTCCGTCGACGAGTAGTTCACCGGCGTCGTGTTTCTCCAGGTGGTTGATGCAGCGCAGGAACGTGCTCTTCCCGGAACCGGAGGGTCCGATCAAGCACGTCACCTCGCCGCGCGCCACCGTAATGTTGATGCCTTTGAGTACCTCGACGTCGGCGTACGACTTGCGCACGCCAATCGCCTCCACCATCGGCTCGGTCACGACGCCGTCCCCACCTGAACGCCGCGCTTCGTGCGGTACTTCGACGCAATGCCCCGGAGGTCGCGACGCAAACGTTGCATCGGCGTGGGCGGCGGCGTGCGCAGTGCGCCACGTCCAAAGTAACGCTCGAGATAGAACTGACCGATCGAGAGGATGGTCGACACGATCAAGTACCACAGGCTGGCGAGAATCAGCATGGGCATGATCTGGTAGGTCTGCTCATAGATGTTCGTGACCGCTCCCAGGAGGTCGGTCACGGCGATCGCAACCACCAGTGACGTCGTCTTCAACATCGAGATGACCTCGTTGCCCGTTGGCGGAATGATGACCCGCATCGCCTGGGGCAACACGACATTGCGCAGCGTCTGGCTCCGTGACATTCCGAGTGACGTCGCGGCCTCGGTCTGACCTTCGTCGACCGCGATCAGTCCGGAACGCACGATCTCAGAGAAGTACGCGCCTTCATTCAATCCGAGGGCGACGACCGCGGCGTTGAAGGGCAGGAAGACCGACTCCGCGTGGAAGTGCACGAGGTAGACGTGGGTGAACGGGATCCCAATCGCCAGATACGGGAACAGATAACCGATGAAGCCCCAGAACAACAGTTGGACGTAGACCGGCGTCCCGCGAAACGCCCAGGTGTAGGACCACGCGGCGCCCGACAGCAATCGGCTGTGTGAGAGTCGCATGATGGCCACGACGATTCCCAATACGATGCCGATGATCATGGCCAACACCGTCAACTCCAGTGTGACGACCAATCCCTTCAGCACTTGGCCATTCGTGAAGTAGTGGAAGACCACGTTCCAGCCGAAGCGCCAGTGGTACTTGCTGCACCGCCACCGTCGCGCGCTCAGGGTGCACGATTGGGGAATCTTCGAGAGCAGCGTATGGACCAGCATCGCGACAAAGAGCGCGAGGAAGGCGAAGCCCACCCACCGACTCACATGACGAACGGGGACGACTCGTACTGCCGCGTCCCCGTTCGTTTCCATGAAGTTAGTTTTTACTACGGCTTAGGAGATTGCTCCATTGAGCACGATCTGAGATGACGTGAGCGCACCGGCGGTGACGCCCCACTTCTTCAATATCGCGCCGTAGGTGCCGTTGGCGATCAAGGTCTTGACCGCCGCCTGGATGGCCACGGCCAATTGCTTGCCCGTGCTCGTCTTCGGTGTCGCGATGCCGTAGGGGGCGACTTCGATCGCCTGACCGACCGACTTGAAGACCCCGTGGGACTGTGAGACCACGTAGTCGGCCACCTGGCTGTCGAGGAAGCCGAACGTCGCGGTGCCCGAAGAGACCGCCAAGTCGGCTTCGGTCTGCGTCGGGTACGACAGGACGGTCAGTTTCTTGGACGAGGAGCAGGCCTTCGCGGTCTTCTGTGCGTCGCTCTGTTCGGTCGTCCCGGACTCCACCGCGACGGCGTGACCGCAGAGGCTCTTGAGACCTGTGAACGTCGCGGTGGACGAACTCTTGGCGTAGACGCCCTCGCCGGCCTGGAAGTAGTCCACGAAATTGACTTGCTTCTCCCGGCTCTTCTCGTCGGTGAACGAAGAGTTGCCGATCTGGTAGGTGCCCGAACCGATGCCGAGGAGGATGCTGTCAAAGGTGACGTTGTGCTCCTTCACGGTCACGCCGAGTGTCTTGGCGATGGCGTACATGAGGTCGACGTCGAAACCGACCATGACTCCGTTCTTCATCGATTCGTCCGGCGCGTACGTGGCGTCGGTCGCGACCTGCAACGTCTTGCCCTTGTACGCCGACGGCACGAGCTTCGCGTCCGCGGCGTTGTACTTGCCCGACGTCGTGCTGGCCCCCGCACTCACGCTGGTCGCCAGCATCAGCGAGGCGGCGCCTGCCATGACGAGGACCTGACGGAATCGTGTAAAGCGCTGCATGAATTCTCCCTGTTGTGTTCACTCGCCGAGGTCGGCGTCTGGGTTCCATTGATACCAGAAAACCCGACGTGAGAACCCGCAGCGCTCTGAACGCTGACTCAGCGCTCGAAGATGAGTTCCTCGTCCGACGACGGCTGTCGAGCCGGGAGGTAATGGAACACGACGGCGGCGACCACGACCGCCGTGGCGGCGGCCACGAAGCATCCGCGGTGGAAGCCGTTCATGAAGGCCGCCGTCAGCTGGGGCGCCAACAGTGACTGCGCCGCGGCCGGGAGATGCGCCGCGGCCGTCTTGGCCGCTTCCATCGAACTCTGCGCGACGTTGAGCTGATGGGCGCTCAGTCCGTCGACCCGAAACGGCTCGAAGGCGCGGCGGACCGCCGGACCGAACAGCGAGGCGAAGACCGAGCCGATGATCGCGACGCCCATCGTGCCGCCAAGTTCACGCGTCGTCTCGTTCCCGGCCGCGCCGGCCCCGATCTGACCCGGTTCGAGCGTGTCCATCGTGGCGGCGACCGACGGCGCGTTCACGAGGGAGAAGCCCACGGCCAACGTGATCATCGAACCCACGATCGGTCCGAGGTAGGACGCGGCGGCGGCCATCGTCGACATCCACACGAGCCCCGCGGCGGTCACCAGCAGGCCCACCGTGACGACCGCGCGCGTCCCGAGGCGCAAGGCCGCGAGGGCGCCGAGCGGCGTCGCCACCATCACCGCGAAGGCGTAGGGCAAGGTATGGACACCGGCCGAGAGCGCGGAGTACCCGCGCACGAGTTGGAAGTACTGCGTCACGAGGAAGATGAAGCCGAAGAGACAGAAGAAGTTGGTGGCCATGGCGCCGGAACTCGCCGCGTACGTCCGATTGTTGAAGATCCGCACGTTCATGAGCGGACCTTCGCGGCCCAATTCGAAGTTCGCGAATCCGCTGAGCAGCAGCACCGCGGCGCCGAAGAGGACCAGCGTCGGCGACGAGCGCCACCCCCACGACGGCCCCTGGA
>CAWDJY010000006.1:0-26013 GCA_963802735.1 uncultured Acidimicrobiaceae bacterium | reverse complement strand
TGGATCTCCCACGACCTCCTCGACGAGTACCGCGCGCACTTCACCCAACGATTCGCGGTCGTCGGTGGCAGCGATCTCAAGGTCACCTACACGCCACTGCACGGCGTCGGCGGCGCGACGATGCTCGATCTCTTCGCACGGGCCGGCTACTCCGCGGTGACGCCGGTCGCGTCCCAATTCGAGCCCGATGGCGCCTTTCCGACCCTGCCGTTCCCCAACCCGGAGGAGCCTGGTGCCCTCGACCTCGCCATGGCCCAGGCCGACGACGTGGGTTCGCACCTCGTCATCGCGAACGATCCGGACGCCGACCGTCTGGGCGCGGCCGTGCGCGACGATGACGGTTGGCACGTCCTGCGAGGCGACCAGATCGGCTGGCTGCTCGCGTCCTCGATGCTGCCCTCGATGAACGATCCCCGTGACGTGGTGGCGACGACGATCGTGTCCTCGACGCTGTTGCGTGAGATGGCGCGCGACGCCGGCGTCACCTTCGCCATGACGCTCACCGGATTCAAGTGGCTGGCGCGGGCGGCGGGCGACGGGGTACTGCGACTGGGCTACGAAGAGGCGCTCGGCTTCGCGGTCGATCCCGAGGTGGCCGACAAGGACGGGCTCTCCGCCGCCCTCGCGCTGGCTCGACTCGCCCATGACCTGCGCGAGGCGGGACAGACCCTGACGGACCGTTTGGACGAGATCGAATCGCGATACGGCGTTCACTCGATCTACCAACTCTCGCTACGTGTCGAGGGCCCGAGCGGTCTGGCCGCGATCGCCGAGGCGGTGCAGTCGCTTCGCGACCACCCGCCGACGAGCCTCGGCGGCCTCGGGGTGAGTGAGCACTTCGACCTGGTCGACGGGTACGAAGGACTGGGACCGACCGACGGCGTCCTGTTACGACTGGGCCCGTCGGGGCGCGTCGTCGTGCGACCGTCCGGGACCGAGCCGAAGTTGAAGGCGTATATCGAGATCACGTCGCCGCCGAGTGACGCGACGTCCCTCGTCGAACAGCGACGTCTCGCCGCCGCCGCCGTCGACGCGGTCCGAGCCGACCTGCAGTCGCTACTGCGTCTCTGAACGCAGCGCCGCGTAGCCCGGCTTGATCACGGTGTTGATCATGGCGAGACGCTGATCGAACTGGAAGAACGAACTCTTCGCGGCGTTCAAGGTCAGCCACTCCATGTCGGCGAGCGTCCAACCGAACGTCTCGGCGCACGTCGCGAACTCGCTGCTCATGGAGATCCCGCTCATGAGCCGGTTGTCGGTGTTGAGTGTCACGCGAAAGCGCAACTTGCGCAACAACTCGATGGGATGTGTCGCGATGGACGCCGCGGCGCCGGTGTGGACGTTCGACGTGGGGCAGACCTCGAGCGGTATGCGGCGGTCACGCACGAAGTTCGCCAGGCGACCGAGGTGGTAGTCGCCGTCCTTCTCGATGATGTCGTCAGCGATCCGCACGCCGTGGCCGAGTCGCTCCGCGTTGCAGAATTGGACGGCCTCCCAGATCGACGGGAGACCGAACGCTTCGCCGGCGTGAATCGTCATGTGAAAGTCCTCGCGCTGCACGAGGTGGAAGGCGCGCAGATGATGCGTGGGCGGGAATCCGTCCTCCGGTCCCGCGATGTCGAAACCGCACACGCCGCGGTCACGGAACTCGACGGCCAACTCCGCGATCGTCTCGCTCAGGTTCGCTTGACGCATCGCCGAGAGAATGGCGCGCACGATGATCGGGTGACCCTCGAGTTGGGCGTCGTGCACGCCGTGCGCGAATCCCTCCAGCACCGATTCGACGACTTCGTGCAGCGTCAGCCCTCGCTCCAGATGCAGCTCGGGCGCGAATCGAATCTCGGCGTAGACGACGCCGTCGCGCGCGAGGTCGAGCGCGGCTTCGAAGGCGACGCGTTCCAGGTGTTCGCGGGTCTGCATCACGGCCGTCGTGTGCGCGAATCCCTCGAGGTAGCGCACGAGATCGCTGCCCGGCGTGTCCGCGATGAACCACTCGCGCAATTCGTCGGGATCGTTGGTCGGCAGTCCGGTGTAGTTCGACTCGTGGGCGAGTTCGAGGACGGTCGTCGGTCGAAGTCCGCCGTCCAGGTGATCGTGCAACAGGACTTTGGGTGCTCGTTGAATCAGGTCACGCGTGAGAGCAACTGCCATAAAGAGAGGTTAGTCAACAGGCCTGTGCACTAGTTGGTGATACGTTCCAGCAGCAACGTGTCGGCGTTCACCTTGCGTTCACCTACCACCACGGCGTTGGCGATCGCGTCGCGCCCCTGCTGCAGATGCGCCTCGTCGTCGGCGTGGAGTTCGAACATCGGCTGGCCCTTGATGATCGCGTCGCCTTCACGTATCAGACACACGACGCCCGCGGCGGCGCTCACCGGGTCCTCTTTTCGCGCTCGACCGGCGCCCAGTCGCCACGCCGCGATGCCCACGTCGAGCGCGTCGATGGTGTGCACGATTCCGTCTTCGACACTTAACACCTCTTCGCGACATGACGCGACCGGCAAGGTCGCTTCCGGATCGCCACCTTGCGCGCGGATCATGCGCTCGTAGACCTCGTAGCCCGAGCCGTCGTCCAACTTCGCTTCGGGATCGACGTCGATGCCGACGAGCTCCACCATGATCCGCGCCAGCGCGAGCGTCAGCTCTCGCACGTCGCTCGGACCCTTGCCCTGGAGAACGTCCACCGACTCGTTCACCTCGAGGGCGTTGCCGACCGCGCGCCCGAGCGGAGCATTCATCGACGTCAGTTGCGCGACGGTGGCGACGCCATGACTGAGACCAAACCCGACCATCGTCGTGGCGAGTTCGCGAGCCTGTTCCAGGTTCTTGATGAAAGCGCCGCGTCCGACCTTCACGTCGAGCACCAGGGCGTGTGTCCCCTCAGCGATCTTCTTGGACATGATCGACGACGAGATGAGTGGGATGGAGGCCACGGTCGCCGTCACGTCGCGCAGGGAATAGAGCTTGCGGTCGACCGGCGCCAGACCTTGTCCCGCGGCGCAAATCACGGCGCCGACCGAGTCGAGTTGTGCGCGGATCTCGTCGTTGGAGAGGAACGCGCGCCAACCGGGAATGGACTCGAGTTTGTCGAGCGTGCCGCCGGTGTGCCCGAGACCGCGACCGGAGAGTTGGGGGACGGCGGCGCCACACGCGGCCACGAGCGGCGCGAGGATGAGCGAGATCTTGTCACCGACCCCACCGGTCGAGTGCTTGTCGACGGTCGGTCGCGTGAGAGCGCCGAGGTCGAGTCGCTCGCCGGACGCGATCATGCGATCGGTCCACGTGTTCAACTCGCGATCACCGAGTCCGTTGAAGAAGATCGCCATCAACAACGCCGACATCTGTTCCTCGGCCACCTCACCGCGCGCGTAGGCGTCGAGGACCCACGTGATCGCGTCGTCACTGAGGACGCCGTCGTCACGCTTGGTGGTGATGACGTCGACCGCGGAGAAGTAGTTCACCGACTCTTCCGAACGTCCAGGTCCTCCGGGCCGAACGCGCCGGGCAGCAAGTCGCGCAGGGTCGTCGGCTCGACGTCGACGCCGGCGTCGACCACCAGGTCGTTGCCGCCGTGTTCGAACAGCACCTGACGGCAGCGGCCGCACGGCGCGATCGGCTGTCCGTCGCCCGCGACGATCGAGACCGCACGCAGACGTCCGCCGCCGACGCGCGCGAGGTCCGAGACCAGCGAACACTCGGCGCACAGGGTGAGCCCGTAACTCGCGTTCTCGACGTTGGCGCCGACCACGAAGCGTCCGTCCGTCGTGACGGCGCAGGCGCCCACGGTCACGCCCGAATACGGCGCGTAGGACGTCGACGTCGCGTGACGGGCCTGTTCACGCAACTCATCCCAGGGAATCTCCGTCGAGGAACTCACGGCAAAACAGTACACTTCGCCTTGCGTGACTAACTTTCGAAACTCCTCGGTCGTGATCAGCGACGAGGTCGCGAACACCTTGGAAAAAGGTCGCAACGTCGTCGCGCTCGAGACCACGATCGTCGTGCAGGGCCTACCCGCACCGGTCAATCTGGAGGTCGCCGAGGAATGCGAGGAGGCCGTGCGCGAAGGCGGAGCCGTGCCGGCGACGATCGGGGTGCTCGACGGTCGTGTCGTCGTCGGCCTGAGTACCGAACAGACTGCGAACGACTGGCGGACCCGGAACGACATTCGGCCAAACTTTCGGCGCGTGACCTTGGTCTCGCGCTCGCCACGCACGGTGACGGCGCGACGACGGTCGCTGGGACGATCAGTATCGCGAGCCGCGTCGGCATCGAAGTGATGGCGACGGGCGGCTTGGGCGGTGTACACCGCGACGTACGTGACAGTTTCGACGAATCGGCGGACCTCACGGCGCTGTCACGCAATCAGGTACTCGTCGTCGCTTCCGGCGTGAAGTCGATATTGGACATCGGCGCGACCCTCGAGCGACTCGATACTCTCGGCGTGCCGGTCGCCGGATTCCGGACGGACAGGTTTCCGGGCTTCTATCAGAGTGAGAGCGGGTTCTCCCTCGATTGGTCGCTCAACGACGAGTCCGAAGCGGCGGCGGCGTTCCTCGCGCACTGCGAACTCGCCCCGACCGGATTCCTCGTCGCTAACCCGATCGACCAGAAGAGCGAGCTCTCGGTCGAACTCCACGATCGCGCCCTTTCGAGCGCGCTCGAGAGGGCAAAGGCGCTTGGCGTGAGCGGCAAAGAAGTGACCCCGGTGTTGCTCTCGGAGTTCGCTCGCTACACCGCCGGCGCGAGTGTCGAAGTGAACCGTCAACTCGTCGTGGCGAACGCGGCCCTGGCCGGAAGGATCAGCGCGGCGATCGCCAAGGAACGGGTGTGAACGTTCGTCACGTGGTCGTCGTCGGCGACGTGATGTTGGACGTCGTCGTGAAACCGGAGACGGTGATCGCCCCGACCAGTGATACGTCATCGAGGGTCCGGCTCAGTCGCGGCGGTGCGGCGGCGAACATGGCCGAGGCGCTGGCCCATTCGGGTCACCAGGTGACGTACGTTGGCGCGTGCGGTGGAGACCTCACCGCACAACTCTTTGAGGAGGCCCTTCACGGTGCCGGCGTCGACGTGGACCTGGAACGGGTCGAGGCGCCCAGCGGCGTCGTGGTCGCGCTCGTCGACCCAGCCGGCCAGCGCGCAATGATGACCGATCGCGCGGCGAACTCCTCGCTGGGACTGGCGCACGTCCTGCGGGCCATGGACCGACCCTTTGACCATCTCCACGTCTCGGGTTACACCCTGCTCGATCCTTCGACCGTGCACGTGGGTCGTGACGCGCTTCGGCGCGCGAAGGATCTCGGACGTTCGACGTCCGTCGACGTGTGCTCGGTCGCCCCCTTGCGGGTCATGACCGCGCGGGCGTTCATGGAGGTGGCCCGGGACGCGCGCCTTCTCTTCGCCAACGAAGAAGAGGCTCTGACGTTGAGCGGAGCCGCGGACGTCTCGTCGGCCATGGATCGCCTAGGGCGCGAATTCGCCGAAGTCGTGATAACCCAGGGCGAGTCGGGTGCGCGAGCGCGTTGTGACGGGGTCGACTACGAAGTGTCGTCGATGAGCGACGCGGTCGTGGATACGACCGGCGCCGGCGACGCGGCGGCGGGTGCGTACCTGGCGGTTCGCCTCCGCGACGGCGGGTGCGGCCAGGCGCTCGAGGCCGCCATGTCGGCGGCGTCATCGGTGGTTCGGGGCCTTGGTTCGCGTGGCCAATCACGGATCTAGGGCTTCGGACGTTCGCGAGTCGCTGGTCATGGTGGATCGCTCGGCGCGACCAACGCGCCGTGAAGTTCCTTGTTATGCTCACGCTCGGACCGACGTCAGGTCCATAAATTCCAAAAGGGGAGTGCAATGATTTCAATCGGAAGAAGCCGCGTGGGGCGCATCGCCCTATCGGCGAGTGCCGCCTGTCTGCTGTTGACGGGACTTTCAATCGTCGCAAACGGCTCAGCCGGCGCGACGGCGATGTACCACAAGACGCTGGCGTGCGAGGTCACTGACACCGGCGGCATCAACGACCGGTCGTTCAACGCCTCGGCCTACCTGGGCCTCAAGGAGGCGGTCGCGGTCGCTCCGAAGTCCATCAAGGACAAGGTGCAGTCGACGCCGTCCAATGGTACGGAGTCCACGTACGAGACGGAGATCAATTCATTTGTCTCCCAGCACTGCAGCATCATCATCACGGTCGGCTTCTTGATGTCCGACGCGACCTGGAACGCCGCACACGCGAATCCCATGGATCACTTCGCGCAGGTCGACAATAGTAACTCGAGCCCCGGCAAGGACGGCGTGGCGGTCAAGCCGTACACCGGCACGGCGTCGAACATCCTGGGCCTGACCTACGAAACGCAGCAGGACGCGTTCCTCGGTGGCTATGAGGCGGCGGCGTACGCGGTCGCGCACAACGCTGCGGCACCCAAGGTGGCAACCTACGGTGGTGAGCAGTTCAGTTCCGTGACCTACTACATGGACGGCTTCTATGACGGTGTCCAGTACTACAACACGAACATGAAGCCGAAGACCCCGGTCGCGGTACTCGGTTGGAACGAGAAGACCCAGAAGGGTACGTTCATCGGCTCCTTCACCGACGAAACGACGTCGGCCACAGACACGACCGCCTTCTTGTCCCAGGGTGCGACGACCGTCTTCCCGGTTGCCGGCTCCGACGGACTCGGCACGACGGCGGCAGTGACGACGTGGAACAAGGCGCACTCGCTCAAGGCGAACGTGGAATGGGTCGACACGGACGGTTGCGTCAACGACCCCTCCAACTGCAACTTGTTCCTCAACTCCGTCACGAAGGGCGTGACCGCATCGGTGAAGGCCGCGGTCCTCGAACAGGCCGAAGGCAAGTTCAAGGGTGGTGACTACATCGGCACGCTGAAGAACGGCGGCGCCGCCTTCATCCAGGACCACGGCACGATGGGCAAGGCGAACAGCGCGGCGACCGTTGCGGAAATCGCGACGCTCACCAAGGGGATCGAGGATGGCATGATCAAGATCCCGGTCGGCGGCAAATAGTCCCGACGCGTTGATACTCCGCTAGCCGGGGGCCGAGTCTTCGGACTCGGCCCCCGCTGCGTTTCGTACGGATTAGGTTTGGGATTCATGAAGCTGGAACTCCGAGCGGTCACCAAGCACTTCGGTTCGCTTGCGGCCAACAAGGACGTGAACCTCATCGTCGAACCGGGACAGATTCATGGTCTGCTCGGAGAGAACGGCGCGGGCAAGTCCACGTTGATGAACGTGCTCTACGGGATGATTACGCCCGACAGCGGCCAGTTGCTCATCAACGACGAGGTCGTCACGATTCGAGACCCCAAGGACGCCGTGGCCAACAAGATCGGCATGGTGCACCAGCACTTCATGCTCATACCGGTCTTCACGGTCTCCGACAACATCATCCTCGGGAGTGAACCGCTCAAACCCTGGCCATTCATCGACCACCGCAGCGCGACCGAACGCATCGTCGCGCTCGCCCAGGAGTACAACTTCGACATCGATCCATCGGCCACGATCGAAAACCTCCCGATCGGCACGCAGCAGCGCGTCGAGATCCTGAAGGCGCTGAGCCACAACGCGGAGGTGCTTATCCTCGATGAGCCGACGGCCGTGCTCACCCCGCAAGAGACCGACGCGCTGATGGTCGTCATGCGCACATTGAAGTCGCAGGGAAAGTCCATCATCTTCATTACGCACAAACTGAAAGAGGTCCTCGAAATCGCCGACGTCATCACCGTGATGCGCCTCGGCGAGGTCGTGGGCACGACGACGCCCGCGGAGACGAACGAGGCCGCGCTGGCAACGATGATGGTGGGCCGCGACGTCAGCCTCGTCGTCGAGAAGCCGCCCGCCCACACCGGTGACGTGACCCTGGACGTCACGAACCTCTTCGTCCAGGACGACCGGGGTCTGACTGCGGTGAAGGGCATCTCATTTGAAGTCCGGGCCGGTGAGATACTCGCGTTCGCGGGCGTGCAGGGTAACGGTCAGACCGAACTGGTCGAGGCGCTCACCGGGCTGCGACGCGTGACGGCCGGCTCGGTGATGTTGAACGGGGAAGAGCTGGTCGGTCGGTCCGTTCGAGACGTGCTCGACGCCGGCGTCGGTCACGTGCCTGAGGACAGGCAGCGGCACGGACTCGTGCTTTCCTTGTCGATCTCGGACAACCTCGTCCTGGACCAGTTGGGTAGTTCGCAGTACAAGACGTGGTGGGGCCGAAAGTTGAAGGCGATCGAGGAGAACGGCACGCGCCGCATCGCGGAGTACGACATTCGCGCCCAGAGCGAAGCCGAACCGTTGAGCGCGCTCTCGGGAGGCAACCAGCAGAAGGTCGTCATGGCGCGTGAGCTCTCGCGCGAACTCAAGGTCCTCATCTGCGCGCAGCCGACTCGCGGTCTCGACGTCGGTTCGATCGAATTCATGCACCGTCAGATCGTCGCGATACGAGACGAGGGTGTCGCGGTGGTCATCATCTCCAGCGAACTCGACGAGGTCATCGCCCTCGGCGACCGCGTCGCCGTGCTCTACGACGGGATGATCCAGGACATCGTGCCCCCGACCACGAGTCGCGAGGACTTCGGGCTCCTCATGGCCGGTTCGCGTCCGGCCGCGAGTGCGGGGGCACTCGTATGACGACCGACGTCGTCGCGCCGGCGCCGCGCGCGAGCCGGCTGCTCGCGATCGCGGTGCGCGTGCGCCGCGCGAACATGGCGCTCGTGTTGCTGCTCGCGCTCTTCGTCGGACTGACCGTCGGGGCGATCATGATCATCGTGACCACGCCGGCGCTCGTGCACTCCTGGAGCACGTTCTTCTCGCACCCCGGCGCCACCATCTCGAAGAACTTCAACACGGTGTGGTTCGCCTACGAGCAGATCTTCCAGGGTTCGCTGTTCAACTTCCACGCGATGCGACTCCTGATCGACCACCCCGACAAGGTCAATCTGGCCAACGCGCTGGGACCGATCTCGCTCACGCTCCAAGACGCGACGCCGCTCATCGTCGCGGGCCTGGGCCTCGCCATCGGGTTTCGCAGCAACATCTTCGACATCGGCGGTCAGGGTCAGGTAATCGCGGGGGGACTCATCGCCGGACTCATCGGCTTTAGTTTCGCGTTGACGCCCTTCCTCCAGGTCACCCTCGAGTTGGTCGGCGCCATGATCGCGGGCGCCCTGCTCGCCTCGCTCGCCGGCGTCCTTAAGGCCTACACCGGCGCGCATGAGGTGATCGTCACCATGATGAGCAACTACATCATGGTCCTTTTCATGGGTTATCTCCTCATCACGAACCTCTTCGCCCGGCCAGGCGTGAGGGACGGTGCCTCGAAGGCGGTGACGCCGAGCGGGCAACTTCCGTATTTCTTCTCGCACCTGAGTTCCGCACTCCTGGTCAACTTCGGCTTCCTGATCGCGCTCGCGATGGTCTTCGTCGTCCAGTGGTTCTTCAACCGCTCCAAGACCGGATTCGAACTGTTGATGGTGGGGCAAAACGGTGAGGCTGCGCGAACGGCGGGCATCAACGCCAAGCGGACGACGATCATCACGCTCTGCCTCGCCGGCGCGCTCTGCGGCCTGGCGGGAATGCTGGAACTCTCGGGCGTCGACCACTTCCTCACGCCGAACTTCGGCGGGTCGTACGGATTCGACGCGATCACCGTGGCCCTGCTCGGCCGCAATCGGCCGTGGGGTGTCTTCTTTGGCGCGATCTTCTTCGGCGCGATGTACGCCGGTGGGGAGGCAATGCAGGCCTTCACGCCGACGAACATTCAGTACTCGCTCGCGCAAGTCATCCAGGCGGTCGTCGTCTTCTGTGTCGCGACGCCCGCGCTGATCGTCGAGATCTTCCGGCTCACCGACAACGGGCGGTTCCGCTCGTCTGGATCATCGGGAGGTTGGACGAAATGAGCGTCATTCCCAAGCCGGTCAACTCCGAGGTCGTCAACCCGGAGATCGTCACCCTCGAGAACCTTCGTCGCATCACGCGCGAGCGCGCGCTCGGCTACGGCATCACCCTCGTCTTGATCGGTGTGCTCGAGGTCCTCTGGTTCGGGGGCGCCAAGTCGGCGCTCAAGACGACGATCGAACTCGGCTACAACAGTTCGACGGTTATGCCGTCGATCGCCAGTGCACTGCGCGTCGTCGTGCTGCTCGTCGGGCTGGTGGTACTCGCGCCCGTCTTCGCACGAAGGGCCCGAGCGCTCATACCGGAGCGTGTCAAGTTCACGAAGGGCGTGCGCAACCTCCTCATCATCGTCGGGGGCTACCTCATCGTGTGGCCGGTCGTCCTATGGGCCGGCGTCAACAGCGACGGGTCACTTCGGACGTTGACGATCCCGGTCTCCACGACCGGCTACGTCGTCGGGCTCCTCAGCATCGTGGCGGGCGTGCTCCTCGGTTGGCGTCGGTTCGATCGCAGTGCTTCACCGCTCCTCTACGCCGGCTTGATGGTCTTCATGCTCGGATTCTTGGTCTGGGTCGCGCGCGGGTCCAACGTGTCAGGCCTCCATCTTCAGCTCACCGGTATCCTCGCGGCGGCCGTGGGGGCGGCCACGTTCTTGATCTTCGGGTCGTTGTCGGGAACGTTGTGCGAGCGCTCTGGCGTCGTCAACATCGCGATAGAGGGCCAGTTCATGACCGGGGCCATCTCATCGGTCATGATCGTGAGCGCCATGAACGGCTCGGGGATCTCGAAGCTGCTCGGCGTGCTCATCGCGGGGCTCCTCGGTGCTCTCTTGGGCTGGGTTCTGGCGGTGATGTCCCTGCGCTACCAGGCGAACCAGATCATCGTCGGCATCGTGATCGTCGCCTTTTGCACGGCCGTGACCCAATTCATCATGTTCCAGGTGCTCGACACGCATCAGAACCTCAACGGCGCCTACCCGCTACCGGTGTGGGCCATCCCCTTCTTTTCGCACATCCCGATCGTCGGTCCGATCCTCTTCGACCAGAACGTCCTCGTGTACGTCGCGATCCTCGGGGTCGTGCTCGTCAACATCGCGCTCTTTCGCACGCGTTGGGGTCTGCGCGTGCGCTCGGTCGGGGAGAAGCCCATCGCCGCCGAGACCGTGGGGGTCAGCGTCACGCGGATGCGCTACGCCGCCGTCATCCTCGGCGGTTTCGTCGCGGGACTCGGTGGCGCGGCGTTCACGATCGGTCCCGGTACGAACTTCACGTTCGGCATGACGAACGGCTACGGCTACATCGCGCTCGCCATCATGATCTTCGGCCGCTGGCGACCGTACGGGGCACTCATGGCCTCGTTGCTCTTCGGCTTCACGATCGCGCTCAGCGCGAACCTCAACATCTACCTGAGCCAGTTGGTCATCCCGCAGCAGTTCATCAGCATGCTGCCCTACATCATCACGATCGCGGCGGTCGCTGGTCTCGTCGGTCGGATTCGTCCTCCCGCCGCGGACGGTATTCCCTTCAGTCGCGAGTAGTCGCGACGAGCGCGGCCCCTGCGACTCAGGCCGGTTCCAGCGGTATGGACGGCGCGGCGTCGGCGGCGGCGCGCGACGCCGTGGCAACGCGACCGGTACCGCGTGGCAGCGCGAAGGACACGAACAGCGCGACGACCGTCACGACGGCCGAGATCTGGAACACGCGGTCGTAGCCGGAGGTGTAGGCCGACGCCACGCTGGACGTGGTGAGTGCACGGTGCGTCACGTCCGTGGCGATGGTCGCGAGGATCGCGAGCGACAGCGAACCGCCGACCTGTCGGGCGGTGTTGAGGATGCCCGACGCCAGACCGGCGTCCGCGCGGTCCACGCCCGAAGTGGCCGCCGTCGCGAGCGGCGCGAAGAGCATCCCCATCGCGAAGGCGCAGACGAACGACGGGAACAGTATGTGACCGGCGTACGAATCGGCCGGTTTGATCAGCGAGATCCACAGGAAGCCGAGCGTCGCCAGCACGGCGCCGATCTGGAGCAGCGGCCGCACGCCCGTCTTCGAGAGGAGGCGCGACGAGAGTTGGGCGCCGATGATGATGGCGAGCGCCATCGGGAAGAAGGCGAAGCCGGCCTTCACCGGACCGTAGCCGAGGACGAACTGGAAATAGTAGGTCAAGAAGTACCACATCGCGAAGAACGCACCACCGATGAGGAACATCATCAGGTTCGCCGTCGTGAGCGGCCGGGACTTGAAGATCGTGAACGGCACGAGGGGATGCGACGCCACCTTCGCCTCCCAGACCACGAACGCCGTCAGAAGGGCGAGACCCAGTAGCAGCCAGAGGAGCGTCGTGGACGACGTCCAACTGTGAGTGGTCGTGTTGACGACCGCGTAGATCGCCGCGGCGAGTCCGCCGGTCACGAGCACCGAGCCGGTGACGTCAAGCTTCGTCGTGGCGCCGCGGTTGCGCATCTCGCGCAGGTACATCGCGGCGACGGTGCCGGCGATGATGCCGAAGGGCACGTTGATGAAGAAGACCCAGCGCCACGACGCCCACCCGGTCAAGATCCCACCGAGCAGACCACCGACCGCGCCGCCCGCGCCGGCGACCGCACTCCAGGCGCCGATGGCCTTGGGCAGGCGCGGACCGGCGAAGGTGGTGACGATGATGGTGAGGGTGGCCGGTGAGAGGATCGCGCCGCCGACGCCCTGGATCGCGCGGATGGTGATCATCTGCGCGCCGGTCTGGGCGACGCCGGCGCCGATACTGGCGAGCGTGAAGAGGATGATGCCGGTGATGTAGACGCGACGACGACCGAAGAAGTCACAGGCCCGGCCACCCAACAACAAGAAGCCCGCGAACGTGAGCACGTAGGCGTTCACGACCCATTGCGCGCTGCTCTGGGTGAAGTGGAGGTCGTGGCCCATGCGCGGCAGCGCCACGTTCACGATCGAGACGTCCAGGACGACCATGAACTGAGCGATGCAGGCGATGCAGAGGATCAACCAGTCGGGCGCGTGCCGATTCGTCGACTCGACGTCGGTGGTGGTGTCGGACATTTTTTTGATTGTAATAGTGACCTGTAATTCGTCGTGCCGTCGGATTGTCGCGACGTGGTCGCAATCGGTCACACTTGATGTCATGGTTGCTCAGTTCATCTTCACCATGCGAGACCTCCGCCGGTTCTATCCGCCGGACCGCGAGGTCCTTCGCGGGATCAATCTCTCCTTCTATCCCGGGGCGAAGATTGGTGTCATCGGGGCCAACGGATCAGGCAAATCGTCACTGCTGCGCATCATGGCCGGCCTCGACGACGGCTTCAGCGGCGAGGCCCGGCTGACCCCGGGCTTCAGCGTCGGCTACCTCTCCCAGGAGCCGCACTTGGATCCGACGAAGGACGTGGTCGGCAACGTGGCCGACGGCATCGGCGAGCAGCGCGACCTCTTGATCCGCTTCAACGAGGTCTGCGCCGCGTTCGCCGATCCCGACGCCGACTTCGAGGCGTTGCTCGCCGAACAGTCCGACCTCCAAACCAAGATCGACGCGGCCAACGCCTGGGACCTCGAACGCACCCTCGAGATCGCCATGGACGCGCTGCGCCTACCCCCGCCCGACGCGGACGTGAGCGTCCTGTCCGGTGGTGAGCGCCGTCGCGTGGCGCTGTGTCGAGTGCTGCTCTCGAAGCCCGACCTCTTGTTGCTCGACGAACCGACGAACCACCTGGACGCCGAATCGGTCGCGTGGCTCGAACGGACGTTGCAGGACTACGCCGGCACCGTCGTCGCGATCACGCACGACCGGTACTTCTTGGACAACGCCGCGTCGTGGATCTTGGAGCTCGACCGGGGTCACGGCATCCCGTGGGAGGGCAACTATTCGTCGTGGCTCGAACAAAAACAGGCCCGACTCGCCCAGGAGGAGAAATCCGACAAGGTCCGCCAAGCGGCGCTCGAACGCGAGTTGGAGTGGATTCGCATGTCGCCGCGGGCTCGACAGAGCAAGGGGAAGGCCCGCCTCAGCGCCTTCAATGAACTGGTCGCCGAGTCCGAGTCGAGCGAACGACGGGCCGAGCGGCTCGAGATCGCGATCCCCCCGGGCCCACGGTTGGGCGACGTCGTCGTCAACGCGCTCGACGTGTACAAGGGATTCGACGACCGTCTCTTGATCGAGGACCTGACGTTCCTCCTGCCGCCGGGTGGCATCGTCGGGGTCATCGGCGCCAACGGCGCCGGCAAGACGACGCTGTTCCGGATGATGCTCGGTCAAGAGAGGCCCGACGCGGGGAGCTTCGAGGTCGGCAGCACGGTCGCCTTCGCCTACGTCGATCAGTCACGTGACAACCTGGATCCCGACGCGACGGTCTTCGACGAGATCAGCGAGGGTCAGGAGCAGATGGTCGTCGGCAACCGCGAGATCCACGCCCGCGCCTACGTCGCGAGCTTCGGCTTCAAGGGCAGCGACCAGCAGAAGAAGGTGGGTGAGATCTCCGGGGGCGAGCGCAACCGTGTGCAGCTCGCCAAGGTGTTGCGCAGCGGGGGCAACGTGCTGCTCTTGGACGAACCGACGAACGACCTCGACGTCGACACACTGCGCGCGCTCGAGGACGGTCTCCTGAGCTTTCCGGGCTGCGCCGTCGTCATCAGCCACGATCGCTGGTTCCTCGACCGGATCGCGACCCACGTGCTCGCCTTCGAGGGTGACGCCGTCGTGCGGTGGTTCGAGGGGAACTTCTCGGACTACGAGGTGGAGCGCCACAAGCGCCTGGGCACCGACGCCGACCAACCACACCGGATCCGCTACAAGCCGATCACGCGTTCTTGAGGACTCGAGGTCAGGTCGCGGTCGTAGTGTGGACCCGTGAGTAAAGGCACCGACTACTCGACGTACCTGCGCATCAACGACCTCTTGAAACTGCAGGTGCCACTCACCGAGGACGCCCCCGATGAGCTGTTGTTCATCGTGGTCCACCAGTCCTACGAGCTCTGGTTCAAGGTGATCGTCGACGAACTGCGCCGCGCCGCGACCCAGTTGCACGCGAATCGTCCGTGGCTCGCCGTCGCGCACCTGCGCCGCACCGTCGCGATCGAGGACCTCCTGCTCACGCACCTGCAACTGCTGGATTCCATGTCGCCCGAGGGTTTCTTGCAGTTCCGCGACCCGCTCGACCCGGCCTCCGGATTCCAGTCCTTCCAGTTCCGCGCGATCGAGTTCCTTAGTGGCGGTGGCAAGAAGGCGATGCTGACCTTCGAGATCTTCGACGACGACCAGCGAACCTGGCTGAAGGAGATGAGCGAAGTCCCCTCCGTGTGGTCGGGGTTCGAACACTCGCTGCGAACGACGACGGGCGCCGCGAATGACGACCTCTTGGACGTCCTTCGCGCCATGTACCTGTCGCACGAGGACCCGGCGCTGAGCGCCTTGCACGCTGTCGCGGAACTCTTGATGGACCACGACGAGCGACTCGCGGTGTGGCGTCACCAGCACATGCTCATGGCCGGACGACAGATCGGTCGTCGACCGGGCACCGGTGGCAGCGAGGGCATGGCCTATCTCGACACGACGTTGTCCCAGCGTCTCTACCCGGCCCTGTGGGAAGTGCGGTCGGTCCTGTGATCACTCGCGGCGACTGTCAGAAGTTGGACGACGCGGACCAGCTCGCGCCGCTGCGCGACGCGTTCGCGCTGAACGACGGCGAGATCTACCTCGACGGCAACTCGCTCGGGCCCGTGTCGGCGTCGGTTCGACGACGTGTCAACGAGGTGCTCGATGACGAATGGGGCCGCGGCCTCGTGCGAAGTTGGAACGACGCCGGCTGGATGGCCGAGCCGACACGACTGGGGGACCGGATCGCGCCGCTCATCGGGGCCCGACCGGGCGAGGTCCTCGTCGCTGACACCCTCACGTTTCTCATCGCCAAGTTGCTCGGCGCCGCGTTGGAACACCGGCCCGATCGACACGTGGTCTTGACCGACGAGGCGAACTTCCACTCCGACATCTACATCATCGAGGCGATGTGCGAGCGCGCCGGTCGTCCCGTCACGATGAAGACGATCGACCGGGACCGCCTGGACGAGGAACTCAACGATGACGTGGCCCTCGTCGAGTTGACCCAGGTCGACTACCGCACGGGCGAGTCGCTCGACATGGCCGCCATCACGCAGAAGGTGCACGCCGCCGGGGCGCTGATGCTCTGGGACTTCGCGCACTCGGCCGGCGCCGTGCCGCTCGACGTGACCGGCGCCGGGGTGGACTTCGCCGCGGGCTGCGGTTACAAGTACCTCAACGGCGGCCCGGGCGCTCCGGCCTTCCTCTACGTCCGCTCGTCGTGGCAGGGGAGGCTTCGAAATCCTTTGCCCGGTTGGCTCGGGCACGCACGACCGTTCGACTTCGAACTCACCTACGAACCGGCCGCCGGCATGCAGGCCTTCGTCACGTCATCGCCGTCCATCATCGCCCTCGCGGCTCTAGATGGGGCCCTCGACATCTGGGACCAGACCTCGATGGACGAAGTCCGGGGCAAGAGCCTGTCATTGACGGATCTCTTCATCGAACTCGTCGAAGAGCGGCTCCCGGGGGTCTTCGAAGTCGTGACGCCGCGCGAGCACGCCAAGCGCGGGAGCCAAGTGGCGCTGCGCCACGCCGAGGGGTACGGCATCATCCAGTCGCTGATCGAGAGTGGCGTGATCGGCGACTTCCGAGCGCCCGACATCTGCCGGTTCGGTTTCACGCCGCTGTACTTGCGCTACGTCGACGTCTTCGACGCCGTCGATCGGATCGCCCAGGTCATGGAGTGCGAGTCCTACCGGGACCCGCGCTTTTCCGTCCGCAACGCCGTCACCTGAGCGTCAACGCCGAGTGGGCCAGTTCACTCAGTCAGCGTGAACGAATATACAAAAAGTGTGTCCGTCGGGATCGGCGAACACTCGCAGCGGCTCTTCGGAAGAGTCTGAACGGTCGAAGCGCAGTTCGCCACCCAGCGCGATCACACGTCGACCCACGGAGTTCAGTTCGTCGAGCGTCCTGACGGTGAGGTCGAGATGGAGCTGCTGCGGCACCGCCGAATCGGGCCACGTCGTTCGGGACAGAGCGTCGACCTGCTGGAAGGCCAGACACGCCTCGCCCGACGGCGTCAGCAGATTGAGCCAGTCGCTTCCGGCCGGGTCGTCCACGCCAGGTGGCGGCGGTTCCTGGCCTTTGCGATAGACGAGACCAAGGAATTGGCGCCAAAACTCGGCGTTGGCCCGAGCGTCGGTCGAATCGAGCACCACCTGGCGGATCCGAGGAATGACGGGGCCCCCCACGTCGACCACGAGCTACGACACCTTGTACGCGTAGAAGCCCTGGCCCGACTTTCGCCCGAGCAAACCGGCCTGGGTCATTCGCGACAGCAGCGGCGGCGGCGCGAGGTGCGACTCCTTGAACTCCTCGTAGAGGGATTCGGCCACGGCGAGTGTGGTGTCCAGGCCGATGAGGTCCGTGAGGGCCAGGGGCCCCAGGGGGTGCGCGCAGCCCACGACCATGCCGGTGTCGATGTCCTCGGCGCTGGCGAAACCGGACTCGAGCATACGGATCGCCGACAACAGATAGGGGATCAAGAGGGCGTTGACGACGAAACCGGCCCGGTCCTTCGAGGCGATGACCCGTTTGTTCAGCGTTTCACCGGCGTAGGTGTTGACACGCTCCCTCGTCTCGGTGCTCGTCAGGAGCGACGAGATGACCTCGACCAGGCGCAGCACGGGCACCGGGTTGAAGAAGTGCATGCCGATGACCTGTTCCGGACGCTTCGTCGCCATGGCGAGCTTGATGATCGGAATCGACGAGGTGTTCGTGGCCAGAATCGCCCGGGGATCTCTCAACACGGCGTCGAGCTCTTGAAACACCGAGATCTTCAACTCCTCGTCCTCCGCGACGGCTTCGATCACCATCTCGCGGTCGGCCAGCGTGGCGAACTCCTCGCTGAAGGTCAGGTTGCCTCGGGCACGGTTGGCCTCGTCCTCGGGTACTTTGCCGGAGGACACCGCCCGATCGAGGGATCGCTCGACGCGGTTCTGGCCCGACGCCAAGGCGTCGGCGTCACGTTCGATCACGATCACGTCGGCTCCCGCCCGGGCACAGACCTCGGCGATCCCCGAACCCATGAGTCCACAGCCCACCACGCCAATTCGTTCCATTCGGGTCTCCTCTTGCGGCGAAGCTTGGTCCGCGACGCAAAAGTCTACGTCCGGACCCCCGCGTTCCTCGGGCGAGGGCGCCGCGCGTGGTGGCTACGATTGGCTGGGCTCGTCCGACGAGCCCTATTACTAAGGAGACGCCGCATGGACACCGTGAACGTCATCGTGGAGATCCCCCGCGACAGCAAGAACAAGTACGAGTACGACCACGAGAACCACACGATCAAGCTCGACCGCCACCTGATCGTCTCGATGGGTTACCCGGCTGAGTACGGCTTCATCCCGGACACCCTCGGGGGCGACGGCGACCCCCTCGACGCCCTCGTTTTGACCGAATACCCCACGTTTCCGGGTTGTCTGATCGAATCCAAGATCCTGGGCATGTGCAACATGACCGACGAGAACGGCGAGGACGCGAAATTGATCTGTGTTCCGGCCTACGACCCGAACTGGAAGTCAGCGACTGACATCACCGACGTGCCCAAGCGGGTCCTGGACCGGATAAGCCACTTCTTCACGGTCTACAAGGACCTCGACGAGGGAAAGTGGATGAAAGTGGAGAGTTACGTGGGTCGAGCCGAGGCCCTGGCCGAACTCGAGAACTCGATTGCCCGGTTCAAGGGCTAATCCTTCGGAGAGATCCGCCTTGTCCAGCTTTGACGACGCCTCGCACGCCGTCATCGTCGAGGGCCAGACCCGCCATGTGCTGTTCGTCACGCAGGCGATCTTCTTCTTCACCCTGGCGTGGTGCCTCGTCCTCAATCACAGCGCCACGGCTGAAAATGACGGGATCTCCTTCTACGGCGTCTACCACGAGACGATCCCCCTCCTCGTCGTCGGTTACGCCGTCGCGTTCGTCGGACTGTGGCGCACCTCCACCCACTTCAAGGGGGCCGATGTGCCCACGCTCACGTGGGTCGGTCTGCGGACAATAGCCATCCTGCTCTTCGTACTACTCGCGACGCCCTTCAACCGCGGGACGTTCCTCAACTGGACCCACATGATCGCCGGGGTGCTCGGGGCCGTGTTCGAGTTGGAAGTGGCGTTCCAGCTCGTGCGCGAGAGTCGTTCCGCGCGAACGGTGCTCGGTCTCGTCGTCTTGCTGCTGGGAGGTGTGATCGCCGCGGCGTCGCTCCCGGATTGGCACTTCGACTATCTCCTCCAGGGCGAGATCGTCTTCCAGGTCGGCTTCGCGTGGTGTCTCATCGAGTGGACCTACGCCTTGGCCGAACGCTCGCGTCGCGCGTAGTCACACGACCGTTGCGACACGTACGCAAGGAGTTCGCGTGATGAACGTTGGATGAAGTTAGAAGGTCGGCTCGAAGTCCGATCGCAACTCCCAGCCACTCTCGCCGTTCACGGGCTTGGCGCACAGGATTTGATGGATCTCAAGATGATGGCGCTCGAAACCGAAGGCCGAGCCTGACATGTAGAGGCGCCAGACTCGGGCGCGCTCCTCGCCGACGTCTTGGACGGCTTCGTCGAAGCGCTTCACCAAGTTCGCGACCCAGTGGCGCAAGGTGAGGGCGTAGTGTTCGCGGAGACTCTCGAGGTGACGGACCTCGAAGCCGTGGGCCTGGAACATCGAGACCATGGTGCCGACCTCGTGGAGCTCACCGTCAGGGAACACGTAGCGCTCGATGAAGGGACTTCCGATCTTCGATGGTCCGCGAAGTCCCAAGGCGATCTGCACCTGACGTGAGAGTTCCGACACCTTGGACGGGTCGGGGTCGTCGTCGAAGGAGACTGGTCGGCCGATGGCGTGATTGAGGAACCGCCCGCCCGGTCGAAGGAGGTCGAAGAGTTGCTGCGTGTAGGTCGCGAGCGACTTGCGGCCCACGTGCTCGGACATCCCGATCGAACAGATGGCGTCGAAGGGCCCGTCGGTCACGTCGCGGAAATCTTGCAAGCGGAACTCGACCAGATGGCTCACGCCTTCGCGCCGCGCCTGTTCGACGGCGTAGCGCCGCTGCTGTTCGGAGAGCGTGATCCCGACCACCGTCGCGCCGTACTCGCGTGCCGCGTGGATCGCCATGGCGCCCCAACCGCAACCGACGTCGAGGAGTCGGGTGCCCGGGCCGAGCTCGAGTTTTCGTGACACCAGGTCGACCTTGCGCCGCTGCGCCTGTTCGAGCGTGTCCTCAGGTGAACGGAACACAGCGCACGAGTACGTCATCGAAGGTCCGAGCACCATCTCGTAGAAGTTGTTGGAGACGTCGTAGTGGTGCGAGATCGCCTGGCGGTCCCTCGAGCGACTGTGGAGGGTTCCGCGCTGCTTGGCCTCAATGGCCGGCGGCGCGATCGGGCGCAATGTGTCGACGCCGACGACGGACAACAGCGCCCGCAGATTCTCAAGTTTCAAGAGGTTGCGCAGCGGCGGGACCTGGAGTTCGAACAACGAGTCGAGCTCGCCGTCGATGTCGAGGTCGCCGGCGACGTACGCGCGCGCGACGCCGAGTTCACCGGGGTGGGTGAGGACACGGGTCAGGGCCTCACGGCGAAGGATCTTCAAGGTGAGGTCGTTGCCGGCCGAGGCCGCGCTCGGGAGGGCGACACTGCCGTCGTAGGCCTCGACGCGAAAGGGGAGTTCGTTGTTAAAGACCGCCGAGACGAACGTTGCGACGTCCATGGGAAACCTCCGATCGTTATCGCGTTGACGATACGTCAAGGGCGGCGCTCTTCGCTAGCCCCTGGCGTGTGACAATTCCGTTGCGACGCCGGTGGTCGGTTCCCTGACAGCTCAGGCCCCTCCTCGATTATTTCGATCGATTGAAGACCTGATCGCCGTTCGAGCGGCGTCCGCGCGGTGTTCGCGGGTGATATCGAAGCAATGGACCCCCGGGGGGGTCAACTGATTCGGCGCGTGCAGAATTCCTTTTTTTCTTGCACTTTGTGCAAAAACGATGGAGCGGACCTCTCGAGGGTCGCGGTGGGCCTCGCTGAACTCCCTGCGCGTTGTGAAAATCGCCGCACACTTCCATGCGCGTTGTGAAAGGCGTGTGACCATACCGTGGGCTCGCCGAGTCGTGATGCCCTGCACCGAGCGTCAAGGTTCACGAACTCCGATGAAGTCCTTCGGGCAATCGTCTTGAAATGGCGCGCTTTGCTCCTCGGCGCGGTGGTTGAGATGGTTGACGACGGATTGATTGGTGATCCGAATCACGACGAGAAGCGTCCGACCGTCACCGGTTTTCGATGGCCGAGAACGATGAAGATTTTTTCTTGTGGTGATGGTATTTGAACTTCCATGAGGGTAAATTTCCGATAATCGGGATACATTGTTTGGTCAGAAGAAGTTTTCTCCGAGAACCTTTGAGGTAATTCGTGGCGTTCAAAAAGAAGAGCAAAGACGAAAACGTCGACGCGCCGAGTGCGACAGGAGGCGGGGTCACGACGGCCGTCGAAACTCACGACCAGGGCGCCGGTTCGCACGGGGCCTCCGTAGACGGCGCTTCCGCAAGTTCGGTCGGGTCGAACGGTTCGTCGAACGGTTCGACGCCGCAGAAGCCGAACATGCGCTTGGGCGACCAACTTGTCGCCAGCAATTTGATCAGCGAAGCCCAGCTCGAAAAGGCGCTGGACATGCAGCGCAACACCGGCGGACTCCTGGGCGAGGTCCTCGTGAGCACGGGCGCACTCACCGAACAGGCGCTGGCGCACGCGCTCGCGTCGTATTTCGGGTTCGACGTCGCCAACTTGCGCCGTGACAACGTCGACGCGACCATGATCAACTACTTGTCCGAAGATGCCGCTCGACAGTACGTGGCCTTTCCGGTTCGGATCGTCGACGACTACCTGTACATCGCGGTCGCCGAACCGAGCGAGGAATTGCGCAATACGCTCAGTAAGGCGAGCGGCAAGCAGGTCAAGTTGCTCATCGCGCCGCTTAGCGACGTGCGATGGGCGATCGACAGCAACTACCGTGCCCTCGGTTCCGTTGCACAATTGGTGCAAGTGTTCGAATCGGTCGAGGGTTCGCGCAGGCGCAACGTCGACAACGCCGAACCAGAGATCGTCGCGGACGACGCACCGGTCGTCCAAGTCGTTGACCGCATCCTCACGCAAGCAATGCGTGACCGGGCCTCGGACGTCCACATCGAACCGGCGGACGAAATCGTGCGCGTGCGCTTTCGCATCGATGGTGCGCTGAAGGAGATCCTTCAGCTTCCCGCCGCGATCGGCCCCGGTCTCGTAAGCCGCATCAAGATCATGGCCAACATGAACATCGTCGAGCGCCGCCGACCCCAGGACGGTCAGCTTACGATCAATATCGACGGCAAAGAGGTGGACGTCCGCGTGGCGACGACGGCGACGATCATGGGCGAAAGCTGCGTCATGCGTTTGCTCGACAAGACGCGTTCTGTCCTTCGCCTCAACGACCTGGGCATGCCGGTCGACACGCACGAGGCCTACTCCAAGATCGTGCGCGCTCCGTTCGGCATGGTCCTCTGTGCCGGCCCGACGGGCAGTGGCAAGACGACGACGCTCTACGCGACGCTCAGCGAAGTCAGCAATCCGACGCTGAACGTCATGACGATCGAGGACCCGGTCGAGTACGTCTTTCCTTCCATCAACCAGATCCAGACCAACGAACAGGCCGGACTCACCTTCGCGACAGGTCTTCGCTCAATCCTGCGTCAAGACCCCGACGTCATCTTGGTCGGTGAGATCCGTGACGTCGAAACCACGCGCGTCGCCGTCCAATCGGCGTTGACGGGCCACTTCGTGGTCTCTTCGCTCCACGCCACCGACTCGGTCTCGGCCCTCCACCGATTCCTCGACATGGGTATCGAGTCATTCCTCATCGCCTCATCGGTCCTGGCGGTTGTCGGTCAGAGGCTCCTACGCCGAGTCTGCCCGTCATGCAAGGCGCCGTATCAGCCGACCGACGAAGAACTGGTCTTCTATGAGGAGAGCGGCGGACCGTCGAAGACCGAGTTCTTCCAGGGAACCGGCTGCAACTTCTGCACCCACACCGGCTACAAAGACCGTATCGGTATCTACGAGCTCCTCGTGATGACGCCAGAGCTTCGACGTCTCGTCGTGGGTTGGGCGACCCAGGAAGAGTTGCGCAACATGGCAGTGAAACAGGGAATGCGCACCCTACGCCAAGAGGCCATCAACCTTGTCAACCAGGACATCACGTCCATTTCAGAAGTGATTCGGAGCGTCTACACACTATGAGCAAAGACAAGTCTCTCCTTAAGTTCAGTTACAAGGCCCTCGACGACTCCGGCAAGGCCGTCTCGGGAACTGAAATGGCGACGTCGGCGGGCGCGGCTCACGTCGCGTTGCTCGCTCGTGGGCTCCAGCCAACCGAGGTCGAGAACAAACAAGGGCTTATGAAGTTCGAGATCACGAAGAAGAAGGTCCCGCGCCAAGACGTCATGAACTTCACCCGCCAATTGGCGGTCTTCATGCGCGCAGGCATCCCGATCATGGAAGCCCTCGAAGTCATTGTCGAAGAGACCCAGAACAAGATGCTCAAGGCGATCCTCAGCGAGATGGTCGACAGTCTTCGAGCGGGTGACACCTTTGCCGCGTCCGCGGCGGCCCACCCCGAGGCCTTCCCGAGTTTCTACGTCGGAATCCTTGAATCGGCAGAACTGACGGGCAACCTGGACAATGTCCTCAACCAGCTCGCGGACTACATCGACCGCGACCAGAAAGCCCGCGGAAAGGTCACCGCGGCGCTCATTTATCCAGCCGTCGTCGCGGCGATGTCCGTCGTGACAGTACTTGTCCTTGCAGTTTTCGTCATGCCGCGTTTCGAGACCTTCTTCAACTCACTCAATGCCAAGTTGCCCTGGTGACGAGGATGCTCCTCAACACCACGTCCTTCATGGGCAAGTGGTGGTACGCGATCCTGGCGTTCGTCATCATCGTGGTTGGCGGACTCATGGCTATGCAGCGATCCCCGGGCGGTAAGGCCAAGCTCGATGCCTTCAAATTGAAACTCCCAGTCATCGGTGACCTTACGGAGACGGCAATTATCGAGCGAACCTGCCGCGTACTGGCCTCAATGCTGCGTGCCGGCGTCGACCTTCCACGGTCCATGGCAGTAACCGCGGAATCGGCCAACAACGCGGTGTACCGCAACGCCCTGGAGAAGATCCGTGAGGCCATGATGCAGGGCCAGGGTCTTGCCGAGCCGATCGCCCAAAGTGGGTTGTTTCCGGCCGCCGCCCGCCAGATGTTCCGCGTCGGCAGGAGCTGGACGCTCGACCAGCAACTGGAAGTTGCCGCGGCGTACTACGGTCGCGAGTTGGAAACCAAGCTCGAGCGTGCGACCGCCCTCTTCGAGCCGGCGATCATCATCTTCATGGGGGTGGTGGTCGGATTCGTCGCCGTAGCGCTCATCTCAGCCATGTATGGCATCTACAACCAGGTCAAGGTCAGTTAACTCCGGAGTCGCGATCAGATTCCCTGTGTTAGCAGGGAATCTGATGATTATTTGTTGGCTCAAATGCCACAAATGGAATGACCCGTCAACTTAAAATACAAAGTGATGAATATTGTCGGGTTGTTTGTCCAGATTTGTCGCCCCTTTGACGTGGCCTCAAGAAAATTGGCTCATGGGTATTCGCGCGCAAGGGCGTAAGAACCGTCTGGTCACCAGACGGGTCTCGTCGGCATCTCGAACCCGAACCAATGAAGAGGGATTCACTCTCATTGAATTGCTCATCGTCGTAACGATTCTTCCACTCATCATCGGCGCGCTCTCCGCCGGATTGATCGCCGTGTTCTCACTTCAATCGGGCGTGCCGAACCGCCTCGGTGATACGGCAGATTCCCAAGTCGTCGAGGCAAATTTTCAGAGTGACGTGCAAGGCGCGGCCTCGCTTACCACGGCACCTCTCAACAACTCCGCCCAGTGCGGACCCGGGACTCAGCTCTTGGGTCTCGCGTGGGGGCCAGTGAGTGGTCAGAGTTATCCCTACCAAGACGTGGTGTCCTACGTCGTCGTCCAAGCTGGCTCTTCGTACAACCTGGTCCGACAGTTCTGCTCGAGTGGCTACTCCTCGCCCCTTGACCGCGACTTATCGAGCAGCACGATTGTCTCCTACGACGTGCCGTCGAACCTCTCGAGTCCGGTGGCCACGATAGCCAGTGGCGCACCGAGTGGTACGTCACCGAGCACGTCGTGGGTGTCGACGCAGTACGTCACCGGCGTCGCATTTCCGATCTCAGAACCCAGCAGCAACTTCTCGTACACACTTGACGCCGTACCGGCGGCGAGTTGGGTGTCGCCGCAACGGGAAAGCCCCTCGTTCCCGCTTCAACGTCCGGGTGCAACTTCGCGACACCTGGGACCGGCTACTACGCGTCGACGCTTTGCTTCATCGACTTCTCTGCATTGACTGGCAACAACATGCTCGCCGCGACGTCGGGCTGTTTGGAAACTTCGGTTCCGTTGCCTGGTGGTTACACGCTCTATTTCTGTATTGGCATCACCGGTAGCGCGCTGGCACCGTCGCCACTGCCGACGTGGCAGAACGCCTTCTTGGGAAATACGTGTGGTGGATCGACGTCGTGTTCGAACGGAACTCCCTTCTACACCGGAGTGATCGGTGATCCGGCCCTGTATCCAATCGCAAGGCGGTACGACGACGATCACGCTGAGTGGCATCTCGGTGACGACGCCGCTGGGCGTCCCGGCCACCGGTTGCCGGGAACTCGTCGGGGCCGACGCCGAATCCACCGACGACAACGAGTCGATCTCGTTCACGGCCGGTTGGCCGTCCTCCTGGGCGGGCAACACGTCATTGAACATCCTCAACAACGATGAGTCCTACGACACGCCCGCCGACCCGGTCGGCAACGCCTGTAATTCCGGCGCCGGACTGACAACCAGTAGCGATGGCCTGACCGTCACCTGCGTCGGCGCGTCGACGACCTACGTGAAGACCGGCACCGCCATGGTGGAGGCGACGATGCCCACGACGCTGACGAC
>CAWDJY010000005.1:0-27256 GCA_963802735.1 uncultured Acidimicrobiaceae bacterium | reverse complement strand
TGGATCGCCGCGATCGCCACGGTCTCGGGCGTCTGGAAGAGTCCGGTGTAGACGACCTCCATGCCGGCGTCGCGCAGGAGGCGCGCGACGACCTTGATACCGCGGTCGTGGCCGTCGAGTCCGACCTTGGCGACCAACACGCGCACGGTCACAGGGTTGGCACCTCGACGTGACGTCCGAAGACCTTCTCCATGGAACCCATCATCTCGCCGACCGTGACGTTCGCGCGACTTGCGTTGATGAGGGCCGGCATGAGGTTGACCTCAGGGTCCTCGGCGTCCTTGGTCAGTTCCTCGAGGGCGAGCAGGACCCGGTCTCGTCGCGCGAGTTACGCACGTCGTTCAGTCGCGCGACCTGCTTGCGCTCGTCCTCGTTGGTGATGCGAAGGATCTCTAAGTCCGCGTCGTCGTTGCCCTCGGTGAAGTCGTTCACGCCGACGATGACGCGCTCGCCGGTGTTGAAGGAGCGCTCGAGGTTGTAGGCCGACTCGGCGATGCGGCCCTGGAACCAGTTCTCCTCGATGCCCCGGATGCAGCCCTCGAGCATCGAACCCGCACCCATCATCGCGATCTCGGCGAAGATCTCCTCGGCCTGGCTCGCCATCTCGTTGGTCAACGCCTCGACGAAGTAGGAACCGCCAAGGGGATCGGCGACATTCACCACGTTGGTCTCGTGCGCGATCACCTGTTGGGTGCGCAGCGCGATGCGCGCGGCCTTCTCCGAGGGCAACGCCAACGCCTCGTCCATGGAGTTCGTGTGCAGCGACTGGGTGCCGCCCAAGACACCGGCGAGGGCCTCGATCGCGGTGCGCGCGATGTTGACCTCCGGCTGTTGGGCCGTCAGGGACACGCCGGCGGTTTGGGTGTGGAAACGCAGCTTCCAGCTGAGTTCGTTGGTCGCCTGGTAGCGACCTCGCATCCACCGTGCCCACAGGCGCCGCGCCGCTCGGTACTTGGCGATCTCCTCGAAGAAGTCGATGTGCGCGTTGAAGAAGAAGGAGAGCCGTGGCGCGACCTCATCCACGGCCAGTCCGGCCCGTTGGGCCAGTTCCACGTAGGCGAAGCCGTTGGCCAGCGTGAAGGCGAGCTCTTCGGCGGCCGTCGAGCCGGCCTCGCGGATGTGATAGCCCGAGACCGAGATCGAGTTCCACTTGGGCATCTCGGCGGCGGTGAATTGAATCGTGTCACGGACGAGTCGCATGGACTGACGCGGCGGGAAGACGAACTCCTTTTGCGCCTGGTACTCCTTCAAGATGTCGTTCTGCAGGGTGCCGCCGAGTTGGGCGCGCGCGACGCCTCGCTCCTCGGCCTGGGCCACGAAAAGCGCCAGCATCACCGCGGCCGGCGAGTTGATGGTCATCGACGTTGTGATCGCTGAGAGGTCGATGTCGGCGAAGAGGTCGCGCATGTCGCTCAGTGAGTCGATCGCCACGCCGCAGCGTCCGACTTCGCCGAGCGCCATCGGGTCGTCCGAGTCCAGTCCCAGCAGTGTCGGCATGTCGAAGGCCGTGGAGAGTCCCTGACCGCCGGCGGCGATGATCTCCTTGAAGCGCTGGTTGGTGTCGATCGCGGTGCCGAAGCCGGCGAACATCCGCATCGTCCACAGACGACTGCGGTACATGGAGGCGTGCACGCCGCGGGTGTAGGGGAAGAGGCCCGGGAACTCCGCCTCGGGCGGTCCGTAGACCGGCTGGAGCGGCACCCCGGACATCGTCGCGAAGGGGGCGTCGCGCGTGGCGGACGCTTCATAGAGTGCAAGCCACTGGTCGTAGGCCGACTGCGTCATCTGGTCACCTCCGGACATTCTGTCCTGGCGTCAGCATAGGTTCCGGCGAATCACTCGAAAATGGCGTGTTCCCGAGTGTGGCGATCGACCGGTGAACGAATCGAACCCGCGACGCACCGTAGGCTCTATGCCATGTCCTTTTCGCCCCGTCGCCGTCTCCAACTCATCTCCCTCGCCCTCGGCGCCACGCTGGTCCTCGGGGTCACGCCGCTCGCGGCCCAGGCTTCGGTGAAGAATCCGACCACCAAGTCGGTGCTGAAGGCCACGCTGAAGGCGATGGCCAAGGAGTCCGGCGTCCACGTCTACGTCACTTCCAAGTCCGGTACGAACACGAGCGTCGTGGTCGTCGACATCGGCGCCAAGTACGGCGAGGAGACGATCCACTCGGGCAAGAACGTCGTGAAGATCATCGTCACGCCGACCGACGCCTACCTGAGCGGGAGCGCGGACGGTCTCACGACGCTCATGGGACTCACCGCCGCCGAGCAGAAGAAGGTCGGCAAACTGACGATCGTCATGAAGGCCGGCACGTCGCCGTACACCAGTTTCCAGTCGAATCTGACGACCGCGGTCCTCGCGGGCATCATGCCCGTGGCCAAGGGCACGAAGTACAAGGTCAGCAGTGACAGCGCCAAGGACTACCAACTCACGTGGAAGACCGCGGCCACGAGCACGGCGTCGGCCACGAAGAGCGTCCTGACGATCTCCTCGGGGTCCAAGACCCTCCCCATCAAAGAGGTCATCACCGCCTCGACCGGCGGCGGGACGACGAAGTTCTCCAAGTGGGGCGAGGACGTGGTCGAACAGGCGCCGCCCGCGTCCGACACGATTCCCTACGCGAAGGTCATCCCCTAACCCGCGAGGGGGCTCACGACGTCTGCACCGACGTCAGGTCTTCACGTGATTACTTTGATGTAGCTCTCGACGTGCACGACGTTCTTGGGATAGTGCGTGAAGTGCGCGTGCGATCCGAGGCCCGACCACGCGTGGCCGAGCGACGCCGGCACGTCCATCATCGGATCGGCGCAGTGTTGGTTCCACCATGTATTGAGTAGCTTCGCCTCGCTACCCATTCGTGTCGCGGCGTTGCCACCGCTTCGAAAGAACGCCGTGAAGTCCGTTCGCGGCACGGCCGGGCCGGTCTCGGTCAGGACCTTCTCGTACGCGCTGTACGTCACCCTCTGACTCGCAGAGAGCGTGGTGTGCTCGGAGTGGTGCCACTCCTCGACGAAATGGTTCATGGCGTACATGTCTTGGCAGTAGTGCCCGGTGGAACTCCACGGGCCGATGCCGAAGGGGTACTCGCTTCCCGCCACCACACCGCCTGGGCCGATGACCACGACGAGGGCGACGACGACGAGCACGATCGCAATCAAGACTTTGACGAGGGCCCTCATGTGTCGAACCTAGACCTCGTTCCAGACGGTTGTTCCATTGTTGCGAAACTGTCACACCGGCGTAATGACGCGCGTCTTCGTGGCGTCGTCTCGCTATTTTTCGTTCGTCGCGGACGTTTTCGGTGCGCACGAGCAATAGTGAGGTAGGACGAGACAGAGGATTGACGTGGACGAGAGTGACGCTGCGATCGTGCGCCGTTCCACCGACGTCGACGCGAAGGCGTTCGGCGAACTCTTCTGGCGTCACAACGGCGCGGTTCACGGCTACCTGGCGCGACGCGCCGGTCGCGACGACGCCGACGACCTCGTCGCCGAAGTGTGGCTGCGGGCCTTTCGGGATCGTGCGAACTTCGACCTCCAATATCTCGACGCGCGTCCGTGGTTATACGGAATTGCCCGCAACGTCTTGCACTCGCACTGGCGACAGGTGACGAAGTCACCGCCGCCGATCCCGTCGGCGGTGAGCGATCCGTGGCCTGACGTCGACGAACATCTCGACGAAGTGGGCCGGCGCGCGTCGCTCGCGGCGGCCCTCGCGGCGCTCTCCGACGAAGAGCGCGAAGCCCTGCTGCTCGTGGCCTGGGAGCGACTGAGCTCGGCGTCGATCGCGCTGGTCCTCGACGTGCCGGCCAGCACGATCCGCAACCGTCTGCACCGCGCCCGCGAGATCATGCGCAGCGGCCTCGGCACGGCGTTCGATCCGCTCGAACGCGAAAGAGAGGGTTGACATGGACGATTTCGAACTCCTGGAGCACCTCGGCACCGTCGATCCGCCCGACCTGCAGGTGACGGCCCGGGTGGCCGCGGCGCTGGAAGGTGCCGCGAGCGGATCGTCGTCGTCGATTCGGCATCGTAGCTGGGCGCGCCGCCACCGCCGAACACGTGTGACCGCCGCCGTCGCGCTCGTCGTGCTGGTCGTCGGCGCAGTGGAGCTGACGACCAGTGGCGGGGGATTGACGGCGCCGATGACCACGTCGTGGCAGGCCGGGCACGTATTCAATGCTCGCGACGGGGGGTCGGGTCCATTGGCGCGCCACGGCACGTGGGCGCTCATGGACGACGAACTGTCGGGCACGTGGCAACAGAACGTGGCGGGACCACCGCCGGGCTACTTCACGTGCCCCGACGCCTCGACGTGCTTCGCACTCAGCGGAAGTTACGCCAGCGACCAAGCCAGCAGCGCCTCGTCGGTGGGGCTGTACGCGAGCACCGACTTCGGGACGACCTGGAGCACGTTCGCCCTGCCGAGCGGCTTCAGCTCGACGAGTCCGCTCTCGTGTCCCGACGCCAATGACTGCGCCGCGGGCGGGACGTACGACTCGCAACCAGTGCTGGTGACGACGAGTGACGCCGGACATTCGTTCACGATCGATCCGTTGCCCACCGGGGTGGGCGATATCTACTCGCTGTCGTGCCCGTCGGACCAGTCGTGCCGGGGACTGGTCGCCACCCACGCCGATTCGAACCTGACGCCCATCGACGCGACGTACCTCTCGACGAATGACGGTGGTGTGACGTTTGATGACGTTCCAATCATCGCGGGCGACTCGATGGAACGAATCGCCTGCCCGACCGACTCGGCATGCACGCTCGTCGGCGTCAGCGATTCGTCGAGTGCCGACGCCGTGATGACCGGCGTCACGGCCGTGACCGACGATGACGGCCAGTCGTGGACCACGGGGGCGTTCCCGCTCGGCTTCGGTATCGACTACCTGTCGGGACTCTCGTGTGCAGACGCGCAGCACTGTTCGGCCACCGGCGTCATAGCGATGCCGATCGCCAATCCGCCGGCGTGCGCGTCGCTCACGCCGTCGCCGAAGCCCACGACGACTCCGCCTCCGCAGTCACCGGCCGTGCGCGCGATCGCCACCGAGGAGTATCGCGACGCCGAGGCGGCGTTCAAGGGCGCCAGCGGCCAAGTGACGACGTGTGCGTACGGGGGCGACGGTGAAACGGCCGTCAGCGACGTCGCGTCGACGTCCGACGGTGGTCTGACGTGGGCTCCCGAGCAACTCCCCAGCGACGTGCCGCAACCGTACCTCTCGAGCATCAGTTGCCCGAGCGACGACGAATGCTGGGTGGCCGGAACCGCCGCCATCCCCCAGCGGGTGGGCAAGGTGGCCAACGGCGGCTCATCGGTCCTGCTCGGCACGACCACCGCGGGCTCGTCCTGGTCGAAGGTGACCTTCAGCGTCCCCGCCGGGGCGCCCAACTACGAGGGCGAATCGTTCCTCAGTGTCGGTGACATCAGTTGTCCCGACGTCGGCGCGTGCGCCGCCAACGGCGTGGGCGCGCAGGGCGCGCCGTCGACGCCGATCTACACGCTGAGCGTTCCCAGTGACGCGACCTAGGGGATGGCGTGCGGGGGAATCGATCGGTCGGTTCGACGTTCTAGTGGGAGGCGAGTGGAAGCTTCTCGCCGGCTTCGATGCGCACCGGGAGTCGATTGCCGTCGGGGGGTAGCGGGCAGGTCGCGAAGTCGGTGTAGGCGCACGCCGGATTGGTCGCGCGGTTGAAGTCAACGACGACACGGCCGTCCGTCCGCGGTCCGTCCACGGTGAGGAAGCGGCACGCCGGGTAGGTGGTCACGCCGGACGTCAGGTCCGTGAAGATGAACGACAGCTCATCGGTCTGCTCTTCGTCGAAGGCGATGAGTCGTAGCGCCGTTCCCGACAGTTCGAACTCGACCTCGCCGGAGGACGTGAACACGTGCGTCAGTCCGTCAACGCTCGCGCCCACCGATACGGGCCGCGGCTCGTCGTAGGGGACGAACATCCCGTGGGCGACCCATCGCACACTCGCGGGGTACGTCGGCGTGCCCGTGTAGCCGGTCCGGTTGGCGTGGTCCGGGTCGCGCGGACGGATCATGAACTGGCCGTCACGGCGACAAACTTCGATCAGCCTCGTGCCCGAGGTCGCGCCAATTCCACGCTCGTCAACGACGCCGAAGTCGTGGCGCTCCGAGACCCGAACGCCGTCCATCACGAGCGACTCTCCGTCATCCAAGACGACGCGAACGCCGTTCGCGTCGCTCGACCACGCGCCGGGCGCGTCATCGAACCGTGCGGGCTCCTCGCTCAACCAATGCAATCCCGTGATGGCGAGGAAGCCGTGGGGACGGGCCCGTCTCTCTTCGTGTCCACGGTGCCACTGCGCCCACCGTGTGGCGAAGTCATCGGTACTCATGACAGACGATTGTAGGTTTCGAATCACGGTGAACAGCCCCTCCGGGGCCCATCGTCGCGGGTCCACTCACAGGTGGAAGGGCGTCACCATCGAGTTCGCGGCGCGGGCTCCGGCGAGAGACGTGAGGTGCAGGAGTGACTCGGTCGTGCGAAGGAGCGAGTAGTGCGTGAACCTCGCGCCGACCCGGTCGTGCTTCGGCGTCGACGGGGCGACGACCAGGGTCGGAACCCGATTCGACGGCATCAGGTCATTCTCATCGAACGTGATGAAGAGGACGAGTGAGCGCGATTGGTACTGCGGACTCGCCACGATTAACGGGACGACGCGCCGCAGCCACGCGTCACCATCCGAGATGGGGCAGCTGTGCATGTCGTCGCAGACGTTCGGAACGATCATGGTGAACGCGGCGCTGAGGTTGAGAGGGTACGTCAGGGGAACGTCATGGCGCTCGCAGGACCCGGTGATGGTCGTGTAGTACACGGCGGGATTGTGTCGCGCGGCGTACAGCGTGGTCGTGACGCGATCACACGCGCTCGGCATCGATTGCGCCAGTGTTCGCCAACGTGAACCCAACTGCGAGAAGAGGCTCGGCCCGGCGAGGTGATGCACACTCGGATCGCCGTCGTCGACGATGCCCTGGGTCGATCCGGAGGTGAGCGCTATGTAGTTCGGGAGGCTGGGGTGCGAGAGCGCGAAGTAGTTCGTCGCCAGTCCGCACTCGTCACTGAGTCGGTTGAAGTACGGCGCGCTGGAGGACCCGAGCACCGCGTCGCCCTCGTTCTCCAACATGATCCAGACGACGTGGGTGTAGGTCGCCACCGGTTGGTGCCCGCACGGCGCGCTCGCGGCAATGCTCGATGCCTCGGACGCGCCACTACGTGCGACGACGAGTGCGAGCGAGAGCGCAGTCACGAGCGCTCCTCGGCTGAGCTGGTGCATCACGCGCGTCAACTGAGAGTGAGCGAAACGTTGGTCGCGCGTCGTACCGACACGGTTGAAGTCGAAGGCCCGTAGGATTAAGTCATTCTTACGCTGTCTGCATGCTCTTGTCATCTGATCCGCTTAAAGTCGTCGGGTGATTGAGGTCCGCGGACTGACGAAGCGCTTCGGTGGCGTGGTCGCCGTCGACGACCTCACTTTTGACGTCGCACCAGGGAAAGTGACCGGTTTTCTCGGACCCAATGGTTCCGGGAAGTCGACGACGATGTCGTTGATCATGGGCCTCCATCATCCCGACTCGGGATCCGTCACGATCTGTGGCCGGCAGTACAAGGACCTCCGATGGCCGATGCGCGAAGTCGGCGGGCTGCTCGAAGCACGCGCTATTCACCCTGGTCGCTCGGCCTACGCCCACCTCGCTTCGCTCGCCCACTACGGCGGCATCGCGAAATCACGCGTCGACGAGGTCCTCGACCTCGTGGGACTCACGTCCGTCGCCAAACGGCGCGTCGGCAAGTTTTCATTGGGCATGGGTCAGCGACTCGGCATCGCCGCCGCCCTGCTTGGCGATCCGGCGGTCATCTTGCTCGATGAACCGGTGAACGGCCTCGATCCCGAGGGCATTCGCTGGACGCGATCGCTCTGCCGGGACCTCGCGGCCGAGGGCCGAACGGTGCTGATCTCCAGTCACCTCATGGCCGAGATGGCGCGCACGGCTGACCAGCTGGTCGTCATCGGCAAGGGCCGCCTCATCGCGGAACTCTCCGTCGACGATTTCGTCGCGTGCAGTTCCACCCAGTCGTTCAAGGTGCGCGCGGCCAATCTTGAACTCTTGGCCGCGGCGCTCGAGAACGCCGGCGGTCTGACGTTGCGCGACACGAGCTCGTGCCTCACGGTGATGAACCTGAGCGCGGAGGTCATCGGCGAGTTGGCCCTCGAACAGCAAAACGCCCTCTACGAGTTGACCGACCTCAGCTCGCTCGAGGACGCGTTCATGGAAATGACGGAGGGTGCGGTCCAGTACCGAGCGTCATGACAACAACTTTCCTCATCCGTGACGACGTCGCGGAAACAGATTCTCGCGCGGGACTACGCTGCGCCCTTCGCGGCGAATGGACCAAGTTCTGGTCGCTGCGCTCCGCCGCGTGGAGCGTGTTCGCGCTCGCGTTCGTCACGTACGGACTGTGCTATCTCTCCACCAGCGCCCTGCGTGGTCAGCCCCACGTCACCGATCCGATCATGCGCGTCCTCGTCGGCTTCAACTTCGGCCAGTTCGTCATCGGCGTGCTCGGCGTGCTCTTCTTGAGTTCGGAGTACAGCACGAACCAAATTCGCTCCACCATGGCGGCGATGCCCCGACCGGGGATCGTCCTCGGCGCCAAAGCCATCGTGGTGGGGGGAGTGGGACTCGTGCTCGGTGAGGTGCTCTCGTTCTCCACGTACTACCTGGGTCGCCTCATCCTCGCGCGACACGCGGGCCAGATCTCGCTCTCCCAACCGGGCATTCTTCGTGTGTTGATCGAGAGCGGCATCGACCTCGCTATCGTCGGGCTCATCGGCCTGGGCATCGCCTCGATCATCCGCTCGTCGGCCGCCTCGCTGTCGGTGTTCACGGGCATCATGCTGGTCCTGACGGTCGTGCTCTTCGCGCTGCCCGGGATCATCGTCCACGACGTGAGCCGTTTCCTGCCCGCCAACATCAGTTCGACGGTGTTCGCCTCGACCACGCCGAGTCAGCTCCAGGGAACCCCACTCTTCAGTCCGTTCATCGGCCTGTTACTCCTCGCCCTCTACGCGGCGGTCCTGTTGATCGTCGGAGGTTGGACGATGACGCGACGTGACGCCTGAGTCGAACGCTCGCGCTCCGATCAGGGCTGCACGCCGTCGGCCCTAAGACGGCACAATGTGAGTGGGGGAATCCGCGCATGAACCGGTTCGTTGATCGAAGTGACGCCGGTCGTCACCTGGGCGAGCGACTCGCCGAGGCGCTCGATGGGCGCGACGTCGTCGTGCTGGGACTCGCTCGAGGCGGCGTACCGGTCGCCCACGAGGTCGCGAGAGTCTTGGCGTGTCCCTCAGACGTCCTCGTCGTACGAAAGTTGGGTTTTCCCTGGCAGCCCGAATTGGCGATGGGTGCGATCAGCGAGGACGGCGTCGTGGTCACGGAACGAGACGACCTTCGGCGTGCGGGAGTCTCGGTCGAGGGGTTCGATCGCGTCGCGACGGCCGAACGAGCGGAGCTCGCGCGACGCGTCGAGCTCTATCGTGGCGATCGTCCCCTCATCGACCTCGACCATCGGTCCGTCGTCATTGTCGACGACGGACTCGCGACCGGGGCCACGGCGCTCGCGGCCTGCGAGGTCGTGCGCCGTCGGGGCGCGACGTGGGTGATCGTGGCCATGCCCGTCACGAGCGTCGCCGCGGCGACACGTATGGACCGAGTCGCCGACCAGTTCGTAGCGCTCACGCGCATCGATGGGCCGTTCGCGGTCGGACAATGGTACGAGGACTTCTCACAGGTATCCGACCGAGAGGTCGTTGAACTGATGAAGCGCGCAACCAACGATCGGACCTCGGGGCCTCCGGCGGCCGACTCGTCGCCGGAGGCATAGGTCCCGTCCCCGTCCTCTTGGGACGCCTCTCCCGTACGCGGTCGACGTTCTAGAACTGGCTGTAGCGAACGTTGACGGACTTTCCGTTGCTCAAGGTGATGCGAAAGACGTGAACGCCCCGCGGCGTTCCGGTCTTCACGCTCACGCGAACGGTCAACCGCTTGCCCGTGTCGTGGATGACGCGCGCCGTCGTGTCGCGACCGGTGCTGCTGATGATCCGCGGTTGTCCGTAGAAACCGGATCCGACGATGGTCACGTTCACGGTTCGTCCCGTCCACGCCCCGCCGACGACACTCGACGCGCGAAGGGGGACCTTGGAGACGGCCGATATCACGAGCGTGCCCGCGCTGTAGTTGTACGTCGTGGCGTAGACGCCCTGATCGGTGCTGGGCGTGACGACCACGGTCGCGTTCGCCGGCAGCGCGAGGTACGTGCCCACGGCCGACGGGGCGATGGTGGACGTGGCGTAGACCGTCGGCGCGACGCCCGTGTAGGTGAAGGTGTCCTTGGTGACGGTGGCTCGGTCGGCCGCCGTGAGTCCGGTCACCACGGCCACGACGTCAACGGGGTGGCCAACGGTCACGTTCGTCGCCCGTGCCGTGATCGTGAGTACACCGGGGGTGATGACGGAGGAATGAGCGCCCACGGCGGACGTGAAGTAATCCGTATCGTTGCCCACCGACGTGATCGTGGCGTAGTAGGTGTCGCCCGGAGTCAGACCGGTGATGGTCTCGCTGCCGGAGGTGTTGCCCTCGACGGCCTTGACGAATGAGCCGTCCTTCGCCAGTCGAATGGTGACGGTGCTCGATTTGGCGTTGGCGTTGGGCGTGAAGTTGACGACGATCGAACTCGGTGAAACGAGGGAGACCGACGGCGCCGCCGGCGTGGCCAGGGTCTCGGTCACCGTGATCACCGGCGATTTGGCGATCGCGGTCTCGGCGCCACCCGACGTTGACTTCTCCGTCGCGGTCCACGTCGCGGCGCCGATCGAGGTGGTCGCCGTCGCGCCCGGCCCCTTGGCGCTCTTGGCGCCGTAGTTGATGGTGAGGGTGGCGCCGGCGGCCAACGTCACGCCGAGCACGACGATGGTCTGCCCGTCGATCGAGACCGTGCCGGTGCTCGCCGTCGTGTAGCCGGCCGACGTGCCCGTCGTCGAGGGAGCCGACCAACCCGAGGGGACCGTGAGGTGGACGCCGCCGCTCGACACGCCGCCGGTGACGGCGGTGTAGGTGAACGTGATCGTGTGACCCGTTGAGCCGTACGTGACGCTCGTGGTCTTGGTGGTCAGGGTCCCGGTGCCGTTCGCCGCCGCGGCGCTCGCCGGCCCCGCGACCCCGAGGACGAGGCCGGACGCGATGAGCAGCAGTGGGAGCAGCCACTGGCCAAGCGTGCGAAGCATTATGGGGCGGGGATTTGTTGGTTCCACGATCGGACCTCCAGTTGTTCACGACATCGTCGACCTGACGAACTGCTTCGAATGCATCGATCGCGCAAAGCGAGGTCTGAACCATCGCGAAATCCCTCATATAAGAGGTGAAACTCATCCTATGGATGGCGCGACGCGATGAATCGGCAGCAACGGAGGTCTCAGGTAATTCTCAATGTCGGATCAATGAAGGGCGCGGCGGCGTGCGGCGGCGTTCTGGGTACATTGTGGCGTGCCCGAACTGCCGGAGATGCAAGCCCTGTCCGAGCGACTCGTCGCGTTGCTCGAGGGCGCCACGCTCCAGCGGGCCGACCTACTCGGATTCTCATCGCTGAAGACCTACGCACCCACGCCCGACGCGGTGCTCGATCACCGACTCGTCTCGGTGACTCGGCGCGCGAAGTACCTGGTGTGGACTTTTGACAACGGCGTGCGTGTCGTGCTGCACCTCTCGCAAGCGGGACGGTTGGACGTCGAAATACCGCCGAAGCAGACGCGACCCCGGGGCGCGGCGATGCGCCTGGTGTTCGGTCGAGGTGACATCGGGTTCGACCGGTCGAACGTCGGTGTACTCATGCGCGAATACGGCACGCGCCGAAAGGCCTCATGGTGGGTGCTCGCTCCTGATGACGAAGGGCCGCTCGCGGGACTCGGGCCCGAGCCGGGCAGCGATGCGTTCGCCGCTCTCATCCGCACGAGCGCGTCCAAGCGTCACCTCACCACCGACCTGCGCGATCAGCACGTCATGGCAGGGATCGGCCGCGGCTGGGGCGACGACATCCTGCACCGAGCCCGTCTGTCGCCCTTCTCCTCGTTCGCGTCGTTGCGCCCCGAACAGCGCGAGTCGTTGCTCAACGCCGCCCTCGGCGTGTTGGACGACGCCCTCGAACTCGAACGCACCCGTGAGGGCGGGCTGTCGGAGGCCAAGCTCGGCGGACGGTTCAAGGTGCACGGCCGCGCCGAAGAACCGTGTCCGGCCTCGTGTGGCGACACGCTTCGTCGCGTCTCCTTCGAGTCCTATGACATGACGTACTGTCCCACGTGTCAGACGGGCGGACGGCAACTCAAAGACCGACGCTTGTCGCGACTACTCAAATAGGAGGTGGGCGCGCGTCTCCCGAATCTTGGTGCGCCGGCCGGGACTTGAACCCGGAACCTGTTGATTAAGAGTCAAATGCTCTGCCAATTGAGCTACCGGCGCGAGACGAGTCTAACCACTCGCCGGCGCTCGCTGGTTTAGTTGTGTTGGATGGCCTTCACTTCGAGGAACTCTTCGAAGCCGTACAGTCCGCGCTCGCGACCGATGCCCGACTGCTTGTAGCCGCCGAAGGGCGCCAGCGGGTTGAAGGCGCCACCGTTGATCGAAAGTTGGCCGGTGCGGATCTTTCGCGCGACCTCGAACGCCTTCTCGTCGGTCCCGGCCCACACGCCACCGGCCAAACCGTACGCCGAGTCGTTCGCGATCGCGATGGCCTCTTCTTCCGTGTCGTAGGGGATGATCGACAGCACCGGTCCGAAGATCTCCTCTTGGGCGATCGTCATGTCGGTGCGCACGTCCGAGAAGATCGTCGGCTCGACGTAGTAGCCCTTCTCCAGTCCCTCCGGGGGCGTGGTGCCACCGGTGATGAGCCGCGCGCCCTCGTCGACGCCCTTGTTGATGTAATCGCGGACGCGCTGTTGCTGCACCGCGCTCACGAGTGGTCCGAGCAGACTCGATCCGGTGATGGGGTCCGACGGTGCGAAGCCCGCCGACGTCACGACCGCGAGGTCCTCGATCTCGGCCAGCTTGGAACGAGGCACGACCATACGGGTCAGCGCCGAGCAGGTCTGACCCGAGTTGAGGTAGCACTGGAAGATGCCGTCGGCGACGGCCTTGGGGATGTCGGCGTCGTCGAGGATCACGTTGGCCGACTTGCCGCCGAGCTCGAGCGACACCCGCTTGACCATCTCCGAGGCCAACTGCATGACGCGCTTGCCGGCGCGCGTGGAACCCGTGAACGAGACCATGTCGGTCTTGGGGTGCACGACGATCGCCTCGCCGACCACCGGTCCGAGGCCCGTGATGAGGTTGAAGACGCCCTTGGGCAGTCCGACCTCGTCGATGATGTCGGCGAGGATGAACGCGTTGATCGGCGCGACCTCGCTCGGCTTCAACACGACCGTGCAGCCCGCGGCCAGCGCGGCGGCGACCTTCAGCGAGACCTGATAGAGCGGGTAGTTCCAGGGCGTGATGGCGGCGACCACGCCGACGGGCTCACGGACCATCGTCGAGTTGCCCGACTCCTCTTCCCATTCGAACTCCGCGGCGCGCGTCGCGTTCTCCGCGAAGACCATGGTCGGAAGTCCGACCTGGATCCCCTTGGAGAGCATGAGTGGCATACCGACTTCGTTGGCGATGATCAACGCGAGCTCGTCGTCGCGTTCGGCCAACTTCTCCGAGATCCGCATGAGGAACTCACCGCGTTCCTTGGGACTCGTGTTCGACCACGCGGTGAAGGCCGCGGCCGCGGCCTCGACGGCGCTGTTGGCCTCTTCCACGGTGCCGGCCGGCACGGTCGCGTACAGCTCACCGGTGCCGGACGTGGTCACTTCCAGCGTCTCGGATGAACGGGCCTTCACCCATTCGCCGTTGATGTAGAACGAGTCACGAACGATTGTCATTGGTCTCTCCAGTCGAACCTCGCGTGAGGTTGCCTAGGCGAAATCTACTCGTCGGTACCCGACCACGCGTCACAAAAAAACACCCGACTCCGACGGACGAACCGGGGGAGTCGGGTGCTACGTGGGGTGAGCGACGGGGGTCGAACCCGCGGCCTCCAGGACCACAACCTGGCGCTCTAACCAACTGAGCTACGCCCACCAAGTCAGTCCAGTATTGCACAGCGAACTTCGCGTGGGCCAAGAATCGGCCCGTCGTTCAGTACGCTGGGCGTGACGCCCCTGTAGCTCAACTGGATAGAGCAGACGGTTTCTACCCGTCAGGTTGCGGGTTCGACTCCTGCCGGGGGCACCACCGCGCGACACGCGCGAACACAACGAGGCCCGCCTGTCACTTGCGTGACAGGCGGGCCTCGTTGTGACGAGTGGTGACGACGCTACTTGTCGAACAGGCTCTTCACCAGACCGAGGTTCGGTACACCGAGACCCGTGGCCGGGTTGAAGACCGTTCCCGGGGTACCGGTGTAGAACAGGTTGTCATTGCTGGTGCTGGCCGTGCTGAGGGTCGTGAACGGCGAGTTGCCGTGCGACGCCGCCCAGTACAGGTCCGGGTTCCAGAAGCCGGTGCGGTACCCGAGCGCCGAGTCGATCAGGGCCGCCGAACCGTTGAGCTGGGGAGCGACGAAGCTGGTGCCGCCCCAACCGCCCTCGAGCAGGGATCCGGGAGCGAAGGACGCTGAGTACTCGAGATAACCGGAGTAGGGGTCGGCGTCCGTCGAAACATCAGGTGTCGCCCGGCCCGTTGCGGTTCCCGTGATCACTGGTGGCGTTGGATTGAAGATCCATTCCAACGGCAGCGTGAAACCCGGCGGCAGAATGATTGAGATCGTCGGACTCAAGGGAATCGTATTTGAGTATCCGGTCGGCGTCAGCCACGGAACGGCCGAGTAGTTGTGAACGCCGGAGACGCCCTGCTGGTAGTAGGGCGTCTGTTCGAGCCCGCTGTAGCCGCCGCCGCCGCCCGCCGATTCGCCTTCGGCGACGTCCGCCAGTGGGGCTCCGAGGATGGTGGCGATGGGCTGCCAGAGGTAGTCCCAGGCCCACGCGCGCTGCGAGGTCACGGACACTGGCGCGGTCACGGTGACGTTGTTGCTGTTCGTGTTCGAGAGCGTTCCACTCCACGGCAACGTCGTGCCACCGGCGGTCGTTATGTACGGGCTGTCTCCCGGTGAGTCGACGTCGAGATTGGTGGTACCGAGTTCGTCGCTGTCGTCGTAGGCACCGGCGTCACCGGCCGAGACGAATCCTGTCTGACCCTGGATCGCCATCTCTTCGAAGATCTCGTCGAAGGATGCCTGGTACTCGGTCGTCTCGTTGCCGATCGCAGTGAAGACGTTGATCACGGATTCGGCCTCACCCCAGCTGGAGGAGAAGCTCGAGGCGATGTTGTCACTGGCCGCTTGCGCGAACCCGTCGACGAACCCGTAGTCCGTGTTGGGCGCTTCGTACACCAAGATGTTGGCTCCCGAAGCGATGGCGCCGGACTGCTCGACGTCGAGGTCGGTCTCGGTGGATCCGGCCGCCCCGCTCGGTGCACCGGAACCGCCGTCAACTTGAATCTCGGTCACGGAACGACCGGACGGCGTCATGCCCAGGACGTGACTCCAGAAGTACTGCGGCGAGCCTTCGTCCATGGACGCCAGCGTGACAATCGCCAAGGTTTGACCACTGCCATTGTTGTGCTTCGCCAGGTTCGACAGTCCGTAGTTGCTCTCGAAGTTCGACGGTGTGTTGCACGCGCTCGGGAGACCGACCAGGGCGAGGCACTGGTTCGTGCTCAATCCGGAAGGCTTCGGCGTGAACGTCGCTGACGCAGCCGACATCGCGTCGCTGGTGAACGGCGAGTAGTTCGTGAGACCGAGGACGGAGAGGACGAACTTCGCCAAGTAACTGGGCAGTTGCGGTGAGGTCGTGGGTCCGTGGAACGTCTGTCCGGGGACTCTTTGCTGGCTGTTCGCGCCTTGGCCGCCCGGCGAGTGATATTCGTCTTGGACCACCGAGAGCGCCGCGTTGAACTCTCCGGCCGTTCCGTAGGCCTGGACGTCGATCATGTCCGCGAGCACGTTCGTCTCGATGCCGAAGCCGCCGAGGTAGTTCGTCAACGCGGTGACGTTCGCCTGCGACTGTCCGTACAGTGCCGCGAACTGCGCGACCGTGAGGAAGTTCTCGTTCGGTACACCACTTTCGACGATGTTCTGCAACTGACTCGCGTGGTTCTCATCCAGGATGAACGAGACCTCTTCGGGCGTACCCGGCGACGTGGGATCGAACGGTACGGCGCCTGAGATGTTCGCGGGACTGATGCCACCGGCGACGTTCACCCAGGTGTTGCTACCCGGGCTGCTCGCACCGGCGCTCACACTCAGCACCGGTGACAACGCCAACGTCATCGCGGCGAACGCAATACCGGCGCGAACTCCAATATGAATCCTTCTCATTTAGTCCCCCATGACTAAGAGGGTGGCGAATCGTTCGCCAGCCTCGTACTCGCCCTTGACGCCCAAAGTCGAATTGAGCAGAGTGTAGCGAGGTGCTTGGGGGCCCGCCAGCGAACACACAGTATGCAGAAAGTTGAGTTTTTCGGCGTGGGCTTTTATGCATCGAACAGGACGGGCCCGTGATCGTTGCGCTGGCGGCGGACCGTCGTGCTCGCGACTGCATGATTGAACGACCGGGCGCCGAATGCTCAAACGTCGACACACCACCGCCGAGGTGCGGTCTGACGAGTCGGCGTCAATGCGAAATCGTGTAGCTGTAGGGGATGGCGGCGAGCTCGTCGGACTGCACCAGTCCGTTCACGAATCCACTGTTGAGGGCGTAGTCATCGACGAAGAGCGTCCCCGAGACCTTGGTCCCCGGCGCACCCGTCGGCGCCACGGTCACCGCGATGGAGGTCGCCTGGCCCGGTTGCAGGACGACCGGTGAGAAGCCGGTGGACAGTCCGTTGAACTCCGACCACAGGTCACCCGTCGACGACGTCATCCAGGGGTCGAAGGTCTGGGTCACCGCACTCAGGTTGGCGCTGGCGGTGATCAACGGCGCTCCGGTGACCGGGAACGGCCCGAGCTCGGCGGGGTTGAGCAGCCACAGCCCCGGACTGACCTCGGGATCGCTGAACGTCACGCTGGCGCTGTCGCCGTCGATCGATCCCGACGTGCCTGACTGGTCGTTCAACCCGGGTGCGATATCGGGGTCACCCGGGAAGTACTCGAGGTCGAAGGTCACCGGCGCCGAACCGGTGATGCTCGCTCGGAGTTCGCTCGTCTGGGACGGCACGAGATAGTACGGGTATCCGAGTCCCGCGGACAGCGGGAGCGTCATGTCCGCCGCCGTCGCCGGGAAGTTCTGATCCAACAAGTTGATCGTCTCGGTCTGGTCCCAGCGCGGGTCGACGAAGAACGCCTCCGGCGCGTTGGCGGTGTTCACGACGTTGACGACGTACATCTTGGCCGTCCCGGACGCGATGAGCGGACCGTTGTCCGGCAGGTTGTCGATGACGTTGACGTGATCGAACTGAATCGTGCCGGTGAAGGGCTCCTTGAGTTCGAGACCGGTGACGGGATTGAGCCAGTCGACGACGAGGTCCCAGCGCCCGGCCACGGGGTCCGCCTTGTAGAGGGTCACCGAGGGGTTCCCCGTGGGGATGCCGTAGGCGTCGACCGCGGCGGCGTTGGTGGAGTAGCCGACCGTTTGGCCGTTCGGGTCGATGAGTTCGGCGATGAAGGTGTCGTCGGGGTCGCTCGACAGGGTCAGACTCACGTCGAGGTCGGCCTCATCGCTGGGCACGTTGAAGTCGTAGGTGTTCGTGGCGGCCTGCGTCGCCGGACGACCGTTGCCACCGGTCAAGACGCCGCTGAACGTGCCACCTTGCGCGGTCGTGGGGATCGAGGTCCGCACCGTTACCGGCACGGTGTTGGTGCCGTAGCGACTCGAGACCACGACGGACTGACTCGTGTCGCCGGCGACGTTCGAACTGGTGAGCGAGAGGTGCGCGACGCCGGTTTGACCTGGGGCGATGGTCAACGACGAGGGGCTGATGGTGCCGCCCGCGACGTAGCTCACGGTGTTGGCACTCCACTGCACGGCGGCGCTCGTGCCGTAGCCGTCGCCTTGGGTGAAGAAGACCGCGGTCCACCGTCCGGGCGGTGGATCGGACACCTCGACCTCGCCGTAGTCGGCCAGACCTTGGGGCAGCGAGTACGCGGCGTAGGCCCCGTTCGGTTCCAACAGCGCGAAGTGCAGCAACGACGACTGACCGGAGTGCGTGTAGGCGGCCGCGAACTCGAGCCGCGACAGACCGCTCGTCGCGGGGACCCGGAAGTTCACGTCCTGATAGACCTCGTTGACGCCGCTCCAGATCGCGAATGTCCCCGTGTTCGCCGGACACCCCTGCGTGGGCGTGCGGGGCTGCATGCAGAAACTGCCGGTCTGGGTGGCCACCGGCGTCGTCGCGAGCGCCCGCGTCGAAAGGTTCACCGTGACCGCACTGGCGCCGATATTGGTCATCTGCACCGACTGGTCGGCGGTGTCACCGGGGTCTTGGACCACGTTGATCTGGGTGGGGTCGAGAAGGAGCCCGCCGTCGGCCGCGTCGGCGGCGTCGTTGCCGCTCGCGGCGTCGATCGACCTGGCCTCTCGCACGGCCGCGAGGACGTTCAAGAGGCCGGCGCCCTGTTCGCTGGCTGGCGCGCCGACGTCGCTCGCCGTGCTCATGAGGATCTCCTTGACCATCGCCGGCGTGGGATCGAGACCGTCATGCGTCGAGGCGTAGGCCTGGATCACGTCGGCCGCGGCGCCCGCGGTCAGCGGGGCCGACTCGCTCGTCCCGCCGAAGAGCTCGAGGGGCGAGCCGGCGCCGTTCTCGTTGACGCAGTCCGCGTACACCGAATAGTTCGTGCTGCACAGCGCCCAGTTGAGATCGCCCGGTGCTACGAGGTCGACGGTGTTACCGCCTTGGGCGTAGCCACCCGAGGACAGGCTCGAGATGTTGTTGTCGACGTAGGACCCGCTCGCGGCGGGGTCGTTGATACCGCCGTAGGTCAATTGCGAATAGGTCCGAAACGTCGTCGTCGCGCCGACGCTGATGACGTCGGGGTCCGAGGCCGGCGAGTCGATGGTGCTCGTGCTGCCCGCGTCGCCGGAGCTGACGACGACCGTGACCCCGGCGGCGACGGCGGCGTCATTGGCCTCGCGCGTCACGTCGAGCGCGGTGTCGGGGAAGTTCGTCGAGGAGAACGACTCGTTGATGACCTTGGCACCACTCTCGACGGCGAAGTTGATCGCCTCGAGGAACCCGGACTCGGTGGTGTCGTTGTTCGTGGCGAACACCTTCAAGGCTTCGACGTTGGCCCCGGGGGCGACGCCGACGATCTTGATGTCGCATCCGCTCGGCAGCGGGTGCGTCGGTGACACGTACTGGGAGAGGTCGTACACCGCGTCGCCCTGGGCGACGATCGAACTCGCGTCGCCGAACGCTTCGGCGCCCTGCGTCGGCGCGCTCGTGCCGTCACTCGAGAAGTCGAACTCCTTCACGACCGCCTGACCGGGTGTTCCGTAGGCCGCGTTGCGTTGGAAGTCCGGGTCGGCGGTGTCGACGCCGTCGGCGAGGATTGCGACCGTCACGCCGGCGCCGTCGTCGCTACCCAACTGGGCGGGCGTGGCGTTGATGTTGGTCAGCGCCTCCGGGTTCAGCTGCGGGTTCTTCGCGGTACCGCACGTCGCGGCGTTCGAGATCTTCGACGTCGGGTCTTGGATCACCTTGGCGCCGAGGGCGCCCGCGACGGGGCGCGAACTGAGCGGTGGTCCGGGGAGCACGTCGTCGGCGACGACCTGAGCGACCGCGGGATCCTTGGCGAGGGTCCGCGCCTCTGAGGCCGACACCCGGGCGATCAACGCGTTCATGACGCTCAAGGAGGTGACGCGCGTCGCGCCACTGGCGCGCAGTGAGCGCACGATCGGCGCCTGCTCGACCTTGACGGCTGAGGCGCGCTCGTCCGAGCGCGGCGCGAGCGATCGATTCTGATCGCGCAGGACGACGATCATCAGTCGAGCCGGTCCGACTCGCGTACTGGCGCCCGCCGACACGTTGATCAGAAACGTTGCGCAACCCACGACGCACGCCAGGGCGGCGACGATCAGGCGGTGACGACTACTCGTCAGCTTCATGAGACCCCCCAATCGCCACGTCGCTCAACCACCGCCCACCGTGGCGAACGGCCCGGCCCGTATCGGTCGCTCGTGCCGTCGAGAGAGGATGCGCATCACCCACCACGCGTTCGAATCGAAGGCACCCGACCTCACCGGCTTCGCTGGAACGTGCGCACACGAATGTTCGCCGTCGGTCGGTCGCGTGACGTGGCGATAAGGCGTGATCGACGTAGGTGCGGGCGCCGAGCGAGCGTGGCGTGCGAGGCCCCGGCCGACATTCGCGCCGGTCGAAGGAGTCGCTGCGAACGCCGCGACCAAACTGATTTCGGCACTCGGCGTTCCCCTCGTCGTCACGACAAGAAGAAGGCGTGAGTGCCCCATTTCATGACATTACAGGTGTCGACGAATCTGGTGAATTCGCTCAGCCGCACGGCAATCGCGCGAGATCACCTGGTCAGGTGGGAACGATCGTCCTCTAGTCGGCGTGGGCGACTCGGGGGATTGACTGGGCGAAGGAGAACCGAGCGTCGGGATCGTATCTCGTCTTGAGCGACGCCAGTCGCGGGAGGTTCGTCCCGTAGTAGGCGGTCGCCCAGTTCGCGAGCGTCGGGTCGATGTAGTTCTGGTACGCGCCCGTCGATGGATCGAACACGTTGGTCCCGAGCCAGTGCAGCCACTGCGATCCGGCCGCGATCACTGACGGCGACGCGTAACCGGACCACGAGTACGTCGCCTGGATGCAGGCCAACTTGTCACGGTGGACGAAGGCCGTGGCGCCGCTCGCGACGCGGTTGATCGCCCCGCCATAGGCGTCGAAGGCGAGACCACCGCCGACGCTCGGCGCGTGCGCGTGGAGGTTCTCGACGGCCGCGACGTACCCGGCCGCCGACGCGTCGCTGATCGGTCCGTTCACGTAACTCGACTTCGCGGAGTAGGCCTCGCGGCTCAGTCGGCCGGCCGGGTTCTGCGTGGTCAGGTGACACGCCGCGATTGAGAGGCCCGAACAGCCCGCTTCGATCTCCATGGCGCTCAGGTAGGCACTGGCGCCGCTGAAGGAGTACGTCGGCGCGGTCGCGATCATCGAGCGAAGCGGCGCGAGCACGCGCGCGAGTTCACTCGGTGATCCACAGAACACGCCGGCGATCTGCGCCAGGTACCCGTACGTCCCTTGGGAGAGCAGTTGAGCGTTCGACCAGAGTTCGTCCGGTGCCGCGGCGATCCACTGGCCCCACGCACCCAGCATGGTGGCCGCCGCCGACCACGGGTACTGCAGCGTGAACAGCGTCACCTCCGGCATGGGGTGCACGTCGAACACGAAGGACGTCACCACGCCGAAGTTCCCGCCGCCGCCACCCCGACTGGCCCACCACAGATCGGCGTTGGTGTTCGAATCGGCGTACAGGACACGGGCGTCGGCCGTGACGATCGTCACGGCACGAATGTTGTCGGTCGTCAGTCCGTACTTTCGTCCGAACACACCGATGCCCCCGCCGAGGGCGAGTCCGGCGATGCCGACCGTCGGACACGAGCCCCCCGGGAGGAGCCGTCCGGCGTTGCCCACGACGTTGTACACGTCGATCAATTTGGCCCCGGCGCCGACGCGCGCCGTGTTCGCCGCCGCGTCGACGGTGATCGTGTTCATTCGACTGACGTCGATGACCAGCCCGTCGCTGTTCGAATAGCCGCCGTAGCTGTGACCACCCGATCGCGCCGCGAGTGGGAGCTCGTGGGACGCCGTGAAGTCGAGGCAGCGCGCCACGTCGTCGGGCGTGGCGCAGTAGGCGATGGCCCGCGGGTGGAGGTTGACGAACTTCGAGTTGTAGAGCAGGCGGTCGATCGCGTAGCGCGGGTTCGACGGCAGGACGAGGGTGCCGTGCAGCGCGTCACCGAGTCGTGCCCACGACGCCGCGGTTGCGGGTCCCGACGTCGTCGTGGTCGTCGGTGACGGCACGGTTGTCGTCGTGGTCGAGGTCCGTCGGTCCTCGTAGAGGACGGCGCCGGCGATGGCGGCACCGGCGATGGCGCCGCCGCCCAGAGCACGTCCCAGGAACGAGCGACGCGAGTGGACGCCGGACTTCTTGAATGAATCGTGTCGGAACGTGGAATCGTTCGACTCGCTCATGGCTCAATTGTGGCACCGGAGTGCGCTACCCCATGGTGGAGAGTTGGCGCGACCGCTTCGCACGGCCTCGTTTCGAATCGCGCAGACGCGCGATGACCTCACCCGCCAACGCGGCGGGCTCGGGTTGTGCGAACAAGAAACCCTGGATGAAGGTGAATCCCAGTTTCTGGAGCGTCTCGAACTGGTTTTCCTCTTCGACACCTTCCGCGACGGTCGCCATGCCGAGCGCCTTCGCCACGTCGACGACGCTCTTCACCAGGATGCGGGTCTCGGCGTTCGTGCGCACGTTGTCGATGAAGGACTTGTCAATCTTGATGATGTCGATCGGCAGTTCCGAGAGTCGCGCGAGGGACGAGTAGCCCGTGCCGTAGTCGTCGAGCGCGAAGCGAATGCCCATCGTCTTGAGTTCCAGTAGTCGCGCGAGGACCGCCTCGTAGTTCTCCATCAATGCGCTCTCGGTGATCTCGAGCACCAGCGCACTACCGGGCAGTCCGGCGTCCTCGAGGTCGCGCGCCACGTTCTCGACGATCGCCCCGTCGGCGAGCTGACGCGGCGACAGATTGACGCTGACGTAGAAGTCGTCATCGACCAAGCCCGCTCGGCGCCACGACGCGAGTTGTCGACAGGCCTCTCGGCGAACCTCTCGTCCGATGGGGATGATGAGTCCCGAGGACTCGGCGAGTTCGATGAAGGTCTCCGGGAGCACGAGACCGCGCTCCGGGTGGTTCCAACGAACGAGCGCCTCGGTGCCCGCGATGACCGTGGTCTCGGTGCGGACGATGGCCTGGTAGTAGACCTCGAATTCACCGTGCGCCACGCCGTGATGAAGGTCGGCGATCGTGTTCAGCCGCTCGAGCGCCCGGACCTGCATGCCGGCGTCAGCGATCTCGTAGCGCCCCTTGCCGTGTTGTTTCGCCACGTACATCGCGAGGTCCGCGTCGCGCAGCAACGTGCCCGCGTCACCGACCATGTCGCTCACGGCGATGCCGATGCTGGCCGAGAGCTTCACTTCGTGTTCGGCCAAGCTGAACGGCGACCGCAAGGTCTCGGCGATCCGTTGCGCCACCAATTGCGCGACGTTGCGCACGTCGTCCGCCTCGATCAGGACCGCGAATTCGTCGCCACCGAAACGGGCGACGGCGTCCTTCCCGCGTGAGACCGCCGCGAGCCGATGGGAGAGGTCGACGAGCAACTCATCACCGACCACGTGACCCAGGCTGTCGTTCACGGTCTTGAAGTCGTCGACGTCCAACAGCAGGACCGCGAGCTGCTTGGCCTGGCTCTGGGAGGCGCTGAGCGCTCGGTCGACTTGCTTGAGGAAGGCCGCTCGGTTCGTGAGTCCCGTGAGACTGTCGTGGGAGAACTCGAAGACCAGCGTGTCCTCGGCGATCTTGCGTTCGGTGATGTCGAGGACCGAGCCCAACACGTGGTCCCGACCTCCCGGCTGCGCGGGGACCCACTCGCCATGGGCGTGCACCCAGCGCAGCGTCTCGTCGGGGAGATGGAGTCGGTGCACGACGTCGAACGACGAGTGGTACGCGACGCAGGCCGCCATCGCCGCTCGAAGACGTTTCTGATCTTCCGGATGGACCGCTTCGATCATTCGTTCGATCGTGATCGGACCGCTCGACTCGATCCCGAGCAACCGACGAAGCTCGTTGGAGAGTTTGATCTGGTCGAGCGCCGGGTCCTGTTCGAAGCTTCCCAGGCGGGTGAGCCGCTGGATGTCTTCGAGTTCACGGAGCATCGCCGCCACCGCCTGTTCGGCGACCTCCCGGTCGGTGATGTCGAAGATCGTGCCGAGCACACTTGGTCGGCCCGAGCGCGGATCCTCGGTCCATTCCGCCAGGGCGTGCACCCAACGCACCGTCCCGTCGGCGAGTTCCAGGCGGTGCACCATGTCGACCGGCGTGTGCTGCTGGAGACAGGAACCGATCGCCTCACCGAGCAGTTGGCGATCATCGGGGTGCACGACATCCATGAGCTGGGTCAGCGAGAGCGGACTGCTCGACTCGATCCCGAGGAGACGAATGAGTTCGTCGGTGACTTCCAGCATGCCCGTCTCGGGGTCTTGCTCGAAGCTGCCGAGGTGGGCGATGCGTTGGGCCGATTCGAGTCGTCGAACCTCGTCTTCGGCCAGTCGGCGTTCCGTCGAATCGGTGGTCTGGCCGAAGTAACCGATGACGTCGCCGTGAGCGTCCCTCACGGGACGAATCGACGTCTCGAGCCACACGATGGTGCCGCCCGGTCGGAGGTTCTTCCAATTGACGACCTTCGTCACCGCTTGATTGGACGTGCACGCGTTGACCATGAGCGCTTCGAGCGCACCGGTCGATTGACGGTCCGCAAGGGCAAACAGTGATTCACCGATGATCTCGGAAGAGGAGAGTTCGACCATGTGCGCGAACGCCTCGTTGACGCGCCACACCACGCCGATCGAGTCGGTGACGAACATTCCGATGTCCGCGAGCTCGAAGACGTCGAGATCCGGGCTCACGCCGGGTGATGAGCGAAGGAACGACGCGTCGTCGGACCTGACCGGGGAAAGGGCCATGACGTTATTTTGTGACGTGGATTAACAGCCTTCCTAGGGGCTTAAGGCCCGAATTGTCAGAGAAACGCCACATATCGTGGCGAGCGGATGCCCTCCGCGCGCGATCTTGACGGTTTTCACACGGCGACAAAACCGGGACGATTCACCGGGGGAGCGCGTCGTGCCCCGTCACCACGTGGTCGCGAGCGGCACAGGAAGTTGCCCTTTGGTGACTCCCCGAACCGTGATGACGCTTGGACCGAACTCTCGGTCCAGGATCTTCGTCGTACCGGACGTGAGATGTACAACCTCGATGTTTTCTCGGTTCGTGGACGGGTCCGTGGAGAAGGCCGCTATGTCGATGCCATCAGCTCTCAGGACAGAAAGCGATGCCTGGAGCTCGTGGTGCACCGCCAACAGCGATCTCCACGTGTTGACCACCGTGACGTAGTTCACGAAATCGCGTGGGACTAAGCGACGAACAGTTGAGGTCAGTCGCGCGTCCGAACCGGTCACGAAGATATTGACAGTGGCGTTGTTGTTGCTCAACGTGATACCGGCGAATTGATTCGGAAAATGGTTTGCGAGCACGGAGCTCAACCTTCGGGATGTCGCTACGACGGATGGATTCGGGAGCTCGTTGCTTTGATCTTTGTGGGCCACCAACGGCACCGCGAGTGGTCCGGTGGAAAGGGCCGCCGCCAGGTCGTAGGCGTCGTTCTTCGTCGTGGCGATGAGTTCCATCTGGCCCTCGAAGGAACTGAACGAAGGGCTGTCGGGTTCAATCAGTGGTGCTTCGACGATCACCCCGTTGAGATCGACGGCGAGTTGACCGTGGAAGTATCTCGCGGCGACGTGGTCCCAAAGTCTTGCCTCATTCGAATTGAGTCGAACCTTTATCATCCAGCCACCCGATACCGGTGCCTTGACAACCGTGGCCGAGGCCACCTTCGACGAAAGTGTCAGAAGCGTTGGACCGACCAGGTACCGCTGAACCCGGCTGGTACTGATGCCGTTGAGGAGCGGGAGTAAGGCGAAGGCGTTCGGTGACGCAGTGTCCTGTGCCGGCGTGGTCGTTGCGTACGCCGACAACACCGGATCAGGTTTGGTCGGGGGCGTCGTGAATCCGCTCGCTGTCGTCGATCCGCCGGGAGTGGTGGTAGGCGCCGCGTAGAGCGGACTCGAACACGTCGAGGGCAGAGGATTCGTGATGACCGCACCGATCTGGACGCCCGCGTAACACGACACCGAACGAATCAGGAGTTCGGGCGACGCAGTGAGGAATGAGGTGGGTCTCGCGAGATCGTCGGGGCCGTTCACGACGACCAGCGCACCGTGATCCACCTTCACGATGGCGTGTGGGAAACCGACGGCCCGCAGCCGAGCGGCCATCACCCTCTGGTCCGCCCGCAATTGAGCACTGACGAATGAGCCGGGGGTTCCCGGGTAGAGCGTCACGGCGTAGGCGGAGTTCGAGGTGAGGTTCGTAATGAGAGCAGTAACGCTCAGCGCAATGGCCATCGCGCCAACACACGCCGTAGAAAGACGGCTCTTCAAGCGACGCCGGTGTAGACGCCGGTGAAGTTCGCGTGGTGAGGGGGCCACACGCGCGGGGACCGAAGAGAGGGCTCGGTCAAAGAGGTCCTGGATCTGATCAGTCGGTGACATTGCTGGCCCCTTTCGTGAGGTGCGACGCCTTGAGAAGCGCGGCGTGCAAGGTGGCCTTGACCGTGCCCTCGGCGCAGCCCATCACTGCGGCGATCTCCGGGACGGTGAGTTGGGAGATGTAACGCAGGAGCAGCGCCTCGCGCTGGCGGTCGGAAAGGCCCTCGAGAAGGGTGGCGATCATCATCTGATCGTCCACTCGAGCTTCACCCGAATGGTGTGCCGACGCTTGGACGAGGAGCGGGCGCCTTGCTGCTTGGCGCGCGCGGCGGCGATGGAGGTCACGTCCTTTATTCAGGGCCACGATCATCGTCCAACCTTCCGGGTGATCGAGCAAGGAGACGGTGGACCACTTGCGCAAGGCTTGGTAAAAGGCCTCTTGGGCTATCTCTTCGGCGAGTCCTGGGTCACGGAAGGTCAGCACCATCGCATGACGGACGCGTTCATAACTCGCCGAATAGAAGACGTCGAAGTCCATGTCCTGGGATGCTCCATTCGGCTTCTGTTGAGACGTTCACTTAGTAAGACGAGCGACCGCGCCAAGGCGTTTAGCCGAATTTCCCACATTCTCAATACCCGTCGCACCTTGCGGCACCCCTCAATGGATTCCGGAGAGTTCACGTGTGGCGAGCCGGGCGTCGACGTGCTCACCAGGGCCGACAATCGTCGAATCCGGAGCATTTCGATAACAGCTGTCTGGAAAAAAGCGGTCAGGGTCACTGCGTG
>CAWDJY010000004.1:0-144049 GCA_963802735.1 uncultured Acidimicrobiaceae bacterium | reverse complement strand
ATAGACATTGGTCTCGCGAAGTTCGAAGCCGAGGCGGGCGTACAGTCGATTGGCCGCCTCGCGCGAGGGCCTCGTGGTGAGGTCTATCGATCGCACGTGACGCCGACGCGATTCGTCGATCGCCGCGTTCGTCAGTGCTTCACCGACACCAGTACCACGAGCCGAACCGTCCACGACCACGTCCTCGATCCACGCTCGAAGTCCCGTCGGAATCGGAAAGACCACCAGGGTCAGCGAACCAACGATCCGGCCTTCGTCGCGGGCGATGAAGACGACGGTGGCCGATGAGGCAACCAGTTCCTTGACCTTCTGCGTCGTGAGTGGTGCGGCGGTCGACGATAGTTGCGGCAAGAGTCGGTTGAGGCCCTCCACCAATTCGTCCGTGGCTTCGTTCGCGATCTCGACCAGCACGCTCATGGCTCCCCTCTCCACACCGGGCGACGCAGGTCTTGGTAGAAGACGTCGCGGTGTTCACCGTCGATGGCGGCGAATATCGGACCGGCCCAGAGTTCCGCGCCGACGATCGGTGACGGCAAGTTGTCCCGAGTGAACCAACCGGCGTCCGTGCACTCAAGTGGGTGGATCTTGATCCCGCCCCCCACGGCGCGACAGAAGAAGAGGAGCGAGTAGAGCGGGATGCGAGAGGTTCCGAGACGCATGCCATCGAGCACGCCGATGAGTCGAATCGGCTCGGCTTCGATTCCCGTCTCTTCGAGGACCTCCTTGACGACGACCTCCGCGGCGGAGTAACCCACGTCGCACCAACCGGTTGGGTACAGCCACACGCCGGAGTCGGCGCGCTGAATGAGCAACAGCTCTCCACGGTCGTTGGTCACCGCCGCACCGACCGCGACCTTGGGTGTCTGGTAGCCCGCGACGCCCGTGCCGACTTCCTTCATCCACTCCACGACGTACCCGTCAGCGTCGAGCACGCCGTCGAGACCGGTCTCGGCGGCGGCCTTGATGTCGCCGGCGATCTTCAGGACCTCTTCGAACCGTTCGCGCTCGTACTGGCTCTCGGTGAAACCCAAGCCGGTCCTCGCGACGCCGGCCAACGACTCGGCCCAGCGCAGGAGCGTCTTCTCGGGAATCGGATCCATCTCGATGACGCTACCAACGCGCCCTAGGCCAACGTGGCGTCAAGAACCTCGTCGAGGGTCCCCACGAGTCCCGTGTAGAACGCGCCGAACTCGGCATAGAGCGTCGAGGCCTCGTCGTAGCGCATCGTGTAGACGCACTCCTTCAGGTCGTCGACGTGCACGCCGAAGAGCGTGACGCCCCACTCCCAGTCGTCGAGTCCGGTTGACCCGGTCACGACCTGGAGGATGCGACCCTTGAACTCGCGACCGAGCGCGCCGTGTTGTCGCATGAGTCGTTCGCGCTCGTCGTAGGGCAGGGCGTACCAGTTGTTCGCCTCGTCGCGCCGCTTGGACATCGGGTAGAAGCAGAAGGCGCGCTTCCCCTCGGGTGGCAACGTCGGGAAGAGACGGTCCTGAAGCATCTTCTCGGGCATGCCGGCCGCGTACTCGCTCACTTCGGTGACCGAGACGTAGCTCTCCGCGACGAGGAACCCGGCCGCCTGGATCTTCGATTGCAGTTGGCGCAGCGTCCACAGGTCTTCACCGAGGACCATGAAGCACACGTCGGCCTTCGCGCCCATGATCGCGGCGCTCACCACCTGCAGTCCGGCGCTGCGCGCCTCATCGACGGCTTTTCGCACGGCGCCGGCGTCCACGTCGGCGCCGGGGTGGCAGAACAGGTGCAAGACGTTGAGCCCACGCGAGGGCGCGAGCGGTTCGGGAGTCATGGCCCAATGTTACGACCTGGGGCGAAAACTCCGACGTGGCGTCACCAAACGAAAAACCGTGGGGCCCGAAGGCCCCACGGTTCCTCAGTGAATGTACAGCGGACGATTTAGTAGTCGTCCATCCCGCCACCGGGCATGGCCGCGACCTTCTCTTCGGGCTTGTCGACGATCACGCACTCCGTCGTCAGGAACAACGCCGCGATGGACGCCGCGTTCTGCAACGCCGAGCGGGTCACCTTCGCCGCGTCGATGACACCGGCCTTTATGAGGTCCTCGTAGTCACCGGTCGCCGCGTTGAGTCCCTCGGTCGCCTTCTTCAGATTGCGCACTTTGTCGACGATGACGCCACCCTCGAGACCGGCGTTGACCGCGATCTGGTTGAGGGGCGCTTCGACGGCCTTGGCCACCATGCGCGCGCCGGTCGCCTCATCACCGCTGAGCTTGTCGGCTGCTTCGAGGATCCGGACCTGACTGCGAAGAAGCGCCACGCCACCGCCGGGCACGACGCCCTCTTCGATGGCGGCCTTCGTCGTCGACACCGCGTCTTCGATGCGGTGCTTCTTCTCCTTGAGCTCGACCTCGGTGGCCGCGCCGACCTTGATGACGGCGACGCCGCCGGACAACTTGGCCAGACGCTCCTGGAGCTTCTCGCGGTCGTAGTCCGAGTCGGTGTTGTCGATCTCGGCCTTGATTTGGTTGATTCGTCCCTTGATGTCGTCCTCGGAACCGGCACCTTCGACGATCGTCGTCTCGTCCTTCGTGACGACGATCTTTCGGGCACTGCCGAGCATCTCGACGTCAGCGGTCTCGAGCTTGAGGCCGATCTCTTCGGAGATGACCGTGGCGCCGGTCAGTATCGCGATGTCCTGGAGCATGGCCTTGCGTCGCTCTCCGAAGCCGGGGGCCTTCACGGCCACCGACTTGAAGGTGCCGCGGATCTTGTTCACCACGAGCGTGGCGAGGGCTTCGCCTTCGATGTCCTCGGCGATGATCAACAGCGGACGACCGGACTGCATGACCTTCTCCAGTACCGGGAGCACGTCACGGACCGACGTGATCTTGTTCGAGACCAAGAGGATGTAGGCGTTCTCGAGAACGGCCTCCATGCGCTCGGTGTCGGTGGCGAAGTACGGGGCGATGAAGCCCTTGTCGAAGCGCATTCCCTCGACGAGGTCCATCTCCATGCCGAAGGACTGACTCTCCTCGACGGTGATGACGCCGTCCTTGCCCACCTTGTCGATGGCGTCGGCGATCATCGCGCCGATCTCGTCATCGGCCGCGGAGATCGACGCGACTTGGGCGATCTGCTCTTTGGTGTCAGCGGGCTTCGCGAGATCGTGGAGCGACGCGACCGCCGCCTCGACGCCGGTCTCGATGCCCTTCTTCAGTGACATGGGATTGGCGCCCGCGGCCACGTTCTTCAGACCTTCGCGGACCATGGCCCAGGCGAGGACGGTGGCCGTCGTCGTGCCGTCACCGGCGACTTCGTCGGTCTTCTTCGCGACTTCTTTGACCAATTCGGCGCCGATGCGCTCAAAGGGGTCCTCGAGGTCGATGTCCTTCGCGATCGACACGCCGTCGTTCGTGATCGTGGGGGCGCCCCACTTCTTGTCCAAGACGACGTTTCGGCCTTTGGGTCCGAGCGTGACGCGAACGGCGTCGGCCAGTTTGTTCATGCCGCGTTCCAGCGCCCGGCGGGCCTCTTCATCGAATGAGATCAGTTTCGCCACTGTGATTCCTCCTAAAGCGAGACACCCTTTTGGTGCAACGCAATATTAGCAGTCTAAGGAGGTGAGTGCTAACGGCGTTCAGCCGCCGGCCACCGCCGGCACGAGCGAGACGGTCTGACCGGCCTCGAGCACCGTGTCGAGACCATCGAGGAACCGGACGTCCTCGTCGGCCACGAAGACGTTCACGAACCGGCGTAGGGAACCGCGGTCGTCGAGGACCCGAAAGGCGATGCCCGGATAGGTGGCGTCGACGGCGAGGATCGCTTCTCGCACGGTGGTGGCGTCGACCGGCACCTCACCGGCTCCCCCGACGAGGGTGCGAAGTTGGCTGGGGAGTCGGACCGTGACGCTCATGACGCGGCCACCAGTTGGTGGAAGCGCAGCGCCTCTTCAGCGGCTTCGAGTGACGGGGCGATCGTCGAACTCACGGTCGCCGTGTCGACGATTGCGTCGAGCGTCTTGAGACCGTGGCCCGAGATGATCGCCACGATCGACTTGTCCCGGTCAATGGTGCCTCGGTTGATCATCTGGCGCAGGGAGGCGATGGTAACGCCGCCCGCGGTCTCGGCGAAGATGCCCTCGGTCTCCGCGAGCAGTCCGATGCACTCGAGGATCTCGGCGTCCGGCACCGAACCGCAGTCACCGCCGTGCGCACGAAGCTCGTCCAGCACGTAGGGGCCGTCGGCGGGATTGCCGATCGCCAACGAGCGAGCGATCGTGTTCGGACGCTGTGGCGTAACGACCTCGGCCCCCGAGGCGAACGCACTGGCGATCGGCGAACAACCGGTCGCCTGCGCACCGAAGAGCACTGGCGCGGGTCCGTCGACGAGTCCGAGCTCGATGAACTGCTTGAATCCCTTGGCGACCTTGGTGAATTGGCTGCCCGACGCGAGCGGTACCACCACCTGCGCCGGCGTGCGCCAGCCCAACTGTTCGCAGATCTCGAAGGACAGCGTCTTTGAACCCTCGGCGTAGTAGGGCCGGAGGTTCACGTTCACGAAGGCCCAGTTGTCGTGCTCGGCCACCAGTTCGACGCAGAGTCGGTTGACGTCGTCGTAATTGCCCTCGACACCGAGCACCGTGCCCCCGAAGATTGCCGCCATCGCAATCTTGGACTTCTCGAGGTCCGCCGGGATGATGGTCACCGAGGGCCAGCCGATGAACGCGGCGTGGGCCGCGACCGAGGTGGCGAGGTTCCCCGTCGACGCGCAGGCCGCGGTGGTGAAGCCGAGACGTCGCGCGCTCGAGAGCGCCACCGAGACGACGCGGTCCTTGAACGAGCCAGTGGGGTTGCGGGTGTCGTCCTTCAGCCACAGCTCGCGCACGCCGAGCGCCTCGGCGAGGCGGGTCGAACGACGAAGCGGCGTCCAGCCGGCTCCGAGGTCGACCGGCTCGTCACCGGGATCGGGCAACAACGCGCCGTAGCGCCAAATGGAGGGCGGGCCACTGGCGATGGATTCGCGTGTCAACACGCCCCGGGCCGCGGCGAGGTCGTAGTCGACCTCGAGGGGACCGAAACAGAAGTCACACGAGTAACGCGCCTCACCGGGATAGGTGGCACCGCACTCTCGACATAAAAGACCTGTAGCGAAACTCATAACTCCCTTTTCATCGTTCGGCCTTTGGCACCTGGTGTGATGAGCGGGTTGCTCGGGTATCACACTGGTTGTCGCGACTTCAACGGGGCCGTCCCTCAGTCGCTCTTGATGACCCCTCAATTCTCGCCGACCGCTCGGCCCCTGTCAAGTTCGGACTCCTCGTCCGTCCCGTAACCTCATACGGGTGAGCAGCCCCGACGTCCCGTGGACGCTGAGCCGCGAAGAGTTCCACCTCGAGCGCGTCATCAAGATGAAGCCCCAGACCAGCGTTGCGGTCGTCGTCCCCGCCCGCAACGAGTCGGCGACCGTCGGGGCGGTCCTCGACGCGGTGCTCGCGCACCGTGAACTGGTCGACGAACTGGTCGTCGTCAACGACAACTCGGTCGACGACACCTCCACCGTCGCCGACCACCACGGCGCGAGGGTCATTCGCCTCGACGGCCCCAGCGGCAAGGGCGAGGCCATGCGCGCTGGACTGGCCGCGACGACCTCGGAGTTGATCGTGTTCCTGGACGCCGACGTGGTCAACACGACGTCGGAGTTCGTCGCCCGTCTCATCCAACCTCTCTTGGAACGTCCCGAAACCCAGTTGGTCAAGGGGTACTACGAGCGACCGCTGCACAACATGCCGACCGGCGGCGGTCGCGTGAATGAGCTCGCCGCGCGTCCCATCTTGTCTCTGCTCTACCCGGGTCTCGGAGAGATACGCCAGCCCCTGGCCGGGGAAACGGCGGGTCGCCGCAGCGCCTTCGACGCCATCACCTTGGAAAAGGCCTACGGCGTCGAGATCGCGCTCCTGATCGACATCGCCCGACAGTACGGTGTGCGCAGTTTGGCGCAGGTCGATCTCGGTGTACGCCGCCATCGAAATCGCCCTCTCGAGGAGTTGCGACCAATGTCGATGGACGTGTTGCGAGCGGCGCTCAAGCGCTACTCGGTGCACCTGCCGCCGCAGGCGTGATCAGCCTCGATTGGCGGAGTTGTGCCCGAGGATCACGATGACGTCATCACTCGATGCCCCGGGCACCGGACGTTGCCCGTTGAGCGCTTGAATCGAGTGAAGGCCAGCGTGAATCTTGTTCGCGATCTGAATCGCGGCCCATTTGAATCCCGGGTTGAAGTACACGATGGTCGACTTCTCGTGGGGACCGTTGACGCCGGGGAGCGTGTTCCACCCCTGGGTCAACAACTCTTGGGAGTATCCACGGGCCAGATTGGGAACGTTCGTGCCGTTGGCCACCTGCACTCGAACCGTTGACTTGGCCACGGTGTGATGATGCAGCGTCGTCGTCGTCTCGGAGGGCGGCAACGTCGTGGAGGAACTCGTCGTCGACGCGGGGCTCACGTAGCGGATCATGAGGAACGCGGCCGCAACAAAGAGGACCACGATGATCAACACCACACTCAGCGCCGGTTGGTAGTGAGAGCCTGGCGGGTTGGCGCCGTGATGGGGCTGGGATGAATCGCTCATTCGTCTCAGCCTACATATTGAGACCGGACGATTTTCACTAACCTTGGACATCCAAGCCGGTGTGGCGCAGTCTGGTAGCGCAGGCGATTTGTAATCGTCAGGTCGTGGGTTCGAATCCCTCCACCGGCTCCCCTGCAGATTTCCCGTCGCCCCAACTTGCTACGCGATATCGCTGCGCCGCTCCACTCCGCAACCGAAGAGCCGTGGACACGAGATACTGCTTCGCGCCACGGCTCACGGAACGTCAGCTCTTCGAAAGTCTTAGACCCCGAACACTTCCACTCTTGAATACTCGTTGCTGTTTTGGCCAGCAATCGCACCTTGACCCGAGAAGGAAATGCTTACTCCCCGAACTTTGAGAATGCGCAGCCTGTTGCGGAGATACCCTCCAACGTTCCGAGCTCGATTTCGACTGAGCGAGATGTTCAAAGACTTGAGGCCCGTTGCCGCGCTATAGCCGAAGAGGTCAATCTTGAGATACTTTCTCGACTTGATCGTCAATGCGACACGATTGATCTGACTCTTCAAGGCTGCGGAAAGTACTGAGGAACCGCTCTTGAAAGTCCCAATCGCGCCGAAGAGCGTCGCAATCCTGTGCCCACTCCATTGCGCATAGAGAACGAACGATTCGGACAGCTTCAGACCTTGACCAACCGGATAAGCGATGCCCGTTCCCTTTGGATTTGTATTCCAATTGCTCAGTATGAAGCCTGCGTGAATGAGTCCACTTTGATCTGGCAAGGTGATCGTTGAACCAGGAGTTCCGTTGATTGGGTCAATTGAGCCACTTCCACCATTGGCATCGAACGTAACCGTGTAGCTCGGTCCCGCGGTCCATTGCGCGTAAAGGGTCTCGCTGCCGGTCAAGGTCAGACTCTGACCTTCGGCATACTGCGTTCCGCTTCCGTTTGCTTCGGTGTTCCAGCCTCCAAATGCATAACCCTCAAAGGTAATCCCATCGATTGTGGGCAATGTTGCCAATGTTCCGTCATCAGCCGAATACGAAGTGATGGAACCGACTCCGCCGTTTGCGTTGAAATTCAATGTGTCAATCGCTATGGACGACCATTGTGCGTACAACTGAATCGAGCTGGTTGGCACATAGGTGGAACCACTCAATCCAATGAGTAGCCCGCCGGTCTGGGCGCTGTACCAACCATCAAAAGTGCTCCCAATGAACGTTGGGGTTGGCAGGGTTAGGGCCGCAGTACCAACTACGAAATTCTCGGAAGTGATGCCCGTTGCCCCACCATCATATGAAAAAGTAACGACATAAGTGTCGGGTGACCACTGCGCGTAAAGCGTTTGGTTACCCGAGAACACATAGGTTGCGCCAGCTGCGTATTCAGTTCCAGAACCGTCCGCGGCGGTATTCCAACCAACGAATGTGTAGCCAGGGTTGCTCATTCCGGCTCCGGAAGGCAATGATGTCGAACCGCCCACAAGATTTGATATGGCACCGACCGACCCCGTCCCACTTGTGGAGTCGAAGTTCACCGTTGTCGTTGGAATTGGTGACCAGATTGCAAAGAGCACAATGGAGCTCACAAATGAATACTGCGATCCGTCCCCGTAGGCGTTTCCACCTCCGTTTGCGTCAGTGTTCCAACCGACAAAGGTGAATCCTGGATTAGAAAACTCAGGACTTAATGATGCAAATGACGTCAGAGCTGCAGTTGCGTTGTCGGCCTGGGTTGCATAAGCAGGATCTGACGGACCGTCGTTCTCAACGAAAGTGACTGTGTGATTGATCCTCGACCACGTGGCATAAAGGACCTCAGCTGCGGCAAAGCTATACATGGATCCGTTTGCGTATGAAGTTCCAGTTCCGTCTGGTTCTGTATTCCAATCGACAAAGGAGAAGCCGGGATTGACAAAAGCCGGATTCAGATTCGCGAACGCCGTGAGAGCAGTCTGTACATTTGCAGATTGCGAGGTGTACGCCGGATCAGACGGACCGTCATTCTCAACGAATGTAACAGTGTGAAATATCGGTGTCGACGCAGTCGCCGTTATTGATGGAATCGCGACTTGAATAAACAAGACTGCTAAAAGGATTGCCATGGTACGGCGGGCATTGGCAAAGAGTCCCGATATTCGAGTCGATCTCATGACTGAGACCGATCGCAAAGCATGGCGAAGTAACTGATGGACACGGTGCGCATGGGACGTCCTTGATAGGAGATGGACGCTCTTAGACGAACGAGCGCTTTTTCCCGCAGCCACCATTCCGAGGAGAACACACAGTGTTCAATCCAGACGGTGACGTCTCCAGTTGAAATTCAGGGACGATGAAATCCTGCTGCAGTCTTTCCCTTGCCTCGCAAGACTAGACATCGCGCGTTCAACCTTCGTAGGGTACGAAGTCCCTAATCGAAGAGTGCTACGAACGTCGACTTCGCTGACGCGCCACTTCGAAGGCTGCCACCGACACGGCGACACCGGCGTTCAACGAACTGATCTTGCCCAACTGGGGTATCGACACAACGGCCGCACAACGCTTGCGCGTCAACACGGAAAGTCCCTTTTCTTCTCCCCCGACGACGAGGGCGACGGGCGTGGTCCCCAGATCGAGGTCGTAGATCGAGTCGCGCGACTCGCCGGCGAGGCCGACGGTGAGTACACCGGCCTTGTTGAGCACCTCCAGCGCCGCCGGCACACCCCCGACGTCGCAGAACGTGAGGTACTCGATGGCTCCGGCGGCGGTCTTGGTGACCGACGGCGAGATGCGCGCCGAGCGATGACGCGGCACGACGACGCCCGTCACGCCCGCGCCGTCGGCACTTCGCAGCATGGCGCCGAGGTTGCGCGGATCGGTGACGCCGTCACAGACGAGCAAGAAGGGGTGGCGGTGTTCGAGTAGTTCGTCGAGGCTCACCGTCTCGAGTCGGGCGGCGATCGCCATGACGCCCTGATGGCCTTCAGTGCGCGCTTCGCGGTCGAGCCGGGCCATCGAGATGACCTGGACGGGTACTCGTTGACGCTGCGCCTCGAACTCGATGGCGTCGAGCGTCTCACTGGCGTCCTGGGCGTCGGCGACGAAGATCTTCTGGATCTGGCGGCGACGGGCCTTCAGGAGTTCGAGCACGGCGTGACGGCCCTCGACCTGCTCGCCGCCGAGTCCCTCCTTCTCACGCCCGCTCGGCGCGCGTCGCGGCCCGCCGACCTGGCCGCCGCTCATCGGGCGACCACCTTGGCGCGAGGTCCTTCCGGAAGGCCCCTTTCGGGGGGCCGGGCGCGGCGTCACGGCGTCGCTTCCAATAGTGCGACCGCGCTCGCGCCGATCCCCTCGACGCGTCCGAGGGCGCCGAGACCTTCGGCGGTCGTCGCCTTCACCGTGACGAGCGCGCCGACGACGGCGGAGAGCTCTTCGGACATGCGCGACATGTGCTCAGACAGCTTCGGGCGCTCGGCGATGATCGTGAGGTCAGCCGAGATGGTCCGCAAGCCGGCCGCCGCGACGAGCGCCACGGTCTCTTCGAGCAGACGGCGAGACGACGTGCCCGCGAACTGGGGGTCGTGATCCGGGAAGTGGCGTCCCAGGTCGCCGAGGTTGGCCGCGCCCAAGAGCGCGTCGCACAGTGCGTGCGTCGCGACGTCGGCGTCGGAGTGACCGACCAGACCGGGGGCACCCGGAATTTCGACGAGTCCGAGCCAGAGCGCGCGTGACGGGTCGTCACTCACGCGATGGACGTCGAGGCCGTGACCGATCCTCATCGTCGCGTCGCAATCGAGGAGGCCTTGGCGAGGTCGCCCGGCACGGTGATCTTCACGTTGTCGGCCTCACCCGCAACCACCACGACCCGCCCGCCCAGGGCTTCCACGAGGGCCGCGTCGTCGGTGGCGTCGTCGCCCGCGGCGTGGGCGCGGATCAAGACGTCGCGCGAGAACGCCTGGGGTGTCTGCACGGTGACCAGTTCGTCTCGCGCTTCGGTCCCCGCGACGAGGGTGTCGGCGCCGTCGCGTCGGACCCGCTTCACGGTGTCCGAGATCGCCAGCCCGGGGATGGCGCCGTCGGCGCCCGCGAGCACGGCGTCGACGACCGACGAGAAGAGCGACGGCGTCGCCATCGGTCGAGCGGCGTCGTGCACGACGATCACGTCAGCCTCGCCGCATTCGGCGAGTCCGGCGCGCACGCTCGCGGCGCGGGTCGCTCCCCCGACCACCACGACGTCGGCACCTTCGCCGTTGCCTTGATAGTTCGCGGGGACGACGAGGACCACGTGTTGCGCCACGGAGCGGGCCGCGCGGACGCTGTGTGTCGTCACGGTGTCGTGGTTCAAGACGGCGAACTGTTTCGGACCGCCATAGCGCTGGCCCTGACCGGCGGCGACGATCACGGCCGCGACCGACATGACTACGGGAGGACCGAGGCGAGCTTTTCTTCCGCCGCTTCCGTGTCCACGTTCAAGGCGAAGGTCAGCTCGGAGACCAGGATCTGGCGCGCGCGGGTCAGCATGCGCTTCTCACCGGCCGACAGTCCCTTGTCTTTGTCGCGGATCGACAGGTTGCGCACGACCTCGGCGACTTGGTAGATATCGCCGGAACGCAGCTTCTCGGAGTGGTTCTTGAAGCGACGCGACCAGTTCGTCGGCATGCGCGCTTCCTTCTTGCGCAGCACCGCGAAGACCTCTTCGACCTCTTCGTCGTTGATGACGTCGCGCAGGCCGACCGATTCGGCGTTGGCGACCGGGACCATCAAGACCAGGTCGGTGTAGGCGACCTTGAGCTTCAAATAGTCCTGTTTCACGTCAAAAGCGGTCATCTTCTCGATCTTTTCCACGGTGCAGGCGCCGTGGTGGGGGTAGACGAGTCGATCGCCCTTTTTGTACTTGCGAACAGTCATAAACGAGGTTCTCCTCAGTGAAAAATCTGCCAGAACGGCATTAGGGGGATTAATTATTCTACCAGAGATTGCTCAAATCGTGACTGATTGGGCCCTTTCGATGGCCTCGGACAGTGTCTGACAGCGAAGAACCTCAACGCCCGACACGTCTTCCAAATCCCCGTCACCCGGCACCACGACCCGAGTCGCGCCCAGGCGGGCGGCCTCGCGGACCCGCCGGGTGAGTCCCGTGACCGCGCGCAGCTCTCCGGCCAAGCCCACCTCGCCCATCACGGCCATCGAGCGAGGGACCGCGAAGTTGAGGGCCGCCGAAGCGACCGCCAACGCGAGCGCCACGTCGACGCCCGGCTCGTTGGCCGGTAGGCCGCCGGCCGTGGCGGCGAAGACGTCGAGGGCGCTCGTGTCGATGGCGCACCGTGACTCCAGCACCGCCAGCAAGAGGGCCAGTCGTTGGGAGGAGACCTGGTGGGCGACGCGACGCGGCGAACCGCTCCCGGTCGCCACCAGCGCCTGCATCTCGATCAGGAACGAGCGCGATCCGTCGTTGGTGACGGTGAACACGACACCCGGCACGTCCAGGTCCGGTCCGCGCAAGATCGTGGCGTCGGGCATCTCACGCAGTCCGTCGGGCGCCATCTCCAGCAGTCCGACCTCGCCGGTCGGTCCGAAACGGTGCTTGAGCGCCCGGATGAGTCGCAGCGAACCGTGACGATCGCCCTCGACGCGGATCACCGTGTCGACCAAGTGTTCCAGGGCGCGCGGGCCGGCCAGTTCGCCGTCTTTGGTGACGTGGCCCACGAGCAAGAGCGCGACGCCGGTCTCCTTGGCGACCGAGCACAGTCGCTCGGCGACGTGGCGGATCTGGGGCACCGATCCGGCGACGCTGCCCAACGCGTCGTCGCTCATCGCCGAGATCGAGTCGACCACGCACAGTGTCGGGCGTCGCTCGCGAAGCAGTTGTTCGGCGACGTCGACGTTGGTCGAGGCGGCGACCTCGAGTCCGACCGGCACCACACCGAGACGGCGCGCGCGCTGCGCCACCTGCGCGACCGACTCCTCGGCCGCGATCAAGAGGACACTCGCCGACGTGGCCGCCAACTCGCGCAGCGACATCAGCGCGAGCGTCGACTTCCCGACGCCCGGTTCGCCGAAGAGCAGCGTCGTCGAGCCGGCGATGAGTCCGCCGCCCAGGACGCGGTCCAGTTCGCCCACGCCCGTGGAGCGCACGGCGGCCGTCGAGGCGGCGACGTCGCGCAGCGACGTCGTGGGGATCGAGGCGACACGGGCCTTGGCACCGGTACGCTCCTCGTCGAGCGTGTTCCACTCACCGCACCCCGCGCATCGGCCGCTCCAGCGAGGCGACGTCGTGCCGCACTCACGACAGACGTGCACCGAATGGGCTTTCACCCTCGTGAGGCTACGAGTGCGCTGTGACGCTAGGCGTTGTCGGAGAGGTCTTCGAAGTCAACCGAGGGCGGCAGGCCCTCGACGCCCTCGAAGGTCAAGTACGGTCCGTCGGGGCCCTCGGCGATGTCGCCGACGATGGTCTGTCCCGCGTGGAACTCCTTGAAGAGAATCTTCTCGCTCAAGGCGTCCTCGACGTACTGCTGGACGGCGCGTCGAAGCGGACGTGCACCGAGTTCCGGGTCGTAGCCCTTCTCGGCCAAGAAGCCCTGGGCCGCGGCCGAGAGTTCGAGCCCGAGTCCCTGGACGGCCAACTGGTCACGGAGTCGCGCGATGAACATGTCGGCGATCGAGATCACCTCTTCGCGGCTCAACTCGTGGAAGACGATCGTGTCGTCGATGCGGTTGAGGAACTCCGGGCGGAAGTGGGCCTTCAGGGCCGTGTGGACCTTCTCCTTCATCCGCTCGTGGTCCGCCACGTCTGAGGCCTTGCCGAAGCCGATGGCCGCCTTTCGCAGGTCGGCGGTGCCGAGGTTCGAGGTCATGATGAGGATCGTGTTCTTGAAGTCGACCGCGCGACCCTGGGCGTCGGTGAGCCGACCGTCCTCGAGGATCTGCAGGAGCGTGTTGAAGACGTCGGGGTGCGCCTTCTCGACCTCGTCGAACAGCACGACGGAGAAGGGCTTGCGACGGACGGCTTCGGTGAGCTGACCGCCCTCGTCGTAGCCGATGTAGCCGGGGGGCGAACCCACGAGGCGACTGACCGAGTGCTTCTCCATGTACTCCGACATGTCCAGTTGGATCAACGCGTCCTCGTCGTCGAAGAGGAACTCGGCGAGGGTCTTGGCGAGCTCGGTCTTGCCGACGCCGGTCGGTCCGAGGAAGATGAAGGACCCACCGGGACGCTTCGGGTCCTTGAGGCCCGCGCGGGTGCGGCGGATGGCCCGACTGATCGAGATGACGGCCTCGTCTTGTCCGACGATGCGCTTATGGAGTTCGTCCTCCATGCGCAAGAGCTTGGTGGTCTCTTCCTCGGTGAGGCGGTAGACCGGGATGCCGGTCCACACCGCGAGGACCTCGGCGATGGTGTCCTCGTCGACGAGGTCGAAGACCACGCCGCCCGAGGCCTGGATCGTCAGATCGAGTTCGTCGCGCTTGGCGATGAGTTCACGCTCTTGCTCGTCGAGGGCCTTGGCCTGCTCGAGGGCGCCGCTCGCCATGGCGCTCTCCTTGTCGGCGCGCACGCGCATGATGTCCTCGTCGAACTTCTTCTGCTGCGGCGGCGTGTCCATGCGACGGATACGCAGTCGGCTCCCGGCCTCGTCGATGAGGTCGATGGCCTTGTCGGGCAAGAACCGGTCCGAGATGTAGCGGTCGGCGAGGTTGGCCGCGGCGATCAACGCCTGGTCGGTGATCTTGACGGCGTGGAACTCCTCGTAGACCTCGCGCAGACCCTTCAAGATGTCGATGGTCATCGCGACCGACGGCTGTTCGACCTTGACGGGCTGGAAGCGGCGCTCGAGCGCGGCGTCCTTTTCGATGTGCTTGCGGTACTCGTCGATCGTGGTCGCGCCGATGGTCTGGAGTTCGCCGCGCGCGAGCATCGGCTTGAGGATCGAGGCGGCGTCGATGGCGCCCTCGGCCGCGCCGGCCCCCACGAGCGTGTGGATCTCGTCGATGAACAAGATGATGTCGCCGCGCGTGCGGATCTCCTTCAAGACCTTCTTCAGTCGCTCTTCGAAGTCACCGCGGTACCGACTACCGGCGACGAGGGCGCCGAGGTCGAGGGTGTAGAGCTGCTTGTCGGCGAGCGTGACCGGCACCTGGTTGGCCACGATCTTCTGGGCGAGTCCCTCGACGATCGCGGTCTTGCCGACGCCGGGCTCCCCGATCAAGACCGGGTTGTTCTTCGTGCGTCGCGACAGCACCTGCATCACGCGCTCGACTTCCTTCTCACGCCCGACGAGCGGGTCGAGCTTGCCCTCGCGGGCGAACTGGGTGAGGTTGCGACCGAACTGGTCGAGGACGGCCGAACCGCCCGCGCCTTCGGCGTCGCTCTTTTGGCCGCCCGACGTGCTCTGGCCGCCCGACTCCTTGCCGGCCTGGCCGGACATCATCTGGATCACTTGGGTGCGAACGCGCGCCATGTCGGCGCCGAGGTCGCTCAGCACCTGGGCCGCGACGCCGTCACCCTCGCGCACGAGGCCGAGGAGCATGTGCTCGGTGCCGATGTAGGAGTGACCGAGTTGCAGGGCTTCGCGCAGCGAGAGCTCGAGCACCTTCTTCGCCCGCGGCGTGAAGGGCGGTGATCCCGGGGAGGGATTGGTGTTCGCTCCGATGGCCTCTTCGACCTTTTCGCGAACGACGTCGAAGGTGACCCCCAAGGCGTCCAGCGCCTTGGCCGCCACGCCCTCACCCTCGCGGATCAGTCCGAGCAGTATGTGCTCGGTGCCGATGAACGCGTGGTTGAGGTCGCGTGCTTCTTCCTGCGCGAGCACGAGTACTCGGCGGGCACGGTCAGTAAATCGTTCGAACAAGTGTCATCCTTTGTGCGTCAATATCTAAAAGTGTACCGGTGAGGTGTGGTGGTTGAGTCCCACCCCTCGGACCTCAGAGAATGGCCAACGGGACCTCAATTAGTGTGGGACCGTGAACCCTCACGAGCGACTGCAACTGGCATCGGTCGAAGACGACCTCGCGAGGTTGGAGACTTTACTGGCTGAATCGGTGATATTCGGCGACTCGTACCTCGATTCGGTCACCACCCATCTGATTTACGCCGGTGGGAAGCGCTTACGGCCGATCCTCGCGGTCGCCTCGGCGACCAGCGGTGAGCGCGCGGGCACCCAGGAGGACCTGCTCGGAGGCGTCGCCCTGGAACTGATGCACCTCGCCTCGCTCTACCACGACGACGTCATGGACGAGGCCGAGGTCCGTCGCAACGTCGACAGCGTCAACGCGCGCTACGGCAACCTCATCGCCATCGTCGCCGGCGACTACCTGATGGCCCGTTCGGCCGCGATCGCCGCCGACCTCGGCACCGACGTCGCCGGGCTGTTGGCGCGAACGCTGGCGGCCCTCACGCGCGGACAGGTCTCCGAAGTGCGAACCGCCTTCTCCGTCGATCGCACCGAGGCCGACTATTTCGCGGCCATCGAGGGCAAGACCGCCGCGCTGATGGCGTCGAGCTGTCGCGTCGGCGCACTCACCGCGAAACTGCCCGAGGACCAGCGTGACGCGCTCACCGAGTTCGGTCGCTGCTTCGGCATGATCTACCAGTTGCGCGACGACATCCTGGACGTGATCGCCACGGACAACGAGCTGGGTAAGCCGGCCGGTCAGGACCTCGCCGAGGGCATCTACAACCTGCCGACGATCTTCGCCCTGCGCGACCCCAACGTGGGCGGCGAACTGCGCGGCGTCTTGGGCGCGGTGCTCGACGACGAGGACCGTGAGCGGGCGCGCAAGCTGGTCGTCGCCACCGACGGCATCGAGCGCACCATCGCCGCGGCCCAGACCTACCTCGCCCAGGCGCACGTCGCGCTCGCGACGCTGCCCAGCGCCCGGGTGCGCGACGGCTTCGGGTCGCTCATCGAGTCGCTGCTCGAGGACCTGCCCACGTACTAGTCGACGATCGGCTTGAGGGTCGGAAAGGCGATCACCTCGCGGATGTTCGACTCGTCGGCGATCAGCATCGCTAAACGATCGATCCCGAGCCCGAGCCCCGCGGTCGGGGGCAGCCCCCACTCCAGGGCCTTGATGTAGTCCTCGTCGATGTGCATCGTCTCGGGTTCGCCCTCGGCGGCGAGTCGCGCCTGGTCCTCGAAGCGGGCCCGCTGGTCGAGCGGATCGACGAGTTCGGAGAACCCGTTGGATAGTTCGCGCCCCACGGCGTAGGACTCGAAACGTTCCACGAGATCGGGATCGCCCTGGTGGCGACGGGCCAACGGTGAGATCTCGACCGGGAAGTCCGTGACGAAGATCGGGTTCCACAACGTCGACTCACAGGTCGCCTCGAAGAGCTCGGCCAGGCAGCGTCCGGCGCCCCACGCGCGATGGACCTCGACGCCGCGCTCGGCGAGCATCGCGGCCAACCTCTCGCGCGGCGTGTGCACCGACACGTCCTCGCCGACGCCTTCACTGGCGAGCTCGGCCATCGTGCGCCGGGGCCACGGCGCCGCGAAGGAGAACGGCCGCCCCTGGTACTCGACCTCGGTCGTGCCGAGCACGTCCATCGCCACGCCGGCGGTCAGCTCCTCGGTGAAGACCATCATGTCCTCGTAGTTCCAGTACGCGGCGTAGATCTCGAGCATCGTGAACTCGGGGTTGTGACGCGGGCTGACGCCCTCGTTGCGAAAGACGCGTCCGATCTCGAAGACCCGTTCGAACCCGCCCACGACGAGGCGCTTCAACCACAGTTCCGGCGCGATGCGCAGGTAGAAGTCGGTGTCGAGCGCGTTGTGGTGCGTGGCGAAGGGCCGTGCGTCCGAGCCCGACGCGATCGCGTTCAGGATCGGTGTCTCGACCTCCATGAAGCCCTGGGCCCAACAGCGCTCACGCACGGCGCGCATGACGTCGTTGCGCCGCTTCAAGGTCGTGCGCGACATCGGGTTGGCCCAGAGGTCGGCCTCGCGGTGGCGATAGCGCAGGTCGAAGTCGGCGATGCCCGCCCACTTGTCGCCGAAGTTGCGCTCGGCCGTCGCCAGCGTCACCCACGTCGCCACCTTGACCGACAGCTCTCCGCGCTTGGTGCGCACCACCTCGCCGCTCACGCCGACCCAGTCGCCCAAGTGCAGTTTCGTGAACTCCTCGAACTCGGCCGTCACCGCGTCCAGCGCGAAGAGTTGGATCTCGCCGCTCGAGTCCCGCATCGTCGCGAACGCCAACTTGCCCTGTCGTCGCAGCAGCATGAGTCGCCCGGCGACCTTCACCGAGTCGCCCGACTCCTCGCCGTCGGCGAGGTGGTCATAGCTCGCCTGCAGCGCCGCGGCGAAGGCGTTGTGGGCAAATGAGTACGGCACTGTCACGAATTGTCTCCCGAATGATTCCGTTCATGAACGATACGCAATCCGTGGAGGGTCAGCCACGGTTCGACGTGCTGGACGTGTTTGGTGTGCGGGGCGATGAGTCCCGCGAGGCCGCCGGTGGCGATGACGGTCGCTTCGCCCAGCTCTTCGAGGATGCGCTCGACCATGCCGTCGACCTGGGCCGCGTACCCGTAGAGGACGCCGGACTGGATCGATTCGACCATCGAGCGACCGATCACCGAGCGGGGACGAACGAGTTCCACCGAACGCAGCGCCGCGGCGTGCGAGTACAGCGCGTCGAGCGAGATGGCGACGCCCGGGGAGATGGCGCCGCCCAGGTACTCGCCCTTCGCGCTGATCACGTCGAACACGGTCGCCGTGCCGAGGTCGACGACGATCGACGCCCCGGGATAGAGGTCGTAGGCCCCGACGGCGTCGGCGATACGGTCCGGGCCGACCTCGCGGGGGTTGTCGTACAGGATCGGCATCCCCGATTTGGTCCCGGGCCCGATGACCGTGAAGTCGAGCGACGAGAACCAGCGATTCGCCATCCGACGCAGTTGCGTGTTGGCCATCGGCGAGGACGACGAGATCGCGATCGCCGTCACCGCCGTGCGCAGGTCCAGTCCCTCGAGGTCGAGGAGCTGCGTCAGCACCATCGCGTGTTCGTCGGGCGTGCGTTCGGCGACGGTCGAGATCCGCCAGTGAAACGCGAGACCTCGCTCGTCGGTGGCGCGCGCGAAGCCCATCGCGTCCGGCGTCTCGGGGGTCTCGGGTCCGAAGAGACCGATCACGGTCTCGGTGTTGCCCACGTCCATGGCCAGCAGCATCAGGTGTCTCCTTTAAGTAGGACCGGTCCGTTGTCGATGAGCCGCACGCCGTCGACGACGCCCGCCACCAACGCGCGCGCCTCGCCCGACTCGTCGTCGCGCGAGGGCGCGAACGTCGAGGGATCCACGATCTCGGCGTACACCACGTCGACACCACCCTCTTCCAGCGTCTCGCGCAGGACCCGGCGAAGTTCGCTCGCGGTGTCCGGCCGTTCGGACGCGCGCGCGAGCGCGCGCGAGAGCGCGAGCGCGCGAGCGCGGGCGGCGTCGCTCAGTTGCACGTTGCGACTCGAGAGCGCCAGTCCGTCGACGTCGCGGACAATCGCGCACGCGACGACCTCGACCGCGAAGGAGAGGTCTCGCACCATCTGGCGGATGACCGCCAACTGCTGGAAGTCCTTCTCACCGAAGTAGACGCGACACGGACCGGTCACGATCAACAGTTTCGCGACGACGCTCGCCACGCCGTCGAAGTGTCCCGGGCGCGCGTCACCCTCCAGGACGTCGCTCAGTCCGCGCACCGTCACGGTCGTCGGCGTGCGCTCGGGATAGGCGGGCCACATTGACGCGAGCGGCGGTTCGACCAGACAGTCGACGCCGTTCGCCTCGGCGAGCGCGCGATCGACGTCGGGCGTGCGCGGGTAGCGCGCGAGGTCGTCCGCGTCGTCGAACTGTCGCGGGTTCACGAACGCCGTCGCGATCACCACGTCGCCACTCGCCCGGGCCGCCTCGAAGAGTGAGACGTGCCCGGCGTGCAGCGCCCCCATCGTCGGCACCAGACCGACGCGACGACCGGCCGCGCGTTGGGCGTCGGCGAAGGAGCGCCACTCTTCCACCTCGGTGAGGCGACGCATCAGGCCGGGGTTTGAGCGCGGCGCAGTTCGGCGAGTTCGAAGGCGGCGTTGGCGAGCGCCACGTAGGTGGCGCGCTCGGACTCCGGTATCGCGGCCAGATGCGCGTCGATCGTCGCCATGTCGCCGCGTGACGCCGGACCCGTCAGGGCCTCGTCCGGCCCGAAGCGCGCCACGTCGACGAGTGTCTGTCGGGCCAGCGGCACGAAGTCCTCCAAGGTGAGCCCGATCGACTCGGCGAGGGAGCGGACCTGGCCCATCAGCGCGACGAGGTGATTCGAGGCGACGACCGCGGCCGCGTGATAGATCGTGCGCTGATCGTCGCGCAACGTGATGATCCGTCCGGACAGGGAGAGCGCCACTTCGCGCACGAGGTCGTCCCCGGCCACGCAGTACGTGGCGCCGATCAGGCGCCCGGCGTCGCTTCCGGACGGCAGCGCCATCAAGGGGTGCAGTGATCCGACGCGGTGATGGGGCGCGAGGACCTCCAACGTGCGCGAACCGGCGACGTGCGCGATCACGCGCTCGTCACTCACGGGGATGCCCGCGGCCACGTTTGGTAGCGCGTCGTCCGGCACGCAGAGCAGGACTAGCGCGGCGTCGCCGATGAACGCGAGGTCCTCGTGGTGGTGGAGTTCGACGACGTGTCCCACCCGCTCGAGCGCGCCGCGAAATGACGAGCCCGCACGACCGGCTCCGACGATTGATATCTTCATGACTGCTCCTGTCCGTTCCAGCCCCTCGCGGGTGCCGTTCGGTGTTAGCGCAACGACTCGAGTGTACCGAGTCTCGTGAGCGTCCCCGCGCCGGCGGCCAACTGCGCTGGCGACACCAGGTCCGACGCCAACTCGTGCAACGGAACCAACACGAAGGAGCGCTCGTACATCCGCGGATGCGGTACGAGTATCTCGGGGTCGTCGCTTCGCTCGTCGCCCACGAGCAGGACGTCGACGTCGAGGGTGCGTGGCCCCCATCGCACGTCGCGGACCCGGCGCCGGGACGCCTCCGCGCGACGTGCGCGCTGAAGGAGTTCGCGGGGACTGGCGTCGGTCGCCAGCTCGATCACCATGTTCCAGTAGTCGTCCTGAGCCACGCCGCCGACCGGCTCGCTCTCGTACACCGACGAGGCCCGGTAGGCGTCACCCTCGACCACGGACGCCACGCCGGCGGCGAGGTGAGCGCCGCGGTCCCCGATGTTCGAGCCCAACGAGAGGTACGCGCGGCGCACTAGGGGCGGTGGACGGTGCAGCGCACGCCGACCGAGGCGACGTCCTCCACGACCGGCGGTCGAACCTTTCGCACGGCCACCGTGACCGACGCGATCTCCTCATCCAGCGCGAGGACCTCGTAGGCGACGCGGTACGCCAACGTCTCGAGTAAGAGGTAGCGACCCTCGGTCGCCGTGCGGACCGTGAGAGCGAGCACGTCGGCGTAGTTGGTCGTCTCGGTGATGTCGTCGTTGATGGCGGCCTCTTCGAAGGGTCGCACCAGGTCGAGGTCGAAGACCAGCGGTTGGGCCCGGTCGCGTTCCTCGGCCAACACGCCAACGATCGCGCTGCAGCGCAGATCGCGCAGCTCGATGGCGTCGTTCACGCGCTGACCTCGGGCAGGTCGAACAGGACGGTCCGACCGTCCGGCCCGATCGAACGCTTGAAGAGTCGCTCCACGTAGGCGATGGCGAGCGGCACGGTCGGGACGCGCTGGCTCCACACGAGGTAGCCGGCGATCACGCCGAGGAGCCGGTCGGACACCTCGTCGCTGTGCAGGAGGACCATGGTCTTGTTCGACATCGAATTGGCGAGGTCCAGGTAGCAGGCCTCCAAGACCTCGCGCTGCTGGGGTCCGCCGCGCAGCGCGTAGTGGCTCGCCGTGAGACCGTGTTCGAAGTAGGCGCTGAGGTTCTGCATCACCGGCAAGATCGAGATCACCCGACCGAACCCCTGATGCTTCAACCAGAGCAGCTCCTCGTCGCGCCGGACACGTCGGTGCACGGTCGTGGAACCGCCCGGACGCTCCGAGACCGCCAGTATCCCCTTGTACACCCAGGTGAAACTTCGCGGCTCGATACCCGCAGCCCACTTGCCCCTCACGCGACTACCTCCTCGACGGGACGGACGAGCAGCTCACGGAGCTGAACGGCGGCCGCAGCGTCGTGTACCCGTACCATACTCACCCCCTGCAAAAGGGCCCACGCCTCGGTGGCGATCGAGCCCTCCAGACGCTGGTCCACGTCGAGCGCGTCACCCCCGAAGTCGCCGAGGAAGCGCTTGCGACTCGTGCCGATCAAGACGCCCGCGTCGTACTCGCGCGCGAGGTCCACGAAGCGCGACACGTGGGCCAGGAGCGCGACGTTGTGCGCGGTGGTCTTGCCGAATCCGATGCCGGGGTCGAGCCACAGTCGGGGGACGCCCGCGGCCTTCGCGCGCCGCGCCATTGACGCCAAGAAGTCCGCGATCTCACCTACGACGTCGTCGTAGGTCGGGTTCAACTGCATCACGGATGAATCACCCTGGCGGTGCATGGCCACGTACCCGACGGCCAACTCACCGGCCACGTCGACGAGCGTGCTCGACACGTCGTTGAGCACGCTGGCACCCGCCGCGATCGCGGCGCGCGCGACCGCCTCTTTCTGCGTGTCGACCGAGACCGGTCCGAACCGGCTCAATGCCTCGATGACGGGCACGACGCGCGCGATCTCTTCGTCGAGCGCGACCGGGGTCGCGCCGGGGCGCGTCGACTCCCCGCCCACGTCGACGACGTCGCAACCGGACTCGAAGTACGCGCGGCCGCGCGCCACGGCGTCGGCCGTCGCCAGCGTGCGCGAGTCGGGGAAGAACGAGTCCGGCGTGACATTGACGATGCCCATGACGCTCGGGCTCAGCGCCATGCAGACCGACGTTGGTGGATGAACTGCAGGGCTTCGTCCCGGCTCGCCGCGTCGGTGCGGAACGAACCGCGAACGGCCGAGGTGACCGTCGTCGCCCCGGCCTTCTTCACGCCGCGCATCGACATGCAGAAGTGCTCGGCCTCGATCACGACGATGGAGCCCCGGGGGCGCAGTTCGCGCTCCATGGCTTCGACGATCTCAGTCGTCATGCGCTCTTGCACCTGCAGTCGCCGCGCGTAGCCCTCGACCAGTCGGGCCAACTTCGACAGTCCCGTGATGTTGCCCTCGGGGCCGGGCAGGTAGGCCACGTGCGCGAAGCCGACGAAGGGCACGAGGTGGTGCTCACAGAGCGAGGTGAAGGCGATGTCACGGACCATCACCATCTCGTCGTGCCCGGCTTCGAAGGTGACGCGCAGGTGCTCACCGGGATCGGCCTCGATACCCTGGAACAGTTCGACGTACATGTCGGCGACCCGCCGCGGCGTCTCGAGGAGTCCGGGACGTGAGGGGTCCTCCCCGATGGCCTCGAGGAGCTCGCGCACGAGGCTCTGCACGCGCGCGTGGTCGACCACGTCTAGACCTCGCCGGTGAAGGTGTAAATCGCGTCGAGGTTGCGGTAGCGCTCGTTGACGTCGAGTCCGTAGCCGACCACGAAGTCCGACGGGATCGTGAAGCCGACGTACTTCAGCGATTGCTCGACGCGCTGCTCGCCTTCCTTGAGGAGGAGCGCACAGACCTCGAGGCTCTTCGGGCTCCGCGCGCCCAGGTACTGGCGTAGGTAGTTCAACGTGAGACCGGAGTCGACCACGTCCTCGACGATGAGGACGTCGCGACCGAGCAGGTCGACGTCGAGGTCCTTCACGATGCGCACGACACCGCTCGTCTTGGTCGCCGCGCCGTAGGAGGAGACCGCCATGAAGTCGACCTCGACCGGCAGTTCGATGGCACGCATGAGATCGGACATGAAGTTGATGGCGCCCTTCAAGACGCACACCAGCAGCGGCGGACTCTCGGCGTAGTCAGTGGTGATCTGGCGACCGAGTTCGAGCACCCGGTCGTGCACGTCCTTGGCCGAGACAACGACCTCGCCGAGGTCGTGTTGGGCCCACCGCGCGGTGAAGTCGTTCGAAGAATGGCTACCCATGAATGGCCAGCGTACCTGGTGACGTCAGTCCAACGACAGGTGTTGACCCCGTCGCGAGAGTCGACGACCGCCGCTCAACTCCGTCGCCACTACGTCACCCACGACGACCTCGATCGCCCGCTCGACTTCATCGGCGCTCGGCGGGTGCGTGCCGTCACCTTCGTCCGCGCCGCGCAGTTGCACGCGCAGCCATCGCCGCAGCCGAGCCCGCGGCCACGTCCGCAACAGGCGACAGTCCGCGTCCTCGAGTGCGACGGCCCGGTCGTCGCGGGCCAGTTCGTCGAGCCAGGTCCGCTCGTCGTGCAACAGCACCGCTTGGCGCGCCAGGATCGGCACCACGTCGCGCTCGGCGACGTCGTTGAGCAGCTCGATCAACTCGTGACGCACCCGGTTGCGGCGAAAGGCCGGACTGTCGTTGGTCTCGTCGTGGCGTGCGACGAAGTTCGTCGAACCGACGAACTGGTGCAACGCGCGTCGACGGAGGTCGCGCAACGGCTTCGTCGGATCGTTCACCATCGGCGAGAGCCCGTCCAAGCCCGCGCCGCGCAGCATGTTCAACAGCACGGTCTCGGCGAGGTCATCCATGGTGTGACCGGTGAGGACGCCGGGCGGCATCGAGGCGCGACGAGCGGCGCGGGCCCGCGCCTCGAAATTCGCACCCGCTTCGACGACGACGTCGTGGAGCACGAACGCGACGTCGAGTTCCTGGCAGATCGCCCGCACGTGATCGGCGTCGGTACCACTCGCCGGACGCGCGTGGTGATCGACGTGGTGCACCGTGACCACGAGTCCGGCCTCGAGTGCGAGCAGGAGGAGACCAAGCGAGTCCGGACCACCGGAGACGGCGAGGTCGACGTCGGTCCCCGCCGTGACGAAGTGACACCGATCGAGAAGTCCTGACGTCATCTTGAGAAGGTTAGGCAACCCCGCCGGAGGGATGACGCCCGTGCCCTAGGGCCGTAGGCTCTCAGAGGTGAGAACGAGACAAACGAGCCTCCTGCGCACCGTGCGGTTGAGGGCCTCTGGCCAGGCGAGATTCGTCGTTCAGTCCCTCGGCCGCCATCACACGCTCGAAGGACGTCTCCATTCGTGAGCGTCGAACTAACGCTGCAGGCGGGCGCTCGCGGGGCGCTCACCGTCTATCCGATCGAGTTCGCTCGACATCTTGGCGTCCAGGCCTTCGTCACTGCGCGCACCGGCGGGGTGAGCCCGGCGCCGTTCGAGACGTTGAACCTCGGTGACCACGTGGGTGACGAACCCGCGAACGTCCAGGAGAACCGCCGACGGGTCGCCGACGCCATCGGAGTCGACGCGAGCCGGCTCATCATCGTCAACCAGGTCCACGGCCGCGATGTCGTGATCGCCAACGAAGCGACGCCCGAGAGCGCCGGTGACGTCATCATTGACTACGGCGACGAATTCGCCATCGCGGTCCTGGTCGCCGACTGCCTGCCCATCTTGTTGGTCGACGAGGACTCCCCGACGCTCGCGGTCGTCCACGCTGGATGGCGGGGGCTCGAGAACAACGTCCTGGAGAGCGCGCTCGAGAACTTCGAGCACCACGACGCCGTGCACGCGTTCCTCGGACCGGCGATCTCGGCCGCCGGCTACCAAGTCGGACCGGACGTCGCCGAACACTTCACCGGCGTCGCGGGCGCGGTGACGCCGGACGACGGCGACCGCTCTCGGCTCGACCTGCGGGCCGTCGCCGTCGCTCAGCTCCTCGCGCTGAAACTCACCGAGAGCCATATAATTGTGGCCACCCAAACGACCGACGGCGGGGCGCAATTCTTCAGTGACCGCGCGGCGCGTCCGTGCGGTCGCTTCGGACTCGTCGCGCGCCGGGTCATCGCGTGAAACAGCGCGCCGAACTCTTTCGCTACGTCGGACTGGAGGTCACGTCCGACACGTTGCGCGGTCACTACGAACTCGACGGACGACACTTCGAAGAGACGGTCGTCTTCGACGGGGTGGACACGTTGGAGGCGCCGACCGTGGTCGCGATCGCCGAACTCTGGTACCTCGTCGCCGGTCTCTCGTACTACAAGGCCGGCGCGGCGCGGCGGATCGACGTCGACGTGACGCCGCTCGGGACGAACGGTCGGCGACTCTTGAAGGCCGCGCTCTCCGACGGACTCGGCGAATTCGCCTACCGCAATCAGATCGCGCTCAGTGACGTCACGATCGAAGGTCTCGTCGGGGTCGTTCACCACGAACCGAACCTCGACGCCACTCGCGTGCTCACGCCCTTCGGCGGCGGCATCGACTCGGTGGTGACGGTCGAACAGCTGCGGGGTCGCGTCGATCAGACGCTCTTCGTGGTGAGCCCGTCATCGGGTCGCTTCACGCCGCTCGAAGAGACCGCCGCGGTGACCGGCCTGGACGTCGTTCGCGCCTCGCGCACGCTCGACCCGCAGATCGTGCGGGGCGACGACTCCTTCTTCAACGGACACGTGCCGGTGACGACCATGGTGACGCTGCTGGCCGCGGTGGCCGCGGTGGCCTCCGGTCGCGGCGGCGTCGCCCTCAGCAACGAACACTCGTCGTCGGTCGCCAACCTCCGCTGGAACAACTCGGAGATCAACCATCAGTGGAGCAAGTCCTGGCACGCGGAGAACCTGATCGCCTCGGCTCTCGCCGAACGGGTCGGCGACCGCCTGGTCGTGGCCAGTTACCTGCGCGACCGCAGCGAGCTCTGGGTCGCCCAGGTGTTCAGCGAACTCGAGCGGTATCACCACGTCTTTCGAAGTTGCAATCGCGCCTTCACGCAGGCACCGGATGAGCGCGCGCGCCAGTGGTGCGGCGAATGCGACAAGTGCCTCTTCGTCAACCTCGTGCTCGCGCCGTTCCTGTCGCGGCCGGCGCTCTGGGACATCTTCTCCTGTGAACCGTTGAGCGATTCGCGACGCGAAGCGCAGTTACGCACGCTCGTGGGACTCGGCGCCGAGCACAAACCGTTCGAGTGCGTGGGCGACCCGGACGAGAGTGCCGTGGCACTCACCGAGGTGAGTCACCACGAGGAGTGGCGTGACGTACGCGTGCTCGAAGACCTGGCCACGGAGCTTCGCACCGAGATAGAACTCCCTGACCTGCTCGAACCACAAGGACCTAGTCGTGTTCCGACCCACTGGCTTCGCTGACCTCGCCGGGCGACGCGTCGGGATCTTCGGCTACGGCGTCGAAGGCCGGGCGACCGAGCGACGTCTGGCCGGCGTCGCGAGCGAGGTCGTGCTCGTCGACGACGCCGACGTCGACCCAAAGGTCCTCGTCACGTCCGAGGGCGGTCTCGAGGCACTGCGCGGCTGCGACGTCGTCTTGAAGAGTCCGGGCGTACCGCGCCGTCGCGCCGACGTCGTCGGACTCGAACGGCACGTCACCGTCACGTCGTCGTTGAACCTGTGGCTCCACGAGGTCGATCGCGCCCGCGTGGTGGCGATCACCGGGACCAAGGGAAAGTCCACGACGACCGCGCTCGTGACCTTCTTCTTGCAGTGCCTGGGCGAGACGGCCCAGCGACTCGGGAACTTCGGTCAGCCGCCGTACGACCCCGCACTCGACGTCTCGCACGGGTGGCTCGTGCTCGAGGTGTCGAGTTTCCAGTGCGTCGACATCGACGCGGCGCCGGGGATCGTCGTGGTCACCTCCCTCGGCTCGGACCATCTGGATTGGCACGGGTCGCTGGAGGAGTACCGACGCGACAAGCTCTCGCTCACCCGGGCCGACGGCGAGCACCGGACGCTCGTCGTCGACAACACCGCGACGCGCGCCCACGCCAACGAGCTTGGCGGCGACGTCACGTTCGTCGCCCCGGACGAGACCGGACTCGCGACGTCACTCGGCCTCTTGGGCGCGCACAACGACACCAACGTCGCCCTGGCGCTGCACGCCGCCGCCCTCGTGACGAACCGGACGATCGACGACGTTCGTTCACGAGTACTGGAATCGGCGGGCACGTTCGAGCCGCTTCGCGGTCGGTTGACGGCAGTGGCGAGCGAAGAGGTACACGGCGCGACGCTGCGCTACGTCGACGACGGCCTCGCGACGTCAGCCATGCCGGTCGTCGCGGCGCTGGAGGTCTTCATCAACGATCCGGTGGCCTTGATCGCGGGAGGTTTCGACCGCGGCGTCGACTACGCGCCCGTGGCCGTGGCGATCGCGGCGCGGCGCGCCCCGACGATCCTGTTCACGATGGGTGCGGCCGGGACGCGCATCGGCGAGGAGGTCGCCCGACACTCGCCGGAGGTCTTGCAGATCGCGGTGCCGTCAATGCGCGACGCGGTGAACGAGGCGCGACACTCGCTCGCGACCGGCGGCGTCGTCCTCCTCTCGCCCGGAGCGCCGAGCTTCGACCAGTACAAGAACTGGGAGGAACGATCCGAGGACTTCACCAGAATCGTGAAGGAACTGACCCAAACTTCGGGATGAGAACCCGTCGGCGCACGTGGAGCCTGGGGTGGGAATCGAACCCACGACCTACGCATTACGAATGCGTTGCTCTACCGACTGAGCTACCCAGGCGCAGGAAGCAACTCTACCTGATGGGTCGCCGCGGACGTCTTCGAGAACGCTCAGAACTCCATCAATGACAGCATGAGGTCGTTCAAGAGCAGGGTCTCGTCGACGTTGGACGAGAGCCGTCGGGTGGCCTCACTCAAGACCCCGATGGCGCGGATGGAAGCGCCGACGCGGTATGAATCCCTCGCGTCGCCGAGCTCACTGCCCTCGAGGCTCTCGACCATGCGGTCGCGGTAGACGTTCGTCAACGCGGTGAGCCCGAAGCGCAGTTCGTCGATCCGAAAGCGACGCTGCTCACGCTTGAATTGGGCCTCGGTGTCGCGACGGTTCGCGACCGATCGCTGTCCCATCTGGCGCGCCTCCTGGAGTCGATGCTCCATCTCCTCGTTCTGGACTCGCTGGAGCGGCGCGATGGCGTCGTCGAGCGCCCGCGCGATCTCGGTGGCCAGCGCGGCCGACGTGGCCGGCGTCCCGTTCAGTCGATCGGGGACCGATCGCCACTGCGCGATGCGCTGGGCCAGTTCGTCATCGCCCCCGAGGATCCGCGCGCGCCGCAGGTTGCCGTTGGCCGCGCTGGCCGCCGCGCGCGCGGCGAGCGCACTCGCGCCTTCGCGGATCAACACTTCGGCGATCCCCTCCTCGCTCAGGCCCTTGAGCTTCAGCTCCACGCAGCGCGAAGCGATGGTGTCGAGCGCCGGCGGCACGTCCTCGGCGGTCAACAGGAAAATGGTCCGCGTCGGCGTCTCTTCGAGCGACTTCAGCAGCGCCGGCGCGCTCGGTGACGATCCGGTCGTCGTAAGTTCCACGTCCTCGATGACGACGATCTGGTAGCCGGTTCCCAGCGGACGGCGCCGACTGACCCGGTCGGCTTCGCGCAGTTCATCGATCCGCCACGCCAATCCGGCGCGTTCGGCGAAGTACACGTCGGCGTCCGCTTCGCTCAGCACCAGTCGGCAGGTCTCGCATCGACCGCACCCGTTCGCGGGGCACTGCAGCGCCGCGGCGAATGTCAGAACGGTGTCGTGCAGGCTCGAACCGACCGGTCCGCTGAGGAGATAGGCGTGCACCGGCGCTTTGACGTACTGACGCATCGCCGCCACCGCGGTCTCTTGACCCACCAGTGCGTCGAAGACGTCCGTCATCTCACCATGGTAAAGAGGCGAGTCGTTCGTCGACCAGGGTCGCGACCTCGGATTCGCTACGCGAGCCGTCGATCACGCACCAGCGACTCCCCCACTTGGCCGCGATGGCCAGGTAGCCGTCGCGCACGCGCTGGTGGAAATCCAGGTCGGCCGACTCGAAGCGGTCGCGCGCGTCCGGGCTCCGACGTTCGTTCGCGACGTCGAGCGGCGTGTCGATCAGCACGGTCAGGTCGGGCAGGCACCCGCCGATCGCCAACTCGGTCGCGGCCTCGAGTCGATCGAGGTCGACCCCGCGGCCGTAACCCTGGTAGGCCAGTGTCGAGGCGAAGTACCGATCGCTGACGACCGATCGACCGCCGGCCAGGGTGGGCTCGATGACGGTACGCACGTGGTGGGAGCGGTCGGCCAGCATCAACAGCGCCTCGGTGATCGGCGTCATCGGCGTCGCCGCGTCGAGGACCCAGCGGCGAAGGTCGACCCCGAGGGGCGTGTCACCCGGCTCGAACGTGAAGAGCGCGTCGCGCAGCTCCGCGACGCGCCGGGCCTGGGTGCTCTTGCCGCTGGCGTCGATTCCCTCGAACACGACGAAGGAGCCGCGCCGCATCAGTCGTCCGCGTGGGTCGCCGCGATCAACGCGGCGTTCGACTTGGCGCCCTGGGCGACCGCCGCGCGCTTGGCCGTCCCGGTCGCCTTCTTCGGGGCCGACTTCTTGGTCGTCTTCTTGGCCGGCTTCTTCGTCACCTTCTTGGCCGACTTCGTCGCCTTGCGCGGTCGCGTCGAGGGCTCGGCGTTGCGTCGTTCCGCGAGCAGTTCACCGGCGCGGTCGAGCGTGATGGTCTCGGGGGTGTCGCCCAGCCGCAGTGTGGCGTTGGTCTCGCCGTCGGTGACGTAGAGACCGAAGCGACCGGTGCGCACGACGACGTGGCGCTTGGTGACGGGGTCCTCGCCGAGGTCCTTCAGCGGACCGGCGGCGGCTCGTCGGCCGCGCTGTTTGGGCTGGGCCAACAGGGCGAGCGCTTGGGCGAGATCGATCGTGAAGATCTGCTCCTCGTCCTCGAGCGAACGCGTCTCCTTGCCCCAGGTGATGTAGGGACCGTAGCGACCGTTCTGGGCGATGATCGGTTCGCCCTCGGGGTGCGCGCCGACGACGCGCGGCAGTGACAGCAATCGCTTCGCGTCGGCCAGCGTGATGGACTCGGGCGACATCGTCGTCAGCAGCGAGGCGGTCTTGGGCTTCTCCTTGGGATCGGTCATCTCGCCGACCTGGACGTAGGGACCGTAGCGACCGGCCTTCAAGAAGATGGGCAGGCCCGTGTCGTCGTCCACCCCGAGTTCGCGGTCGTTGCTCGGGGCCGAGAGCAGTTCGAGGGCCTTGGTGACGCTGAGCGAGTCGGGCTCGGTCGCCTCGGGGATCGAGACGCGGTCCTCGCCGTGCACGAGGTACGGGCCGTAGCGACCGGAGCGCACGCTCACCGCGACGCCGTCGTCGGCGACGCCGAGGGGTATCGAGTTGATGGCCGCGAAGTCGAACTCGTGCGGCTCGTGCGTCATGTGCTCGAGGCCCAGCTTGGCCAATTCGGTCGTCGCCGAGGGATCGCCGAAGTAGAACTTCTGGAGCCACGGCTCGAGGTCCTGGTTCCCCTGGGCGATCTCGTCGAGCTCGTCTTCCATCGCGGCCGTGAACTGGTAGTCGACGAGGTCGGCGAAGTACTGCTGGAGGAGGTTGACGACCGCGAAGGCCCGAAAGGCCGGCACGAGGGACTTCCCCTTCTTCCACACGTAGCCTCGTCGGTCGATCGTCTTCATCACCGACGCGTAGGTCGACGGACGTCCGATGCCGAGGTCCTCCAACTTCTTGATCAACGTCGCCTCGGAGTAGCGATCCGGCGGCTGCGTGTCGTGCCCCTTGGCCTCGGCGCCCGTGACCGGCACGACCTCGCCCTCGGCGAGGGGCGGCAGGATCCGCTCTTGGTCGGCCAACTCGGCTTCGGGGTCGTCGGTCCCCTCGACGTAGGCCCGACGGAACCCGGGGAACTCGATGCGAAGCCCGGTCGCCGACAGGCCGAGGGTGACGTCGCCCTCGAATCCCGTGACGCCGGCCAGCGTGGCCTCGAGGCGGACCTTGTCCTGGGTGAGACGGGCGTCGACCATCTGGGAGGCCAGGGTGCGCTTCCAGACGAGGTCGTAGACGGCGAGCTCGTCGCCCCCGAGTTGGGACTGCGCCTCGTCGAGCGAGCGGAACGACTCGCCCGCGGGCCGGATGGCTTCGTGCGCTTCTTGCGCGTTCTTCACCTTGCGGTCGTAGCGCCGCGGGGCGTCGGACACGTAGTCGTCACCGAACATCGCGGCCGCCGTTGCCCGCGCCGCGCGGATCGCCTCGTCGGACAGCGTCGTCGAGTCGGTGCGCATGTAGGTGATCCAGCCCTGTTCGTAGAGTCGCTGGGCCGCGCGCATCGTGCGTTCGGGGTCGAATCGAAGTTTGCGGCTCGCCTCGATCTGGAGCGACGACGTCATGAAGGGCGGTTGCGGGCGCTGCGTGCGCGGCGTGGACGCGACCGACGTCACCGTCACCGCGGCGCCGGTCAGCGCCCGGGCGATCGACGTCGCCGACTCTTCGCGCAACACCTGGACCTTCGCCTTGGCGTCGAGCACGCCGCTGGCGTCGAAGTTCTTTCCGGTCGCGAGGGGCGAACCGTCGACCGATTCGAGCGTCGCGTCGAAGGCGTTGCCCCGCGAATCCAGCGTCGCCGTCACGTCGAACCAGGTCGCCGAGGTGAAGTCCATGCGTTCGCGCTCTCGCTCACAGACCAGGCGGATGGCGACCGACTGGACGCGACCGGCCGATCGGGCCTTGTCGACCGCGCGCCAGAGCACCGGTGAGACCTCGTAGCCGACGAGGCGGTCAAGGAAACGGCGACCCTCCTGGGCGTCGACCAGTCGCAGGTCGAGGTCGCGGGTCTCACTGACCGCCTTGGCGATCGCGCTCGGGGTGATCTCGTGGAACACCATGCGCTTGACCGGGACCTTCGGGTTCAGAACCTCTTGGAGGTGCCAGGCGATGGCCTCGCCCTCGCGGTCCTCGTCGGTCGCGAGGTAGAGCTCGTCGACCTGTTTCAGGGCCGCTTTCAGTTCGGCGACGATCTTCTTGCGGTCGCTCGAGACGACGTAGACCGGCTTGAAGTGGTCGTGGACGTTGATGCCGAGGCGCGCCCACTTCTCGCCCTTCACCGAGGCCGGGATGTCCGCGGCGCTCTGCGGGAGGTCGCGGATGTGCCCGATCGAGGGCTTGACGATGTAGTCGGGACCGAGCATGCCCTGGATCCGCGTCGCTTTCGCGATCGATTCGACGATGACGAGGGCTCGGGCCATGCTCCTCCTTTCTCCGATTGACGTCGTGGCGTGCGCGGCGCACCTTGCGCTCTACAAGATAGACAGGTCTTCGACCCTACCGGGGTCATGGGGAACGTCAGCGACCCGTCGGTCGCCGCAATCACCGGACGGACACTGGCGATTCGTCGTTCGTCGTTGACTAGTTGTCCCCGGCCGGCGCGGCCACGATCTCGTACTGGGGATTGAGGATCACCGCTTCGCGTCGAAGCGACGTCACCGTGCCGCGCACGAGCAGTCGCGTCCCGCGTTCGATGCCGGGGATGTTCGATCGGCCCTGGAACACGAGCGTGACCGAGCCGGAGTTGTCCGCGATCACGCAACGCAGTTCGTGGCCGCCGCTCTCGTGATTGATCGCCATCGAACGGACTCGACCGGCGATCTCGGCGAACTGTCGCTCGACCAAGCCACCGATCGGTTCGGAGTCCGCGGAGCGCTGCGCCAACTTCAGGTCGGCGACGAGGTGGGCGCTGTCGCGGATCCCCCCGCGCACGACCTCGTCGCTGCGCGGCGCCTCCTGCATGGCCCCTTCGGAGATCCGGCGCACCGCGCGATACGGCACGATGGTCGCGGCGGTGCGCGGCACGTGCATGATCGCCCCCGCGATCGCGTCGGCGCTGCGGTCGTGCAAGAACCGTTGCAGCCGCGAGACGTAACCGCGACGCGGCAGGATGACCATGCAGAAAACCTCGGGGTCGCGCACGACGTCGGCCACGAGCTCGAGCGCCGCGCGGTCGACCCGGCGGTCGTCGCATTCGACGATCTCCAGGGTGATGCCGGCCGACGCCGTGCCCGGCGCGCCCCACTTCTCTTCGAGGTGTGCGGTCACGACGGGGTCGATGTCGAAGTGGACCGCGCGAATCGAATAGGCGTTGAGCGAGAGGCAGTAGAGCAGCGACCGCTCGGTCACGAGGTCGTAGGTGTCGACGAAGACCACGACGCGGTTCATCCGGATGTTCATGGTCGCGGCCCGCCCGCTCACGGCCTCAAAGGCCCGCTCCTCGCGCACGTACTGCTTGTTGAGTCGTATCAGCGCCCAGTACATCAGCGGGCCGACCACGGCGATGATCCAGGCACCCTCCTTGAACTTCGCGATGAGGAAGATCAGGACCACGATCGAGGTCACGGTGGCCGAGAGGCCGTTCACGAAGACGCCGAAGCGCCACTTGCCGATCTTCTCGCGCAGGTGGCGCGCGACCATGCCGGCCCCGGCCAGGGTGAAGCCCGTGAAGACGCCGATGGCGTAGAGCGCGACCAACGCGTTGACCGACGCGTTGAACACGACGATCAACGTCAGTGCGACGACGCCGAGCACGATGATGCCGTTGGAGAAGGCGAGTCGGTGTCCGCGTTTGGTCAGTTGGCGCGGCAGGTACTTGTCCGTCGCGACGTAATTCGCCAGGAACGGGAAGCCGTTGAACGACGTGTTGCCCCCGGTGTAAAGGATCAGGATCGTCGCGAACAACACCAGGTAGTAGATGACGTGGCCCACGCCGTGACCGCCGAAGACGTCGAGGACCTCCTGGCTGACGACGGTCGGGGAGCCGGCGGCGTAGGGGATCGCGTGCGTCCACGCCGCGAGCAGCGTGATGCCGAGCAGGAGAAAGGCCAGGATGCTCGACATCGTGACGAGCGTCTTGCGCGCGTTGGACGACTCGGGACGACGGAAGCTGGCGACGCCGTTCGAGATCGCTTCGAGACCGGTCAACGACGAACCGCCGTTGGCGTAGGCGCGCAGCAGCGAGATGAACGCGAGTCCCATCAAGACGCCGGTGCCCTTGGAGCCGAGGTGGTGGTCGATGAGGTCCTTCTGCATCGGCAGCGGGATGCGGTTGAGCGATCCCGCGATCTTCTTCGACACGCCGAAGATGATGGTGGCCGACATCATCAAGATGTAGAAGTAGGTCGGGAAGGCGAAGTAGCTGCCGGCCTCCTTCAATCCGCGCAAGTTGCCGTAGATGAGGACCAGGACGACACCGACCGTGATGAGGAGTGGGTCCGGGGCGTGGCGCAGACCCGGGATGGCACTGGTGAGGGCGGCGGTGCCGGCCGAGCACTGCACCGCGACCGTCACGGTGTAGTCGATCAACAGCGCGACGGCGGCGATCTGGGCGATCTTCGGGCCGAAGTTGTCGCGGGCCACCACGTAGGAGCCACCGGCCGTCGTGTAGTACTTGATGACGTCCATGTAGCTGGTGGTGACGAAGAAGAGCACGCCCAGGATGACGAACATGATCGGCACGACGAGGGCGAACGCGGCGATGCCGATGTAGGGCGTCATCTGCGTGAGGATCTCTTCGGTGCCGTACGCCGAGGACGAGATGCAGTCCGGCGCCAAGACGCCGAGCGCGATTCCCCGGTTGAGTCGCTCGCCGCTGAGCTGTTCGGTCACGAACGGCTTTCCGAGCAGGATCCGCTTGATCCGGTAGCCGAGGGACTCGGGATACACGTCGGCCAAGTTGGCGTGGGACGTCAGAATCAGCGAACTTTTGGAAATCTGCTTATCGGCTTCTGACACTCATTCGATACTAAACGAGGCCTCCGAACCTCTTTGGCGACGCGCAGCGGCCCGTGTCGTCAGTTGCACCTTCGTCGAGAAGTGTGTTCAGATGACGGAGTGCATATCGTTGTCGTCGGCTGTGGTCGAGTGGGATCAGAGCTCGCGATGCAACTCTCCGAAGAGGGTCACTCCGTCGTCGTCGTCGACAAGAACCGCGACGCCTTCCGTCGATTGCACCACTTTCACGGCAAGACCCTCGTCGGCTCGGGCTTCGACCGCGACGTGTTGTTCCAGGCCGACGCGCGACGCGCCAACGCGCTGGCCGCGGTGACCAGCGGCGACAACACGAACATCCTCTGTGCGCGCATCGCGCGCGACAACTACGAGATCAAGAACGTGGTCGCGCGCATCTACGACCCGGCCCGCGCCGACATCTACATGAAACTGGGCATTCCCACGGTCGCGACGTCGCTGTGGACCACCCAACAGGTCAAGCGCTGGCTCTTGCCGGCCGACGACTCGGTCGAGTGGACGGCGAGTTCGGGCACCCTGCACCTCGTTGAGCGGATCGTCCCCGACGTGCTCGCCGGTAAACCCATCAGCTACTACGACCACGGCGACAGCGTTCGTGTCGTCGGCGTCATCCGCGGGGGCCAGGGCCGGGTCAGCATCGAGGGCCTCTTCGCCCAAGAGGACGACGTGCTCGAGTTCCTCGTCACGACCGAGGGGCTCGACGAGCTGAAGTCACTGATCGAGAACGGGCAACGATGAGGGTGATGATCGCCGGGGGCGGTTCCGTGGGCGTCTCGATCGCCCTGGACCTCGTGGACCGTCACCACGACGTCACCCTGCTCGAACAGGTCTCGACCACCGCGGAACGCCTCAAGTCGATGTTGCCGGGCGTCAACGTGATGGCCGCCGACGCGTGCGAGTACGCCAACCTCGCCGCCGCCGACCTGCGCAGTGTCGACGTGGTCATCGCCGCGACCGGTGACGACGAGGACAACCTCGTGATCAGTTGGCTCTCCAAGCAGGAGTTCGGCGTGCCGCGGGTCATCAGCCGCATCAACAACGCGCGTAACGAATGGCTGTTCAACGAGAGTTGGGGCGTCGACATCTCGGTCTCGACGCCGACCCTGATCACGTCGCTCGTCGACGAGGCCGTCGAGGTGGGCGCCATCATCAACCTGATGGACCTCGCGCAGGGTCGCATGCGCCTCATCGAAGTGACGCTCGCGGCCGACGCGCCCGCGGTCACGAATCACCTCACGCTCGACGAGCTGCACCTCCCGGACTCGGTGCGCGTGGTCGCCGTCGTCCGCAGCGGCCAGCCGTTGGTGCCGTCGGCGTCGATGCACTTCTTGGAGCACGATCACGTGATCTTGATCACGCGCGCCGACGCGACCCAGGAGTGCGCGTCGGCCTTCGTGGCGTGATCGAAGGACACCGCGAATCCAACCGGACCTAGCATGGATGGGTGCGAGCGGCCTTTTTTGACCTAGATAAGACGGTGATCGCCAAGTCGTCGATCGTCGCCTTCGGGCCGGAATTCCACGCCCGCGGGCTCCTGCATCGGCGCACCCTCCTCTGGGGCGTGCTCAGTCAGACGATGTTCATGCGATTCGGTGCCGACGAGGAGAAACTCGAGAAGATCCGCGAATCGGTGCTGCAGATCACGAAGGGCTGGGACCACCTCGAGGTGAAGAAACTGGTGGCCGAGACGATCAACGACGTGGTCGAACCGCTGATATTCGGCGAGGCGCTCGAGCTGATCGACCACCACCTGGCCCAGGGTGACGAGGTGTGGTTGGTGAGCGCCTCACCGGCCGAGATCGTCGAACCCTTCGCCGAGTTACTCGGCGTCACCGGTGCCATCTCCTCGCGCGCCAGGGTCGATGAATTCGGAAAGTTCACTGGCGAGATGGAGTTCTTCGCCCAGGGCGAGAACAAGGCCATCGCCATCCGCGAACTGGCCCAGAGGCGCGACATCGACCTCAACGACTCCTTCGCCTACTCCGACTCCGAGACCGACATTCCGATGCTCGAAACGGTCGGACACGCCTACGCCGTCAACGCCGATCGCCAGCTCGCAAGAGCGGCGCACGAGAACCAATGGCCGATTCTCGATTTCCGACACCCGGTGCGCGCCCACGACCGGACGCGTTCGAACGTGCCCTATCTACTCAGCGCGCTGTTGATCGGTGTCGCGGCCGTGCTGGGACGCACGTACCAACGTCGCTAGAGCGTCAGGAGGTCACGCGCGCCGGTGTCCGACGACGGGTGACGGAGCTTGCTCATCGCGCGTGCTTCGATCTGGCGGATCCGCTCGCGCGTGAGGTTCATCTCGGCGCCGACGTCTTCGAGGGTTCGGATCTCGCCCGCCCCGTCGAGTCCGAAGCGCATGCGCAGGATCTTCTGCTCACGCTCGTCGAGCGGCTGAAGAAGCTTCTCGATCGCGGCCGGCATCATCTTGACCGCGGCCACGTCGAAGGGTGACTCGGCCGAGCGGTCCTCGACGACGTCGCCCAGTTCGGCGTCGCCGTCTTCGCGCAGGGGCTCGGACAGCGAGATCGGCTCCGAGCGGAAGCGCAGGGCCTCGATCAACTTGTCCTCCGGCATCTCGCACTCGTCGCAGAGTTCCTTGATGGTCGGGGGCCGTCCGAACTTGAGTTCCAGTCGCGACTGCGCCTTTTGGACGCGGGCCAGCGTGTCACCGGCGTGCACCGGGAGCCGGATCGTGCGTCCGGTGTTGGCGATGCCGCGGGTGATCGCCTGGCGGATCCACCAGGTCGCGTAGGTCGAGAACTTGAAGCCCTTGCGCCAGTCGAACTTCTCGACGGCGTGCATCAGACCGAGGTTGCCCTCCTGAATGAGGTCGAGCAACGGCAGCCCCGAGGCCTGGTACTTCTTGGCAATCGAGACCACGAGACGCAAGTTCGACTGCACGAAGTCTCGTTCGGCCTGGTCACCGCGGTGAACGGAGCGCTTGAGGGCCAACTTCTTGCTCGGCGTGAGCTTGATCTTCTTATCGGTCTCGGAGGCTTCCAGTTCGGCCTTGGCCTCACGACCCTCTTCGATGGTCTGGGCCAGTCGGACCTCATCGTCCTTGGTCAGAAGGGTGTATTGACCGATATCGGAGAGGTAGAGACGTACGAGGTCCTCGTCATCCCTATCAACGCGATCTTTTGCCATTGGCTCTCCCTTGATTCCCGACACCGGAGATTCCGGTACTACTAGTTATACGGGCGGAGGCAACTTTACCGGGAAAGGCCCAGACTCTCAGCGTTTCCCGCCGAATCGAGCGTGGTCGAGAGGTCCCGGGCCAGCGTTTGCCACTCCCCGTCCTCGATCGGCGCTTGGTCCTTCGCCACCTCGCCGATAGCACGGATGTCGCGCACGCAGGCCATCGAGGCGTCGTTCAACAGCGCCGTCAGTCCCGGGTCGTCGGCGAGGGCGGTGCGCGCGTCGAGGAGCGACACCAGGAGCCGCGGACCTACGACCATGGCCATGGCGTAGAGGACCAACGCGCCCGACTCGTCGCCCGCGACGGCCCGTCGAAGGACCCCCTCGAGTACCTCGACCGACGTGACCGTCGGATCGCCCAAGTGCTCTCGCAACGCCAGGGCCAGTTCGCCGTAGGCCCGGGCGCTCTCGTAGGCGCGCACGACGTAGGCGTCATTCGTCAGCCTCGGCGCACTCTCACCGAGCACAATATAAATAGTGTCGTAGCACGCGAGAAGGTGTTCGGCGATCTCGCGATTCGTGGGCGTCACAGGGTCTCTTGGCGAAACGCGTTGGTGATGGGCATGCGACGGTCGCGCCCGAAGGCCTTTTTGGAGATCCGCACGCCGGGCGCCATCTGGCGACGCTTGTACTCGCTGCGGTCCACCAGTCGGGTGATCTGGAGGACCAGCGCGGGGTCGTGACCGCTGGCGATCATGGTCTCGGCCGTGGCGTCGTCCTCGACGTAGAGCTCAAGGAGCGGATCGAGGACGTCGTAGGGCGGCAGCGACTGGTCGTCGCGCTGGTCCGGGCGAAGCTCGGCCGACGGCGCCTTGGTCAAGACGCCCGCGGGGATCGGTTCGGGGTCCCCGTCCTTGGCGGCCAGGTCGTTGCGGTAGCGACAGAGTTCGTAGACCAGCGTCTTGGGCACGTCCTTGATGACCGCGAAGCCGCCGACCGAGTCGCCGTAGAGCGTCGAGTACCCGGTCGCCATCTCGGACTTGTTCCCGGTCGTGAGCACGATCGCCCCGGTGTCGTTCGAGATCGCCATCAACAGGACGCCGCGGATGCGCGACTGCAGGTTCTCGTCGGTGATGCCCGTGGGTTCTCCGCCGAGCACGTCGCCCAGCGCCGTGCCGAAAGCCACGTGGGCACCCTCGATCGGAATGGTCGTGATCTCGATGTCGAGGCGCGACGCCAGCTCCTCGGCGTCGGAGACCGAGTGCGCCGACGAGTAGCGCGACGGCATCGTGAAGCCGCGCACCGCGCGCGCGCCGACGGCGTCGACGGCGATCGCGGCGACCAACGAGGAGTCGACGCCGCCGGAGAGCGCGATGACGGCCGTTCGAAAGCCGTTCTTGCGCAGGTAGTCGCGCGTGCCCATGACCAGGGCCTGGTAGACCTCTTCGACTTCACTCAGGGGCTCGGCGATCCGGTTCACGTGCAGCGCCGTCAGGCGCTCATCGTCGCGGGCGTAGCCAATGGTCACCGGCACGCCGACGTCGGACGCGCGGGCGTCGATCTCGCAGACCAGCAGCTCCTCGCTGAAGGCGGCGGCCCGGGCGATGACGTCGCCGTGGGCGTTCACGACGACGCTCTGGCCGTCGTAGACGAGCTCGTCCTGGCCGCCCACGAGATTGACGTAGGCGATCGGGCAGTTCGTCTCGAGCGCGCGCTCGCGCAACATCGCCTCGCGCTCTTCGCGTCGGCCGCGCGCGTAAGGCGAGGCGTTCGCCACGACCAACATCGTGGCGCCCTCGCTAGCCAATTGCGCGGCCGGGCCGTTGGCGATCCAGACGTCCTCGCAGATCATGAGGCCGACGGCGACGCCGCGCACGTTGACGATGGTGTGCGCGCCGATGCCGGGATGGAAGTACCGCTGCTCGTCGAAGACGTCGTAGTTCGGCAGGAGTCGTTTGGTGGCGATCGCGACGACGCCGTCGTCGCTCAACGCCACGAGCGCGTTGGCGATGTGGGGCGGACCGAGCTCGCCGAAGGCCGGGCGCGCCTCGTCACGTCCGTCACTCGAGGGCGCCAGGGCGATGTCCTCGAGGCCCTCGCTCACGACGGTGCCGACCAGGACCGGCGGCACGTTGTCCAGCAGGGCCATCTCGATCAGCGCCACCCGCGAGGCCTCGATGAAGCCCTCCTTCAAGAGCAGGTCCTCCGGGGGGTAGCCCATCAGGGACAATTCGGGCGTGAGCACCAGGTCGGCGCCGGCCGACGCCGCGAGGGTCCGGAACCGTCCGAGCGTTTCGACGTTCTGTGCGAAACCGCCCACGACCGCGTTCATTTGAGCCATGGCGAGTCGAATCACGGGCACGAACGTGAGCCTACCGGTGCCCGGCTCCGCCAACTCTGGCGAACGTTCACACGCGGTTAACAAAAGTGGGGGTGGCGCCCGACGTCGCTGCACCAGACTGGACGGGAACGAACGACGTGCATCGACATCTATGAGGAGCGACTTTGAAGTATCAGGCCGAATACATTTGGATCGACGGCAGCGAGCCCACCCGCAAGCTGCGCAGCAAGACCAAGGTTCTCGCCGCGGGCGAGAAGCCGCCCGTGTGGGGCTTCGACGGCTCGAGCACGAATCAAGCGACGGGCCACTTCTCGGACTGCGTCCTCGTGCCGGTCTTCACGGTCCCCGACCCCCTGCGCGGGGCGAACGACCTGTTGGTGATGTGCGAGGTCCTGAACGCCGACCTGACGCCCCACGTCACGAACGAGCGCGCCGCGACGGCCGCGGTGGCGAAGAAGTACGCCAGTTTCGAACCCAAGTTCGGCATCGAGCAGGAGTACACGTTCTTCCAGGACGGCCGACCGTACGGGTGGCCCGAGGACGGGTTCCCCGCGCCCCAGGGCCCGTACTACTGCGGCGTCGGCGGCGCGAAGATGCCCGGGCGTGACATCGTCGAGGCGCACACGTTGGCCTGCATCCGCGCCGGCATCGGCATCGAGGGCACCAACGCCGAAGTGATGATGGGTCAGTGGGAGTTCCAGGTCGGCGTCCTCGGCCCGGTCGAGATCGGCGACCAGTTGTGGCTCGCGCGCTGGATCCTCGAGCGCATCGCCGAGGAGTTCGGGGTCGACGTCAGCTTCGACGCCAAGCCGGTCAAGGGTGACTGGAACGGCGCCGGCGCGCACACCAACTTCTCCACCAAGCAGATGCGCGCGAACGGCGGCTACGGCGCGGTCGTCGCGGCCGCCGAATCACTCGGCACGCGTATCAAAGAACACATCGCCGCCTACGGCGTCGGACTCGAGGACCGGCTCACCGGCGCGCACGAGACGGCCCACTGGTCGAAGTTCTCCTACGGGGTGTCGGACCGCGGCGCCTCGGTGCGTATCCCCGCGCACGTCGCGCGCGACAAGAAGGGGTACATCGAGGACCGTCGTCCGAACGCCAACGTCGACCCGTACGTCGTCGCTCGGTTGATTACCGAGACGGTCTGCGGCGCGGCGAGTGCCGCGACCAAGGCGCCGGCAAAGAAGGCGCCGGCGAAGAAGGTCGCCGCGAAAAAGACGCCCGCGAAGAAGACGGTCGCCAAGAAGGCGCCAGCGAAGAAAGCGGCCGCTCGACGCTAAGGATCCCGTGACGAAACCCGCCGCGAAGGAGCGGCGGGTTTCGTTGTTTTCGAGCCAAAAGTCGGGTGAGCGAGGAGGTGCGAGAATGGTTCCTATGCAAAGCCAGGCCCAATACGTACTTCGCACCGTCGAAGAACGCGGCATCCGCTTCGTCCAACTCTGGTTCACCGACGTGCTCGGACGTCACAAGGCGTTCCACGTCACCCCCGCCGAACTCGAGGACGCGCTCGACCAGGGCATGACCTTTGACGGCAGTTCCATCGACGGATTCTCGCGTACCCAGGAGTCCGACGTACTGGCCCGACCGGACCTGACCACCTTCCAACTGCTCCCCTGGTACGAAGAGGGCGCCGGCGTGGCGCGCGTGTTCTGCGACATCGTGAACATCGACGGCACGCCCTTTGACGGATGCCCCCGCCAGCAGCTGCGCCGCGTCCTCGGCGAAGCGCGCGCCCAGGGCTACACCTTCTTCGTCGCGCCCGAGATCGAGTACTTCTACTTCGAGGGACTCGACACCACCACGGCGCCGGTGCCAATCGACCGGGGCAGTTACTTCGACCTTCTGCCCGACGACACGGCCAGCCAGTTGCGACGTCGGACGGTCCTGACGCTCGAAGAGATGGGGATTGGCGTCGAGCACGCACAGCACGAGGACGCACCCGGTCAACACGAGATCGACTTGCGCTACACCGACGCCCTCACGATGGGCGACACCGTGATGTCGGTGCGCCACGTCGTAAAGGAGTTGGCGCGTCAGGCCGACGTGTCGGCGAGTTTCATGCCCAAGCCGCTCGCCAACGTCCAGGGCTCGGGCATGCACACGCACCTCTCACTGTGGCGCGACGACCAGAACGCCTTTATTGGTGATGGCCCCTACGGGTTGAGCGACGTGGCCACGAAGTTCATCGCCGGTCTCGTGCGACACGCGCCGGAGATCACCGCGGTGACCAACCAGTGGGTCAACTCCTACAAGCGCCTGGTGCCCGGGGCCGAGGCGCCGGTTGAGGCCAAGTGGGCCCGCTACGACGCCGCCGCGCTGGTGCGCATCCCGTCGGTCAAGCCTGGACGGGTCGATTCGACGCGCGTCGAGTACCGCTCCCCGGACCCGGCCGCCAATCCGTATCTCGCCTTCGCGGTCATACTCGCCGCCGGGCTGCGCGGCGTGCGCGGCGGCTACGAACTGCCCACGGAGGGAGAGCGCACGGCCCCACTGCCCCAGTCACTCGCCGAGGCGCTGGACCTCATGGAGTGCTCCGCGTTGCTCCACGAAACACTGGGCGAGCATCAGGTGGAGTGGTTCTTGCGCAACAAGCGCGCCGAATGGGACGCCTATCGCGGGCAGGTCACGCCCTTCGAACTCGAGCGCTACCTCCCGCTGCTGTGAACATCGACGTCGTACTCTGCGTGCCCTCGTGCGAGGGGCCGGTACGAAAGGCGTTCGACGTCACGGGGGTGACCCCGGCGGTGGCCGTGACCGGACGGCTGAATGAGGTCACCGCGCTGGAGCCGACCGACGGCTTCGCCGGTGCCGTCATCAACGCCGCGGCCTTCCCGTTCACCGAAGCGATGAACCTCTGTCGTCAGCTGCGCTCGCGCAATCGGGGCGTCGGTCCAATCATCTTGTTGCTCGATCACTACCAGCTCGACGAACTCACGTTCCGCGAGGACCTGTTCGATGACTTCGTCGTCGGACCTTTCGACGTGAGCGAATTGGCGACCCGCCTGCGTCATCGACTGCGCCGCGCCGGCAACGAGAACGTCGCCCCGCGCGTCGAACACGGCGGGTTGTCGATGAACTTAGAGACGTACCAAGCCTCGATCGCCGGTCGCGTCATGGACCTCACGTACATGGAGTACGAGCTGTTGCGTTTCCTCGCGACGAACCCGAATCGCGTCTTCACCCGCGAAACCCTGCTCAGCCGCGTATGGGGCTACGAGTACTACGGCGGGGCCCGTACGGTGGACGTGCACGTGCGGCGACTTCGCGCGAAATTGGGTGAGGAGTACGCCCACCTGATCCAGACGGTGCGTTCGGTCGGTTACAAGTTCGGCACCTCGCCGAACGAGTACTCCCTCTAGCCCTGCGGCGCGTACGCCCAGAGTTCGACCTCGGCGAGCGCACCGAGCGGCAATTGGTGCACGGCGATCGCCGAACGAGTGGGGCGCGGCGGTTCGAAGGCCTCGATCCATACCTCGTTGCACGCGGCGAACACGTCCATATCGGTGAGGAACAAGGTGGCCTTCACGACTTGGTCGAACGTAGCTCCGGCCTCCGCGAGTACGGCGCGCGCGTTGACGAGGGCCTGGCGCAACTGCTCGGGTGCGCCACCTTCGGCCATCTTGGGTTTGTCGCCACCCGGGACGAAGCCCAATTGACCGGAGATCACCACGAGGTCACCGGCACGACGCCAGTGGGAGTAGGGACCGAATGCGACCGCCACGCGTCGGCCTTAACTGAAGGAGTTACCGCAACCGCAGGTGCGCGTCGCGTTGGGATTCGTGATGTGGAATCCGGCGCCCTGCAGGGAGTCGGAGTACTCGAGCGTCGAGCCGTTCAAGAGTTCCGCGCTCGCGGCGTCGACGACGACCTTGACGGAGCCGAATTCGCGCACGATGTCGTCATCGGCGAACTCCGAGTCGAAGAACATGTCGTAGTTGAAGCCCGAGCAGCCGCCCGGCTTTACGGAGACGCGAAGGGCCAGGAGCTCTTGGACGCCTTCGGCGGCGATGAGTTCGGCGACCTTCTCAGCGGCGCCATCGGTCAAGTTGATCGGGTTGGGATCCTTCTTGGTCAAGTTCACGCTGGTGGTGGTCATGTTCGACATGGCGCTCCTTCGAGAGTTCTAGGTCCCATGATAGTGAGGGTTTTCGCCGATGAACACCCCCCTCTTTTCGCCGGTAGCGTTTCAACGTGCAATCCGCTGACCGACTCCGAGAGCGCCTGGCCCGAGTGCTCGACCCCGAGCTCGGGGCATCGATCGTCGAACTCGGAATGGTCGGCGACGTCGAGGTCTCGGAGGGCCGCGCCGTCGTGCACGTCTCGTTGACGACGGTCGGCTGCCCGCTGCGCGGTCAGATCGAACGTGACGTCAAAGAGGCCGCACTCTCACTCGACGACGTCGAGCAGGTCCAACTCGTGATGGGCGTCCTCGACGCGTCGGCCAAGGCCGCGCTGATGAAGCGCGCTCGCGCCTTCGCCCAAGCCAACGCCCCGTCGACCTCGATTCCCACCCACACGCCCGTCTTGATGATCGCGTCGGGCAAGGGCGGCGTGGGCAAGTCCTCGATCACGGCGAACCTGGCCGTCGCCCTCGCCGCGACGGGTCGATGCGTCGGTGTGCTGGACGCCGACGTCTGGGGCTTCTCCCTCAGTCGCCTTCTGGGCATTCACGGTGACGTCGAGGCCAGCGCGGGCAAGATGCAGCCGCTCGAGCGTCGCGTCGGATCCGGTTCGATCAAGTTGCTGTCCATGGGTCTGCTCGCGGACGAGGACCAGGCGCTCATGTGGCGCGGGCTCATGGTGCAAAAGGCCGTCGCCCAGTTCATCGAGGACGCCGACTGGTCCGGCATCGACTATCTGTTGATTGACACACCGCCAGGAACGGGTGACATCGCGATGACCCTCGCACGACTGCTACCGCAAATGGGTCAGTTGGTGGTGACGACACCGACCATCGCCGCCCAGCGCGTCGCCGCGCGCGCCGCGGACTTCGCGCGCAAGTCAAACATTCGTGTCCTGGGCGTCATTGAGAATATGAGTGGTTTCGACTGTGACTGTGGTCGACGACACAACCTCTTCGGTGAAGGTGGGGGCCGGTCCCTCAGTGAAGCACTGAACGTACCGCTGCTCGCCGAGATCGAACTCAACGCGGCGATCGGCGAAGGTGGTGATCACGGCGAGCCGGTGGTGTTGATCGAGAACGACGACGGCGTCTTCCATCGACTGGCTCGACGAATTCTCGAGGACGTCGCACCGCCCTTCGGCGCCACGGGTTGTTCGGCTCGAATGCTCGACTCGCTCGCGAGGGCCGTCGCGTCTACTCAGTCGTCGTAGCCGTCGTCGCCCGGCACCAGGATTCGTATTTCGCCGTCACGACTGACAATCCGGGGCTCCACGCGAACGATCTCGCTCAGCGAACGCGCGTGCTCGAGGACCTCTGCTGCCGTCTGCAAATGCACGATCGCCTGCAAGTTGCTGATGGTCGGGAAAATCATCTCGAAGTCACCGCGAGCGTGCGCGTCCAGTGCCTCGCGTGGGCGAATCCACTGATCGGCCACCGTTTCGCCGGCGTCGTGCGTGGCCACCTGATTGACGGGGGCCAGCGCCACGAAGAATCGGGTGTCAAATCGACGCGGTGGTCCGATCGGCGTCACCCAGTGCGCGACGTACTCCAATCCCCGAAGGTCGAGCAGCAGGTCCTCACGGTCCAACATCTCGATGAAGCTCAGCGTCCCGGCGTTCACTTCGCGCCGACTCGCCGCCAATCGTGAGATCGACGCGGGGTCACTGAGTCGAGCGGCCTTCCCGCGCTCGTCGCACGCGATGAGCAGACCGGCCTCTTCGAACAGTTCACGCAGGCACGCGACGTAGTACGCGAGTCCGCCACGTTCCAATCCGAGCCGTCGCGACGCGTCGACGTCGCTCAGTCCGTAGGCGACACGCTGGGCCGCGGGGCCGGCGTCCAGATCGTCGACGCCACCGCCCGGGAATACGTACGCGCCGCCGACGAAGTCGCTATTGAGGTTTCGACGCAGCATAAGAATTTCGTAACCATTGACGCCGTCACGCACAGTGATCACGGTCGCGGCCGGACGGGGACTCAAAATTTCGGCCATAGTGAAAACTACCCAGCCTTGAGCCTGCAATAGAGGCCGAAGGCCTGTCCACTAAGTTTGTTGTCCTAAGCGCAACAAGGAGCATTGTGGCCAAGTCCCCCGCATCGAAGAAAAACGTCGCCTCGAGCCGACCGGCAACCCAAGCGGCCAAGCGTGCGCCGGCGCGCCCACCCGCCAAGACCTCCAGTGGTCGCCCGGCCGGACTCTTCACGTGGCTCGCCGTCGGTCTCGTCGTCGTGATCGTGGCCACCCTGGTCATCATCAAGGTCGCGAGCGGCGGTCCCGCGTCGACGGGTGGCAAGGGAACGTGGACGCGGGTCGATCCCACGACCTTGTCCCAGTTGACGAAGGTCCCCGCGTCGGTCTTCAACGCCGTCGGCGTCACCTCGAGCGTCGAGCAAGTGACACCACCAATCGCGGTCAAGAATCAGCCGCCCCTGACGGCGCGCAACAGTTCCGGCGCGACGGTGCCCGAGATCCTGTACCTCGGCGCCGACTACTGCCCCTACTGCGCCGCGCAGCGCTGGTCGACGATCATCGCGCTGAGTCGCTTCGGCACCTGGTCCGGATTGGGCGATATGACCAGTTACGCGCACGACGTGTACCCCAGCACGCCCACGTTCACCTTCTCCAAGGCGACGTACAAGTCCCCCTACATCGTCTTCACGGGTGTCGAGGAGTACACCAACTACTTGAACGCCGCCGGGACGAACTACCAACTCTTGCAAAGGCCGACCAAGCAAGAGTTGAAGCTGATCGAGAAGTACGACACGTCCAAGTTCATCCCCGGTCTCTCCGCCTCGGACGGTAATCCAATCCCGTTCATGACCTTCGACAACAAGTTCTTGGTCTCGGGCGCCAGCTACTCACCCGACACGCTGACGAACCTCTCGCGCACGGCCATCGCCACGGGCCTCAGCGATCCGACGAGTCCGGTCACGGACGCGATCATCGCGTCGGCGAACTACCAGAGCGCGGCGATCTGTTCGCTGACGAACAACCAGCCGTCCTCGGTGTGCACGAGCCCGGGCGTGATGGCCGCCAAATCGGCCATGAAGCTTAAGTGAGTCGAACGCTCGGGCGCGTTCCCACGTGGGCCGTCGCCACGACCTTCGGTCTGAGCCTCATCGGCTTGGCGATCTCGACGTACCTCACCATCACGCATTTTCAACCCCAGGACCTCTTTTGCACTGACAACGGCATCGTCAACTGCGCGGCCGTCACCACGTCGGCGCAGAGTCGTCTGCTCGGGATCCCGGTAGCCTTCCTCGGACTTGGCACCTACGTGGTGTTGACGGTCCTCAACTCACCGTGGGGTTGGCGGGCCAAGAACTACTGGATTCACGTAGCGCGATTCGTGATCGTCATCGTGTCGATGTGCTTCGTGCTGTGGCTCCTCTACGCCGAACTGATCATCATCGATCACATCTGTCTCTACTGCACCGGGGTCCACATCGTGACGTTTGCGTTGCTCGTCGTCCTCACCCGCGTGAGTCCGGCGCAACTCGGGTGGGTGCGCTCACGTACGGAGTAGGCCCCGTCGTTCGAATTCGTTGAGTCCGCCCCAGATTCCGTAGGACTCGTGTCGGGCCAGTGCCGCTTCCAGGCACTCTTCGCGTACCCCGCAACTGGCGCAGATGCGCTTGGCCACCAACTCACGCTCTAGTCGATCCTCTTTACGCTCCGCGCTATCGGCCGGATAGAAAAGCGCGCCCTCACTGTTCCTGCACGCGGCGGCGTCAGTCCAATCCAAAGGCGTAATCGCCATAAGTCACTCCCCCTCGGTTTGACCTAGAACCGCAGGATAACCACTGGCCGTCAGACGGGCAAGGGGATTTTTCGCAACAACGCTGACGACTACATAGAGGTAATTTCACGCTCCGCTACGCTGAACCAATGGCCATTGTTCTCCTGGCGAGTGACCTCGCTTCGTTGCGCAAGGAGCTGCGCGCCACGCTCGAGGGCCCGGACCTCTTCATCGAAGAGGTCGCCAGCGGTCCCGAAGTCATCGCCCGCGTCGAACAAGGCGGCGTCGACCTCGTGGTCGTCGACCTCCAAATCGGCACCATGGGCGGCATGGCGATCTGCATGGAACTCCGCCACGAGGAGTCCTACGGCGCGGCCGAACCGGTAGCCGTGTTGATGCTGCTCGATCGTCGCCCGGACGTCTTTCTGGCCCGTCGAAGTGGCGCCGAGGGTTTCCTCGTGAAGCCGCTAGACCCGCAACGACTGCGAAACGCGGTGCGAGCACTGCTGCGAGGCGAGGAGTACGAGGATGAGTCCCTGCGCCCCGCGACCGTTCGCGTCGGGAGTGCCGACATTCAATGAACGACCAACAGCCCGCCCCCTCGGGACTGTCTCGACTTCGTAAGCGCATCATCGGACGAGAAGAGTCGCGACCGATGTCACCTGAGGCGATCGCAATCCACGAACGAGTCGACCAGCTCAGCGAACTCGAACTGCGCGACGTGATGACCCCGCGCACCGACGTCGACTTCCTCACCACCCCCGTGACGCCCGAACTCATTGCCGAAGCGATCCGCGACACCGGACACTCCTGCTTCCCGGTCGTCAACGGTGACCTCGACGAGGTCGAGGGTGTCCTCTTCGTCAACGACCTGTTCCGCAGCACCACCGCCAAACGGGCTATCGGGGTATCCCTGCCCTCGGCGAGCGAGATCGCGCGAAAGATCCGTCGACCGTTCATGTTGCCCGAGACGATGGATCTGCTGGAGAGTCTCAGCGAGATGCGCGAGAAGCGTCGGACCTTCGCGCTCGTCCTCGACGAACACGGCGGCGTCGCCGGCGTGGTTTCGATCCGCGACATTCTCGAACAGCTGGTCGGTGACCTGAACGACGAGTTCGACGAGGACGAAGAGCCAACCATCGTTCGAATCCGACAGGACCGCTGGCTGGTCGACGGACAGACGCACGTCGACGAGGTCGAAGAGGCCCTCGGCATCACGATCCCCGAGGGGGAGTACGTCACGATCGCCGGATTCATCCTCGACCTCGCGGGCGAGATTCCCCAAGCCGGCACGACCTATACCTACAAAGACTGGACGTTTCGGGTCCAATCGGTCGAACGTCGGCGGATTAGCGAGATCGTCGTCGAGTACCACAAGCCGGCCGCGCCGGAAGTACCCCCGATCATCTGAGCACTGTTTGATTCACCGTTCACCGGCTAGGATTATCGGGCTGCGAGGCAACTCGCTGCGGGCTGTAGCGCAGCTTGGTAGCGCGCTGCGTTCGGGACGCAGAGGTCCCGGGTTCAAATCCCGGCAGCCCGACCACAATCGAAGTACCAGGTGACAAGTAGTGCAGGCCCCCATCGTCTAGCGGCCTAGGACACCACCCTTTCAAGGTGGCGGCACGGGTTCGAATCCCGTTGGGGGTGCTCTGGAAAATCTCCCCAAAACCCTTTATTTACAAGGGTTTTGGTGTGTCCGCGAGTGACCAACAGTGACCACGAGTAACCACCATTTACCACTGCTACATGCCCGTTATATGCCCGCAGTATGCCCGCAGTATGCCCGAAGAGGTTCGCTCAAAGTGAGTGAATCGACGGTGGTCGTTGCCCGATTTGAGGGTTCTCGCCCCGAGCCACGTCGGCGACAATGGAATGCCATAGTGATGCGTGGTCAATCTTCGCCGAATCTTTCTCAGCCTCGCCACGATTGCGATTTACGCCGCCACACGCGACACCTTTGAGTGCCGCGACCAGTGGCCATTCGATCCCCTGGGCGTCGCTAGGAGTTGTCCGGCCCTCGCTCCTTCAGCCCTCTGGTTGGGGAAGCCCAATCGCCGCCGAACCCAAGAACACCAACATCGCGTGGTGCGCCCAGAAAGGCGTCGAGATTGCCTCCGGCAGCGGCAAGGCGACTTTCGTACCGGACAGTTCAGTGGAGCAGATGCTCAAGGCTTCCCATCTCGGAGTACAGGATTCTCCCGGGAGCTCGAAGGTCGCCGTAACGTGCGAAGACATCGCACTCGACCCGAACCACCCGAAGATCGTTTTTGCCGGCTTCCAAGCGAGTCTGGGCGGATCGATTCCACCGGTCTATGAAGTCGTACTCGTCACCTCAAACTTGGGCCGGAGTTGGCGTTTCGTGCCATCTCCTCATGGCTATTCGTTGGCGGACTTTGCCGGATTCATAGCGCGACCAGGCGGCGTTACGTTGCTCTACTCGCACAAGATCTTCTTCCCTATGAAGCCGGGACAAACCGCTGCCCTCGTGGCAGCTTCGTCGTCAACCGGCGGGCAATCGTGGACTGACGCGCGCTTGGACTGCACAGCTGGTGCGACTTGCGTCATGTTTGGTCCGCAAGCCCCGCAGGGAGCGTGTGGGATGTCAGAGTGGCAGCAGTCAGTACTTGTCGCCACCGCAGCAAGCGGTACTGCGTCATCGTTGTGGCGCGAGGCGGTGCGGTTCCGTCGGTGAGTCAGTGCGGAGGCCAGCAACTCGTCGCCTCGAAATCGGGTGATTATTTCCTCGTCGATCGCAGCCGGCCAAACGCTCTCCTTTTCACCCATGACGGCGTCCACTGGACCACCGTTTCACTTCCGAAAATTGACGGGCGACCGGTTGGCAGTAGATACACGTCTCTCGATCAATCGATGACTCTTGCAGCCAACGGGGATCTCATTGCGGTTTCTGGTACTCCATTTGCGACCGCCCAGCATCTTGAGATATTGAAGCCGGGTTCGAATGCCTGGTGCCAAGCAAGTGTGGCGCTGCCGGCAGCCACGAAAAAGAATCCTGTTTCCGCCGTTCAGTCAAGTGAATCGCAGTTAGTGGTGGCCTTCTTCACGCCGATCCGAAACGGCCTAGGAAAAGAGATAACGGCCCTAACTCTTCCTCTCTCAACATTGCGGTGTCGAACTTAAATTCGGCGACTCGGAGCTAACTCTCCGGTTCGCGAATCATGGCCTCCAGGGCGTCTGAGAGGCGTCGATCACGGTCTCTCGAGGCATGCTGATACCGGAGGGCTGCAGGTGCAGAGGCGTGACCTGCGCGATGCATCAATTCAGCGGTGGTAGCTCCCGTTGCTGCCGCCAAGGTCAACCCCGTGTGACGCATGTCGTGGAGCCGTAGGTCAGGTCGGCCGATAGTGAGTCGCGCTCTTTCCCACGATCCTTGGAGGGCGTCCCTGGAGAGGATTGAGCCCCCTCTCCCGACTATTACGAGTGCTCCCGGTTCGGGCGCAGTGAATTTTTCAAGATGACAGATGAGCGCTGTCATGACAGGTCGAGGAGCCGAGATTGTCCGTCGACCTGCGTTCGATTTCGGAAGCTTCACAATTTGCTTGCCATCCATGCCAAATGTGCGGCTTTGAAGAATGTGAATCACTCCTTGCTTGAGATCGATGTCCATCCTTCGAAGTCCGAGAATTTCTCCTCGCCGCAACTGGCACCAGGTAGCAAGTAGAACAATGATTTGGAGATGTTCTGGCATCGCCCTTGAAAGCATCTCGACCTCGTCGACGGTGGCAATCGGCCTCTCAGCCGCATGCTCTGTGCCGGCGCCTTCGACTTTGCAAGGAGTTGTCGAGATGAAGCCGTCGGCAACGGCCGTTCGCATAATGGAAGACAGCAATCGATACGCCTTCGATGCCGTGGCGGGATGATCCTTCGCGATGTTTGAGTGCCAGGAGCGGATTTTGGTCGGACTAATGTTCAGCCAGTGTTGAGGCGCCGAGAACTGAAAGAATGTGCTTGTCAAGAACGTGCCTGTACAGTTCCATAGTTCGTTCCGCCAGATCGGTTCGCTGACTCAACCATTCGTTGGCGTAGTCAGTGAGCGTCTCCTGACCCCCTTGCGGGTCAATCCACTTGCCCCTTCGAAGGTCCGTCTCCATCGCGGAGAGGCACGCTTGGGCGTCGGCTTTGGTCGCAAATGTGCCCGCCGATTGAACGCGCTCGTCCTGCCAGAAGAGCGCCTGCCAGCGACCCGAGGGACGCTTCCTGACCGATCCGAAGTGACGCCGAGTCATCGATTTTGAGTTCCTTGCCTAGATAGCCACTGACAACGGTCGTGTGGATCTCGAAGTCATTCAAGAAGGTCTGTTCGACGACATGATCTGCTTCCCCAGGACTCGCAGCTCGATCCAATCCGCGTTGATTCCAGTGCGCATTTCCGTTTCTGCGAATCGATGCGATATCCAGCCACTGCATACTTCAAAAATCCGCAGTCAATTGGCAATTTCATAGTGCTCCCCCATGAAGATCGAATATTTGGCCCCCTATAAGACAGCCACACAAATTTCCGCGTTTTCGAACAGAAACTTTGTGAGCGCATTCAAATATCTTCAGGAATTGCGAAATGTGCACTGATTTTGATGATCACCCAGGTCGCCCGTACGGACGGCTTTGGCGCTTCGCGCCCGCCGTCCTCGGGCTATTGGACCTAGCAAGACCAAAGGCCAAGGGAAAGAAGCGTGATGAACTCACATATACGTCAATCAAGAGGGATACTTCTTCGCCCTTTAGTTGGGCGGCCCGTGCAGGTCGCCCGGATCGATCCCGAAACCTTCAGCCATGTCCCGGAACTCATCCGGCCACCATGCATCAAGTCGCTTCGGGCGTCTGAGTTCGATACCTTGTCGAAGGACCAAGTGGTCAAAGCCCAGTCCTGCATCGCCAAGGTCGATACCCCGGAGGATGACGTCAGCCACCGAATGACCCAGTTCGGCCAGAGACTCCATCGCCTCGACGCCTTTGATGTCAAGCACCATCAGCGACTTCACCCGCCCTTGCTGGAGTAGACCCTTGGCCCTCAACTGGCGCCAGATGACAGACGAGGATGACACATTCCACGGGAAACCGCTTGTTGCGACGACGATCGGAATAATCGGGCGCCCGAATGAGGTCGGACCGAGCATCGACTCTTCGCTCTCAAGCAACGCTGTTGCGGATTGGTCCAATTGATCCGCTTTGCTAATGACCATCGTCTGGATCTCCTCGTCCACTGCAGCAAGTGAGACGCCGGAAACCGCCAATTCATTCAGGGGGTGCGAAATTACTTCGATGAGCAAGATGGCGCTTCCTCCGTCGACGAGGAAGTCGCACCGTCGTCCGCTCCAGAGCTCCTTCAACTCTTCGTCCGTCCAAACGCGCCGCGACAGGAGCGGCGAGCTGGGGAACGTCGCCTCGATTGACATGCCGACTAGGCGCTCGTGCGCACTGCCTCGAAACGTCCGGAACCGCTGACGGTCGTCCTTGTCAGAGTAAGACCAGACCACCCGCAGGTCGTAGTCAAAGTCGAAGATGTGGTCGACCAGAAAGCGCGGGTGCATCACGAGATATCGGCCGTCACTGAGACGCAATACTGGAAATTGCCGGAACGCGTTAAACGCCCAACTCTTCAGTTCTTCAGGCAAGGCACCGAGCCGCTGGTGCTCTGCAAAAATCTCCTTCTTCATAGTCGCTGCATCTGCGGCGAAAGTGTCGATTGCAGCGAGTCGCTCCGCCTCCGGGATCAGCGCGATGTAGCCGAAGTTCTCCGCCAGGAGTGACCCAGTCTGACTTCCCGCCCAGAATGAGGAAGCGATCACCCGCGCCGTCTTCGGCGACGTCCCGGTCAGTGCGCGATACACCTCGTCATACATCGCCGACTTTTCAGGATCATCCTCCTTGCGAAGTTGTTCGAGCTCTCGGAGTCGGGCGATTTGGGCCGCGTCATCGTCGTTCGCGTTGAGATTGTGATTTGCGAACATGTAGACGAAGAGGTCCGATGGATGCTCCCAATAAGGCCCTTCCTCGAGCATGTCCCGCTCAAGGTGGCTCGCCATGGCAACCCCGTAGATCAAGATCGACGACAGCGGCATCTCGCTTTGCTGGGCCTCGGAGGGCTCATGGCGAATCAACACGATTTTCGCCAAGTTGAGCATTACTTGGGGCGCCGTCAGCACTCGCTCGGTAACGGGATCCGACGCCGGGATCGCATGAAAACGCTGTTGTAGCCCCGGAGGAAGCAAGGTCAGAAGCTCCCTCTCTCCAGCCTTCATCCCGCCCGAATGACGGAATAGCAGATGCATGATCTGAGCGATCGCGATGAGTACCGCGTCGAGCGTGTAATTACTCAGGCCCTCAGTTATCTCGTCAATCGTGAACGACCGTCCAAGAAGCTCTTCGCTCGTCACGAACACAGCTATCGTGCCTTCGAGCGCGAACGACGTCGGTCGAATCGGAGCGGAGAGTCCCAATTCGGAGACGGGCCAGTTAATCTGACCGGCCTGCATCGCAGCCACGAGCTCAGCGAATGGGTCGCTGGACTGCGTCATCGGACCATGACGCCGCGTAGCAGTTCGAAATTACGATCGTCCACACGCAAGTTCACATGATTGAAAATGTCGCAGAGCAACACCGCATCGCGGCAGAGATGATGATTGCTCTTCGCGGAGTCACTCACCTGGGTTCGCCGTCTCATTTAAAAAATCCTTCAGCTCGTCAATGGATCCCTCCAAGTGAATCGTGCTCCAGAGATACGAAGTCGTTAGAAGGTGAGTTGGTGTCGCATTGTTGAATCGGTCGCCGAAGGGCACGATCCGGGCTTCCAGCTTTCGCATCAGAGCGAGTCGAGCGAGAGCTTCGGGGTCGTGCAATCCTGGTGTGAACGGCGGATGCCCCGGTTGCTGTTGAGCTATTTGTTCGTTGAATACCTCACGCATGTTGAGGACTATGTCCAACACCGATTCAATCCGTCGAAGTCGTGCGTCTTGAGCAGCCAGGGCTGCGGCCCGTTCAGATGCCACCACCGACCTTTCGGTCGCTTCCGCCGCGCGACTTGACGAGTTTGCCGACGCCTCCGTCGCTTTGGCGGCAACTTCGGCGGCCTTTGCCGACTCCTCAGACGCCTTCGCCGATCGCTCACCCAGCTTGATGGAACGGTAACCAATGATGACGACCGCGATGAAACTCAGGCTTGAGACGATCAATGCAGCCAGATTCATCACGAAAGTATTGCACTACGATGTGCCGCGCTACTTAGACCGTGCTCGTTGGTCATCGGTCCTCTGGCGATTGAGTCAGCGCCTCAGTGTTCAATCAAGCACATGGACTGTCGGAATAGGCTCTTCGAATTTTGTTGGATTCCTATCGCGGTCCGCGACTTGCCTCACGTTATTAGAAACCAGTTGTCCATTTCGCCAAGTGGCGATTCGGAGAGGTCCTTGACGATTGCTTCGACAGCGACCTTCTTCGAGCTCCGCTCACTTAAGAAAAACGTCACCTGATACAAGGCTTGCTCTTCGAGATTCACCTGGAGCCAAAGATACAGATCTGGGACGTACCTGTCCACGAGCGAGTTCTTGTACGCGTCCGTTTTGTAGAAATCCGGAGGCAAGAGGGTCCCGTCGAAATGCAACATCCCTCCTTTTAGGGCGTCAGCAAAGTTGCTCCAGTTCATTTGAAAATGTGTCGAAGCAAAAGTGACTACCCACGGTTTCGAATGCAGTGGGTCGTGCGCTAGAAATTGCTTATTTGCGGTGTGAATGAAACGCAGAAGCTTTGAGTTGGTTGTCTTAAATAAAAACATTCCTGTGTTCATATCGAGATGAAGTTCCGGTGACTTGAATTCGTTCAAGTAAAGTTCTTCACGTATCTTCAATTCATAGTCCGGAGTTTTTGAAGTACCTTCGGGAATCCTCGAAGCGGCAATCCCTCGCTCAACGAGGTAGCGCTCATACATAGCGAAATGTTGATTCTGGGAGAGTGAAGCCACTGCACCATTTTGCCTGCTGAGCACCTTCATGCGTTGCCGAAAAGTTCATCACGCCGTAAATCTGATGAGCAAACGGATCATTGTGAACGCTCATGAAGGGTTATCGAGCCAATGGCGCACAAGGTCATCATTTCAGCAGTGACTTCAGCCTCGAATGAATTAGATAATTGATCCCATGGCGGAGACGACAATGCCCACCATGACCAAAGGTGCCGCCACCAACATTCACGGTTCTGCTGGTTCGCTATAGGTCAACCTCATTCAAGTCGACGATTGATGGCGGAGCACCAAAAATTCAAGCGATCCGGATAGATTCCACAATCAAATTGAATCTCAATTTCAGACACTCGTTTGGAGAGTCCTCTCAATCTTCATTACTTGAATTTGCACAACCCTAAATACTTCTTGCCAATCTAAACCTCCGTCCAACGCACTGCACCCTAGAGCGAAGATAACCCGATCGATGTTCCCGCGAACATTCCTCATGGTTGATGTTCCGGACGGTCCGGAAATGACACTCTTTGTAAGCAGTGCGTTGGGTAAGTCCGGCACTTCGAGATTGTCAATCTGAATCTCTTCTGACACTGTGCCCTCTCTGTCTGGCCGCTTCATAAGATGCAGGCCCCAACCGGGCACTTCGGCTTCTGCATCGATAACAGACGCCATAGGCGCGACTTTCGCCGCGATAACCCTCTGAGTCGCCGGATGCCAATAGGTGCGCAATCCGGTATAGGTGCCGACTTCCCGTGCCCGAATATGCCGCGAGTTCGTTGCCGACATCTTTCCGGTTCGCCAACACTTTTGGTCGTATTGGGACCAACCCACTTCTGGTAGGTCACTGGCTTCGAGCATCATCGAAAGCGTGAGCCGCCGTTGGCTTCGATGACCGAACTGAGCAAGCAGATACTGGCCATTGGTGCCTGGTTTCCAAGCCGACTCACTGGTGTCACTCATTGGCACAGTCTTATCAGAGCGTCTCGGTTCCACTTCGAATATGCCGACTTCCAGCAGTTTGTACGACCACTCGTAACGTCAGCCGCCAATGCAAGGTGGCATTTCCGCTAAGCCGGGCCCACGACTACTAACCGCACTCAGTCTTTCGATCTAGTGGAGGGATGCTGTTGCATTTGATTAGCAGCCCAACGAAAGAGACGAGAGCGGGACCGTCTGGGCATTCGGTCCAGTGGCACTACCAACAGTGAAGGTACCAACTAACGTACTCCCATCGCTTTCGTAAACGGGGATGTGAGAATTCGGTTCTGGCTCGATTTGTCCCACGCCAGCAGCTTCCGCCAGAGATGCGACGTCACCACCTGCCGCGCAGTTCAATTCGCTCTCCTTAACGTAGCCCTGAGTATTCGCCTTATTGATAATGACGGCGACGAGATCTGGGGTGCCTTTCTGATTCGCCACACCGTACGTTTCACCGCTTGCGTTAACGCCCCAGGAGGTCGAGACCTGATTCACGTACGTGGCTTGCAACGTCCATGTTGCGTTCGGGCTCGTCTTGATGGTCACGGTGTCCACCCCAGCGGTGAATCGGCTCGACTTCGCTGGCCGGCCCGTCGATTGGAGGTGCGTGGTTAATGTCGGCCGCGTCGCAGTTCATTCTTGAGCCGTTGGGAAAGTCGAACGAGCCGACGGTGAGGCACGTCAAGCGAGTGAAACATCGGTCGGCCGTAGCGGGCGGTGTACCGACATTTCAATCGTCGCTGTTCCGGTTCGAGTCGCTGTCATGACGTTGCCGAGGGGAGTATTCGACAGGCGCGCCGGGCAGAGAAAACACGACCGATGCAAGGGCCACCCCGCCGGCCACGAGGGTCACACTCGAGGAACGTGCCAGTTCCCACGCGCCAACGCCAGCGACGTCGCACGCGAGGAGCGTCCTTGACGGTCGCCATCGAGAGCCTCGCGCAAGGACGCAGTGAAGACCGGATCCATCTTCATTGTGCTCATCGATTCGTCTCCTTTGTCTGCGTCGATTTCTCATCGTCCTCCATGGTTCCGAGCGCCGTAGCCATGCGGGCTCGCGCACGGTGAAGGCGCGTGCGAGCGGCGCCATCGGTGATGCCCAAGGCAACCGCAGCTTGGGCGGGTGAGTGGTGCTCGAACGTGGTGAGCACGATGAGAGCGAGCATCGTCAGGGGACAGTGTGCTCATTGCGCTTCCCGAACGTTTGTGGCGAGTCGCATCTCCTCAATCCTTTCCATTGCAACTCCTCCGAACTTCGCATTTCTGTGGCGCGGGGCAATGACGCAATGAGTGCTCGATAACGACGGATACCACGAGTCAAATTTCGCGAGAGATTTGTGGCAGTAACGAGTAGCCAGGGCAACACCGATCCATCGACCACCCGAACAGACTTCCGAAGACGCCACAGTTCGAAGAATGCGGCAGCTACGACATCTTCCGCGTCGTGGAGATTCGTCGTCATTCGTAGGGCGTGGTGATAAACGCGGTCGCGATGCATATCGAAGACGACGGCGAAGGCGTTTGCGTCATTCTTAGTGATGCAGCCCAAGCCGCGGACTCTTCTCCTGGTGTTCCCACTACAAGAAATGTCCGCATCGGATTCAGCGTTACACGAGCGAACTATGTCGGACTCAGTGTCGCCATACGTCAGATTGGCAGTCTGCCACTTATGCCCGCAGTATGCCCGAACCCCTTCTAGACAGAAGTCTCCGTGATTGAATATTGGGGTTGATCAGTAGTTTCGCAACTAGACAAACCGGAACTCCACCCACCCTTTCAAGGTGGCGGCACGGGTTCGAATCCCGTTGGGGGTGCTTCGTAATTCCTGGTGAAAAGGTATTTTCGCCTAGCGAGTATCTGCATCGAAAGTGCCATATTTTCACAAAATGAGCGCCATCAATGCCCGGGTCATGCCCGTTCAATGCCCAAAATCACCTGGAAATGGACGTAGCAAGCCGCCATACAGTTATCGCTACTCAATTCTGGCTGCATCCGAGCCACCACCGATCCCCGGAGTGTCAACTATGTCTCGACACATTCCTGTCCGCTATCTATTGCGGTCACGCACCGTCGGGGGTACCAGTTGTTTTAGCCAAGCTGAGTGAACGTCCCTAGCATTCAGAATCCACTCGCCTGTATGGCACTTTGACATCCGCCGTTGTCGGTTCGGGGTCCTACGATATTGGAATGCCGTGGAATGAAGACTCCGTGAACGACTTGGGCGAAGAAATCGCCGCGTGTCTTGCCAAAGGAGATCTCAATTCGGCCACTCGACTTGCGTTTCGCTTCTTGGAGCGATATGACAAATCTGATTGGGAAACTCGGGCGCGCATCACAGTTGAGCCGCCACTGACTACGGGTAGCGATCGATACGACGCCCTCTTGGCAGGGATCGTCGAGTATGCCTGTGCTTCGCATGGCGCAGTCGCCCCATCTTGGGTAAATGCAGAGCGCTACTTTCTGAGTAAATGGTGGTTCGTATCAGGGTTGGCGTCGCTGCACGCCAACGCGCTTGTGCACAGCCCAATCTCCCTCGCTCGTCGCGGTGTCTTTGTAACGCAGGGCGCATTGGAGTACGCGTAGTGGCGCTTCTCGGTCGTCGAGAATTGCTCAATGCCCTCGAGGAGCTTGACCAAGAATTAGGCATTCTCAATGTTCGAGGTGAGGTGTTCATCGTCGGAGGCGCCGCGATGGCGATCGCCTACGACACTCGCAGAGCGACTTCCGACGTCGACGCCGTGTTCGTGCCCTCGAGCGAAGTAAGAACGGCTGCATCACGAGTCGCTGAGAAATTGAATCTGGAACCCGACTGGCTCAACGACGGTGCGAAGGCGTTCTTGCCTGGTGAAGACAAGGATCGTATCGGCGTCTATGAAGGGCAGCATCTCAGCGTCGCTGCGGCGTCACCCCAGTACCTCCTGGCGATGAAGTTGATGGCGTCGCGCGTCGAACGAGATCAGGACGACATTCGCGAGCTATACAAGCTCTGTGGTCTCACGACGGCCACGCAGGGTTTGGATCTTTTGGAGTCTTACTATCCGGAACGTCAGATATTGCCGAGGGTACAATTTTTGCTCCAAGAAATGTTTCCTGAGGAGAAAGCAAAAAAACGCGACACCGGGTTGTCGCGCTAACAATCTGGTGCGAACATGACAAGCCTCTTGCAGCCCGGTGAGCGCGACTAACTGATGTTGCTGAGCTGTTGATACTTTTTTTCCCACGCTTCACAGGTGTTTTTGTGTGACCACGACTGACCACCAGTGACCGCGAACATCCGCCCTTTACCCCTGCTACATGCCCGTTATATGCCCGCAGTATGCCCAGAATCATCGCTATGCAGGATCCTGAGAACCAATCCCCTGCAACTTCTTGAGAGTGCACAATGGACTCATGGCCCAGCCTCCCAATCCCGATCTTGAACGCGAACACTGGAAGTTCCGCTCTGACGTGGAGGCAGTGCGCCGTTATGGAGAGCTTCACCCCGACGATTTTGTCGAGGAACTCTTCGAGAACGAACCCCACACTCGCCTCATCGTCTTGATGGTGGGCGACCGCCTCACTGAGCACGAGGTGGCCCTTCGTGAACTTGTGCAGCATCCCAATCAGCTCGAGGTTCGACGGACGCCATTCCCAAAGTCCCAACTCGAAGAGATTCGGCGAGAACTGAAAGCGACGGCGAAGAACCGTCCAAAAGCTTTCATGCAATTGGGAATAGGCCGCGGACGGGTAAACGTCCAACTTGCTGCGGATCAGGAAGGACTTGCGGCGACCTTTCATAGGCGTCATGGAGATGCCGTCGAACTCCGCGTCGGTGTGTTTCCATACCCGCCCGTCCTTGACGCTGATCATCGGGAGAAGGGGCCGGCGGTTGGCGCACGTCCTCAGTTGCCGCTGCTGCCCAGTGAAGAGTTCGAGGTCAGTCTCGAAGGCGACATTGTCATTTCATCCGGTGCAACGGCAAGGGGCATGCTTCGAATTCAAAATCGGGGGTGCGCTGAGGCAGTCATCGAAACGAACGGTGGAGTCACTGCACGCGTCGTTGATCCTCAAACGAATAGAGGGGTCGGCGGATACGTTGGTGCCCAGGCTCTGCCGTTGATTAAGTATCGGATTCCGCCTGACGGTACGGTGTCAATTCCACTACTTGTCGGAACGGCCTCATCTGTGAGGAGCCTTGGCTACGCAATTCCACCCGGATCGTGGGCAATTGAAGTACCAATCCAGATCGAAGGGAGAGGGAAGTTCAAGACGTCCCTACTGCCGATACTGATCCAGCAGGATCAGGGTCAAAGGTTCGATTGACCACGTAAAGATGCTTTGTACTCGAGTTCTATTCCTCTGGCGAGTGGATCATGCCCCATGGGGGCGACTCAGGAATCATTGCCGCCAGAGCTTGGGAAATACGGCGGTCGCGATCTCCCGAGGCATGCTGATACCGAAGAGCTGCTGGCGCAGAGGCGTGACCAGCTCGGTGCATCAATTCAGCGGTAGTCGCTCCGGTTGCTGCCGCCAGCGTCAAACCTGAGTGGCGCATGTCGTGGAGCCGTAGGTCAGGTCGACCAATGCTCATTCGCGCTCGTTCCCAAGTTCCCTGGAGGGCGTCTCTAGTGAGCGCAGAACCTTGCCTCCCACATACAACCAACGCTTCCGACTCCGGCGCAGTGAACGTCTCGAGATGCCGAGTGAGATCGCTCATCACGGGGCGGGGAACTGAGATTGTCCGTCGACCTGCGTTCGATTTTGGGAGCTTGAGAATTTGCTTACCGTCCATATGCCGGACTCGATAACTCCCTGCGACGTATCCTCTCTACGTGGAAATTCTCCACTTGACCTGCGAAGCTCGATGAGCGCCAGCAACGCATCGTCCACGTGGGCTCCCTTGCGGGTCACAATCTTTCGATGGTTGTGGCTGGCGTCGCTCGTCAGCAACGTTGGGACGTGGATGCAAACCGTCGGAGCCCAGTGGCTTCTCGTGCACGCCGCGAACGCCGCGATTCTCGTGTCCCTGGTTCAGACCGCTGACATGCTCCCGGACGTCCTGTTCGCCATCGTTGGAGGTGTCCTCGCGGACATCCTGGATCGACGGCGACTCATCATCGCGGTGCAAATCGGCCTCGCGGCCGCGGGTGCACTGCTGACCGCGTTCACCCTCACTGGGCACATCTCGCCGGCGTTGCTGCTGGTTTTCACGTTCATCATCGGATCAGGATCGGTCTTTATCACGCCTGCCTATCAATCTCTCGTACCTGAACTCGTGCCGCGCGAGGACGTTCCCTCGGCCGTGCAGCTCAACTCCATCAACATCAACATCGCTCGCGCGGTCGGTCCAGCGATAGCCGGGATCGTGATCGCCCACTTCGGCGTCGGCGCGGATTTCGCCCTCAACGCGGGGACCTTCCTCATTTACGCCCTTGTCGTAGTGCTGTGGCGACCGTCGGCCGATCTCACACCGCAACTTCCCGAGCCCTTCATGTCCGCCCTGCGCGCGGGAGGTCGCTACGTCCGTTACTCGCCGATCGTTCGCCGGGTCCTGTTGCGCGCGACGCTCTTCCTCATCCCGGCCAGCGCGCTGTGGGGTCTATTACCCCTCGTGGCGAGCCGACGACTCGAACTCGGTCCGAGCGGGTACGGACTCCTGCTCGGCGCGCTCGGCATCGGGGCCATCGCGGGAGCAACGCTCTTGTCGACGCTACGCAACCGGCTGTCGGCCAATGGCTTCGTTGGCATCTCGGGCGGCTTCTTCTGTGGCGCCCTGGTCGTCATCGCACTCCTGCATTCGACGGTCGGCGACGTGATCGTACTGCTCCCCACCGGTGCGACGTGGGTCTGGATGCTGGCCACGCTCAACACGTCGCTGCAGCTCTTTTTACCCGCGTGGGTCCGGGCCCGAGGACTCTCGATCTACCAGATGGTGCTCTTCGGCGCACAAGGCCTCGGCGCCCTGATATGGGGCGTCGTCGCTGACGAATGGGGACTAACCGCGGCGTTCATCGCGTCAGCCACCGTGCTCGCCGTCGGGACGGCGTCACTGCGACTGTGGCCACTCTTCGACACGACGGGCATGGACCGCAGTGTCGTCGTGCGACCCGATCCAGAGTTCGAATTGACGGGCTACGACGCCGGTCCCGTCATCGTGTGGACGACCTATTCCATACCCACCGAGAGGGAAGACGAATTTCGACACGCGATGATCCGCGTGCGCGAGTCACGGCACCGAACAGGGGCGACGCAGTGGGGTCTGTATCGCAACGGCGAGCAGGCCGGCAACTTCGAGGAGATATTCGTCGTCGCCTCGTGGGAGGAACACCTCCGCCAACATCGTGAGCGACTCACGCCCGCCGATCGCGACTTCGAAGACGCGGCCAAGGCACTTTCGACCTCACCGCCACAGACCCGCCATCTACTCTCCACTCTCGACTGACGTCGAGGACGGCTGAGGAGGCGGCGTTCAGCTGGCGACGGCGCCGCCCGATCGTGCACCCAGCGCGACCATGCGCGCCACCGAATGAATGAACGTCGGAGCGATGGCCAAATGACCTTGCAGTAGTCGGTGGTACGCCGCACCGTAAAGCAGGTCCATGATGACGTCGACATCAGAGTCACTGGGGATCTCGCCGCGCTCGATTGCGCGTTCGACCATCGTCCGGTGTTGTGTTCGCACCGGCGTCACCACTCGTTCGATCCAGGCTCGAGACAGGTCGGCGTCGAGCTGCGCCTCAGCGATGAGACCCACGAGAGCACGCCCCGTGGCGGTGCCCACGACCGCAGACGACCAGAGCGTGAGCGCCGCGGCCAGGTCCCCTTCCAATTGGCCGGTGTCAACCTTCGGCTGCTGGGCGAGAAACGTCTCCAGGAACGCGTCGAGGGCGAGTGTTCCCTTTGTCGGCCAACGTCGGTAAATGGATGACTTTCCGACGCCCGCTCTCGTCGCCACCTCTTCGATCGTCATTGCGTCCAGTCCTCTCTCCGTGAGCAGGGCGGCCGCCGCATTCAATATGGCCCGATCGACCTGGTCGCTTCGGGGACGACCCCGCGTCGCGCGAACACCTAATTCATTTGACATGTCACGAATCTAACATATATAATACGAGACGTAGCGTATTGTTAATACTAGGAGGCCACAATGAGCGTTGGCTACGAGCACATTTTCAAGTTTCCACCGTATTCAAACCAGTCCGAATCCTGGCGGGCGATGACCGGCGAATGGCCCGACGAACCCTGGTTCAACCACGATCCCCGACGGCCATCGTGGCGCGCGCGTCTGGCACGCCGAGCGGGATCGCGCCATCACGCCGCGATGAACACGAAAGAGAAATCGACCATCGAGAAGGCCGCCGGAGCTCGCTCATAAGCGAGGAGACATACAGATCCTGGTCCTTGCAGATCCTGGTCCTTGCCCTCGGGCCGCTGTGAGTACGGTCCCGCCCCGTCGGCGATTGGCGACGAGCTCACGGACGTGCGCCGAAGAGGACACTTCGCCGGGGGCGCACTCCCGTCACCTCGACAGCAACGCGAGGGCGTGTCGAGAGGTTTCTCGAAGAATCCAGTGGTACGTTCGGTCAAAATTGTTCCGTCACGAGGAGTAAGGGCAATGATCCAGCCATCGGTCTCAGAGACCCGCGACATCGACGCTCCCGCGGCGCGAATCTTCTCGATCCTGTCCGATCCGGCGATGCACCCCGAAGTCGATGGAACGGGAATGCTGCGCTCCGCCGTCGATAATCATCGCGTCGCCAAAGTTGGCGACGTGTTCAATATCGAGATGGTGCACTGGCACCTCGGCAACTACGTGATGGCAAACCACGTGCGTGCGTTCGAACAGGATCGTCTGATCGCCTGGGAGCCCATCGTGTTCTCGTACGAGAATCCCGACTACGAGCAGTCGGTCGGTCATCCGGGACTCCGAGAATGGGGATGGCAGCTCGAGCCGTTGGGTGATTCCAGAACCCGCGTCACCGCATTCTTCGAAGGCTCACGATTGCCCGAGGAACTCCGAAGGTTCATCGAAGACGGAGAGTTCTGGAGACCGGCAATGGTGACCAGTTTGGACAACCTCGAGAGGATCGTGCGTCAATCGACTGAGACAGAGGGCGAACGTCCCCAGTCCGAAACCGCGACGCCGTTCATCGAACTCTTTCGAGGGGATTGAGACGTCGTCGACGAGTCTTCGAGGTTCGAGAAGTGGCCACCGGAACGTCGTTGCCTGAGCCGGTGACATTTGCCGGGTGCAGCGACTCGCTAGATCGTCGCCTTCGAACGACCCAATGCCAAGTCCATGAATTGGCTCGTCGAAAGACTCTCTCCGACTCGGATGGCGCGCTCGTACTCCTCTTCGCCGAGATCCTCGATCGACTGACGTCGTACGTCCTCTTCGAGCGCGCGGTCGAGGTCACTCTCCCCAGACGAACGATTGCGCAGGAAGAACTCTGGGGACGCTTCGAGCAGTCGCTTGTTCGCCCCCATCAATTGAGCGGACGCGAGGAAGTCGCCTCGGTCCGCCATCCAGTTTGCGAGAACCCACGTGTACCCCGACATCCAGTATTCGGGCCAACCGGCGCGATGAATCATCTGGAGGGCGCGTCGAAGATACCCGGCGGCTTCCACCTTCTCCCCCAAGTAGAAGCAGTAGCAACCGAGGTTCCCGATGAGCAGAGCAATGGCTCCCACGTAGCCGATCTGTTCGGCCAATCGAAGGGCCTCGGCGTTGAGTTCCCGATCCTCTCGAAGGTCGGTGATCGAAGATGAGTTACGGACCGAGGCGACGAGGAGTGCCATACACAGCGTCGCTGAGTCTCCAGCGCGCCGAAGCCACGTCGCGGCGTCGAGCATGGGTGCCTTGCGATCTTCCACAGGCGTGACAAAGCCCACCGCCAACAGTGCGTGGCCGATGAGGTAGGGATCGTCGTTGTCGCGCGCCACGTTGAGCGCCTGATCGGCCAGGCGTCGTGCCGCGTCGACGTCGCCCAAGTCATTCATCCAGAAACTCATACGACCAAGTCCCAATACGAGCGCCCTCGTGTCGTCCGTCGAGCGCGCCAACTCGATGGACTCTTCGTAGATCGTCAAGACCTCACGAAGTTCTCTCTCCGCCACTTCCGCTGACCGAATTTCACGGCCCAATATCTCGGCCCTGATCATCAAGGCACGCAACTTCAAAGCCGGCTCGACCTCGGGCGAGGCGGCCATCGCGTCGCGGACGGACTTCCACACCTCCCAGTGCTCTCGGACCTCAAAGAACCGTCGAGCGCCTACCCCGAGACGAAGTACCTTCACCGCCGCGTTCGATTCCTTCGACTCGTTCAAGTAATGATTGAACGCCGCCTGGATGTTTCCCCATTCAAACTCCAGCCGGTCGAACCACAGCGCCTGGTCGGGACTCCCTCGAAGGAACGGCTCGGCGGCTTCGCAAAGTTCGAGAAAGAACTCGGCGTGACGCCGACGCGCCTCACTCATCGCAACCTCGCCGTCGATTTCGAGGAGCCGGTCGGCCGCGAATTGCCGGATCGTTTCGAGCAATCGGTAGCGCAACGACGTCTCGCTCCGTTCGGCCACGACCAGGCTCTTGTCGACGAGCGAACCTATGATCGCGGCCACCTCGTAGGACTCAACCGACTCGGTGGCGCAGACCGACTCCGCCGCGTGGAGATCGAAGCCGTTGACGAACACGGTCAGGCGGCGGAGCACCTCACGTTCGAACTCGTTGAGCAGGTCGTACGACCACGCGACCATGGCGCTCAGTGTTTGTTGTCGGGGCAGCGCGCTGCGGCTTCCGCCCGAGAGGAGGCGAAACCTCTGGTCCAGGCGACCGTGGAGATCCTCCACGGACATCGACGACAGGCGCGCAGCGGCCAACTCGATCGCGAGCGGAATCCCGTCCAGGCGCCGACAGATAGAAGCGACGAGGACGACGTTCGAATCGGACAGTTCGAAACTCTTGTCATGCTGACGAGTTCGAGTGACGAACAGCTCGATCGAGTCCGAGCCGACCACGTCGGCGACGCTCTCCACGTCACCGACGGGCAGCGACAGTGAACGAACCCGGTAGACGTCCTCGTCATCGACGCCGAGTGGTTCGCGTGACGTGACGACCAGGTGGATCTTCGGGCATGACCGTAAGACCGAGTCGACGAGTTTGGCCACGGCGTCCACCAAGTGTTCACAGTTGTCCAACACGATCAGTGACCGCTGATCCCGGAGGACCCGGAGGAGATTGTCCGTCGGGGCGAGTCCCGGTTCGTGGCGAATCTGGAGGGACTCGATGATCACGTCAACGGTTCGATCGGGATCGCTCACCGGAGCCAGCTCGACGAACCACACTCCCTCACCGCTGCCGTCCAAGAACTCCGCGGCGGCCTGCAGCGCCAAACGCGTCTTGCCCGAGCCGCCCGCTCCCGTCAACGTGACCAGACGGGAGCTCTCGATCAACGCGCGCACCTCTTGGAGTTCATTCACTCGGCCGATGAACGTGCCAAGTGACGCGGGCAGATTATTCGGCAACTCTGGATTGTCCAACGACCGCAGCGGAGAGAAATCGGACGTAAGACCCGTGACGACGAGCTGGAAGATCGTCTCAGGTCGGCCGAGGTCCTTGAGCCGGTGTGCGCCGAGATTGCGGAGCGTGACGTCGCTCGGCAGGGAGTCCTCGACCAGTACCGCGGTCGCCGAAGAGAGGAGTACCTGTCCGCCGTGACCAACCGCCGCGATGCGCGCAGCGCGGTGCACCTCGTAACCCACGAGGCCAGTGGACTCTTCGGATGCTTCACCGGTGTGAATTCCCACGCGGACGCGGACGTCTTCACCGTCCGGCCAGTCGAATTCACTCAGCGCGCGCTGAATTTCGGTCGCGCACGACACACTGGCTCGTGGGGACGTGAAGGTCGCGAAAAAGGAGTCGCCTTGGGTACCCTCCTCGTGCCCACCATGGTTTTCGAGGCACAACCGAATAATTCGGTGGTGATCAGCGAGGATCCGCCCGTACGCGGCGTCTCCGATCCTTCGCAGCAGGGACGTCGAACTTTCGATATCCGTGGAGAGGAAGGTCAAGGTTTCGATGATTGAATCGTACGAGATGCGTCATACGACTGCTCGGGCTTCAACGCGTCGACATTGAAGGCTCCGAAATCACTTTGTTTGCACCGTGAGGTTCGAGGTGGAAGACTCTGCGAGCACTGACGTAGGGGGTGCCGTGCCGGGGGGACAACGTGACGATTCGAGGTGATCGGTCGGATCCCGCGTCGCGCGAAGTCGACGTCGCCGTGGTGGGAGCCGGATTCGCTGGGCTGTACCTCCTCCAGCGGTGTCGCGAGGCGGGACTGTCGGCCGTGGCGTTCGACGTGGCCGACGACGTGGGCGGCACGTGGTACTGGAATCGCTATCCCGGCGCGCGCTGTGACGTGCCGACGACCGACTACTCCTTCAGTTTCGATCCCGAAATCGACCAGGAGTGGACCTGGTCGGAGAAGTACGCCACGCAGCCCGAGATCCTGCGGTACCTGCAATTCATCGCCGCTCGATACGACCTGCGACGCGATATTGAATTCTCGACGCGGGTCGAAGCGGCGGCGTGGGACGCGCCAGCGCGTCGCTGGCGAGTTCGGACGGATCACGACGACGACGTGGTGTGTCGTTTCTTCGTGATGGCCAGTGGATGTCTGTCGATGCCGAAGGCACCCGAGATCGAGGGCGCCAAGGATTTCGAGGGGGACGTGTACTTCACCAGTACGTGGCCCCACGAGGGCGTGGATTTCTCGGGCCAACGCGTCGCCGTGATCGGTACCGGCTCGTCCGCCATCCAGTCGATCCCCCTCATCGCCGCGCAAGCGGCCCACACGACGGTGTTCCAACGAACCCCGAACTTCTCGATCCCCGCGCACAACGGTCCGCCGCCCGAGGATCGACTGGCCGCACTCTCGAACGATCGGGCCGCCTACCGCGAGTCCGCCCGCTGGTCGCGAGGAGGCGTACCCATGCCGGCCAACGACGTGACGGGTGTCGCGGCGAGCGAAGAGGTCGCTCGCACCAGGTTCGAGTCAGCGTGGGAGAAGGGTGAACTCTTCGAGATTCTCAGCGTCTTCTCGGACCAGAGCACGAATCTCGCGTCCAACGCCATCGTGGCCAACATGATCCGCGAGAAGATCCGCGAGAAGGTGGACGATCCCGACGTCGCCGAGGCGCTCTGTCCTCGGGACTATCCCTTCGGTACGAAGCGACCTTGTTTGGACACCAACTACTACGAGACCTTCAACCGGGCGAACGTCGACCTCGTCGATCTGCGAAGAGAACCCATCGAACGGGTCACGCAACACGGTCTCGAGACGTTGACTCGATCGTTCGACGTCGACGCCATCGTCTATGCCACAGGCTTCGACGCGATGACCGGCGCCATCGTGGCGGTGGACATCGAAGGTCGAGACGGGATGACCCTGAAGGACACGTGGGCCGCGGGTCCGTCGACGTACCTCGGTCTGACGACCGTTGGTTTCCCCAACTTCTTCATGATCACCGGTCCCGGAAGCCCGTCCGTGCTCTCCAACATGGTCGTGTCGATCGAGCAACACGTCGACTGGATCGTCGACTGCGTCACCTACCTCGACCGGCACGGGTTCAGTGACATCGAGCCGACGGCGCGAGCTCAAGAGGCGTGGGACCTGCACGTCGCGGACTGCGGCGCGATCACGTTGCTGCCTGGAACGGACTCGTGGTACATGGGTGCGAACGTTCCGGGCAAGCCGCGGATGCTACTCCCGTACATCGCCGGCGTGGACCGCTACCGCGCGGTCTGCGACGAGGTCGTCGAGTCGGGCTTTCTGGGATTCCGCTTGAGCGGTCCCGGCGTCGAACAGTGCAACGACGGAGTGGTTCGACGCATGCAACTGGACGTGACGATGATGCTCGAGGCCATGGCGTCGATGGACCTACCGCCGTTGGAGAGTTTGAGTCCGACCGACGCGCGAGCGTTCTGGGACGCCGGCTCCTCGATGATGCCGCCCGGACCCGACGTCGGTGAGGTCGTCGACGGCGTCTTCTCGGGGCCCGGCGGCGAACTCGCCTATCAGCTCCTTCGTCCCCCGACCGCGGGTCCGCATCCGGTGGTGCTTTACTTCCACGGCGGCGGCTGGCTGCTCGGAAGTGCGACGTCCGACGCCGCCCTCTGTCGCGACCTGTGCGTGCGCGCCGACGCGATCGTGGTGTCCGTCAACTATCGTCACGCGCCCGAGCACCCGTACCCCGCGGCGGCTGATGACGCCTGTGCGGCCGTGCGCTGGGCCGCGTCGAACGTCGCCGAATTCGGAGGCGTCGAGGGTCGACTCGTCGTCGCCGGCTGGAGCGCCGGTGCGAACCTCGCCGCCGTGGTCTGTCAGGACGCGCGCGATCGCGGCGACGTCGCGATCGACGGTCAGCTGCTGTTGTGCCCCGTCGTCGACTTCGATTTCACCCGCGTCTCGTACGTGGAGAACGCCGAGGGCTACCTGTTGACGAGATCGCTGATGGAGTGGTTCTCGGATCTCTACGTCGACCCCGCGTCACGTGACGATCCGCGGGCGGCGCCGTTGCGAGGGCGACTCGACGCGCTGCCGTCGACGTTGATCTACACCGCGGAGTTCGACCCACTTCACGACGGCGGCGTCGCGTACGCGCACGCCCTCGAGGCAGCGGGCGTGCCGGTGCGACACCTCGAAGGTCGGGGACAGACGCACACGTCGTTGACCATGGTCGACGTCATCATTTCCGGCGCGCCCGTCCGCGCCGGCATCGCCTCGTGGCTCCGTGAACTCTTCGACTCGCTGGTGCTCGCTGGGCGATAGCGGTTCTGTGACCGTGGCGCCCGTCGATGACTAGCGGGCTCCCACCAAGTGCCGGTGCGTCGAGAAGACCCAGGCGAAGACCGCCAACACGGTCAACTCGTCCAACAAAAGACGAAAGTCTCCGGTGCGACCGCCGGTCTGATAGACGCCGGGAGCGATGAGACCCAACACCGCCCAAATGAGGGCGAGCGAGACGATGACGACGACGATCACACTGATGAAACTCACGACGGCGGCGTAGCTGCGAAGAACGCGGACCGAAGGGCTCGACGTCGACCCGTCACTCGTCGCCAACTCGATCGCCTTCGCGCGGTGCGTCAGCGCCGTGTAGCCACCGATGATCGACAACAGGAGCCCGATGGTGATCCCCCGGATGGTCGAATCCCCGAGTGGATGAATCTCGGACGAAAAACTTGGAGTGTTGCCGGCCCCGATGAGGTTGAACAACGTGACGAAGATGGTGATGACACCGGCGATCTCCAGCCACAACGCAATGAACGCGGTACCCACGTGATAGATGGCGTTGGTGCGATTGCCTGTTGGATCGGGCTCGGCTCGATTGGCGACCACGATGATGATGTAGGTGACGATGCTGCCCACGCTGGCCAGCACGCTCAACAACACGAGCACTGAGACGTAGGTGCCCACGATCGCTCCCACGGAAGACGTTGAAAACACTTTCCACCTCGCATCTCGGTCCTACAAGCAACCTACTAACGATCGTCGCCCGGACCGGTACTTGAAGAACGTCGCGACGCTCAGGCCGGTGACGAACTCTACCGACTCATCTCGTAGCGCTGAACCGGCGATCCACTCAGCGAGCGATCTCGACGAGGAGCACCCACGCGCTGTACACGGCGCCGAAGATGCCGAGCAACGACGCCGGGACCAGGAGATAGAACCCGCCACCCCATCGCACGATGAGCGACACACCGGCGAGCGTGGCGGGGATGATGCCCATCCCCGAGGCCGATATTCGTGACACCGACCAGAGCAGCGGTCCCTCAGGATTGGACCTCACGTAGTTGATCTGATCCCAGAGGGTGGTGGCCAACAGCGGCACGGCCATCACGAGTATTTCGGTACCGAGGAGCGTCCTGCTCTGCGGCACCAACGTCAACGAAGAGTACGCCACGATCAGCACCAGACTGGCGAGCGTCTCACGTGCGCGCGCCGGTAGAAACGTACCCCCGCTCAACACGCGATCGAGGTTGATGGAGACTGAGACGAAAAGAAGACCGGTGAGGGTGGCGGCCGCGCCGACCATGGCAAGAAAGAACGTCCTCCACGTTCCCACGTCATAGGCGTGCATCAGCGCCGCTCCCTCTCTTCACTCGTCCGACTTTTCAAGAAAGTACTTGGACGGCGTGATCCCCGTCTCGCGTCGAAAGGCCGAGACGAACGCGCTCGCAGATTCGTACCCCACGCCTCGAGCGACCTCGGCGACGCGCACGTGCGACCCGAGCGCCACGAGCGCACAGTTCAGCCGCACGAGCGTTCGCCAACGCGCGAACGGGATACCGGTGTCGGTGAGGAACGCTCGGGCCAACGTTCGACTGCTCGCCCCGACCTCGTGCCCCCACTCCTCCAGGGTGCGACCGTCAGCGGGATTCTCTTTGAGCAACTCGGCGACGCGCAGGGCTCGGTCGTCGCACGGCATCCGCACCTCAAATGAGATGGTTGGCGCGGGCACGAGAATATCGACGAGCAACGCCTCGGCGTGCCGCCGACGCGGGGGGTCCACGTCATCACTCGCCAGAAAGTCGAGGAGGTTGGCTACGAGTGGCGTCGCCTCGACCGGAGTGCACGCGGTCCATGGTTTCGAAGGGGAGCTCGTTCGCACGTACGCGCTTCGCATCGTCGCGGCGCCGTCCGAGAGCGTCTCGTGGCGCACTCCCGCCGGAATCCAGAGGGCGCGCGTCGGTGGCAACACCCACGCCTCGGATCCACTGCGCACCGTGAGGACGCCGCTCGAGGCCCACGCGAGTTGATGGTCGTCGTGGGTGTGCCAGTCGAAGACGGTGCCGGGCGACATCTGGAACGTGCACACCGCCAGTCCCCGCGTCGGATCGACCGAATGTTCGTCACGTTGTCCGTCTGGCGACATTGATTGTCAGCCTACGGTCTTGGCACCACGCGGGTCGGTCCGTACATTGGTCGGATGAACCAAAACCACGCGCGGCTTTGTCCGAGCCCGCAGTGGGCATCGCACATCCAAGGCGACGTGCTCCCGTCACTGGCCACCATCGTCGACCTCGGCGATCGGATGCTCGAACTCGGGCCGGGACCTGGCGCGGCCACCGAGTGGCTGCGCTCGCGCGTCGACCAGCTCGTCGCCGTGGAGGCCGACGAGACCGCGGCGCTCGCGCTGAAGGAACGCTACGCCGGAACCAACGTTGACGTCGTCGTGGGTGACGCCACTGCCATGGACTTCGCCTCGGCGACCTTCGACTCCGTCGGCGCGTTCACGATGCTCCACCACGTGCCGACCTACGACGCGCAACAGGCACTCCTTCGAGAGGCGTTCCGTGTGTTGAAGCCCGGAGGTTGCTTTCTGGGTTCGGACAGCCTCGCCAGCAACGACCTCCATCACTTCCACGACGGCGACACCTACAACCCAGTCGACCCGGCGTCGTTCCTCAGTCGCTTGCAGGCGGTCGGTTTCACGCAACTCACGATCATGGTGGACGGGATCTTGAAGTTCGTCGCTCGAAAGCCAGGTCCGTCGACACTGGACGACTGCCAACGCGACGAGGAGGAATAGTCCATGACACTTCCCTACAACGAACCACTCAACGTTCGCTCGTTGGGCGAACGGGTGATCCCGGAGCCGCCGCGTCGTGGTGAGCCGGGGGGAGAGCCCTGCGGGATTTGCAGTGGTCAAGCGACCAGCGCCGTGTGGTCAAACGCCAACTGGTCACTGCACCCACCGGTGGGCGGAAGTCTGGCCGGCGCCGTGTGGCTGGCCACCACGGCGCACGTCGACTCCTTCAAGGACCTCCCGGAATCGGCGGCCGCGGAATTCGGACGCGTCGTGGCCAACGTTGAGCGAGGAATTCTCTCGCTCGGCGGCGTTGGTCGTGTCCACCTCTATCGCTGGGGAGATGGCGGATCGCACTTTCACGTGTGGATGATCCCGCGACCGTTGGGAATGATCGAGGCGGCCGGGATGATGCTGCCCCTATGGGAGGACGTCCTCCCAAATCTGACCGACGAGGAACTGCGATCGGCCGCCGAGAAGGTCGCCCTGGCAATGGACGACTGATCCCGTTCCACACCGAAAGGTGCCGAAGTGGGTTCAGCGATTGCGAGGGCACTTCTAGGCAATCTATGAAACGTTGAATTCCTTGGGCGGACCCTCTAGCGCACCCAAGACCGGTTCGAACGCCTCGCGGTAGTGGTGGAATCGCGCACTCCACGTCGCGGTCTCGTGGTGGGATTGCAAACGATCCAGACAACTCTCCCAGCCGGCCGCGTTGCGTGCCGCGTGCGCCGCGACCAGTTCCTCGGTCAGCACGAATATCGTCCCGCCGTCGGCGGCGCTCGACAGTTCGAACGCAATCGTGTCCACGTCCCACGTGAAACGCACCCGATGCGGCGGGTCCCATTCCAGGACCGTGCCGGTGAGTGGTCCGACGTCGGGCCCGTCGAAGTGATGCGTCAATGCCGCCCCGACCTTCCACTCGTCCACTTCGATGCGCGTGGGGAACCAAGAATATATGTCAAGGATGAATTCCGGGCGCGGCCGAACGTCGAACCACGACTTCGACTACTGGCCGTCGAGCACCTGTTCGAGGTACTCGGCGAACGGATCGAAGAGCCACGAGCCGTCATAGCGCACGCCATTCACGAAGAACGTCGGCGTGCCGTTCGCGCCACTTCGAATGGCGCCCTCGAAATCATCCTCAACGCGATGGCGTGGTCCGCCGTCGGCGATGGCCGCCATCGCTTCGTTCACGTCGGCACCGACACTTTCCGCGTAGTGACGAAGCGCCGCGTCAGAGAGATCACGTTGATTCTCGAAGAGAACGTCGTGGATCTCCCAGAACTTCCCCTGCAACGCGACGGCCTCGGCCATCTCCGCCGCCGCTTCTGCGTGCGGGTGCACGTCGGCGAGTGGGAGGTTGCGAAAGACGAGTCGGAGGGAGTCGGCGAATTTGGCGCGCAACTGCTCCACGATCGGATAGGCCCGGCCGCAGTAGGGACACTGGTAGTCGCCGTATTCGACCACTGTGAGTTTCGCGTCGAGGGGACCTCGGGAGTGGTCGTCGGGTCCGACGGGGATCGACAACCGGGCCTCTTCGTTCATGACAACGCCTCCACCGCTCGCAGGGCACCGTCGGCGCCGGGATTGACGCCCACGGGTGAAACCTCGCTCCACGCGACCTTGCCCTCGCCGTCGATGACGAACAGGGCGCGCTCGGACGTGTCGTCGTCAGATCGGTACACCCCGTAGGCCTTGGCGACCGCGCCCTTGGGGTTGTTGTCCGCGAGCAGAGGGAAGGCGACGTTGCGTTGATCCTTGAACGCCTCGTGGCACCACGGACCGTCCACGGAGATCCCCAGCAGCTGGGCGCCGCGGGCGTGGAACAGCCGACTCGCCGCGCTGAACACCGAGAGCTCGTCGCTGCACACCGGGCTCCAGTCCGCCGGGTAGAAGATCAGGACCACCGGCCCGTGGAACTCTGAGAGCGAGACCTTTTGATCCGGGGTCGCCAACAGAGCGAAATTCGGTGCGACCGCACCTGCTTCCAACGCCATGCGCTCTCCTCTCGCTGACGGAATCTCCTTGTTTCAGACCGGTTTCTCGCTGAGTATAGGGGCCTCATCAGGAGGGGTACCGGTCGTCGGTGGCGGTTGGCACTCTCCCATCGAGACTGCCAGATTCTCGAAAATGACCTTTATGCTCGACGTCTCGAACTTTGGTTCGACTTCCGGACCCGGACCTTCCCGGGTCCGGAAGGCAATGAGTTTGCCTGGCGCCACCAGTGTCAATCAGGTGAATTCGAACACTGGAAAGGACATTGCCATGACGAATGAGACAGTCACCCTGCCGCTGCTTCCGCTGAAGTCCGGCGTCATCCTGCCAGGCATGGTGTTCACCATGGCCCTGGAGTCCGACGAAGCCCGTGTCGCCGTCGAGGCGGCGCGTTCGGCCGGCGGCCGCCTCCTCCTGGTCCCCCACATCGAAGGTCGCTACGCGAGCGTCGGCGTCATCGCCGAGGTAATGGAGGAGGGTTCGCTGCCCGGTGGCCTCGAAGCGATCGCCATCCGGGGTGACCAGCGCGCCACGATCGGCACCGGCGTTCCCGGTACCGGCGACGCGTTGTGGGTGGAAGCCGAACCCCTGAGCGACGCCGAGGCGACGCCGGACGTCATCGAACTCGCCCGTGAGTATCGCGCGGTGCTGGAGAACATCCTGCTCAGTCGCGGGGCTCGGCAAATCGCAGCACAACTGCGCGAGATCCACGAGCCCGGTCGCCTCGCCGACGTCGCCGGCTACTCCCCCGACCTCACGCTCGCGCAAAAGGTGGAGGTCCTCGAGACGATCGACGTCGAAGGCCGACTCCGGCTCGTACTCGGCTGGGCCCGTGACGTCCTGGCGGACCTGACCCTGCGCGATCGCATCAAGAACGACGTCGAAGAGGGCATGGAGAAGACGCAGCGAGAGTTCCTCCTTCGTCGTCAACTCGACGCCATCAAGAAAGAACTGGGACAGCTCGGCGACGGCGACGAGGCCGACCCCGACGACTACCGTGCCAAGATCGCCGATCGCGACCTCCCCGAGCACGTCGAAAAGGCCGTTCTGCGCGAGATTGACAAGTTGGAGCGAACCAGTGAGCAGAGCCCCGAGACGGGTTGGATCCGCACGTGGCTCGACACGATCCTCGAAGTCCCCTGGGGCGTCGAGTCCGAGGACCGCCTGGACATCTCCGAAGCGCAGCGGATCCTGGACGCCGATCACGACGGTCTCGAGGACGTGAAGGACCGCATCCTCGAACACCTCGCCGTGCGCAAGCTGCAGGCGGAACGAGGTCTGGCGCCGGTCGACGGACGCGGCTCGGGCGCCATCCTTGCGCTCGTCGGCCCGCCCGGGGTCGGCAAGACCTCGCTCGGACAGTCGATCGCCAACGCGCTCGAGCGCAAGTACGTGCGCGTCGCGCTCGGTGGTGTCCGCGACGAGGCGGAGATCCGCGGACACCGTCGCACCTACGTGGGCGCCCAGCCGGGACGACTCGTGCGCGCGTTGCGCGAGGCCGGCACGATGAACCCGGTGATCGTCCTCGACGAGGTGGACAAGCTCGGTTCGGACTACCGTGGCGACCCGTCGTCCGCGCTCTTGGAGGTCCTCGACCCGGCACAGAACCACACCTTCCGCGATCACTACCTCGAAGTCGACCTCGACCTGTCACGAGTGATGTTCGTGGCCACGGCCAACGTCGTCGACACGATCCCGGGGCCACTCCTCGACCGCATGGAGGTGATCCGACTTGACGGCTACACCGAGACCGAGAAGATCTCGATCGCGCGCCACCACCTACTCGCACGACAGCTCGCCCGAGCGGCGCTGCGCGAGGATGAGGTCACGATCGACGACGACGCCCTTCGCGTCATCGTCTCGGACTACACCCGCGAAGCGGGTGTGCGGAACCTGGAACGAGAGATCGGACGCCTACTGCGCAAGGCCGCCACGAAATTGGCCGCGGGCGAACGCGAGGGACCGATCGCCGTCACCGCGGACGACGTGCGTGGTTGGCTCGGACGTCCTCACTTCTATTTCGAATCGGCCGAGCGCACCAGCGTGCCGGGCGTTGCGACCGGACTCGCCGTGACCGGCGCCGGGGGCGACGTCCTCTTCGTCGAGGCGAGTGTGTCCGACGGTCCGGAAGGTCTGACGCTCACGGGACAGTTGGGCGACGTCATGAAGGAGTCAGCGGAGATCGCGATGTCCTACGTGCGCAGTCACGCCGCGGCGTTGAACATCGATCCGACGCGCTTGGCCGGCAAGCGGTTCCACTTCCACGTGCCCGCCGGCGCGGTGCCCAAGGACGGACCGTCGGCGGGTGTCACGTTGACCACGGCCCTCGTCAGTCTGCTGCGCGACGAACCGGTTCGTTCGATCGTCGGCATGACCGGTGAGGTGACGCTCCAAGGTCGGGTGCTCCCGATCGGCGGGGTCAAGCAAAAGGTCTTGGCGGCGCACCGCGCGGGGCTCACGGAGGTCATCTTGCCGGCGCGCAACGGCCCGGACCTCGAGGACGTACCCGAGGAGGTTCGCGACGCCATGACGTTCCACCTCGCCGGCACGATCGCCGACGTGTTGCGTGCGGCGTTCGCCACCGCAAACGAGGCCTACTCAGCGGCCGCCTAAGCGAGCAAACGATCGACGCCGTCCTCGATCGGATCGAGATGGTCGATCCCACGCAGGAACGCCCGGACGTTTACGCCCAGTTCGTCCTGGTCGTAACCGCCTTCTTGCACGACGACCGTCGGCAGACCTAATTCGGCGATGCGTCGTCCCATCGGGAAGAAGGCCCCCTTCGTCAAAGCGAGATCGCTGATCGGGTCGTTCTCGAAGGTGTCCACACCGAGTGAGACGACGACACCGACGATCGCCTTCTGCGTCACGACGTCCAGGACCTTCGTGAGCTCATCGAAATACGCGGCGTCCGAACAGCCCTTCGGCAACTCGACGTTGTGATTCCAGCCCGCGCCCCGACCGGCGCCGCGTTCGTCGCCGTAGCCCAGGTAGTACGGGAACGCCCGGTCGGGCGAACCGTGGAGCGAGGCGTAGAACACGTCGTCGCGATCGTAGAAGATCGACTGCGTGCCGTTCCCGTGGTGGTAGTCGACGTCCACGACGGCGACGGGTCCGTTCAACCGTCGCGCCATCTCCGCGGCCACGATGGCGGCGTTGTTGAAGAAGCAGTAGCCGCCGATCATCGACGCCGACGCGTGATGGCCGGGCGGTCGACAGAGCCCGTAGGAGACGTCGCCGGTGGCCAGCGAGTGCTCGAGCGCCGACAGGGCGACGTCGACGGCGCTTCGTGATGCCTCGTAGGTCCCTTCCACGATCGGTGTCATCGTGTCGAAGCAGTAGTAGCCGAGGCGAGCCATGGGGCTGTGTTGCGGCTCGCGAGGCGCGACGTCGACGCTCGACAACTGCGCGTGTCGAAACACGTCAGGGATGACCTCGTCGAAGTCACTGAAGGGACGACACTCTCGCCACGTCGCTTCGAGCCAATCCACCATCGCTGGGTCGTGAACCCGGTCGATCAACTCGCGGTCGAATTGGTCGAGTGTCCCGCGTTCGAAATCACCGTCCTTCGATAGTTCGGCGGCGATGACGTGGGCCCGACGGGCGACCTCGAAACCTCTGGTCGGAGTGCCAAGTCGGACCTCTCGGTCAGGGTTGTGCAGCTCGTGTTTCTCCGAATAGAACCAGCGCATTCACGACGTCCCTTCACGTTCATGGCAACGTAGCACCGGCGCGCCTGCGCCTTCGCTCGAGTCCGCTGTCGCGAGCCAGGGGAGGTGAAGCTCGTCACGTGACGTCACACGTGCTGCGCCTTACGGAAATTCGGCGACGAGGTCTTGCCGGACGATCTCGCCAGCGCGAACCCTCACCGTGACGGGCCCGACCTTGGTGCCGCCGCTCAGGGTGCCCGTGATCGTGTAGGTGCCGGCCGGCACGTTGTCGTACAACAACTGTCCGGCCGTCAGCGCCCTCTTGTTGACGAGGACGGTCCCCTCGGCGTTGACGACGGTGATGGTCCCCGGGCTCGACGTTCCCACCAGGTGCTTGCAGTTCGGCGCCGATCGGAAGATGAGCGGACCACCTTCCCCGAAGAGGCCGCTGATCAGTTCGGTTGGTCCCGTTTTTAGGATTGGCTCGCCGGGTGGCGGCCCCAACGCGGCGGAGCCCGGACACACCGGGTTGACCCGAACGACCACCAACCTGGCGCGCAGGCCCGGCCGGACACTCTGCGTGTGAATCGTCTGGACCGTCGCCATGGTCACCGCGACGCCGATGAGTCGCAACGCACACCCCGCCGCCCGCGCGCGGCTTCGCGCCGACGTCACGGTCAACCCGGTCATGCGTGGAACCTGGCAACTCGGACGCGTCGTCGCGCCGCTCACGGTGGCGCACATTGCCAATGGAATGAGCGACAGGCATACGACCGACGCGATCATCGACCACGCCGTCAGTGACCGCTTCATTGCAACACCGTATCTGTCGGGTGTCTACACCGAGGTGGCACCCCGAGCGTGGTTCGAGATCTCTTCCACCAGATGGTTCCAATAGAAGAGGCTCAGGTCGTGTCCCATGCCTTCCAAGATCACGAACCGGGCCCCGGGGATGCTCTCGGCCGTTCGCACGCCCCCGCTGATGTCGATCAGGTTGTCGACGTCACCGTGCATCACCAGCTTGGGCGTGGTGACGTTGTGCAGTTGCGCGGTTCGGCTGCCGCTGGCCGCGGCGGCGCACAGTTGGCGCGCGACGCCGGCGAGGTTGAAACAGCGGTCGTAGGCGTCGCCCGTCTGCTTGGCGACCCGTTCGGGGTCGAAGTGGGCGCGACTGCCGATCACCCGTTCGAGGTCCAAACGCCGTTGGATGATGGACGCCCGATCGATCTCGCTGGGTCCCAGGATGATCTCGAGCGCTTCGGCCGACGCCTGTCCGACGTCGGGATCGCCCGTGGTCGACATGTTGGACGTCATCGACAACAACCGCTCCGGATGATCGATGGCGAGTTGTTGCGCGATCATGCCGCCGATCGACCATCCCGCGACGTGCGCACGGTCGATGTCGAGCGCGTCCAGCACCGCGAGGGCGTCATCGGCCATGTCGGAGAGTCGATACGCCACCTTGGGCTCGAGGCCGTCCTTCACCGCTTCGAGCACCGCGAAGAGATCCGGCAGGACCAGGTTGAATTTCGTCGAGAGTCCGACGTCGCGATTGTCGAATCGAATGACGAAGAAGCCTCGCGCGACAAACAGTTCGCAGAACTCGACGTCGAAGTTGATGCACTGGCTCCCCAACCCGTTGATGAGGAGGAGGGCTGGGTCCGACGGTTCGCCGAACGTCTCGTAGTAGATCTCGACCGAACCGTTGTGCGCGAGGGCCATCGTGCCTTTCCCTGTCCGTGCGAACGAGACAACGACCCCAAGTGTACGAGTGGGGCTTCGCCGAGCACGTCAGGGCGGGCCTCGGTCAGTTCGTCAGTCGACCTTCGACGACAGCACGTCGTCGATCTGGGTGACCGCCTGCGTCATCCCCTCGGCCATACCCATGTCCAGCATCGTCTTCATCTGCGATTCGTCGACGAACTTGCTCCGAACGGTCAGCCGGGTCCCCGCGCCGATGGCTTCGAACGTGACGTACGCGCCCATGGGCTCGAGGTCGGCCACCGGTTCACCGTCCTCGCCGGCGAGTCCGTTCGCGAACTCGAGGGAGCGCGGCTCATCGATCGTGAACATGCGCCAGTATCCCCGCGGGGTATCGCCCTGCGGTCCGGTCATGTGATAGCGCGACTCGCCACCGACCGAGAAGTCGTGTCGCGTGAACGTCGCCGGGTACGTGGGCGGCCCCCACCAACGTTCCAGCTGTCGGGGGTCTTCCCACACCCCCCACACCCGGTCCGGACCGGCCGCGAACTCCGCGACGACCGTCAGGGACAACTCCTCAGGGTTCGTAACTGATGAGATGACTGTCACTCTGCACTTCCTTCCTCGCCGAGGATCTCGGCGATCCGTGTTGCCCTACCGATCCAGATCTGCTCGAACTCCTGGAGTAGCGCCTCCACGCGACGAAGCGTCGCGAGATTGCCGCGCACGATCTGCTCTCGGCCGTGGCGCTCCTTCGTTATCAGGCTCGCGCGTTCGAGGACCCGCACGTGCTTTTGCACCGCGGCGAAACTCATCTCGTAGTCGAGCGCCAAGGACGAGACCGAGAGTCCCTCGTTGATGACGCGTCCAAAGATGTCGCGGCGCGTGGCATCGGCCAGCGCCCGGAAGATCCGGTCAACGTCAGGGTTTTCAAGTTTACGTACAACCATATGGTTGTATATTATCGTCCGCCGCCAGGGAACGCAAGTAAGAATCTTGCCTTCGCTGGCTTCGTTAGCTCGGTCGGACGCGTCGCGCGAAATCGCGCGCGGCCTCGACCTCGGATTCGCTCAGATTGGGGTCTTTCGACTTCCACTCCACGACGGCGTCAACCTCTTCGGCGATGGCGGCGGCGTCGTAGGTACCGATGAACCCCCTGATGAATCGGGAACGGATGACGCCGACCAACGCGCCCTTGACGCCGTTCGTCGGCACCTCACCCGCCGAAAGCAGGGCCCACGTGAGAGCGACGTCCGTGTTCGGATCCCCTCGAGCGGCGTTGACCCAATCGATGACCACGGGCCCCCGAGATGACATCATCACGTTCAGGGGATGGAGATCCATGTGCAGTAGTCGATCGCCCCGGCCGAACGGTGCGGGTGCCAGCCACTCCGGGCTGGCCATCTCGTGCAGCTGTCGATGTAGATCGGCCAGGACGCGACCGAAGCGCCTCGCCTTCCACGGCGTGGCGGTGAGGGCATCGACCATGTTGGCGCCGTCGATCCGCTCCATGATCAGTTTGGTCCCGTCAGCGCTGACCTCTTCGACCTTGGGTACCGGATAGCCGCGCGCGCGGACGTAGTCCATCGTTCGTGCCTCGCGTTCCATCGAACGACGGTGCCGAGATCGACGCAACACCTGTGTCGTGCCGTATTCGAAGATATCCGCGTCCCGACCCGAGGCGAGTAGCGGACCTGGCTCGAACACTCCAACACCCTAATGAGTAGATCCGCGACGAGGATTACCGCTAATCCACACTGACGTTCACCAAGGGTGTTTAGGCGAGCAGCGACGCACGCACCGATTTGGGAAGTCCCGCGACGACTTGTTGGTAGGAGTGCGTGACCATCTGCACTACGTCGTCGTCGGGAATCGTCCCGTCCAAGTGGACCGTGTTCCAATGTCGTTTGTTGAGGTGATATCCGGGATTCACCGCCGCGAACTGCAGGCGGAGTTCGATCGCGAGATCGGGATCGCACTTCAGCGAGATCGCCTCGGGCACGCTCTCCGGGGACAGGATCGCGAAGATCTTGCCGCCGACCTTGAGCACGTCGACACTCGGACCGAACGGCTGATCCTCGACGACACCCGCGAATCCCGAGGCGAGCTCCGAGATCGCCTCCAGGTTCAACCCGTGACCTTTCCGTGCCACGAGAGGATCGGTCAGTCGTCGATCGACTGGTACAGGTCGTGTGAGATCAGCTTCGCCGGGAAGTCCCCGGGGTGCGCCTCGCGCCAGGCCTTCATCGTCGGACTGTCGCCAATCGACTCGTTGACGGCACCGTTGTCGGCCAGTCCCTTGAAGTGTTGGATCACGACGATTCGAAAGACGTCCTTGCCGGCGACACCCGTGAGCAGGTCAACCTTCTCGACGCCCGACTCGACGAAGGCCTTGGTCAGGCTCTTGATCGTCTCCATGAACTCCTCGGACTTGCCGGGGTGCGGCTCCCAGATGGAGATTTCGTACGCTTTGGACATGCGTCACCCTTTCGTTCTGCGCCCCGGTTCTCTGCCGGCGACGAACAGACCGAATCTAGTTATCCCCTGTCACCTTCGCTCGCGAGATCGCGCCCCCCGCCAGTAATGTCGCTCCATGCCATTCCACCTCGCGCAGTGCAACGTCGTGAAGTTGAAGGCACCACTCGATTCGCCCGTGGTCGCCGGCTTCGTCGCCGCCCTGGATCCCATCAACGCCCTGGCGGACGTGGCGCCCGGATTCGTGTGGCGATTGAAGACCGACGAAGGTGACGCGACCAGCATCCGGGTCTTCGCCGATGACCAGATTCTCCTCAACATGAGTGTGTGGGAGTCGATCGAGGCGCTGAGGGCGTACGTGTACCAGAGCGATCACAAGGACGTCCTTCGCCGACGTCGTGCGTGGGCCGACCCTTTCGACGGCGTCCAGTCGGCGATGTGGTGGATCCGCGCCGGGACGATTCCCGAACCCTCCGACGCGGTCGCGCGCCTCGAGGCGATTGAGCGGCTCGGGCCGACACCGTACGCCTTCAGCTTTCACACGCCATTCGACGCACCGATCGAGGTGGCGTCGGACTAGCGGATTTTCGACGTCGTGGTCAGCCCGGGAATACCGGGCACGGCGATGTCGCTTTTCCGCTAGTGGAAGTGGCGTCGCGCCGCTAGGTTCGACGCCATGGTCGAAGACTTTGAACGGTGTTACGTCGCGGTGCAGTCGCGCGATCCCCGCTTCGACGGTTGGTTCTACACCGCCGTCACCTCGACCCACATCTACTGTCGTCCCAGTTGCCCCGCCCAGACGCCGATGCGTAAGAACGTCCGCTTCTACCCCTCCGCGGCCGCGGCCCAACTCGCAGGGTTTCGCGCCTGCAAGCGGTGCCGACCCGACGCCTCGCCCGGTTCGCCCGAGTGGAATTCGCGCGCTGACGTGGCCGCTCGTGCGATGCGCCTGATCGCCGACGGACTCGTCGACCGCGAAGGCGTCATCGGCCTGGCCCGCCAGGTCGGCTACAGCGTGCGCCAGTTGGAGCGGGTCCTTCAGCACGAGATAGGGGCCGGTCCGATCGCCATCGCTCGCGCGCAACGCGCGCAGACCGCGCGAATACTGATCGAGACGACGGACCTGCCCATGACCGACGTGGCTTTCGCCGCCGGCTTCGCCAGCGTCCGGCAGTTCAACGACACCGTACAGAGCGTGTTCGCGTCCTCGCCCACCGCGCTTCGCTCTCGGGCGAAGGGTCCACGCGTCACCGAGGCGTCGACCGCGATACAGTTACGCCTCGCATTTCGCCAGCCCCTGTGTCCCGACAATCTGTTCGGACATTTGGCCGCCACCGCCGTCCCCGGCGTAGAAGAAGTACGCGGCCAGACGTATCGACGGACGCTGCGTCTCAACCACGGTCCGGGGATTGTCGAGCTCACGCCGACCCTCGAATACGTCAACTGTCGCGCTGTGTTGAGCGACCTGCGCGACCTGACGACGACCATCGCGCGGAGCCGGTGGTTGCTGGACCTGGACGCCGACCCCGTGGCGATCGATCGTCAACTGAGTCTCGACGACTCGCTCGCGCCGCTCATCGCCAAGTCGCCCGGGCGACGGGTGCCGCGATGCGTGGACGGTGCCGAGATGGCGCTGCGCGCCGTCCTGGGTCAACAGGTGTCGACCGCCGCGGCCCAGACCCACGCCGGTCGCCTGGTGCAGCGCCACGGCGACGCGCTGAGCGATCCGGGCGGCGGACTCACCCACCTGTTCCCGACGCCGGATGAGCTGGGCGACGTGGACCTCGCCATGCCCGTCAAGCGACGCGACACGTTCTCGGCACTGGTGGGGGCCCTGGCTCGCGGCGACCTCGAACTGGGACCGGGCAGTGACCGCGACGAGGCCGTCGAACAGTTGTCGCGCATCGCCGGAGTCGGTCCGTGGACCACGCAGGTGATCGCGATGCGCGCGCTCGGCGAACCCGACGCCTTCCCTGAGAGCGACCTCGGCGTGCGACACGCGGCCGAACGACTGGGACTCCCGACTACGCCCGCGGCGCTGGTGAACCACTCGCAGGCCTGGCGACCGTGGCGTGCGTACGCGGTGCAGTACCTCTGGTCGGTGGACGACCACCCGATCAACGACTGGCCCCCTCGAACGGAGCGCGCAATGAAAGGACAACAATGACCGAGATTCTCACCACCACGCTGGAGAGCCCGATCGGGCCGCTCACGCTGCTCGCGCGTGACGGCGTCCTCACGCGCGTGTCGATGCACGAACAGCGCCACACGTCGCCTCCGCCCGAGGACGCCGTGGTGGATGACGCCCCGTTCAAGGATGTCGCCGCGCAGCTCGACGCGTACTTCGCCGGTGAACTGACATCGTTCGACCTCGAGATAGAACTGCTCGGCACCGCGTTCCAGCAGAGCGTCTGGTCGCAACTCTGCGCGATCCCCTACGGCGAAACGATCTCCTACGGTGAATTGGCCCGGCGAGTCGGCAACCCGAACGCGTCACGCGCCGTCGGGCTGGCCAACGGCCGCAATCCGATCGCTATCATCGTGCCCTGTCACCGGGTGATCGGGGCCGACGGTTCCCTCACTGGGTACGGCGGCGGCCTCGAGCGAAAGACGTGGCTGCTCCATCACGAACAGGCCCTTCGTCCGTAGGGCACCGTTGGTGCGCGACGCCGGCCGCGTTGCTACATTGCGACGGTGGCAACGGACAAGGAGTTCATCGAGACGGTGCTCGAGAAACTGGGACCGCTCGAGATCACGGCCAAACCGATGTTCGGCGAATACGGCCTGTACCACGAGGGAAAGAACTTCGCGCTCGTCTGTGACAACACGCTCTACGTGAAGATCACCGCGGCCGGGTCCGCCGTGGCGGGTCGCGTCCGCCAGGGCCCGCCGTACGACGGGGCCAAGGCCGCCTTTCGGATCTCCGCGGCCAAGTTGAACGACCGTGATTGGATCGTGACGTTGGTGGAAGCGACCAGCGCCGCACTGCCACTCCCGAAGAAGCCCAAGAAGTGATCGCGGAACCTCGCGACAGAGGCCGACGACTGCGAGTGAGCCGGTGAACGACGAGTCCGAAGGCGTGTGGCTGCGAGCACTCACCCGTAGCGACGCCGAAGCGATCGTCGCGGGGGACCGCACCGGACGAACCTGGGCGTCGGACTACCCCACGCCGGGCGACGAGTTCATCGCCAAGGGTGCCCTCGAAGGTGTCGTCGCGTTCGTCACCCCGTCGATGCCGTGGGGTCTCTACGCGATCGTCGAACGGCGCGGCGGGCGCATCGTCGGTGGGATCGGTTTCAAGGCATCGCCGAACGAACGCGGGGAGGTCGAGATCGGCTACGGCGTCTGCACGTCGTGTCAGGGCCGAGGGGTGGCGACCGACGCCGTGCGCGCGATGTGCGACCTCGCGCGTCCGGGCGCCACCGCCGTCCTCGCCGAGACGGACCTCGAGAACGTGGCCAGTCAGCGGGTGCTCACCAAAGCCGGTTTCCAGGTCTATGACGGGACCGACGACCTCCTTCGTTGGCGACGCATCGTGGACTGCCGCGAGACCTAGACCCGGACGTCGGCCGCGGTCGACACGAGCGTCGGGGCCTGCGTCGACCACGCGCGGCCGTGCTCGCGAAGGGTCGCCGTACCGTTGCTTCCGATTTCGACCGTGCAACTCAGGATGCTTTGGCCCTGTCGCCGATCCTGAAGGTTTCTGCGCGTTGCGCTTGACAAGGTAGTGAGTAAGCACTTACAATGACCGCATGATGGTTTCGACCCGACAGACAGCCGCCGAACGACGAGTCGCAGTCTTGAGCGCCGCGGTCACCGAGTTCGCCAAGTCCGGCTATGCCGGGACGTCGACCGACGCCATCGCCGCGCGCGCCGGGATCTCCCAGCCGTACCTCTTTCGACTCTTCGGCACGAAGAAGGACCTGTTCATCGCGACCTACGACCAGGTCGGCACCCGCATCGTCAACGAGCTGACGCGCGCCATCGAGGGGCTCGACGGTGAAGAGGCCATGCACGCGATGGGTATGGCCTATCTGCAGTTGATGCAAGACACCGAGATGTTGCAGGTCCAGATGCACGGTTACGCCGCGGCCACGGGCGACCCCGACATCGCCGCTGCCTGTCGACGGACCTTCGAAGTGTTGTGGCACATGGTGAAGGACAAGTTGGGTCTGGACCAGGAGATGATCCAGGACTTCTTCGCCAACGGCATGCTGATCTCGGTGATGTCCGCGATCGACCTGCTCTCGGTGAAGGCACAGTGGGCCCAGTCGATCTGTCCGGGGATGGACAAGTTCGAGGCCATGAACGCGATCTCCGACGCCCGCAACGCGGCGCGAAACCCATCGACCGCGCAGGCGTCGTGATGGCCCGTATATTTTTTTTCTCGTTCCAAGATAGTGACTACTCACAACTAACAACACCTTCCATCAGGCTTTTCTGGACGGAAGCGCAAGGGCAAGGAGCACCCCGATGACCACCACACTCACCCGACCGATCGACGTCGAGCCGACGAGTCTCCCGTCACCGCGACGCCGCGACGATCGCCACCGCGGCGCGTGGGCGGTGCTCATCACCGGCCTCGCGCTCTTCATGGCCTCCCTCGACAACCTCGTCGTCACGACCGCGCTGCCGGTGATCCGGATCCACCTTCACGCCGGACTCTCGGGTCTCGAGTGGACCGTCAACGCCTACACCCTGACGTTCGCCGTGCTGCTGCTCACCGCCGCGGCGGTCGGTGAACGCTTCGGTCGACGTCGCACGTTCATGACGGGCATCGCCCTCTTCACGACGGCCTCCGCGTTCGCGGCGATCGCCCCGAACATCGGGTTCCTCATCGCCGCGCGGGCCCTCCAGGGCGCCGGCGGCGCCATGATCATGCCCCTGTCGCTCACGCTGCTGAGCGCGGCGGTCAAGCCCGAGCGTCGCAACGCCGCACTGGGGATCTGGGGCGCAATCGGCGGCGCGGCCATCGCGATGGGTCCGCTCGTGGGCGGCGCGGTCACTTCCGGGTGGTCGTGGCACTACATCTTCTGGCTGAACGTGCCGATCGGCATCGTGCTCGTGCCATTGGCGTGGTGGAAGTTGGCTGAGTCGCGCGGCGCCCAGAGCCGCCTCGACTTTCGCGGCGCTCTCCTCGTCAGCGGCGGCCTGCTCGGCGTGGTGCTGGGCCTCGTTCGCGGGAACGCCAGTGGCTGGACCAGCACCAGCGTGCTGTCCTCCTTCGTGATCGGCGCGGTGCTGCTGGCGGCTTTCGTCAGCTGGGAGCTCCGCGCGACGACGCCGATGCTCAACCTGCAGTTGTTCCGCAACCGTGGGTTCGCCGCGATCAACGTGACCGCGCTGTTGTTCAGCTTCGGGATGTTCGGCACGGTCTTCTTCCTCTCGCAGTTCCTCCAGACCGTGCAGGGTTACTCACCGCTCGGGGCGGGACTGCGCGTCCTCCCGTGGACCGGCATGCCCATGCTCCTCGCTCCCGTCGTGGGACTGCTCGCCCAACGTTTCGGTGGCAAGCCGCTCGTCGTCACCGGCCTGATCCTCCAGGCCGTGAGCCTCGCCTGGTTGGCGGTCCTGTTGACGCCGACGACTCCGTTCACGGACATGGTCCCGGCCTTCATCGTCGCCGGTGTCGGCATGACGCTGTTCTTCGTCCCGGTCGCGTCGCTGGTGTTGGGCTCGGTCCCGGTAGAAAACGAGGGGCTCGCGTCGGGCACCAACGCCGCGTTCCGTGAACTCGGTGGGGTCTTCGGCATCGCGCTCCTCGGCGCGGTCTTCTCCTCGAGCGGCGGCTACCTCTCGGCGCAGGACTACGTCAACGGACTTCGACCGGCGATGTACGTCGGCGCCCTCGTGGTGGCGATCGGTGTCGTGATGGCGCTGCTCGTACCGAGTCGTAAGAAGCTCTCGGTGCCGGCCCTGGCCTCCCTGCAGCGAATCAAGGAGATCCCGCTGCTCGATCCGACAAATCGACTCAGTGCCTAGGCTGTAATCAGCAGCAAAGTGGTCGACGTCCGGTACCGAACTGCCGGGTACCGACCGAGGACGGGTCAATGATTGATTGACCGCAGGGTTCATTTGAAGTTATGCCGGATCGAACAATCGATGGCAACGTCGAGAAACGAGAGGATCGAAATGAATCAGTTCTTCACTCGCTCATCCACCGCGACCGAACGCCGCACGCACACTCGACAGGCGTTGGTCGGCCTCGTAGCGGTCGGTGCACTTTTCCTGGGATCGACCGGCGTCGGCACCGCGGCGACCGCCGCCAGGACCGTCACGATCACGGCCACCGACAACGGGCGGGTCATCGTCGCCACGCAAGGCGCTCACATCGTGATCACGCTGACGAACCCCGAGTGGACCTTCACCACGATGGGCACGCGCAAGGTCGTCGAACTTGTATCGACGTCGGTCACCCCAGTGAAGACCTCCGGCGCGATCCAGGCGTGCGTGCCGGGGCGCACGTGCGGTTCGATCAAGGCCGTCTACTACGCCCTCGAACCTGGCGTCATGCGAATTATCGCCCGCCTCACGTCCTGTCCGACGGGCACGGTGTGCACGGCGAGCGAGAGCCATTTCACGGTGGTCATTCGCGTTCGATGACCGTGGGACAGGGGAGTCAGATATCGTGACTGACCAGAGTGCACCGTGGCCGAAGCAAGGACCAGCGTCGTATTTCCCTTCCATTGAGAAGAGATACGGTCGCTCGATCGCCGAGTGGCAGCGAATCATCTCCCGAAGCGGTCTTGAAAAACACATGGCGATCGTCGCATATCTGAAGAACGAATACCGGATGGGTCATGGACACGCGAACGCGCTCGTCGGATGGACGCTCGCAGGTAACACGGCGGCTCCGTGAGTCGCAACCCGAGATACTTCACTTGCATGAGTCGGGCATCATAATCACAACGACGCTGGTCGGGAGCCGCGAATCCGACGAACTGAGTTGACGGTGGCCACGTCCGTCGTATGGTTGAAATCCTGAGACGGGAGCATCCATGAGTGTCGTGCCCTTCGCCCTTGAGGGTTTCGAGGTGAAGCCGTTCACCTCCTCCGACGGCCGCACGCGTGACGTCTATCGAACCGGTACCGGTCCCGCCGTGGTGGTGATCCATGAGGTGCCGGGTATCACGCCGCTGGTGGCGGCCTTCGCTCGTCGGGTCGCCGAGCGCGGCATGACCGCCGTTCTCCCCGATCTCCTCGGTACGCCCGGGAGACCGGTGACGATTCCCTACGCGCTTTCGTCAATGGCCCGGGCCTGCGTGAGCAAGGAGTTCACGCTGCTCGCCCTCGACAAGACGAGCCCCATCGTCGGCTACCTCCGTGAGTTGGCGGCGCACGAACACCGTTCCTGCGGTGGTGTCGGCGTCGGCGCCGTGGGCATGTGCCTGACCGGTGGCTTCGCCCTGGCTATGTGCGTCGAGCCGTCCGTCGTCGCGCCCGTGATGAGTCAACCGTCCCTGCCGCTTCCCACCAACTCGGAACATCGCCGCGCCCTCGGGCTCTCCGACGACGACTTCGCCGTCGTGCGACGACGTACGACCGAAGACCTCTGTGTCATGGGCCTGCGCTTCAGTGGCGACAAGAAGTCGCCCGCCGAGCGATTCACGCGCTTTCGTGAGACACTCGGCGACCGGTTCATCGGCGTGGAGATCGACTCATCACCCGGGAACCCGTGGGGTTACAAGAAGTCGGCCCATTCGGTGCTGACCGAGGACTATTCCGACGACGCCACGTCGCCGACGCGCAGGGCCCTCGAGGACGTTCTGGATTTTTTCAGCACTCGCCTCGGTGTCGCGCCCAACGGCGCGGGTCCGCAGGTCTAAGCGAGCACGATGGCGAGCATCTGGGGGATGACGCCCCAGCAGGCGATCGCGTTCGAGACCGATCGGCGCGGTCGAGTCGCCGTCATCCGCGACTGCGTGACGATCCTCAACGGCGAGCGCGTGGACGATGACTTCCTTCGCGCGATCGGCGGACCGCCGGCCGAGACCGTCCTCGACGGCCGAGGAGGCGGCGTCGACGGTTACTGGCCCCGAGTGTGGGCGGCGCGCGGTCTACTGCACGAGTGGGACGACGTCGCCACCGACGCGATCATTGACGCGACGACGCACGTGGCGTGGCGAGTTCGCGAAATGTCGGCCAAGGTGATCGCGCGCCATCACGTCGAATCCGCGATCGACGCGGTGGTGATCCTTCTGGATGACGAGAACGCACGGGTGCGAGCCGCGGCCACTCGGGCGTTCCGTACGATCGCCCAGCCCTAGGACGGGCGAGACCTCACGCCCCCACGTTGGCGTCTGACCTTACGGCGCTTCGATATCAGCCAGTTGACTGGCGATGAGATTCTTGTCCTCGGGGTCCGCGATGACTTCCACGAGTCGAGCCGCCAGCGCCGACCAGTTGCTGAACTCCTCGGCGTCCCCGAGGGCCGCGTACGCGCGCGCCACGCCCTCGGCCGTCGACGCCGTGAGCCAGTCCGGGACCACGTTCTCCTGGGACGCCGAATGTGCTCGCGTGGCGAAACGAAGGGACAACGCACCCTCGCCGACCGCCGCGGCGGCGCGCGCGACCATCCAGTCGCTGACGATCCACTGCTCGGTCTCACCGGCCGTCAGCCAGTGATACCGAGAACTGAACGCCACGGTCAACAACGCGACGTCGCCCTCGGCGTCGCGCGGGCGCTCCAGGAGTTCCCAGCACCGGTTGAAGAGTTGCGTCGCCAGTTCTCGATCGTCCAATTGGGCCACGGCGAAATCTTACGAGGCGTCGACGTTGCTGTTCACGCAACGCACGACACTCACTCGGACGCGAGTTCGAACCAGATCAGTACGACCGGTGTCTGGTCGTCAATCGTCTCGCCCACCCCGGTCCAGAATCGTCGATGGCCGTCGCGCCAATCCTCGAGTGACTCGTCACCTTCGCCCTCGGCCTGCGCGAAACTCCACGGCACCTCGATGAACGGCACGGTCTCGACCGCCACCACGACGACGGTCGCGACGCGACGCGTGTCATCGTCGACGAGTGCGAGCCGTTCACCTATGACTTCCAGCTCCTCGTTCTCCTTGACGTACTCCATCAACAGGCCCGCGGTGGCGCGTTTACGTCCGTCGAGGATCAGTTGATTGAGTCGTCGTCGCATCTCGCCCGGCGAACCTATTTCGAGCGTACGCAGGCCATCGACGATTGGAAACGGCACGGCGACTCCTTCGCACGCGATTCGACTCCACAATCTACGCCGCGGTGTCGGCGATCGTTGCGTTCGACGAACCGACGAGAAGGGGTGACCCAGAGCTCGTCGTAGGTGTTCTCGGTCGATTCGACCTCTCGCGATAGGGTCGCTCCATGTCGCCACTCGCGCTCACCGTAACGCTCGCAGCGTTGGCGTGCGCGTTCGCTTGGATCGCCTCACTCTTCACCGGTGACACGTCGTGGGTCGATCGCATGTGGTCGATCGTGCCGGTCGTCTACGCGTGGGTCTTCGCCGGTTCCGCCCACCTGGCGAACACGCGTCTCGACGTCGTGGCCGGCCTCGTCACCGTGTGGGGGCTCCGGCTCACCTACAACTTCGCGCGCAAGGGTGGCTACCGCGGAGTCGAGGACTACCGCTGGGCCGTACTCCGTTCGTCGATGCCGCCGTGGCGGTTTCAGCTCTTCAACCTGTTCTTCATCGTCCTCTACCAAAACGCCCTCTTGGTGCTGATCACGCTTCCCGTCTGGAGCGTCTATCAGCATCGTTCGACGTCCTTCGGTGAACTCGACGTTGTCTTGACGGTCCTCTTCCTCCTCTTCACCCTGGGTGAGACGGTCGCCGATCAACAGCAGTGGAACTTCCAGCAGTGGAAGAGCGCCGAGGTGCGCGCCGGTCGCACACCCAACCCTCGCTTCCTTCAGAGTGGACTGTTTCGATTCTCGCGCCACCCCAACTACTTCTTCGAACTGGCCCAGTGGTGGGTGATCTTCCTCTTCGGCGCGCTCGCCGCGCAGTCGTTGTGGGAGTGGACCGTGATAGGACCGGTGCTCTTGACGATGCTCTTCGTCGGCTCGACGCGATTCACCGAAAAGATCACCCTGTCGAAGTATCCCGAGTACGAACTGTTCCAGCGATCGACGTCGGCGGTCATCCCGTGGTTCGCGCACAGCGTCGCGATAGTGCAGGCGCCGGAGACCTAGCCGTGGCGTGCGGGCGACCCGTCACACCGACGTGACCGGAGCGAGGGTCCCCGACGATCGGTTCTGTACACTCGCACTGTGAAACCGCAGAAGATCATCCTCTACTACGCGTTCACGCCACTGGAGGATCCGGACGCGATTCGTCTCTGGCAGCGGACGCTCTGCGAGACGCTCTCACTCAAAGGTCGCATACTCATCTCGCGTCACGGCATCAACGGAACGCTCGGCGGGACGATCGACGACCTCCGTCGCTACGTCGCCGCGACGAAGGAGTTCCCCGGCTTCCGCGAGATTGACTTCAAGTGGTCCGAAGGATCCGCGAACGACTTCCCACGACTGCGGATCCGCGTTCGCGACGAGATCGTCTCGTTCGGCGCTGCACGCGAGTTGGTGGTCGATCACGACGGCGTCGTCGGTGGCGGAGTCCACCTTCGGCCCGAACAGGTCCACGAATTGGTGGAACGGCGTCGTGGCGACGTCGTATTCTTCGACGCGCGAAACGGCTTCGAAGCCGCCATCGGACGCTTTCGCGACGCCGTCGTTCCCGACGTACACGCCACGCGCGACTTTTCGACGATGCTCGACAGTGGCCGGTACGATCACCTCAAGCACAGGGCCGTCGTCACGTACTGCACTGGCGGCGTTCGCTGCGAAGTCCTCTCGGCATTGATGATCCAACGCGGTTTCGACGAGGTCTACCAACTCGACGGTGGCGTCGTGCGCTACGGCGAGGTCTACGGTGACGACGGACTCTGGGAAGGCTCCCTGTACCTCTTCGACGCCAGGATGCACCACGAGTTCAGCGACCGCACGAAGGTGATCGGCGTCTGCGAACGATGTGGCGCACCCACCAGCCAGTACCACAACTGCGCGAACCTGGCCTGTCGAAAACTGATCCTTCTCTGCGGTGCCTGCGAATTGGACAACGTCAGCACGAACTGCGCGCCCGAGCATCTCGTCGAGGCCGCGAGCGCCTGAGAAAGGAATCCTCCGGCGAGCCAGGCCCGCCGGAGGATTCCGAACTATGAGTGCGTACTGCGATGAGAACTAGTGACGACTCCGTCCGAAGCTCTCGGCGTGGCTCTGGCCGTGACCGTGGCCGTGGCCGTGGTCCGCGGCGTGGTTGAACGAAACGCCAATGTTCACCGAGTTGGCGTTAAGGCTGCCCGCGGTCGAACCGGGGAGGCCGACGGCGCTGATCTGTGCACCGACCACCACAGCGGCGAGCGTTGAGGCCGCGCCACCCGAGGTGTAGGTCGTGGTGCCCGAGACGTTCACCGTGAGCGTCGTGTTGTGGAAGCCCGTGATCGTGATCACGTTGCCGGCGACGGTGGTGACCACACCGGACACGCGCTCCAGGCAAATGGTGACCTTGGTCACCGTCTGGGGCGTGGTCGAGGTCAACGCGAGGCTGACCTGCTCACCGACCGCGAGGTCACCGACGACGCCGGCGGTGGAGCCTTCGAAGTAGGTGGTGGTGCCCGTGGTGGTGTAGGTCGTGGTGTTGCCCTTGTGGTCCTTCAGCGTGATCGAGTTGGTGCCCAAGGCACTGATCGTGCCGCGAGCGTGCGTCAACACGCGCGGTGCCCAGATGTTCACCGAGTTGGCGTTAAGGCTGCCCGCGGTTGAACCGGGGAGGCCGACGGCGCTGATCTGTGCACCGACCACCACAGCGGCGAGCGTTGAGGCCGCGCCACCCGAGGTGTAGGTCGTGGTGCCCGAGACGTTCACCGTGAGCGTCGTGTTGTGGAAGCCCGTGATCGTGATCACGTTGCCGGCGACGGTGGTGACCACACCGGACACGCGCTCCAGGCAAATGGTGACCTTGGTCACCGTCTGGGGCGTGGTCGAGGTCAACGCGAGGCTGACCTGCTCACCGACCGCGAGGTCACCGACGACGCCGGCGGTGGAGCCTTCGAAGTAGGTGGTGGTGCCCGTGGTGGTGTAGGTCGTGGTGTTGCCCTTGTGGTCCTTCAGCGTGATCGAGTTGGTGCCCAAGGCACTGATCGTGCCGCGAGCGTGCGTCAACACGCGCGGTGCCCAGATGTTCACCGAGTTGGCGTTAAGGCTGCCCGCGGTTGAACCGGGGAGGCCGACGGCGCTGATCTGTGCACCGACCACCACAGCGGCGAGCGTTGAGGCCGCGCCACCCGAGGTGTAGGTCGTGGTGCCCGAGACGTTCACCGTGAGCGTCGTGTTGTGGAAGCCCGTGATCGTGATCACGTTGCCGGCGACGGTGGTGACCACACCGGACACGCGCTCCAGGCAAATGGTGACCTTGGTCACCGTCTGGGGCGTGGTCGAGGTCAACGCGAGGCTGACCTGCTCACCGACCGCGAGGTCACCGACGACGCCGGCGGTGGAGCCTTCGAAGTAGGTGGTGGTGCCCGTGGTGGTGTAGGTCGTGGTGTTGCCCTTGTGGTCCTTCAGCGTGATCGAGTTGGTGCCCAAGGCACTGATCGTGCCGCGAGCGCCGCTCCACTGACCGTTGTCATGAGATGAGATGTTGGAATGATCGCGTGAATGCGATCCCTGTCCCGCGAGGGCTACTCCTGCAGTGCCGAACGCGAGTGCGAGGCACACGGCCGACGCGGCCGCCGCTCGAATGACGCGACTTGACTTGGTTGTAGACATGATTGGCCCTTTCGATACACCCACCGAGTGCGGCGAGTACATCTACAAGTATCGCGCACGAGTTTGTGAAACCTCTGTGAGGCCACTGTGGATTAACACAACTCAGCATGGCGCGCTCGTCATCAACTCGTAACAAACATCGTCACTAACTCGTAACATTTTTGATCGCGGCCCTGTCGCGCCCGCGTCGACGTCACCGATGCCACGTCGTCACACCCTTCTCTCCACGACCTGCGCACTCACACCAACGCGCACCCTGAGCGCGAGACAAAACACTCTATTTTGTGTACGGAAGAGGAACGCCATGTCACAGGACGGGATAACGGCAGCGAGCACCGACGTCGCCGCGACGTTGCGACTCGGTTCATCGAATCCCGCCTTCGACCCCGAGTTCGAGGGGTTCGCGCACCGTCTCGCGCGCGCGCTTCGCGCGACATTCCACAAGAGGCACTGGGCGTTCATCGCACTGCTCGCGCTCTACGTCGGCTGGTTCAGCTACCTCAGTTGGAAGTTGTACTACGGCTACGGGTATCCGCCGTTCGACTTGGCCATCTTCGACCAGGGCCTCTGGCTCCTCACCCACTTCCACGCCCCGTTCGTCACCGTGATGGGCCGCGACCTCTTCGGCGACCACACGTCGTTCATCCTCCTGCTCTTCGCACCCTTCTATCGCCTGTTCCCCGAACCACAGGGTCTCCTCGGGCTCCAGGTACTAGCGATCGCCGGCGCCGCGATCCCCATCTACGTCCTCGCGCTCAAGCGCATCGGCAACACGACGATCGCCACGATGCTCGCCGCCGCGTTCTTGTTGAACCCGGCGCTCGAGCAGGGCAACATGCAACAGTTCCACCCCGAGGCACTCCAGGTGTTGATCATCAGCGTCGCCATCTACGCGGCCATCGAATCGAGGGGCGTGTTGCTCGCGGTGATGGTCGTATTCGCGTTGATGGTCAAAGAGGACGCGGCGCTGCTGGTCATCCCGCTGGGACTGTGGGTCCTGTGGCGCCGCGATCGAAAGTGGGGACTGTGGATCATCGCCGGCGCGATCGCCTGGACGGCGCTGGCGCTGGAGGTGGTCATCCCCAGTCTGCTCGGGCGGGGCAGTCTCTACAGCGGCGACATCCCCTTCGGCGGCGTCGCGGGATTCTTCCGGACGCTGTTCGCGCATCCCGGCACGATGATCCGGTACCTGCGCCGCGACGATCGACCGTTCTACGTCTGGCAGCTGGGCTTCATGACCGGATGGGGATTCCTCTTGTCGCCGGAGATCGCGCTGATCGGAACTCTCGTCGTCGCCGAGAACGTCGTGAGCACCTTGCCGTACATGCACCAGATTCCCTATCAGTTCACCATGCCCCTCGTCCCCGTCCTCATCCTCGGCACGGTATGGGCCATCTCGCGACAGAGGTCCGAGGTGCGCCGTTTCGTCATCACGGGCGTCGTCGTGCTCTGTGCCTTCTGGTCGTGCGTGCTGTGGGGACTCGCGCCGTTCTCGGACAACACGTCGGTGTCGGAGTGGAGTCCCACCAGTGGTGCGGTGCGGTCCTTCACGACACTCGAGGACCTGATACCACCCGACGCGGTCGTCTCCGCGTGGTACCTCTTCGTACCGCACCTCGATCACCGCACGCGGATCTACCTGTGGCCGACGCCCTTCGACACGCAGAACTACGGCCTGTTCAACAACAACGGGAAACGTCTGGCGGTCGCGGGCACGGTGCAGTACCTCGTCCTCCCAGTGCCCCTGTACCCCTCGGACGACGCCAGTGTCTTCGCCGGCATCGCGAAGCACTTTCGTCTCGTCACGAGTGACGACGGCATCGGTCTCTACAAACGCGTCGGCACCTGAGCGGCGGCCGACGCTCGACGATCTACCGGGGCTCGTACCAGTCGGCTTCGGCGGGCCGCTCCATCGCCGCGTCGGCCCCGCCGTGCTCGGTCGTCGAGTACCACGCGCGCACGAGCGCGACCAACACCAACAGGAGTCCCAGGACGAACGCACCGAGCGCGGCGTCCATGCTGCGTAGGTAAATGGCGAAGGTCCGAAAGTCGAACATGAAGAATCCCAGGGCCCCGAGCACGATGATGGGTGGACGCTCGAGAGCGAAGCCGATCGCGACCGCGCTCACGGCGGAAAGGAGCCCCAGGAGGACGCCGCCGAGATGATTGGGAAAGGAGAGCGCGAACGCACCGAGGAAACTCCCGAGTTCGCCGACGACCAGCGCTGTCGGTGCGGGACGGATCATCTGCAGGCTCATCAGCCCGATCGCGACCGCGAAGAACCACTCCAGCAGTGCCACTTCGGTCGACGTCGCGTGGAGGTGCGCGACGACGCCCACGCCGGCCAGTGTCATCGTCACGCCGAGCAGCATCGAGAGGAACTGCAGCGACCGATCCCGGTTTCGCCAGAGGACCGCGCTGAGCGCCGCCACGACGAGACCGACGCAGAGCAGGGCGAGTCCGTGGTGGGCCTTGGCCGACGGTCCCACGGCGACGGCGGTGACCACCGCGGCGCCGGCGGTGCCGATCAGTCGAAGGAAGCCGCTGAGACGCCTGGCACCGGCGTCGCCGACCTGGGCCACGACCAATCCCCCGGCGAGGCCGGCGACGGTGATCGACAGCGCCCCGATCACGTGGCCGGCGAGACCGATGGCGTCCCAGTAGTGACCGATGAAGAGAACCGTGCTCAGCCCCACGACGACCACACCGAGATAGGACAGCGATTCGGCGAGCGGCGAGAGCGTCGGTCGGCCCGCGGCGAAGCGCTGCTGCTGCGACCCCGCCTCGATCTGGGTCGACTCCAGGGCGAGGATCTCCTCGCCCTGGGCCGAACTCACGATGCCGGCGTCGACCCAGTGCTGCACCTTCGTGCGCCACTGGTCGGCCGGCTCGCCCCAACGGCGCGTCACTCGTCGCAGTTGGTCGGCCACTCCCGGTCGTCGTTCTTGGTCCACGCCCACCCCCAACAGGGAATTTACTAGTCGGCGACGGCGCTCAACATTTCGCCCGTTTCGTTGGACTTTTCGACGTACACGTACCTCCCGCCGCGCAACCACGAGCACCCCGCGGCCAACAGACACGCGAGCACCGCCGAGTCGCAGGCCGCGTGCAAACCGTTGTGGAACGGTTTGGTGATGATTGACGGGAAGAAGCTCCGCTTCGCCAGGGCCAACTGCGTGTGCGTGGGAAGGCTCGCGATGACGTGGGGACTCAGGAGATGTTCGAGCGGGTTGTAGCCGAGGAACGACGCGAACAACGTCGACACCGGCGGCAGCGCGGCCACCCGACGCGCGTCGAGGATCGGGACGCCGACCGAGGTCAGCCCGTGGAAGACCGACGACGGCAGCGTCGACGAGAGTCCGACGATCATCAACGTGAAGAAGATGCCGATGGAGAGGACCTGACCGGAATTCTGGAACGTCGAATTCATACCCGATCCGACGCCCCGGTGTTGTCGCGGCAGGCTGTTCATGACGCCGGCTCGGTTTGGCGCCGCGAACGCGCCCATGGCGAGGCCGTTCAAGAGGAGCAGCCCGCCGAATTCGTAGTAGTTGAAATCGACCGGCAGCAGTTCGAGGAGGAAGAACGAGAGCGCCGCGACCAGCATGCCGGCGGTGGCGAAAGGTCGGGAACCGAAATGGTCCGAGAGGGCGCCGGAAACCGGTCCGGCGATCAAGAAGCCGAGTGTCAACGGCAGCATCGCGATACCGGCCCACAGTGGTGTGCGCGCGAAGTCGTAACCGTGCAGGGGCAACCAGATTCCCTGCAGCCAGATCACGAGCATGAACATCAATCCGCCGCGTCCGACGGACGCGAGAAAACTCGAGATACTACCGGCGCTGAAAGCCCGGATCCGAAACAGCGAGAGCCGGAACATCGGATCGGGCGAACGGCGCTCGACCTGGGTGAAGACGAAGAGCATGGCGATGCCACCCACCAACGCCGACAGGACCAGCGGGCTGAGCCAACCCATCGTCCGCCCTCCGTACGGCTGGATCCCGTAGGTGATTCCCACCATGATCGCGATCAAGCCGAGGGCGAACGTGATGTTGCCGGGCCAGTCGATATTCGTGTCGACGCGTCGCGGGATCTCCTTCAGCTTGCGATACGCCCACACCGTGCCGAAGAGGCCGATCGGCACCGAGACCACGAAGATCAGTCGCCACTGGATGGGCGCGAGGAGTCCGCCGAGGACGAGGCCGATGAACGAACCACTGATCCCCGCGATCTGGTTGATGCCGAGCGCCATGCCGCGCTGATCCTCGGGGAAGGCGTCGGTGAGAATAGCCGACGAGTTCGCGATGAGTATCGCGGCACCGACGCCCTGGAAGATCCGCATGATCACGAGATACAGCGCCGCCGCGGTTCCCGACATCCACGTGACGCTGAGGAGCAGCGAGAAGAACGTGTAGACCACGAAGCCGAGGTTGTAGAGCCGCACGCGGCCGAACATGTCGCCCAGTCGGCCGAAGGTGACGACGAGCACGCTCGTCACGACCATGAAGCCGAGGATCATCCACAGCAGATAGAAACTGTTCCCCGGCAACAACGGATCGAGATGTATGCCGGTGAAGATGTCGGGCAGCGCGATCAGCATGATCGAGATGTCGATGGTGGCCATCAACATGCCGAGGGTCGTGTTGGAGAGGACCACCCACTTGTAACGATCGTCGGCCTTGCGGCTCGACTCGTCGCGTTCCGAGGTCTCGGTCCGGGACACCTCTAACTCTCGAGCAGGCCCGGCGGGACGCTGTCGAGCGAGCGCAAGATCGCCAGCGCCAACTCGCGCGCCGACGCGGCGTTCAGTTCGATCCCCACTCGTGAACTCGCGCCGAGCGACGGATTGATCACGTCCACCATCAACGCGTGACCGGCGCCGAAGTGCACCGGATGGTCGTAGTAGATCGTCGCGTCGGTCGCGCGGAACCAGCCGTTGGCGCCCTTGGCGCTGCCGGTCACCGAGATTCGTTCAGCTTCGTACGTGCACATGTCGACCTACTTCGCGTCCGTGAGGTGCTGGCCGTAGAACTTCCATATCTCGCCCCAGGCCTCGGTCGCCACCTCGGGGCGATACGACGGACGGTCGACGGCGAAGAACGCGTGGCCGGCGCCCTCGTATTCGTGGAACGTGAAGTCCTTGCCCTCCTTCGTGAGCAACTCGCGCAGCGTCTCGGTCTGCTCGGGCGACGGGTACTGGTCGTCCAATCCGAAGAGGCCGAGCAGCGGACACGACAGATTCGGCAGGAGGTCCACGATCGATGTCATCGTGCTCTCGGGCCGACTCATCACGACGAAGGCGCCGTAGCAGTCGACGGCGGCGTTGAGCTCGAGGCTGCAGGCCGAGAGTACGGACTGGCGACCTCCGGAGCAGTAGCCGATGACCCCGACCTTCTGGTTCGAGCTCGCGAGCGCGCGCAGGTACCGCGCCGCCGCGCCGACGTCACCGACCAGTTGGTCGTCCGGTACGCCACCGCGCGCGTGCGCGGCCGCCGCGGCGTCATCGGGACTCGCGCCGGGTGACTCTCGACTGTAGAGGTTGACGCAGATCGCGTTGTAGCCGTTGGCGGCGAACTTGCGCACGATCTCCTTCGTCGCCTCGTCGTAACCGGGAAAATGGTGGATCACCACGACGCCACCGACCGGCGCTTCCGATTCAGTGGTCGCGAGGTACGCTTCGACCGATTGGCCGTCGTAGGAATCGAAATGGACGGTCTCAGCGCGCAGGTTCGAGGTCATGGGCCACCGCTTTCTGTGGGAATTTTCATCTCATTGTACTGACGAGCCTCGAGACCGATTCAGGGTAGGACGATCTCGAATCCGAACTCGAACACGTCGAGCTTGTCAACGAATTCGCGAAGGGCGTCGACGTCGCCCGTCACCTCAAAATCGTCGCGCGCGACCAACTCCTCGAAGCCCTTGGAACCCGTGGCGAAGACCGCGAACGCGGCGAGCGAGCAGATGACGCCGACCGACGCAGCGCCGCGCGCGTCGCGGCGCGCGTGCAACACGCCGTGTCGCACACCGAAACCCCACCGCTCGTCGCCCCGGTCGGCCACGACCAGCTCGACCTCGATCTCGAAGTCAGCGGCGTTCGGACCGTTGAGGCGCACGCCGATCAGGTCGAGCAACAGCTCCGGCGTCATAGAGCGGACGATGCCCGACCGCAGGGCGTTGCCCGCTAGCCCCTTGAGCACGGTTCCGTTCGATCGCAGCTCCATCGCGCCCGTCAGATAGAAGTCGCGCCACGGACCGGACTCGCTCTGGTAGCCGAGTTGCTCGAGCGCGTCGGCCTGCAAGAGCCGCGCCGCTTCATTGTCCGGATCGGCGAAGACGACGTGATTGACGACTTCGACGACCCATCGATAGTCCCCGTCGGCGAAGGAGGCACGCGCCCGGTCGATGACCGCGTCCGCGCCGCCCATGAACGCCACGTACCGCCGCGCCGCCTCGACCGGAGGATGGGGATTGAGGTGCGCCGGATTGCCGTCGAACCAGCCGAGGTAGCGCTGGTACACGGCTTTGGCGTTGTGCGAGAGCGTCCCGTAGTAGCCACGGTTGAAGAACTCGTCGCCGAGACCGGCGGGCAGGGCGATCTCTTCGGCGATCTCGTTCATCGTCCGACCGTGATTCGCCAGCCGGAGGGTCTGATCGTGCAGGTACCGATAGGCGTCGCGCTGACTCGCCAAGTACTGCGACAGCTCAGCACGACCCCACCGGGGCCAATGATGGCTCGCGAAAAGAACGTCGCTGTCTTCGGCGAAGAGCTCGAGGGACTGGTCGATGTACTTGCTCCACAACAACGCGTCGCGTATCTGTGCGCCGCGCAGCGTGTACACGTTGTGTTGATTCGCGGTGCAGTTCTCGGCCATGCACAGCGCGCGTTCCTCGGGGACGAAGACGTTCATCTCGGCCGGTGCCTCGGTGCCGGGCGTGACCTGGAAGACGAGGCGCACGCCGTCGATGGTCAACTCGTCACCGGTCGCGGCGATCTCGGTCGTGGGCGCGAGGAGTGACACGCTCGGCAGCGCGGGTATCCCCTTGCCGAGACCGGTGTCGACGTGGCCCCGCGCGTCCTTCGGCAGCAGGACGCCGTACATATACATGGCGCGGCGGATCATGACCGTGCCCGCGAGTACGTTCTCACTGATCGCCGCATCCAAGAAGCCCTCGGGCGCGATGATCGCGACGCGACCACTGGTGACGTCATCGTCGCTGAGCACGCCGCGAACGCCGCCGAAGTGGTCGGTGTGGCTGTGGGTGTAGATCACGGCGCGAACGGGGCGCTCGCCGAGATGTTCGTTCACCAGGGCCAGTGCGGCGCGGGCGGTCTCTTCGGAGGTGAGGGGGTCGATGACGATCCAGCCGGTCTCGCCCGAGATGAACGTCACGTTCGAGATATCCATGCCGCGCACCTGGAAGATCGAAGGTGTCACCTCGAAGAGTCCGGCGATGTTGTTCAGCCGTCCCTGTCGCCAGAGACTGGGGTTCACGGTGCTCGGGGCTTCGATCGTGTCGGGGTCGTCCAAGAACGCGTAGGCGTCGAGGTCCCACAGGACTTGGCCGAAGCGACCGGGCACCTGTCGCGGGGTGCCGGGCGCGATCATGCCCCGGGTCGCTCGCTCGAAGTCGCTCGCCGGCGCCGTCGCGATGCTGGCCTGGACCGCGCGCTGGTGGTCGTTCGTCGAGGAACTCGCCGGTTTTCGCTCCGCAGACGAGTTGTCCATGACTCCCATTCCCTCTCGGCTTCGATGGTCACCTTATCGATGGCGCGACGGGAGGCACCGGAGGTGCTGGGCCACCTAGATTCTCGTCATGACACCTCGCGACGCTCACTTTCCGGAACGGTTCTCCTGGGGTACCTCCACGTCGGGGTATCAGACCGAAGGGGGCGGTTCCAACACCGACTGGTGGCGCTACGAGCGCGCCGAGGGAACGCACTGCGCCGAGGAGTGCGGGGACGCCTGCGACTCGTGGAACCGCTACGAAGAGGACCTCGACCTGATCGTCGAACTGGGCCTGAACTCGTACCGGCTCTCGGTCGAATGGGCGCGCGTCGAGCCCCGACGCGGTGAGATCGACCGCGAGGCGCTCGCGCACTATCGCCAGATGCTCGAGGCCTGCCGCACGCGCGAGATTTTGCCGGTCGTGACACTGCACCACTTCACGCTGCCCCTGTGGGTCGCGGACCTCGGCGGATTCGAGAGCCCGGAGATCGTGTCGCTCATGGGGAACTACGCACGCGTCATCGGCGAGGCCCTCGGCGACGTGATCGGCGTCGCGTGCACGGTGAACGAACCGAACATCGTCGCGCTGATGGGGTACCTCATGGGCCTGTTCCCACCGGCCCAAAGCGATTGGGAGCGATTCTCCAAGGTGAACGTCACCCTGCGCGCCTGCCACGTCGCCATGCGCGACGCCCTGCGCGCGACGCCCGGCCACTACCCGATCGGCATGCCGATCTCGATGCACGAGTACGAGGCGCTGCCCGGCGGCGAAGAACACGCGTATCCGCTGCGCCACGAGATGGAAGACGAGTACCTGCGTTCGATGGGCGACGACGATTTCGTCGGCGTGCAGTGCTACACGAAGTGGGTCTTCGGGCCAGACGGATTCATCGCGCACCCCGAAGGGGAACTCACCGAGATGGGCTATCTCTTCTGGCCCGAATGCGTCGAGTACACGATTCGGCGCGCGGCCTCGATGGTGGCGGACGTCCCGATCATCGTGACCGAAAACGGGATCGGCACCGACGACGACGAACAGCGGATTCGTTACCTCACGGGCGCGCTCGCCGGACTGTCCAACGTGATCGCCGACGGCATCGACGTTCGCGGCTACTTCCAGTGGTCGCTGCTCGACAATTTCGAGTGGACGCTCGGGTACCGACCGAAGTTCGGCATCGTCGCCGTCGATCGCACGACGTTCGAGCGCACCCCCAAGCCGTCGGCCGCCTGGTACGCCGAGGCGACCCGAAAGTTCACCACGACCCCGTAGAGCCGTCACCCCTTCGACACCGACGTCACCGACGACGTCGGTAGAGTGACCACGACGCTTCCAGCCCGTCATGCCCACGAAGAAGGAGTCAGATGACCGACGTGCGACCCCGCTACCAACTGGTCGGATTGGACTGCCCCGATCCGATCGCTCTCGCGAACTTCTACTCTCGACTCACTGGCCTCGAAGTCGAGCCACTCGGCGATTTCAAGCCCGAGGAAGTCGAATGGATCGAACTCGACAACGGCGTCCATCCGACGATCGCCTTCCAGAAAGTCCCCAACTACGTGGCACCGACATGGCCCACGGGAGCGATTCCCCAGCAGCTGCATCTGGACTTCCTCGTCTCCGACCTTGACCGAGGTGAGGAGCACGCCCTTGCGGTCGGCGCCACGAAGCACGAGTATCAGCCCGGCACCACGTTCCGGGTGTACCTCGATCCGGTGGGCCACCCGTTCTGCCTGGTGCTGTCGGACGATTGACGGACACGGACATTCGCCCCAGACGTTGCGTCGTCGAGGGCGTCGCCTCGAGTGGCCACGTCAGCTCATCACGCCGCTCGAGCTGGACGACAGGACGTGGCTGTCGAGGAAGCGCGTCATCAGCGCCGCGCTGAGTCGCCCGTACTCCGGTGACAGATCGAAGGCGTGTTCGAGCCCGTCGAAGACGTGCAGTTCGCAGCGCGCGCCCGCCTCCGTCAAGGCTTCGCACAGGTGGAGACTCTCCTTCCAGTCGACGCGCTTGTCGCGATTGCCGGTCAAGAGCAACGACGGCGGAAAGCTGGACCGTGCGTAGGTGATCGGACTCATTGCGCGGAGCCGTTCCTCCGTGACGTCCTCCCCGAGCAAGTACTTCATACCTTGCGGTGAACCGTGCGCCCGGGCGTCCTCACCCAAGAAGTCAGCCGGCGCGTAGAAGGCGATCGAGGCGGCGACGGGGAGCGGACTCGTCGCGGCCACTAACAGCGAGAGGCATCCCCCGGCAGAGTTTCCTGACACCGCCATCTTCGATTTGGCGAGGCCCAACGACTTCGCTTCGCCGTGGAAGTACTCGAACGCCGTGTGGACGTCATCGAGCGCCGCGGGCCACAACGCCTCGCCCGCGAGTCGGTACTCGCACGCGAGCGACGTGTAGCCCACCCGTCCGAGCGCGATGCCGTAGCCCGCGAGTTGTCGCCGGTCCCCTTCGACGAACCCACCGCCGTAGATGAGCAGCACGCCGCAGCCGTTGGGACTCGGCGGTCGATAGAGATCGGCGAGGAGTTCGCGTCCGCCCCCGTGACCCACGCTCACCGTTTCGACTTCGACCCGATCCGACATGGCGGTTCCTTCCTGCTCGCGTGGTGCCGAGCCTACCGACGAGTCGACGAAACCACTAGGACAGACGCGGCAGTGCGATGCCCGCCACGACCACCGACGCCGGCGTCTGCCTGGCGATACCCTTGGCCAGTGCGTTCCAGAGCGCGTGGATGAGTCCGGCGAGGAGTACGAGCAAGACGAGGGCGAGAGTCACGAGGTCCTCGTCTCATCGTCGAATCGCACGAGGAGAATCCTAGGAGGGCGACGTCGTTCCACCGGTGCGACGGCCCTCAAAGTACGAGGTCGACACCGTATAGACTTACGATTCGCGTCTCGGGGTCTCGACCTTGGGAACACCGAGGACCTGTGGTGCAGCTCGGAGTGCACGCCGCCCTGTCAAGGCGGAGGTCGCGGGTTCAAATCCCGTCAGGTCCGCTCGACACCCGAAAGGGTGACGAGGAGGTCGAGTAGCTCAGTCGGTAGAGCGCGCGCCTGAAAAGCGTGAGGTCACCGGATCGACGCCGGTCTCGACCACCAGCAAGTCGCCCCACGGACTCCTCACGAGCTCTGTGGGGCGACTTTTTGCGTGGTCACGATCGCCGCCGGCGCGACCCGTATCCGCGAGTGGTGCCCGCTCGGCGTCACCTGCCACGTGCCGGCGACGACCAAGTTCCGACGAAGTCGTTGGATCGCGAGCTGTTCGTCACCGATCGACGTCGGCACGAGCCCCAGCGGTTCGATCCGGGCCACCACCGTCGAACCGCGCATCCGTTGGACGTAGTACGCGCTCACGCGATTGCGATGGCGGCTCGAGGTGGTCGCGGACCGGTAGAAGAACTCCTCGACCTCTGGTTCGCGCGACGACGCCATGCGCCGAACCTACCGACGGGGTGTCACAGCGTCGCGCGTGCGAGGATGCTCGCAGGGAATCGGAGGAGCATGGACCATCTGCCGTTGGTACAGCCGCGTTTTGCGCAACAGCCGTCAGGCGTCGAGTGGCCCATCGACGAGTGGCCCCGGGGCGAATCAAAACATCAAGACGAGCTCGACGCCGTGGTCGACGAGATGTTCACCGAGGAGGAGTTGGCCGTCACCAACGCGGTCGTCATCGTCCAAGGAGGCAAAGTCCTCAGCGAACGCTACGGCGGCGAGCAGTTCTACTTCGACCGGCCCGCGGAGCCGATCACGGCCGAGAGCCAACTGCACTCGTGGTCGACGGCCAAGTCGATTCTGCACATGATCGTCGGCACGCTGGTCGACGAAGGGCGACTCAATCCCGATCAGCTCGCGCCGGTGCGTGAATGGAGCGACGAGGCCGATCCGCGCCACCGGATCCAGGTGCGTGACCTCCTCGCCATGCGCGACGGGCTGGCCTACGTCGAGGAGTACACCATCGGACAGGAGAGTCACACCATCGAGATGCTCTGGGGCGACGGCAAGGACGACATGGCCGCCTTCACCGCGGCCCTGCCACTCGCCCACGAGCCCGGCACGTTCTACAACTACTCGAGTGGGACGACGAACGTCCTGAGTCGGATCGTGGCCGACCTCGTCGGCTACGGCGACGAGTACCGGGCGTATCTCGAACGAACGCTCTTCGGACCGATCGGCATGAAGAGCGCCGTCGCGACCTTCGACACGAGCGGGGTCTTCGTCGCCTCCAGCTTCGTGCACGCGCGCGCGCTGGACTTCGCGAAGTTCGGACTGCTGTACCTGCGCGGCGGCGAGTGGGACGGTCGGCCGCTCATCTCTCGTGAGTGGGCCGCCACGGCCCAGGTGCCGCTCAGCGTTGAGGCGTCGACCGGTCGACTGTACTCGTGGCAGTGGTGGGTCAGCGGCGACGAGTACGGCACCTACTGGGCCAACGGCTACGAAGGTCAGATGATCTCGGTCGTACCAGCGCTCGACGCGGTCGTTGTTCGATTCGGTCACACGCTTGAGAACTACGAAGAGCGAATGAGGTGGCGCGAGCGAGTACTCGAGGTGCTCGCTCGGTGACTACGACTCTTCGTTGCTGAACCCGAGGTCCTGCGCGGTAAAGAGCGCGTCGAACGCGATGCCCTCGTCGGCGGCCATTTCGCGCACGGTGCCACCGCGGTCCACGACCGCGAACAGCAAGATCACTTCGGCGCCGTAGTCGCGCACGACGTGCGCGGCCTCGAGCAGACTCGTACCGCGCGTGACGGTGTCCTCGGTGATCACGACACGGTCTCCCGGTTCGAGCACGCCGGCGATGCGCCCACCCGCGCCGTGATCCTTCACCTCCTTGCGCACACTGAAGGCGTTCAGGTTCCGCCCGCGAGTCGCGCCGACGCCGGCGGTGATGAACGAGACGCCGTCAGCGCCCATGGTGAGTCCGCCGATCGCGGTGGCGTCCGGCGGCAGTCGCTCGAGGATCAATGTCGCGAGGTCGACCATGACGTCAGGCGCGCAGACGGTCTTCTTGGAGTCGATGAACCAGGTCGACGGACGACCGGACTTCAAGATGAAGTCGCCTCGTCGCACCGAGTGCTCGAGCAGATGTTGCCGGACCCGTTCACGAGCGTCACTCATGTCAACACCACCTCTCCCGATCCGGCCCTCACCGACCCGACCGTCATCGCGACGACGCCCGTGGCGCGCGCCAGCGATATCGCGGCGCCGACCGCGCTGGCGTCGATCGCCACGACCATGCCCAGACCGCAGTTGAAGACGCGGACCATCTCGTCGGCGTGCACGCGACCGCGACGCTGGATCTCGAAGAAGATCTCCGGCGTTTGAAAGCTGTCCATGTCGATCACGGCGTCAAGGTCGTCGGTCAGGATTCGCGCGACGTTGCCGACGATGCCGCCTCCCGTGACGTGCGCCGCCGCGTGCACGGCACCACCGAGGTCCTTTCGCAGCGCCGTGATGGTCGGTGCGTAGATCACCGAGGGCACGAGCAGTTCGTCACCGAGGCTGTGGTCGGCGCCGTCCCACGCCGGGGCGCTGAGGTCGCCGACGTCGTTCACCAGCACCCGCCGGGCCAACGAGTAGCCGTTCGAGCGCAGACCCGGCGACGCGAAACCTACTAACACGTCGCCGTCGCGTACGCGCGCGGGACCGAGCTCCTCGCCTCGCTCGACGACGCCGACGGCGAAGCCGGCCACGTCCAGGTCGTCGGGCGCCATCACCCCCGCGTGTTCCGCGGTCTCGCCACCGAGGAGAGCCGTATTGGCCATTCGACACCCTTCGGCGATCCCGCTGACCAACTCTTCGAGTCGCGCCGGATCGAGCTTCCCGACCGCGACGTAGTCGAGGAGGAAGAGTGGCTCGGCGCCGACACAGGCGAGGTCGTCGACCAACATCGCCACGAGGTCGATGCCGACCGAGTCGTAGCGCCCGAGCTGACGCGCGATGTCCAACTTCGTGCCGACGCCGTCGGCCGAGGCGACGAGCACCGGCGACGTGTACTTCGAGGTGTCGAGGGCGAAGAGTCCGCCGAAACCACCGATGCCGCCCAGGACCTCCGCGCGCGTGGTGCTCGCGACGATGCCCTTGATCCGCTCGACCGCCGCGTCACCCGCCTCGATCGACACTCCCGAACTCGCGTACGTCGTGCCGTTGACGGGCTGTTCGAGCAGCCGGCTCACCAGCGACTGCCTGCGGTTCCCAACACGACCGGTGTTGGCGCGGGGTACGAGCCGGTGAGGCAGGCGTCACAGCACTCACCGTCGAGTTGGATCGCGCGGCGCAGGTTCTCCAGCGTGATGAATTCCAGCGTGTCGGACCCGATGAACTCGTTCATCTCGGCGACCGTGTTGTTCGCGGCGAGAAGGTCGACGCGCGTGGGCGTGTCGATGCCGTAGTAGCAGGGGTTCATGAACGGCGGTGAGGAGATCCGCAAGTGGACCTCTTTGGCGCCGGCGTCGCGCAGCATCCTCACGATCTCGCGCGTCGTCGTGCCGCGCACGATCGAGTCGTCCACGACGATCAGTCGTTGACCCTCGATGTTCTCGCGCAGCGGGTTGAGCTTGCGACGGACGGTCGCCGCCCGGAGATTCTGATCAGGGGAGATAAAGGTCCGTCCGATGTAGCGATTCTTGACGAGCCCGTAGCCGAAGGGAATGCCGGACGCCTTGGCGAAGCCCTCGGCGGCCGGCACGCCGGAGTCCGGCACGCCCATCACGATGTCACCGTCGACCGGCGACTGCGCGGCGAGCAGTTCGCCCATCCGCCGACGTGTCGTGTGGACCTGGTGTCCCATGAGGTACGTGTCGGGCCGTGCGAAGTACACGAACTCGAAGATGCACAGCTTCTGTTTGCCCTCGGCCGGGTCGAGCAACTGGACCGAGGAGAGTTCCTTGTTCGAGATCGTGACCATCTCACCGGGCGCGATCTCGCGCACGAACGTGGCGCCGACGACGTCGAGCGCGGGTGACTCCGACGCGACGATCCATCCCTCCGGTTCCGCTTCGCTGCCGAAGCGACCGAGGCAGAGCGGTCGAAAGCCGTACGGGTCGCGAACCGCGTGGATCTCGCCGGCCTCGAGCACCACCATTGAGTAGGCGCCCTCGGTTCGCGCCAGGACCACGCCGAGCGCCTTGGCGAGCGAGATGCCCGACTCGACTTCGCGCGCGAGCAGTTCGGCGACGAGGTCCGAATCCGAGAGCATCGAGGTGAACTGGATGCCGGCCTCTTCGGCGAGCGCCGTGGTGTTCGTCAGGTTGCCGTTGTGCGCGATGGCGAATCCCGACGTGCCGGCCGAACGGTAGACCGGCTGCGCCGCGGTCCAGTTGGCCGAACCCGACGTCGAATAGCGCGTGTGGCCGATCACGAAATCACCGGCCAGCGCCCGCAACGTCGTCTCGGCGAAGACGTGACTCACCAGTCCGTTGTCCTTGACGACCGTGATCTGGTGGTTGTTGAAGGTCGCCATACCCGCCGACTCTTGACCGCGGTGTTGGAGCGCGTAGAGCGCGTCGTAACAGAGGTGCGAAACGCTGCGACCGGGGGCGACGATCCCCACGACGCCGCAGGCTTCTTTCACGCGCCCTCTCCGGTTCGAATTTTCATCTCAGAAGGCACTAAGACATTGTCGCACAATCACCCACCCCCATTCGACCTCTGTACGCTTTCGGGGTGCTCGATCTCCACACCCACTCCTCGTTCTCCGACGGTTCGGACACGCCGACGCAGTTGGCCGAAAAGGCACACGATCTGGGTATTTCGGCGATCTCCTTGACCGACCACGACACGACGCTGAGTCACGCCGAGATGGCCGCCGCGTGCGCCCGTCTCGGGCTGGAGCTGGTGACCGGCGTCGAGGTGTCGCTGCGCGACACGGAGTTCCCTCGACTGCGCGACGGCGTCGCCAAGCCGCGCAACGTCCACGTGCTCGCGTACTTCTTGCCGCTGGACGCCGAACATCCGCTCCAGCAGAAGCTGGCGTCGCTGCGCCACGACCGCGACAGCCGCAACCATCAGTTGGTGACGCTCCTCCAGGAGAAGGGCTTCGAAGACCTGACGCTCGCCTACCTGACCGAGATGACCGGCAACGTCGACTCGATCGGGCGCCCGCACTTCGCGAGGGCCATGATCGACCTGCACCCTGAGCTCATCGGTGAGCAGAACGAGGACACCTGGAACCGGATCTTCACCGACTGGCTCGGGACCGACGGCGCCGCCTACGTCTCCAAGACGAGTATGCCGATAGAGGAGTTCGTCGAGGCGGCGAGGGGTTCCGGCACGGTCTTCTCGATCGCCCACCCGCTGGTCAACTACGTCGACGAGATCAACCCGACCTCGATCGAGACGACCATGCCGCGAGTGATGGCCTCACTTCGTGAACGCGGGTTCGCGGGCGTCGAGGCGTACTACGGCGGCACGAGCACCGGGATCCGGGCCCTGATGGTGAAGCTCACGAGGGACGCGGGGATGATCCCGACGGGCGGGTCGGACTATCACGGCACCTACAAGAGCGACGTCCAACTGGGATTCGGGCGAACCGGCGACCTACGCGTGCCCGACGAGGTGCTCGACGAACTGAAGGCGGCGCGCTAGCCGACCGCGGCGAGCGACGCTTCGAGCGCGCCGCTTCGCGTCGCGGCGACGTCCGCGACCGAGAGATCGACCATTGAGCCGATTCGCAGGTTCGCACCGCCGACGGAACCGAGTCGCGTCATCGGCACGCCGGCCAACTCCGCGCGGGTCGCGAACGCGGCGACGTCGTTCGTGGCTATGACGAAGCGACCGGGAAACTCGGCGAACAGTTCGGCGTGGCTCTCGAGTTCGTCGATCACGGCACCCAGCCGCGTCACGGCGACCATCTCGGCCAGCGCCGTCGCGAGTCCGCCGCCGCCGACGTCGTGCACGGCCGTGAGATCACTGGCGCGGCCCGCGCAGATAGCGGCGACCTCACCGGCCACGAAGTCGATCGCCGCGGACAGCGTCTCGGCGTCGAAATGCGCGACGTGACCACCGCGGCGACCGCGCCGGGTCGCCCAGCGGGTTCCCCCGAGTGGGAATCGGTAGTGCGAGTTGGCGTGACGGGTGCCAACCAGCACGACGTCGTCGCCCTCGCGCCATCCCCAACCCGGTGGGGGCGCCACGAGCGACTCGACCACGCCCAACAGTCCGACGACGGGCGTCGGGTCGATGTCGTGACCGCCGCTCTCGTTGTAGAGCGAGACGTTGCCACCGATGACGGGGAGCCCGAGCCCCTGACAGGCCTCGCTCATCCCGTCGATCGCCTCGGAAAGTTGCCACATCACCTCGGGGTGTTCGGGGTTGCCGAAGTTGAGACAGTTCACGACGGCCTTCGCCGTCGCCCCGACACAGGCCAGGTTCGCCACGCTCTCAGCGACCGTCAAGGCGGTCCCGGCACGAGGGTCCAGGGCGCACCAGCGCGGATTGGAGTCGGTCGAGAGGGCGATGCCGCGTTCGGAGTGCGGCAGTCCCGGGCCGGCGAGGCGCAACAACGCGGCGTCGCGGCCGGGGCCGACGACCGTGTTCAAGAAGAGCATCGAGTCGTACTGGCGATAGACCCACGCCGGATCGACCAAGAGGTCCAACAGGTCGGCGTTCGGCGACCCGACCGGCTCGTCGTCGCTCGGGTCGTCGGCGATGATCGCGTCCAGGTCGGCGGGACGCGCCATCGGGCGATCGTACAGAGGTGCCTCATCGGCCAGCGAGCTGGCGGGGACCTCGGCGAGCACCTCGCCGTCGAATCCGTCACGCACGCGCAGCATCGCGACCGCGCGGCCGCGCGCGTCGGTCGTGGGCTCGACGACGTGGCCCACGACCGTCGCGCGCACCTCCCACTTGTCGCAGAGCTCCTTGACGGCGCCCCAGTTCTCGGGCGTGATGATCGCCAGCATCCGTTCTTGGCTCTCGGACGTCATGACCTCGAAGGGCGCCATCCCCGTTTCGCGCAGCGGGATGGCCGTCACGTCCACGTCCATGCCCACACCACCGCGCGCCGCGGTCTCACTCGTCGCACAGACGATGCCCGCACCACCGAGGTCCTGGATACCCACCACCAGTCGGTCATCGAGCAGCGCCAGGCAGGCCTCGATGAGACGCTTCTCCTCGTAGGGGTCGCCGACCTGCACACTGGGACGCTTGGCGTCGTCGAGCGATTCGGCGCCGTCGGCGCCGTCGAAGCCGGCCGAGGCCAACACCGACACCCCGCCGATCCCGTCGCGCCCGGTCGACGAGCCGAGCAGCACCGCGAGGTTGCCGACGCCCGAAGCGACCCCGAGGACCAGCCGTTCGGTCGGCAGGGCCCCGCAGCACAGCACGTTCACGAGGGGGTTGGCCGCGTAACAGTCGTCGAAGGTCAACTCGCCGCCGATCGTCGGTACGCCGACGGAGTTGCCGTAACCCGAGATGCCCGAGACGACACCCTCGACCAACCATCGTTGACGGGCGTCGCTCAACTCCCCGAAGAACAGCGGGTCCATGACGGCGAGCGGTCGCGCGCCCATGGTGAAGACGTCGCGCAAGATGCCCCCCACCCCGGTCGCGGCGCCCTGATAGGGCTCGATGGCGGACGGGTGATTGTGACTCTCAATGCGGATCGCCACGGCGATGCCGTCGCCCGCGTCGATGACCCCGGCGTTCTCCCCCGGACCGACGAGCACGTGTGGCGCCTCGGTCGGGAGACGCTTCAGGTGGATCCGCGACGACTTGTAGGAACAGTGCTCGCTCCACATCACGCCGTAGAGCGCGAGCTCCAGCGAGTTCGGCTCGCGTCCGAGCACCCCGCGGATCTCGTCGAGCTCGGCGTCGGTGAGGCCGAGCGCGCGGTGCAGGGGCAGCGGGCTACTCACGAGAACACCACGCTGACCACTCGGTGCCTCAACGCGCGAGGGCGGGCTCATCGACCCGCACGCCGAGGAAGCTTTCGAACAGCACGACGCCGTCGGCACTGCCGAGCAGCGTTGACATCGCGCGCTCCGGGTGCGGCATCAAGCCGACGACGTTGCCCGCGAGATTGGTCACGCCCGCGATTTCGTCGCGCGATCCGTTGGGGTTGTCCTTGTAGCGCAGCACGATCTGACCGTGGGCAACGAGTTCGTCGTGCGTGGCGTCATCGCAGGTGTAGGAGCCGGAGAAGTGGTTGATGGGAACGACCAGTTCCTGACCGACGCTCGCCAGGCGCGTCAGCACCGAGGAGGTCGAGGTGACGACGAGCGTCGTGGGCTGACAGAGGAACGTGAGGCCACGATTCTTCTGCAGGGCGCCGGGCAGCAGCCCGGCCTCGACGAGGACCTGGAAGCCGTTGCAAATGCCGAGCACCGGTCCGCCGTCGGCGGCGAAGCGCTCGACCGCGCTCATCACGGGCGAGAAACGCGCGAGCGCGCCGGGGCGCAGGTAGTCCCCGTGCGCGAAGCCCCCGGGCAGGATCACGCCGTCCAGCCCGTCGAGCTCCGTGCGCGTGTGCCACACGAACTCGGCGTGATCACCGAGGCGTTCGACGGCCGCGGCCGCGTCGTACTCACAGTTGGAACCGGGAAAGACGACGACACCGATACGCGACACGGGCTACCTCTCTCCGATCCGGGCTCTGGCGTCCTCGATCACCGGGTTCGACAGCAGTCGCTGCGCCAACGCCGAGGCTTTCTCCAGGGCGGCCGACTCACTCTCCGCCTCGACGTCGAAGCGGAAGGACTTGCCCGCGTGCACGTTCGTGACGCCCGTGAATCCCAGGGCCGGCAGGGCGCGCTCGATGGTCGAACCCTCGGGATCGGCGATCCCCCTTCGCAACGTCACGTCGACGATCACGAAGTAGTTCATGACGAAGCACCGTACCAGTCATCAATCGAGGTCCCGGTCACACGCTCGTACGCGTCGAGGTAGCGAGCGGACGTCGTCGCCACCACGTCATCGGGCACCTTCGGCGGCGGCGGCGTGCGGTCCCACGACTGCGCGTCGAGCCAATCGCGAAACGGCTGCTTGTCGAACGACGGCGGCGTCTCGCCGGATCGAACCGCGTCGGCGGACCATATGCGCGACGAATCGGGCGTGATTACCTCGTCGCAGAGCACCAGTTCGCCGTCCACGAAGCCGAGCTCGAACTTCGTGTCGGCCAGGATCAGGCCCTTCGTCGCGAGCGCGGCGGCGGCGCGCGTGAAGAGGTCCACGCACAGGGTCTGGGCCTGATGCACCTTCTCGACACCGACCAACAGGGACGCGCGCTCGACGCTGATGTTGACGTCGTGGCCGGACGCGGCCTTGGTCGACGGCGTGAACATCGGCTCGGCGAACGCGTCCGTCAACCGCAGTCCGGTGGGCACGATCATCTCGTTCACGGTTCCGCGAGTCACGTACTCGTGGTGCGCCGAACCGGCCAGTCGGCCCCGCACGATGCACTCGAGCGGCAGCATCTCCGCCTTTCGCACCAGCATCGCTCGGCCGTGCCAGTCGGTGTGACCGAGGAACCCCGGCACCGAGGTCTCGATGACCGCGGGATCGCAACTGACCAGTGACGAGGGCACCGCGTCACCGAATTCGCGGATCCAATAGTCAGTGATCCCGGTGAGGACGCGACCCTTCTCGGGGATCGGTTCGGTCATGACGACGTCGAAGGCGCTGAGTCGATCCGAGGCGACCAGCAAGAGGTGCCGCTCGTCCACCTCGTAGAGGTCGCGCACCTTTCCGGTGTAGATCGGCGTCAGACCGAGCTCGCTCACGAGCGCCACGTCAGTGCCTCGAGGAAACGCCCGCGGTTGGTCAACAACCGATCCGTGTCGAAGGCCTTCGCCAACGCGTCATTGCTCAAGGTTATGTCGTCGTCCTCTTCGATGACCTCACGAAAGCTCCGACGTTCGTCGCTCGCGCGTCGAGCGGCGGCCTGCACGACGCGGTACGCGTCGTCACGCGACACTCCGGCGTCGACGAGTGCGGTGAGGACCGACTGGGAGAAGACGAGCCCGAGCGAGCCGGTCGTGAGGTTCTCGAGGGCCCGTTCCGGATGCAGCACCAAGCCGTTGGCGAGTCCGGTGGCCTTGCGCAGCATGTACACCGTGAGCGCCAGGGCGTCGGGCAAGACGATTCGTTCGACACTGGAGTGCGAGATATCGCGCTCGTGCCAGAGCGCCACGTCCTCGAGGCCGGCCTGCAGGTAGCCCCGCAGCACGCGCGCGAGCCCGCACAGTCGTTCCGAGAGCACCGGATTGCGCTTGTGCGGCATCGACGACGAACCCTTCTGGCCGATCGTGAACGGCTCTTCGGCCTCGCCGACCTCGGTGCGCGCGAGGTGGCGCACCTCGAGCGCGAACTGCTCGATCGCGGTCCCCAGTGACGCGCAGGCGTAGAGCACCTCGGCGTGTCGGTCACGCGCGATGACCTGGGTCGCCGGGACCGGCACCAGTCCGAGTCGTGCGCAGACGTACGCCTCGACCGCGGGGTCGATGTTCGAATACGTGCCCACCGCGCCGGAGAGTTTGCCGACCGCGATGGCCGTTCGCGCGTGTTGCGCGCGCTCGACGTCGCGTTGGACCTGCAGCGCAAAGAGGGCGAACTTCGCGCCGTACGTCGTCGGTTCGGCGTGCTGACCGTGGGTGCGACCGGTGATGGGTAGGTCGATCGATTCGACGGCCCGTCGAGTGAGCGCGTCGCGCAGGGCGATCGCCTCGGTGAGCACGATGTCCATCGCCTGGGTGAGGTTGGAGCAGAGCGCGGTGTCGACGACGTCCGAAGACGTCAAGCCGTAGTGGATCCACGCGCCTTCGGGCATCCCGATGCGGGACTGCACGACGTCGACGAAGGCCGCCGTGTCGTGGTTGGTGACCGCTTCGCGTTCTTCGACCGCGGCCACGAAGTCGTCGTCGATCACCGGTCGACGTTGTCGTAGTTTCACGACGTCGGTGTGCGGCAGGGCGCCAGACTCGGCCAGTCCCTCGGCGGCCAGAAGTTCGACCTCGAGCATCGTGTCGAAGCGATGCGCGTCGCTGAAGAGTTCGGCCACGTCCTGGGGGGAATACCTCGGAATCATCGGTCTCCTCTAGGCCACGGAAAGGGCGATGTCGCTGCGCATCACCCTCCCCTCAAAGGTTATGAGCGCCGCCGCGTCGTAGGCGCGACGTCGCGCGTCGACCACGGTCTCGGCGACACCGGTCACGGCCACTACGCGACCGCCGGCGGTCACGAAGCGCCCGTCGGCGTCGAGCGCCGTGCCGGCGTGAAAAATCGTCACGCCGTCGACGGGCGCCGCGAGTTGCCCGTCGACCCCGAGGCCACTGATGACGTCGCCCCTGCGCGGCGACTGCGGGTAGCCGTGAGAGGCGAGGATCACGGTCACCGCGGCGCCGCTCGCGTCCGGTCCGGCGGCCTCCAGGCGACCCTCGCCGACCTGGAGCAAGAGGTCGAAGAAGTCGTCACCGTAGAGGGGGACCAGGACCTGGGTCTCGGGATCACCGAAGCGCGCGTTGTACTCGAGGATCTTCGGGCCCGTCGAGGTCAACATGATCCCGGCGTAGAGGACGCCGCGGTAGTCGATGTCTCGTCGCCGGAGTTCGCGCACGGTGGGTGCCACGATGCGCTCCATGACGTCGTCGAGCTCGTCGGGCGTGAGCGAGGTCATCGGCGCGTACGCACCCATCCCCCCGGTGTTGAGTCCGGCGTCGCCGTCGCCCAGCCGCTTGAAGTCCTGGGAGGGTGCGAGGCACGTCACGCGCGTGCCGTCACAAAGGACCATCAAGGAGCACTCCGGTCCGTCGAGGCCCTCTTCGATCACCACCGTCGCACCGGCACCCCCGAAGGCGCGTCCGCTGAGTTTCTCGCGGACGTCGTTGCGCGCCTCGTCGAGGTCCGCGGTGACGAGCACGCCCTTGCCCGCGGCGAGCCCGTCGGTCTTGATCACGTACGGTGGCGTCATGGTGGCCAGGAACGACAGCGCCGCGCCCTCGTCGTCGAAGACGCCGTAGGCCGCGGTCGGGACGTTGGCGCTGGCGAGGAACTCCTTCAGGTACGCCTTGGAACCTTCGAGGCGAGCGCCGTCGGCGCCGGGACCGACGACCGTCTTGCCCTGCGCGCGCAACTGGTCGGCCAGTCCGTCGACGACCGGTTGGTCGGGGCCGATGACGAAGAGGTCGGCGTCGAGTTCGGTCGCCGGCGTCGCCGCGCACGTGATGCCGTGGGCCGCGATGCCAGGGTTCCCGGGCGTGACCACGACCTCTGAACTCTTGGCGAGCGACCAGGCCAGGGCGTGTTCGCGCGCGCCCGAGCCGATGACGACACTGCTCCTCACGAGGGTCGAACGAACTGCTCTCGGCCCGGACCCACGCCGACCACCGAGATGGTGACGCCCGTGGTCTGCTCCAGGAACTTGACGTAACTCTTGGCCGCGGCCGGCAACTGTGCGTACTTCGTCGACGCGGTGATGTCGGTCTTCCAGCCGGGCAGGACCTCGTAGATCGGCGTGACCTCGTGCAGCACCGACTGGTGGTACGGCGGGTAGTCGTAGCGCATCCCGTCGGCCTCGTAGCCGACGCAGACCTGGATCTCGTCGAAACTGTCGAGGACGTCGAGCTTGGTGAGGGCGATCTCGGTGAGCGAGTTCAGCCGCGCCGCCTGGCGGGCCATGACGGCGTCGAACCATCCGACGCGGCGGCGCCGGCCGGTGTTGGTCCCGAACTCGTGCCCGCGCTCGACGAGCGACTCCCCGATCTCGCCGTCGACCTCGGTCGGGAAGGGACCGGCACCGACGCGCGTGACGTAGGCCTTGGCGATGCCGACGATCGACGTGATGTCGCGCGGGCCGAGACCGGAGCCGGTGCAGGCGCCGCCGGCGACGGGGTTGGAGGAGGTCACGAAGGGATAGGTCCCGTGGTCGAGGTCGAGGAACGTCGCCTGGGCGCCCTCGAGGAGGATCCGCTCGCCGCGGTCGAGCGCGTCGTGCACGACGGCGACGGTGTCGCCGATCATGGGCGCCAGCCGGGGCGCGAACTCGTCGAGGTACTTCTCGGCGATCGTCGTCGCCTTGATGGCGGGTCGGTTGTAGATCTTGGTGAGGATGAGGTTCTTCTCGTGCAGCACCACGTCGAGCTTCTGACGGAAGATTTTCGCGTCCAAGAGGTCCTGCACGCGAAGTCCGACGCGCGAGGACTTGTCGGCGTAGGCCGGACCGATGCCGCGCTTGGTCGTGCCGAGCGCGTTCTTGCCGAGGAAGCGCTCGGTCAGGCGGTCCAACTCCTGGTGGTACGGCATTATCAGGTGCGCGTTACCCGAGACGATGAGTCGCGAGACGTCGACGTCCTTCGCGCTCAGCGTGTCCAATTCGGCGAGCAGCACGGCGGGGTCGACCACGACGCCGTTGCCGATGACCGGCGTGATCGTGGGGTACAGCACGCCCGAGGGCACGAGTTGCAGCGCGAAGGCCTCGCCGTCGACGACGATCCGGTGACCGGCGTTGTGGCCACCCTGGTAACGCACCGCCATATCCATGTCACGAGACATGAGGTCGGTCAACTTCCCTTTACCTTCGTCACCCCACTGGGTTCCGACGACCACCGTTGCGGGCACTGGGCTCCTCCGAGTCGGCCTCGTTGCACGCAAAGTCTAGTTGATTGATTTTGGTCGCCCGTTCCTCGAACGGCGTGACGGACTCGACGCGTGATCCGTCAGCAACGGTCGAGCGACCTAGGGCGTCTCTCGAATTCGACGTCGGGCCTCGATGAACTCAGCGATCGTGTTCTGGATCGGCACGAGGTCGCGCCGGTGTTGACGGTGCGCCTCTTCGACACTCGAACGCGCCTGGTCGAGCGCGCTGGCGAGTCGCGCGCGGAGCTCACTGAGCTCGGACTCGAGTCGCAGGATCTTCTTCACGCCCTCTAGGTTGACGCCCTCGTTGGTCAGCTCCTGGATACGGCGAAGGGCCGTCAGGTCCGCGTCGGAGAAGCGCCGCGAACCACCGCTCGTGCGCTGCGGGTTCAAGAGGCCGCCGCGCTCGTAGTTGCGCAGCGTCTGGGGGTGCACGCCGGCCAGCTCGGCGAACACCGAGATCACGTAGACGGCGTGTTGCTGCTGGCGTTCAGTCATGCGGCACCTCTTCTTTCAGCGCGACGGCCAGTTTCTCGACGGCCGACTTTTGTTCCTTGTTGAGCTTCTTGGGGATCGTCACGTTGACCGTGACCAGGAGGTCGCCGGCGGCGTGCTTGCCGCTGGCGGGCACGCCGCGACCGCGTACGCGCATGGTCGTCGACGGCTGCGTGCCGGCGGGCACCTTGAGGGTCACCGGCTCGTCCAACGTCGGGACCTCGACCGTCGTGCCGAGCATGGCCGCCGTGAGGGGCACGTTGACGCTGGTCGTGACGTGGCGACCGCGGCGGTCGAAGCGCGCGTCGGGCGACACGTGGACGTCCACGAAGAGGTCCCCGGGCGGTCCGCCCTGGGTGCCGGGGTTGCCCTTGCCCTTGATCTTGATGCGCTGGCCGTCGTTCACACCGGCCGGGATGCGCACGTTCACCTTGCGCGAGGACGGCTCTCGCCCGGTGCCGTGACAGGTCGCGCAGGGCGTGACGATCCGTCCGCCGCGGCCCTGGCAGACCGGACAGACGCTGGACATCGCGAAGGGGCCCTGGTCGTCGTTCAAGACACCGCGGCCGCCGCAGCGTTCGCAGGTGACGAAGCCGGTACCGGGCGCGGCGCCACTCCCCTTGCAGGTGTGGCACGCCTCGTTGCTCGGCAGGTTGACCGAGGTCGTCACGCCGACGACGGCGTCACGGAACCCCAGGTGCAGCGCGGTCTCGAGGTCGGCGCCGCGTTGGGCGCGCTGGCGCCGGGCGCCACCGAAGAGCCCGCCGAATATGTCGCCGAGGTCGCCGAAGTCGCCGGTCTGGAAGTTGAAGCCGCCGGGTTGGCCGCCTTGGCCCCCGAAGCCGGCCGCGGCCGGTCCGAGCCGACGGACCTCGTCGTACTCCTTGCGCTTCTCTTTGTCCCCGAGCACGTCGTAGGCGACGGAGACCTCTTTGAACTTCTCCTCGGATCCGGGATTCGTGTCGGGGTGCGACGATTTCGCGAGCTTGCGATAGGCCCGCGTGATCTCTTTCTCGGTGGCGCTCGACGTCAGTCCCAGGACCTTGTAGTAGTCCTTGTCGAACCATTCACGTTCGACCATCGAGTCAGCCTCGAACTTTCACCATCGCGGGACGTAGGACCGAACCCCTCCAGCGGTACCCGGCGCGCAGGACCGCTTCGACCACGGGGCCGTCCTCGCCCTCGACGTGGGCGACGGCGTCGTGCACCTGCGGGTTGAACTCGACGCCGACGGCGTCGATGCGTTCGAGTCCCTCCTTGGCCAGCGCGTCGAGCAAGAGCCCGCGCGCCTGATCGAGGGCCTCGGCCTCTTCGGACGGGGCACTCAAGAAGTGCTGGGCCGCGAGGTCGAAGGCGTCCAGGACCGGCAGCATCTTCACCACGACCTCGCCGGCGGCGCGGTCGGCGGCGTCGAGGGACGAGCGTGCCACTCGCTTTCGGTAGTTCTCGAAGTCGGCCTGGAGACGCTGGAGCGCGTCGAGGTACTCGTCGCGCTGGCGCTCGGCGTCGAATCGTTCGTCCACGACCGCCGTGACGGCGTCCTCAGGCGCCGTCACGGTGTCGTTCTCCACCACGTTGTCGCTCATGGTTAGTCAACGATTTCGGCGTCGACGATGTCGTCGTCATTGCCCTGCGGCGCCGACGGCTCCGAGGCGTTCGCCTTCGCGGCCTCTTCGTACAGGCGCTGGCTGAAACCCTGGCTCGTAGTGAGCAGCTTCTCGGTCGCGTCCTTGATGGCCTCGATGTCGGTGCCGTTCAGGGCCTCCTTCAACGCGGCCAGGGCGCCCTCGACGTCGTCGCGCTCGGAACCCTGGAACTTCTCGGCCTGGTCCTTGAGCAACTTCTCGGTCTGGTACACCAGGCCGTCGGCGTTGTTGCGGACCTCGGCCTCGGCCCGACGTTGACGGTCGTCCTCGGCGTGGGCCTCGGCGTCGCGCACCATGCGGTCGATCTCCTCCTTGGAGAGCGAGGAGCCGCCGGTGATGGTCATCGACTGGGTCGCGCCCGTCGCCTGGTCCTTCGCCGAGACGTGCACGATGCCGTTGGCGTCGATGTCGAACGTGACCTCGATCTGGGGCATGCCGCGCGGCGCCGGGGGGATCCCGACGAGCTGGAACTTGCCCAGCGTCTGGTTGTAGGACGCCATCTCACGCTCACCCTGGAGCACGTGGACCTCGACCGAGGGCTGGTTGTCGTCGGCCGTGGTGAAGGTCTGGGACTTCTTCGTGGGGATCGTGGTGTTGCGTTCGATGATCTTGGTCATGACGCCACCCTTGGTCTCGATGCCGAGGGACAGCGGGGTCACGTCGAGCAAGAGGATGTCCTTCACGTCGCCCTTCAAGACGCCGGCCTGGACCGCGGCGCCGATGGCGACCACTTCGTCCGGGTTCACGCTCTTGTTGGGCTCCTTGCCGGTGACCTTGGTGACCAGCTCCTGGACGGCGGGGATCCGGGTGGAGCCGCCGACCATGATGACGTGGTTGATCTTGTCGAGGGTCAAACCGGCGTCCTTGATCGCCTGGTCGAACGGCTTGCGGCACCGGTCCACCAGGTGCGAGGTCAGTTCGTTGAACTTCGCCCGGCTGAGCTTGATGTCGAGGTGCTTGGGACCGTCGGCCGTCGCCGTGATGAACGGCAGGTTGACGGTCGTGTCCTGGACGGCCGAGAGTTCGATCTTCGCCTTCTCCGCGGCCTCCTTGAGACGCTGCACGGCCATCTTGTCGGCCGAGAGGTCGACGCCTTCGGTGTCCTTGAAGGTCTTGACGAGCCACTCCATGACCGCGTCGTCCCAGTCGTCACCACCGAGGTGGGTGTCGCCGTGGGTCGACTTCACTTCGAAGACGCCGTCGGCGATGTCGAGGACCGAGACGTCGAAGGTGCCACCACCGAGGTCGAAGACCAACACGGTCTGCTCCTGACCCGCCTTGTCGAGGCCGTAGGCCAGCGCCGCGGCGGTCGGTTCGTTCACGATGCGCAGGACCTCGAGTCCGGCGATCTGGCCAGCCTCTTTGGTCGCGGTGCGCTGGGCGTCGTTGAAGTACGCCGGCACGGTGATGACCGCCTGGGTGACGCTGTCACCGAGGTAGGCCTCCGCGTCGCGCTTCAGCTTCTGCAAGATGCGCGCCGAGATCTCCTGGGCCGTGTACTTGGTGCCGTCGATGTCGACGGACCAGTTCTCGCCCATGTGGCGCTTCACCGAGCGGATCGTGCGCTCGGGGTTCGTGATCGCCTGGCGCTTCGCGACCTCGCCGACCAGCACTTCGCCGGTCTTTGAGAATCCGACCACGGACGGCGTGGTGCGCCCACCTTCAGCGTTGGGGATGACGACGGGTTCGCCCGCCTCGAGGACACTGACCACCGAGTTGGTGGTTCCCAGGTCGATGCCGACTGCCTTAGCCATGAAAATCTCCTTGATTCGTCGTCTTCCTCCCCGGCCCTTCCGGAGCGTCAGAACTCACTGCAACCAGTGTACATAGTTGAGTCTTAACTTGTCAAGAAAATATAGCGGTCTTATGACATGTTTAGGAAACTGCATGAAAACAAGGACTTCAGCAAGAGGAGAACCGCCCAATTGGTGTCGCGAAATCGCGAGGTACGCTGTTTTCGTGCCCGACCTCATACTCCTTCGCCACGGCCAATCCGCGTGGAACGAGCTGAATCTGTTTACCGGCTGGACCGACGTCGACCTCACCCCCCTGGGCGAGGCCGAGGCGCGAAGCGCCGGTGAACTGTTGGCCGAAGAGACCGACCTGGACCTGCGGGTCCTGCACACCTCGGTCCTCACGAGGGCGATCCGCACCGCCGAGATCACGCTGCACGCCGCCGGGCGTTCCTGGCTCCCCGTACGGCGCAACTGGCGGCTCAACGAGCGCCACTACGGCGACCTCACGGGCAAGGACAAGAGGGAGACCGCCGACCAGTTCGGCATCGAGCAGGTCACGCTCTGGCGCCGCTCCTACGACGTGCCCCCACCGCGCATGCCCGACGGCGACCCGCGCAGCAGTCTGACGGACCCGCGCTACCGCGACGTACCGGCCGAGTTCATCCCGGCGACGGAGTGTCTGAAGGACGTCGTCGCGCGGGTCACGCCGTATTTCGCCGACGTGATCATCGAGGACCTGCGCGCCGAGGCCGTGCGCGGTGGCGCGGTCATCGTCGTGGCCCACGGCAACTCGCTGCGGGCCCTGCGCATGGTCCTCCAGAACATCCCCGAGGAGGAGATCGCCGCGCTGGAGATCCCGACGGGCATCCCGTACCGGATCACACTGGACGACGGACTCAACATCCTCTCGGCGCGCTACCTCGGCGACCCCGCAGCCGCGGCGGCTGCGGCCGAAGCCGTCGCGCGCCAGGCCGGCTAACTAGAGCGCCGAGGGACCGCGTTCGTTGGTGCGGATGCGCACCACGTGTTCGATGTCGGTGACCCACGCCACGCCGTCACCGATGGTATCGGTGCGCGCGGCCTGGACGATCGCGTCGATCAGCGTGTCGACGAGTTCGTCGGTGCAGATGATCTCGACGCGGATCTTGTCCACGAAGTCGAACTCGTACTCCTTGCCTCGATAGATCTCGATGTGACCCCCGGCGTGGCCGAAACCTCGGGCTTGGGTGACGGTCATTCCCGTGATACCGACGTCCTTGACTGCGGTCTTGACCTCGTCGAGCTTGAACGGCTTGACGACCGCGGTGACTAGCTTCATTGTCTCTCCTTAGACGTTGTCGGTGTGTAGGTGGCTGGGCGAGTCGATCGGCTCACCGAAGGTCGGCTCCGGGTAGGCCTCTTCCTCGTGGATCGCGACGTCACCGATGCGCAGCGTCTCTTCATCCTCTCGAAGTCCTCCGAGGACCCACTTCACAACGTAGAAGATGATGGCCGTCGCCGTGGCGGTCCAACAGATGATCCAGCAGGCCGCCAGGAACTGTTCCCAGAGTTGGTGGAACGAGTGTCCGTAGAACCAGCCGGCGACCGAGAAGCCGCCCGGGCCCTTGTAGTGCGCGCCGGACACGCCATACTCGATCATGTGCGGGTCCGCGAGCACCCCGACCAACAGTCCCCCGATGAGACCGGCGAAGCCGTGGGTGTAGACCACGCCGAGGGCGTCGTCCACCTTGGAGAAGGGACGGACCTTCGAGAGGTAGTTCCACAGGAACCACACGACCGATCGACGAGATGAGTCCTACGAATATCGCGCCCGTGCCGTTCACGAAACCGGCGCTCGGGGTGATCGCCACGAGTCCGCACAGCATGCCGTTGATGGCGCCGAGGAACGTGGGCTTCTTCTGCTTGGAGAGGAACATGTCCCAGAGCAGCCACGTGATCACCCCGACCGCGGTGGCCACGTTGGTGTTGAGCACCGCGGAGGCGGCACTGGCACCGGCGTAGAAGGGGTCGCCGCCGTTGAAGCCGTTCCAGCCGAGCCAGATGATGCCCGCGCCGACGGCGACCATCATCAGGTTGCTGGGGAACGCGTTCTCGCGGTCCTGCCAGCGACGCGGGCCGAGGATCGCCGCGCCGGTGAAGGCCGCGACGCCGGCCGAGAGGTGGATGACGTAGCCACCGGAGAAGTCGACCGCGCCCTTTTGCGCGAAGAACCCACCACCCCAGAGAAGGGCCGCGTTGACGCAGTAGACGCACGTGATCCACAGCGGCACGATCAAGAGCCACGCCTTGAACTTGAGGCGCCCGACGAACGCCCCGACGAACAAGAGTGGCGTGATCGCGGCGAAGACGAACTGGAAGTACGCCAGCGTCGCGGTCGGGAAGTGGAAGGGGATCAGGGTATTCGCGCCCGAGACCGCCTGTCCCTGTTCGGAGCTCGCGGTGGCGAGCGGCGTGAAGTGGCCGATGAACCCGCTCCAGAACGACCCCGTCGCACCGAAGTGCGAGAGCGGTCCGAAGGCCAGGTTGTAGCCCCAGAGCATCCACACGATGAGGGTGATCGAGAAGCCCGAGAAGACCATCAACATCGTGTTGACGATCCACTTCTTTCGCACGAGCCCGCCGTACAAGACGGCGAGGCCCGGCAGGCTCATCAGACCGACCAAGGTGGCGGCCGTGAGCTGCCACGTATTGTCAGCGGGATTCAGCCAATGGGGATACGGGATGTTCACTGCTGAGAGCACGTCCACTCCTCGGGTTACTAGGAGAGGGCGACGCTGACCTCAAGTTGATGGCACCAGTGTCCCAACCGAGCGTTTCGAAACCGTTAGCAACGGGTTTCCGCCGTGTTAACTAGGGAAGATTTGAAGACGCTCTCAGGATTGCAACGAGCGCTCGACGACCTGGGCGATGTCCATCACCGACACCTCTTCATCGCGGCCGTTGGCCTTCACGGCGTCGTCCAACATGATCATGCAGAACGGACAGGCCGTCGAGATGATGTCGGCGCCGGTGTTCAGCGCCTCGTTGGTGCGTTCCATGTTGACGCGCTTGCCGATCGTCTCTTCCATCCACATGCGCGCCCCGCCGGCCCCGCAGCAGAATCCCTTCTCCCGGCAACGGCCCATCTCGACCGTCGTGACGCCGGGGATCGCCTCGAGGACGTCGCGCGGCTCGTCGAAGACCCGGTTGTGTCGGCCGAGGTAGCAGGGGTCGTGATACGTCACCGTGCCCTCGTAGGCGACGCCCGGCACGAGTTTGCCGGTCGCGACCAGATGGCTCAAGAGTTGGGCGTGGTGGATCATCTCGAAGTCGCCACCGAGACCCGGGTACTCGTTCTTCATCGTGTTGAAGCAGTGCGGGCAGCTCGCGACGATCTTCTTGGCGCCCACGTCGTGCAACGTCGAGATGTTGGCCTTGGCCATCTCCTGGAAGAGGTACTCGTTGCCCATGCGCCGCGCCGGGTCGCCGGTGCAGGACTCACGCGGTCCCAGGACGCCGAATTTGACGCCCGCGCGGTGCAGCATCCGCGCCGTCGAGACCGCCTGCTTGCGGCCCCGCTCGTCGAGCGACCCGGCACAGCCCACCCAGTAGAGGTACTCGACGTCGTCGGGGATCGGACCGTCGATGATCGGCACCTCGAAGTCGAGGGCCTCGAGCCACTTCGTGCGCTGGGACGAACCCAGTCCCCACGGATCGCCCTGATTCTCCATGTTGCGCAACAGCAGCGCCGCTTCGGTCGGGAAGCGCGACTCCATCATCACCTCGTAACGGCGCATGTCGATGATCGCGTCGACGTGCTCGATGTCGACGGGACACTGCTCGACGCAACTGCCGCACGTCGTGCACGACCACAGGACGTCGGGGTCGATCGTCGTCGGCACGAGCGTCGCGACCTCGGCGTTGGACCCGCCGGTGAGCAGCCGATCGGCCGAGGCGAACATGTTCTCGCGAAGACCCATGATCAGCATCTTGGGGCTGAGGGGCTTGCCGGTCGTCCACGCGGGACAGACCGATTGGCAGCGCCCGCACTCGGTGCAGGTCGCGAAGTCCAACATCTGCTTCCAGGTGAAGTCCTCCATCTTGCCGGCGCCGAAGACCGTGTCCTCGGTGACGTTGTCCATGTCCATGTCCGGGGTCTTGTCGAGACCACCGAGGGCCCGCGGACGCCGTGAGACGCCGACGTTGATCGGTGCCAGGAAGATGTGCAGGTGCTTCGAGTACGAGACAAAGACGAGGAAGCCCGCGATCACCGCGATGTTGAGGAGCAAGAAGACCGCTTCGAGGACGGAGTTGACGCCGACCCCCAGCGGGGCGAGCCAACCGGCGACGATCGTGCTGGCGAACGCCCACGGCGACGCGAACGACGCGAGCTGGTGCGTCGTCGGCGCCGTGATGTGCGACCCAAAGGGTGACGGAACGTGCGAGAACGGGAAGTGCCCCGTGTCGATCTGGGCGCCACGGTAGAGCAAGAGCGTGATGATCACCATCGAGATCATGAACAAGACCGCCCACGCCGCTCCCAGGTGGCTGCCGTAGAAGCGCGACGCGCGCTCCTTGCGCGACGGCGCGTTCTTGATCCGGATGATGGTGAAGACGACCAGCGAGACCAGCACCGCCGTCGCGAAGAAGTCCTCGGTGAAGGCCAGCCAGTTGTCGCGTCCAATGAGCGGGATATGGAAGTTGCGACTGAAGAGCGAGCCGTAGGCCTCGAGGATCGTGGTCATCAAGACGGTGAATCCCCACATGGTGAAGAAGTGCGCCACCCCCGGCACCGTCCACTTCAGCAGTTTCTTCTGACCGGCAACCTCGACGACCTCGGTCTCGCTGACCTTGCGCAGTCCCTGCCAGCGCCGCGGGGCGCTCTGACCGGAGCGGATCAGCTTGGAGAGCCAGTAGAAGCGGCGACCGGCGACGGTGAAGAAGATGAGCGTCACCCCGAGGCCGATGATGATTCGAGCTAGCACTGCGATCCTCTCGTCACGTCCGTCGTCACTGCTTCTTGAAGTTCTCCGAGTACCGGCTCGGCGTCGGGCCGCGCTGGCCGGTGTACTTCGAGCCGAGGCCCTCGGACCCGTAGGGGCGATCGGCGGGCGTCGTCATCTGGAAGAAGCTGATCTGGCCGATCTTCATCCCCGGATAGAGCGTGATGGGCAGGTTCGCGACGTTGGACAACTCCAGGGTGATGTGACCGTCCCATCCGGCGTCGACGAACCCGGCCGTCGAGTGGATGACGAGGCCGAGGCGCCCCAGCGAACTCTTGCCGTCGAGCCGTCCGACGATGTCGTCGGGGATCGCGATGCGCTCAGTCGTGGAGCCGAGCATGAACTCACCGGGGTGCAAGATCATCGGCGTGTCCGGCCCCACGTCGATCAACTCGGTGAGGTCCTCCTGGGCGTCACGCACGTCGATGACGCGCTGGGTGTGGTTGCGAAAGACCCGGAAGAACTGGTCGATGTGGAGGTCCACCGATGAGGGCTGCACGCAGTCGTCACCCAACGGATCGATGATGATCCGGCCCTGGGCGATGGCTTCTTTGATGGAGCGATCGGAGAGGACCATATCGCAGTCACGATAGCCCGTTCGGGTCTTCCCTTCAGTGCCCCGAGCGACACTCGGCGAGGAACGCTACGAGAGGACCCGACGTCGAAAGTTCCGCAGTCCCAGGGTCAAGAAGAACGCACCGAAGGCGATCATGACCGGATAGACGACGTAGAGATGCATGTGGGGGGCCTCGGTGAAGGCCGCGCGCATGCCTTCGTTCACGTAGACCAATGGATTGATCAAGACCAGGGTCTGGAGCCAGTGGAACCCGCCGATCTTCACCGGCGCCAAGTGGGTCCAGGGGTAGTACGTACCACCGAGGAACGTGATCGGCAAGATGACGAAACCGAACATCAGCCCGATGTTGCGCGGCTCGAACGACGTGCCCAACGTGAGACCGAGGCCGGCCATCGAGACGCACGCGATCGGGACGAACGTGAGGATGATCAGCCAGTGCAGTGAGATGTGGGCCTCGACCCCGGCGGCGTGCACGACCGACGCGATCGGGAACACGATCAGCGCGGCGATGAGCCCCTGCACCGTGGCCGACAGGACCTTCGAGATCGCGACGAGCCAGATCGGACACGGGGCTTGGACCCGGTCCTCGATCTCTCGGGTGAAGCCGAACTCCTGGGCCATCGTGAGCGCGATCGACTGGACGCCCTGGAACATGACCGAGATGCCGACGACACCCGGCACCAGCACCGTGGCGAAGTCGGCCGCGCCGGTGGAGTTCGACCCACCGACCGCCTGACCGATCTTCGGGAACACGAAGAGGAAGACGAAGCAAAGGAGGAACGGCTGGATCAACGTGCGGAGTACGAACTCGCGCTTGGTCTTCCAGACCACCACGAGGTCGCGCAGGATCAACGCCTTCATCGCCGTGCGACTGGCGTCGAAGGCGCTGCGCGTGGGGTTGACCGAAAAGGTGGTGTTCGTTGTCATGCGTCGCGCAGCTCCTTGCCCGTCAGATTGATGAACACGGTCTCGAGCGTCGGCTCGGCGACCGCCAAGTCGAGGATCTCGACGTTCGCCGCTTCGGCGGAATCGACGAGTCGCGGAACCAACCGCTCGGTGCTTCGCATCTGGATGATCAGCGAGTTCTCCTGCACGCGGGCGGACACGATGGCGTCGATGTCTCGTTGCAGGCTCTCGGCCAGGTGCTCCGCGCTGGCAGCGACCTTGATGGTGACGATCGTGTCGGCGCCGGTGCTCTTCTTCAGATTCGCCGGTGTGTCGAGCGCGAGGATCTTTCCGTGGTCCATGATCGCCACTCGATCACAGAGTTGATCGGCCTCTTCCATGTAGTGCGTCGTCAGCACGACGGTCTGACCGGCGTGGTTCAACTCGGTGAGGAGATCCCAGAGCACGAGACGGCTCTGCGGATCGAGTCCCGCCGTCGGTTCGTCCATGAACAAGACGGCGGGATTGTGGAAGATCGCGCGCGCCACCATGAGACGCTGCGCCATACCACCGGAGAGTGCGTAGATCGACGCCTTCGACCACTTCGAGAGCGAGAATCGCTCGAGCAGTTCGTCGGAGCGACGTCGCGACTCCTTGGCGTTGATCCCGAAGAGACGTCCGTGGAAGTACAGGTTCTCCCAGACCGTCAATTGACGGTCGAGGGTGTTCTGCTGGGAGACGATGCCCGAGAGCTGCTTCACCAGCGCCGGATGCTTCTTCACGTCGATGCCCGAGATGTACGCGTGCCCGGAGGTCGGTATCACACGCGTCGTCAAGATGCCCGCGGTCGTCGTCTTGCCGGCGCCGTTGGGGCCGAGGAGCCCGAATATCTCACCGTGGTGAACCTTCAGGTTCAGCTTGTCGACGGCGGGGACGTCCATCGTCGGGTACTGCTTGGTGAGGTCATCGGTGCGGATGATCTCCTCGACGTCATCGACCATTGATCGCTCCAGCACGCCACGTAGTCACCGGACTTACCTTACGAGGTCCACTGCTCGTCGAGGGCGGGGAAACAGTCGAGCGTCGAGGTGGTACTAACACCCCACGACGTCGTACGGTCAACATTCTGGCGCCAGCACTAATCGCGAGCGATGATGGGCGATCGTCGATCCGGGGGGCACCAGGTCTCAGATGAGCAGTCATACGTTCGAGTTCGCGTGGTACCGATTCCGAGCGACGTTCGCACGGCGCGCGAGCGCGTACCTCAGCGTCATCCTGTTGATCGGACTCACCGGCGGTCTGGCGATGGCGTCGATCGCGGCCGCGCGGCGCACGCAGTCGTCGTATCCGACGTATCTGAAGAGCACGAACCCGTCGACGTTGACGTTCGCGACCTTCGACAACTCCACTGGCATGAGTGCACCTTCGATCTTGTCCGAGATCGAACAACTCCCTGACGTGGTGAACGTCCGGACGATGAGTTCCGGTGCCGCCGTTCCCCTCGATCCCACCGGTGCGCCTCGACTCAGCACCCTCAACGACGTGGTGACGGCCGGGAGTCTCGACGGTGAATTCACCCGCGAGGATCGGGTGTCCGCCATCGAAGGCCACTTGGAGAATCCGAAGAGCCTGAATCAGATCGAAATCACGCCGGGTGCCGCACACCTCTTGCACCTTCACGTCGGAGAGAAGGTTCCGTACGGCTTCTACGCGCCGAGTCAGGAGAACGTGCCTGGATTTGGTACGCCGAAGGTCAAGCCGATGCTCACGGTCGAGGCCACCGTCACGGGCGTCGTCGCGATGAACAGCGAGATCGTCCAAGACGATGTTGACCGGGCCTACGGATTCGTCTTCCTCACGCCCGCGATGACGAGGCGCGCGGCGTCAATCGACACCGAGTGGAAGGAGCCGGTCTACTACGCCATTCAACTGCGTCACGGCGACGCTGGCATTAGCACGATCGAGACGCGGTTGGTCAGGCTCGTGCCCCCGCGCGAGTCGTACGAGTTCCACGTGTCGGCGACCGTCACCTCAACCGTCGAACTCGCGGTGAAGCCGGAGTCGGTCGCGCTCGGCTCTTTCGGATTGATCGCCGCGCTGGTCTGTTTGATTCTCTCCGTTCAGGGTCTCTCGCGCCAGGTGCGCCACGGCAACGAAGATCGACGAATCTTGCACTCCCTGGGAGCGAGCCAAAAGGACACGTTCGTCGAGAGCATGATCGGCACCCTGGGATGCCTCGTTCTCGGCGTCATATTCGCCGTGATCATCGCGGTGGCGCTCTCGCCGCTGGCACCGCTCGGTCCCGTTCGACCGGTCTATCCCGACCGCGGGTTCTCGTGGGACCTGACGGTCCTCGGCCTCGGAGCGGTGACCCTCCTGGTAGTTCTCGGTGTCGCGGCCGCGATCATCGCGATCGCAAATTCGCCCGGACGATTGAACACGTCGCAGTCGAAGGGACCACGGCGCTCGCTGGCCGTTCGTCGACTTCAACTCCTCGGACTCCCCATCGCCCCGACGCTCGGCACCCATTTCGCGCTTGAATCGCCGCGAGGTCGCGGGGAGGTGCCCGTTCGTTCGATCCTCGTAGGGGCGGTGCTCGCGGTGACGCTCATGGCGACCACGCTGACCTTCGCGAGTGGTCTCAACACGCTCATCTCTCGCCCGTCCCTCTACGGCTGGAACTGGGACTACATGTTGAACCCGTCGAACGACGTTCCGCCGTCCATCTTGCCCCTCCTCAGTCGAGACCCAGACGTCGCGCAGTGGAGCGGGGCGGACTACGAAGTGTTGACCGTCGACGGACAAACGGTGCCCATGCTGCTCATGTCGACGCGTCCCAAGGTCGGACCGCCGATCCTCTCTGGTCACGGAGTGCGCAACAATCACGAGATCGTCTTCGGCAGCCAAACCCTCGCGCTCTTGCACAAGAAGGTTGGTCAGACGGTTCTCGTCAGCTACGGCTCTCCGAGCAGCGCGCCGATCTACATTCCACCCGAGCCGATGACGATCGTGGGTACCGCGACCTTCCCGGCCGTCGGTTACGCCACGGCCATCGCCGAACACACCTCGATGGGCACCGGTGCGCTGCTGGCAACCAGCGCCGAACCTCCGTCGTTTGCCCGCGCGGTCTCTACGAAGGACCCGAACCTGAATGGACCGGATCTCGTCTTCGTACGCCTTCGTTCCGGCGTCGGCGCGAGCGAAGGCAAGCACAATCTCGAAAGGATCGCCCACCTGGCGAATACCGTCTTCAAGAAGGATCCGCAGGGAGTCGGCAACAACGTCTCGGTGCTCGGCGTCCAACGACCGGCACAGATCGTCGACTATCGCTCCATCGGCGCAACGCCCATACTGCTCGCCACGGGACTGGCGGCGGGTGCGGTCTTCGCCCTGGCGCTGACGCTTATCGCTTCGGTCCGACGTCGGCGACGCGATCTCGCCATCTTGAAGACGCTGGGCTTTACCAGGCGAATTCTCGCCGCCGCCGTGGCGTGGCAGGCGATCGTCGACGCACTGGTCGGCGCGGTCATCGGGATTCCACTGGGCATCCTCTTCGGCCGTGAACTCTGGACTCTCTTCGCACGCGACATCAACGCCGTGCCGCAGCCCACGGTTCCCGCGACGTCGCTCATTCTCGTTGCGTTGGGTACCATCATCGTGGCAATCGTGGCCGCGGCACTGCCCGGACGAAGCGCCGCGACCACGCCGCCGGGACTGGTCTTGCGATCGGAGTAGTTATCCGACGTACACCATCGTCGCGGCGGACGACGTGCGTGCGACCAACGTCACGCGGCTGGCGGACTTTTGAGATCCGACAGCACTGTGCGCGCCGCCTCGAAGCCGCACATCCCGTGCACGCCGCCGCCCGGCGGCGTCGACGCGGAGCAGAGGTAGAGCCCTGGCGTCCCCGTTCGATAAGGGTTCCACCGCACGGTCGGTCGAAAGATCGTCTGGCGCAGTGTGCCGGCGCCGCCCGTGATGTCACCGCCCACGTAGTTCGGGTTGTGGCGCTCCGCGTCGGCCGTCGGCGTCGAGACCCGTGCGAGTATGAGATCGCGGAAGCCGGGAGCGAATCGCTCGATCTGATTCTCGATCCGCTCGGTCATGTCGACGTTCGAACCATTGGGCACGTGACAGTAGCCCCACAGCGTGTGTTGACCGTCGGGCGCGCGCGTGTCGTCGGCCACGCTGGCCTGGACGACGATGCAAAACGGTCGCTCCGCGTGACGGCCGAGCGACACGTCCTCCTCCGACGACGCCACCTCGTCGAACGTGCCACCGACGTGCACGGTCGCGGACCGGCGACACACCTCGGCGCTCCACGGCACCGGCCCCGCGAGGGCCCAGTCGACCTTGAAGACGCCGGGTCCTCGTTGGAACCGTGCGACCCCCGCCTTGTAGCGAGCACTGAGCCGCTCGCCCGCGATGTCCACCAGCCCCCACGCCGAGGTGTCGAAGAGTGTCGCGCGCGCCGCCGGCAGGTCACTGAGGTCACGGATGGGTCGTTCGAGGTGCACGGTGACGCCTTCATCGCGCAACGCCGACACCAGCGCGCCCACGAGGTTGCCGCTCCCACCACGCACGACCGGCCACCCACCGACGTGAGCGGTGACGTTGAGGAAGAGCCCGAAGGCCGAGGTCACGGGCGCGTCGAGCGGCAACATGGCGTGCGAGCAGAGTCCCGCGATGAGGGCTTTGGCTTCGGGCGTCGAGAAGCGTCTCGCGAGGTGCGCGGCCGACGGCAGTCCGTTGAGCCCGAAGCGGGCCATGGTCAACGGATTGCGGGGCACGGACCGAAGCGGCGCGAGGATTGACGCGCCCAAGGCATCGGCGTCGGCGACCAGCGTGGAGAACAGTCGTCGATACCGGTCGGCGTCGGCGCCGAGCGTCGCGGCAGTCTGGGCGACTGAACCTTCGACGGCGACCGCGCGCCCACCGTCGAGCGGATGGGCCATGGCCACCGACGGCTTCAACAGCGAGACGGCGTCGCGTACGTCGCTGAACTCGCGAAAGAACGGTGAGATCGTCACCATCGATTGGATCGTCGAGCACACGTCGTGATGGAATCCCGGCAACGTCAACTCTTGCGTGCGACAGCCGCCGCCCGGGCTGGGCGCACCTTCAATGACTTCAACGGCCAGTCCGGCGCGCGCGAGCGTCAACGCCGCTGCAAGGCCATTGGGCCCGGATCCAACCACCACGGCGTCGAGTGACGACCCTGGTGAGCTCACAGTTCGAGGACCGTGGCCTGCGTGGCGACCGTCACTCGATAGTCGGTGCCGACGCGCGCCGCGATCGCGTCGAGCTCATCATCGGTGCGGCTCTGCTTGTGGTGGAAGGGGACGACGTGGGCAACCTCCGCACGGCGGGCCAGCTCGACGGCGTACTCGACCGCGGCGTGACCGAAGTAGGCCTCGGCCGCCAACTCCTCGCGCACCAACTGCGCGTCGTGAACGAGGACGTCGGCCCCCTCGCACAGCGACATCGCCGCCTGGTGGTACTCGCCCAATCCGTCGGGTCCCGGGCCGAGCGCGCTGGGACAGTGGTCGGGCATGTAGACGACGGTGCCGGTCCGGTCACTGACGCGGAACCCGTACGTTCGTCCACCCTTGTGGGGGACCTCCTCCACGAGCACCCGGAATCCCTCGATCTCGAGTGACGACGCGCTGAGTGCGTCGAACGACCAGTCGCCGCGCAACTCGTCGGCGCGCACCGGGAAGTGCGGCGGCGACATGCCACGCGAGAGCACCTCGAGCGGATCCGAGCCATCGAGCTGGTCGGGCACGAAGAGTGTCACGCGCGAGTCGATTCGATCGGTGGCGTCACAAAAGGGGAGGCCGTGCACGTGGTCCCAGTGCAGGTGCGTCAGCAGGATCGAGCCTCGGAACGGCTCGCCCCCCATCAAGGAACTCGTCCGACGGATCCCGGTCCCCGCGTCGAGCAACACCGAGGGCGCCTCGCCGTCGTGCGCGATCGCCACGCACGACGTGTGGCCGCCGTACCGCACGAACTCCTCGCCCGGCGCGGGTGTTGAACCTCGGACCCCGAGGAAAGTGACCCGCACGCGGTCAGCCCGCGTTCGATTCTTCTCGGCGGTGTCCGGTGGAGAGTTCTTGGAGGGAGTCGCGATCGAGCGACGCCGCGGGTACCGAGGCGACGCGACAGTCGGTCACGGCGACGAGTGACGACGTGCGGGTGCCGCCTTCGAGGTGCGCCCGTTCGCCCAGCATCGCGCCGGGGCCGTACTCGGCCATGCGCACCCCGTCGACCTCGACGCGCAGCACGCCGTCGAGGATCAGGTACACGTCCGAACTCTGATCCCCCTGCCTGACGAGGACCGTTCCGCGCTTCACCTTCCTAATCCTAGGTTTGGCGGCTCCCGCCATGAGTTTGTGTGAGAGGTTTCGTTCGAGGGCGCTCTCGACGGTCGTGACGAAGGCGTCGGAGTCCTGATGACCCCACGGCGTCTCCTTGCCGAAGGACTTGCGGTACCAGTCGGAGAAGTCGATCAGGCCGGATTTGGCGCTGAGTTGACCGTTCTCGTCGTAGACCCAGTGGCGCGGGAACCGGCTCGCGCCGACCAGTGCTCCCTTGGACTCCCCGTTGGTGTACATCGTCAGTGACAGCGTCGTCCAGGCCAACGGTGCCTGCCACTGGACGAACGGCGCGCGCCGGACCCGGCGCGGCGCCGGCATCCCGGTGCGACCGCCCGCGGTCTGGGTGAAGCGCACCCAGCCGTCGCCGTAGACGGGCTTCACCTTGATGTCGGGCAACGCCACCGCCTCGAAGACCTTGCTCACCGGACCGAGTTTCACCGTGGTGCTCCCGATCATCCCGGCGCCGGTGTAACTCGCCGCGATGATCTCACCGCTGGCGTTCACCTGGATCGACGCCGACAGCTGATTGGCGAAGCGGAATCGATCACCACGACGAAGCGCGTCGAGGTCCTCGATCTCGTCGGGCGGCGCGGGATCGTAGTGCGCCATCCCGACGTCGAAGGGCAAGCGGGTTCCACCCTGAATCGCTTCGGAGGGAATCCATGACAGTGAAGTGACTGAACTCTGGTATCTCATGGGAACATCGTCGCGGTCCGGCTCGGTTGCGTAAATAGTGGTACCGCACTGCGTTGTGGGGGTCTAACACCCCCTCAAAATGTGGGGTCTACCCCCTTTTGACGAACGCCGCCGCGGTCCAGAATTTGCTCACCATGAGTGAGCACAGCGTCGACAACGACTCGGCCATCACCGTCTTCCTCGCCGACGACAACCTGCTCGTGCGCGAGGGCGTGCGCGCGCTCATCGACCGACAGAGCGACCTGCGCATCGTCGGCGTCGCCTCGGACTACGACGAGACCGTGGCCGGGGCCACCGAGGCGGCGCCCAACGTGCTCGTCACCGACATCCGCATGCCGCCGTCATTCAATCGCGAGGGCATCGACGCGGCCAAGGAGGTGCGCAAGCGCCATCCCGGAACGGGCATCGTCGTCCTCTCCCAGTACGACGACCCCGAGTACGCCGTGGCGTTGCTCGCCGAGGGCTCGGCGGGCTACGGCTATCTCCTGAAGGACAACCTCGCCCAGGGCAATCAACTCATCGAGGCGATCCGCATGGTCGCGACCGGCGGGACCGCGCTCGACCCGTCGATCGTGGAATCGTTGATGCGACCGGTGGCCTCGAACTCGGAGCTCTCCGACAACGAGGAGTCGCTGCTCGCCTTCGTCGCCGAAGGCAAACCGATCAAGGCGATCGCCGCGGCCCGACGCCTGACGCCCGAAGCGGTCGACGCCCAGGTCGAGGATCTCTTTCGAAAGCTCGCCGCCGAGGTGAGCGCCGGGCACCAGGGCGCGCTCGATCGACTGCGCAACCTCCATCGCGCGATCGTCGACCGCGAGGAGCAAGGCGAGACGCTCTCGCGACTGTTGCCGGGCGGGATCGCCGAGAAGCTCCGCAACGAGGGCCGGCGAATCGGCGAGACGGAGCGACTCAACGTGACCGTCATCATGAGCGACATCCGCTCCTATTCGACGATCGCCGAGCACGCCGACCCGAGCGAACTGGCGGGCCAGCTCAACACCCACCGCGCCGCGATGAATCGCGCCATTATTGGGGAGGGGGGAACGGTCATGCAATTCGTCGGCGACGCGGTGATGGCGGTTTTCGGGGCCCCCGTACCGAGCGGCGACCACGCCGATCGCGCCGTCGTCGCGGCCGCCAGCATGCACGCCCTGCAGAACGAGATCAACGTCAAGTGGGAGCGCGAGGGCCTGCCCGCCTTCGGACTCGGGATCGGACTCTCGACGGGCGAGGTGGCCGCCGCCTTGTTGGGTTCGGAGGAACGACTGGAGTACACCCTGGTCGGCGACACGGTCAACCTGACCCAACGACTCCAACAGCTCGCGTCCGCGGGCGAGACGGTCATCTCCGGGCCGACCAAGGGTGCCCTCTCACTTAACGTCGCCACCGTCGAACTCGACGCCCAACTCGTGAAGGGCCGCGACACCCCGGTCGTCGCTTACAAGATCCTCGCGGTGACGCGCGACGAAGAACCAAGTTTCAGTTCAGCAAGAGAGGGAGACACTCCATGACGACCACCGAATCGGACGCGACCCCGCGCGAGACATCGCTCGCGGCGCTCGAGGTGCGCGGCGTTCGAAAGACGTTCGAGGCGGAACTCGCGCCCGTACGCGCCCTGCGCGGAGTCGACCTGACGGTCCAACGAGGAACGTTCATCGCACTGATGGGTCCCTCGGGCTGCGGGAAATCGACGCTCCTCAACCTCATCGCCGGCCTGGAAGAGGTCGACGAGGGCTCCATCATCGTCGCCGGCGAGTCGATGTCCGAGGGTTCCGAGGACGATCACGCCCTCATCCGGCGCAAGCACATCGGCATCGTCTTCCAGTTCTTCAACCTCCTCGAGGGCATGAGCGTGCTCGAGAACGTGGCGCTCCCGGCGATCATCGCCGGGCGGAACCGCAAGACGGCTGAATCGCGCGCCCGTGACCTGTTGGACCTCCTCGGCATCGCGGACAAGGCGTCAGAGATGCCGGGCGTGCTCTCCGGTGGACAACGCCAGCGACTCGCCATCGCCCGAGCTCTCGCGAACGAACCGACGCTGCTCTTGGCCGACGAACCGACCGGCGCGCTCGACTCCGTCGGCGGCCAAGAGGTGATCGAGCTGTTGAGCCGGCTTCACGCCGCGGGACAGACGATCATCCTGGTGACCCACGACGCCCACGTCGCCCACGCCGCCGACACGGTGCTGCGCATGCGTGACGGTCGGATCGTCGACGACGGTGACACGCCCGGTGACGCCGACGGCGACGCCGTGACCACGATCGGCACGCTCTGAGCACCCGCGACGTGGTGAGCACGTTGCGCACGGCCGAGTCGACGTCGATCACCCAGCGCTCGTCTTCGCGCGAGCGTCTGGCTTGCTTCGCGGCGCTCGGGCTCGGTGTGGTCGCCGCGATCGTGGCGCTCGTCGACGCACCCCACGCCGGGTTGGTCGCGCTGTGGAGCGTGGTCGCCGTCGCCGTCGCCAGTTGGGCAGTCGCCGCCGGGGTGCTCGTCGCTCGCACGCCGCGGCTCGGTTTCAACTGCTCACTCGTCGCGCTCGGCGGCGGCCTCACGATGCTGGTGATGCGCGTGGGGGACCGGCACGGTCTGGGTGTCGACAGCGCGACGCGGCGCGTCGCCGACGTCCTGGCGCTGCTGACGATGGCGGTCGTCGTGCAGGTCGTGCTGTCCTTGCCCGACGGCGTCTTGAAGACCAAGGGTCGTCAGTGGGGCGCCACCGTCTGGTACGCCGTCGCGCTCGCCCTGTGCGTCTACTACGTGACCGACGCCAAGGCCCTCAACCCATGGCCGCTCGCGCTCGGCTGGTGCGTCGCCGTCGGGTCCGCGTTGCCGGCGCTGCGGAGTCGCTACGTGGACGCGTCCGCGCGCTCACGCCAACTCGTTCAGGCACTCGTCGCGGGCTCAGCCCTCGCGTTGACCTTCATCGTCATCGTCGTGACGCTCCACTCCCTGGTCGACTGGCCGCTGCACGTCGGAGCACCCCTGATCGCACTCTCGTGTCTGGTGCCGCTGGGACTCGCCGCCGGCGCCTCCAACGCCGCGTCGCACGCCGACCGAATACTGGTGCACCTCATCACGATGTTGGGCACCGTCGCCATCGTGGCCGGCGCGTATCTCCTGGCCGTGAGGGGTTTCGACAAGGCCCCGACCACCCACGCCGACCGTGACCTCTTATGGTGGGCGATGGCCGCGGCGGCCGTCGCGGCATTCGCCCAACTGGCGCTCCGGGGCCGGTTCTCACGCATCGCCACCAGCTTCACCTACGGCGCGCGTGAGGCGCCCGACGAAGTGGTCCGCTCCTTCGGGACCCGCATGACGAGGGCCATCCCGATGGACGAGCTCTTGTTGCAACTCGTCGAATCACTCCGAAAGACGCTGTCACTCGCCTCCGCGGAGATCTTCACCGGCAACGGCGAGGTCCTGGACCTCGTCGTCTCGGTGCCGGATCGACCACCGCGCTCGTTGCAGGTCACCCGCGACGAGCGCCAGGTAATCGCGCGCGCCGGCGTGTCGGGCAACGCGTGGGCCTCGGTGTGGCTCCCGTCGATCGCCACGGGCGACGTCGTCGGTCCGATGCGCGTGGCGCCGATCAGCCACGCCGGTGAACTGCTCGGCATCATCGTCGTGTCGAGGATCCAGGGTGCGGTCGCGTTCCGTGAAGAAGACGACCGCGTGCTCTCGGACTTGGCCCGACAGGTCGGCTTGGCCCTGCACAACGCGCAGCTCGACACGGCCCTACAGAGTTCGCTCGACGAACTTCGTCGCCAGGCCGATGAGCTTCGTGCCTCGCGTGCTCGCGTCGTCGCCAGTGGTGACGCCGAACGCCGACGCGTCGAGCGCAACCTCCATGACGGGGCCCAACAACACCTCGTCGCGTTGGCGGTCAACCTGCGGCTCACGAAGGACGTCGTCGCCGAGGACCCCGAGATGGCGGCGCAGATGCTGGACGAACTCGGTGAAGCGGTCCAGGAGACGATTCGCGAATTGCGCGAACTGGCCCACGGCATCTACCCGCCGCTGCTGGTCGACAGCGGACTCGGCGAGGCGTTGAAGGCCGTGACGAACCGATCGCCGCTCGACATCGAACTGATCACCGACGGCATCGGTCGCTACGGCGGTGACGTCGAAGCCGCGGTCTACTTCTGCTGCCTCGAGGCGTTGCAGAACGCCGGTAAGCACGCGCCCTCGTCGCACGTGGTCGTGCGCGTGTGGGAGGAGTCGGGCAGCCTCCTCTTCGAAGTGCGCGACGACGGTCCCGGTTTCGACGTACGGACCGCACAGCGTGGTCACGGCTACGTCAACATGATGGACCGACTCGGCGCCATCGGCGGCGCGGTGCGCTGGGAGTCCGAGATCGGACACGGCACCGCGATTCGCGGCTCGTTGCCGCTGGACTAACTCACGTCGCGAAGGCGACGTCGTTTCGTTGGTCCCACAGTCGACGAAGTGTCGTCGCGCCGAGTTGCTCCTTGTGCACGTAGGCCCGGGCGCCGCTTTCCGTCGCGTCCGGCGGCAAGTCGCTGATGTCGTAGGTCGAGCACAGGATGACGAACGTATCCGGCAACTCGGCGACGATCCGGCGCGTCGCTTCGATGCCGCCCATCTCGGGCATGTTGATGTCCATCAGGACGACGGCCGGGTGGATCTCGTTGGCGAGCTCGAGCGCCTTCACGCCGTTCTCTGCCTCGCCGGCGAGTGAGAACCCCGCCGAGCGGCGGATGACGGCGCGCGCGGCCATTCGAAACGGCGCCTGGTCGTCGACGACCATGACCGAGAGGGGCTCTTCCATTCGTCAAGTATTTCACCGTGGCCCCTGCGGGGACAGTGAGGTGCCTTCCACGAGGGGGTGTGGTTAGCCTCCCGCGTTCTCGCCGAGATAGACCAGAACGGCCTTCACGCGGCGGTTCAGGTCGTGCTCTTCGGAGAGTCCGAACTTTGCGAAAATCGAGTTCGAATGTTTTTCCACGGCCCGTTCCGAGACGCCGAGGCTCTTGGCGATGGCGCCGTTGGACTTGCCCTGGGCCATCTCACTGAGGATCTCGGTCTCGCGCGGCGTCAGCCAGTCGAGGTCACTTTTCGGCTTGTGCGAACGAGCCTTCACGAGTTCGTCGACCACGAGTGGGTCAATCACCGATCCGCCTTCGGCGACCACGCGAATAGCGCGTGACAGTTCGCTCGCGCCGGCGACGCGCTCCTTCAAGAGATACGCCCGGCCGGCCGATCCCTCTTCGAGCAGTGCGAGCGCGTAGGCCGGGGCCGTGTACTGGCTCAGGACGACGACGCCCACGTTGGGGCGATTCTCTCGAAGCCACGCGGCGGCCCGTATCCCCTCATCGGTGCCGGTCGGCGGCATCCGAATATCGGTCACGACGACGTCAGGTTCGTGGGTCTCGATCAGCCCGATTAATTCGGGATAGTCGCTGCCGACGCCCACCAAATCGAAGTAGTCGTCACTGCTTATAAGGCGTGAAATTCCCTCACGCAGGAGAGCGTTATCCTCGGCGAGTACCACCCGAATAGCCACGAAGAGAACGTACCATCGAAGCCCAGCCGAATCCCGTGCCCGACGATCTTCCCGCACTCCCCATCTGGGCGAGGCAGTACGCGATGCTGTCTCCGCTGCCGAGCGTTAACATTGGCTGCTCCGCGGGCGTAGTTCAGCGGCAGAACATCAGCTTCC
>CAWDJY010000003.1:0-84590 GCA_963802735.1 uncultured Acidimicrobiaceae bacterium | reverse complement strand
GACTTCGAGCAGACGCAACGCCGTGTCGCTCGGAGCGAGGTCGCCCTCGTGGTCGCCGAACTACTGACGAAGAGCTGAGAATGTCGAAGAACCTGGAATCCACGAGCCTGCGTGACCTGTTGTGCGCGTCGTTACGCGAGAGCGACGTCGGCTCGACGGTCACCGTCTGCGGGTGGGTCGCCAAGCGGCGCGAGCACGGCGAGCACCTCGCGTTCCTTGACGTGCGCGACCACTCGGGCATCATCCAAGCCGTCGTGGACGGTTCGGTCGACGTGCGCAGCGAGTACGTCGTGCGCGTCAGCGGCACCGTGACGCGACGACCCGAGGGCACCGTGAACGACAAGCTCGACACCGGGTCGGTCGAATTGACCGATTGCGTCGTCGAGGTCCTGGCCTCGGCCGAGCCGCCACCCTTCCAACTCGACGACCGCGTGGACATCGACGAGCAGGTCCGACTTCGCTACCGCTACCTCGACTTGCGACGCGAGCACATGCAACGCAACCTGCGACTGCGCGCCGTCGTGAACGGCGCGCTGCGGCGCGCCATGGACGCGCAGGGTTTCTGCGAGGTGGAGACGCCGCTGCTGTGGGCACCGACGCCGGAAGGTTCGCGCGAGTTCGTCGTTCCGTCGCGCCTGCAACCCGGTGAGTTCTACGTCTTGCCCCAGAGCCCTCAGATCGCCAAGCAGCTGCTGATGGTCGGCGGCTTCGACCGGTACTACCAGATCGCGCGGTGCATGCGTGACGAGGACCTGCGCGCCGATCGTCAGTTCGAGTTCTCGCAGCTCGACATGGAGGCGAGCTTCGTCGATCAAGACGACGTCCTGGCGTTCGTGTCGGTCGCCGTCTTGGACGCGGCCGAGGCCGCGACCGGCGTGCGGCCCGAGGACATCGCGTCGATGACGTGGTCCGAGGCCCTGGACCGCTACGGCACGGACAAGCCGGACCTGCGCTTCGCCATGTTGCTCCACGACCTCTCGGACGTGTTCGCCGACACCGCGGTGAAGGCCTTCGCGGCCCCGACCGTGAAGGCGATGCGCGTGCCCGGCGGCGCGAGCCTCTCGCGCGCGCGACTCGACGAACTGACCGATCAGGCGAAGTCGCTCGGCGCGAAGGGACTGGCGTGGTTCCGCGTCACCGCCGAGGGACTCGACTCGCCGTTGGCGAAGTTCCTCGACGAGTCCGAGCGCGCCGCCGTCGCGTCCGTCGACGGGGCCGAGGTCGGCGACATCGTGTTCTGCGTGGCCGACGAATACGCCAAGGCCTGCCACGTGCTCGGCGCGATCCGCACGACGCTCGGCTCACCGCCGGTGGGCGAGGGGCCGCACAAGTACGTGTGGGTCACCGAGTTCCCGCTCTTCGAGGGCGTCGACGAGGACGGCAACCTCCAGGCGGCCCACCACCCCTTCACCATGCCGCACCCCGAGGACCTCGAGCTCATCGAGACCGATCCGCTCAAGGTCCGCTCGCGCGCCTACGACCTGGTCTTGAACGGCTGGGAGCTGGGCAGTGGCTCGGTGCGGATCCACCGCGCCGACATCCAGTCAAGGGTCTTTCGCGCGCTGGGCATCTCCGAGGCCGAGGCCGAGAGTCGCTTCGGGTTCCTGCTCGGCGCCTTCAAGTACGGCGCCCCGCCGCACGCCGGCTTCGCCTTCGGGATCGACCGGTTGGTCGCGATCTTCGCCGGCGAGGAGAACATCCGCGAGGTCATCGCCTATCCCAAGACCCAGTCCGGCGCGGACCTGATGACCGGGGCACCCAAGGCCGTCGCGCCCAAGGTGCTGCGTGAACTGCGCATCACCGTCACGCCGAAAGGATCGTGAGTTACGTCGCTCTTCGACGACGCCGTCGCCCAGCGCCTGCAACAGGTCGCGCCGCTCGCTGATCTGCTGCGACCGCGCACGCTCGACGAACTCGTCGGTCAGTCGCACCTCGTCGGTCCGAACGGCCCGCTGCGGCGTTTCGTCGAGGCGGGTGAGTTGACCTCCATGATCCTCTGGGGCCCGGCCGGTACCGGCAAGACGACGCTGGCTCGGATCCTCGCGAACTCCGCCGGTTACGCGACCGAGAGCCTGTCGGCCGTCACGAGCGGCGTGAAGGACGTGCGCGAAGCGCTGACGCGCGCGCACGATCGACTCGGCGAGCACGGCCAGCGGACGGTGCTGTTCATCGACGAGGTGCATCGCTTCAACAAATCCCAACAGGACCTCTTGTTGCCGGCGACCGAGACCGGTCAGGTGGTACTGATCGGCGCCACGACCGAGAACCCGTACTTCGAGGTCAACGCCGCGCTGATGAGTCGCTCGACCCTGTGGCGGCTGTACCCGCTGTCGGCCGAGGACCTCGAGGTCCTCGTGCGACGCGGCGTGGAGCTGCGAGCGAGCGACATCACCGCCGAGGCGCTCGAGGCGATCACCTCGGCCAGCGACGGCGACGCGCGCGTCGCGCTCACCACGCTCGACACCGCCATCGTGCTGGCGCGCGCCGACGCGACGACGCCCGACGTCGTCGAGGTCGAACACGTCGCCCAGGCGCGCGACGGTCGCCTGTACCACCAGTCACGCGACACGCACTTCGACCAGATCAGCGCGTTCATCAAGTCGGTGCGCGGATCGGACCCCGACGGCGCGCTCTACTGGCTCGTCACCATGCTCGAGAGCGGCGAGAGCCCGCGGCTCCTGGCGCGACGGCTCGTCATCCTCGCGAGCGAGGACATCGGGCTCGCCGACCCCATGGGCCTCGTGCTCGCCGACGCCGCGGCGCGCACCGTCGAGTTCATCGGCCTGCCCGAGGGTCGACTCACGCTGGCCCACGCCACGATCACGCTCGCCCTGATGCCCAAGAGCAACTCGGTCACGCGCGCGCTCGGCGCGGTGACGCGCGCCGTGCAGGAGGGCGGCTTGGCCGAGGTCCCCGACCACCTGCGGGGCTCGAACTACCGCGGCGCGTCCGAACAGGGCTTCGGCACCGACTACCAGTACCCGCACGACCACCAAGGTGGCTGGGTCGCCCAGCAGTACCTGCCGGACGCGCTCGTCGGTCAGCACTACTTCGACCCCAGCGACTACGGACGCGAAAGGGCGTTGGTGGAACAGTGGCGCGTCATGGTGCAGCGAGAAGACGAAGCCGATTCTGAGCCCCCGGTAGAGTGAAGCCCGTGGAGGCCGCCCAGTTACGCTCAATTTTCCTGGATTACTTCGCCGACAACGGCCACACGGTCGTGCCGTCGGCGAGCCTCATCCCGCACGACCCGAGCCTGCTCTTCACGGTGGCGGGCATGGTGCCGTTCAAGCCGTACTTCACCGAAGAGGAGCCGGCGCCCTACCCGCGTGCGGTCTCGGTCCAGAAGTGCTTTCGGGCCCTCGACATCGACATCATCGGCACGACCCAGCGCCACCTGACCTTCTTCGAGATGATGGGCAACTTCTCGTTCGGCGACTACTTCAAGGAGGGCGCCATCAAGTTCGCGTGGGGCCTGATCACCGAGGGTTTCGGGCTCGACCCTGAACGACTCTGGGTCACGGTGCACACCTCGGACGACCAGGCCGAAGCGCTCTGGCGCGACCTCATCGGCGTGCCGGCGAGCCGGATCCAGCGACTCGGCGCGGACAACTTCTGGGAGATGGGTCCGACGGGACCGTGCGGTCCGAGTTCGGAGATCTTCTTCGACAAGGGCGCGTCCTTCGGCGCCGACGGCGGGCCCGAGAGCGGCGGCGAGGACCGCTTCGTCGAGTTCTGGAACCTCGTCTTCACGCAGTACGACCGAGCGGCCGACGGCACCTTGACCGAACTGCCGAAGAAGAACATCGACACCGGTGCCGGCTTCGAACGGGTCCTCGCCATCTTGAACGGACTGGAATCGGTCTTCGCGACCGACCTGTTCGCCCCGCTGCTCGACACCGCGTCGCGCGCGATTGACAAGCACTACGGCGACGACGAGTCGATCGACGTGGCCATACGGCGCATCGCCGAACACGGACGCGCGATGACCATGTTGGTCGCCGACGGCGTCCTGCCCTCCAACGAGGGGCGTGGCTACGTGCTGCGTCGCATCATCCGACGGGCCATCCTCGCTGCACGGCGCGCCGGTTCCGAGAAGCCGTTGACGTCGTCACTGGTCGACGCGACGATCGAGAAGATGGGTGGCGCCTACCCGGTCCTCGTGAAGGAACGCGACCTCATCGTCGAGGTGCTCGAACGCGAGGAGACGGGCTTCGCGCGCACGCTCAAGACCGGGCTCTCGCTCCTCGAAGAGGCGCAGCGCGAGGTGGTGGCGAGCGGCGCGACGGTCTTCCCGGGTGACGTGGCCTTCAGGCTGCACGACACCCACGGATTCCCCATCGAGTTGACCGACGAGATCGTCTCGGAGGCCGGGCTCAGCGTGGGGCGAAGCGCCTTCGACGCGGCGATGGCCGAGCAGCGCGAACGGGCCCGCTCGCGGGCCAAGACGTTGAACCTGGCCGACGACGCGCAGTACCGCGACCTGATCGAACGCCACGGCACGACCGAGTTCGTCGGACGCGACGTCTCGCGCTACAGCCTCGAGACCGAGGTCCTGGCGTCGCTCGTCGGTCGAGACGGCGTGGGCGAACTCTTCCTCGATTCGACGCCCTTCTACGCCGAGTCCGGCGGACAGGTGGCCGACACCGGGACGGTCGTCACCGAGACGGGGAGTTTCAAGGTGCTCGACGTCCAGAACGTCGCCGGCGGGCTCTTCGCGCATCGCGGTCTGCTCACCGGCGAGCTACTGCCCGGGCAAGTGGCCGTCGCCACGATCGACCCCGAACGACGCGAGGCGACCCGTCGCAACCACACCGCGACCCACCTCTTGCACGCGGGACTACGCACCGTGCTCGGCGACCACGTCCGCCAACAGGGTTCCTTCGTCGGACCGGATCGGCTGCGCTTCGACTTCTCCCACGGCGCGGGCGTGACGCCCCAGGAGACCGCCGAGATCCTGTCACTGGTCAACACCGACGTCGTCGCCAACGAAGAGGTCAGCACGATACAGACCACGAAGAAGGACGCCGAGACGATGGGCGCCATCGCCTTCTTCGGTGACAAGTACGGCGACCGCGTGCGCGTGGTGCGCGCCGGCGCCCACAGCCTCGAGTTCTGCGGCGGGACCCACGTCGATCGACTGGGCGACATCGGGCAGATCCAGATCGTCAGTGAATCCTCGATCGGCTCGAACACCCGTCGAATCGAGGGCGTGAGCGCGATGGGTGCCTACCAGCGCAGCCACGACATGGAGACGGCCCTCGGCTCGGTCGCGTCGATCCTGAAGAGTTCGCTCGACGACGTCGTGCCCGCGCTGGAGCGCGTGATGGAGCGTCAACGCGAGTACGAAAAGGAGCTCTCGTCGCTTCGTCAGGCGCAGCTCTCGCGTTTCGCCGAAGAGCTCCACGCCCAGGTCACGTCCGACGTCCTCGTCGCGAGGGTGGACGGCTATCCCGGTGAGCAGTTGCGCTCGCTCGCCTCGGACTTGCAACGTCGAGGCCGCCGCGTGGTCGTGCTGGTCGGCGCGCTGGACGACAAGGTTTCGATCGCGGTCGCCAGTGACGAATCACTCGACGCCACGAGCGCCGTCAAGCAACTCGCGGCACTGGTCGGTGGCGGCGGTGGTGGCTCGCCGCGACTGGCGCTCGCCGGGGGACGCAACCCCGACGGCATCGGGGCCGTGGTGAGCGCGGCGGCGGCACTGTAGTCCTCGATGACGCGAGTCCTCGGCATCGACCCCGGTTCCAAGCGCTGCGGCATCGCCATCACCAACTCGTCCCAGACGATGGCCTTCCCGCGACCGGCGCTCGCACGCGACGACTCGACGCTGAACCGGCTCGCGACGCTCATCGACGAGGAGTCGGTGGGCCGCGTCGTCATCGGTCGACCGATTGCCCTCGCCGGACACGAGACGCAGAGCACCGCGGACGCCGACGCGTTCTTCGTTCGCGTACGTGATCACGTCACCGTGCCGGTCATCCAGTGGGACGAGCGACTGACGACGCGTGACGCGCAAAAGTCGTTGTCAGAGGCCGGATTGACGACGAAAGCCTCGCGCGAGCGCGTCGACAGCGCGGCCGCCGTCATCATGCTGCAAAACTACATAGATGGGCTCAATGCTGAGTAAGCCGCTGGGCCGGATTGTCGCTGGTCTCGTCATCGTCGTCGTGATCGTGGTGGCCTGGTTTCTCCTCCAGGTCGATCCGATCTTCCACGGCAAGGGGAAAGAGGTCATCGTGACGGTGAGCGATGGCGAATCGCTCTCGTCGCTCACGAGTGCCTTGCACGCCCAGGGCGTGATCGCCTCCGCGCTGGCCTTCAAGATCGACACGACGATCTTCGGATCGTTCCTCCCGGACCAGGGTTCCTACGAGATCGCCCAGGGCGCCTCGTTCTCCCACATTCGATCGGTCTTCAGCAGCGGTCCCAACGTTGTTGCGGTTGACGTCAGTGCGGGTCAGACGTTGCACGAGATCGCGCTTGACATGACGAACGGCACCGGGCCCGTGTTCGCGGAGAAGTTTTTGCGCGCGGCGACCGCCACCAATACGCCGAGTCCCTTCCTCTCCTCGGGATCGCTCGAGGGACTCATCGGCACCGGTGAGTACCTCATCAAACCCGGCGAGACGGCGGCACAACTGGCCACGACCATGGAACGCAGGTTCGTGAAGCAGGCCGCGTCGGTCGGTCTCAAGCCCACGACGACGATACAGGGTCTCAACGCCTATCAATTGGTGATCGCCGCCTCCATCGTGGAGAAAGAGGGCTACTACCCTGTGAATATGCCAAAGGTCGCGCGGGTGATCTACAACCGGCTCGCGCGGGGAGGCCCGCTCCAGATGGACGCGACCGTCCTGTACTACCTCGGCAAGGACGGTGGGACCGTGACCCCGGCGATGCTCGCCACCCAGGAGCCCTACAACACCTATCTCAACACCGGACTCACGCCGACGCCGATCTGCGCGGTGTCGACGATCGCGCTGCGCGCGACACTCGATCCTCCGCAGGGCACATGGCTGTACTTCACGCTGATCAATGAGGACGGGCAGATGGCGTTCTCGACGACCTTCGCCCAGCAGTTGAAGGAGGAGAAGTTGGCCGAATCCCGGGGTATCGGATGAAGTGGCGTCTCGGCGTCGCCGGTTCACCGATCGAGCACTCGCTCACGCCCCAGCTCCACGAGGCGGCGCTCGCGATGGTCGGCCTCGACGGGACCTCGCGGCGCGTCGAACTGGGCGTGAAGGACAAGGCCAGGTTGAACAAGGTGATGCGCAAGGAGTTCGACGCCCTGTCGATCACGATGCCGCTCAAGGGATTCGGCTTCGAGATCTGTGACGAACTCGACGACGTGGCGACGCGCACGCAGTCGGTGAACTCGCTCCTGATGCGCGAGGGCACACTCTACGGCGCCTCGACCGACGGTGACGGTTTCGTGAACGCGATACGGGGACAGTTCGACGTCAGCGTCGAAGGCGCGCACGTCGTCGTGCTCGGCGCGGGGGGAGCGGCGAGCGCCATCGTCGACGGACTGGTGCGCCACGGCGTCGCCTCGGTCGCGGTGCACGGGCGAAACGAGACCAAGGTCGAGACCCTCGTCGCGCGTCACGCCAACGTCTACGATTTCTCGCTGACGTACCGACCCGTCGACGTGATCGTCAACACCACGCCGATCGCCGGTCGAGTGGACGAGGCGGCGGTCATGCAGGGCGTCGGCGCGCACACCATCGCCGTCGACATCACCTATGAGCCGCGCATGACGGCGTGGCGTGCACTGCACGAGAAGTCGGGGTGCGCCAGCGCGAACGGACTCGGCATGCTCGCCTACCAAGCCGCGTTGCAGATGCAGTGGTGGTGGGACGTCGAGATCGACGGCGCGCACTTACTCAAGGTAATCTCGTGAGCGACACCCTGACCTCGATGTCGTCGCGCATCCGTTCGAAGGACCGGCTGGACCTCGGACTGGCCTGTGGACTCATCGCCCTCGGCGTGACCGGCGTCGTGATGGTCTACAGCGCGACGCGCCAGAGCCTGATCGAAGAGGGATTCAATCCGCACTACTTCTTGGAGCGACAGGCCTTCTTCGTGGGACTCGGCATCGTCGTGATGTACGTCGTCTCGTTGATCGACTACCGGCGACTCGAGATCGTGACGACGCCGTTCTACGTGTGCTCGTTGCTGGGATTGGTGGGCGTCTACTTCATCGGCCAGACGACGCTCGGCGCGCAGCGCTGGTACAGCATCGGGATCTTGCAGATACAGCCGAGTGAGTTCACGGTGTTGATACTCATCCTCGCGGTCGCGACGTACTGCCAACGACGACCGGACGGTCTCACGATGTACGACGTCGCGCGACTTCTGGTGATGGCGGCCGTACCCCTGATCTTGATCGTGCTGCAACCGGACCTCGGTACGTCGATCATCATCGTGTTGACGGTGGGCGCGATGTTGGTGATCGCGGGGGTGCCGCCACGGCTGTTGACGCTGCTCGTCATCCTCGGTTCGGCCGGCATCGTGGTGGCGTTCTACCTCGACCTCGTCCAGCGCTACGCCATCGACCGCTTCGCGGCGTTCCTCCACCAGAACTCGACCAGCCCGCAGTGGGCGAAGTACATCTACAACGTCGACAATGCCAAGAACGCGATCGGCTCGGGCGGTTTGCACGGTGTCGGGCTCTTCAACGGACTGCAGACGAACCTGGGCTACGTGCCCGAACAGCACACCGACTTCATCTTCACCGCCGTCGGCGAGCAACTCGGTTTCATCGGTTCGCTGCTGGTGCTCCTCCTGCTCGCCTTCGTGGCCTTCCGACTCTTTCGGATCGGGCGACTGGCGAAGGACACGATGGGTCGCATCATCTGCATCGGCGTCTTCGTCTTCTTCGCCTTCAGCTGCTTCGAGAACATCGGGATGACGATGGGCATCATGCCGGTGACGGGCATACCGCTACCGCTCTTGAGTTACGGCGGTTCCTCGGCGCTCGTGTTCTTCACGGCCGGCGGACTGGTGCTCTCTATCTCTCGGCGCACCGGCAATTAGGCTGGTCCCTTGATGAGTGACGAAGCCGCACCGCCGAGCGACGACGCGACGTCCGAGTCTGACGCCGAGACGACCCCCATTGAGCCCGTCGACGCCGCAGATCCCGACACGTTGAAGTTCAACGTGATGAGCATCGAATCCGTGCTCTTCGACCTCTCAGACTCCTCGCCGCTGGTGCACTTGATCGAAGGGGAGTCACCGTACCGGTACCTGGCGATCCCGATCGCCCTGGCTGAGGCAGTGGCGTTGCACAACGCGCTCGACAAGATCGACGGACGGCGTCCCGGGACCCACGAGGTGATGGCGGAGGTCCTGCGTCGACTGAGTGCCGATATCGTGGCGGCGCGCATCATCCGCTACGAGGGTGGTGTCTTCTACGCGGAACTCGACCTCATGACGCCGCGGGGCCACGAGGTCTTCGACTGTCGAACCAGCGACGCCTTGATCCTCGCCACGCGACAGAACGTCCGCGCGCCGGTCCTGTGCGCGGAGTCAGTGCTCCAAACCTTCTACGCCTGAGCCTTCGCGCGGGATCATTTCACCGCTGAGCCGGTGGTGCCCTTTACGATGGGGTGGACCTGCGGCCGGACGCAACTCGGGAACCTCATCGACAAACGGTACGGGGGGCTCAAGTGCGGGAGGGCCACTGAGACCTTGGCGAACCACAAGCACGTGGTGGCGCCGTCCACCGGATTGTCACCGCCCTCGACCAGGCTGGAGGCGGTGCCGCCGTGCGCGCGCAGTTTCACCACGGGCAGCGCGAGTTTCGCGCCGGTGCCGCCGAGACCACCGAGGTACCCACTTTGGGTGTCCTTGGCAACGAGTTCAAGTCCCACTTTGGGGCTCTCGGACAGCCGCACGGTCGGATAGCCGCTCAGTGTGCAGGTGCTCGAGCTGATGTTGGTGAAGACGATCGCGTCACCAACGTGGCCCGCCGCCGCACCGCGCGACACGATCGCCACGTCCAACTGGGTCTCCTGGCATCGAGGGATCGTCTTGGCGAACGCGGGCTCGGCCGGGGACACCACGAAGACGGCGACGCCAACCAATATCGTGGCGACCGTGGCGATGCTGAGCGAGCGGACGTGCGTCAAGGCTGCTCCAGTGGGATCGGCGTTGACTAGATGGTAGGGACCACGTAGGTCGAAACCGCCGAAAAATTGGTTACGGTTTCTTGAATTTAACGGCGACGATCTCGCCGCCACGACGATCCAGGCTGTTCTCGTCCGATATTCGCAGGAGGAGCGCCACGACGAGGTAGTTGGCGAACAGCGAGCTGCCGCCGTAGGCGACGAAGGGCAACGTGATGCCAGTGAAGGGGAGGACCCGCAAGACCCCGGCCATGATGAAGAACGCCTGGAAGCCCATCAACGCCGTGAGACCGGTGGCGGCGAGACGGACGTAGTCCGACGTCGCGTGCTGGGCGATGAAGAATCCCTCGCCGACGAACGCGGCGAAGAGACACACGACGAGGACGATCCCGAGGAAGCCGAGCTCCTCGCCAATCGCCGCGAAAATCATGTCCGACGTGAGGTACGGGATGTGACCCGATTGACCGAGGCCCAGGCCGGTCCCCGTCATGCCGCCGGCGGCGAGCGAGTACTGCCCCCATGCCAGTTGGCAGGTCTGATGGATGTTCTGTAACGCGCAGGCGCCCCACGGATTCAACCAGTCCGTGATGCGTAGGTGCACCTGCGTGAAGAATCTCGCGGCGACGTACATGCCGCCCGCGAACAGTCCCATGCCGAGCACGACGTAGGTCTTGAGTCCCGTCGTCACCCAGAGCATCGAGATGAACAACGCGAAGAGCAAGAGGGCGAAGCCGATGTCGTTCTCCGCACCGAGGATGGCCATCGAGACGCCCCAAGCGACGAGGATCGGCAAGAGCACCTTCGGCGGGACGATTTGGCGACGGCCGATGCGCTGGGTCGGCGTCGAGAGCAGTTCACGGTTCGCCGCGAAGTACGAGGCGAAGAAGAAGACCAGCAGGATCTTGGCGATCTCGACGGGTTGGAACGAGACCGGTCCGAGGCTGACCCACAGTCGCGCGCCGTTGATGTCTTGGCCGATATGCGGCACGAGCGGCAGGAGCAAGAGTCCGAGCGCGGCCAGCAGCGTCAAGTAGCGGTAGCGATCGAGGTCCCGGACACGGCGCACGATGATGAGCGTCGCGACGAGCGCGCCGGCGCTGATCAGAAACCAGAGCGCCTGGTACCCCGCGGCCTGCGAATCCCAGCGAGCGATCTCGACGTAGCCCACGCCATTGAGCAGGGTGGCGATCGGCAAGAGTACTTGCGAGGAGTTCGGGGCGAGGAATCGGACGAACACGTGCAGGGCGAGTGAGATCGCGATGATCGTGGTGAGAAAGACGCCGAGTCGATCGGGTAGGTGACCCTTCGCGCCGAGCGAGGCCAGGATGTAAAACGCACCGACGATCACCCACGCGAGGATCATCAAACTGAGCTCCGTGAGACGTCCGTGTGACGCTTGAGTGACGGATGGACGCTTGGCCGGGGCTACGGCGGTATTCGCGTGTCTCGCCACGAAACAACAGTAGTCGTACGATGTATGAATGGATCTCATGGACGCCGAGGAATCAGGCGCGCTCGTCATCGACGTCCGATCCTTCGGACCGGAGCGGTTCTCCAGCCGCGAACTCTCACGTCTCGAGTTCGGTGCGCGACTGCTCGACCTCGCGGACGACCACATGTTGCCGATCCTGGATCGCTGCAAATTTGTCGCGATCTTCGCCGACATGATCGACGAGTTCTTCCAGGTACGCGTCGTCAGCCTCGAGGACAAAGTGGCCGCCGGTGTGCAGACGCCGTCGATCGACGGTGTTCGACCGCGTCAACAGCTCGAGTCGATCCGCGAACGGGTCCTCTCCCTGGTCGAACGTCAGGACCGACTCGTGCTCGACGTCCTCCTGCCCGAGCTGGCCCAGACGCGAATCGCCGTCGTGCCGTTCAGTTCACTCGGCGCCGAGGACCACGATCGCATGACGAAGTACTTCGACGAGAACGTCTATCCGGTATTGACGCCGTTGGCCGTCGACCCCGGACACCCGTTCCCGATGATTTCGAACCTCTCGCTCAACATCGCGGTCTACGTGCGCGACGACGTCACCGGTGAGGAGCGCAGCGCGCGCGTGAAAGTGCCGAACTCGCTACCGCGATTCCTTCAGGCCAACGAAAACCAGTGGTGCCTCCTCGAGGACCTCATCACTTCGAACCTCGGACGACTGTTCTCCGGCATGACCGTGGGACGGGCCGACCTCTTTCGCGTCACCCGCAACGCCGACTTGACGTTGGAAGAGGACGAGGCCGACGACCTGCTGGTCGCGCTCGAGGTCGAACTGCGTCGTCGCCGCTTCGGAGAGGCGCTGCGCGTTGAGATCCAGAGCGGGATGTCGCCGGAGTTCTTGGAGCTCTTGGTCGAACAGCTCGAGCTCGATCGCTCGAACGTGTACGTGACCGACGCGCCACTGGGACTACACGACCTCTGGACGCTCTACGCGATCGATCGGCCCGACCTGAAGGGCGAAGGTTGGTCGCCGATCACGCCGCGCCGGCTCCTCGACGGCGAACACGTCGGTGACATCTTCGCCGCCATCCGAGAAGACGACATCTTGTTGCACCACCCGTACGAGTCCTTCACCGACTCGGTCGAGATGTTCGTCGCCCAGGCCGCGGCCGATCCGAAGGTAGTGGGCATCAAGATGACGCTCTATCGCACGTCGGGTGACTCGCCGATCGTGGCCTCGCTGATTCACGCGGCCGAGCAGGGAAAACAGGTGGCGGCGCTCGTGGAGTTGAAGGCCCGATTCGACGAGGCGGCGAACATCGAATGGGCCAAGGCCCTAGAAGACGCGGGCGTGCACGTCGTCTACGGCATCGTCGGCCTGAAAACGCACTCCAAGACCGCGTTGGTACTGCGCAGCGAAGGCGACACGACCGCGCGCTACGTCCACATCGCGACCGGGAACTACAACGGCAAGACCGCACGCACCTACGAGGACTTCGGCCTGTTGACCTGTGATCCGGCGATTACCGAGGACGTGGGCGAACTGTTCAACTTTCTCACCGGGTTCTCGCGCATCGGCAAGTACAAGAAGATCATGGTGAGCCCGCTCTCCACCCGCACCCGCGTCATCGAACTCATCAACCTGCAACGTGACCGTGGCCGCGCCGGTCGCATCGCCATGAAGGTCAACGGGCTGACCGACCCGACGATCATCGACGCCCTCTACGAAGCGAGCTCGGCCGGGGTGGAGATCCGACTCGAGGTCCGCACGTTGTGCTCCCTGCGCCCCGGCGTGGCGGGCCTCTCGGAGAACATCACCGTGCACAGTCTGGTCGGAGAGTTCCTCGAGCACTCGCGCATCCTCATCTTCGGCACGCCGGGCGAACCGGAGTTCTCGATTTGGCTGGGCTCGGCGGACTTGATGGAACGAAACCTCGATCGGCGCGTCGAGGTGCAGGTGCCGATCGAGAACCGCACGCTCCAGCAAGAACTGCTCGAGGCCTTCGAGGTCACGTGGCGCGACGACCTGTTCACGTGGGTGCTGGGCACGGACCGCCGGTGGCGCCGCCTCCAGCCGGTCAACAACTTCTCGGCCCAGAGTGAGTTCAAACGGCTGGCGTTGCTCCGGTCTCGGGCTCTCGCTTAGGCGCGAGACCGTTCTCCTTGCGCCACATCAACGTGGCGTAGGAGATGCCGCCGACGGGGATCGGGATCCAGAAGTTGATGAGGCGATAGGACAACACCGCGAGGATCGCTTGACTCTGGGGTACCCCGAAGCCGACGAGCGTCGGAATGAGTACGCCCTCGATGATGCCCAGTCCCGCCGGCGTGATCGGAATGGCCGCCAGGATGTTGGCGAGTCCGTAGGCGACGAGCAGGTCGATCGGCGAGATCACACGACCGAAGGACCAGATGAAGACCCAGAGGCACGCGGCGTCGAGCAGCCAGTTCAGTGACGCCCACATGAACGCCGACCACAACGTACGTCGGTTGTTCACCAGCATCGTGATGCGGTCGGCGACCTTGGCGATGAGGGCGCTGATCTTGTCGGGGTTCACGGCGGGCACCCGACGTGCGATCCACTGCAGCCAGTTGGCGGCGTGCCGCTGACCCCTCGTGATCAGGAGAATCGTGCCGAAGAACGCGGCCATGAGGAATACCCCGGCGAGGGCGGCGAAGCCGTAGGCGGGGTTGAAGCCCCGCAGTGGGATCGAGATCACGAGCGCGAACCAGAAGATCATGTTCAAGACCACCGCCGAACCGGTGCCCTGGACGGCCAGCCCGAAGGCGTTGGTCTCCTTCGGGACGCCCAGTTCGTTGAAGATCCGATAGGAGAGGGCGCCGGCCGGCGCGGTACCGCCCGGCACGACGTGACTGATGGCGAGCCCGGCGAGGTTCACGCGCAACAGGTTGTAGCGGCTCGGGGCGTAGGGATAGAGCACCGACTTCGTCAGTTCGACGTAGGCGTAGATCGCGGCCATCTCCAAGAGCACGGCGATCACCACGAGGACCGGGTTCACCGTCGCGAGCAAGTGGAGTGATTTGCGCGCGGACGCGAACTGGGGCAGGACGAAGTACTCGAAGACGAAGACCAGGGCGCCGACACTCAAGATGATGCGCACTTCACGCGGCAGCGCGAATCGCTTCTTCTTGACCGGCTCGGGCATAGCCACAACCATAAACGGACGCCCGCGGATGCTCCAAACATTTGGCCGCCAATCGCCCGTGAGCGGCCGTCGGTAGAATCGATCAATGCGCACGCTCGTGGTTCTGCCCACGTACAACGAGATCTTGAACGTGGAGCCGATGCTGCGCACCCTGCGAAAGGTCGTGCCCCAGTGCGACGTCCTGGTCGTGGATGACGGTAGTCCGGACGGTACGGCCGACCTGGCCCAGGAGGTCGCCGAGGACGTCGGACAGATTTCGGTGCTGCGACGCACCAAGAAGAGCGGTCTCGGTGGCGCGTACCGGGCCGGTTTCGCGTGGGGTCTGGAACACGGCTACGACCACTTCGTCGAGATCGACTGCGACTTCAGTCACGACCCCAACGCGCTGCCGACGTTGCTGAGTGCGGCCGAGGATCACGACGTCGTCATCGGCTCGCGCTACATCCCCGGTGGTCACATCCCCCAGTGGAGTCTCTCGCGCCGGATGCTCTCACGCGGGGGCAACCAGTACGCGTCGTTCATGCTCGGTCTGGGCGTCGCCGATTCGACGGCCGGGTACCGGGTCTACTCGAAGAACGGTCTCGAACTCATCGACTTCGAGACCGTCAGCGCCGACGGCTACGGGTTCCAGATCGAGATGACGTACCGCGCGAAGCGCGCCGGCGCGTCGATCATCGAGGTGCCGATCTCCTTCACCGATCGTGAGTTAGGCGACTCCAAGATGTCGCGGGCGATCGTCATCGAGGCGCTGTGGCTGGTGTCCAAGTGGGCCTTCGAGCGGCCCTTCGGCCGCGGCGCTCACTGAACCGCGTCGACGAGGACCGACGAGAGGAAGCTGGCCAGTTTGGCCTTGGTCTCCTCGCGCTCGGCGATCGGGTCGGACTCGCTGACGATGCCGGCGCCGGCCCACGCTTCGAACTGCGTGCCCTTCACGAGCACGCCGCGAAAGCCGATCCACCACTCGCCGTCGCCGTGCGCGTCGATCCACCCGATCGGTCCGGCGTAGTAGCCGCGGTCGATCTGTTCGAGGCGTCGGATGAGGTCGTAGGCACTGCGACGCGGGACACCGCCGACGGCCGACGTCGGGTGCAGTAGTCGCAGGACTTCGAGGGCGTCGGGCGCGTCGGCGTCCTCGCGACACGAGGCCTCGATCCACGTCCCCAGGTGCGCGAGCGTGCGCAGCGCCACGATCGACGGCCCGGCGTCGGCGCGCACGTCGTCGTACACGGTCTCGAGTGCGGTGACGATCTCGTTGACCGGGACGTTGTGTTCGTGCAGGTTCTTGGTGCTGCCGAGCAACCAGGTCAGGTAGTCCTCGGGCGCGACGTTGGGCGGCAGCGCGATCGTCCCGGCCAAGGGATGACTCTGGAGGGTCCGTCCCGTGCGGCGGGCGATCAGTTCGGGTGTCGCGCCGACGAAGCGACGCCCGTCGCTGGTCGGAAGGCTGAAGATGGTACAGCGTGGCTCGCGGTGATGTAGCCGTTGGGCGACCGCGGCGGCGTCGATGTCCTCGGGCACGGTTCCGCGCACCGATCGCGCCAGCACCACCTTGTCGATCTCCTTGGAGCGCAGTATCTCGACGGCGAGCGCCACGTTGTGCGCGTACTCGTCGGGCGTCGGCTGCAGGCTCAGTGAGCGAAGGCTCTGGGTCTCTTGCACCGGCGGCGACGCCTGTTCGAGTGCGTCCGTCCACGAGCGAGAGCCGTCGAGGCTCGTGACCCACGCCTCTCCGCCGCTGGTTTGGGTGACGCAGAACTGCGGCACGTCGAGCCGACTCGGGGCGGAACGATCGAAAGGCAGCGCGCCGAAGGCGATGACACCCGAGCCGGGCGGACCGTCGTCGCCCGCGAGTTCGTGGCGGAGGAGCGACGACGTGGCGTCGATGGGTGCTTCGAGTCCCTCGTCCAGCCGGACCCGATCGACGGCCTCGCCAAATCCGACGCGGATGACGTCGGCGCTCTCCATGAGCCAGCCCTGTCGCGCGCCGACGGTGCGTAGCGCCTCAAGCGGTTGCTTGTCGATGCGGCGACGTTCGAAGTTCATGACGTCCTCGTCGCGACGAACTGCTGGGACAGTCCCCCCATCACGCGTCGGTGATTCACCGCGGCGAATCCCGAACGATTCAACATACGCACGATCTCATCGCTGGCCGGCAAGTACGCCGTGGACTGGGGCAGGTAGTGGTAGGCGGCGCGGTCCGAGACCAGCGATCCGATGAAGGGCACGACGCGTCGGAACCATACCCGGAAGCCGGCGCGCCAGATCCCCGAGCGTGGTTCGGCGACCTCGAGCAGCGACAGTCGGCCACCGGCGCGCGTCACGCGCGCCATCTCGTCGAACGTCGCGGCCAGGTCGCTGAAGTTACGCAGCGCGTAGCCGCATGTCACGCCGTCGAACCCGGCCGTGCGAAAGGGGAGTCTTGACGCGTCGGCCTGCACCCGGTCGTCCATCTGCTTGCCGGCGTGCAGCATCCCGAAGCTCAAGTCGGTGGCGACGGCCCGGTGACCTTGGCGGACCAATTCGCGCGTGAAGTCACCGGTGCCCGCCGCGACGTCGAGCACGACGCTGTCGTGCGGGAGACGCAGGTCGTTCACGGCGCGTTGTCGCCATCGCGAGTCGAGCCCGAAGGTCATCAACTTGTTGACCAACTCGTAGCGCGACGCGATGGCGTCGAACATCGCTCGGACCTGGCGGGTCTTCTCTTCGCCTTGGGGCAGGGGAGTGGACAACGGACTCAGCGGTAGTAGCGGAAGACCACTTGGGCGACGCACGACGGTTTCGGTGCGTCCTTCACCTCGACGACGACGTCGAGCGCGACTTGGACGCCGCCGGCGACCTCCTCGACCGACGCCAGCGTCGCGCCCGCACGAATCTCGGCGCCGACCGGTACGGGACTGGTGAAGCGGACCTTGTTGGTGCCGTAGTTCACGCCCATGGTGACGCCGTCGACCTTCAAGATCCCGCCGAGCAGGACCGGGATCAACGAGAGCGTGAGGTAGCCGTGGGCGATCGGCCCGCCGAAGGGGCCAGCCTTGGCGCGTTCGGGGTCCACGTGGATCCACTGGTGGTCCCCGGTGGCGTCGGCGAAGAGGTTCACCTGCTCCTGGGTCACGGGGCGGTAGTCGCCGTAGCCGAGGTGGGTGCCCACGAGGGCGCTCAACTCTTCGATGGTGTTCACGTGCGTCGTCATAAAAACCTCCAAAAACACTCTAGACAATGGACTCTTCGAGGGAATTGAGGACAGTGCTGCATAGGATTGAGCGATGAGCGAAAGCTTCCACCCCCAGAAGCACCGCAACGTGGCGGGGAGTTGGTACCGCGCCTCGGTCTTCGGCGTGAGCGACGGACTGGTCACGAACGCGTCGCTCATCTTGGGCTTCGCCGGCGCGAATCCCGGTCACGACATCGTGCGACTGGCCGGTCTGGCCGGTCTGGTCGCCGGCGGGTTCTCCATGGCCAGCGGCGAGTACATCTCCGTGCGCGCCCAAAAGGAGCTCCTCGAATACGAGATCGACGTCGAACGCAAGTCGATCGAGGAATCACCCGACCAGGAACAAGAAGAGCTACGTCAACTGTTCGTCGAGCGCGGCATCGAGGTGGAACTCGCGCGTCGTCTCTCGATCGATTTGATGCGCGACCCGGAGATGGCGTTGCGCACGCACGCCCGCGAGGAGCTGGGCGTCGACCCTTCGACGACCGGGTCGCCCTGGGGCGCCGCGGTCTCGTCGCTCTTCTCCTTCGCCGTCGGCGCGTTCATCCCGCTTCTGCCATGGATCGTGACCTCGACGGGGGACCCCGTGGTGTGGTCGATCGTGCTCGCGGTGTTGGCCGCCGCCGCCGTCGGCGGCGTCATCGGCTGGTTCACGCGCAACGGCATCTTCAAGTGGGCGTTGCGTCAGGTTCTGGTCGGTGCCCTCGCCGCGGCCGTGACGTTCGGCATCGGCCGACTCGTCGGCTACCACTAGCCGCGGTGAAAGTGCAGCAGTCGGTCGTCGCGTTCGACCTTGAAGCCGAGTGATTCATAGAGTTTGACCGCGCCGATGTTCGATTGATCGACGAAGAGGATGCCGGTCGACACACCCTTCTTGCGCAGGACGTCGAGGCCCTGGGTCACCATGACGCGCCCCAGGTTGCGCCCCTGGAAGTCCGGGTGGACCGAGATGATGTAGATCTCTCCGAATCGGTCGGGGTGCAACTCGTGCACTTTTGTCCAACACGACGCCGCGAGGCGTCCGTCGATCTCCAACAGCAAGAAACCCGACGGGTCGAACCACGGCTCGCTGGTGCGCTCGTCGAGGTCCGAACGGATCCAAGCGCCCTGTTCGGGGTGATCGGCGAAGGCGGCGTTGTTCTGCTCCAGCCACGCGTCCTCGTCGCGGCCCGGCTCGTAGTTGCGCAGCGTGGCCCCGGCGGGGACGTCGACCGTGGGGACCGGTAGGGCCACCTGCATCAGTTGCAAGGTGCGAACGACCTGACACTGGGAGTGCACCGGGACCATCGACCCGCGCGTCCACCAATCGAGGGATTCGTGGTGGATCAAGAGGTTCTCCAGGAGGTCCTCGTCGAGTCCGCCACCGCACATCTCGACCATTGCGTTCTTCGTGCCGGTCGCCATGGCGTACTTGACGAGTAGGCCTTCGTGATAGAGCAACCAATGTTCGGCCCGCCACCCGTGCACGACGATGCGCCGGCGACCCTCGTCGATGGCTTCACGACCGAGCAGTGACTCGGTGCGGTTCAAGAGATTCAGCACTTCGAGGCGGCGATCCGGCGTCAGCGTATGGCTGCGTTGCCACGAATCGGTCATGTGCGAAGGTTAACCGTCGCGTCAGTCGATTCGGCCGACCACGCGGTTGAGGCGACGCAGCAGCGCGCCCAGGGTTCGCTCTGCCGCAACGAGCTCGGAGTAGATGTCAGGTGGCATCGCCGAACCCTCGGTTTCCACCAACGCCGTGACGCGATGCGACAACTCGTTCAACGTCGAGGTGATCGTGTTGAGTTCGTTCTGCATGCTCATCGACGTGGTCCTTGTGGTTGGGAGCGTCTCGCGCGCTGGCGAATACTGTAATGGTCGATGAACGACACGACCGACACCACCTTCGACACGACACCACGGTGGTCGAGCATCGCCGCGAGCGGACCGGAGGCGGCGTCGTTTCTCCAGGGTCAGTTGAGCCAGGACCTCGACACGGTGACGCCGGGCGGCGCGTGGTCACTGCTACTCGCGCCCGACGGCTCGGTCATCACGTCGCTCTTCATAACCGCGACAGCCGACGGATTCGACTTGACCGTGCCGCGCGAACTCGGTGACGTGGCGCTCGCGCGTCTTCGGCGCTTCCTCCTGCGCACGGCCTGCACGCTCACGCTGCGCGAACTCGACCACGGTCCCTTCGACACCGTGGACGAGCGGATCGACGCCGGACGACCGGGACCGGCGGAGTTCTCGCTCACGCTCACGCCGCAGTGCTTCGGTGGCTCCTTCGTCACCTCGACGGTCTCGTTCACCAAGGGCTGCTTCACGGGCCAAGAGTTGGTCGGACGTCTCGACGCGCGCGGCTCGAGCGTGCCGTGGCGACTGGTGCGCGTGAAGGGTCCGAGCGATGAACGGCTCAACGAGGTGCTCCGGTCGAAGGGTCCGTCGAACACCTCGGGCGTGACGACGTCGACGCGACGCGGCGAGTCCGTGATCGGCCTCGGCATCGCGCACCGTAGCCTCTTCGGGAGCGACGAGCTCGCGGCCGCCACGGACGTCATGGTCGAGGAGATTGTCTGACGCCGAAGGGTGCGGACCGTTAACGTGGGGACCAAGGAGTCGGCGCGTGCGGTTGAATACTGAGGGCATATTCATCAAAGTCTCCGGCGTGACCACCGAGGACGACGCACTGTTCTCGATCGGCCTCGGCGCGAGCGCAATCGGCTTCGACTTCGGGCCGACGCCGCGCCAGATCTCGGTCAACGCCGCCCACGACATCGTGCGCCGACTCCCCGTCGGTGCCGTTTCCGTGGGCGTCTTTCGCAACGAGATGCCCCAACGCGTCGTCGAGATCGCCAACACGCTCGGGCTGTCCGCGGTGCAGATCGACGGCACCGTCGCGGCCGAAGAGCTGACCTACGTGTCCGAACGTGTCAACACGGTTTTGCGGAGTCTCCCGAGCACGGCGAACCATGATTTGGTCAGCGCGATGACCGGCGTCGACTACTTCGTGATCCCGGAGTCCGATGACCACTACTCGTTGATGGACTGCCTGGAGCTCTTCAGCGACCAAGAGGTCCGAACGCCGATCATCGCCTCGGGCGGTCTGACGCCCTCCAACGTGATCGACATCGTGCAGAACTACCCGGTGTGGGGTGTCGACGTGCGCGCCGGGGTCGAGAAGTCGGTGGGCGAGAAGGACCCCGTGCTGCTCGGTCAGTTCATCGCGAACGCCCGATGGGCCTTCGACAACGCCTACGTCGAGCGGCACCACGACGAATGGCCGATGTGAAAAAATCTCACCCGTTGGATATTTCCTCGGCAACTTGGAAAATGCGTATATGTCAAGGAAATTGCGTTCACTGAGGAAACCCTCCTGAATTTTTCCTCCCAATCGCGAGGGTGGCTGCTATCGTAAGGACTTCGCAATACGAAACCGATTTCCTATACAGATATCACCGAATTCGCAAGAAACTGGTCCTGTGACTCGAACCTGGGCATGACGAGGGGAGGGTGTGAACGAATGATCGATTTACCTGGTATCAGCCACGTGATCGTTTCCCGTCGGGCCCTTGTGAATTCACAGTGGTATTTTTCATAGTGCTTAAAACTCTTCGTCGATGTGATCGCGGAATAGCCGAGATCAATAGGGCAATCGTCGATTTCGAAGACAGGAGGATTTTTCGCGATGATTGAGACCGAAGAGTCGGCCTTGTCGGAACGCCCAATTGCCCACAGCAGATTTCCTCTTGTAGATAGAAACCAATTCCTCCAAGAGTTCGAAGCCATCTTCTCAAGCTCGGTACCGTCCCATAGTGGCTGCCTCTCCATCGAGGGCGGCTGGGGCATGGGTCGCACGGCGCTGCTGAACGCGGCCTGTCTGACCGCCGAAAGCGCCGGTTGCCAGGTCCTTCGCGCGCGCGGTGGCAACCTCGAGCGCGGCGCCTCCTTTGGCGCGCTGCTGCGAATCATCGAGGGCATCGCGTCCCTGCGCAACGCCAACGAGGAGATCGTCGAACAGATCGAGAAGGTCCTCGACTTCATCAACCGCGACGGCGAACGGAACTTCGGTTCGCTCGGCGCCGCGTTTTACGGACTCCTGCTCGCGGCGCGCACCCTCGGTCCCGTGTTGCTGGCGATCGACGACGCCGACCTCGTCGACGACGCGACGATGACGACGCTGGAATACGTGTACCACCGCATTGACGACCAACAGATCTGGCTGTTGACCACGTCGCCGCCGCGCCGACCCGGTGCCGGCCCCCTCGCAATCGAGCACCTGCTCGTCAACCAGCACGTTCGCCACTTCGCGCTCGCCCCGCTCAGCCTCGAGGGCGTGCGCATCATCCTCGCCACCCAACTGAGTGTTGAGCCGGAACCCGAGTTCGTCGCCGCCGTGTTGGACGCGACGAGCGGACGTCCGGAGTTCGTCATCGAGATGGCCAAGGCCTGCCGCGAGGAGCGCATCTCGCCAAACGCGTCAGCCGTCAACGACCTCGATCGACTCGCCATCCCGCGGATCTCCCAGAAGGTCCTGGTGCGACTGAACCGACTGGCGCCGTCCGCGCGCGACCTCCTCGAGACCTGCGCGGTCTACGGCGAATTGAGTGACGTCGCGTCGGTGATCCATCTCGCCGGGATCGAACCCGACGCGTCGGACCGTGCGGTCGACAGTTTGGTGCACGCCGAACTGTTGCGACCCGGTCGACCGCTCGCGTTCGTGGCGCCGGTCGTGCAGTGGGCGATCCTGCAGGACATCCCCACGTCGCGCCGTTCGCAGCTGCACGCGCGCTGCGCCGACTTCCTGGTGCAGATCGGCGCCGACGAGTCGCTGGTCGTGGCGCACCTGCTCGCGACGGAGCCGGCGTGGAACAAGGACGTCGCGGAGAAGTTGAGCGTCGCCGGACGCAGCCTGCTCGAGCAGGGTGAGGTGCGACTCGCGGCGAGGTGTCTGCGCCGTTCCCTCAACGAGAGCCCCGTCACCCAGCAGGAGCCGTCGCTCTGGCTCGACCTCGCCCAGTGCGAAATCGAGCTCGGGCTTCGCACCTCGCTCTCGTCGTTCCAGAAGGCCTTGACGCTCGGCGTCCTCGATGACGAGAGCGTGATCTCGGTCGCGGTCAGCCTCATGGCCGCGTTGCGTGAATGGCCCGAGCTTCGCTCCGAAGGCGTCGCCACGCTGCAGAAGGTCTCGTCGCGCCTGTCCGCCGTCGACACCGCGCTGCAGCTCGAATTCGAATTGGGGCTCACGCTCCTCTCAGGCCACCCGGCCCAGCGCAGCTACGGCGTGGCGCGAATCGAGACGCTGGTCGCGTCCTCCGACGAGCGCTCCAAGGCCTCACGTGCCGCGAAGGTCTTCCTCGACCTCCATCGCTTCGAGAACGACCCGAGCGTGTCGGCTGCGAACATCGTCGAGATCCTCGGTTCGGTGCTCGACTCGGACCAGATGCTGGTGGGCGACCTGGCCAGCGAGGCCATCCTGGCGCGCGCCTGTCGCATGTTGCTCAGCGCCGATGAGTTCGTGCGCGTCGACCTCATCCTCGAGATGGCGCGCTGGCGTGCTCGGTCCCTGGGCGATTTGGCCGGCGAGGATGACGCGTTGCGACTCGTCGTGCTCTCCAAGCTTTGGCAGGGCTCGCTCGACGAGGCCGAAGAGGCCTGTCGTCGCCACGACGAGTTGGGTGACGCGATCTCCATGCGCCACATGGTGGGCGCCTCCGACCTCTTGATCGCCCAAGGTCGCACCGACGAGGCGCTGCAGCGCTTCGGCTCGACCGAACTCGAACGATTCGATGACCCGCTCGACCGCGCGACCGCCCACGTCGAGCGCGGACGTCTCTTCGCCGCGGTCGCGCGCACCGACGAGGCGCTCGACGAGTATCACCGCGCGAGCGAGACCGCGGAACGCGCCGGCATCAACAACGAGATACTGGTCGCGTGGCGACCGCCCACCGCGTGGGCCCTCGCGTCGCTCGGTCGTTGGGACGAGGCCAAGGACTTGGCCAGTAACCACCTCGCCGCGGCGCGCGCCTTCGGCGCGCGTCGCAACCTCGGTACGGCGCTGCGGGCCATGGCCGCGTCGACGCAGGACCTGAGCGACCGCGTGCAATGGCTCATCGAATCGGTCAAGGTGTTGGAAGGCTCGTCGGCCAAGCTCGAGACAGCCGCCGCCATGGTCGACCTGGGTGCGGCGTTGGTGGAACGACGTGACATGGAGGGCGCGCGCGCCCTCTTGCAGCAGGGCGCGACCTTGGCGTCGGCCTGCAAGGCGGAGCGACTGGTCGAGATCGCGGGATCGCACCTTCGGTCGGCCGGCGCACGACCGCGTCGATTGGGTTCGACCGGTGTCGACTCACTCACGCCCGCGGAGCTGCGCGCCGTCCACATGGCGGCCGCGAACGTCACCAACCGCGCCATCGCCGACGAACTCTTCGTGAACGTGAAGACCATCGAAGGTCACCTCTCGCGGGCCTATCGCAAGCTGGGCGTCACGTCGAGGTTCGAATTGGCCGAGGTGTTGGGTGAGCCGCCGATCGAGGGCGCCGAGTACAGCCGCGACGACGAACCGGCCTCCGCGTGGTCCGAGGACCGGTGAGTCCTCACGTCAACCAGTAGGAGCGAGTCGTTATCGCTTCCGGTGCACGACGCTGGTTTCGGCCACTCGTGGTGTTCGTCGCGGCGTGTGTCGTGGTCCTCGTGGTGTGGATCACGGGCGTGGGTCCGGGCACGTCGACGTCGACGACGTCGCACGTGACCTCGACGACTAGGCCGGCGTCACATTCGACGACCACCCGACCGGCTTCGCACGCACACTCGACCACGACCATCTCGACGAGACGCCATCCGACGACCCCAACGACCCGACCGCGACATCACCCGACGACGCCGACGACCGGAGCGTCCGGAACCCCGACGTCGACCACTCAGCCGCCGTCCACGACGCCGCCGTCCACCTCGACGACGCGACCGACGTCGACCACCACGACCCCGACGGACAGTGGCACGTGGTGGCGTCCGTCGACCGGTGTGGTGCCCTGGCAGTGGGAGATCGGGCAGGCCCTCGACGTGAGCTCCGCGACGGACCTCGGCACGAACGACACGTTGCCCAACGGATCGCCCGCCCCGGCGCCGCAGGTCTACGACATCGACGGCATCGACAACTCCGCCGCCACCGTGTCGGCGCTGCACGCGCGCGGCGCGCACGTGATCTGCTACATGGAGGTCGGCACCGCGGGTGACTACGGCGGCGCGTACACGACGTACTACGACGAGTTGCAGTCGGCCGGTGACCTCGGGGACAAGCTCAGCGGCTACCCGGAGTACTTCATCAACATCAACGCACCGTCGGCGGTGACGATCGTGGAGAGCATCCTGCGCGACCAGTGCGCCGCGAAGGGCTTCGACGCCGTCGAGACCGACCTGGACGAGACGTTCAACAACAACGAGGGCTCGACGGGCTTCACCATCACGCAGGCCGACGAGGAGGCGTACCTGTCGACGTTGGCGAACTACATGCACGGCCTCGGCATGGGCTGGATCGCGAAGAACCTGGACGACACCGGCAGCCCGAGCTTCGTGGACGACATGATGAACATCGCGGACGGTGTGATCACTGAACAGTGCAACCAGTACGACACGTGCTCGCTCTACAAACCGTTCGAAGGCAAGAAGGCGATCTTCAACGCCGAGTACAACCTGACGACGGCGCAGTTTTGTGCGATCGATGACGCCGCCGACATCAACGGCGCACTGTTCCCGGTCGACCTCGACGGTCCGCGATTCCCCTGTCAGTAGCGTCGTCGGGGTCGTCGACGTCCACCGTTGAACGAACTCGCATTTCGTAGAGCCGAACATGTCAACTTCGTGACGATGTAGTTCGCTAGGACTTTCGTCACATCTTCTCCTGTTGTCGGACTTTTGAGCGCGAGGTGAGAGCGCGGTGTCACCACGTTCGAATACTTGTCCTCATGACAAATCACGCAAGGGGCCGATCGGTCTCCATCCGCATCGAGCGAACCTCTGGTTCGACCTCGTTCATCTCACTGGCGACGCTGGCCAACCAGTGGCGAACCCGTCGCAAGGCCTGCCTCGCGATGGCCGCCATGTTGATCTGTGTGCCTCTCATCCTCGCCACGTCGAATCCCTCCGGCGCGCTGCTGCGTCCACACGCCGGTGAGCGCGTCGTAGCCGGCCCGAATTGGCGACGTCACGGTCCGACCCCGGCGCCCTCGACGACGACCACGCGACCTCGCCGCACGGCACCCACGACCTTGCCGGTCCTCGGATCCCCGACGACCACCACGCCGCCGACGTCGACCACCACGACGACCGTGTTGATCTTCTCGCCGATCGTCACGACGACGACCACGACGCTCGTGACGACCACGACGACGTCGCCGGCCTCGACGACGACCCAGCCAGTGCGCGCGACCACCACGACGACGTCGCCGCCGCCGACCACCGCACCGGTCACGACGACGACCCCGGCGCCCGCGCCCGGCGGTGACGGCTCGTGGTGGCATCCGCCGACTGGCGTGTTGCCCTGGCAGTGGGAGATCGACCACCCGTTGGACCTGAGTTCCGCGACGGACATGGGCACGAACGACACGCTGCCCGACGGCTCGGCCGCCCCGGCCCCAGTCGTGTACGACATCGACGGCATCGAGAACTCCGCCGCCACGGTGTCGGCGCTGCACGCCAAGGGCGACCACGTCATCTGTTACATCGAGGTCGGCACGGCCGGCAACTACTACAGCGCCGCGGACGAAGGCATCGCGACGTCGTACTACGCGCAGTACCAGGCGGCCGGCGTGTTCGGCAGCAAGCTGCCCGGCTACCCCGAGTACTTCCTCAACATCAACTCACCGGCGACGGTCTCGATCACCGAAGCGATGATCAACCAACAGTGCGCCGCCAAGGGCTTCGACGCCGTCGAGACCGACCTCGACGAGACGTACTCGGGCGTGGACGGCTCGACCGGATTCTCGCTGAGCGAGGCCGACGAGGTCGCCTACATGACGACGCTCGCGAACTACATGCACCGTGACGGACTGGCCTGGATCATCAAGAACCCCGACGACACCGGCGACAACTACGCCGCGACGATGGAGCCATTGGCCGACGGCGTGCTCACCGAGCAGTGCAACCAGTACGGCACCTGTTCGGCGCTCAGTTCGTACGTCGGCCACAAGGCGGTCTTCAACGCCGAGTACAACATCCCGACGAGTCAATTCTGTGCGAACGACGACTCGCTCGGTATCAACGGCGTCTACTTCCCGGTCGACCTCAACGGACCGCGCAGTCCCTGCCAGTGAACGGCGGTTCTAGGCGACCGCGGAACTCCAGAGCTCCTCGACCACTTTGGTGATCGGGGTGTTGGGAACCCAGTTGTAGTTGCGCGCCAGGAGTGAGACGTCGGCCTGTTGCCAGTGCACGTCGGTCGAACGTTCAGAGCCGTCGCCCGTCTCGATGATTTCACCGCTGAATCCTGCGGCGTCGGCCAGCATCTCGACCAGTGTGCGACACGACAGGGCGTGGCCGCTGCCGACGTTGATGACGGGGTCTTGATCCACCAGCCGCGTGGTCTGCAGCACCACGTTGGCGACGTCACTCGCGGCGACGAAGTCGCGACTGGACTTGAGCGAGCCGAGCGAGATGGAACGGCGCCGGTGCTTCTGGGCGAGGATGAGTTGGTCGATCGCGCGGCGCGCGAGCGAGTCCGCGGGCGCGCGCAACCCGATCGGGTTGAACACGCGCAACACCGTGGCGGCGATGTCGCCGTCGTTCGTCGCCGCAACGATCTTGCGGGTGGCCGCCAACTTGGAGCGGCCGTAGTTGCTCACCGGTTCGGGCTTCGCGCTCTCGGTGATCGGTACGCCCTCGGGCTGGACGCCGTACTCGGCAGCCGAGCCCAGGTGGACGAGCGGCGTCGGGCCGGCCACGCGCAGCGCCTGGATCAGGTTGTCGACGAAGGTCGTGTTGATCTCCCACAGTTGTTCTGAGGTGCCGGACGTGCGTCCCGCGCAGTTGATCAACGCGTCCGGGCGACTGGCCTGAATGAGGACGATCAACTCCTCGACCGACGCGCGCGTGAGGTCCAACGGCACCCAACTGCTGTTGTTCGGCAGCGGAATACGTGGTGGATTGCGACTCACCGCCACTATCGCCGGCGGCGTAGTGGCGCGATTGATCGCCTCGTGAACCTGACTTCCGAGGAAGCCGCTCGCGCCCAGAATGAGATACGTGGTCATCGAACTCCGCGAAGCAGTCGCGACTCCATGACCTCGAACTCCTCGTTCGCGCGGTCATAGTCGTCGGGTCGTCCGATGTCGAGCCAGTAGCCGTCGAAAGGGTAGCTGGCCGGGTACATGCCCTTGTTGATCAAGTCGTACATGATCTCGTCAAAGCCGTAGGGGAGACCCTTGGTGTAGTTCGCCAGGTGACGCTTGCTCATGGCGTAGACGCCCATGCTCACGGTGTAGGTGAGTGGCGGCTTCTCGGTGAATGACGTGATGCGACCGTTCTGGATCTCGAGGACCCCGAAGTCGACTTGGTGGACGCGCTCGTTGGTCGCCACCGTGAGCGGCGCGTCGGAGTCGATGTGGAACCGCAACAGGTCGGCGTAGTTCATGTCGGTCAAGATGTCGCCGTTCATGAGCAAGAAGTGCTCGGGCAAGTTGTCCAGGACCATCAACGCCGGACCGACGGTGCCGAGCGGCGAGCGCTCTTCGGCGTAGTCGACTTCGAGGCCCCACTGAGACCCGTCGCCGACGTAGGCGCGGATCAGGTGACCGAGGTGTCCGATGGCGAGCGTCGCGCGCTTGAAGCCGCACTGGGCCAACTGGAGCATGACGATTTCGAGGATCGAGTAGCGGTCACCGATCGGCACGAGCGGCTTAGGGATGACCGTCGTGTAGGGGCGTAGGCGTACGCCCTTGCCACCGGCCACGATCACGACGTGGGGGAGTTCGGTCGTGGGTTCGCGCCGGTTGAGATTACGGTTGTCGATTTGTGTCATGACGCTGCCTCTTCCTACTCAGACGTTGTACTGGTCGGGCTTGTAGCGCGCCAGGTTGCGGGGGTCGGAGAACCACTCGATGGTGGCGAGTAGTCCTTCGCGAAGGGTGTGGCTCGGCTTCCACGAAGCGGCGCTGCTGATCGCCGTCGAATCCGAGAAGAGTCGGTCGACCTCGGAGTTTTCGGGTCGCAGGCGTTGCTCATCGGTGCGGATTTCGACCTCGATGCCCATGAGTTCGCCGATCAGTCGCGCGAGGTCGCCCACGGCGATCTCATTGCCCGAACCCGCGTTGAAGGTCCGTCCAACGACCTGGTCGAGCGGGGCCTCGAGGACCGCGCGAAAGGCGGCCGCGGTGTCGAGGACGAAGGTGAAGTCCCGCGTCGGCGTTACGGCGCCGAGGGAGATCTCGCGCTTGCCGCTCGCGAGCTGACTGATGACCGTGGGGATGACGGCGCGCGCCGACTGGCGCGGCCCGTACGTGTTGAAGGGACGCAGCGTCACGGTCGGTAGACCGAAGCTCAGGTTGTAGCTCTCGACGAACTTGTCGGCCGCGATCTTGGAGGCCGAGTACGGCGACTGGGCGTGGAGCGGGTGGGACTCGTCCATCGGTACTCGCTGGGCCGTGCCGTAGACCTCACTCGTTGACGTCGCGACCACGCGCGCGGTACCGAGCGATCGCGCGACCTCGAGGACGTTCAGGGTCCCGGTGGCGTTGGTCTCCAAGTACGACCACGGTGCCTGGTACGAATAGGGGATCGCGATGAGCGCGGCGAGGTGGGCGACCATGTCGGCGCCCTCCAAGAGGGCCCGGACCGAGTCGCGGTCGCGCACGTCGCCGGAGAGGATCTCGACGGATTCGTGGATGCTGGGAGGGGCGTCCTCCATCCAGCCCCACGAACCCGTCGAGTTGTACTGCACCATGGCGCGGACGTGGTAGCCCGAGGTCACCAACGTCTCGACGACGTGGGAACCAATGAAGCCGTCCGCACCTGTTACAGCGACTGTTTGTTTTGTCATGGCCGTCTAACCACTTTCACGATTGGATTTCGAAGTTGAGGGGCGAGAGGAGGACGTTGCGTGAGAGCAGCGAGAGCGACCCAATGGCGGCGAAGGAGGCGATGAGCACCGACACGATGCCGAAGTCGGCCGCGACGTGTCCGGTGACGACCCATTCAGTGACGAGGGCGACGGCGATAGCCGCGAGGGCCACGAGCCACGAGAGCAGGACGCGATTGATGAGTCCAGCAGAGACCATGATCAAGGCGAGGAAGAAGGTGATCCCGATGGCGTCGACCGTCAGGATCAGCAGCGGCGCCATGGTCTCATGACGGACGAGCGCGATGGTCGTGGCGATCGTCGAGGTGATCATTAGGACGCCTATATAAGTAGTCATAGATCGCACCATCGCCGCCCGGGCCTTTTGTCCGAAGTGCGCCAAATCGGTCGTTTCGCGCAGGGCGAGGGCCGTGCGGCTGCGAAAGGAGCGAAGCTGCCACTCCATTAGACCGAGCGTGACCAGCAGGGGGCCGGCGGCAATGGCGACCGAGCCCGACGAGCGCACGCTGTGGGTCGCGAATCCGATGACGGCCGAGGTGAGCAGACCGCAGCCGAGCCCGTACAAGAGGAACTTTCCGGCCTGGATCCGAGTGCTCGAGGAGAACGTGGGCTTGCGCCAGGACTTGGAGACGATTGGCCCGAGCGCGAACGCCACGACCAGGACCGTGGAGACGAGGATCCACCAGGTGGCGTCTTGGTCGGAGATCACTCCCAAAGAGAGCACCGAGCCGATGAAACCCGGGGCGAGGCAGAGCAACAAGAGTCTCTCCGCGGCGTGAAAGATGAGGATGCTGCTGGACGCGATGTAGACACTGAGTGCCACCGCCAGTTCGACGCTGGTCGCGCTGCCCCCGAGCGCCGCGCGCACGATGAGCGCCACCGTCAGTGAAGCGACCGCGGTGAACACGATCGAACTCGCGGCCAGCACGGCGTCACTGCGGTGGTCCTTGCGATCGCGCAACGACCAGCTCAGCACGGTGAAGGCCTGCGTCGTGCCCCAGGCGACGGTGAGACCGACCGGGAGCAGCCACCAGAACGTCCCGAGGTGCAGGCTGAGGATGACGACCGACACGAAGATCGCCGGCACGGCGTAGAGCGCTCCACGCAGGAGGTCCTGGGCGTTTCCCATCTTGGGTCCCGGCTTCTCTTCGGGGCGCACGTCCATGTAGGGGATCGAGTCGAAGACCACTTCGGCGGCGGCGAACACGTCGGAGAACCCGAAACTGGTGCGCACGACGCGCGCACTCAGACCGAAGGTCTCGAGTCGTGCGGCCACTTCGAACTGGTCCACCGCGGACGCGCAGTACTCGGTCAAGCGCTCGTCGCGCTGGACCCAATCGAGCAGCCCCTGGACGTCGGGCAGCGCCGTCGCGGTCGCGCCCGAGGCGTTGCGCCGCGCACCGTCGATGGACGTCACTTTCGACGCGGGTTTCTTGGAGCGAGGGTTCGTCACGCGAAGGACCTCTCTTCGGGGAACTGCTTGATCGTCGCGTTCGCGCCGCGCTCTTCGATCTCTTCGACGGTGGGACCGAGGAAGCGCTCGACGAGGTGCATGACGAACTGTTCGAGCATGTCCTCTTCGGTGCGGACCTGGTTGCGTTCCAACACCGGCGCGCTCGAGATGTTGCCGGTCACTTCGCGGTAGAGGTCGCCGAAGACCGCCAGACTCTGGTCCAACGTGAAGCGCGAGAGGATCCGCTCGCGCGCAGCTCGTCCCACGAGGTTGCGAAGTCCGATGTCGTTGAGGAAGATCAGACACGCGTCGGCCATGCGCTGCGGGTCGCGCGGCGGGACGATGATGCCCGCGCCACCGGTGGCCTCGCGAACGCCGCCGACGTCGGTGGCGACGGTTGCCTTGCCGGCCGCCATCGCTTCGATCAACGTGTACGGGAAACCCTCCGAGATACTGGTGAGCAGCACGACATCGCCCGCGTGATACGCGTCGAGCACCGACTCAACGTGACCTTCGAACGTGACGGAGTCGCCGAGCTCGAGTTCCTCGGCGAGGTCCTCACAGATCTTCAAGTAGCCGCGATTCTCCTTCGACGCGGTGCCGAAGATGCGGAGTCGAGTCTCCGGCTTCACCGCGCGCACCTTCGCGAACGTGTGCAGCAACGTCTCGACGTCCTTCAATGGGTCGATGCGACCGAGCCACGCGAGTGTCGGAACGTCAGGGTCCGAACTGCTGCGAATGAAGTTCTGTGCGTCGACGCCGTTGTAGATCGGACGGATGCGACTCGGGTCACAGCCATTGGCCTCGAGCCACAACACGTTGTACTCACTCCCGGGTGCCATGGCGGTGGCGACTTGATAGCCGGCCCATGTGAGGTGTTTGAAGAAGCTCAACAAGATACTCCGCACGGGACGCGAGTACGTGAACGCGTTGATGGAGAGGTAGCGCTCGCGGAGGTAGATGCCGTGCTCGCTGATGATGAGTGGCGTGCCGTACGTCCAGTACGCGCCGAGTCCCGGCAGGATCGCCAACCCGTTCGACGTCGCGTGACAGAGATCGGCGACGGGTGGTGGCTCGAACAGTGGTCGTAGTTGACGCTCGATCAAGTCGAGGGCGAGGCACGCGTCGGCGACGGTGACCTCGGTCGGCGCGACGGCCGCGGAGCGGTCGTCGAGTTGCATCTTGCGCATTACCAAGAGAAGTACCTCGAGCGATTGTGCGCTGCGCAACGAGTCGATGAGTGGTGCACCTTGTGCAACGTCGTAAAGACGGTGCAGGCCCTCGAGGAAGTCGCTTCCGCCATTGGGGTCGGCGATCGACCACGCGAATGCTTCGAACGCGTCGTGCGCGTCGGCATCACGGCGCGCCTTCACGGAAGAACTTATGTGTCGAGGTGTCGTCGCGTCATTCGCTGATTGCCGTTGCGCCGCGAAGAGACCTGGCGTCTCTCCGTCTTCGACGAGCGCGTCGCCGATGTGTCCTAGCGTCTTGCGAACTCGTTTGAAGAAGTGAGATTCCTTCGACTTCGGATCTCCCCACAACGCGGTCGAGTGCAGCGCGTCGACGTTCTCCGGAAGTTCCCACGTGGGATGAAGGTCCGACGCCGCGACGATGGAATAGATCGTGAATCGATGTGGCGCCATGCCGCGAACGAGTTGGTCGCACCACACGCTGACGCCGCCCGGATGGTACGGGTACGTGCCTTCAGTGAGCAGAGCGACGCGAAGGCACTCCTGCTCCTGATCCGTGGCGGTTGGTTCGGTGTACGTCATTACAAGAAAGGTAAGTGAAATATGGCTCGACGCCTACCCACAACTTTGAAATGAGGGAGTCGCATACTCGTGTGGAAAAGTGGTGAATAACCCTCTAGACGTCGCCTTCAACCCTTGCATCAGAGGAGCGGAACCCCTTAATCAGTCTTCGGCTCCAAACCGGCAGGCGTCAGGCGCGTTTCACCCATTCCGGTCACACAACGGGACTTCGCGACTGGACGGTCGCGTGATGGAACCGTGAAGTAAAGCAGGGGGGTGTCATTCATTTCATAAGGGTTGATTGCCTTAGAAATAAGCCAATTCTGGGGTAGTTGCGCCCGGCCGAGTTTCTTATTATCGCTGTAAGTCGCGACTCACTGTGGGCACGCGTCTTCGAGGAGTTGATATGCGGCGATCCAGGTGGCTGGCTGTAAAGGTGGCTGTGGCCATGTTCGCTATGAGCGGCGCGCTCGTAGCTCCACTCGGAGTGAGCGCGGCTGGCGCCGCCACTCCGGTGACGGTGAACTTGAAAGTGCTTCTCATCGGTGGAACCACGACTGCTGCGTGGCAGTCGGCTTTATCCGGTGAAGGAGTTCCGTACACGCTCGTCACACCGACTGGTGCGTATGGCGCCGAGACGATGACGTTGCCGACGTTGTCGAGTGGCACCACTGCGAACTTCAACGCTGTCGTGTTCGCCGACTCACCATCAGCTTTCGCGGCTGCGCAGCTCACGACACTTGACGCTTTCGAAGTGCAGTTCGGTATTCGGCAGATTGACGGAGACACGTATCCAATCGCGACGTCGGGATTGACCGTCGGCACGTGCGCCGCGTTGGACGGGACCACACCGACATTGAGTGCCGCGGGACTTGCCGGACTACCGGCATTGAAAGGTCCCGTACCGATGGACACGGGCACCTACGGCTGTGACGCCACGGTCACGGCTGGTGTGCCGTTCACGACCTGGATGACCGACGCCGCCGGCAAAGAGTTGGCGGGCGTGTACGTCCACCCGAGTACCGACGCGCAAGCCGGCGTGTCGGAACTCGAGATTGGCTTTGACTATTTGCCGACGTCATTGCAGTGGCTACTCCTCGCACCTGGACTCATCAACTGGGTGACGCAGAACACGCACGTCGGCCTCTATCGCAACTACTTCGGTCAAGACGTCGACGACAACTTCATTGCCGACAACGAGTGGAGTTCCGCGTATCAATGCACCCCGGCCGCGACCGATCCGATTGACTTTGGCTGTCCAGCCGGCGTGGGCGGAAATGCCGCGGATGGACCGCCCGACGTACAGATGAGCGCCACGGACGTCGCGTACGTCGTGGCCTGGGAGAAGCAGACCGGCATTCGATTGAACCTGGCCTTCAACGGCGTGGGTGCGTGCACCGCACCTTCGGCATCTAACGCCGTGTGCAATGGCGCGATCACCGACAATGGGAAGACGTACACCGATCCCGGCTTCACTACTGACGCAACTGCGCCCAATGACGCTGGCTTGATTAACGCGCTACTTGCGAACCAGGCGGCGTTCAACTGGACGATCCACACGTGGAGTCACGAGTTCCTCGGCTGCATCGTGTGGCAGCCGCAACCGTTGACCTCCGCTGTCGCCAACGCCACTGGTGGCGCATTCACCGCAGGTACCTACAACTATGAGATCACCGCCGCGACCGCGTACGGCGAGTCCGAACCGTCCACGCCGCAGAGCGCGACGGTCACCGCCACTGGATCGGTGACGCTCACGTGGCCTGACGCGCCGAATGGTAGTGGCACCACAGGTAACGCAGGTCCGACACTGTGGCAAGAAGAGGCGAACCACACGGGCGGCACCGGATTCTGGGGGTACAACGTGTACCGGGAGAACCCCGGCACCACGACGTATGGACTCATCGGACAAGTGGCGGAGAGCCCAACGGGCGCGACACCGATCTACACCTTCACGGACACGGGCGCGACGGCGCCCGGCGCCGCACCGAACTCAGCCGCAGGTGAACCGACAGCGACCAACCCGGGAATCGACTGCGCCAACGGGAACGCCTCGTGGGACCCGGCGAACGATCCGACCGGTACGACCGATGACTCGATCGACACCGAGATCGCGTGGGACCAGGCGTGGGCCAAGGCCAACGGCCTGACCAACTACAGTCCGTCCGTCGTCATCACTGGCGAACACTCCGGTATTGAGAATCCCAACATGCCGGCAGCTTTGGCCAATGTCGGAGTCAACGTCTTTGCGACCGACGCGTCGCGTCAGCCACAACAGTATTCATTAACCTCGGGAACGAATACCGCGGTCTCTTCACCGCGTTACCCGAGCAACATTTACTACAACGCGTCGAATTGGCCCGACGAACTCAATGAGTACAACACGTTGTACTTGGCCAGCGGCGTGAGCATGGGACCGGCGAATCCCACCGGGGAGACGGGTCGTTGCACCAACACCTCATCGACCACCTGTTTGACGACGCCGGCGACCGAAGCAACGGTGCTGGCATCGGAGTCTCGGATCATGCTAAGCCACGTGCTCAACAACGATCCCCGTGTCGGCTACGCGCACCAGACCAATCTCATTGGACCGGCCACGCAGACGGTGAGTGGCGTCACGTCGGACTACGGCTACACCTTGCTGTCGCTGCTGAACGACATGATGTCGCAGTACAACAGTTGGACCACGACGCCGCTCGTCCAAGTCACCGACGCCACCGACGCTGCGACATTGCAGGAGCAGTCGGCCTGGAACACGGCTGAGGGAACGAACGAGGTCACGGCGACCGAGACCAACGGTATCGTGACCGTGACCAATGGCACCGCCGCTGCCGTGACCGTGCCGGTGACCGTGCCCGAAGGCACGACCGTCGGTTCGACCCTGTACGGTCAGTCCTACGGTGGTGCGCTTTCGGCGTGGAACACCCTGGCCGCGGCCGGAACGTTGGTCCTGAGCGCGCCGTTGGTTCCGACCAACGTCAGCCTCGGCGCGGACGGCAAGTTGATCTCCGCCCAGACGCTCACCACCCCGAACGGACAGTTCCGCCTGGTCATGCAGGGTGATGGCAACCTCGTCGAGTACGACGGGACCACCGTCGTGTGGGCTTCGAACACCGCGGGTACTGGCAACTACGTAGAGATGCAAGGCGACGGCAATTTCGTGGTTTACAGCTCGGCCAATGCCGCCCTCTTTGCATCGAACACCGCCGGAAACACGAGTTCATCGTTGGTGCTCGGCAACAACGGTGTCTTGAGTGTCGTCTCATCTACGGGCCAGACATTGTGGGCCGCAGTGGGCGCGGTGATCCCCAACGGGTCACTCAGCGCCAACCAGTCCCTGAAATCACCGAACGGCCAATACCGCCTCACGATGCAGGGCGATGGCAACCTCGTCGAATACGACGGAGCGGCGGCGGCGTGGTCGTCGGGCACGACCGGCACTGGTGTCCACGCCGTGATGCAGGGCGACGGCAACTTGGTGGTCTACAACTCGGCCAACGCCGCTCTGTTCGCCGCGAACACGTCGGGCAATCCCGGGGCCGACCTCGTGCTCGGTGACAACGGCGTGCTCAATGTCGTGACGACGGGCGGCGTGAAACTCTGGGCTGCGGCGGGCGAGTTGCTGGCGAATGGGTCGCTCAGCGCCAACCAGTCTCTCAAGTCGCCGAACGGCCAATACCGCCTCACGATGCAGGCCGACGGCAACCTCGTCGAATACGACGGCTCAGTTGTTGCGTGGGCATCGGGTACGACGGGCACCGGTGTCCACGCCGTGATGCAGGGCGACGGAAACTTGGTGGTCTACAACTCGGCCAACGCCGCTCTGTTCGCCACGAACACGTCGGGTAATCCGGGTGCCAATCTGACCATCACCGACAACGGGGTCGTCGCCGTGAACTCATCCATCGGCGTGGCGTTATGGACGGGTAAGAACGCGCTGGCCAATGGAGCGCGCCTCAACGCGAATCAGAAGCTCGTGTCGGGAAACGGAGCGTACGATCTCATCATGCAGGGCGACGGCAACCTCGTCGCCTATCACGGCACGAACGTCCTCTTCTCCACTGGCACGTCCGGGACTGGCAACTACGCTGTCATGCAAAGTGACGGAAACCTCGTGGTGTACTCATCGACTAACGTCGCGAAGTGGTCAAGCGGGACCTACAACGACGCCGGCGCGTACCTAGCCCTCAGTGACACCGGAATTGCGTCGGTGACGGCGACGGCGAACGGATTGGTGTGGTCGTCGTGACAATGCACGCGAAGCTCAGCGTCATTCAAATGCAGGACCGATGGTCAAGGGATGTTCGACGCCATTCTTCAAAGGAGAAAATGTGAAAACCCACGTGAGAGATATCGCGGGAGTTTGTTCCCTGTTCATAGCGCTGGGCGTAGTTGGAGCCAGCGCCACGGCGTACGCCGCGGGCAGCGGTTATGGGAACTCACCCCCGCCGTCGGCCGCGGCCGGTGGATTTCACAAGGTTGTGACCAGTCGCACCGTGTCGGTCGGTGGCGGGACGATCCAGGGTTCGGCGTACGGAGCGACGGCCAAGATAAAGATTCCGCGTGGTGCGCTGCACGCGGCCGGCGAAGTCGTCGTCACCGCAGGACCACCGACGTCCATTCGACCCGGTAAGGGACTGAAGGTCGTGGCGGACTTCAGCGTCGTGGTCCTCAATCCAAACAACGGAGTCAAGGTCAAGGGTGAATTTCATCCTCCGATGGTGGTCACGATTCGAGACAAGAACATCGCCGCGGGCGACCACGTGGTGGAAGTGACATCGGTAGGACATTCCAAGCCGATTACCGCGCAGGTATCCAACGGCGTCGCGGTCATTTCGTTCACGGTCGACCCCAACTTCGCGGTGGTCAAGGGATAGGTCCCTCCGGACGTACGATGGTTTAGATCGAAAGAGTCCATAGACGGCGCGTCACGCGTCGAATCCAAGAGGTCGCGCCACTTCGCTACGCGATGTACGACGCCAATCCTCCGGGGTCCGACGAGGGCCGTGAATGCGGTGATCGTGCGCGAAGGGATTGCCGTTGTCTGAGAATGACCTGATAGAAAGCGGAATCGGGGGTTTGCCCGAGTCCTCGGGCGGGGAGTCCGCCGAGCACGGTTCCACCACGCGCAAGAGGCCGACGCCACTGTCGCGAGAGGATCCGCTACGTGTGCGTCGCGTTCTGCTGGCTCTCGCGGTCGTGGGACTGTTCGGGCCGGCCCTTATTGCCTGGGGATCGATTATCCAGCTTCCGGCGATCGGCGTCCTGGCGACCATCGCGTGCGCGGTCGTACTCGCGCTCATGGTGTGGGTCATCACGGCCGAGACCGAAGAAACGCTGAATCGGCTCGACTACGTCGTACTGGGACTGGCGTTGGTGCTGCTCGTGGCCTGGGCCACGACCGAACTGTTTTTCTACCCCGCGTACGGGACAGACGAAGCGGCGTTCGTGCAGTACGCGGCGCAGCTCCTAATCCACGGGCACGATCCCTATGCCCACAACCTTCTCCCCGCACTCACGCAGTTTCGTGTGCCGATTCAATTCGCCACGTACAAGTTGAACGGCACCCTGACCTCGACCTTGGGGTACCCGGCAATGTCGTTTCTTCTCGTGGCCCCCGCGGTGTGGCTCACGAACGGTGTCCAGGCCATCATCATTGAGAACGTCATCTTCTTGGCGCTCGAACTCGTGTTGCTCTTCAGGTTCGTCCCGAAGACGTACCGCTCGCTGGCGGTCGTCCTGGTGTTGGGCCTGCCCTTCTTATTCGACTACACCATCGGCGGTGACATCGTCACGATGACGATTCCGTTCCTGCTGGTGCTGGCGTATCACTGGACCGACACGGGAAGACTTGGACGGCTCGACCGCATGTCGATTATCCGTGCCGTGTGTCTTGGTGTCGCGGTGTCCATCTCGCAGTTCCCGTGGTTCGTCGCTCCGTTCGTCATCGTCGGTCTTTGGCACCTTCGCCAACGAGAGGTCGGAGGAAGGATTGCGACGCGAGTCGTCGCGCAGTTCACCGGAATCGTGGCGACCACATTTGTGCTCATCAACGCACCCTTCATAGTTTGGAACGCCGGCGACTGGCTTGCCGGAATACTTGGTCCCTTGGATCAGCACGCAATCCCATTCGGACAAGGTTTGATCGACGCGTCCGTCTTCTATCGCGTCGGCGGTGGCGACCTCGCTTACTACACGTATGGCGCGGCGTTCATTTTCCTCGCGCTGCTGGTGTGGTTCAGCGTGTACTTCGAACGTCTCTGGAAGGCGACGTTCGTGCTGCCCTCCGCGGTGTTCCTCTTTTCAACTCGTTCATTGTCCGAATACTTCATCATGATGATCGCGATGTGGTTCGTGTCGGCGTGGTCGCCGGGCGGTAGCGAACAGTTGCTGATTGACGAGCGTGGGTCGAGATCGAAAGTTCGCTGGCGGGAGTTTCGGACGAACCGCTCGTCGAGGTTGACGGTGTCGTTTCTATTGGCACCGATCGTGATCGCGGTGTTGTTCTTCGTCCTTGCCCTCTCGGCGTCGCCACCGTTCAGCGTGAAGGTACGAGCGGTCGAGACCAACGGGCAGTTGCGATCGATTTGGCGTCTGCAAGCGCAAGTGACAAACAATTCGAGTAAGACACTCACGCCGCACTTCGCCACCGACGCGTCGGGTTACCTCACGACATTCTGGAACGTCACCGTCGGACCACATCGATTGCGTCCGCATCAGAGTGCGCTGTACACGTTGGTGGCACCGAACGTCGGCTCGATGCCCGGCGTGACCCAAGCCTTCGTGTTGCAGGTCGTCACCCCGTCACCACAGTCGATCAGCTCGTCGAGCCTGTACATACCGGAGCACTTTGACAGCTACATCTCGCCGAGCTACGTGAATCACATCGTGCCACTCGGACAGTCCGTCAAACTGGACGTCGACCTCCTCTCACCGTACGGCGCGCCAATTCGCCGCAGCGGTGTGCACATCGCGATGACACAGATCATCTACGCGCAAACAGACCTCTTCCCCGGTGAGGCGGTCATCAACGGCGCGCCAGAAGGTCAGTCGCCCGTCATCGCCAACACCGATCGACAAGGGGTTGCGCACTTCACGGTGGAGTACGACTCCGTGCAGGGCGGTAACCCTCTGTACTTCCAGGCGTACGTCTCACCGCGCCAGGGCTTCCCCTACGGCTATTCCGAGGTCGTCTCGGTGCGTTGGTCGACGCCCAAGTAGCGAGACACTTCTACAACACGTTCTGCATCGGGATCGGCTCGCCACTCTCGCCACTTGGCGCAATCTCAGAGCACCGTGGCGTGCGCCGTGGAAACGGAGAAATTGATCATGCCGTGACGCCAGACATCGGGATTTCGAACGGACACCCTCCCCGAAGGAGATCGCCGCTGGAAAGCGGCGATGCGAATGACCCGGGATGCTCCCTCAACAACGAAATGTCACTTCGACAAGGGTGCTCTCGGTTGTAATTCAGGGGGCTCTCGAACCTTTTGTGAGGGTGCGAACGACTTAAATACGGGCAATCTTGGGGTGGTTGCGCAAGCGCGCGCCCTCTAATTTTCTCATTGGAAATGCGGCCCAGCGGGGGCCGATAGGGCCCTTCCGAACGAGGAGTTCAAATGCGTACAGCACAGTCGCTGTCGACCCGTGTCGCCATTGCGGTAATCGCGTTGAGCGGGGCACTCATGGCACCGCTCGCGGCGAACGTCGCGTCCGCCGCCACTCCTCCTCCAACCCTCAACCTCAACGTGCTGCTCATCGGCGGCGCGACGACGGCCGCCTGGCAGTCCGCACTGTCGAGCGAAGGCGTCGCCTACACGCTCGTCACCCCGAGTGGAACCTACGGATCAGAGACGATGTCCTTGCCCACGTTGTCGAGCGGCACCACGGCGAATTTCGACGCCGTCGTGTTCGCCGACTCTCCGTTCGCGTTCGCAGCGGGTCAGTTGACCACGCTCGACGCGTTCGAATCGCAGTTCCAGATCCGCCAGGTCGACGGGTACGAGTACCCCTCGACGCTGCTGGGGGAGACCGAGGTCTCCTCGGGTTCCATCGCCGGCACGACCGGGACGCTCAACGCGGCCGGACTCGCCGCACTACCCGCGCTGAAGGGTCCCGTACCCTTCGACGTCGGCACGCTCGGCTACGGCGCGACGGCGAACACCGGTGCGCCGTTCACGACGTGGCTCACGAGTTCGACCGGCACTGTGCTCGCCGGTGTGTACCAACACCCCAACGGTGACGCGCAGGGTGGCGTCGCGGAGCTCACGTTGAACTTCGACTACCTCTCGACGTCACTCGACTGGCTCTTGCTCTCACCGGGGATCATCAACTGGGTGACGCAGAACACGCACGTCGGTCTCTACCGCAACTACTTCGGACAAGACATCGACGACAACTTCATCTCGGACAATGAGTGGAGTTCGAAGTACCAGTGCACGCCCGCGGCGACCGACCCGATCGACTTCACGTGTCCCGCGGGTGTCGCGGGTACCACCGCGGACGAACCGGCCGACGTGCAGATGAGTGCGGCCGACGTCGCCTACGTCGTCGCGTGGGAAGCCCAAACCGGTATCACGTTGAACATGGCGTTCAACGGCGTCGGTGCGTGCACGGCGCCGGTCGCCGCCGATGAGTCGTCCGCGAAGTGCACCGGTTCCATCACCGAGGGCGGCAAGACCTACGCCCTGCCCGGACAGGTCGTCGACTCGTCGTATCCGAACGACCAGGGCCTCATCAACGCGTTGCTCGCGGACCAGAAGGACTTCAACTGGACGACCCACACCTGGAGCCACGAGTTCCTCGGTTGCGTGCTCTGGCAACAGCAGCCCTTCACGTCCGCCGTCGCCAAGACCGGCGGCACGCTCGCCGCGGGCACCTACGACTACGAGATCACCGCCGCGACCGCGTACGGCGAGTCCGAGCCGTCGGTCGCCAAGGCGGTCACACTGATCTCGCTCTTCAACGAACACTCCGCCACGTTGACGTGGCCCGACGCCACCAACGGCACCGGCACCGCCGGCGCCGGTCCGAAACTGTGGCAGGAGGAGGCGAACCACACCGGCGGCACCGGCTTCTGGGGCTACAACATCTATCGCAAGACTTCGACCGGCACCACGTACGGCTATATCGGCCACGTCGCCGAAGACCCGACCGGGGCGACCGCGAACTACACCTTCACCGACACCGGAGCCGTTACGCCCGGCGTCGCGCCGGACTCGTCCACGACCGACCCGACGGCCACGAATCCTGGCATCGACTGCGCCAACGGCACAACCGCGTGGGACCCCGCGAACGACCCGACCGGTCAGACCGACGCGTCCATTGACACCGAGATCGCCTGGGACCAGGAGTTCGCCGCGGCGAACGGCCTCACGAACTACAGCCCGGCCGTCGTCATTACGGGTGAGCACTCCGGCATCGAGAACCCCAACATGCCGGCCGCGCTGCACAACGTCGGCGTCAACGTCTTCGCCTCCGACGCCTCGCGCCAGCCCCAGCAGTACGCGCTCAGCTCCGGCGGTACGACGGCTGAATCGGCGCCGCGCTACCCGAGCAACATTTACTACAACGCCTCGAACTGGCCCGACGAGATCAACGAGTACAACACGCTCTACGTCGCGCCCGGCGTCAGCCTCGGCAACGCGACCTACCCGAGCGAGACGGGTCATTGCGAGGCTTCCGGCGCGACGACGTGCCTGACGACGCCCGCCACTGAGGCGTCAATCCTCGCCTCGGAGTCCTCGATCATGTTGAGCCACGTGTTGGCCAACAACCCGCGCGTGGGCTACGCCCACCAGTCCGACCTCATTGGTCCGGCCTCCACCGGCTACACGATCTTGAGCCTCATCAACTCCATGCTCTCGCAGTACGACTCGTGGACGAACACGCCGCTCACCCAGGAGACCGACGCCACCGAGGCGACGGTGCTCGGCGAGCAGGCGGCGTGGACCAGCGCGCAGAGCGCCAAATCGGTGACGGCGACCTACAACAACGGCGTCGTGACGATCACCAACACCTCGAGCGCACCGATCACCGTGCCGTTTACCGCGCCGCTCGGTTCCACCGTGGGCGGCGCCCCGTACGGGCAGGCCTACGGCGGCACGCTCTCGGCGTGGACGACCGTCGCCGCGAAGGGAACACTTGTCATCGACGAGAACGTCGCCCCGACCATCACGAGCGCCAACGCCGCGACCTCAATCGTCGGCACACCCTTCAGCTTCACCGTGCACACGACCGGCGCCCCGTCGCCCGCGCTGTCCTACACGGGTAGCCTGCCGACCGGCATCGGCTTCGTCGACAACGGCAACGGCACCGCCACGATCTCGGGCACCGCGGCCGCCGGGACCGGTGGATCGTTCCCGATCACGATCACGGCGTCCTCGAGCGCGGGCACGGTCACGCAGGCCTTCACGCTGACCAACGCCCAGGCGCCGACCATCACGAGCCCCGCGACCGCGCAGTTCTACACCGGCTTCGTCAGCACCTACACCGTCACGACGACGGGCTCGCCGACCCCGACGATCCTCGAGAGCGGCGCGCTGCCCGCCACCATGAACTTCAAGGACAACGGCAACGGGACCGCCACCATCACCGGGACACCGCCCGCCGGTTCCAACGGCACGTACCCGGTCACGATCACCGCGACGAACGCCTCGGGCAGCACCGCGACGTTGAGCCTCGTCATCACCGTGTCGACCTCGAGCGCGCCCACGATCACGTCGTCGGCGACCGCCGACTTCGTCTCGGGCACGGCCGGATCGGTCGCGGTCACCACCACCGGCGTCCCGACGCCGGCCCTCACCTACACCGGCACCCTGCCGACCGGCATCGGCTTCAAGGACAACGGGAACGGAACAGCGACGATCTCGGGCTCGTCCACGCAGGTGGGCGCCTTTCCCATCGTCGTCACCGCCGCGAACGGCGTCACGCCGAACGCGCAACAGACACTGACGGTGAACGTCGGCTCCGCGCCAACGGTTTCCAATATCGCGCCGCCCGCGGCGACGGTCGGCACGCCCTATAGCTTCAAGGTCACCACCACGGGATTCCCCGCGCCGTCGCTGGGTATCACGGTCGGCACCCTGCCGCCCGGGCTGATATTCACGGACAACCACGACGGCACGGCGACGATCGCCGGCACGCCGTTGCCGGGTTTCCAGGGGGGCTCGCCGTTCAACTTCACGGTCACCGCGACCAACTACGTGAACTCGTCGTCCCAGGCGCTCTCGATGGTCCTAAACGCCTCGACCATCACCCAAGTGGCGCCGACGAGTGACTCGACGACCGTCGACCTCTCGAGTGCGTACTCCAAGCAGTTGAACGTGACCGGCAACAACGGAGCGGCCAACTTCACCGCCACCGGTGGCAACACCACCGATCTCTCGATCGGCTACAGCGGCCTCGTCAAGACGAGTGGCTACCTGCCGGCGGGCACCTACAGCCTCAACGGCACCGACGTCGACGGCAACGGCGACAAGGGCACGTGGTCCTTCGCGTTGACGGTGACGCCCAGCACGATCACGCAGGTCGTGCCGACGACGGCGTCGGTCAGCGTGGACAGCACCGGTTCGACACCGCTCGTGGCCCAGCTCGCCCCGGGCACGAACCACGGCAGCACCGTCTCATACGCCACCACCGTCACCAGCTCCTTCGTCAGTGTGTCACCGACCGGCGCGGTCACCGTGACCGGGGGACCGATCCCGGTCGGCACCTACACCGTCTCGGGGACCGACTCGGACGCCCTTAACGACACGGGAATCTGGACCTTCACCCTCACCGTCACGCCGAGCACGATCACGCAGATCGGCATCACCGGAGCCACGTCCAACGTCGACGGGTCCCCGGCGGCCCAGACCCAACTGACGACCTCGGGCAGTAACGGCGGGAACGTCGCCTTCGTCGCTACCGGCGGGGACACCACGGACCTGAAGATCTCCGCGAGTGGCCTCACGGCGACGGCGGGCTACCTCAAGGTCGGCTCGTACACCTTCACCGGTACGGACACCGACGCCGATGGCGACACGGGAACGTGGACGTACACGCTCACGGTCACACCGAGCACGATCGTCCAGGCAACGCCTTTGACGGGCACGACCACCGTCGATGATTCGTCGACGTTCAACGGTCGGTTGTCGCCCGCGACCCATGACGGCAGCGTGGTTTCCTACGTCGCGTCGCCGGCCAGCGCGAATCTCATCGTCTCGTCGAGCGGCGTCCTCACGGTTGTCGGCGCCCCACTCAAGGTCGGCACCTACACGGTCTCGGGTACCGACTCCGACGCGTTCGGGGACACCGGCGTATGGAGCTACACGCTCACCGTGACACCAAGCACGATCACCCAAACCTCGCCCTCGACGGACACGGTCACCGTGGACAACTCGTCGACCTACACGACCCAACTCGCGCCGACCACGCACGACGGCGCCACCAACTCCTTCGTGACCGTCGTGACGAGCACCGGCCTCAACGTCTCGTCGACCGGCGCTATCACCACCAACGGCGCACCGCTCGCGGCCAAGACCTACACGGTCTCGGGTACCGACTCCGACGCCCTCGGCGACAGCGGTACCTGGACCTTCACCCTGACGGTCACGCCCGTCATCATCGTTCAGACCTCACCGACGAGTGTCTCGGTTCCGGTCGACAACACGGTGGGCTACACCGGACAGATCGTGCCGACCGCGCACCTCGGCAGTGCCGTCACCTACGTGACGACCGTGACCAATGCCAACCTCGCGGTCTCGGGCGCGGGCGCCGTCTCGGTGAGCGCCGCGCCGCTCAAGGTCGGTGCCTACACGGTCTCGGGTACCGATTCCGACACGCTCGGCGATACCGGCACCTGGACCTTCACGCTCGACGTCACGCCCAGCACGATCAGTCAGATCGGTCTCACGACGGACACCACGTCGGTCGACGGCACGTTGGGCTACTCCGGTCAAATGAATACGTCCGGAAGCAACGGCGGTGGCGTCACTTTCGTCGCGACCGGCGGCGACACCACCGATTTGAAGGTCAGCGCGGACGGATCGGTCTCCGCGAACGGCTTCTTGAAGGTCGGGAACTACAACGTCACCGGCACCACCGTCGACAACGACGGCGACACCGGCGTGTGGACCTTCACCCTCAGCGTCACGGCCAGTTCGATCCCGCAGACCACGCCCATGACGGGCACCACGACGGTCGACGGATCAACGACCTTCGGTGACCAGCTCGCGCCACTCACGCACGACGACAGTGCGGTCACGTTCGTCGCGGCCCCGCTGAGCGCGCACCTGAGCGTGTCGAGCGGTGGCGTCATCACGGTCGTCGGCGCGCCACTGGCCGTCGGGGTGTACACGATCTCGGGCACTGACAGTGACGCCCTCGGCGACACGGGCACCTGGACCTACGCACTCACGATCACGCCCAGCACCATCGTCCAGAGCGCGCCGCTGTCGGGCACGTCGACGGTCGACGGCTCCTCGACCTTCCACGATCAGCTGGCACCCACGACGCACGACGGCACCGACGTGACCTTCGCCACGGTCGTCGCCAGCGCCGACCTCAACGTCTCGGCGACCGGCGCGATCACGACCAACGGCGTGCCGCTGGCCGTCTCGACCTACACCGTGTCGGGGACCGACAGCGACGCCCTCGGCGACACGGGCACCTGGACCTACACCTTGACGGTCACGCCGAGCGCGATCGATCAGACGTCGTCGGCCAGTGACACGGTGACGGTCGACGGGTCGTCGGGCTACACCGGTCAGATCGTCCCCACGACGCATGACGGCAGCACCGTGACCTACCTCACGACGGGCTCGAACCCCAACGTGGTCGTCTCGGGTTCCGGCGCGATCTCCGTCACCGGTGGACCGCTCAAGGTCGGCAACTACACGGTCTCGGGCACCGACTCGGACACGCTCGGTGACAACGGCACGTGGACGTTCACCCTCACCGTCACGCCGAGCGTGATCACGCAGATCGGACTCACCACTGACTCGACGTCGGTCGACGCGTCCGCCGGCTACACGGCGCCGTTGACGACGTCCGGCAGTAACGGCGGCGGCGTCACCTTCAGCGCGAGCTCCGGCGATACGAGCGACCTCCAGATCAGTGCCGTTGGACTCGTGGCCACGAGCGGCTACCTCAAGGTGGGCAGTTACACCATCGGTGGCACCGTCGGCGACGCCGACGGCGACACGGGCACCTGGACGTTCACGCTGGTGGTCGCGGCCAGCACGATCACGCAGAGCACACCCTTGACGAACACCACGTCCGTGGACGGCTCCGCGTCATTCACCGACTCATTGGCGCCGACGACGAACAACGACAGTGCGGTCACGTTCACCACGGTGACGACCAACGCGGCGCTCGCGGTGTCGCCGACGGGCGCGGTCGCCACGGTGGGCGCGCCACTCGGCGTCGGTCAGTACACCGTCGCCGGCACCGACACCGACACATTGGGTGACATCGGCGTCTGGTCCTACACCTTGACGGTGACGCCGAGCAACATCGTTCAGGCGATTCCCACCGGTGCGACGATCACGGTGGATCAGTCGATCGGCTTCACCGACTCGTTGGCGCCGACATCGAACCACGGCAGCCCCGTCACGTTCACCACGACCTCGTCAAACCCGAACCTGAACGTCGCGCCCGGTGGCGCGATCTCACTGGTGACCTCGCCCCTCGCGGTCGGCCACTACACGGTCGCCGGCACCGACACGGACGGCTTCGGCGACACCGGCACCTGGACGTACACGCTCACCATCACGGCGAGCCTGATCACCCAGGCCAACCCTACGAGTGACACCATCACAGTCGACGGTTCGGGCGCCTATTCCATGGCGCTCGGAGTCACCGGCAACAACGGCGCGGTCACTTACGTCGCCACCGGCGGGGACACGACGCACCTCGCCGTGAGTCCTCAGGGCGTCGTCACCACCTCGGGCATGCTCGCGGCCGGCGACTACACCTTCAGCGGCACGGACAGCGACGTGAACGGTGACGCCGGGACCTGGACCTTCACGCTCACCGTTTCCCCGAGTGCGATCACCCAGATCGGCCTCGTCACCGACACCAGTACGGTCGACGTATCGAAGGGCTACCAGGGTCAATTGGGCACGTCGGGATCGAACGGGACCGAGACCTTCGGTGCGAACTCCGGCGACACGACCGACCTCAGGGTCAGCCCCTCGGGTCTCGTCACGGTCAACGGCTACCTCGCGGTCGGCACATACCAGTTCGCGGGTTCGGTCACCGACGCCTTCGGCGACATCGGGTCCTGGACGTTCACGCTGGACGTCACGGCGAGCACGATCGATCAGGGCATCCCGACCGGTGACGTCCTCACCGTCGACGGTTCGACGACCTTCGCGGACCAGTTGGCCCCGACGACGCACGACGGGAGCCCCGTCACGTTCGTGACGGTCGTCACCAACCCGAATCTCTCGGTCTCCGAGCACCGGCGCGGTGAGCGCGAGCGGTACGCCCTTGTCGATCGGCAGCTACACCGTGTCGGGCACCGATTCCGACACCCTCGGCGACACCGGCACCTGGACGTACACGTTCCAGATCACGGCGAGCCTCATCACGTCAGGCCGCGCCGAGCGGGTCGAGTACGACGGTGGACAACTCGTCCACCGCGACCGATCAGCTGAACGTAACAGGTAACAACGGCGCCGTGACCTACAGCGCCACGGGCGGCGACACGACGGACCTCTCGGTGAGCGCGAGCGGCGCGATCAGCACGAACGGCATGCTCAGCGCCGGCGTGCACACCTTCAGCGGCACCGACACCGACGTGAGCGGTGACGCCGGGCAGTGGAGCTACGCACTGACCGTGACGCCGAACACGATCTCCCAGATCGGACTCACCTCGGACTCGACGGGCGTCGACGGCACGTCCGCCTACGGCGCGCAACTGAGCGCCTCGGGTAGTAACGGAGCCGTGCATTACGCCGTCACCGGTGGCGACACGAGTGACCTCTCGGTCAGCGCGACGGGCAAGGTCACGACGAAGGGCTACCTCGCCGTCGGTTCGTACTCGCTCAACGGCACCCTCGGCGACGCCTTCGGTGACACCGGGTCCTGGACGTTCACGCTGGTCGTCACGGCGAGCACGATCGAACAGACCGTTCCGACGAGCGCGACGATCACCGTCGATCAGACCTCGGGCTTTACCAGCCAGCTGCTGCCCTTCACCCATGACGGCAGCGCGATCGTCTTCGCGGTGACCAGCCCGAACCCCAGTGTCGCGGTCTCGAGCACCGGCGCGATCTCGGTCGTCGGCGCCTCGTTGGCCGTGAACTCGTATGCGGTGTCCGGTACTGACACCGACGCGCTCGGTGACACCGGCACCTGGACCTTCACCCTCAACGTCACGGCCAATGCCGGTGGTGGCGGCGGTGGCGGCGGCGGCGGCGGTGGCGGTGGTGGCGGTGGTGGCGCGCGGTGGCGGAACCACGCTGAAGACGCAAGCCACGCTGACCCTCACCAGTACGTCAGGCACGCAGAACACGCCGCTCACGCTGACCTCGAGCGGAGGTTCGGGCTCGGGTGCGGTCACCTACGCCGTGACGGACGCGGGCGGCGCGCAGTGCTCGATCTCCGGCACGACGCTGAACGCCTCCGGCGCTGGCACGTGCACCGTGACCGTCACCAAGGCCAGTGACGGCACCTACGCCGCGGCCTCGTCGGGCCCGACGACGGTGACGATGGCGCTCGCGCCGATCATCATCCCGGTGAACCCTCCGAAGGGCGTGCCGGCGGCGTTCATGGTCACGTTCGAGAAGAACTCCAAGCGACTCACCGCGAAGGACGAGCGCAACCTCGCGCGTCTGGCGCATCAGTTGCAGGACGGCGCGATGATCACCCTGACCTACTACACGAGACACCAGAGCGCGCTGGCCAAGGCCCGCGCATTGGTCGTGGAGAAGTTCTTGAAGTCGCGACACCTCGACCCGCTGCACTTCACGTTGAGGAAGGTGACGTCGACGTCGTCGAACGCTGTGAGGGTCACCCCAACGAAGAACTGAGTCGCGCGCAGCGTTGTCTTCTAGGCGTGGAAACGCCGGAAGACAACGCTGCCGTTGTGACCACCGAAGCCGAAGGAGTTCGACAGGATCACTTCGACGTCGGCCGCGCGTGGCGCGCCGATGACGACGTCGAGACCGACGGCCGGGTCGACCTCGGTCGTGCCCGCGGTGGGCGGTATCACCTGGTTGACCAACGTCATTACGGAGGCGACACCCTCGAGGGCGCCCGCCGCGGCGAGCGAGTGGCCGAGGTGGCCCTTGATCGAGGTGACCGGGGGAGCGTCGTCGCCGAACACCTTGCGAACGGCGACCGATTCGGCGAGGTCGTTGAGCGGTGTCGAGGTGCCGTGGGCGTTGATGTGCGAGACGTCACTCGCGGCAACGCCAGCGTCCTCGAGCGCCAACTCCATGCAGCGAATCGCGCCGTGACCGGAGGGGTCGGGGGCGGTGATGTGGTGCGCGTCGGCGGTCGAGGCCGCGCCGAGCACCTCGGCGTAGATAGTGGCGCCACGCGCGATCGCGTGCTCCCACTCCTCGAGGATCAAGATGCCGGCGCCCTCACCCATGACGAAGCCGTCGCGGTCGACGTCGAACGGACGTGAGAACTCGGTGTTGCTGAGCGCGGTCATGTTGCGAAAACCGGCCTCGGCGATCTCGACCATGACGGCCTCGGCGCCCCCGGCCACGGCGACCGTGCTGCGCCCGGTCGCCACCAGTCGCGCGGCGTTGCCGATGGCGTGCGTGCCCGCGGCGCACGCGGTCGTCACCGTCTCACACGGTCCGCCGAGCCCGAAGCGCATCGAGACGGCGGCGGTCGCGGCGTTGGGCATCATCATGGGCACCATGAACGGTGAGACGCGGTCCGGTCCCTTCTCGGTCAGGACGCGAAACTGTTCGAGCACTGTTTGCAGGCCCCCAATGCCGGTCGTGACAATGCTCCCGGCGTCGACGAGGGGACCGCCGAGTCCGCTCTGGCGCCACGCTTCGTCCGCCGCCATCAAGGCGTAGAGCGTGAACGGGTCGAATCGACGGAGTTCCTTTGGTCCCCCGATGTGCGTCGCGTCAAAGGGTGCGATCCGTTTGCTCGCGGGCGCGGTGTCCTTCAAGAGCGCGTTCCACAGTGCCTCGACGCCGACGCCGGCGCAGCTGATCGCGCCGAAGCCGGTGACGGCGACCCGGTTGCCCGGCACTGGCCCCCGTGGGGTGACCGCGACGCGCACTACAGCTTGGCGTAGATCAGGTCGAAGGCCTCGCCGACCGTGCGAATGTCCTTCAGTTCGTCTTCGGCGACTTCGATGTCGAACGTCTCTTCGAGCGCCATGACCAGCTCGACGAGGTCGAGGCTGTCGGCGCCGAGGTCGTCGCTGAACGAGGCCTCCAGTGTCACCTTCGATGGGTCGACCGCCAAGACTTCGACGGCGGCGTCGGTGAACTTGCTCAGTGCTTCGTTGCGGTCCATTGAATTGCCCCTTTTTTCTGTCGCTCCATCGTACTAAAACGACGCGCGGCGACGTTCATCTACAGCCCCATGGCCAGGCCACCGTCAACCGCGAGCACGGCGCCGGTGATGTAGCGGGCCTCGTTACTGGCGAGGAACCCGACAACCCCGGCGATATCGCTCGGCTGGCCGATTCGGTCCATGGGGATCAGGGCCGCCATGGCGTCCTTGGCGGCGCCCAGGTCGTTGGTCATGTCGGTCTCGATCAACCCCGGCGCCACGACGTTCACGGTGACGCCCCGCGAGGCGACCTCTTTGGCCAGCGCGCGCGCCAGACCTACCAGGCCAGCTTTCGCGGCGGCGTAGTTGGCTTGGCCGGGCACCCCGACGAACGGACTTATCGAGCCGATGAAGATGATCGATCCGGCGCGTTGGCGCACCATCGACGCCATCGTCGCGCGTGCGCCGTAGAAGGCGCCGTCGAGGTCGGTCGACAAGACCTCGCGCCACTGGTCGTCCGACATCCGCATCGCCAGGCCGTCGCGCGTGACGCCGGCGTTCAACACCGCGACCTCGACCGGTCCGAATTCGGCGATCGCCGACTTGACAGCGGCGTTCACCGCCGTCGAGTCCGCGACGTCGACGGCGAAGGTCTTCGCGCACCCGGCGGGCGCGTCCCCGGAACGCGACAGCGCGACGACGTGGTCACCGTGATCGATGAACCACTGGGCGATCGCGGCCCCGATGCCGCGACTGGCGCCGGTGACGACGACGTGACGGCTCATAGTTCGATCCCGTCGAGCTCGGCGAGCGAGGCGGGCGCGAACTGACGCTCGAACGAGCGGATCCGCTTCGTGAGACCCGTCAGGACGCCGCTCGGCGGCATCTCGATCGTGGTCGTCACCGATTCGGGCAGGGCCAGTGTCGCGTCCGAGAATCGAACCGTCGAGGTCAGCTGTCGCGACAACAGTCCACGCCACTCTTCGGCCGACACGTGAACCGTCGCGTCGACGTTGGAGATCAGGATCGCCTCGGTAGTGCCCCACTCGACACTCGTGAGCGCCTTGTCGAGTTCGTCCTGGGCCGGGGCCATGAGCGGCGAGTGGAACGCGCCGCCGACGGGGAGCGGTGTCGCGCGGCGCCACCCGATCTCCTTGTGGCGCGCGAGCAGGTCATCGAGACCGGCGCGCGTCCCACTGACGACGATCTGACCGGTGCCGTTGATGTTCGCGACCCACACCTCGTCGAGACCGTTGAGCGCTTCACGCGCGCCGTCGTCCCCTCCCATCAGTGCGACCATCGAACCCTCGGTCGCCGCGGCCGCGCGCGCCATCGCCGCGCCGCGAACACCGATGAGTCGTGCGCCGTCTTCGATCGAGAGGAGTCCCGACGCGACGAGCGCGCTGAACTCACCGAGGCTGTGACCGAGTAGGTAGCGCGGCCGGATGCCGCACGCCACCAAGTCGTAGTAGCCGACGATCGAGAGGGCGAAGGTCGCGATCTGCGCGCGATCGGTACGCACCACGTCCTCGTCCGAGGCGCTGATCAGGAGGGCGGCGACGTCGAGTCGCGCCGCGTCGCTGACGCGCGCCATGACCTCCCAGAACCGTGGGGACTGCCACTCGACACCCGCGCCGCCGCTGAGTGAGCCCTGACCGGGGAAGAGGGCGACGACGTCGTCACGAAACTCGAGCGATTCTTGTGTTGACATGTCCTTACGGTAACAGCGTGCTCGTGCGCTTTGGGACGGGCCGTTCTCGCCAGCATTCGGCGCAGTGACCGATCACGTCGAGCGCGTGGGACGTGGCTTGAAAACCCTGGGCTTCGGCCAACTCGTGCACCATCCGCGCGACCGTGCGTTCGAAGGCGTTGGACGGCGTCACGTCGATGACCCGGCCACACGACGTGCACAGCAGGTGGTGATGGTGATGCAAGAAGTCCTCGGCGAGTTCGAAGCGCGCGAAGTCGTCGCTCGCGGCGACGCGTCGTACGACGCCGGCGCGTTGGAGGTCCGAGAGGTGGCGGTAGGCCGAACTCCGCGGCACCTCGGGCAGGTGCGACTCGATCTCGGAGATGCTCAGTGGGTGGTCGAACGAGGCGAGGAGCGCCACGACGGCGCGGCGGCCGAGCGTGTAGCGCTGGTCGATCCGGTGGAGGAGGACCTCGACGAACTCGTGGAGGTCCTCGAGGGATTCGAAGGTTGGCAACGCCGACTCCTCTCATCTCGGATCGACGACGGGTCGGTCGTGACCGTCTCGGTTGTAATGAGACTCAGTCTCATTCTAATCTCTTCCCATGACCCCGACCACTCTTCGCATCGTCTGGCGCAGCGCGGGGCGCGTGACCGGCCGCGGCGCGCTCGCGCTGGCCCTGGCGGCCGTCGGCGTCGTGGGCGCCACGAACAGTGCCCTGGCCGCCGACGCGAAACCGGGCGTGATCGTCGCGGTGGGCGCCGAGAACGAGTACGCCAACGTATTGAGTCAGATCGGGGGCAGGTACGTGCGCGTCGCGTCGATCCTCAACAACCCGAACACGGATCCCCACACCTTCGAGGCGAGTACGAGCGTCGCCGAAGAGGTCAGCCGGGCGCAGTTGATCGTGCAGAACGGGGTCGGCTACGACGGCTTCATGAACAAGATCGAGGCCGCCTCGCCGAACGCCAAGAGGAGGGTGATCGTCGCCCAGGACGTCCTGGGGCTTCCGAGTGACACCCCGAATCCCCACCTCTGGTACAGCCCGAAGACGATGCCCGCGGTCGCGCGCGTCATGGCTCGCGACCTCGAGGCGCTGGCGCCGTCGCACCGGTCGTACTTCGAGAAGAATCTTCGGGCGTTCGACGCCTCGCTGCAGCCCTGGTTACGGGCGATCGCGTCGTTCAAGGGTCGCTACGACGCCACGCCCGTCGCCGTCACCGAACCCGTCGCCGACTACCTGCTCAAGGCGATGGGGATGAAGATCCTGACGCCCTTTCGCTTCCAGGCCGACGTGATGAACGGCGTCGACCCGTCGCCCGAAGACATCTCGCTCGAGGACGGTTTCTTCACCAAACACCAGGTCAAGGTCTTCTGCTACAACGAGCAGGTCGTGGACTCGCTCACGGCGTCGATCAAGCAGACGGCGCGCTCGGCGCACGTGCCCGTCGTCGGCGTGTACGAGACGATGCCGACGCCGGGTTACGACTATCAGACGTGGATGCTCGCCGAGGTCTCGGCGATCCGCGACGCCGTGGCGCGTTCACGTTCCACGCAGCAGCTGTGAGCGAGCACCCGGTCCTCGACGTCGAGGGCGTGAGCGTCTCGTTCGCCGGACGGAAGATCCTCGACGAGGTCTCTTTCGAGGTGCGCGAAGGAGAGTTCACGGGGTTGATCGGTTCGAACGGGGTTGGCAAGACGACCCTGCTGCGTACCATCCTCGGGTTACAGCGTCCGGACGCGGGCGCGATTCGCGTCGCCGGTGTACCCCTGTCACCGCGGAGCCGCTCCCTGGGCTACGTGCCCCAGCGCATCGTCATCGATCCCGACATCCCGATGCGGGCTCGGGACTTCGTGGCGCTCGGTCTCGACGCGCACCGCTACGGATTCGCCCGCCGATCGCCCCAGCAGCTGCAGCTCGTCGAAGAGATCCTTCACGACGTCGACGCCGAACGATTCGCCGACCACCGGGTCGGCAGCCTCTCGGGTGGGGAGCAGCAGCGCGTCTTCATCGCGCACGCGTTGGTGAGTCGGCCCCAGCTCCTGCTGTTGGACGAGCCGCTGGCCAATCTCGATCCGAAGAGCGTGCAAGAGATCGTGGCACTCCTGCACCGCGTCGCCCGTGAGCACCACGTCGCCATCTTGCTGTCGGCGCACGAGATGAACGCGCTGTTGCCGGTCATGGACCGCATCGTGTACCTGACCGCGGGACGTGCCGCCAGCGGCACGACCGACGAGGTCGTGCGCTCGGACGTCCTGAGCCGGCTCTACGGTCACCACGTCGACGTGATCAAGCTCCACGGTCGCGTCTTCGTCGTCGCCGAACCCGGTCAGGACAACGAGGACATACCGCAACACCCGAACCTCACGGTTGGGTGACCACGGTGCGCTTTCTCCTCGAACCCGGTTTCTTCACCAACGGCCCCGTGCGTGTGGCGCTGATCATCGGCGCCGTGACGGCGCTCGTCTCGGCGGCGGTCGGTGTCTTCACCGTCGTTCGCGGGCAGTCCTTCGCCGGGCACGCGTTGACCGACGTAGCCACGACCGGGGGATCGGGATCGTTCTTCTTCGGGATCAGTCCCCTGGTGGGCTTCATCGGTGGTGGCGTGATCGGTGCCGGCGCGATGGACGTGATCGGTGTCGAGCGCGTTCGCAGTCGCGACGTGGCGACCGGTATCGTGTTGGGTTCGGCGACCGGTCTCGCGGCGTTGTTCCTCTACCTCGACACGACCAAGAGCGCGACGACCGGGGCGACCCAACAGATCCTCTTCGGTTCCATCTTCAGCGTCGAGCCCTCGATGATCACGTGGGTCGTGCTCGTGAGCGTCGTCACCCTGGCCGTGCTCGCCATCATCTATCGTCCCTTGCTCCTCAGTTCCTTCAGCGCCGAACTGACGCGCGCGCGTGGCATCAACGTGCGCGGCGTCGGGCTGGCCTTCATGATGACCATGGCGGTTTCGGTCGGTCTCTCGGCGATCGCGGTGGGCTCGATCCTCTCGACGGCGTTGCTCATCGGTCCCGCGGCCACGGCGGTGCGACTCACCAACTCGGTGCGCGCCGCGATGACACTGGCCGGACTCATCGGCGTCGGCGCGGTGTGCCTGGGCATCCTCTTCGCCTACGACAGCTTCTACTGGCTGCCCACGAGCCAGGGTCTTCCCGTCAGCTTCTTCATCGTGGGCCTGATCTTCGCGACGTACCTGCTCTCGGGGCTCTCGGTGGTGCGACGCGGTGTCGCGCGCGTGGGCGCGACGTTTCGAGCACGACCCCGGACCGTCGTCATGATCGAGTCGTGATGTTCAGCGGCTTCATGGTGAACGCGTGGCAGGCCGGGACGATCGTCGCCGTCGTCGCCGGGGTCGTCGGCTTCTTCGTCGTGCTGCGGGGTTCGGCCTTTCCCGCCCACGCCATTCCCAACGGGGCGTTCGCTGGCGCCGCCGGGGCCAATCTGATCGGGCTCAATCCGCTCCTGGGGCTCGGCGTCTTCTCACTGGCCGCCGCGCTCGGCATCGGCTCGTTGAGCCGCCGGGGTCGACCGGACGCCGTCACCGCGTTGGCCCTGGTCATGATGCTCGCCCTGGGCGCGGCCTTCGTGAGCTTGAGTTCCCAGTACGAACCGGAGATCTTCTCACTCCTCTTCGGTGAGATCCTCGGTGTCAGTTCGAGCCAGATCGTGCCCGAGGTCGCGCTCGGCCTGGCCTGTCTCGTGGCCGTCGGCGCGTTGTACCGGCGCCTGCTCCTGACGTCGATAGCGCCCGACATCGCCGCGGCCCGCGGGTTACGGCCAGCGCGTGTCGAGACGCTCTTTCTCATCGTGGTCGCGGGTGCCACGACGATGACCGTCCCGGTGGTCGGCGCCCTCTTGATCTTCACCCTGATGATCGGTCCCGCGGCCGCGGCGCGGTGTTTCACCAGTCGCACGGGAATCGCCCTCGCGACGTCCGTCGCGTTCGCGCTCGCGAGCGTGTGGATGGCCCTGGCCTGTGCGTACGAGACGAATTGGCCGGTCGGCTTCTACGTCAGCGTCTTCAGCGCGTCGTGGTACGCCGTCGGTCGAAGCTTCGTCGTCGTCGAGCGTCGACGACGGGTGACATCGGTCGCGACGTTGGCGACGTAGCGTGGCCGCACGCTGAGCGACCGCGTCGGCGTTGCACCCGCGCGCTCGCGCGTCGTGCCCGGAGTGGGACTTGAACCCACACACCCTTTCGAGTAAAGACTTTTGAGGCCTCCGCGTCTGCCGATTCCGCCATCCGGGCTGAGCGAACCACGATAACAGCCGTCGTAGTCTTGCGGGATGAAGGCGACGCTCTGGCGACAGGACACCGAGATCCGCTTCCCGGTTCGCTCGGCCGCCCAGCACCACGACGGGCGCTCTCGCCTGTTCCTGGGCGTCGAACACGCCGGTGTCTCTGGTTACGGCGAGGTCGCGCCGCAGCCGTATGAACTGAACGGCGACGGCGCGATCGCCGACGTCATCGACGAGGTGCGCGTCTTCGTACTGCCGCAACTCAGCCAGATCCTCGAACGTGAGGGCGACCTGCCGTCGTGGACCCGGGTGGCGCGCTTCGGGGGATCGCGCGCGGCGAGCAACCCCGCCGTCGCGCTGCTCGAGATGGCAATCCTGGACCACGAACTGCGCGCCGCGCGCAGCGACATCGAGTCCCTCTGGCCCGAACGCTTCGACACGCCCCTGCAGGCGACGGTCTCGCTCATCGACGACGGCGAGTGGCAGCTCGGTCCCGACGTGGCGCGGGTGCGCGCGAAGATCTCGCCCGCCCCGCTCGGCGCCACGGCCCTTCGTCGTCTCAGCGAACTCACGGTGCCGGTGCTGCTCGACTACAACTGCTCCGCGGTCTCGGACGTCGACGTGCTCGCCCAGGTCGCCCAGGTGCGCGAGGTCGCCGACGTCGTGGCCGTCGAACAGCCCTACGGGGTCGGCAACGTGGTCGATTCGGCCCGGTTGGCCGAACGCCTCGACGTGCCGCTCAGCATCGACGAGGGACTGCGCAGCGTGCGCGACGTGGCCCAGATCGTCCGCTACCAGGCCGCCGAACTGCTGTGCGTAAAACCGGCGCGCGTCGGGGGCCTCGCGAACGCGCGAACCATCGTCCTACGGGCCCGCGAGGCCGGTCTTCGTCCCTACGTGGGCGGCTTCTTCGAATCGTCCTACGGGCGACACGTCCACCGGGCCCTGGCGCGCAGCTGTGTCGAGGAGCCGAGCGACCTCAGCCCCGTCGACGTCGTCCACGAGGGGTACGCGCGCGAACTCGACGTGGCCGAGGGCGGCTTCGGGGTCGTCCCGTCGGCCGAGATGCTCAAACGCGGTGCCGTTCTGGTGGACGTCGAGGTGACCATTTAGACTCACGCCATGAGTTCGCGCCTATACAAACGACGCCTGGAGGACGTGCAACGCCAGCTCAACCAGGCGCGCGAGAGCCTGAACGTGCTCCAGGAGCAGGTGATGGTCTGGAACGACGCGCTGGAGGACTCGCGGATCCGAGCGCTGGTCTCGGAGACCCCGCTCCAGGCCCAGGAGTACGACGAACTGTCGCGCCACGTCGCCGTGGCGAACGCCGAGATGAACCGTCGCGCCGAAGAGGTGCGCGAGCTGGTCGAGGCGCGCGACGAGCTGCTGCGCGACTGGACACCGGAGGACGACCGTGGATAAGCGCGTCGTCATCGCCGATGACGAGTCGATCATCCGGCTCGACCTCAAGGAGATCCTCGAGGGCGACGGCTACCTCGTCGTGGGCGAAGCGGCCCGCGGTGACGACGCGCTCGCCATGATCCGCGAACTGAAGCCGGACCTCGCGCTGCTCGACGTGAAGATGCCCGGACTCGACGGCATCGAGGTCGCCACGGCGCTGAAGGGCACCGGCACGGTCGTCGTGCTGCTCACGGCGTTCAGTCAACGTTCGCTCATCGAGAGCGCGCGCGACGCCGGGGTCGTGGCGTACCTGGTGAAGCCGTTTCGCTCGAGTGAGATCTTGCCGAAGCTGGCGGCGATCCTGTCGCCGGCTACCGAGGAGCGCGACGCGGACGTGTCACACGTCGAGGACAAGATCGAGACGCGCGAGATCGTCCAGCGGGCGAAGGAGATGCTGATGCAAGAGCGCGGACTTGACGAGCCGGCGGCCTTCGAGATCATCCAGCAGTCGGCGATGCGCGGACGCACGCGCATGCGCGACATCGCCCAGCAGATCTTGAAGGGTGAGTTCGTTGGCTGAGGCGGCGACCGATCAGCGCCCCCTGGTGCTGCTGGACGGGATGTCGCTGGCCTTTCGCGCCTTCTTCGCGCTGCCGACCGACATCGCGACCTCCGAGGGGCTCGTCACCAACGCCCTGCACGGCTTCGCCGCGATGCTGCTGTCGCTCGTGCGCACGCAGAACCCCCGGGCGCTGGCCGTCGCCTTCGACCTCTCGGGCGGCACGTTCCGCGACGAGATGGTTGAGGACTACAAGGGCGGCCGCGCCGAGACCCCGCCGGAGATCGAGCACCAGTTCGACCTGATCCGCAACCTCTGTGAGGTCCTGCACATCCCGGTCCTGGGCGTGCCGAAGTTCGAGGCCGACGACGTGCTGGCCACGCTGGCGACGTGGGGGCGTAACGAGTCGATCCCGGTCGTCGTGGTCACCGGTGACCGTGACGCGTTCCAACTGGTCGAGGACCCGTACGTCAAGGTCCTCTACAACCGCCGCGGCGTCTCGGACTACTCGCTCTACGACGAGGCCAGCATCTTCGAGCGCTGCGGCATCGAGTCGCGCCGCTACCCGCTCCTGGCCGCCCTGCGCGGCGACACGTCGGACAACCTGCCGGGCGTGCCGGGCGTGGGGGAGAAGACCGCGGCCAAACTCTTCGCGCAGTACCGCGACATGGACGACCTCTACGCGCACCTCGGTGACCTCACGCCGAAGCTGCGCGAGAACCTCGCCACCTTCGAAGCGCGCGCGCGCAACAACGAGAAGGTCATGCTGTTGATCCGCGACGTGCCACTCGAGTTCACGTTGCACGACATCACGCTGGGGGGCTGGGACCGCGCCGAGATCGACGCCTTCTTCGATCGCTTCGAGATGAACCAGATGCGCACGCGCTTCGGTCAACTCCTGAAAGAGGGCCTCCTTGGCGAGAGCGGCGCGAGCGTGGCCCCGCTGAGCGAGGCGACCGAGGTGAAGAAGACCTCGACCGCCAAGGCGTTGACGTCGGCGTCCCTCGCGTCGGTGCTGACGTCGACGTCGGCGCCGGTCGTGGCCTATCGCCACTCGCGCGCGGCGGTGCTCGACGCCGACAAGGGCCTCGTCGCGCTCTGTGACCTCGACGAGGCGATCGCCGCGTTCGCTGCCGTCGCCCCGTGCGGCCACGACCTCAAGGCGCTCTACCGCGAGGCGGCGAGTACCGAGCGTGTCCTGCTCGAGCCGGCCGACGACACGGCGATCATGGCCTTTCTGCTCGACGCCAACAGCGGCCGCTACGACCTCGCCGAGGTGGCCCAGCGGTTCCTGGGTGAACCGATCGTCGACGCGTCACCGTCGCTCTTCGACTCGACGACCAGCGATGAGACGCTGACCTACGAGGTGGCCCTCATCGGACGTCTACGCGAGCACTTGCGCGCCGAGATCGCCCAGTGGGCGTTGAACTTCGTCTACGAACAGATCGAACTGCCGCTGGTCATGGTGCTCGGACTGATGGAGGCGCGCGGCGTGCGCGTCGACGTCGAACTGTTGCGCACGATCTTCAAGGAGTTCACCGAAGAGGTCGCGGCCCTCGACAAGGAGATCCAAGAGGTCGCCGGCCACGAGTTCAAGGTCAATTCGCCCCAACAACTCCAGACGGTGCTCTTCGACGAGCTGGGCCTCACGACGGTCAAGAAGATCAAGTCCGGCTATTCGACCGACGCCGCGAGCCTGGAGGCGATCGAGGACGAGCACAGGATCGTCGCGTTGATCCTGCGGTATCGCGAGGTGGACAAACTGCGCGGCACCTACGGCGCGCCGCTCATCGACGCGGTGCAGGCCGACGGGCGCATCCACGCGACGTTCCACCAGATGGTGGCGCGCACCGGGCGACTCTCCTCGGACGGCCCGAACCTGCACAACATCCCGGTGCGTTCGAAAGAGGGCCGCCGGCTGCGCTACGCCTTCTTGCCGAGCGAGGGCTGGGAGCTCGCGGTCTCGGACTACAACCAGATCGAACTGCGCATCCTCGCGCACCTCTCCCAGGACTCGGGACTGCTCGCGGCCTTCGCCTCCCACGAAGACGTGCACCGCACGATCGCGGCGTCGGTCTTCGGTTGTGAACCGAGCGAGGTGCTCGCCGAGCAGCGCGAGCAGGCCAAGGCCGTCTCCTACGGTCTGGCCTACGGCATGGAGGCCTTCGGGCTGAGCCGGCGCCTGGGCGTGCCGGTGAGCGTCGCCAAGGAGATCATGGACAAGTACTTCGCCGGGTTCCCGTCGCTGCGCGCCTACATGGACCAGACGATCAAGGACATCCGCGCCCAGGGCTACTCGCGCACCGAATTCGGTCGCATCCGCCCGTTCCCGGACATCGCCACCGCGACGGGGCCCCAGCGCCAGGCGGCCGAACGTCAGGCGATGAACTCGGGTATCCAAGGGCTGGCGGCCGACATCTTCAAGTCGGCGCTGGTGCGACTCGACCGCCGGTTGCGCGCCGAGGGACTCCAGGCGCGCCTCATCCTCCAGGTCCACGACGAGGTCGTCGTCGAGGCGCCGCCCCAAGAGAAACCACGGGTCGAAGCGGTCATCCTGGACGCGCTGACCAACGCCGCGTCACTCAGCGTCCCCTTGGAGGTCACGCTCCACTGGGGTGAGAACTGGGCCGCCGCCAAGGGCGGATAACGGTCTTGCTAGAGTAGAACGTTGGGTTTACACCGGCGACCCAATCCCTATTCCCTAGTTGACCCCGGTGTGGTCGCATGAAAGAAGTACGCATGTCGGACGGCATCAGCCTCCTCTCCGCCCAGCAGATGGGCACCTTTGACGAAGACGGGAATTACGTCCCGCGCGTCATCACCGAAGACGACATGGTCGGCACCGACCTGGCCACCCTCGTCGGTGACAGCGTCCTGGAGTTCGAAGACGGTGACCTGGTCACCGGCACCGTCGTCAAGATCGACCACGACGAGGTCCTGCTCGACATCGGCTTCAAGTCCGAGGGCGTCATCCCGGCGCGTGAGCTCTCCATCCGCAACGACGTCGACCCGTCCGAGATCGTCTCGATCGGCGACAAGATCGAATGTCTGGTCCTCCAGAAGGAGGACAAGGAGGGACGCCTCGTCCTCTCCAAGAAGCGCGCCCAGTACGAGAAGGCGTGGAGCAACATCGAAGAGCTGAAGAACCGCGACGAGGTCGTCAAGGGCGTCGTCATCGAGGTCGTCAAGGGCGGTCTCATCGTCGACATCGGCCTGCGCGGCTTCCTTCCCGCTTCGCTCGTGGAACTGCGCCGCGTGCGCGAACTCCAGCCCTACATCGGCAAGACCGTCGAGGCCAAGATCATCGAGCTCGACCGCAACCGCAACAACGTCGTGCTCTCGCGCCGCGCCTGGCTCGAAGAGACCCAGAAGGAGCAGCGCGGCGACTTCCTGTCGAACCTCAAGCCCGGCGAGCGTCGCCACGGCGTCATCTCCTCGGTCGTCAACTTCGGCGCCTTCGTGGACCTGGGCGGCATGGACGGACTCATCCACGTGTCCGAGCTCAGCTGGAAGCACATTGACCACCCGAGCCAGGTCGTCGCCGTGGGCGACGAGGTGGACGTGGAGGTCCTGGACGTCGACTTCTCCAAGGAGCGCATCTCGCTCTCGCTCAAGGCCACGCAGTCCGATCCGTGGCAGGTCTTCGCCGACAGCCACTCCGTCGACCAGTTGGTCTACGGCCGCGTCACCAAGCTCGTCCCCTTCGGCGCCTTCGTCCAGGTGGGCGAGGGGATCGAGGGACTCGTGCACATCTCGGAGATGGCCGCGCACCACGTCGAGTCGCCCGACCAGGTCGTCACGGCCGGCGAGGAGCTGTGGGTCAAGATCATCGAACTCGACACCGCGCGCCGACGTATCAGCCTCTCGATCAAGCAGGCCGCCGAGGGTGGCGAGGTCTCCGAGGAGTACCGCGAGGCCTTCGGCTCCCACGCCTACGACGACGCCGGCAACTACATCGGCGCCATCGAATACGGTGAGTTCACGCCGGAGACCGAGGCGCAGGCCGCCTGGGCCGAGTACGCCGTCGAGGTCGCGCCGAAGTCCGATGACGAGACCCCGGTCAGCGAGCTCGAGATCATCGACACCGTCGACGCCGCCGAGAACGCGGACGCCGAGACCCCCGACGCTGAGTAGTCGGTCCTAGCCCTCCGCCACGTGGGGCGTCGCCGTCGTGTGGTGGATGGTCAAGGGGTAGTGACACGAGACCATGTGATTCGGCGCCACCTCCTGGGGCAACGGCTCTTCGTCGGCGCACTTCTGGGTCGCGTTAGGACAGCGCGTACGGAACCGACAGCCGCTCGGCGGGTTCATCGGACTCGGCGGCTCGCCCTGGAGGACCTGGGCGTGCATCGGCGAGTCGGGGTCGGCCTCCAGGGCCGCGCCCAAGAGGAACTCGGTGTAGGGGTGGGCCGGTGACTCGTAGAGCGTGTCGGCCGGGCCGATCTCACAGATCTTGCCGAGGTACATGACCGCGACGCGGTCACTCACGTTCTTCACCACCGCGAGGTCGTGGGCGATGAAGAGCAGCGTCAGGCCGTACTCGGCCTTGAGGTCCTCGAGCAGGTTCAAGATCTGCGCCTGGACCGAGACGTCCAGGGCCGAGACCATCTCGTCGCAGATCAGCAGCTTCGGACGCATGGCGAGCGACCGCGCGATCGAGATCCGCTGACACTGCCCGCCGGAGAACTGCCGGGCGTAGCGATTGCCGTAGACCGAGGGGTCGATGCCGACCTTGCTCAGGAGGTCACTGATCAGTGCGTCGCGCTCCGCGCCGGTCACGGTCTTCCAACAGTCGAGGGGCTCGGCGACGATGTCCTTGACCCGCCGACGGGGGTTGAGCGAGCTGATCGGGTCCTGGAAGATCATCTGCATGCGCGTGCGCGCGCTGCGCAGGGCCTTGCCGGACTCCTTCGTGATGTCCACGCCCTCGAGCTCGACGGTCCCCTTGGACGGTTCGACGATCCGCATCAACGCCTTACCGGTCGTCGACTTGCCGCAACCGGACTCACCGACCAGGCCGAGGGTCTCGCCCTCCATGATCTGGAAGCTGACGCCGGCGACGGCGGAGACCGCGTGGCCGTGGACGTAGAACGTGACCTCGAGGTCACTGACGTTGAGCAGGGGCGTGCGGTCGTCGCTCACGGCAGCGTCGCTTCGGCGTTGACGGGCAGGGGGTTCCAGCAGGCGAACGTGTGACCCGGCTCGATCGAGGGCTGCAACTCCGGACGTTCACTACGGCACTGGTCCGTCGCGTACTTACAGCGCGGCGCGAAGCTGCAACCGGGCGGGAGGTTCAAGAGGTTGGGCGGGCGCCCGGGGATCGTCACCAGCCGGGTGTGGCTCATGTTGGAGACCTTGGGTGAACTCTCGAGCAGCGCCTGGGTGTAGGGCATGCGGTGATGGTAGAAGACGTCGCGGGTCGTGCCGGTCTCGACGATCCGTCCGGCGTACATGACGACGATGCGCGAGGTCCGCGTCGCCACGACGCCGAGGTCGTGGGTGACGAGGATGACCGACATCTTCAGGCGCTCCTTCAACTCGTCCAGGAGGTTCAGGATCTGCGCCTGGATGGTGACGTCGAGGCCCGTCGTCGGCTCGTCGGCCATGAGGAGTTTCGGCGAACAGGCGAGGGCGATCGCGATCACGACGCGCTGGCGCATGCCGCCGGAGAGTTGTCCGGGATAGGCGCTGTAGCGCTGGACCGGCGAGGGGATCCCGACCAGTTCGAGCAGCTCGATGGCGCGCGCCTTGGCGTCCTGTCGGTTCATGCCCAGGCGCACGCGCAGCGCCTCGTCGATCTGCTTGCCGATCTTCATCACTGGGTTGAGCGAGGTCATCGGGTCCTGGAAGACCATGGCCACCTCGGTGCCCCAGATCGTGCGCTTGTCGTTCTCGCTCGCGCCCACGACTTCGAAGCCGTCGATGACCGACGAGCCGGTGACGGTCGTGTTGACACGCGGCTGCAGACCCATGATCGTGCGCGACAGCACGGTCTTGCCCGACCCCGACTCACCGACGATGCCGAGGGTCTCGTTGCGCGCGAGGTCGAACGAGACGTTGGCGACGGCGGTGAGGTCCCCGCCGGCGGTCGCGAAGGTCGTCGACAGGTCCTTGACGACCAGCAGGGTCTCGTCGCTCACAGCTTGACCTCCGTCACGTCGAAGTGCGAGCGGATGCGGTCCCCGATGAAGTTGAGCGCGATGAGGAAGAGGCACAACGCCAGGGACGGGAAGAGCGCCAGCCAGGGGTTTTGACTGAGGTTGGTGCGCGCCTCGTTGATCATGTTGCCCCAACTCGGCGTCGGGGGATTGACCGAGAGCCCGAGGAAGGCCAGGGCGCCTTCGAGGATGATGATCGTCGCCACACCGATCAAGAAGAACGACAGCGCGATCGGCGCGATGTTCGGCAACAGTTCCTTCATCAGGATCCGTCGGTCGGTCGCGCCCTGCACCTTGGCCGCCACGACGTAGTCCTTCGTGGCCACGCTCAGCGTCGCGGTCCGGATGACGCGATAGACCAGCGGGACCGACGCGATGCCGATCACCACGATGATCTTGAACAGCGACCGCGGCGTCCAAAAGGAGAGCACCGCGATGGTCGCGATGATCGCCGGGAAGGCCAGGAGCAGGTACATCAAGCCCGTGAGGATGGCGTCGAAACGGCCGCGCCGGTAGGCCGCCAGCATCCCCAACGGGGCCCCGATGCCGTAACCGATCAAGATGGCGCCGAGTCCGACGGTGATCGAGACCCGCGAACCGTACACCACGCGCGAGAAGATGTCGCGCCCGAGGTCGTCGGTGCCGAAGAGGTGGTGCAAGCTCGGACCGGCGTTGATGAGGTTGAAGTTCCCGTACAGGGGGTCTTGCAGCGGCAGGACGTTGGCGAAGATGGCCCCGATGAGCGTGAGGCCGACCCAGGAGACACAGATCCAGAAGAACAGACCGAGCGGCTCCTTCTTCTCCGGCTTCTCGACCAGGAGCGCCGCCTCTTCGAGGCTGAAATTACTCACGGCTGATCCGGGGGTCGACGATATTTATGATGAAGTCGAAGAAGAAGTTGATCGCCACGACCAGCACGGACACGGTGAGGACGATGCCCTGCACGACCAGGAAGTCGCTCGAGTTGATCGCCAGGATCAACGTGTAGCCCAAGCCCGGTATCTGCAGGAGGTACTGCACGATGAAGCCGGCCGCGATGAGCCCGCCGATGTTGACGCTGGCCGCGCCGAGCAGCGCCACCGACGAGGGGCGAAAGGCGTGTCGCCACATGATGCGTCGCTGGCTCAGACCCTTGGAGCGGGCCATCGTGATGAACTCCTCTTGCAACGTCGCGATCAGGTCGCTGCGAAGAACGCGGTAGTAGACGACGAAGCTGCCGATCGCCAGCGTGAAGGCGGGCAGCGAGAAGCTCTCCAGGTTCGTGAGGAACGGTCCGCCCGCGGCGTAGGCCGACGGGCCGGTGGCCGCGACGCCCAACTTGATGGAGACGAAGAGGACCAGGACCACGATCAAGATGTAAGGCGGGATCGACAGCAGCGTGAAGCTACCGGCGCCCAGCACGCGGTCGAGGACGCCGTCGGGTTTGCGCGCCGAGCGCATCGCGGTGGGTATCGCGGCGGCGAAGGCGAGGACCTGGCTGATGCCGATGATCTCGAGGTCGATCGGCAGCGCCGAGCGGATGACCGAAGCGACGGTCGTCTGGGAGATGAACGAGATGCCCAGGTTGCCGTGGAGGATGTTGCCCAGCCACACGAAGTACTGCAGGTAGATCGGTTTGCTCAGACCGAGCTGCTTGTAGAGGATGGCCTTGGCCTCGGGCGTGGCGCCGAAACCGAGGATCACGGTGGCCGGATTACCGGGCAGTAGGTGGATCAGGTAGAAGCTTCCGACCGATATGACGAAGACGATGCCGACGAGCAGCATCAGTCGTTTCGTCAAATATCTGAGCACGTATCCCCCTGGTGAGACTGCTATGACATTACTCAACCCCACCGGCGCTCTTGGACCACCCCGGGCGGCCCGCGATGGCGTGTCACAGCGTCTGACTACCGTGGTCTGGTGAAAAGAATCGTCATCGCCGGGGGCATCGGCGCGGGGAAATCGGCGGTCGCCGATCACCTTCGGGACCTGGGATTCAGCGTGGTGGACGCCGACGACGTGGCCCACGACGTCATCGCGCCGGGTAGTCCCACGCTCGGCGCACTGGTGGACGCGTTCGGCAGTGCCGTCCTCGACGCCGACGGGTCGCTCGACCGCGCGTTCGTCGCCGACGTCGTCTTCCACGACGCCTCGGCCCTTCGTCGACTGAACGCCATCACCCACGGACCGATCGGCGTCGAGATCGTCCGACGACTCGACGAGGCGGTCGGCGACGCGGTCTTTTGCGCCGTTCCTCTCTATCGAAGCGAACACCGCGCCGCGTTCGCGCTGGACGCGGTCTGGTCGGTGCAGGTCTCACCGGAGACGGCCGTTCGACGACTCATCGATGGACGCGGGTTCGGTGAGGCCGACGCGCGGGCCCGTCTCGCCAATCAGATCGGCAACGACGAACGAGCCCGGATGGCCGATCGCGTGCTGTGGAACGAGGGGACGTTGGACGAGCTCTACGCCGAAGTGGACGCGGCGCTCGACGACGCGGGAGTATCGCGTGGATAGGTTCCTCGTCGAGTCACCGTTCCAACCGGCCGGCGATCAACCCAAGGCGATCGCGCAACTGGCCCAGGGGGTCGAGGACGGCCTGCGCTACCAGACGCTCGAGGGCATCACCGGGAGTGGCAAGACCGCGACGATCGCGTGGCTCATCGAACACGTGCAACGACCGACGCTGATCCTGGAGCCGAATAAGTCGTTGGCCGCGCAACTGGCGTCCGAGTTGAAAGAGATGCTGCCGCAGAACCGCGTCGAGTTCTTCGTGTCGTACTACGACTACTACCAGCCCGAGGCGTACGTGCCGCGCACCGACACGTTCATTGAGAAGGACAGTTCGGTGAACGAAGAGATTGACCGGCTGCGTCACGCCGCGACCTCGTCGCTGCTGACGCACCGCGACACGATCGTCGTCGCCTCGGTCTCGTGCATCTACGGTCTCGGCTCGCCGGTCGAGTACCGCGAGCGGATGCTGCAGCTCGAGGTCGGCGACACCTTCGACCAGCGCGCCCTGCTGCGACGACTGGTCGAGATGCAGTACAGCCGCAACGAGCTGGTCCTCGATCGCGGGACGTTCCGGATGAAGGGTGACACGCTCGAGATCCAGCCGGCCTACAGCAACGAGGCGATACGCGTGTCGTTCTTCGAGAACGTCATCGAGGAGGTCTCGTTCTTCAACCCGATGACCCAGGAGAGCCGCGGCAAGGTGAAGGAGTTCACGCTGTTCGCGGCCTCGCACTACGCCACCAGCGCCGCGACCCTGCAGCGGGCCTGTCGCGGCATCGAGGACGAACTCCAGGCGCAGCTCGCGATGTTCCAATCCGAAGGAAAGCTCCTCGAGGCCCAGCGGCTTCGTTCGCGAACCGAGCACGACCTCGAGATGCTCGAACAGACCGGCTTCTGCGCCGGCATCGAGAACTACAGCGCCCACCTCGACGGACGAAAGCCGGGGGAGCGCCCGTACACGTTGCTCGACTACTTCCCCGAGGACTACCTCGTCGTGATCGACGAGTCCCACGTGGCCGTGCCCCAGGTGCGCGGTCAGTACGCCGGAGACCGCTCGCGTAAGGAGACGTTGGTCGAACACGGGTTCCGGTTGCCGTGCGCGCTCGACAACCGGCCGCTCAACTTCGACGAGTTCATGGAGCTCGTGCCCCAGATGGTCTTCGTCTCGGCGACCCCGGGTCCCTTCGAGATGGAGCACAGCGACCAGATTGTCGAACAGGTGATCCGACCGACCGGACTGCTCGATCCCGTGGTGACGGTCGTGCCCACCAAGAACCAGATCGACGACCTGCGCGCGCGCCTGGACGTCGTGGTCGCGCGCGACGAGCGCGTCTTGATCACGACCCTGACCAAACGGATGGCCGAGGACCTGACGAACTTCCTCACCAAGGCCGGCTACCGCGTGCAGTACCTGCACAGCGACATCGACACGATCCAGCGCATCGAGATCCTGCGTTCCCTGCGGTTGGGCGAGTTCGACATCCTGGTCGGCATCAACCTCTTGCGCGAGGGCCTCGACCTCCCCGAGGTCTCGCTGGTCGCCATCTTGGACGCCGACAAGGAGGGCTTCTTGCGTTCGCGCAGCGCCCTCATCCAGACCATCGGGCGCGCCGCGCGCAACTCCAACGGCCAGGCCATCCTCTACGCCGACCGGATGACCGACTCGATGCGCGCGGCGATCTCACTCACCGAGCGACGCCGGATGCTCCAGATCGAGTACAACAAGGAGCGCGGCATCGAGCCGACGACGGTCATGAAGAACGTGGCCGACATCCTGGGCCGGCTGCGCTCCGAGTCAATGCCGGAACCGGCCAACAAGGTCCACGGCGTGTCGTCCCTCGAGGACATGTTGCCTGATGACCTGTCCCTGGAGATCGCGCGGGTCGAGAAGGCCATGCTGCTGGCCGCGGGCGAGCTGCGATTCGAAGAGGCGGCCGCCCTGCGTGACATCCTGCACTCCCTACAGCGTCAAGGCATGATTTCGTCGCTCGACGAACTGGCCCTCGATGCCTGACCGGTAAGGTCCCCTCCATGTCCTCGACCATCCGCGTGCAGGGTGCCCGCGTCCACAACCTCAAGAATCTCTCGGTCGAGATTCCGCGCGACCAGTTGGTGGTCTTCACCGGTCTCTCGGGGTCGGGCAAGTCCTCACTGGCCTTCGACACGATCTACGCCGAGGGGCAGCGCCGCTACGTCGAGAGCCTCTCGGCCTACGCCCGACAGTTCCTCGGTCAGATGGACAAGCCCGACGTCGACTTCATCGAGGGGTTGTCTCCGGCGATCTCGATCGACCAGAAGACCGCGTCGCGCAACCCGCGATCGACGGTCGGCACCATCACCGAGATTCATGACTACCTCCGACTGCTCTTCGCGCGCGTCGGCGTCCAGCACTGTCCGAACTGCGGCAAGGTCGTCACCCGCCAGACACCCCAGCAGATCGTCGACCAGGTCCTGGCGAGGAAGAACGACGAGCGCTTCTTGGTCTTGGCGACCGTGGTCGAAGGCCGCAAGGGCGAGTACCACACGCTCCTGACCGAGCTCGCGGCCCAGGGTTTCTCGCGGGCGCGGGTCGACGGCGTCGTCATCGAGCTGGCCGATCGCGAGTCCCTGACCCTCGCGCGTTACGAGAAGCACACGATCGACGTGGTGCTCGATCGCCTGAGCGTGAAGAGCTCGAATCGCCAGCGTCTCACCGAGTCGGTGGAGGCGGCGCTGAAGCTGACGCGCGGACTGGTCTCGTTCCTCTTCGTCGACGCCGACGAGCTGGTCCAGTTCTCCGAGAAGATGGCCTGCAACGACTGCGGCCTGAGTTTCACCGAGTTGGCGCCGCGCGACTTCTCCTTCAACTCGCCCTACGGCGCGTGCCCCGTCTGCACCGGACTGGGGACGCGCTTCGAGGTCGACCCCGACCTGGTCGTCCCCGACGACACGCTCTCGCTCGCCGAGGGCGCGCTCGCGCCGTGGTCGGGCGTGCGCTTCAAGTACTTCGCGCGACTCATCGATGGCATCGCCGCACTGGGCGCGTTCGACGTCGACACGCCGTGGAAGAAGCTGCGGCCCAAGGACAAGAAGCTCATCCTCTACGGCGTGGAGAAGCGTTCGGTACCCGTGAAGTACCGCAACCGCTACGGCAAGGTCCGCACCTACGACACGACGTACGCGGGCATCGTCGACTGGCTGGAGCGCAAGCGCAACGAGGCCGACGGCGACTGGTCGCGCGAGCAGGCCGAGCAGTACATGCGCGAGGTCGAGTGCCGCACGTGCCACGGTCAGCGCCTCAAACCCGAGATCCTCGCGGTGAAGGTCCACGGTCACAACATCGCCCAGGTCAACTCGATGACCATCGACGAGGCGATCGACCTCTTCACCAAGCTCAAGCTCACCAAGCGCGAGGAGACGATCGCGCGTCGCGTCGTCAAGGAGATCGTCGAACGACTCACCTTCTTGATGGACGTGGGACTGGACTACCTGACGCTCTCGCGCGCCTCGGCGACGCTGTCCGGGGGCGAGGCGCAGCGGATCCGCCTCGCCAGTCAGATCGGCAGTTACCTGGTCGGCGTGCTCTACGTCCTCGACGAGCCGTCGATCGGACTGCACCAACGCGACAACCGGCGACTGATCTCGACGCTCGAGCGACTGCGCGACCTCGGCAACTCGGTCATCGTGGTCGAACACGACGAGGAGACCATCCGACTGGCCGACTACATCGTCGACATCGGACCGGGGGCCGGCGAGTTCGGCGGCCGCGTGGTGCACGCCGGCACCTACAAGGAGCTCCTCGACAACACCGAGTCACTCACCGGTCAGTACCTCTCGGGTGAGAAGTCGATCCCGATCCCCGCCACGCGGCGCACGGGCGACGGCAAGAAACTGACCATCAAGGGCGCACGGGCGAACAACCTGCAGAACCTGACGGTCGACCTACCGCTCGGGGACTTCGTCGCGGTCACCGGCGTCTCCGGCTCGGGCAAGTCGACGTTGATCAACGGGATCTTGCTCGCCTCGCTCGAACACCAGATCAATCGCGCCAAGACGACCACGATGGAGCACGACACGATCACCGGGGTGGCCAACATCGACAAGGTCGTCGCGGTCGACCAGCAGCCGATCGGCCGGACCCCGCGCTCGAATCCCGCCACCTACACCGGTGTCTTCGACAAGATCCGCAAACTCTTCGCCGACACCCAGGAGGCCAAGGTCCGTGGTTACCAGCAGGGCCGCTTCTCCTTCAACGTGAAGGGCGGGCGCTGTGAGACCTGCGCCGGCGACGGCACGATCAAGATCGAGATGCACTTCTTGCCCGACGTCTACGTGAACTGCGAGGCCTGCAACGGCGCGCGCTACAACCGCGAGACCCTCGAGATCAGCTACCGCGGAAAGTCGATCGCCGACGTGTTGAACATGCCGGTCGCCGAGGCGCTCACCTTCTTCGAACGCCAGCCGGCGATCCTGCGTCACATCCAGAGCCTGTCGGACGTCGGACTGGGTTACGTGCGCCTCGGTCAGCCCGCGCCGACTCTTTCGGGCGGCGAGGCCCAGCGCGTCAAGCTGGCGACCGAACTGGCGCGGCGCCCGACCGGTCACACGCTCTACGTGCTCGACGAGCCGACGACGGGACTACATTTCGAGGACGTGAAGCGTCTCTTGGAGGTCCTGCACCGCCTGGTCGACCAGGGCAACACCGTGCTCGTCATCGAGCACAATCTCGACGTCGTCAAGACCGCCGACTGGGTCATCGACCTCGGTCCTGAGGGCGGGCGTCGCGGGGGGAAGATCGTCGGCGAGGGCACGCCCGAGGACATTGCGATGCTGCCGAGCGCGACCGGTGTCGTCTTGAAGGAGTCGCTGGCAGCGCACGGACGGCGCTAGTGTTCGCGCGTCCTTCGGGCATCCCGCGCTCGAGCGGGTGTTACCTGTTTCGCAACGCCCACGGTCAGATCATCTACGTCGGCAAGGCCCTGTCACTGGCCTCGCGACTGGGGAGCTACTTCCAGCGCCCCGAGGGACTCGACCACAAGACCCAGGCGCTGATGACCGAGGCGACCACCGTCGAATGGATCGTGACGCCCACGGAACTCGACGCGCTGGTCCTGGAGAACGAGCTGATCAAGGACAACCAGCCGCGCTACAACATGCGCCTGAAGGACGACAAGAGCTTCCCGTACGTCGCGCTCGACACGCGCAGCGACTTCGCCGCGCCCTACATCACGCGCGCCAAGCACCAGAAGGGCGTGCGCTACTTCGGCCCCTTCGTCGACGTGCGGGCCCTGCGCACGACGATGGACGAACTGATCCAGGCCTTCCCCCTGCGTTCGTGCACCAAGCACAAGTACAACTACCACCAGCGCATCGCGCGACCCTGTCTGCTCTTCGACATCGGCAAGTGCTCGGGTCCCTGCGTGGGCGCGATCGACCCCGACGGTTACGCCGAACTGGTGGCCGCGTGGGCCCGGTTTTTTGACGGCGACGTGCGACAACTGCGCACCCTGTTGCAGCGCCAGATGCACGAGGCCTCCGAGCAGAAGCACTACGAGGCGGCCGCCAAGGCCCGCGACGGTCTCGAGGCGCTCGAGCGCGCCGCCAGCGTCCAGAACGTGGTGCTGGACGACCACTCCAACCTCGACGTGCTCGCGGTCGCCAGCGACGGCGGCCGCGCGGCGGTCGTGCGCTTTCGCGTGCGCTTCGGTCGCGTCATCGGTCGCACGGTGCACTTGATCGACCGCTCGATGAACGAGGACGACGCCGAGATCCTGGAGAGTGTCCTGACCGACATCTACGACGCGCCCGACACCGTCCCGCCGGTCGTGTTGGTGCCGAGCGACGACGCGACGACGCCCCTGATGCGCGCGTATCTGGTCGAACTGCGCGGCCGTCCCGTCGAGGTCAGCGCCCCGCAGCGCGGCAAGCGCCGGCGCGCGGTCGAGCTCGCGTGCAACGACGCGCTGAGCGTGATCGACCGCGACTCACTGCGGCGTCAGAGCGACCACAACGTGCGTGCGCGCGCGCTGCAGGAACTGGGCAGCGCGCTCGCGCTCGCCCAGCCGCCCTTTCGCATCGAGTGCTTCGACATGAGCCACCTGCAGGGCACCAACTACGTCGGCTCGATGGTCGTCTTCGAGGACGGCCTGGCCAAGAAGAGCGACTACCGACACTTCAACGTCAAAGAGGTCCTCGGCAACGATGACGTCGGCGCCATGGAGGAGGTCGTGCGACGACGACTGAGCTACTGGCACGACGAGCAGAGCGCGACGAAGTTCCGGCGCGCCGACCTCATCATCATCGACGGCGGACTGCCGCAACTCCACGCGGCGCAGAAGGCCGCCGCCACGCTCGGCCTCGCCGAAGAGGTCGAGTTCACCGCACTCGCCAAGCGTGAGGAGCTGCTGTACCGGCCGGGCTCGAGCCTGCCCATCGCGTTGGAGCGCGGATCGGAGTCGCTGTATCTCGTCCAGCGGGTGCGCGACGAGGCGCACCGCTTCGCCATCACCTTCCACCGTTCCAAGCGCGGCAAGTCGATGGTCGCCTCCACGTTGTCCGGTATCGAGGGCCTCGGCCCGGCCCGGCGCGAGCGACTGCTCGGCGTCTTCGGTTCGCTCGACGCGCTGCGCCAGGCGACGCTCGATGAGCTCGAGGCGCTCGCGTGGCTGCCCGTTGACGTGGCGCGAAGGCTCTACGATCATCTGCAGGCGCCGGCCCAACCCAAGCCGACCAAGGGGAGCGACGATGAGTGAGGTCTTGCTGGTCACGGGTATGTCGGGCGCCGGGCGCTCGACGGTCTCGGCCGCGCTCGAGGACATCGGCTGGTTCGTCATCGACAACATGCCGATCGAACTGATCGCGCGCGTCGGTGAACTCGCGATCAGCGGCTCGCGCGAGTACGCCGGGGTGGCCTTCATCGTCGGGCGTTCCGGGGGCGTGCAGCCCGACGACTGGCTGGGCGTCGAGCGAGAACTGCGCCAACTCCACGAGAACGCCAAGATCCTCTTCCTGGACGCGCCCGACGACGTCCTCATCCACCGCTTCGAGGGCAATCGCCGTCGACACCCCTTCGAGGCCGCGACGCTGGCCGAGTCGATCAAGGGTGAGCGGGCGTTGCTGCAGTCGATCCGCGACGGGGCGGACCTGGTGATCGACACCGGATCGATCAACGCGAACCAGCTGCGCTCGCGCATCGTCGAGACCTTCACCGAGATGGCCGGCCTGGGCTCGCTGCGCGTGTCGCTCGTCTCCTTCGGCTACTCGAACGGCCTGCCGCGTGACGTCGACCTCGTCTTCGACTGTCGCTTCCTGCCCAATCCGTACTGGATCGAAGAACTGCGTCCCCTGTCGGGCCTCGACGAGCCGGTCGCCAGCTACGTCCTCAGTCAAGAGGCGGCCCAGCACTTCCTCGCCGACGTCGTGTCGATGCTCGAATGGCAGATCCCGGAGTTCCAGAAGGAGGGCAAGTCCTACCTCTCGGTCGCGATCGGCTGTACCGGGGGTCGGCACCGCTCGGTCGCGATCGCCGAGGAGCTTCGTCGTCGACTGCTCATCGAACACGCCGTCTTCCACCGCGACATCGCTCGATGAGGGTCGTCGCGGTCGGTGGGGGCCACGGCACGGCCGTGTCGCTGCGCGCCCTGCGACAGATCTCGCACGACGTCACTGGCGTCGTCTCGGTGGCCGACGACGGAGGGTCCACCGGACGGCTTCGCGCGCTCCTCAACGTCGCGGCCGTCGGTGACCTGCGCAAGTGCCTCGGCGCCCTGGCCGATCCGCTGAACCCCCTCACCGCGTCCTTCGAGCACCGCTTCAGCGTGGGCGAACTCGACGGCCACACCGTCGGCAACCTGCTGTTGGTCGGATTGATCGACGCGACCGGTGACCTCGAGGAGTCGGTGCGCGCGGTCGCCCAGGTCATGGGCGTCACCGGCACGATCGTGCCCGCGAGCTCCGAGGGCGTGGTGCTGGTGGCGGCGACCGAAGAGGGTGACACGCGCGGACAGACCGAGGTCATGAAGTCCTCCACGATCCGGCGTATCCGCGTCGAGCCGACCAACGCGGCCACGCCGATCGCGGCCGTCGAGGCGATCGAACGCGCTGACCTCATCCTGATCGGTCCGGGATCGCTCTTCACGAGTGTGTTGGCGGCCTGCGTCGTGCCCGGCGTCACCCAGGCGCTCACCGGGACCAACGCCAAGAAGATCTACGTCGCGAACCTGCACGAGCAGATCCCCGAGACCGAGGGCTACACGTTGGAGGACCACGTCGACGCGCTCTTGCGCCACGGCATCGTGCCCAACGTGGTGCTGGTGGACCATCGCTCGGAGTTCGCGGCGCAGCGATGTTCACTCCCCGTTCACATTGCGACCCTGGCCGGGCGAAATGGCATGGTCCACGATGTGCAAAAATTGACGGAAGCGGTCTTCGCCGAAACTCGATAGGACCGACGACCAGAGGAGCAGTAGTGGCACTACGCGTGGCAATCAATGGGTTCGGACGCATCGGACGGGGCTACCTGCGCGCGTCGCTGTCGAACCCCGACATCGACGTCGTCGCCGTGAACGACCTGACCTCGCCGGAGGTCAACGCACACCTCCTGCGCTACGACTCGACCCAGGGCAGCCTGGACGTCCCGGTCGCGCTCTCGAACGAGGGCATGACGGTGGGCGACACGACGATCAAGGTGCTGGCCGAGCGCAACCCCGCCGAACTGCCGTGGGGCGAGTTGAACGTCGACGTCGTCATCGAGTCGACCGGTCGCTTCACGACGCGCGAGAGCGCCGCCCAGCACCTCGCCGCCGGCGCGCGCAAGGTCATCATCTCGGCCCCGGCGACCGACGTCGACGCGACGTTCGTGATCGGCGTCAACGAGGACACCTACGACCCGGCGATCCACCACGTCGTCTCGAACGCCTCGTGCACGACGAACTGCTTCGTGCCGATGGTGAAGGTGCTCGACGACGCCTTCGGCGTGACGACCGGCCTCATGACGACCATCCACGCCTACACCAACGACCAGAACCTGCTCGACCTCGAGCACCGGGACCTGCGCCGCGCGCGCGCGGCCGCGATCAACATCGTGCCCGCCTCGACCGGTGCCGCGCGCGCGACGAGCCTGGTGTTGGCCTCCATGAAGGGCCGCCTCGATGGCACGTCGCTGCGCGTCCCGGTGCCGGTCGGCAGCATCACCGACTTCACGGCGATCGTCTCGTCGACGACCGTCGACGCGGTCAACGCGGCCTTTCGCGCCGCGGCCGAGGGTCCGCTCAAGGGCGTCCTGGTCTACACCGAGGAGTACATCGTCTCCTCGGACATCGTCGGCACGCCGGCCTCGTGCACCTTCGACTCGCTGATGACGATCGTGCAGCCCATCGACGAGCGCCAGAGCCTGGTGAAGATATTCGGCTGGTACGACAACGAGTGGGGCTACTCGAACCGGCTGGTGGACCTCAGCGTCCACATCGGGAAGTAGCGGTGAGCGACGCGCTGCCGTCCTACGATCGCTGGGGGAGTCTCAAGGGCAAACGGATCCTCGTGCGCGTCGACTTCAACACGCCGGTCGCCGAGGTCGACGGTCGACTCGAGGTCACCGACGACTTTCGCATCCGTTCGACGCTGCCGCTGTTCGAAGAGCTGCTGTCGCGTGGCGCGATCGTCGTCGCCTGCACGCACTTCGGGCGGCCCAAGGGCCAGGTCGTCGAGCGCTACCGCGTCGAGCCCGTGCGTCGGCGACTGCACCAACTCTGCCCCGACGTCGAACTCCTGGAGAACTTGCGCTTCAATCCCGGGGAGGAGACCAACGACCCGGCCTTCGGCGCGTCGCTGGTCGCGGGCTTCGACTACTACGTCAACGAGGCCTTCAGCGCGTCGCACCGCGCCCACGCCTCGATCATGGTGCCCCCGACGCTCGTGCCGAGTGCGGCCGGGCCGAACCTGCGCCGCGAGACCGCGACCATCCTCGGACTGTTGGAGGAGCCGGCGCGTCCGTTCGTCGCCATCATCGGCGGCGCCAAGGTCGCCGACAAACTGGCGATCACCCGGGTGCTCTGTGAGAAGGCCGACACCGTCATCGTCGGCGGCGGCATGGCCTACACCTTCGAGGCGGCGCTCGGTCGCACCATCGGCTCCTCGCTCTTCGATCCCTCACACGTCGAACAGTGCGCCACGCTGTTGGCGAAGGGCAACGTCGTGATCCCCACCGACGCGCTCGGTCTTACGTCGGACGCCTCCTTCGGCGCCGAGGGCGGCACCGATCCTTCGACGCTCTTCGGTGCCGACATCCCCGACGGCTTCGTCGGACTCGACATCGGGCCGGTCTCGGCGCGGCACTTCGCCGAGGTGATCGCGAGCGCCGCGACGATCCTCTGGAACGGTCCGATGGGCGTCTTCGAGGACCCGCGCTTCGGCGGCGGCACCGAGGCGGTCGCGCGGGCCGTCGCGGCGTCGGGGGCCGTCTCGGTCGTCGGCGGCGGTGACTCGGTCGCGGCCCTGGCGGCCCTCGGCCTCGAGGGTGAGGTCAGCTTCGTCTCGACGGGGGGAGGGGCCTCGCTCGAACTCGTCGAACTGGGCGACCTGCCCGGTCTGCGCGCCCTGCGCGAGAGCCCGTTCAACTGATGGTCACCAAGCCACTGGTCATCGGCAACTGGAAGATGAACCTCGACTTCGTCGAGGCCGTGCACCTCGGCCAACAGATCGGCGTGCTGTTGAAGAACCGGCCGTCGGAGCACACCGAGATCGTCGTCGCGCCGCCGTTCGTGGACCTGCGCAGCGTCACCTCGATCGTGGACTCCGAACGGATCCCGATCGCCGTCGCGGCCCAGCACGTGAACCCGCACGAGAACGGCGCCCACACCGGTGAGGTCAGCACCTCGATGCTGAAACGCCTCGGCGTCACCTGGGTGCTCGTCGGACACTCCGAACGGCGCGCGATGTACGCGATGGACGACGCGAGCGTCGCGCTCACCGTGCGCGCGGTCGTGCGCGCCGGCCTCAAGGCGGTGTTGTGCGTCGGGGAGGCGCTCGACGTGCGCGAGGACGGCGACCAGGACGAGTGGGTCAAGCGTCAACTGCGCGGCGCCCTCGACGGGCTCGACGAGCGCTTCGCCGAACTGGTCACCATCGCCTACGAGCCGATCTGGGCGATCGGCACCGGCCTCACGGCCGACGTCGGCCAGGTGCACGCGATGATGACGCACGTCCGATCGGTGCTGGCGGCGCCCTTCCGGGAGAGCCGCGTCCTCTACGGCGGCTCGGTCAACGCCGAGAACGCCGCGTCGTTGGTCGCCGAGGGCCGCGCGGACGGATTCTTGGTCGGGGGCGCCAGCCTCAAAGCGGAGTCGTTCCTTGCCATTATTCAGGCCTGTGACGACTGCTACGCTTTAAAGCGCTAATCGGAGGAAACGTTGTTCACCTGGACATTCATCGCAATTGAGGCCCTGGCGTCGGTCGGGCTGATCTTTCTGGTCCTGCTGCACTCGGGGCGCGGTGGCGGCATCTCGGACCTCTTGGGCGGTTCGATGGGTTCGGCGGCGTCCGGTTCGACGGTCGTCGAGCGCAACCTCGACCGCATCACGATCGCCGTCGCGTTGATCTTCACCTTCGCCACGCTGACTCTCGACCTGCGTTTGCAGTAACGCAATGGTCCCCAGAGGATCACGTGGCGGTGCCCTGCTCGCCCTGGCGGTGGTGGTCGCCCTCATCCCCCTCGGCCGCTCGGACGCCGCGCCGGCGAAGTCCAACTCGCTGAACGCCCAGACGGTCAACGTGTCACTGCCGGGGCCCTTCAACGGCTGCACGTACCTCGACGCCGGGGCGACGCCGACGACCGAGGCGATCAACGACCTCATCGTCCCGTCGGCCTTCCTCACCACCAGCGCCGGCAACCTGTACGGGGAGAACGGCCCGATCGCGTCGTCCGAGCTCACCTCGCTGACCCCCGAGACGGTGAAGTACACCATCACCGCGAACGAGAAGTGGAGCAACGGTACTGCCTTCAACGGCAACGATCTCCTGGGCTGGTGGCTGCGGGCGCGCGCGCTGCGCTCGGTCCTCTCAGACGGCTACCGCGACATCAAGACGCTGACGGTCTCCAAGGACGGCCTGGTCGTCACGGCGGTCTTCGCCACCCCCTACGCCGACTGGAACCTGTTGTTCCGCGACGTCGAGGCGCTCGGCACCCAGGGCAGCTGTTCGATCGCGTCGCTCCTGTCGCGTCCCAGTCTCGGACCGTACTCGGTCACGAGCGCGACGACGAGTCGCGTCGTGCTGACCATAAACAAGCACTGGCCCGTCGACACCGATCGATTCGGTCGCGTCGTCATCACCGACGCCGGGGCGATCCCTCCGTCGCCCAGCGCCTACTTCGTCAACTTCTCACTGGTCGTGAACCGCGCGCTGGTTCAGGCGATCAGCGACCGCCCGAACGTCATGAGTCACATCGGCACCTCGAGCAACATCGAGGAGATCTCCTTCGCGTCGGACCGCGCGTTGATCAAGCGAATCGCGCTGCGAGAGGCGCTGAGCTGGGCGATCAACCGTCAGGCGCTGATCGACCAACTCTGGGGCGCGGTGACCTTCTCGCCGTCGGTCGCCGCCTCGGCGATGTATTCCCAAGGTCAGTCGAACTACCCCGGACCGGCCGGGACGTCGCCGTCGGCCCAGACCACCACCACGACGATCGCACCGAGCACCGCGCACAACGGACTCGGTGACTGTCAGCTGTGCGCGCTCGACGTCCTCAGCCAAAGCGGGTTCGTACGCACCGCGACTGGCTGGACGACGGCGGCGGGCACGCCGTTGGTCCTGCGGATGGCGGTCGGACCGAGTGACCTCGATCACGCCGTGGCCGCGAGCATCGTCGCCCAATGGGCGTCGATCGGCATCAAGGTGAACGTCGATGACGTGCGCAGTGACGTGGCCGCCGCGGTGGCGACGGCCACGAACGCCGACGACCTCGCGGTCTTCACTCGGCCGACGATCACCGCGGTCTCCTACGCGGCGCGTTCCTGGAGCGGCCCCGGCTACGCCGACGCGTACCCGAGTGGGTGGCGCACCGTGGCCGTGACAGCCCTTTTCAAACAAGCCATCGCCAATTTCAATCCGGTGACGGCCGCGTCCACCTGGCTGCAGATGGATCAGAAGATCCAGACGTCGTATTGGGTGCGGCCGCTCTTCACGTCGCCGTCCCTGCTGTCATGGACGAACACACTCACCGGTGTCACGACGAGTTTCTCGGTACCTGGCCTACTCGATGAAGTGCCGGTCTGGACGGTGATGCCACCGTCGACGGGCAGTTGAACTGACGAATCGACTCATAGGGAACGGCTAAAGTAGAACTTCGCGTCGGAGTGGCGGAATAGGCAGACGCGCCAGCTTGAGGGGCTGGTGCCCTCAGGGGCGTGCGGGTTCAAGTCCCGCCTCCGACACCAACAATCTCCGGTACCTTCAGTCCCACTTCGGAGAGCAGCACGTTGATCGACGGACTGCCGACCACCTTGACTTCCAAGTGATCGGGAAACACCTTGACGTACTCCATGAGGTTCTCAACGAGAACGCGGCGTTCATGTTCATCGGCCTCCGCCCACACCGCGTCCATGTCGAGGTCAGCGAGGATGCGTGCGACCTCCTCAAATCGAACTTCTAGATCGCTCTTGATTCGCTCCTCGTGGCCCTCTAGTGCCATTTGTTGACGAACAGCCTCAATGGAGGTGGCGATGCGTGCCTCCTCACGGTGGAATCCGTCCATGCTGATCTTCTCGGCGTAGTAGAGGCCGAGGAGTTTGTCCCGCTGTTCATCGAGGGTCTTCAAGGTCTTCGCTGGTGCTGCCCGTCGGGTCCGGCGCGGCGTCCCCGCCGCGTCCGGGCCCCCACCGGCCAGCCGCCGTCGAATGGCCCTTCGCAGACTCTCGTCGTGACCAACGAGTCGAAGTCCGACGACCGCAGCTCGCGCCAAACCCAGATTGCTTCGTGACGGCTGAGGACAACCTTGACCTCGATGACGACATTTGAAGGTGAGATGACCCTTGCCGTTCTGGGCCACGACCATCTTGCGGTTGCACATTCCACACACGACTCGACCCGAGAGAGGATCACTCGACTGACGAACGCCCTTGGCGGTACCTCGATGCGCCTTCTGCCACTCCTCTTCGCTCACGAGCGGTTCATGCACGCCGGGGTACCAGGTGCCCTTGCGCAACGTCTCGCCGCGATAGATGCGCGAGTCCAGAATCGACTTCACGGTCGAGTAGTTGAATCCGGTGCGCTCTTCGATCACGCGATAGGAACGTCGTTCACCTCGAAGTCGAAAGCACTCGACCACGAGCGGCGCGTCGACATTCGGCACCAGGAGTTTGTTGATCATGTCGTAGCCAGTCTTTGGTTTGTTGATCCACCGGCCCTCTTTTACGGCCCGGTCAAGGCCCATGCTGACGTTCTCCGAGAGCGCCTCGCGGTAGTACTCGGCTTGACCGCCCATCATCGAGAAGAACCACCGGCCCGCAGGCGTTGAGAGATCGAGATTTTCACAGACCGAGTGCAGGATGACGCCGTGCTTGTCGAAGAGGTCACGTATCGCCATGAGGTCACGCAGACTTCGTGAGAGCCGGTCGAGTTTCCAGACGATGACGTGGGCGGCGTGGCCCGCCTCAACCGCCGCCAGCAACTGCTGGACGCCAGGTCGCACCAAGTTCTTGCCAGAGATGCCGGGATCGGAGATAACGGTGATCTCGCCAAGATCGTGCAGACTCGAATAGGCCCGGAGTTTGTCCGTCTGGCCCTCGATCGACCAACCCTCCTCCGCTTGTTCCTCCGTCGAGACTCGGCAGTACGCCAGGGTTAGCACGAAGACCTCCTTTGGGTCCTAGGTTTTTGTTCACAATACGCAGCGCGATTGACACCAGCACTGACGCAACGCCGTCGAAGTCAGGTGGCGGCATCACAGCAGTTCCAAACTTCGACGCTTCTGCCAGATGCGAAAGTCCGTCGAGACGTGCGTCTCCTTGGCGTAACGCCCGAGGTAGTCCTTTAGGACTTCGAGCAGTTCGGCCTCGGAGTGGCAGTCGCTCAACGCACCGAAGCGGGCCACGTAGCCAACGAACGCCGGCATCATCTTCGCCAGTTCGCCTCGTTGCTTGCCTCCGTAGGTGCGCTCGATGCCGATGGCGTCGTCACGAATCCGTGCACGCTGCACGTCCTCCCACTCCGGTGCCACGGGCCACCTAGAGCGCGTGTGGTCGCCCGTCGGCACGCGATACGAGAGCCACGTCGTCAAGTAGGCCCACAGTGCGCCCGTGGCGTCGAGCACCTCGTCGGGATCGTCGAGACCGAACTCGCGCAACGCTCCACGCAGTACTTCGAACTCAATTCGCAACACGTCGAGGTTTGGGTCGTAGGACTCGTTCCACATCTCTCGCCAGTACTGAGCGCCAGATTTGAGCAGTTCGTTCGTCTTGTTGTAGAGGCGAGCGTCAACGGTCCCTGATGACCGTTTGCCGAATTGCAGCCCGCTGAGCGTGCCATCCTCCTCGAACGTGCCGAGGTCCGACGCACGACAGACGAATCGTCTCCGATCTTCGCCCGAGAGGTTCCAACCTTGGAAGTCCGCGAAGAGGTCGATGCGACTGGCTTGCAACTTCACGAGGCCGCACTCATCTTCAAGCAGATCGCGAAAGCCCTGTACCGCTGCGCGCACTCCGACGCCGTGGAGGAACTCCGCTTTGGGTTGAACACGAAAGGTAGGGACACTCAGGCTCGGTGTGATCCCAATACGGCCATAGGGATGCGTGAGGCAGTAGCGGTGTTTCCCCCAGGCGTGCGGTGCCATGAGCATTTCCAAGGCTCCAAATTGGAAGGGGGGGCTACCGTCGAGCGCTTGCGCGTCGGCGCGAGAGGTTTCGAGCCGGGCGAGCAGAGCGTCCGGGAGTGGCGCGCGTCCGGTGAAGTAGATCGCGTCTACTCCGGAGGCCACTTCATTCAAAATCGGTACTCGCATATTTGCAAGTATACCGGTGGCCCTGTTACATCAAGTGTGTTTTTTCGGAGTCCGTCCGACTTTGACCTGCGCCCCGGCCCAGTACGCCTTGGGGTCGATCGTGATGCCCGGCATTTGGTACACGTCGGGGTGGGAGCCGGTCATCTTGCGGAAGCGCGCGACCTTGCGCCAGATCGTCGACTTGTGCATCCCGAACTCTTCGAGGCCCTCGAAGCCGCCGTAGAGATGCCACATGACCCAAAAGCCGATCATGTCCTCCACAATCTGGGTGCCGACCGGAAGCAGCGCGACGCCCACCTTTTGCTTGACGAACGGAGGGATGCGTCGGTCTACCGCCTTGACGTAGGCATTCCAGGCCTTTTTAGCGATGCCCTGGCCTTCGGGCGTCTCCATTGGATCAGATCGGAAGTCAGCGTCCATACTCGC
>CAWDJY010000002.1:0-132889 GCA_963802735.1 uncultured Acidimicrobiaceae bacterium | reverse complement strand
CACGAGGGCGGTCGCCAACGACGAGAGGAGCTCCAGCGAGAATCCGGACAGGAACGCGACGCGAAGAGTCGTCATGGTGCTCCTTCGAAGCTCGTCACCGACGTCGCCGACCGTATCGGTCACCTTCACCGAACGATTGTGCGCCTTCAACGTCGCTAGCCCGCGCACCACGTCACCGAAGTAGTTCGCCAGTACCTGTTGTTGCGCCCAGGAGTGATCCATCCGCTCTTTGGCCTCGAGCCCGAGGAGGATCATGAAGAGCGGTAACAGGCCGAGCGTGCCGCCCACGATGAGGGCGCTCCACGGGTCCGTGACGACCATCCACGTGAGCAGGGCGATCGGCGCGCCGACGCTGAGGACCAGCGCCGGCACGTAGGTCGCGAGGTAGGTCTCGATGGCGTCGACACCGCGCGTTCCCAGTTGCACGAACGCGTCGGGGGCGGTCGTGCGCTCACCTCCCAACATGACGTCCAGCGTCCGGAACCGCAACGCTCGTCGGACCGGTCGCGCGAACCTCGACGTGACCGGCTCGCTGAGGAGCGACAGGAGGGCTCGGGCGCCCGCGAGCGTCACCAGGAGCAGCAGCTCACCTCGGATGGGCGCGTAGTCGTGGACGAACAGCCGCCCCAGCACGTTCGCGAGCACCACGGCCTGGGCGATCGTAAGAGCGACGTTGCCGATGCCCAGGGCCACCGCGGCGACCAACGAACCGCGTACGAGGGGCGTGGCGTGAACGAGTCGCCGTAAGAGGGAGCCGGGACTCTCGCTGCGGGCCACGGGCGCGCTACGGACCGGGGGCGACGGAGACCGGCGTGGGTTCGGCGCGACTGACGCGCTTGCGGAAGATCCAATACGTCCATCCCTGGTAGAGCAGGACGAACGGCGTGAAGATGAGCGCCACCCAACTCATGACCTTGAGGGTGTAGGGCTGGGACGCGGCTTGGGAGAGCGTCAGGCTGAAGTGCGGACTGACCGACGAGACCAGCACGCGCGGGTAGAGGTTCAAGAACAAGGTGACGAAGAAGATCACGATGACCAACGCCGTGGCGACGAAGGACCAGCCCTCGAGGTGATCGCGCATCAGCCACCCGACGCCGGCGAGCACGCACAGTCCGAGGATCGGCAAGAAGGGCGGCACGAGGCCGTTTTGATGGGTCGTGTGGGCCGTCACGTACGTCCAGGTGAGGAACCCCAGCATCAACACGAAGGTGACCGGGGCCAACACGAGGCCGGCGTGGCGGGCGCGACTGCGAACCTCGCCGTCGGCTTTCAGACCGAGGAACGTCGCGCCGTGGAGGGTGAACAGCGAGAGCGTCGTGAGCCCGCCCAGCAGCGCGTAGGGCTTGACGAGGTCGAAGAAGTTACCGGTCCAGCTCGCGCCCGCGGCGATCGGCACGCCGTGGACGAAGTCGGCGAAGGCGACGCCCCAGAGCAGGGCGGGCAGCGCCGAGCCCCAGAAGATCGCTCGGTCCCACCACGCGCGCCACGACGCGTCGTCCTTCTTCCCCCGAAGCTCGAACGCCATGCCGCGAAAGATCAGCGCGGCGAGCACCAAGAAGAGCGCGAGGTAGAAGCCACTGAAGACCGTGGCGTACCAGAGGGGGAAGGCCGCGAACGTGGCGCCCCCAGCGGTGAGTAGCCAGACCTCGTTGCCGTCCCACACGGGGCCGATCGTGTTGATCATCACCCGACGGTCCATGTCGTCACGACTGAGGAACGGCAACAACGTCCCGACGCCGAAGTCGAAGCCCTCGAGGAAGAAGTAACCCAGCCAGAGCACGGCGATGAGCACGAACCAGAGTTGTTCGAGCCCGCTGGGTGGTGTGGACGCTAAGACGTGTAGATGTGGCACGTGGTTCTCCTAGTAGATGAGTTCGAGGGGACGGTCGTCATCGTGCGACGACAACTCTTCGGGTGCGCGACGAGCGACCTTCACCATGAGGCCGATCTCTAGGACGGCCAGGAAGCTGTAGATCGCGGTGAATCCGATCAGGCTGGCCGCGACGTAGCCCTCCGAGACGTTCGACACGGCCTGACTCGTCTTCAAGAGTCCGTACACGACCCACGGTTGACGACCTTCTTCGGTGAATATCCATCCGAAACTGTTGGCGAGGAACGGCGCCAGCAGCATGAGCGACGCGAAACGCAAGAACCACGAGGACCGCTCCAAGCGCTTCTTGCGCACGAGCCAGAGACCGATCCCGCCGAGCGCGATCATCAAGAGGCCGAGTCCCACCATCAAACGGAAGGACCAGTACGTGACCCACAGGATCGGCACGTAGTTACCGGGACCGAACCTCTTCACGTCGGCCGCCTGCAGTTGCTTGATCCCCTTGACCTGCCCGTTCCACGAATTGTCAGCGATGAGGCTGAGCAGGTGCGGCACCCGGATCTGGAAGAGCGGATTGCCCGTGAGGTCGCCAATCGTGAGTAACGAGAAGCTCGCACCGTTCGAGGTGTTGTACAGCGCCTCGGCGGCCGCCATCTTCATCGGCTGTTGCGTGTCCATCTGACGAGCCTGCGTGTCACCCATGAAGCAGGTACCGAGGGCGGAGAGCAACGTCACGACGATCGCGATCCGCGCCACCTTGAGGAACGTCTCCTTCTGCTGGTCACGACGGATGTGCCACGCGGCGATCGCCAGCATGAAGACCGCGCCCGTGAGCAACGCGGCGAAGAGAACGTGGAAGTAGGCGCCGAAGAACGTCGAATTGGTGATCACCGCCCAGAAGTTGGTCATCACCGCCTGGCCCGTGGCCTTATCGATCCGGAACCCCACTGGGTGTTGCATCCACGAGTTCGCCGCGAGGATGAAGACGGCCGACAACATCGTGCCCACGCTCGCCAGCCAGATCGACGCGAGGTGGACGCGCTTGCTCACCCGGCCGCGACCGAAGATCCATATACCGAGGAAGGTCGACTCCATGAAGAAGGCCAGCAGGCCCTCGATCGCCAAGGGTGCACCGAAGATATTGCCGACGAAGACCGAGTAGCTGGACCAGTCCATACCGAACTGGAACTCCTGGACGATGCCCGTCACGACGCCGATAGCGAAATTGATCAAGAAGAGCTTGCCGAAGAACCTCGCCATTCGGTCGTAGTGCTCGTCGTTCGTCCGGTACGCCGCCGTCTGGAGACAGGCGACGAGAAATCCGAGACCGATGGTCAGAGGTACGAAGAGGAAGTGGAAAACCGTCGTCACGCCGAACTGCCAACGCGCCAAGGTCAATGTTGTGATGCCCGCATATATGGCCATGAACAAAAAATACAAAAGCGCGCCGTCGTCGAAAAAGGAAAAAGCAGGGACTTAGGTCCCTAGTTGCGCGCGACTCGTCGTTCGCACGATGACGGTGTCCGCGTCGCCATCAATCACGTGGACGCGAGTGCGGCTGAGCGGTCCGAATACGATTCGTGACGTTCTACCCTAGAAACGAAACAGCCCCGCGCTGCAAGATACCGGTGACGTCGAAAGCGTTGATCGGAGGGCGGGGAACTATGCGAACGAGGCGCCGACTCCGTGGCGAGGTCGAGCATCATGCCTCGGTCCGAACGCTCGCCGGCTCACTGTCGCCCACCCCACGTCCGCGACGCTCCAGCGACGATGCCCAGACCGAAAGGTTCAACCGTGACCTCGATTGAACCGACCGTCACGCAGCTCGACGTCGGCGCCGTCGTCGTCTTGCGGGTCGATGGACTCGACGGGCTGATCGCCACGCTCATCGACCAGGGTTACGAGGTGAAGGGGCCGACCGTCGGAGAGTCGGCCATCGTGCCCGGGCCCGTTCGTCGCGTGAACGACCTGCCGCGAGGCGTGCACGACGCCCAGTCCCCCGGTTCGTACCGGATATCTCGTAGCGACGACGACACGCTCTTCGGGTGGGCCGTCGGTCCGGAGTCCTGGAAGCAGGAGCACTTTCCCTCCAGTCAGATCATGTGGCGCGGCGAGTCCGTCGGGGACACCATGGTCTTTCGAGAGCCCCTACGGCGCACGACGCCCCTCGCGATCATCGGCGCGCGACCGTGCGAGGTCGTGGCGTTACGCGTGATGGACCGCGTGTTGCGCCACGGAGCCCACCGTGACGAACGATACGCCGATCGTCGCGACGACAGCTTCATCGCCGTCGTCGAGTGCGCGACGCCCGCCGACACGTGCTTCTGCGAATCGATGCACAGTGGTCCGGGGATCGACGAGGACTTCGACGTGGCCCTGACCGAATTGGACGACGGACTCGGACACCGGTTCCTCGCCCGCTGTGGCTCGGTGCGCGGCGCCGAGGTCCTCTCGTTGGTCGCGACGCGCCCCGCCGGTGACGACGATCTCGGGGCGCGGGCGTCACTGCTCAACGCCGCGTCGGCCCACATGAGTCGCTCGTTGCCGTTCGACACGGTGGCGGACCTGCTCGCGCGCAACGTCGATCACCCGCGTTGGAGCGAGGTGGCCGAGCGGTGCCTCTCGTGCGGCAACTGTACCTCGGTCTGCCCCACGTGCTTCTGCAGCGACGTCCACGACACGACGGACCTCACCGGGTCCGTCGAACGTCAGCGGACCTGGTCCTCATGCTTCGACCTCGAGCACTCTTACCTGCACGGCGGTTCGGTGCGCGAGTCCACGTCCTCGCGGTACCGACAGTGGATGACCCACAAGCTCTCAACCTGGTGGGACCAGTTCGACACTTCCGGTTGCGTGGGTTGCGGCCGATGCCTGGTGTGGTGCCCGGTCGGCATCGACATCACCGAAGAGGTGGCGGCCATCGCGGCGAGCGACGGCGCAAGGATCGAGAGCCCGACACGGAGCTCCTCATGACGACGATGAGAGAACTCGTGGCGTCACATCCGTTCACCAAGGGCATGAACGACGAGTCGCTGGCGTTGATCTCGGGTTGCGCGCGCAACGTCGTCTTCGCGCCCGGCGGCCTACTCTGTGCCGAAGGCGAGAGCGCCGACACCTTCTACTTGCTTCGTCGGGGACGAGTGTCGATCGACGTGCACGCGCCCGGACGAGGTGCGATCGTCATCGAGACCGTCGGTCCCAATGACGTCGTCGGTTGGAGTTGGCTCGTACCGCCCTACCGTTGGACCTTCGACGCGCGCGCCATGGATGACGTCGGGTGCGTCGCGATTGACGGCGCGTGCGTGCGGGCCAAGGCACTCGCCGATCCCGCGTTGGGTTTCGACCTCCTCTCGAGGATCTCCGAGACCCTCCTCGCGCGGCTCCAGTCCACGCGACTTCGGTTGTTGGACCTCTACGGAGATCAACGTGGCCGGTGAGCGACGCCTCTCGGGTGATGCGGCGACCGCCGCCACGAGTTCGCGGCGCGTCATGACGCCCGTCCCCCACCGCGTGGTCGAGCACATCCGCGAGACAAGTGACATCACGACGCTGCTCCTCGAACCGCTCGAAGGTCCGTTGATGGACTTTCGTTGCGGCCAGTTCAACATGCTGAGCGCCCTCGGCGTCGGCGAGGTCGCAATCTCGCACAGTGGCGCCCCGAGCGAACGTCCACTGCGTCACAGCGTCCGCGACGTCGGCGCCGTCTCACGGGCGTTGTGCGAACGCCGGGTGGGCGACCTCGTCGGGGTCCGTGGCCCCTTCGGCACCGACTGGCGGATCGACGCCAGTGATGAACAGGTCACCGTCGACGAACGAGACACGGTCGTGGTCGCGGGCGGCGTCGGGCTCGCGCCCCTTCGCGGCGCCGTCGAGGAGTTGGTGCGCGCTCGCGCACGCGGCGGCGGCCGCGTCTTCGTCCTGGTCGGTGCTCGCGAGCCGTCCCAGATCGTCTTCGGCGCCGAACTCGCGTCGTGGGCCGAACGCGGCGCCTCGGTCGCGCTCACCGTCGACCGCGCGGCGCCGGGATGGGACGGGAAAGTCGGGCTCGTCACGTCGCTCCTCGCAGACGCCGGCTTCGAACCGGCGACGTCGAGGGCACTCCTGTGCGGACCCGAGATAATGATGCGTTTCACCGCGCGGGCCCTCGAGGACCTCGGAATGGACCCCGCGGCGATACTGGTGTCGCTCGAGCGCAACATGCAGTGCGGCGTCGGCTGGTGCGGTCACTGTCAATTAGGACCGTTCCTCCTATGCCGCGACGGTCCGGTCGTGCCCTACGCCGGCCTCGTGTCCCAACTACTGACGCAGCGTGAGCGATGAGCGACGTCCTCGACACCACACGCCCCACCCTGGCGGTCTGGAAGTTCGCGTCGTGTGACGGCTGTCAATTGAGTCTCTTGGACTGCGAAGACGAGCTGTTGGTGCTCGCTCGCGCCGTACGGATCGCGCACTTCACCGAGATGTCGCGCGCCAGCGTCGAGGGCCCCTACGACATCTCACTCGTGGAAGGTTCCATCACGACCACTGAGGACGCCGAGCGCATCCAACAGGTCCGCGCCAACTCGCGCTACCTCGTGACGATCGGCGCGTGCGCGGCGACGGGTGGCATCCAAGCGCTGCGGAACTTCGCGGCCCCCGGCGAGTTCGCCGGCGTCGTCTACGCCCACCCCGAGTACCTCGATGCGCTGGAGGACTCCACACCGATCTCCTCGCACGTCACGGTGGACTACGAACTCCACGGCTGCCCGATCGACCGCGGTCAGCTCCTCGAGGTCTTGCTGGCCTTCCTCGCCGGACGCCGTCCCGTGATCGCGTCGCACTCGGTCTGTCAAGAGTGCAAGGCGCGCAACACGACGTGCCTGTTGGTCGGGCGCGGTGTGCCCTGTCTCGGTCCGGTGACGAGGGCGGGCTGCGGCGCGCTCTGCCCGTCGATCGATCGAGGCTGCTTCGGCTGCTTCGGGCCGACCGACGGCGCCAACAGCGCCGCGCTCGCGCGGCGACTCCAGGGACTGGGTGCTTCGGACGTCTCGGTCGCTCGCCTCTTTGGCACCTTCAACACGGCCGCCCCGGGCTTCGTGGAGCAGGCGCAGGGACGAAGGATCCGCGTCGCCAGTCCCGCGATCCGATCGCACGCGAACGAGGAGTCCCGATGACGCACGGCGCCAAGAACAACAGAACCATCATCGCCGAGGGCATCGCGCGCGTCGAGGGCGAAGGCTCGTTGCGCGTGCGCGTACACGACGGTCAGGTCGTGGACGTCGCCCTCGACATCTTCGAGCCGCCGCGTTACTTCGAAGCACTCCTCGTCGGTCGCCACTTCACCGAAGCGCCCGACATCACGGCCCGCATCTGCGGGATCTGTCCGGTGGCGTACCAGATGTCGGCCTGTCTCGCCATGGAGGACGCGTGCGGGGTCGTGGTCGACGATGAGATCGCGGCGCTGCGACGACTCTTGTACTGCGGTGAATGGATCCAGAGTCACGCGCTGCACGTCTATCTGCTCCACGCGCCCGACTTCCTCGGCTGTCTCGACGCCGTCGAACTGGCCGAACTCGACCCGGTCGGAGTGACCCGCGGCCTGGACCTGAAGCGGACGGGCAACCTGGTGATGGCGACCGTCGGGGGCCGCGCGATCCACCCGGTGAACGTGCGCGTCGGCGGGTTCTACCGCAGTCCCGACGTCGCCTCGATCCGGGCGCTCGCCGAACCGCTGCGGCGCGCGCGCGACGCCGCGCTCACGACCGTCGAGTGGGTCGCCGGGTTCGAATATCCCGACGTGACCAACGACTACGGCTTCGTGGCGCTCGACCAAGGGGACGTGTACGCGATCGACGGCGGTCACCCGACGACGTCGGACGGGCGCACCTTCAGCGGCGCGCAGTTCGCCGACGCCGCCGTCGAAGAACACGTCGCTCGTTCGACGGCGCTGCACGCGACGCTCGACGGTGCGCACTACCTCACCGGCCCCCTCGCGCGATTCGCCCTGAACGTGTCGCGCCTTCCCCAGGTGGCACGCGAGGCCGCGACGGGGGCCGGACTCGACGCGCCGTGTTCCAACCCGTTCCGCAGCATCGTCGTACGCGCGGTCGAACTCGTCGCCGCGTGCGACGAGGCGCTTCGACTCGTCGAACGCTACGAGCCACCGCGCCGTCCCAGTGTCCCCGTCGTCGCGCGCGCCTCGACCGGGACCGGCACGACCGAGGCGCCGCGTGGACTGCTCCTGCACCAGTACGACATCGACGACGACGGCGTCATTCGGCGCGCCCGGATCATGCCGCCGACGTCGCAGAACCAACTCACCATCGAAGACGACCTGCGCCGCGTCGTCGAAGGCGGACTCTCGCTGGACGACGCCGACCTGCAGTGGCGGTGCGAACAGGCCGTGCGCAATCACGATCCGTGCATCTCGTGCGCCGCGCACTTCCTCGATCTCACGGTCGAACGATCATGAACGCGACGACCTCCACCAACATCGTGGTGGCCGGCTTCGGCAGCATGTACCGCCACGACGACGGCGTCGGTCCCCTCGTCGCCGAGCGCGCCGTCGCGCGGATGCCGCGATCACACTACGTCGGACCCCTCGCCGACCCCCTCGACCTCTTGGGCGTATGGAACGAAGCGGACCTGGTCATCGTCGTCGACGCCGTGACCTCGGGCGCCCCGGTGGGCACGCTCCAGACGATCGAGGTCGACGTCAACCATGACGTGCCCGAACGCCGGGTGACGACGTCAACGCCGGGTGTCGCGAGCACGCACGGGATCGGACTCACCGCCGTCCTGGGACTCGCGCGCGCGCTGCAACAGGCGCCGCGACGGCTCGTCGTCGTCGCCATCGAGGGCGAACGATTCGACCTCGGCGAAGGGCTGAGCGCGTTGGTCGAGGCGGCCGTGCCGCGTGCGGTCCAACAGGTCGTGGAGTTGATTGAGGAGGCGCAACCATGTGCGTGAGTTGTCTAGGTCGGGTCGTCGAAGACGACGGTCCGAAATCGGTGTTGATCGAGAGTATTGACGGACTCGTCACGAGGGCGTCGCTGCTCGCCCTCGACGGGCCCGTGCCACAGGTCGGTGACTGGCTGGTCGTGCACAGCGGGTACGTCATCGACCGCATCGACGCCGACGAGGCCCTCGTCGCCGTCGCCGAGATCCGTCGAGGCGAGCACCTGGTGCGCGACGCCGTGGCCGAGGTGAGCCAATGAGGACGAGCACACATCGGATGCCGGGAATGCTCGTGGCCGGTGTGACCGCACTGATCAGCGGTGTGTCGGTCTTCGTCAACAGCTACGGCGTGCACGACTTCGCGTCGCCTGCGCTGTACACGACCGCGAAGAACCTGGCCGCGGTCCTCTTCCTGGCGATCGCCGCCGTGACGGGACAGCGGATCCGGCGACGTCACGCCACCTCACTGGGCGCCAACTTCGTGACGGCGCAGCGCTCGGGCGCGACGGCGCACGACCTCGGCCACTGGCTGGCCCTCGCGTACGTCGGAATCATCGGCGGCGGACTCGCCTTCGTCTTGTTCTTCGACGGCCTCGCGACCAGCACGCCGGCGTCGGCGGCGTTCTGGCGCGACACCATGGTGCTGTGGGTCGCGGCGGTCGCCGTGCCGATCGTGCGCGAGAAGCTCCGTTGGTGGAACGTCGTCGCCATCGCGTTACTCGTGACCGGTCAGGTCGTCGTCGCCGGGGGCGTCGGCCATTTGGCCTTCACGAGCGGTGAGCTCGACGTACTGGCCTCGACCGTGCTGTGGGCCATCGAGGTCGTGGTCGCCAAGCGTCTGTTGCGCACGATGGCCCCGGCCAGCGTGGCGCTGGTGCGCATGGGCGTCGGGGCGATCGCCCTGATCACTTACCTCTGCGTGAGCGGCGCGGCCTCGAACCTCGTCTCGCTCGACGCGCACCGGTTGGGGTGGGTCCTACTCACGGGGCTGCTCCTCAGCGGCTATGTCGCTACCTGGATGACGGCGCTCGCTCGGGCCCGAGCACTCGACGTCACGTCGGTGCTCGTGGCGAGCGCGGGCGTCACGTGGCTCTTGCAGGTCGTCGCCGGTACCGTGACGCCGGTTACGTCGGCCCTTGGGCTCGTGCTCGTGATGGCCGGCGCGGGACTCGTGCTGGCGGCGGGCGTGACGTCGGCCTCGCGTACTCGACGGCGGGCGCTCGTGCGATGAGCAGCGTCGCGACCTCGTTGGCGGTGGTCTCGGGGCCGAGCCTCTTTGCGCGCTACGCCTATCCCCCCAACGAACTCGGCTACTGCGGTCCGCGTGACGCGGGCGCGCTGATCGACTCGGGCACCGACGCCGGCGGCGCGGCTCTGGTGGGACACCTGGCCCATCAGTTCGACGGCGCGTGGCCGTACCTGGAACTGATCGCTCGGTGCAACGGGATCGCCGATCCGCTCGATCGGAGGGTGGTCGAAGCGTACTGGGTGGGCAACGCGCTCTCCTTTCGGGTGCCGGCGATGTCGCTCGCCACGTCGCTCGATGATCGCTTCGCGCGTCGAAGCGCCCGGAACTTCGAGCCCCTGGTGTCGGCGGCCTTCACCGGCGGGGTGATCCAGCACAGCTTCCACGTGTTCGCGGTCTATCCCTGGTTCGGGATGCTGCGTGCCGGAAAGGAAGGGGCGCCGCTCGAGGTCCTCGAGCGCTGTCGGATCAGGTGGGGTCGGGTGGTCGAACTGGACGGCGACTTCGTCACCGTATCGTCGCGTCCGATGGACTTCGAGGGTTCGCAACTGTGTTTCGGCGAGGAGCGACTCGAGGTGGTGCGTCGCGCGCTCGACGGCGTCGGATTCGTCGGGGACCTGGTCGTGGGCGACGCCGTCTCCATGCACTGGGACTGGGTGTGCGACCGGCTGAGCGACGACTCGCTGCGCTGGCTCCAGCGTTGCACGCGCCTGAACCTGCGCGCCGTGAACACGCTCGCTCGGCCCGGCCCCGCGGTCGTCTGCGGCGCGTAGTCTCGGCGTCGTCACCCGAGACGTGCGGCGTTCGACGGACGCCACCCTCGCCCGATCAGCGTCGCGACCGAGGTGGTCCCCGGGAACGTCGAACGAGGGCGCACGAGCAACCGGGAGGCTGGACTCGCGCGCCCTCGGAGAATCAAGCGACAACGTGAGGAGCGTTACTTGCGCTTGATCTCAATGCGGTGCGGTTCCCTCGTGGGAACCCCATTGGTTGAGTGCATCCGTATCTCGAGCATGCCGTCCTTGTACGACGCCTGCATCTTCGATTCGTCGACATCGCTCGGAATCGGGATGCTCCGTGTGAAGGACCCGTAGCGAATCTCGCTTCGGTAGACGTGGTCCTCGTGGCTCCGGTGCGTTTCGGACCGTTGCGCCCGTATCACCAACTCGCCGTCGACGACTTCGACCACGACGTCCTTCTCCGGATCAACTCCCGGCAATTCGGCTCGCACGACGATCGTGTCGCCCTCGTGGGACTCTTCTACTTTGAACGATCGACGCCAATCGCCATCGCGAAACAGCTCGTCGACCCATCCCCACGTGGGAGCGAATCGCATCGGAACGTCAAGTTCTTTCAACGAAGTCTTTGAAAGCATGACCTGACTCACTTTCTGGAGAGCCTGCAGGCCCTGGATGAGTCGTCAGACCTTCCAACGCTCAGAGTAGCGACGGGCGCGTCAAATTATTAGAGGCGAAAGTCACATCTTTTCGGCACGTGTTCAGGCCTGGCGGGACGTCGCGCGTTGGCGCGCGCGCGCCAGTGACCGCACCGTCTCGGGAGCGAACGCGTCGAGGTGGGTCGCGAGCGCCAGGAACACCTGGGCCGTCGTCAGCGCGTCGCCGAGCGCGTGATGCGGTCGGTGCACGGGCAGCTCCAATCGCCCGGCGAGTTCGTCGAGCGACCTCGGCGCCGCGTCCTCACCGCGCAGCACGCTCAGTAGTCGGCCGAGTTCGTACGTGTCGATGATCGGCTCGCGCAGTCGAATGCCCTGTCGCGCGAAGGCCCGACGCAAGAACGCGCGCTCGACCCACGCGACGTGCGCGACGAGCACTCGTCCGGTCATCGCCGCGATGAGCGGTTGCATCGCTTCGTCGATCGGGGGCGCCTCGACCAGGTCCACGTCGCGAATGCCGTGGATGAGGATCGACTCCTCGGACAGGGTCTGCGTAGGTCGCACGACCCCGTACAGTGCGTCGCCGGCGACGGCGCGCGCGGTGCTGACCGGCACCGCGGCGAACGAGATGATCTCGTCGTCGCGCGGGTCCAAGCCGCTCAGTTCCAGGTCGACGACACAGAAGTCCGCCTCGCGCCACGGCGTCATCCTTCGATCGACGGGCGCGTGCGCGTACGCACGAGCCACCGCCGTCGACGGCCGCCGGAACATCGGTCGAGACCGCACGTCAGCGGTTCCACGAGATGTCGTTGGCGACCCGCCGCTGGACCGAGACGATCGCCCGGAACGCCTCCTTCAAATACCGTCGATGCAACGGACTCATCGCGTCGAGGTCGACGACGTCGTCGGGCTCCGCGCCGCGCGCCATTTGGACGACCTGATGATCGAGCCGCAGTTGGCACGTCAACTCGAAGGCGTCTTGCAGCGTCAGGGCGTCGGTCGCGCTGAGCGTCCCCGCGTCACTCGCCGCCCGAAGTCGCGCGGTCGTCGACGCACACGTCACGCCCGCGGCCATCCCGGCCCACCGGGCCAGGTCGGTGATCGGGACCACCGCGCCACTCTTGAGGTCGAGTCGACTCCGGCCCTCACCCGAGACGTCGATGGCGAGTCCCCGGATGAATCCGACCGGCGGCTTGTGCGAGAGCGCGAAGTGCGCGAGGAGGCGCAGCAGCTGGGGGTAGGACCGCGCCGTTCGGAAGGTGTCGGCGATGAGCGGCTCGGACTCGACGCCCCACACCGGGCGGCTGTCGACGAGGACCGACACCAGGACCAACGCCTTCTCCTGGGTGGGGTTGTCGAGGAACGAATGGGCCTCGTGTTGCCACGAGGTCAGCGATCGCACGAAGAGGGGGTCCGCGGCGTTGACGCGATGCTCGTCGGGTCGAAAGCCGCATCGGGTGAGCGTGTCCGTCGCCGCCGTCGCGACCTCACCGAAGTAGGCGCGCAGCGTCGGTCCGTCGTCGTCGTGACCGAACCAGGCGATCGCGCTGTCGAGGTCCGAACTCGGCATCGCCTCTCGACGGGCTTGACTCCCCAGCGCGAGCCAGGTGAAGCGCGCGGGCGCGTCGCCCGCGTCGGCGACCGCGAGGTCCAGGGCCCGTCGAGTGAGTGCGTCCGCGACGACCGAGAAGACCGACATGATGTCGAGCGCGGCCATACCACCGCGGTGCAGGCCCACGACCGTGGGCCGCAGCATCGCCGCAGCGCGCACCAGCTCGTCGACCGAACTCGCGCGCTCGACGGCGTGGCGAAGGTGGAATGACGTGGTGTTCTCGGCCGCGATCAAGTCGTGGTCCTCGACGATGCCGAGCACGCGGCCGTCCGCCGAGAGCACCGGAAAGTGCGTGACCCCCCGATCGAGCATGTCCAAGAGGACTTCACTGCCCGCACGGTCGTCGCCCACCGTGAACGCCGGTGCCGTCATCACCGCCGACACGGGCGCCGTCTCGGACAGTCCAGCGGCGACGGCCCTCGAGCGAAGATCACTGTCGGTGACGATGCCGATCGACCCCCCGAGATCGACGACGAGCGCGCTGGCGCCAATCGCGGTCATCCGCTGCGCCGCGTCGCGAATCGTGGTGTCGGGCGTGCACACGATCGGCGCGTCGCGGATGACGTCACGAACGGGCCGACGTAATTGGTCGCGCGCGCTATCGCGACCAGGTCCCGAGCGCAGGTGATGCCGGTCTTCGAGTATCAGACGCGTCACGTAACGAAGTACGCCGGGTTCGGCCAGCACGCGCGCGGCGGCCGTCGCCGGAATCCGGTACGTGAGCGTGTCCTCGGCCGCGCGCGCCTCGAATCCCGTGGGCAGACCCGACAGCATCGACGCGTGGCCGAACATCTCGCCGACGTCCATGAGGTCCAGGACTTGACCGTCACTGACGACCTCCACGCTGCCCGTGCGAATCACGCGCAACGACTCGACCGGCTGCACCCCCTGGGAGAAGATGATCTCGCCCGCGCGATGGAATTCGACTTCCACGGTGTCGCCGAGGCTCGACAACGCGTCAGGATCGAGTTCCGCGAACGGTGGATACCGCTGGAGGAACTCGACGATGTCGGGAATCGCCGCCATTCGGACCTCCCCGCGAAACGATGGCTAAAGGCTCGGCGCCCACTCGAACGAACGCGCAGTCGCCAAAGTGTATCCACGCCCGTCATCGACGAGGTGTGGCGACGGCCAGGCGAAGGACTACGGGCGAGACCGAATGACGACGACGGGACACGCGGCGTTGGCGACGCAGTGTTCACTCGTCGAACCGATGAGCATCCCCACGAACTCACCGTGACCTCGGCTTCCCACGACCAAGAGATCGGCGCCCACCGACTCATGGATCAAGACCGGCGCCGGGTGACCCTCGACGATCTTCGAGACGATCACCACGTCGGGGTGCGTGCGCTTCAACGACGCGATGATCGGTTCGAGTGTCGTCGCCAGGTCGCGCGCGGGGTCGTATCCGTCGGGGATGAACGACCACCCGAAACTGGTGGGCCACTCCCACGCCGCGACGACCTCGAGGTCGGACTTCGTGTATTCAGCCTGACGAGCGGCCCACTCCAGTGCCGTGACCGACGCCGGTGATCCGTCGATCCCCGCGACGATTCGGTGGCCCTTGGGCGGGTGGCTGCTGGTCTCAGGTTGCGAACTCATGTCTCATCTTTCAATCGCTGTGCCTCAGTGCACGTCCTGCAAATCCGAGACTAGTTGCGACGATGAAGTACCTCGACACCCGCGGCGAGCTCCGTCGTCGCGCATCGATCAAGACGGGACGAACGACCCTAAAGGCAAAGCGGCCACCTCGCTTAGTTTTAGGATTGACGCCAGATCCTTGACCAACGTCAGACGAAGCGACGCCGATCGTCGCTGTCCCAACGCGAGAGCGAGTGCACGATGCGAGTCACGACAGCCAGAACGTCGCGAGCGAACACGAACACCGTAGTGCCGAGACGATGACGACGCCCGCCGTCGCGACCGTCGACCTCGCCAAGGACTTCGGCGAGACGCGTGCGCTGCGCGGACTCGACCTGGAAGTGGGCGTGGGCGAGGTCGTGGGTTGTCTCGGTCCCAACGGGGCCGGCAAGACCACGATGATCCGGCTCCTGCTCGGTCTCCTGGTGCCGACGCGCGGCCGCGCCGAGATCTTCGGTTTGGACTCCCGGCGCCAGACCGTGGCGGCGCACCAACGCCTGGCCTACGTGCCGGGCGAGGCCAATCTCTGGCCGACGCTCAGTGGCGCCGAGACGCTGCGCCTCCTCGGACGCGTTCACGGCCAGGTCGACCCCTCGTACCAGAGAGAACTCATCGAGCGCTTCGACCTCGACACGACCAAGCGGGTCCGCGCGCTGTCCAAGGGCAACCGACAGAAGCTGATCCTGGTCGCCGCGCTCATGACCCGCGCCGACTTGCTCATCCTCGACGAACCGACGAGCGGACTCGATCCGCTCATGGAACAGGCCTTCCGACAGTGCGTCCACGAGGCCAAGGAGCGCGGGCAGAGCGTGCTGCTCTCGTCGCACATCTTGAGCGAGGTCGAAGCACTATGTGACCGCATCGCCATCTTGCGTTCGGGCGCCCTGGTGGAGATGGGCACGATGGCGCAACTGCGCCATCTCTCGGCGCTCACCGTCGAGGCGACCTTCGAGGAACGTGTGCCCGACGTCTCGAACGTCCCGGGTGTCTCGCTCGTTGACGTGCAGGGACTGACCCTGCGCTGTCAGGTCCGCGGTTCGGTCGAACCACTCCTCGCCGTGCTGGCGAACTCGGGCGTCCACGAACTGCTCAGTCGCGAACCGTCGCTCGAGGAGCTGTTCCTCTCGCACTACGGTTCGTCCGACGGCGAGACGAAGAATGTCGACGAGCGTTAGCGCCGACATCCAGGCGACGGACACTTCGAACGCACGACCGTCCACGGCGATCGCTCGTCTCAGCGCACGAACGTCGGTGCGCTCCGGACTCGGATGGGGCGTGATCTTCGGGTTCTACGTGGCGACCCAGGCGCTCACCTACGCGACGACTTACAAGACCGAGGCCTCCCGTCGAATCCTGGTCCAGCAGTTCGGGAGCAACGCCGGGATCAGCGCCCTCGTCGGCCCGGCGATCCGGATCGACACCGTGCCGGGCTTCACCGCCTGGAAGTGCCTCACCGTCCTGGCGATCATGGGCGCGGTGTGGGGAGTCCTCACGAGCACGAGGATGACGCGCGGCGAAGAGGACGCCGGTCGCTGGGAGCTGTTGCTGGCCGGTGGCGTGACCCGTCGCGGCGCGGCGCGCCAAGCGCTCGAGGGACTGGGCGCCGGCGCGGTCGCGCTCTTCGTCGCGACCGCGGTGCTCGTGGTGGCCGTCGGCCACTCGGCCAAGGTGGGCATCGGCGCCGGCGCGGGCCTCTACTTCGCCGTCGTGGTGACGGGCGGCGCGTTGATGTTCCTCGCGGTCGGGGCCTTCTGCGCGCAACTGTCGACGTCGCGACGCCAAGCCATCAGCATCGCGTCGGCCCTGTTGGGCGCGAGCTACGCGATTCGGATGGTCGCCGATTCGGGCGCCGGACTCTCGTGGCTGCGCTGGTGCACGCCGCTCGGCTGGATCGAGGAGTCGCAGCCCCTGACGTCGCCGCGGCCGTTCGCGTTGGTGCCGATCGCGGCGCTCGTCGTCGTCCTCACGACGGGCGCGTTGGTGCTCGCGGGCCGGCGCGACCTCGGCGCGGGCACGTTCCCCGATCGCTCGACGCTCACCAAGGTGCGCACCCTGCCGACGACACCGTGGGGTCTGGCGGTGTACCTGTCGCGCGGACCCTTGGTGGCGTGGGCGGGCGCCATCGCGGCCTACGGACTGCTGCTCGGCGGTATCGCCAAGTCCGGCGGGAAGGCCATCACCGCGACCAAGAGCCTGCGACAGGTGTTCGAGCGCCTCGGCATCTCCGGCGCCGAGGCCTACCTCAGCGTGGCGTTCTTGATCATGGCCCTGACCCTCAGCTTCGTCGCCGTCGCCCAGGTGAGCGCCGCACGGAAAGAGGAGTCCGGCGGTCAACTCGAGAACCTCCTCGTGCGTCCCTTCTCCCGGACCGCGTGGCTCGCCCAACGAATCGCTCTCGCCACCGTCGTGCTCGCCCTCGGCGGCGTGCTCGCGGGGCTCGCCACCTGGGTCGGCGCGACGAGCGATCACGCGCACGTCCACTTCGCGTCGATGCTGGACGCCGGCGTCAACGTCGCGGTGCCGGCGCTGCTGATCTTCGGGATCGGGATCCTCGCGCTCGCGCTCATACCCCGCAGAGTCGGGGCCGTCACCTATGGCCTCCTCGTCTGGTTCTTGTTGGTGGAGATACTGGGCAGCGCCGTGCGCGCGAACCATTGGATCCTCGACCTGTCCGGCTTCCACCAGATGGCGGCGGCCCCCGCGTCACCGGTCAACTGGACCGTGAACGCGGTGATGATCGCCCTCGCCCTGGGCGCCGCCGCCGCCGGTGTAGCGATATTCGATCACCGCGACGTCAAGGACGAATGAGCCGCTCGTCACGCTCGTCGTCCGCGACGTTCGGATCAGGGACCTCGCTCCCGCGATTGGGCAGCGAGACCATGATGATGATCGCCGCCGCGGCAACGACCGCGGCGGCGATCAAGAGCGCCTCGTCCATGCCGGAGACGAACGCGCGCCGGGCCAACGCGGCGAGCTCCGCGCCCAAGGAGGGTGGCGCGCGCCGGGCCACTTCGAGCGCCGCGCCGAGCGAGCCGTCGATGAGGTGCTGGAGCGCGGACGACACGTGCGCGCGCGCCACGACCGGTGTCATGAGGTCCTGGTAGCGCAGGTTCAACACGGTGCCCAGGATCCCGACGCCCAGTGCACCACCGACCTGCATGGCGGTGTCGCTCGTGGCCGAACCGACGCCGGACTGGGACTTCGGCAACGAGCCCATCACCGACTCGGTGCACGGCGCCAGGGCGAGCGCGACGCCCACGCCGACCATCATGATGGGCGGGAGTCCGTCGCGGTAGGTGCCGGCGACGGTCGTGCGCGAGAGCATGGCGAAGGCGATCGCCACCAGGATGAGGCCACACGTGACCACGAACTTGGTCCCGATCGCGCGCGCGATCCACACCGAGAGTGGTGCGACCACCATCAGCGCCACCGCCACCGGGACGATGCGGAGGCCGGCCTGCAGGGGGCTGTAGCCGAGGTCGAATTGGAGGTACTGGGTCATGAGGAAGAACATGCCCAACAACGCGAAGAGCACGAGAGCGAGCGCCGAGATGGCGACGCTGTAGCGACGGCGCGTGAAGAACCGCAGGGGCAGCATCGCGTGATCGATGCGCCGTTCCCAGACGACGAAGAGTCCGATCACGACCAGCGCACCGGCGAGTGAGCACACGATGGGGGTCGAGGACCAGCCGCGCGTCGGCGCCTCGATGATGGCCCAGAGCAAGAGGCTGAGGCCGAGCATCGAAAGTCCGGCACCGACGACGTCGGGACGTTGGGAGCGCGGGCTCTTCGAGTTGGGCACCAGCCATATCGTCGCGACGAAACCGACCATGGCAATGGGGACGTTGACCAAGAAGACCGATCCCCACCAGAAGTGCGAGAGCAGGACGCCGGCCAGTATCGGGCCGAGCGCCACGCCGATCCCGGTCGTACCTGACCAGATGCCGATGGCGCGAACGCGGTCGCGCTCGGTGGTGAAGACGTTCGTGAGTATCGACAACGTGCACGGCATCAACGCGGCCGCCCCCACGCCCATAATCGCGCGCGCCAGCGTCAAGAGATCGGGACTGGCGGACCAGGCGGCGAAGGCCGATCCCCCGCCGAACATCGCCAGGCCGCCCATAAAGACCCACTTGCGCCCGACGTGGTCGCCCAACGCTCCGAGCGTGAGCAGGAGTCCCGCGAAGACCACGGCGTAGGCGTCGACCATCCACTGGAGTTGGCTCGGGCTGGCACTCAGCGAGTGTGCGATCGACGGCAACGCCACGTTGAGGACCGTGTTGTCGAGGCTGATGAGCAGGAGCGTGACGCACAGGACCGAGAGCGTCGCCCAACGTCGGTACGTCGTACGTGGCGTCCCGACACCGCTCAGTTCGACCAGACCGGACACACGTCCACGCTAAGCCTGATACTCCTAATCAGACAGGGTAAAAGGTCACGAGTCGCGTCGACGGCGCGCGGGTCGACTCGCGTCGCGCGACTTGTGACCTTGGTCACTGGCGACGTCGCGGTACGCTCGGCGACGATGGATTCATGGCGTCGACCACTTGGACGTTGCACACGAACTCAGCGCAGGTAGCTGGCCCGCGACAGCGAACGCGACCGACGTCGTTCGACGTGACGCGCAGTCGCGAGGTGCACGCATGACCGACGGCACGGCGAGCACGCCCACGAACGTGGTCGCGACCAACTTCGCGCCGGGACGATACCCGCGCGAGTTGGAAGAGGAGTTCACGGTCATCTCGGGAGCGACGCTCCACGTCCGCCCGATCAGGCCCGAAGACGATGAGAAGTTGATGGCGTTCCACGAACGCCTCTCCTTCGACTCGATCTATCGACGATACTTTTCGGTGCACCCGCATCTCTCAACCGACGAGGTGCGACACCTCACGCACGTCGACTACGTGGACCGTCTGGCCCTCGTCATCGAAGACGGCCCGGAACTCGTCGCGGTCGGACGCTACGACCGCGATCCCGACACCACGAACGCCGAAGTGGCCTTCGTCGTGCGTGACGACTACCAGCACCTCGGACTCGGCCATCGCCTGTTGGACGGCCTGGTACGCGCCGCGCGCGACCGTGGCGTCACGACCTTCAGTGCGGAGACCCTCTTCACCAATCGCGACATGATGGCGATCTTTCGACATTCGGGCTACCCGGTCACGACGTCGGTCTCGCGCGGCGAGATCAGCGTGAGCTTCCCCATCGACGTTCCCCGTGACGTGGCGGCGCCCCCGACATCCACACCGACGGAGTCCGCGCGCTGATGGTGCTGGTCGTCAATGAGACCTACGACGATTCAAGTCACGAGGACCCCGGTCACCCGGAGCGCCCCGATCGCGTCATCGCGGCCCGCTCCGCCGTCGCCGACCTGCACCTCGGCGACGACCTCGTGATCGCCCCGGCCCGCTCGGCGACGCGCGAGGAACTCGTGCGCGTGCACAACGGCAACTACCTCGACGAACTGAGCGCCTACTGCTACGACGGTGGGGGCGACATCGATCAAGACACGTACGCGACGTTGGACTCCCTCACCATCGCGAAGAACGCGGCGGGCGCCGGCCTCTCGGTGATCCAGGAACTGCAGCGACGTAATGACGGCGTCGGTTTCGTGGCCGCGCGACCGCCCGGCCATCACGCGTTGTCGGACCGAGCGATGGGGTTCTGTCTGCTCAACAACGTCGCCATCGCCGCGGCGGCCCTGCGCAGTCAAGGCGAACGCGTGCTCGTCCTCGACTGGGACGTACATCACGGGAACGGGACCCAGGAGATCTTCTGGGACGTCCCCGACGTCCTCTACGTCTCGACGCATCAGTGGCCGCTCTTCCCCGGGAGTGGTTCGGTCAATGAAGTCGGCGGTCGCCACGCCACCGATCGCACGGTGAACATCCCGTTGCCCCCGGGCGCCACTGGCGACGTGGTTCGTCGCGGCATCGAGGAGATTGCGGGACCGGTCATCGACGCGTTCGACCCGACCTGGGTCTTGGTCTCGGCGGGCTTCGACGCGCACCGAGATGACCCGATGGCCGACCTGCGCCTGACCAGCGGCGACTTCGCCCAGCTCTCCAGCTGGATCTCGACGTGCGCGTCAGCACCCGGACGCCTCGTTCTGTTCCTCGAGGGTGGGTACGACCTCGCGGCCTTGCGTGGGTCGATCCACGCCTCCCTGAGCGCCGCGCTCGGTCAGCGGGCCGAGGGCGAATCGCCCTCCAACGGCGGGCCGGGCACCGAACAGGTCGAGCGGATGCGCGTGGCACGCCGATCCACGATCGAGCATCTGCTCGCCAGCGACGACGAGGAGTCGACATAATGAATCCGTTCCAGAGCATCGCGGTGGGTTACGACGGCTCCCCCGACTCGACGATCGCCGTGCGTTGGGCGTTCGAGGCCGCACGGGACTTCGGCGCCGACGTCACGGTCGTGCACGCAGCGGGTCTTCGAGAGCATCTGCACGAGCGCTTCTCACCGGACACGACCCCAGCGCCCGTCCTCGCCCTGGCGCGCGAATGCGACTTCAGCGCGAGCTCCCTGCACTGGCTCGTCACCGACGGCGATCCGTGCTCGGTCCTCTTGCGAATGACGACATCGCCGGTCAACGCCGACGTACTCGTCGTCGGATCTCGAGGCGTGGGCAAACGCGAGGGGCTCCTGTTGGGCAGCACCAGTCTCGAAGTCGCCGAACACGCCACCGTGCCCGTGGTGGTCGTCCCTTCGACGTACGCCGAACGCTAGACCCGCTCCTCGACGACACCTCGAGGTCGTGACAGCCAAACTCGGCGCGAATCGTGACCAATGGCCCTACTTGGTCGCGTGCCACGCGGTCAATACTGAGGGCGTGAAGGGGCTGACCAACGTTGGGCACCTCCACGACGCGCGTCGGAGGCATCCATGAGTCGTGTAGAGCTCTTCCGAAGCAGGGCGGCACCACGGTGAACGCGCCCCTCCCCGGCCAAGGGAAGAGCACGGTCGCTGCGACCACGCCGCCGGTGGTGTCACGCCTCGACGCCGAGGTCCACACCCGCCAGTTCTGGTCTCACTACCTGCGCGTCGGCATATTGGTCTTCACGGTCGAAGCCCTCGCGTCGCTCCTCTACCTCGCCGCCACCCCGCATGGTCCGCACCGACTGTTTCTCATCGTCATGTCGTCCTTCGTCGTCGTCGTGTTGACGGCCAACATCCCCTTTACCGGTCGCGTCGCCGCTGCACCGTGGCGCACGAACTACTCGTTCGCGTGGACGCTGCTGGCGGGCGCCATACTGGCGCTCTCGATCTACCTCGACGGAGGTCTCGATAGCCCGATGTTCGCGCTCTTGACCTTGCCGATCGTGAGCGCCGCACTGGCGCTCGAGGTTCGACAGGTGATCGTGTGCGGCGTGGCGTCGTTGGGTGAGTTCACCTTTCTTTGGCTCACCATCCCGGTGCTCCACCGTTCGACGGCCGAGATCGCGATGTTCGCCATGGCGCTCGTCGGGCTCGTCGTGATCGCCGTCGGCGTCTCGAACGCGCGAACTCGACTCATGGACGACGAGAAACGACTGCGCGCCGAGTTGTCCACCCTCGCCACGGTCGACGCCCTCACGGGCTGCCTCAATCACGGGGCCTTCTACGAACGACTCGACGTCGAAATCGACCGAGCGCTTCGTCAAGGTCAACCCCTCAGCCTCTTGATGATCGACATCGATCTCTTCAAGGCCTTCAACGACGCCTACGGACACGTGGCGGGCGACGACGCGTTGAGTTGCGTCGGGACCACCCTCAACAAGCTCAGCCGGAGCTTCGACGTCGTGGGCCGAGTAGGTGGTGACGAATTCGCCGTCGCGTTGCCGACCTCCACGCTCGAGAACGCCGCCCAGATCGCCGTGCGCATGACGCGGGCGTTGACCTCGGCGCATCGGCCGTCGGTGAGTGTCGGCTACGCCGCGCTCGACTCGTCGCGGCCCGACGCGACCCAACTGGTCCGCGAGGCCGATCAGAGCCTGTACGAGGCGAAACTGAGCGGCCGCTCGCGCACGTCCGAGTCCGCCACGTTCCCGGCGCAACCGAAGTTGCGTGACTTGCCTCAGGACGATCGCGCCAGCCGCGAGGCGACGGAGGAGCGCATTCGCGCGAATGACCGAGCCAGCGCGGATGCCCTGGCCATCCTCGACGCGTATCAGTCGACGTCGAACGTCGGATTGGGCTTCGTCGACCGCGATTTACGCTACGTGCGCGTCAATCCCATGCTCGCGGCCATCCACGGCGGCACGGCGACCGAGCAACTCGGACGAACCATCGAGGAGATCGTCCCGAACCTGTGGCCCCAGCTGGAACCGATGTACCGATCGGTGATCGAAACGAACACTCCCGTCACGAACGGCGAGGTGGCGGCCACCGCGGCGAACGAGTCCGGTGTGAGGTCCTCGTGGTTGGTGAACCTCTACCCGGTGACCATCGAGGACGACGTGATCGGCGTGGGCATCGTCGTGATCGACGTCACGGAGTGGCGGCGAACCGCCGAAGACCGGCTCGTGGGTCGGCGTCCGAGGGTCGCTCGCCCGGTGAGCGCCCCGCACCTCGATTGACGGCCTTTCGGATCTCATCGGCGACGAGTGTGAACTCCGACGGCGTTGAGGATTGACCGATGAGACGGTCGCGTTCAACTCGCGAAACGCGTGGTGCGCTCGCACCCGCCTCACGAGGTACCTCCGCCGCGCCCGGCGCTCGCACGGGTCCGAACTAGGCTCACGTTCGAGTGAGAATCGCTTGCGCGACCTACAGAAGAGTGGTGGTGATGACCTCTTTTGTCAACAACAACCATGACGACGCGACGACGCGCCACACTCCTCGCTCGAGTGGCGTCGCGCCCGCGGGGTGGCACAATCGTGTGGGGACACTTTCGCGCTCGATCGTGAGCGTGCCATGAGCGGCGCGGAGTACGGTTCGCAGATCGACGATCCGCGCGAGATTTCGATGGCCGATCAGCGCGCCATCTCGGGCGAGTTGCTCAGTGCGGTGGTCTCGTTGATCCCCGACGCGTCGGTGGTCGTGGACACGAATGGCGTGATCGTCTCGGTCAATCAACACGCCGAAGAGCTCTTCGGGTACGCCCTCGGATCGCTCACCGGTGTCACCATCGAGACGCTCTTGCCCGAACGAGCACGAAGCCGTCATCGTCACCACCGTTCGACGTTCTCGGTCGAAGCGCGGAGTCGCCCGATGGGCGAGGGCCTAGAGCTGACGGGTCGCCGTCGTGACGGGAGCGAATTCCCCATCGACATCAGCCTCGCGCCCATCGTCAGCGCCGGTGAGCAGTTGGTCATCGCAGCCGTGCGTGACGTCACCGAGCAACGCAAGGCCAACGCGACGAGTGCGGAACTCGCCACGATCGTTCGCTCGACGACCGACGCCATCATCTCGACCACGCTCGACGGCCGGATCACGAATTGGAACCCGGCGTCCGAGACGCTCTTGGGCTACGGCACGGACCAGGTCCTGGGCCTCCATATCTCGACGCTGGTGCCCGCGCACGCGTCGCCGATCCTCGAAGACCTCCTTGACGCGGCGGGTCAGGAGCGCTATCGCGAGGCCCTCCTCACCAAGTGGCTGCACCTCGACGGCCACGAGGTCGACGCGTCGGTATCGATCTCACTTCTACGCGATCAGACGTCCACGATCCTCGGTTTCTGTTACGTCATACGCGACAACACGGAACGGAAGCGGGCCGAAGATGATCTCCATCGTTTGCTGGAAGAAGAAGAGCGCCTCCAGCGTCAACACGCGATGACCTCCGAGATCCGACTTCGACTCCTCTCCGGCGCGTCACTCGATGCGTCGTTGGAGTTGATCTGTCAGCGGGCCTCGGAGTTCGTCGGCGCGCCGGCCGTCGCGGTCACCGTCAAGGATGACCGTGGACTGCACGTCGTGGCGGGCGTGGGTCCCGTCGCCGCCATGACCGGTACGACGCTCCCGCCGGGAACCTCATTCACCGAAGCGGTGATCCAACGCGGTGAGGCCCTCGAGACCCCTCGGCGCAGTGCGGGTTCGCGCGTCGAGGTGCCCGAGGATCTACCCGATGGTCCCATGCTCGGAATTCCCTTGGTGATCGCCGGTACCGCGGCCGGTTCCATCACGTTCATCCGACCGACCGGCGCGCCGGACTTCGACACCCACGTCCGGATCTTCGCCGAGGCGCTCGGCGCGCAGGCGGCGTTGGCCTTTGAGTTGGACCGCGCGCGCACCGCGAGGGAACAGATGATGTTGTTGGGCGATCGCGATCGCATCGCCCGAGACCTCCATGATCACGTCATCCAACAGCTCTTCGCCACTGGGTTGGGGCTGCAATCCTCGTTGATGTGGGTGAAGGAAGACAAAGCCCGAGAACGGATCTCCAAGTCGATCGACGTGCTGGACGACACCATTCGAGAGATTCGCAACACGATATTCAGTCTGTCCCAGCCCGTTGGTGGCGCACAGGCCCTCCGGACGCAACTGACGCAGTTCGTCGATGAGTCGAGCGTCGTGTTGGGGTTCGCACCCACCTTGGAGATCATCGGTCTCACCGACGCGGGACTACCCGATCCACTCGTGGCGCACGTGCTCGCCTGCGCGCGAGAAGCACTGTCCAACGTTGGTCGACACGCCCACGCCAGCGCGGTGCTCGTCCAACTCCTCGTGGACGTCGATACCGTGCACCTGCGAGTGGTCGACGACGGGATCGGGATCGGTTCGCCTGAGCGCTCGAGCGGACTGAAGAACCTGCACGATCGCGCCACGATGTATCACGGAGCGCTCACGCTGACCAATCGACCCGAAGGCGGCACCATCCTCGAATGGACGGCGTCGCTGACGTAGCCCTCGGACGACGCCGAACTGTTTGACTCACGGAGTCGCCGGCTTGACGCGGACGTCAAGCGACGTAGGTCAGTCGGGTTGAGGAACGATGCGCATGTACGGCACCGGTTCCTTCCACGTTCCGTAGATCTCCTTGGCTTCGTCGTTCGACACGGATCCGGCGATCACGACGTCCTCGCCCTGCTTCCAGTTCACGGGCGTCGCCACCCGGTGGTTGGCCGTCAACTGCAGTGAGTCGATGACGCGCAGAACCTCGTCGAAGTTACGACCGGTCGTCATCGGGTACACGAGGACGAGCTTCACCTTCTTGTCGGGCCCGATCACGAACACGTTGCGCACCGTCTGGTTGTCGGCCGGCGTGCGCTCCTCGAACGTGCCGGCGGTGCTCGCCGGCAGCATCCCGTAGAGCTTGGAGACGTTGAAGTCGGTGTCGCTGATCATCGGGAAGTTCGGACGAGCGCCCTGGGTCTTCTCGATGTCGTCCGCCCACTTGTCATGGCGCTCGTTTGAATCGACCGAGAGACCGATGACCTTGACGCCCCGGCGATCGAACTCCGGCTTGATACGAGCCACGTAGCCGAGTTCGGTCGTGCAGATCGGCGTGAAGTCCTTGGGGTGTGAGAACAGCACCGCCCAAGAGTCGCCGAGCCACTCGTGGAAATTGATGGTTCCTTCAGTCGTCTCCGCGGTGAAGTCCGGTGCGACGTCGCCTAATTGCAGTCCCATGAGACTCTCCTTCTGTGTCGACGGACCTTTCCGCCGATCCCGAGCCACACGATACTGGCATTGTTGGCATGTTCAATCGCCTTTCTAGGAAAGGCGGACACGAACGCACGAGACCCCGTTCCGCGTACCTGTTCAGCGACCCCGTGGGTCAGGGATCTGGCGTGGCGGATCGTCGATGTGCGCTTCCTCGTTGATCCCTACGCCGGGATGACGATGACGTTGTCTTCCCGTCCGGGCACCGCGACGCCTTCGTCGACGCTCTTGTTGACCTGTTTCGAGGCGACGTGGCGCTGACGGCGGCCCGAGAGGAGTCCGTCGACGCCGATCCATCCGGACGTGCGCCACGTGGCGAGGATCACGATCGCGAACAGTGCGTAGAACGCGCAGACGCTCGCGGTCCCCGACATGACGTAGGTGAAGAGCAAGAGGAGACTCCCCAGGCACGCCAGCGGCGTCAAGAAGCCGACGGCCAGCGCCGCACCGATGGCCAGTTCGGCGAACGCCACCACGACGGCGATCCATCCGGAATTCGGAACGACAAAACTGTGCAAGAAACTGCCCCACCACGAATAGGCCGGCACGCCGTGGGCGGCGAAGCCGGCGACACCGGCACCGTTGTTGTGCAAGAACGCCGGGTTCTCGGCTCCCCAGACCTTGGCGATGCCGGCCTGTAGCCACATCACGCCCAGCCAGATGCGCATCGCGTTCCAGATGAGGGCCGCCGCCTTGGAGCGCTGCAGCCAGTACAGGCTTCGAGGCGTCTCGATCTTCGCGGGGTCCCCGATGAGTCCGATGACGTTTTCCATTGAACCGCCCACTTTCCTACGGCCGACGATGTGTCGGGCGTGTGCGGAAGCGGGGTTCTGGACGTCCTTAGTGCCGGTCTACCACCCCCGACGCATGATTCGAACACGGCGTCGAGGTCGTGGACCGCTCGAACACCCGCCAGCCCATGACGGCCCTTGCGCCGTCATGGGCTGGTTGGCGCCTAGTGAATCAGGACTTTCAGAGCGTCGTGTTGCGCGGCGTTGCCGAAGACGTCATACGCCTGGAGGATCTGGTCGAACGAGAACTCGTGCGTGACGAAACTCTCCGCGGGCAACTTCTTCTCGGTGACGAGCTTCAACAGCATGGCCAGCGTGTTCGTGTTCACGAGACCCATCGAGATGTCGATGTTCTTGATCCAGAGCTCGTTCAGTGCCAATTCGACGGGCTTGCCGTGCACGCCGATATTGGCGACACTGCCGCCGGGGCGCACGATGAGTGTCGCCATGGTGAACGTCTGCGGGATTCCGACCGCCTCGATCGCCACGTCCACACCCTGACCGTCGGTCAGCGCGAAGACCTGCTCTTTCCAGTCCGCGTCACCGGAGTTGACGGTGTCGGTCGCGCCGAAGTCCGACGCCCGCTTGAGGCGGCTGTCGTCGAGGTCGATCGCGATGATCTTCGACGGGCCGTAGAGGCGAGCGGTCATCACCGACGCGAGACCAACGGGCCCCGAACCGATCACGGCGACGACGTCGCCGGGCTGCACGTCTCCGTACTTGACGCCAATCTCGAAACCGGTCGGCAAGATGTCGGACAACAAGATGCCCTCGGAATCCGACAGGCTCTCCGGCATCTTGTACACGGAGTTCTCCGCGAAGGGTACGCGCACGTACTCGGCCTGCGTGCCGTCGATCATGTATCCAAAGATCCACCCGATGCCGGGAGTACCTTCGGGGTCGAGACAGTGCCCGAACAGTCCAATGCGACAGTTCGAACAACGCCCACACGAACTCACGCACGACAGGATCACCTTGTCGCCGACGGCCAGCTGCGTGACGCCCGCGCCGATCTCGGTGATGACGCCGATACCCTCGTGGCCGAGGATGCGACCGACTTCGACCTCGGGCACGTCGCCCTTCAGGATGTGCAGGTCAGTGCCGCAAATAGTTGTGGCGACCATCTTGACAATGACGTCCGTCGACTTTTGGATCACTGGATCCGGTACCTCTTCCCAGCTCTTCTTGCCGGGTCCCTTGTAGACAAGTGCCTTCATGGCTCGTACTCCTTATGGTCTGTAGTGCATCTCGAATAATGCGGACGCCCTCCCACCGTACGGACGCTTTCTCGCAGGGGGACAGGGTCAAACGTCCTTATTCGACTGACGATTCGCGTGCTGTCGCCTCGACCAGGAAGGACGTCCGTGAGAAGTGACCTACGCCCCTAGGAGGACGCGCGACCGAGCGAAGAAACTGGTCGGGTGGAGCGAATACCCTTCGACAGCGAACCCCCTGCGTGCGTCATCGGCTCGGCCACCCTCTCATGACCTCGCTCGGCGTGTCGACAGCGGACGGGTTGCTGACGGGACGCTTCCCCAAGAGCTTGGTGACCGACGTCAGTGCGAACAACGGCGCTCGACTCCGACTCCGTCCGATCCGCGGTGACGACGCTGAGAAGTTGGTCGCCTTTCACGCGCAGCTCTCCGTCGACACCATCTACCGTCGTTACTTCTCGGTCCACCCCGTTCTTTCGAGCGACGAAGTGCGACACTTCACCCAGGTCGACTACGTCAATCGATTGGCCCTGGTGATCGAACGAGGGCGCGACCTCGTCGCCGTGGGCCGCTACGACCGATGTGTCGGCACCACCACGGCGGAGGTCGCCTTCGTGGTGCGCGACGACTACCAGCACCTCGGACTCGGTCACCGATTACTCAGTTCGCTGGCCGAAGCGGCGTGGGAGCGTGGCATCACACACTTCCGAGCAGAGACGTTGTCGACCAATCACGACATGTTGTCGGTCTTTCGCCACTCACGTTTCACCGTCACGACGACCAGCGACTTCGACGAAGTCAGCGTGATCTTCTCCATCGAACCGGTGTAACACCGGTCAAAACGCCACTCGCGCCGTCGCGTCGTCGGCGAGCGCTGGAACGTCGACTCGAGGGCGTTACTATCCAGAGAGGACGTCAAGACCTCGCTTCCTTCTCGCCGAACATTCAGTTCGGCAGGTAGAAGAAGGAGTGACATGGGTCTCCCCGGAATGGTGCTCAGCGCCATAGCTGCTGCGGCGGGCGCAATCATGTATTGGGCCGTTACCTATCAAGGAACAGGTTTTCGTCTCTCGACCGTGGGCGTCATCCTCATGATCGCGGGGGCATTTGGATTCGTCGTCTCGGCGATCGTCTTTGGGATATCGAGAGGTCCCGAACGGACGTCACGGCATTCGCTCAACCGACAGGTCGTCGACGCGTCAGGCAACACGAGTTCTGTCCACGAGGACTCCAAATGACGGCGACACGGTCGTTCGCAACGAAGATGCGTGATCGGCGAATCAATCGTGACGTTCGAATCGGAAAGGGGTACGCGCAATGTACATAGGAGGCGGAACCGTGGTCCTGATCCTCGTCATAGTCCTCATCGTCTTTATGGTCCGACGTTGAGGCAGTGGCGAGAGGTCGAGTGGATTCGCACGCGACCTCGTCGAAGTGATGGAGACCGATACACCACGACGAGACAACACTCGCTGGTGGAGAGAGGGAGTAGCGATGGGCAAGAAAGACAAGGCCAGGAATCTGGCACAAGTAGCCAAGGGCAAGATCGAAGAGAAGGCCGGCACAGCGACGGGCGATGACCAACTTGCGGCCGAAGGACGGGTCGATCAGGCGAGCGGCAATCTCAAGCAGGCTGGCGAGAAAGTGAAGGATGCGCTCAAGAAGTAGCTCCAAGTGACACTTTTCGAGTACTGCAGGGTTCTCGTCGACAAGGATCAAGCCCCCCTTGATCCTTGTCGACGACCGAAGATCAACCATCCAGGCGTTCGGCATCGACGCAGATCGAGGAGATCGAGGCAATGGCAGAATCGGCGCCGCGACGATCGTCATCGCGATGATGACGGCGTCATCGCGATGAGCGCGAGTCGCCTCCTCGATATCTACGCGCTCATGGAGCGCTATCAACGCGAGAGCCCGAGCGGCGTGGCGCTGTGCGCCGTGGCCGCCGAGTTCATGGCGCTTGACGGGGCCGGCATCGCCCTCGTGAGTGAAGGCGAGACGTTGACCTCCCTCTGTACGAGCAACCGCTCGGCGGGTGCCCTGATGAATCTCGAACTGACCGTGGGCGAGGGACCGATGACCGATGCCGGCCGTGGAGACGCCAGCCACGACGTCGACCTGATCGAAGCGTCGTCGTCGAAGTGGGCCGTGTACCGACCCGAAGCCGTGGCCCTCGGCGCGCGTGCGGTGTTCGGCTATCCGATTCGGCTCGGCGCGATCCGATTTGGCGTGCTCTGCCTCTTTCGCAACCGTCCTGGACCGCTCAACGCCCAACAGTCGTTGGACGGCTACCTAATGGCGTCGGTCCTCGGGAGGGCGATCCTGACCGAGCAGGCCGGTGGGTCGATGCAGGGATTGGTCGGGGAACTGAACGGCGAATCGATCCTCGACTTTCGGGTCCACCAGGCGGCGGGAATGCTGGCGGTCCAGGGTTCGCTGCCGGTCAAGGACGCGCTCGTCCTGTTGCGCGCCGGCGCCTTCGGCGCCGGTATTCAACTCTCGGAGCTCGCCGATCGCGTCATTACCGGCGCGACTCGATTCGATTCGACGACCCGGGAGTGGATAGACGAGGCGGCCACCGAGAATGACGAGGGGTAGAATTCATGGGCCAACCGGACCCACGAATTGGTGCAGTTCCGTGATCGCGTTCAGTAAACAGGCAGGTGGCATCGATGAATAGAGAATCGCTCTTGATCGCGACGCTCGTGGAGTTGGCGGACAACCTGGTCGACGACTACGACATCATCGACGTCCTCACCGTATTGAGCCATCGTTGCGTCGAAGCGGTCGACGTCGACGCGGCGGGCGTGATGCTCGCGTCGCCAATGGGGGATCTGCAGTTCGTCGCGTCATCTAGTGAGTCGATGAGGGTGCTCGAGTTGTTCCAGATCCAGGCGAACGAGGGTCCCTGCGTCGACTGCTACCACGACGGACTGGCTATCACCAATCACGCGTTGAGTGAAGACGACGGGCGTTGGCCCCTGTTCACGCCGCGCGCGCTCGCGTTGGGATTTCGCGCGGTGCACAGTCTTCCGATGCGTCTTCGCGGCCGGACGATTGGCGCGCTCAACCTCTTTCGAACACACCAAGGGTCCCTCGGCGCCGACGACGTGATCGTCGCCCAGGGCCTCGCGGACGTCGCGACGATCGCGATCCTGCAGCACCGGTCATCGCTCGACGCCAGCACGTGGAATTCCCAGTTGAGCAACGCCCTCAACAGTCGCGTCATCATCGAACAGGCGAAGGGCATGATCTGTCAATCGACGAGCTGTGACATGGACGACGCCTTCAATCGACTTCGGGCGCACGCGCGCAACCACAACCAGGGCCTCACCGACGTCGCGACGCGAGTCGTCGCCAAATCGATCACGCCCGGTGACCTCGACGAGTGGGTGAAGGTCCCGCCCGCGTAGCGTCGTAGCCGCGGATCGCGGGCCGGACTTGTTGCACTGACGCTCCTCGTCAGAGCACGTTTGGCCGCCGCGCCTGAGACGTTCATGCGTGATTGAACGGCGATCATTGTTGCTGTGATCCGACGCGGCCTCTGGTACGATGCATCGAGAAGTCCAGATCCTGCTTCCTTCGCGCCTGATCGTGTCGGGCCCGTCCGAAGGAACGAGTGGTGAGATCGCCTGGACTGGCCCCCAGTGACATCGCTGCGGCGCTCGGCGCCATCGTGGCGTTGACGCTCAACACCTCGACGTCGCCCGGCGACCCGACGTCGCCCGCGGTCCTCGGTGCGCGCGCCGTTCATCTCGTCGAACCGACCGGTCCGGCACGCGCCTACTCCGTCTCGTCGCAATCGTCAACGATTGACCCTTGCGTCGTCCGCTTTTGCTCATGTGGTCACCGTTGTTCCGGTGCGTATACGCCGCGAGTGACCACATGTTCTATCGCGAGTGCACACCGGCAATGAATCCGCGAGACGAACTGCTCTCGGAACCGAAAGGAGCGACATGAAAATCGTGAACCGTGCCAAGAACATGTTCCAGATCTCCAAGGGCAAGACGAAGGAAGTCACCGGTCGCGTCGTCGGCAATCGGGACCTGGAGCTCGATGGCGCCACCGACCAGCACAAGGGTCATCTCAAGCAGGTCGGGGAGAAGGTGAAGGATGCTCTCGAGGAGCTTTGAGGCGCACTCCGACGACGAGCCGGGCCACTTGTCCGACGTCTCGGAGCGCTCACGTCCTCGACCAGAGCAGAGCCTGCAAGACGACGTCGAACAGCTCCTCGACATCGCGGGACAGCTGTTCTCCGCGATTGAGCGCCAGATACACCGGATCGAGGACAACCTGGGGTTCACGTACGGCGAGCGGGCGCAGGTGTACGCCGAGACGGTCTTCAAGGAGCGGTTGATCCACTGCGCGGAAAGTCTCGACGCTTCGATCCAGGAAATCGGTCGCCACCTCGAACGACGGGCGAGCGAGCACATCGTGAACTACGGCTTGCGCGACACCTCGCCTATCTAGCGGACCGACGTGGGCTCGGAGCGTGTCCTTTCTGCTGTCTTCTCGGGTTGGTGGTGCGGCCGATACAATTTCATACTTGATTAATTCCATCGTATTTGTTATAAATACCACGTCACGCCTCGTCGTCGGCACGATCGCCGATGACGACTGAAAAGGAGAGCACATGTCCCAATGGGGTTTCGAAACTCGACAGATCCACGCCGGAACCGCCCCCGACCCGACGACGAACGCTCGCGCCGTTCCGATCTACCAGACCACCAGTTACGTCTTCCGTGACACGGCCCACGCGGCGGCGCTCTTCGGACTTCAAGAACTGGGCAACATCTACACCCGGATCATGAACCCGACGCAGGCGGCCTTCGAGGATCGAATCGCCTCGCTCGAAGGCGGCGTCGCGGCCCTCGCCGTCGCGAGCGGTCAAGCCGCGGAGACCATCACGCTCTTGAACCTCGCCGAGAACGGTGGCCACATCGTCTCGTCGGCGTCGCTCTACGGCGGCACCTACAACCTCTTCCACTACACGTTGCCCAAGCTCGGCATCGAGGTCTCATTCGTCAACGACCCCGACGACCTCGAGGCGTGGCGAAGCGCCATCCGCCCGAACACGAAGGCGTTCTACGCCGAGACCCTCGGCAATCCGAAGGGAGACGTCCTCGACTTCGAGGGCGTTGCCAAGGTGGCGCATGACAACGCGATCCCCCTCGTGGTCGACAACACCCTGGCAACGCCCTTCCTGGCCCAGCCCCTGGCCCACGGCGCCGACATCGTGGTGCACTCGGCCACGAAGTTCATCGGCGGACACGGGACCTCGATCGGTGGCGTGATCGTCGACGGCGGCACGTTCGACTACGAGGCGAGTGGTCGTTTCCCCGCCTTCACCGAGCCGGATCCGAGCTACCACGGCCTGGTTTTCGCCGAACTCCCGGCGCCGCTCTTCCCCGCGCGATTCGTCTTGAAGGCGCGACTGCAGTACTTGCGCGACGTGGGCGCGGCGATCGCCCCACTGAACTCGTTCCTCTTCTTGCAGGGCCTCGAGACGCTGAGTTACCGCATGGAACGTCACGTCCAGAACGCCGTCGTCGTGGCCAACTGGCTCGAGGCGCGCGACGAGGTCTCGTGGGTCGCCTACCCGGGCCTCACGTCGAGTCCGTGGCACGATCGCCAGCTCCGCTACCTGCCGCGCGGCGGCGGTTCGATCATCGCCTTCGGCATCAAGGGCGGTCGCGAGGCCGGCCAGAAGTTCATTGAGGGTCTGGAACTCTTCAGCCACCTGGCCAACGTCGGCGACGTGCGAAGCCTGGCGATCCATCCCGCCTCCACGACACACTCGCAACTCACCGAGGACGAACAGACCACGACCGGCGTGAGCCCGGACCTCGTGCGCCTCTCGGTCGGACTGGAGTCGATCGAGGACATCCTCGCGGACCTCGACGCCGGATTCCGCGCCGCGAAGGGCGCGTGACCTCCACGTCGATCCCGGGCACGTGGCAGCTCGGCGACGATCCCGGGCGACGGCAAATCGTCGAGCTGAAGGGCGCCGATGATCAGGGCTTCACGCTCGAGAACGGCGCGTCACTGCCGAGCGTGACCGTGGCCTTCGAGACGTGGGGGCAATTGAACTACTGCGCGACCAACGCGGTCCTGGTGCTGCACGCGCTCTCGGGAGATTCACACGCCGAGGGTCCGGCGGGTCCTGGTCATGTCTCGCCCGGTTGGTGGAGCGCGCTCATCGGACCCGGGGCGCCACTTGACACCGATCGCTACTTCGTGGTCTGTCCCAACGTGCTCGGCGGATGCCAAGGCACGACCGGGCCGTCATCGCCCGATTCCGACGGCTCCCCGTACGGCTCGAGGTTCCCGGTCATCACCATTCGCGACCAGGTCGCGGTCGAGGTCGCCCTCGCCGACGAACTCGGGATCGATCGGTGGGCCGCGGTGATCGGCGGCTCGATGGGCGCGATGCGGGCGCTCGAGTGGTGCGTGGGCTACCCCGATCGGGTCGATCGCGCCGTCGTGCTCTCGGTGTCCGCGGCGGCGTCGGCCGAACAGATCGCGCTCTGTTCGCTGCAGACTCGCGCGATCAAGGCAGACCCCGCGTTCGCGGGCGGCGACTATTACTTCTCGCCCGAGCTCCCCTCGGTCGGACTGTCCATCGCGCGAGGACTCGGACAACTGACCTACCGGACCGAGCACGAGTTCGACGTCCGATTCGCGCGCGAACACCAAGACGACGCGACACCGCTGCACGGCGGTCGCTACGCCGTGGAGTCCTACCTGGAGTACCAAGGCGAGAAGTTGAACCGACGGTTCGACGCGAACACGTACGTCGTGTTGAGTGAAGCGATGAACCACCACGACGTGGGTCGCGCGCGCGGTGGCGTCGCCGCGGCACTCGGCACCGTTCGCGCGCGCGTCACGGTCGCGGGCATCGCGAGCGACCGTCTCTACCCGATCCACCAACAAGAGGAGATCGCACGACTGCTACCGGGTGACGGCACGGTGCACGTGATCCAATCGGAGTTCGGGCACGACGGCTTCCTCCTCGAAACCGAAGCGGTGGGCCACATCGTTCGAACGGCGCTTCGGTCGTAAGGCGACCCCGTCAACGGACCGCTCGACGGACGTACTGACATACTCGCTGGTCAGAGCATGTGGACAACGGCTGTCATATTTCCTATAATTTCACTAGGAATAATGGTATATTAATCGCAACCAGTCAAGGAGGCAGTTATGTCACTCAACGTTGAAGCGGTTTTCAGTGAGGCACCACCAGCCCGAGCGACGGAGTTGCGCGAGTTCTTCGAGTCGCTGCAGTTGCCCGAGGGTCGGCTCGACACCGACACCCTCGTGAGGATCACCGACGCGATCGCCGCGCGCCCGGACCTCTTCGAGGACCTCCTGGTCGACGACGAGGTGAATCGTTGGTGGCTCCAGCTGTGGGTCACCGAGAGCTACGAGGTGCGCCTCTTGACTTGGGAGCGAGAGCAGTCTTCCGATTGGCACGACCACGGTGGGTCATCGGGCGCCTGGACCGTCACGGCGGGCGCGCTCTACGAGGCGTATCGGGCCGAAGACCACTTCAGCGTCCGCGACCGTCACTACGTCGCCGGTGACAACGGTTCGTTCGGCCCCGAGCACGTCCACGACGTGGTCTACGAAGCGGGCACACCGGCCGTCAGCATCCACGCCTACTCGCCTCCCCTGAGCGGCCTCACCGTCTACGACCGGACTCGATTCGGTTTCGTCGCCCGGGAGTTCGTGCTCGAGGAGGACCGCGCCGCGCAGCGTTCGTGAGCCGCGCGATCAGGGTTTGATCCCCCAGGCCCGCGCCACGAGGTCGAAGGACGTGAGCCGCGCCGCCAAGGAGTGCAGTCGCGTCGACACCATGATCTCGTCGGCCGCCGTGCGCTCGACCAGGGCGGCGAGCCCGTCCACGACGGTCGCCGGGTCGCCGATGAGGTGGGTCGACATCGCCTCGGCGGCGATTGCCTCTTCGAGCGGCGTGAACTCGTACGCCGCGGCCTCCTCCGGTGACGGCAGCTCGCCGCGACGACCGGTGCGCATCTGGACGATGCTGAGCGCGGACGAACCCGACAGCCACCGGGCCTCGTCAGCGCTCGCCGCACAGATGACCGACACCGCGACCATCACGTGCGGCTCGGCCAACACGATCGAGGGCTGAAAGGTCTCCCGGTACGCGCGAAGTGCCGCGTCCAACTCTTGCGGAGCGAAGTGGTACGCGAAGGAGAAGGAGAGCCCGAGGATCCCCGCCAGCTGCGCACTGAACGTCGATGAGCCGAGCAACCACATCTCGGGCAGGTAGCCGCGACCGGGATTCGCGAACGGATGGGTCGCCTCGCCGTCGGTCGGCAGCAGGTACTTGATCAGTTCCACGACGTCGTTCGGGAAGCTCTCGGCGCCGAGGTCGAGGCTGCGTCGAAGGGCGCGAGCGGTCACGTGGTCGGTTCCCGGCGCGCGCCCCAACCCGAGGTCGATCCGACCCGGGTGCAGCGCCTCGAGCGTCGCGAACTGTTCGGCGACGACCAAGGGCGCGTGATTCGGCAACATGACGCCACCGGATCCCACGCGCAGCGTCGTCGTCGCGTTCGCCAGGTGCGCGATCAGCACGGCCGGCGCGGAACTCGCCACGGCGGGCATGCCGTGGTGTTCGGCCACCCACAGACGCCGGTAACCGAGTCGCTCCACCTCGAGCGCCGTGGCGGTCGTCTCGGCGAAGGCCCTCGCGGGGGTGGATCCGGTCGCGACGGTCGCGAGGTCGAGCACCGAGAGGGGGATCACGGCGTACGCGGACTCGTCGTCGAACGGGAAGTTCGGTGCATCTACGCGATCTCAGTGACGGACTTCGTCGACAATTGTTGTTCCACGTCAGTACCCTTCGTCGGCATCGAATTCGAGACACGGATCGAACTCCGCACCTCGCCTTTCCGACGTTAACGGGCAGTCGCGGAACCGGAATGTCCAGGCAGCTACCGGAACTCTCACGGTTGGCACGATTCCCTTTCGAGAGGTCTCTCTCGATAGTTGTATCTCGATAGAGTACTCTCGTGACCATGAATCCCAAGACCACATCGTCGAACGAGGTCGAGGGCACTGCCCCGCCCCACGAGCTTCGCGACATCAACGACCCCAAGACACTTCGTGCGCTGACCCATCCCGTGCGGCTCGCGTTACTCGAGGCGCTGGCGCTCGAGGGTCCGCTCACCGCGACCGCGGCCGGCGAACTGATCGGCGAGTCGCCGACGACGTGTTCCTTCCATTTTCGTCAGCTCGCGAAGTACGGCTTCGTCGAAGAAGCGGCTCCGGGACCGGGCCGCCTTCGACCCTGGAAGATCGTCAACGTCGGGATGCGCTTCAGTGACGTCACTGAGGACCAGGAGACGAGTGTCGCGGCGAAGAGTCTCGAGCGCATGGTCTTCGAACGCGCGATGAACCGACTCTCGACTTACCTCTCGACGAAGGCCAGCTTCCCCAAGGCCTGGCAAGAGGCATCGCAGAATACCGAGATGATCCTCTGGGTGACGCCCGAAGAGCTCGACCAGGTGACGCACGAGGTGATCGCGATCTTCAATCGCTTCATGGATCGAATCACCGATCCCGCCGCGCGGGCCGAAGGTTCGTTGCCCGTCGAGGCCCTCGTGTTCACCTACCCCGTGCGACTGCCGGGGAGTTCGCAATGACGATGCGCCAACTCGCGAAGTCCCGGGACGCGCGGGTCTATCTGATCGGTCAGAGTTTCTCGCTCTTCGGCGACACCGCGATGTTCCTCGCCCTCGGGATCTGGGTGAAGGAGTTGACACACTCGAACGCCGAGGCCGGACTGACGTTCCTGTTCTTTCCCTTGGCCGCACTCTTCTCGCCGATCGCCGGCATGGTGGTCGACCGCGTGCGCCGGCGCCCGACGCTGATCTGCGTGAATTTCCTGAGCGCGGCGCTCGTGATGTTGCTGCTGTTCGTCCACAACGCGTCGGGCATCTGGATCATTTACGTGACGATGTTCCTCTACAGCTTCGCAGGCAACTTCATCGGTTCGGCGCAGTCCGCGTTCTTGACCGTGCTGCTTCCACCCGAGCAACTGGGCGACGCCAACGGCTTCTTGCGAACGGTGCGCGAGGGTCTGCGACTGGTCGCGCCGCTCGTCGGCGCCGGTCTTTTCGTCATCGTCGGCGGCCACTGGATCGCCGTCTTGGACTCGGCCACGTTCGTGATCGCGGGACTCTCCGTGATTGCGCTGCACGTGCGCGAGGACAAGCCCGTGCGCACGCCCGAACACCTTCTCACTGAGATCTCCGCCGGGTTCCACCACGTCGCGCGCACGCCGATCCTCCGGCGCATGGCGATCTCGCTGGCCGTGGCGCTCAGTGTCGTGGGCTTCCTCGAAACAGCGATCTTCGCTATCACGAGCAACGAACTGCACCGGAGCCCCAGTTTCATCGGCGTACTCATGGCGGTCCAGGGCGTGGGCGCGCTCATCGGCGGACCCCTCTCCGCACCGATGATGCGCAAGACCGGCGAACGATGGCTGTGCGGTTTGGGTCTCATCGGCATCGTCGTGGGTTCGCTGCTCCTCGAGGGCGGTTCGCTGATCTTCGTCCTTTTGGGCGGCGTCGTCTTCGGCGTGGCGCTACCACCACTGCTGGTCGGCGCCTACACGCTCTTGCAACTGCGCACGCCGGGCGAACTCCAGGGACGGGCCTTCTCGGCCTTCGACCTGATCGCGTCGCTGCCCCAGACCATGTCGATCGCCCTCGGCGCGGTCCTCGTAACCGCGTTGGGATACCAGGGGGAGCTCACGATCATCGCGGTCGTGGTTTCGGTCGCCGCCCTGATCATGTTGCTTCCGATCGCCGGTGAACCGAACTTCGGTCCGCTCGCGCCCGTCGAGGCATTGGACGCCGCTCTCGCGGACTAGAACCGCCAGCGTTGTGACGAATCAGCTGTATTGCGAGACCGCGCAGCCATTGGACGCCGCCTTCGTCGCCTTCGCGGTACCGGACGGGAAGAACGTGTCCACGACGTGCCAGAACGAACACGAGCGATCATCGAGGATCGGATTCGACGTCTTGAACGTGATCGCCAGCGCGCCCGGGCACACGTCGGCCGTGGCGTCCCACACCGTCGTGCCGTGGCGCACGACGTCGATCTTCAGCAACAACGAATCCTCCATGCACGTGTCCTCGAATCCGAGGTCCTTCATCTTGGAGATCACGGTGCGCAGCGTCAGGGCCTGGTGGTGCGTCAGCACGACCGACGTGGGATCACTGGACGGGTCCATCAGCGACGTCTTCCCGAAGCCGGTGACCGTGACGACGCCGTCGGTGGGCATCATGACGTGGAGGATCGGCAGATAGATGACCTGGACATCGACGCGCAACTCCTGTTCACCGTCCCTCGCTTCGGTCGTCTGGTAGTAGACGCCGCAGAACGTAATGTGCGGGCTGACGCACGTGAGCGAGACGCCGAGGTTGTACGTGGGGTACGCGTTCGGCGAGGTGCCGGTCCCCGTTTCGGTGACCCGCTCGCCCTTGCGCAGATGCGCACGCACGTATTGATCGACCGACACCGACGCGGGCAACAGGTAGAGGTGATGATCTTGTCGGATCAACGACGAATCACCGAAGTCGCCGTTGGGTGGCAACGGCGTCGACAGCGTGACGACCCTTCGGGCCTGCGGCGGGATCGGTTGCGCGTCGAGAAAGTGTCGGGCATAGGCGTTGCCGGCGAGAACGATGGCGGGGGGCAGGGTCGTCGACGTGGTGGTCGATGGCGCAGCGAGCGCTGAGGACACGGGTAGGCCGAGGCACGCAACGCCGAGCGCCACCAGCATCAGCGCGACCCGGCTCGTTGCGTGCCCCCCACGAAGCACGCGTGCCCTCGAGCGCAGGTTTCTCGAAGCGCCGACTATCGGTCTCGCGTAGTGCCTCATACCCAATACTGTCCGGCGCCGTCTCGTTCTTTCATTCGGATGGAATTCAAGGAGTCCCCCAGTTCATCCCCGGAGGCGCCGTGGTCCGAACGCACCGAATTCACTCTCGTTTAGGGTGGTACAGGGTCGACGACGCTCCGCAGGTGCGGCGGCCCGACGAGCGGCCCAACCTGGAGGAACGTCATCAAGAAGCTCTTCGTATTCGACCTCGACGGCACGCTCGCCCCGAGCAAGTCGGCCCTCGGGGCCGACGTTGCCCTCCTGTTGCACGACCTCTTGGGCGTCATGAAGGTGGCCGTCATCTCCGGCGGCGATTGGTCGCAGTTCCAGAAGCAACTGCTCGCCAACCTGCCCGACGACGAGCGCCTGAAGGATCTCTGTCTCCTCCCGACCTGCGGGACCCAGTTCTACGAGTACGTGGGTCATTGGTCGAAGGTCTATTCCGAGGACCTCAGCGCGGAAGAGCGCGCGCGAATCATCAAGTCCCTCGAAGACGCCTACGAGCGCTCCGGCACCAAGGTGGACCGGATCTGGGGTCAGGCGATCGAAGACCGCGGCAGTCAGATCACGCTCTCGGTCCTGGGACAAGAGGCGCCGTTGGAGGAGAAGGAGAAGTGGGACCCGGACTTTTCCAAGCGCAAGAAGATCATCGCGATCCTCCAACCGATGATCCCGGAGTTCGCTATCCACATGGGCGGCACGACCTCGATCGACATCACCAAGCCGGGCATCGACAAGGCCTACGGAATCGCAAAACTTCGCGATCAACTGGGCATCCCCATAACCGAGATGCTCTTCGCGGGCGACGCGATCTTCCCGGGCGGCAACGACTATCCGGCCCAGGAGGCCGGCGTCGACAGCATCCAGGTCCGAGACCCGTGGGAGACCGCGCGCGTGATCCAAACGGTGATCGCCTGTTTGGGCGACGACGACGTGCAGATCAAGTCACCGGGAAAGAAGACGTGAGCGGTTTCAACATGCGCCCGCTGGACCTGGTGGTCGATCCGGAGCCGGGCAATCCCTACGAGGTCGGGGGCATCTTAAACCCCGCGGCCGCGCGAGGCCCGGACGGACACCTCTACCTCTTCCCGCGGCTCGTGGCCGAGGGCAACTTCTCTCGGATCGGCGTCGCTCGCGTGCAGTTCGACTCGAGCGGTGAACCGAGCGGTATCGAACGACTCGGCATCGCGCTCGAACCCGAGATGCCCTACGAACTACGTCCGGACGGGGGCGGGTGCGAAGACCCCCGTGTCACGTTCGTCGAGCCGCTCAAGCAGTACGTCATGACCTACACGGCCTTCTCCCCCAACGGACCACGCATCGCTCTCGCCATCTCGAGTGACCTCCTGGCGTGGGAGCGACTCGGTCTCGCGACCTTCGAACCCTACGAGGGGATCCATTTCGACGGTGTCGACAACAAGGACGCGGCGATGTTCCCCTTCGCCGTGCCCAACCCCTCCGACCACTACGAGCTGGCGATCCTGCACCGCCCACTCTTCCCGGGCACGCTGCCCGAGGACACGATGCTGATGGACGAGGACCGTGACGTCGACCTGCATCGAGAGAGCATCTGGATCTCCTACACGCCGGCCGGCGTGAACGACCCGAAGTACCAGTTAAAGCAGTTCACGTCCCACCACCGCCTGGCGTCACCCGTCTCGGACTGGGAGTCGCTCAAGATCGGCAGCGGCGCACCCCCGGTCATGACCAAGCACGGGTGGCTCTTCATCTATCACGGCGTGACCGATCTCGCCCCGCCCAACAGCGACGTGCACCACCTCTCGTACTCGGCGGGGGTGATGATCCTCTCCAAGGACCACCCCCAAGAGTTGCTGTATCGATCGACGCATCCGGCGCTGGCGCCCGCGGCGTACGTCGGGCCGCGCGGCACGCCCTCCAACGTGGTCTTTCCGACCGGCATCGACCGTCGCGACGATATCGGCCAACCGGATCGACTCGACGTCTACTACGGGATCAACGACTACCAGATCGCGGTCGCCCGACTCGACGTTCCCGACACCTTGCCCCACGCCGGCGAGGCCGACGCGCCCGTGAACGAGTCGCCGAAGAAGACGATCCTGTGATGGCGTACGTTCTCAATCGAGGAAGATGGGGCCGTGTCATCTCCCCTGATCTAGCGGCAAGGAATATCCCGTGACCGACCTCCCCCTTCGTCAACGACGCGCCTGGCTGGCGCTCGAGGAACACCACCGCTCGCTCGGCGCGACGACGCTGCGAGAGCTGTTCGCCCAGGACCCGACCCGCGGGCGACGACTGCGCGTCGACGCGGAAGGACTGCACCTGGACTACTCCAAGCAGCGCATCACCGATGAGACCGTTCGACTGCTGGTCGAGCTCGCGAACGAGTCCCAACTCGCCCAGCGTCGCGACCAGATGTTCGCGGGCGACCATATCAACGTCTCGGAGGACCGCGCCGTCCTGCACGTCGCGTTGCGGATGCCCAAGACCGCGTCGCTCGTCGTGGACGGCGTCGACGTCGTGGCCGAGGTCCACGCGGTGCTCGACCAGATGACGTCCTTCGCCGATCGGGTGCGCTCCGGCGAGTGGCGGGGCCACACCGGACGGGCCATCAAGAACGTCGTCAACATCGGCATCGGCGGCTCGGACCTCGGACCGGTGATGGCGTACGAGGCCCTGCGCTACTACTCGCGACGCGACCTGACCTTTCGATTCGTGTCGAATGTCGACTCGACCGACCTGGTCGAGGCGTTGCGTGACCTCGACGCCGCCGAGACGTTGTTCATCATCGCCTCCAAGACCTTCGGCACGCTCGAGACGCTGACGAACGCGACGTCGGCTCGCCGATGGCTGATCGAACAGCTCGGTGACGCCTCGGCCGTCGCGAAGCACTTCGTCGCGGTGTCGACGAACGCCGAAAAGGTCGCGGCCTTTGGCATCGACGTCGAGAACATGTTCGTGTTCTGGGACTGGGTCGGCGGCCGCTACTCCATGGAGTCGGCCATCGGGCTCTCGACCATGATCGCCATCGGGCCCGATCGCTACGTCGAACTCCTCGGCGGTTTCCACGCCATGGACGAACACTTCCGAACGGCGCCCTTCGCCGAGAACCTGCCCGTCCTGATGGGTCTGCTCGCGCTGTGGAACCGCGACTTCCTGGGATGCGCCAGCGTCGGCGTGATGCCCTACGAGCAGTACCTGAAGCGTCTCCCGGCCTATCTCCAGCAGCTCACGATGGAGTCCAACGGCAAGCACGTGACGATCGACGGTCGCAACGTCGACTACGACACCGGCGCGATCTACTGGGGTGAGCCCGGCACGAACGGCCAACACAGCTTCTACCAACTGATCCACCAGGGCACGACGGTCGTCCCCGTCGACCTCATCGGTTTCGCCAAGGGTCTCAACCCGCTGGGTGAGCACCACGACATCTTGTCCTCCAACGTCTTCGCCCAGGCCCAGGCGCTCGCTTTCGGCAAGACCGCCGAGGAGGTCCGCGCTGAAGGGACGCCCGAGCACGTCGTGGCCCACCGCGTGATGGAGGGGAACCGACCGACCAACGTGCTGTTGGCCGAGATACTGACACCGCGGATCCTCGGCTCGATCATCGCGCTCTACGAGCACTCGGTCTTCACCCAGGGAACCATCTGGGGCGTCGACTCGTTCGACCAGTGGGGCGTCGAGCTCGGAAAGGTGCTCGCCGTCGCGATCATCCCGGAACTGGAATCCGATGGGGAGCCGGCGCTCGCGCACGACTCCTCGACGAACGAACTGATCACGCTGTATCGACGACTGAAGAGGAATGAGGACACGCATGGCGACTGACCGACCGATGCAACTTGGGATGGTGGGCCTGGGACGGATGGGCGCCAACCTGGTCCAACGACTGGTGCGCGACGGACACCGCTGCGTCGTCTACGACGTCAACGCCGCGGCCGTCGAGAAGCTCCAGGGCGAACGAGTCGTGGCCGCGGCGTCCCTCGAGGACCTCGTGAGCAAGCTCGACGCACCCCGCGCCGTGTGGCTCATGCTGCCCGCGGCCATCACCCAGGACACGCTCGATGAGCTCGCGCAGTACCTCGACAACGACGACGTCGTCATCGACGGCGGCAACTCCTTCTACCGCGACGACATGGCCCGCGCCGCGCAACTCAGCGAACGCGGTGTCCACTACGTCGACTGCGGCACGAGCGGCGGCGTGTGGGGACTCGACCGTGGCTACAGTCTCATGATCGGGGGCGAGGGCGACGTCGTCACCCGACTCGATCCGGTCTTTCGCACGATCGCCCCCGGCGAGGACGGCACCGTCGCGACGCCCGGGCGCACGCGCACCGACGGCACGGCCCAACTCGGCTACCTGCACTGCGGGCCGAGCGGCGCCGGCCACTTCGTCAAGATGGTGCACAACGGCATCGAGTACGGGATGATGGCGGCGATCGCCGAAGGGCTCAGCGTCTTGAAGCACGCCAACGTGGGCACGACGGCGGTCGAGGCCGACGCCGAGACGACGCCCCTGCGCGATCCCCAGTACTACGCCTTCGACTTCGACCTCCCGGAGATCGCCGAGGTGTGGCGTCACGGCTCGGTCGTCGGGTCGTGGCTCGTCGACCTCACGGCCGACGCCCTGGCCCGGTCCCCCGAGCTGTCCCAGTACAGCGGGCGGGTGTCGGACTCCGGTGAGGGACGCTGGACCGTCGAGGCCGCCATCGACGAATCGGTCCCGACGCCGGTGATCAGCGCAGCCCTCTGGCAGCGATTCGAGTCCCGCGATCAGGGCGAGTTCACCGCCAAGGTGCTCTCGGCCATGCGCGCGGAGTTCGGTGGGCACGTCGAAAAGAGTTCGTAGCGTGCGCCACGAGTTGCGCACGTTCGCCGACACCGCGGCCGTCGCCTCCGCCGCGGCCGACTACGTGGCGGCGAGTTCGCGACGCTCGATCGAGGCGACCGGTCGCTTCACGTTCGCGGTGAGTGGCGGCAAGACGCCGTGGAGCATGTTCGCGAACCTGGCGACGATGGACGTCGCGTGGTCCCAGGTCGTGCTCTACCAGGTCGACGAACGGATCGCACCCGTCGGCGACGCGACGCGCAACCTCACGAATCTCGAGCGCAGTCTCGGCGCGTGCCGACCGACGATCGTCGCCATGCCGGTCAACGACGACGACCTGGGCGCCGCGGCGGCCTCCTACGCCGAGAAGCTGCCGGCCCGATTCGACCTCGTGCACCTGGGACTCGGACCCGACGGGCACACGGCGTCGCTCATCCCCGAGGACCCGGTGCTCGACGTACGCGACCGACTAGTCGCGGTGACCGGCGAGTACCAGGGCGAGCAACGCATGACCCTCACCTACGACGCGTTGACACGCGCCGAGCAACTGCTGTGGATCGTCACCGGCAAGGACAAGCGCGCGGCGCTCTCGGCGCTGTTGCGGGGGGACCCCGCGATTCCGGCCTCGGGCGTCGAGGCGACGGCGTCGCTCGTGATGGCCGACCAGGCGGCGGTGTCGTGAGCGTCGAGCAAGAGAAGCGCCTCGCCGCCGACACGGCGGCCGAACTGATCGAACCGGACATGCGCGTCGGGCTCGGCACGGGCACGACCGTCGCGTACCTCCTGGCGTCCATCGCACGACGTCGGGTCACGGCGCGATTCGTGGCGACGTCACCGGCAACCGAGATCGCCGCGCGCGAACTCGGCATCACCGTCGAACCCTTCGACGCGCTCGATCAACTGGACCTGGCGATCGACGGGGCCGACCAGGTCGCGCCCGACGGGTGGCTGATGAAGGGCCGAGGCGGCGCCCACCTGCGCGAGAAGGTCGTCGCGGCGTCGGCGAGCCGTTTCGTCGTCATCGCGGACGCTTCCAAGCCCGTCGCGCGACTACACCCGCCGGTGCCGTTGGAGCTCCTCTCGTTTGGCCTGCGCGCCACCTTGCGAGAACTCGGTGACGTCACGCTGCGCGACGGCGCGCGCAGCCCCGACGGCGGCGTGATCGCCGACTACCACGGCGACCTGGCGGACCCCCACGACCTCGCGCGCGCCTTGTCGTCGGTCCCTGGTGTCAGCGCGCACGGACTCTTCGCGCCCACGTACGTGAGCGACATCATCATCGCCACCGGTAAAACGGTGACTACGACGACCCCGGGAGGTCCACGATGACCACGAACCACGCCCGCATGCACATGAAGGTGCCGCCTGATCACATCTTCGTGATGTTCGGTGCCACGGGCGACCTCGCCAAGCGCAAGGTCCTTCCTGGTCTCTTCCATCTCGCCGTCGCGGGACTGCTGCCCAAGAACTATCGGATCATCGGCTGTTCGCGCAAGGCGTCGGCGATCTCCGACGAGGTGTTCCGTAAGCGCGCCTACGACGCGGTCTGTCAGTTCGGCTCCAACAAACCCGAAGGGACGGACTGGGAGAAGTTCGAGAAGAACCTCTCCTTCGCCTACGCCGAGGAGGACGGCACGGGCGAACTCGTCGACGCGGTCCGACGCGCCGAAGAGGAGATCGGCGGGCACGTCCAGCGTCTGTTCCACCTGGCCGTACCGCCGGGCGCGCTACTGGGCATCATCCAGATGTTGGGCAAGACGGGACTGAACGAGAACACGAAGATCATCTGTGAGAAGCCCTTCGGCGTCGACCTCGCCTCCGCGCGCAAGCTCAACGCCGCAATCGCCAAGTGTTTCGACGAGTCCCACGTCTTTCGCATCGACCACTTCCTCGGCAAGGAGTCGATCGACAACATCCTGGCCCTGCGCTTCGCCAACGGTCTCTACGAGCCGATCTGGAACCGCCACTACGTGAGCTACGTGCAGATCGACGTGCCGGAGTCGATTTCGATCGAGGGACGCGGTGCCTTCTTCGAGGAGACCGGGACCTTCCGCGACATGGTCGTCACGCACCTCTTGCAGGTGCTGGCCTTCGTCGCCATGGAGCAACCGATCTCCCTGGACGCCAAGCCCCTGCGCGACGAGATCAGCAAGGTCTTCGACTCGACGACCCCGATCAACCCGGCCCACGTCATTCGCGGACAGTACGACGGCTACCGCGACGAGCCGGGCGTCGCGCCCAACTCCCAGACCGAGACGTTCGTGGCGCTGCGCGCCGACGTCGAGAACACCCGGTGGAAGGGCGTGCCGTTCTTCTTGCGAACCGGCAAGTCCATGGCGCAGAGTCGACAGGTCGTGACCATAGGGTTCAAGGAACCGGTCATGAGGATGTTCCCCGTCGACCACATGGAGGGCCAGCGCCACGGCAACGAACTGGTCGCCGACTTCGCGGATCCCGGTTCGATCCAGACCCACTTCCTGGCCAAGCAACCGGGACCGGCGATGCGCCTCGCGCCCGCGGTGATGACCTTCCGCTACGCCGACTCCTTCCAGACGGCCAACAACCTCGAGGCCTACGAGTACCTATTCCTCGAGGCGATGCTCGGCAACCAGGCCTTCTTCACCCGATCCGACGGCATCGAACGCCAATGGGAGATCGCCGCGCCCGTCCTCGCCAATCCGCCGGAAGTGGAGATCTACGAACCCGGTTCCTGGGGGCCGGTCTCGATCGACCGGATCGTCGCGCCGGATCGGTGGTCGCTGCCTCGATGAACGCGGACGTCCGACTCCTGCTCTCTGACATCGACGGCACGCTCGTGCCGCCGGACAAGGTCCTCACCGAACGATCGATTCGCGCGGTCAACGACCTGCGCGACGCCGGGATCATCTTCGCGATCACCAGCAGCCGTCCCCCGAGAGGCCTGCGTATGTACGTCGAGCCGCTGCAGCTGACCACCCCTATCGCGGGGTTCAACGGCGCGATGATCGTCGACCCCGAGGAGCACGTGCTCGAAGAGCACACGATCGACGATGACATCGTGGCGACGACGATCCGATTTCTCGACGACCACCACGTGAACGTCTGGATCTACCGCGGCCAGGAGTGGTACCTCCGCGACCTCCACGAGATCTACGTGGAGCACGAGGCGAAGGTGTGTGCGTTCGAGCCCTTGCCGGTCGCCGATTTCGCGGGCGTCAGTGACGGCGTCGCCAAGATCGTGGGCGTAAGTGACAACCGGAAGGCGCTCGCGAGAGCCCAAGAAGAACTTCACGCGACGTTCGGCGACAGCGTCTCGGCGACCAACTCCCAGTCGTACTACCTCGACATCACCAATCCTCAGGCGAACAAGGGCTCCGTGGTCGAGTATCTCTCGTCGAGATTCGCCGTACCGACGAGCAACATCGCGACGATCGGCGACGCCGAGAACGACGTCGCGATGTTCAAGCGCTCCGGTCTCTCGATTGCGATGGGTAACGCCGACGACGCCGTCCAGGGCTCGGCGCACGAGGTCACGACGTCCAATGAAGACGAAGGTTTCGCGCGCGCCGTCGAGAAGTTCATCTTGTCGTAGTGGGACTCGGACTAGCGACGGTCAAATCACAACGCGATTTGGATCAGCCACCGGCTTCGTGAAGATTCGCGCAACACACCGATGGTCGGTCGAACGTCGTATCCACCCCTTTAAGGTCGGAGCACGGGATAATTTGTTTGTCGAACTTGTCATCGTGTCGGACTTCTTCGAAGGAGGATTGATGAGTTTCATCAAACGACTGCTTGGTCTGTCGACGTCGAAAACGCGCAACACCAGTCTGTTGGAACCCACCTCACTGGCCGCGTTCGGTCAAATGAGCGGTTCCCAACAGTCGATGCTGGCCGAGGCGCTGGTCGCCGCGGCCAATGAGCGCCGAAAGCTCGACAAGGCCTCCTAGCCGCACGACGTCGAATTGAGGGGCGTCACGATTCGTTCGGGGACGATGACGTCCGACGTCGGTTCGGAGGAACCGTCGCCGGTGGCGTTCGACGAGGCGGCAGCGCGCCGAGGAGTCGTTCGGTCGCCGCGGCGATCTGCTCCACGGCCTCGGTGAAGGCGTCGGACGTCAGCAACGGTCCCGTGGAGACGGCGGCCACCTTCCGGGCGTACTGCAGCGCGGCGGCGTGAATCTCGTCGTGGGTGGCGGGCGGCTCGAGCCCTCGGAGCATGGTGATGTTTCGGCACATCGTCCTACCGTAGGCCGTGCGCCGGTGCCATTCCGTTCTCGTCGCTAACGAACGTGATCAGTTCATCACTCCCAGATGGCGACGCCGGAATCCAATTGAAAGAATTCGAGACGCTCCGGATTCACCGTGAAGCTGAATTGGTCTCCGGCTCGGACCACGTGCCTGGGTTCAATCCTCGCGACGCAATCGTCATCCGGCGACGTCTTGGCGGTCGCCTCTTCTCCATCGATTGTGGCCGTCGTGCCCTCGGGAACCACCACTGGCGCGTCGGTTCGAAAGTGCACCAGAATCTCTGAGCCGAGTGCCTCGACAAGCTCCACGTCGCCTTTGAACGTCACACCGGTGCGCTCGTCACTCGCCGCCGGTAGGTCCTCGGGGCGTATTCCCACCACGATTGTTTGACCGACGAATCGCTTCAGAGCGGGATGCTGAACCGCAATCGACTCCGTCAGCGGAATGCTTTGACTGCCGAGCGCGACCGCTGAGCAATCGGGCGAGAGTTGGGCCTCGAACAAGTTCATTGACGGCGACCCGATGAATCCCGCGACGAACACGTTTGCCGGATGGTCATAGAGGACCTGGGGCGTGTCACATTGTTGCAGGGCTCCGTCGCGAAGCACGGCGACTCGGTGGCCCAGCGTCATGGCTTCGGTCTGGTCGTGGGTCACGTAGATGGTCGCCACGCCAATCCTCGACTGAACGCGTGAAATCTCCGCGCGGAGCTGTACGCGCAGCTTGGCGTCAAGGTTTGAAAGCGGCTCGTCCATCAAGAACACGCTCGGTTCTCGCACGATTGCGCGACCCATCGCGACTCGCTGGCGTTGGCCACCGGAGAGGCGAGTCGGCTTTCGATCGAGCCACGGCGTGATCCCGAGAATCTCGGCGGCCGATTGAACCCGTCGATCGATCTCAGCTTTCGGCACCTTGCGCATTCGTAGGGCGAAACCGATGTTCTGTGCCACGGTCATCTGCGGATAGAGCGCGTAGCTCTGAAAGACCATGGCAACGTCTCGGTCCCGGGGTGCGACGTCATTCATCACCTCTTGTCCGAACCGCACGGTGCCAGACGTGATGTTCTCCAAGCCAGCGATCATCCGCAATACCGTGGTCTTGCCGCAGCCCGACGGCCCCACCACGACCATGAACTCGCCGTCAGCGATCTCCAGGTCGAGACCGTTCACCGCCTCGTATCCATTCGAGTAGACCTTGGTGATCTTCTCGAGACTCACTGACGACATCAGCTCTCCCCTACTTGCAAGCGAACGACCGACCAACCGTCGACGACCGGCACCGTGAAAGAAAGCGCCCGCCCCTCACGATGGACTACTTCGTGCGAGTCCAGCGATGCGAACCGACCGCCGTCGACGCCTAACACGGCCGCCAGGACTCGCCACCTCTCGGGCCGGTCAACGAGTACGGTCACGACCACCTCACGACAAATTCCAACGCCACTCGGATGACGCCACGAACCTTCGGTCGCCCCGGAAAGGTCGATCACGCTCACGACGATCGTGTCGTCATGCCGTCGCACGCGGGCAAAGACCGCGCCACCGAGTGGCTCCGGAGTTGTTATGCCCGACCACGTGACCGTGACCGCCGCGTTCTCGTCGTTCAGCTCATACCAACTCGTGTCCACGCCGCCGCGAAAGAGGTCCCGACAGCGCAGGGCGAATCGGTGCCAGCGCAACACCACGTCGGCCTCCTCGTCGCGAAGCGTCTCGTGTTCGACGTAGTAAGGATGGGAGAGGACTCCGAATGCATCTCCCCAAATGAGGGTGGTCGCACCAATCGCGGTGACGACCGCTTCGCTCAAGACGGCGGTGCGCAAGGCTTCGCCTCGATCGGCGTTCCACACGGGAGGGTAGATCGCCAAGGTGTCACCCTGCGGCGGTGACGACCCGGCGCTTCGCTCTAGGAGCCCTTCCAGATGTCGCCACTGATCATTCGGCGGCCACACTTCGACGTAGCGGAAGCCCGGTCGCGTCGGCGGCATGAATCCTCGCGGAACACCATTCACTTGATTGAAACTGATGACGACATCGGGCCGGGCCAGCCGGACCGCGGTCACGAAGCTCTCGTAGGCATCACGAATCGACACGACCGCGCCGTCAGAGCCCGCGGGGGCCCGGGGATAGCCGTACGTGTCGAGGTGCAATCCATTGAATCCGAGCGCGTCGAGTGCGTTCCCGTACACGGTGATCCAGTGCGCTTGCCATTCGGTGTTCGAAGGGTCCATGATCTGAAGGAGCGTCCCCAATGATTCGGGGGCTCCGTCGTTGCGACGAAGTAGCCAACCTTGATGCTCGAGGGCGAATGGCTCGTCGGCCGCGCACACGGGCGCGTACGCCTGCGCCACCGCACCACCTTCGCGAATGCCGTCAATAAGTTCTCGGAGTGCGGTCATCTCGATAGGTCGATTCAGTGGATCAACGTACGCGTCCGTTTGGGCCAGCGGCGCGGAGTACCGCTCCATCCAGTCATAGACCTGCACCACGGTGCAGCGAAGCTTTTGCAACCATAGGAGCACGTCGGACCTCTTGGTCGCGTCGAACGAAGTCGCGAATCCGAGAATTGGATCGTCCCCGATCGTGACTCGCACACTCACGAAGTCTTCCGCGAGCAGTCCGCCGTCACTGGAACTCGCCTCGATCGCGTGCGTCCCGACGGGCAGTCCCGTCAACCGCGCCGACGTGCCCGAGATTGATCCCTCGATGACCCGGCCAAACGCCGTACGAGCGCGGACACTCGCCGTGCCATTCGGAAGTCCGATCACGTCCACGTCATCGCCCGCGATGACCGCGCTCGGAAGGTGTCTATAGGTCGTCGCGCTCATGAATGTCTCCGCTCTAGGTTCATCGGATCCCGCCGAGTGAGACGCCTCGTTGGAACGAGCGCTGCGATATCAAGAAGACGATGAGGCTCGGTATCGTCGCAATCACTGAGGCGGCGAACAACGGACCCCACTGGGTCGTATGTTCACCGATGAAGAAGTTCAGCGCGATTGGAAGAGTTCGGTGAGTTGGCGAATTGATCAGCGTGAGGGCGATCACGAACTCCTCCCACGCAAAGTTGAAGGTGAACATCGCCACGACCGCCAGCGCCGGTACCGACAGGGGCGCGATCAAGCGGGTTAGCACGCGTATCGTGCGCGCCCCGTCGAGTCGGAACGACTCTTCGAGTTCCTTGGGGACAGCCTCGAAGAAGCCACGGAGCAAGAAAATAGAAAAGGGAAGATTCTCACTGGCGTAAATCAATATCAAGCCGAGAAGCGAGTCCGTCAAGTGAAGCTTGAGCACAAGCAAATATTGGGGGATGATCAGCTCTACGCTCGGCACCGCGAGCGCCGCGAGGAATGCGTAGAAGATGACCTCCTTGAAGCGAAAGTCGTAGCGAGCGAAAGCGAAGGCCGCGAGTGACGACAACGCGACGGTGATCACTACGGTGCCGAGCGCCACTTCCATGCTGTTGAAGAAATATCTCCCAAAACTGTTCTCGGACCACGCCTGCACGTAGTTGATGACTGTTGGCCGCGTCGGTACCAAAACGGGATGTGACGTCAGAATGTCGCCGGTCGGCTGGAACGACAGCGAGATCATGTACAGCAACGGGAAAATGGAAATTGCCCCAAAGACGCACGCCATCGTCAGGCGTGTCTTCTTCCAGGTACGGATGCCGAAGAGACCCGGTTGCGAATCGCGCACGTGGTTTCGTCGGGCTACCGATTTCGTGGGCGTGATCTGCTCGTTCTTGAAGTCGAGACTCACGACCGATCTCCACTCCGTAGGACTCGAATCTGGAGGATGCTCAGCCCGACGACCACGATCGCCATGACCGACGCGATGGCGGCGGCGTAACTAAAGGAGAAGAACGTAAAGGCCTGTTGATAGGCGTACGTGAAGAGCGTCTCCGTGGAGCCGTACGGTCCGCCGCTCGTCAATATGAACACCTGCGTAAAGACCTGACTCGCGCCGATGACCAAGATGACGAGGACGAAGACGATCGTCGGACGGATGTTGGGAATGACGACGTGGCGCCAGACCCGGAGCTCCTTGGCGCCGTCGACTCGTCCGGCTTCGACGAGGTCGCGCGGAACACCGTCGAGAGCGGCGAGAAACATGATGAATGACCACCCCACGCCCTTCCAGATGCTGATCAGCCAGATGACGGCATTCCCCGTCCAGGTCTGTGCGAGCCAGTCGATGTGCACGGTGTGACCCGCGAAGAAAGAGATGACGGCGTTGGCCACTCCACCCTGGTCCGCGAAGATGTAGGCGAAGATATAGGCGACGACGACCCACGACGTGATGACGGGAATGAAGATCAGCGCCCGCCAGAAGCCGCGGCCGGGCAAACGGTCGGTCAGGAGTGCGGCGGCGAACAGGCCGATGCCCATCTGGATCGGCACGGTTATGACGAGAAAGAGCAGCGTGTTCCACGCCGCAGTCCGTATCGCGGGGTCATGGAAGATTCGGACGTAGTTGGACCAGCCCACGAAGGGATTCGCCACGCCCGGGAAGATATGCCAGTTATAGAAGCTGATATCAAACTGACGAAAGATCGGGTACGCAATGAAGAGCAAGAACAAGCACGCGGCGGGGGCAAGCAGTAGGTAGGGCGTGGCTACTCGAAGGACGCGCCGTCCCCGACGCGAAGCAGCGCCCGGCGGATTGACCGCCGGGCGCTGTTCGAGACTTACTGAAGCCACTAACTACCCGCGAGGGCGGTGTTCCCCTCCTGCGCTGCGGTTTGGAGTCCAGTCGCGACCGTTACCGTGCCGGCCAGAATCTGCTGCAACTCGTTCGACCAGTCCGTGTCGAGCTGGCTGTAGCCGGGGCTGTTGGCGCGGATGCGGGCCGTCAGTAACTGCTTCGCGAAGACCGCGTAGTACGGCGTGTTCTTGACCTCTTGAGCGGAGTCCGTCTTGATCGCCGACATGTCACCCTGCTTGGCCATCGCCAACTGCGCGAACGGCGAGTCCAAGAACTCGGCGAACTTCTCCGCGTCAGCGACGTGGTGTCCATCTCGTGCCACGACAGTGTCTTCACCGCCGACCGTCGAGACCGAGCCACCGGCGCCACTCGGGAAGGCGGCGATGCCGTAGGACGGAACGGGGCTCAGCCCGGCGTACGTCGGTACGGCCCACGGACCGTCGATGTACATCGCGTACTCACCCTTCGGGAAACCCGACTCACCAGAGACGGCACTCGCGCCGCCTTGGAAGTCACTTCCGATGTCGCCGGCCTTCAGAAGGTTGACGAGCGTCTGAACGGCCGTAATCGTCGCCGTGCTGTCCATGTAGCCAGTGGCTTGGCTGTACTTGGAGTTGGTGAAGGATCCACCCATGCTCCAAACATAGGGCGCCGTGTTCCAGATGTCAGTTCCGTCGACGCCCAAGCCGTACTGCTGCTTGGCGGGGACGGTCAGTGTCGCCGCGTCGGCCAACAACTGATTGATGGTCGTCGGAGGACCAGAGATTCCCGCCGCCGCGAAGTCGGCCTTGTTCCAATACAGGGCTTGGGTGTTCGTGTCGTCAGGGAAGGCGTAGAACTTGCCGCCCACTTCAGTCGTTGCGAGAGGACCGGGAAGCGATTCTTTCCTGATTGCAGCGAACGCTTTGAGCTTCGTGACGTTCTCGATGATTCCCTCCTGCGCTAATTGGGCCACCCACGCGATGTCAGAACGCATCACGTCCGGTGGGTCACCGGCCGCTGACGTCGTAATGAATTTGTTCAGCAGGTCGGCGTAGGGGTAGATCACCGAGTTCACCTTTATCCCGGGGTTCAGCTTCTCAAACCTCGGAATGATGACCTTGGCAATCGTGGACGCTTCTTTGTCCGCCGTGTTGTAGGTGCTCCAGAACTGCAGGGTCACCGTCTTGTGATTCGTCGCGGCCGACGCACCATTGGTGCTGAGTCCGACGATCGCGCCGCTACCGATGAGAGCGAGGCTCGCGACGAAGAGCGGCGCTCTTGACGCGATCCCTTTTCCAAGTAAATGCTTACTACTCATAAAAATTGTCTCCTATTGATTTGTTGATTAAGCCGTTCGGCCTTTGTGTTCGGTATTGCGTCGTACGTCCTTCGAACCTCGTTGGCAGAGGTCCTAGTGCCCTTCCCCCTCACCTTTCTGTTCTTGATCCGTTGGAGGCTCTTCCCAACGCGAATTTGATGAAACGATGAACGTCGCCCGAATCGTCATGACCGTTCTCCCTTTGCGTCACTGGCAGTCGAGACCGAGGTCGCGCCGTTCTCGGCGTCGTCGATAGCGATCATGAGGATGACGTACATGGCGTAGGACCACGTCAGGTCCCGCGCCGGATGACCCCATCGCTTGACCCATTCGTCATAGTGCGTCGCGTCTCGTCGTTCGCCGCCGAACTGTTCGCCCAACAAACTGGCATCGAAACGCGCAGAGATCCACGACAGGCACCGCTTCGCTTTCTCAAGGTCACCGGTCGCGACGGCGTACCAGCCCAACGATGCCGTGAGCACCGGCCACGCCCCGCTGCCGAAATAAACGTCGGTCGAATAGCGGCGGATGCCCCCGTCAAGCGTGAGGCGTTCCTCGATCGTGGAGACGGTCTCGGCGAACACGGGATCGCCGATCTCAACCAAGTGGAAAGGTTCGAGCAACCAAAGTTCGCTGGCGTCGACGTCGCTGTTCTCGCTGGACTTCGCGTAGACGCCATTAATGGTCGCCCCATGAAGTCGGGTCTTCACCGATCGTGCCGATTCCAAGAGGTCAGCGTCGTCCAACAGCCGTGCCGCGGTCGTCAGACCGCCATAGACGCACGCCAAGGTCGACGTGTGCACCGCGCTTCCATTTTCCTCCCACACGTCGTAACACGGTGACGTGGCGAAGGTCGCCAGATAGCGCGCGGCCCGTGCGACAGAGCTTCGAAGTTGCTTCGGCAACGCGGTCTGATTTGATTCGACGAGGTGTTGCCCGAGAGACCACAACCACGTTCCGTAACCGTCGATCTGGAAGTTCGGCCAGTCGTCGATGACCGACGTGCCGTCAAGGGAAAACCGCGCCGGCGGCATGATCGTGGGATCGAGGTCCTCACCGCGCAGCATCTTCTCGATGACGTCGTCGATGATGCCGCTGATGCCGCCGATGGCCTCGTTCACCCACGCGTGATACCTGCCGGACGCTTGATGCTCGCCCGCACGATCGAGGGCGAACGCACTGAACGAGCCGTCTCGCAGCCAACAAAAGTGATACTGGGCGAAGTCCGGAGAGGCGACGATGGCGCCGCTGGGCGACTGGTTTCGCAGGATTGCGTCGATGCTCTCCTGGAGCGACGAGTCAAATCGTGCCCGATCGAGCCTTTTGGCAGCACTCGCGGAGGCCATCGGATCGACGCCGTCCAGGCTCATGCGGTGATCCGGTGCCAGATCGCGTGACTTCGGTCCTCGGAGTTCGGCAGGCTGAACGACTCGCGAAGCACTTGCGTCGCGGCGCCCACCGCCCACGCCTCGTCGCCCCACTGCTGCACCTTGACCTCGACGCTGCGACCGAGGTCGCCGAACGTCTGTTCACGCACGGCGGCGACGACGGGGTCGATGAACGTCGAGCCGAGTTCCGTGCCTTCGCCGCAGATAATGAGCAACTCTGGATTCAGAATCGTCATCATGTTCGCGACGGCTTGGCCGAGTCGACGCCCCGCGTTCTCGACGACTGACCGGGTGACCTCGTCGCCCTCTCGAATCAGCGCGATCAGTTCACTACGCGTGACGTCGTGTCCGAGTCGCTCACCCACGTTTCGCCGCAGCGCGCCCTCGCCGACGATCGCCTCGAGGCAACCGAATCGACCGCAGTCACACTTGGCGCCACCAGGCTCGACGATGACGTGGCCGAACTCTCCGGCGGCACCATTCGCACCTCGGTAGATGGAACGTTCGATGACGATGCCGAGACCGACGCCTCGACCGACGCTCAGGGTCACGAAGTCGCGCGCGTCCGGGGCGTCGCCCGCCCATTTCTCGGCCACGGCCAGGGTATTTACGTCGTTGTCCACCCACACCGGTAGGCCGAGACGCTTGCGGAGCGGGCCCGCCAGGTCGACATCGCGCCACCACAGGATCTGTGAGAAGTTGCAGATGCCGCGATCGGTGTCGATGATGCCCGGCAGTCCGATCCCGACGCCCAACACCTTCGACTGCGGGACCACGGCGTCGCGCAACACGCGAAGCACGGCCTGTTCGATCGCCAGTATCGCCGCGGCCGGATTACCGACGAGGGACGTCTCGGTCTCTCGACTCGCCACGACCTGGGCGTCGAGGTCGCACACGACGGTCGTGAGGCCCTCCGCGCGCAACTTGATGCCGATGACGTATCCGGCCTTGGGGTCGATGCTCAACAAAACCGGAGGGCGTCCACCGCTCGAAGGCGCCAGCGACACCTCGTTGAAGATGCCGCGCTTGATGAGCTTGTCGACGATGTTCGACACGGTCGGCGCACTGAGACGTGACTGACGAGCGAGTTCGGCTCGCGACACGGTGCCGGCGCGACGTACCAGTTCGATCAGGAGGCTGACGTTGAGGTCTCGTAGAAGTGATCGGGAGCCGCGCCGCGTCGCAAAACCCGCGGCGGGCTCCCTCTGATCAGTCGCGATCGGAGCCTCTGGCGAGGGACGCTCGGGTTGGGGTTCGGCGTCGAGCTGTTTGCGAGTCATGCTCCTCCATCAATCAGGTGTTGCGAAGTGCTCTACTTACTTACTTCATTGAACATACTAAGTAACACCCCTTCTCGAGTCAATAGCAATCCTCCTAAATTCTCGTCGCCGTGAATCACCTCGTCAGAGGGGTGAAGTCGCGAATATCGGCGTTCTCGAGTGAGGACGAAATCATTGCAACGGAAGGGGAGTCGCGTCGGGTGACGGCTTCCGAGGTTGCATCTATCGTGATTCTCATGACCACGGAGCGCCTCGAGGTGCATCGAACCATCCCCGTGGCGCCGTCGTCCATCTTTCGACTTTTATGTGATCCGAAGGGTCACGTGGCGATCGACAGCTCGGGGATGTTGATGAGTGCCGACGGCGATGTCGCCACGTCCGTTGGCGACACGTTCATCGTCCACATGGACCGCGAAGCCCTCAACGACTACCCGTTGGGTCTCTATGACGTGACCGTGACGATCACCACGTTCATCCAGGATCGAGAGATCGCGTGGACCGTCGCGGGACTGGTTCGCCCTTCAATCGGCCACGTGTACGGCTATCGACTTGAAGCGGTCGACGACGCCACGCTCGTGACGTCGTACTACGACTGGTCGGATATCAGCCCCGAGTGGCGCGAGGCCAACATCTTCCCCGTGATCTCCGAATCGGCTCTCCGAGCGACGCTCGGCATCCTCGATCGAAGTGTGCGCGGCACTGACGCCTCGACACACTGACGCCGTATCGTCGCGACGCCGCTACGCGCCGCCGCCGCTCTTCGAGTACACCAGACCGTTGTTGCGAACGGTTTCGGCGTACCAGGTGAAGCTGGTCTTGGGCAGACGGGTGCCGGTGGGAAAGTCGACCCACACGATCCCGAAGCGCCGCGAGTAGCCGTAGGCCCATTCGAAGTTGTCGAGCAGGCTCCAGACGAAGTAACCCTGCACGTTCACGTCGGCCACGATGGCGTCGTGGACGGCCGAGATGTGCTCTTCCAAGTACGAGACGCGGTCGTGGTCCAAGACGTGGCCGTTGGGATCGACGTAGTCGTCGAACGCCGCACCGTTCTCGGTGATGTAGATCGGCAATTCGGTGTAGTCGCCCTTCACCCGCACGAGCAGTTCGGTCAGTCCCGACGCGTCGACTTCCCAGCCCATCGACGTCGTGTCGGTACCCGGCGTCTCGAGCGAGAGCACTCGCAGGTCGGGGAACTGCTCACCTATGGGCACGCCGTAGCCGGCGGCGCGCGCCTCTTTGACGCGCGTCGAGTCCATAATGGTGCCCGGGAAGTAGTAGTTGACGCCGAGGAAGTCGAGCGGCTGCGAGACGACCTCCATGTCGCCGTCGCGCACCACCGAGAAGCCCGGGGCGTTGTCCTTGTAGTGCTCGACCATGTCCTGCGGGTACTCACCCTTGAAGATCGGGTCGAGGAAGATGCGGTTCAGGTTGCCGTCGGCGCGGCGCGCGGCCGCGAGGTCCAGTTCGTGCGTGGTGCCGGGGCGCGAGACGCCCAGGTTGAGCGTGATGCCGACCTTGGCGCCGGGAATGGCCGTACGCAGGATCGGTACCGCGATGCCGTGAGCCAAGAGCAGGTGGTGCGTCGCGGCGACCGCCTTGCCGATGTCCTTGACACCGGGCGCGTGGCGACCGGCGCCGTAGCCGAGCCACGCCGAGCACCAGGGCTCGTTCAGCGTGATCCACCGTTCGACGGAGTCGCCCAGGGCCCGCGCCACGAGGTCCACGTACTCGCCGAAACGTTCGGACGTGTCGCGCGCGCACCAGCCGCCTTCGTCCTCGAGGGGCTGGGGAAGGTCCCAGTGATAGAGGGTCAACGTGGGCTCGATGTCACGAGCCAGCAGTCCGTCGACCAGTCGACGGTAGAAGTCGAGGCCGGGTTGATTGGCGGGACCTTTGCCGTCGGGCTGCACCCGGGGCCAGGCGACCGAGAAACGGTACGAGCCGACGCCGAGCTCTTTCATGAGGTCGAGGTCTTGGTCCATGCGGTGATAGTGGTCGCAGGCGATGTCGCCGGTGTCGCCGTTCCAGACCTCGCCGGGACGGTGGCTGAAGGTGTCCCAGATGGACGGACCACGTCCGTCGACGTCGACGGCACCTTCGATTTGATATGAGGCAGTGGCGGTTCCCCAAAGGAAACCGGGGGGGAACAAGCGCGGGGAACTCTCGTTGAGGGGGCTTGACGTACTCATGGTGTGGATGTGTCTCCTGATCGTAATGGGGCGAAATTCAGCGAACGGTGACCCGCACGGCCGCGCCGATAGAAAATCCGGCGCGGTCGCGCGTAGTCTGTTGTTCCCTCCGCGCGCGGGCTAGCAGGGTTGGAGAACTCCTAGCCCGCGCGCGAAGGTGATCAATTACGCCGCCTTGAGTTGCATCAAGATGTACGGCAACTCGGGGTCACTCGGTGACGGGTCCGCGTACGGATTGGCCGCGGTCACGAAACCGGTGAAGACTGCGGTGCTGTACTCGTCCCAGTCCGCGCCATACAGCAGCGGCACGACGGGCAACGTGGTCGCCTCGATCTTCTCGAGGGGCAACGTCGCGGCCTTCACGGCCGCCGTGTTCGACGGGTCAGTCGAGGCCAACTTCGACAGCAATGACTGGACGGCACCGTTGTGGTAACGGCCGTAGTCCGCGTTGGCGGACTTGCCGATCGCCGCGGAGTTCTTGTAGTCGAGCCAGTTGTCGAACTGCGTGTACGGGTCGGTGCCACCATTGCCCCAGTGGACGATGGAGTCAAAGTTGCCGGCAGCAGAGTCGCTGTACCACTGTGACGCCTCAACGCCGTCGACCGTCGCGTCAATACCTTCGGACTTGAGTTCCGACGACATGAGCTGGATGTCCGCGTAGTAGTCAGAGTAAGCCGTCGGGTCCTCCATGGAGAACTTGATGACCTTGCCCTTCAGCGCGTAGTAACCCTGCTTGTTCTTCTTGAACCCGGCCTTGGTCAGAATCGACTTCACGGTCTTGGGTTGGTTGGTTGACTTGATGTCGTTCTTGTACTGCGGACCGAGGTACGAAGCCTGGCTGGGCAAGATGAGCGCGCTCAGCGACGTCGCCGGCGCCTCGTAACCACTCTCACCCTTGACACTCAACGCGGTACGGTTCACACCGGCACTCACGGCCTGGCGAACTGCGACGTTGGTGAATGGCCACTTGGTGACGTTGAACTCCAATGTCACGGTGGATCCCGGGGCAAAGTAGATGTGGTTCGTCGCCTTGTCCTTGTTCACGAAGATCGAGTTGACGTTCTCGATGTCGTTACCGGCCCACTGCAGCTGTCCACCCGCGAGGGCGGTCGCCGCGTCCGTGTTCGAAGCGAACGACGGGACGTCGATCTCACTCGCCGCAGGCGTACCACCCCAGTAAGTCGGGTTGGCCTTGTAGCTCACGAGGGTGGTGCTGTAGTTGTCCAGCTCGTACGGACCAGTGCCGACCGGAGCCGTCACCGTCGCCGTTGCCGGGCTGGAGTACGTCGTGCCGAAGCTCGCGGGGAGCATCAACTGGGTGCCAGCGATGTTCACGATGTTCGAGTACTCCGGAACGGCGTAGGTCAAGACCACCGTGTCACCGGACACCGTCGCCGGGCTGGCCAGCGTGGGGAGTCCCCAGATGTTCGCCGCAGGCGTCGAGCTGACGAGGTTGAACGTCGCAGCCACGTCGGCTGGGGTGAACGCTGTTCCGTCACTCCACTTCACACCGGTGCGGATGGTGAACGTCAACGTCTTTCCACCGTTGGACCACGCGTACTTCGTCGCCAACCACGGGTACGAGACGCCCGCCTTGAGCGAGTCGAACTCGAACAGTGGTTCATAGATAAGGGAGCGCACGCTCATTTGTGTCGCGAACGAGCCCGAGTCCAATGGATTGAAGTTGTCGGTGAAGGTAACACCGGTGTTGTTCTCCAATGTCAAAGTAGAACTCGCTCCCGAGGCGGCTGACAAGCCCACGCTCATGACAATGCCAAGTGTCAAACACGACATCGCCGTGAAGACAACAGCAGCTCTTTTAAACATATTTTTCCTTTATATTGATAGTGTCCAGCCGGCTTTCGCCGACGTTTTGTGTGAACCGTGTGGGTCCCTACTTAACAAGCGCGAGGCCGGTTGGACCTTCGCGGTACTGCCAACCGTTCGAACGTCGTGTTGCGCGTCCGCGCGGCTTTCTATTCGATGTGGGTCATGTCGTCGCTGTCTCCCCCTCCCTCCGGCGCGTCGACAGCGCCACTTCGACTGCGACCTCGTGGTCGGCGTAGAGCCAACACTTCGAGGCGTGATTGTCGCCGACCACGAACGCGGGCGGCTCTTCTTCGCGGCACCGGTCCATGACGTGGGGGCACCGCGGACTGAAGCGGCACCCCTTGTCGGCGATCTCGACTTGCGCGTGCTCCCCGGTGGGCGGCACGTCACGCGTCGGGTCCGACGGGTCCGGCACCGAGGCGATGAGCAACTGCGTGTAGGGGTGCGTCGGCTCGTCCACAAGGCCGGTGCCCTTCGACTGCTCCACGATCTGTCCGGCGTACATGACGATGATCGAATCGGCGATGTAGCGCGCCGAGGCGATGTCGTGGGTGATGTAGAGGATGGCGAGCTGGTCGTTGTCGCAGAGGCCGCGCAGGAGATTGAGGACGCCGAGGCGAACCGAGACGTCTAGCATGGAAATCGGTTCGTCGGCGAGCAACACCTTGGGCTCGATGCAGAGCGCGCGCGCGATGGAGACGCGCTGCAATTGACCTCCGGAGAGTTCGTGCGGGTAGCTCTCGAGGAAGCGACCCGGTGGCTCGAGCGAGACGCGTCGCAACGCCGCCTCGGCCATCGCCGGTGCGTCTTGCTTCGAGGCACCGTGGATGAGCAGCGGTCGCAGCAGGTTGTGACTCATGCGGTGGACGGGGTTCATCGACGCGAAGGGGTCTTGGAGGACTAACTGGACCTGCGAGGCGTACTCGAGCGTCCGCTTGGACTTGATCGCGATGGGCGTTCCCTGCAACACCAGGTCACCGGACGTCGGCGTGATGATGCGCGCCAACATTCGCGCCAGGACCGACTTGCCCGAACCGCTCTCGCCCACGACCGCCACGACCTTGCCCGCCTCCAGGTCGAGACTGACGTCGTCGACCGCGCGCACGATGCGCTTGGCGCTGAGGAGCCGACCGGGTGTACGCACCGAGAAATGACGGGTGAGGTGACGCGCCGAGAGCTGTGCCGAGGACTTGGTCACGTCACTCATGACACCTCCCCGACGGGGCCCGACTTCAGGGTGCGACTGAGTTCGACCGGGACGGCCCGTTCGGCACCGGTCACGTGCAACCAGCAGGCCACCGACCTCCCGGAACTTCCGATCTCGACGAGCGGCGGCGATTCGTTCGAGCAACGCGCCATCGCGTAAGGACAGCGCGGATGGAACGTGCAGCCGGTCGGCAGGTGCGCCAGGTCCGGCGGCGACCCCGGAATGCCCGTGAGTTCCGATCGCGCGCCGTGCATGGGCGGGAAGGAGTTGAGCAGCCCCAGCGTGTAGGGGTGCCGCGGCGATTCGTAGAGCTCTCGCGCCGTGGCCCGCTCGACCAACCTGCCGGCGTACATCACGACGATCTCATCGGCCAATTCGGTGAGCAGCGAGAGGTCGTGCGTGATAAAGATCATCGCGAACCCGAATTGCGAGCGCAGTTCGAACAGCTCGCTGATGATCTCGCGCTGGGTGACGACGTCGAGCGCCGTCGTGGGCTCGTCCATGATGACGAGCTGGGGATCGAGCGTGAGGGCGAGCGCGATCATGATGCGCTGGCGCTGGCCACCGGAGAGTTCGTGGGGGAATCGATCGAGGCGGTCTTCGCTGAGTCCTACCATTCCCAAGAGTTCCGCCGCGCGCGCGCGACGTTGGTCCTTCGACATCTCCTTTCGATGGGTCGTGAGAACCTGTTCGAACTGGCGACCCACCCGAATGACGGGATTGAGGGCGCTCAGTGCACTCTGGAGCACGATGGAGATGCTCGACCACCGGACGGCGCGCAGTTCGCGCTCGCTCGCCTCCACGAGGTCGATCACGTGCTCCCCGTCGTCGTCAGTGCCGAGATTGAAGCGCGCCTCGCCGCCCTTGATCACGCCCGGTGCACGAAGCAGACGGGTGATCGCGTAGACGAGGGTCGACTTGCCACTCCCGCTCTCGCCGGCGATCCCGAGGACCTTGGAACGATCGATGTGGACGTCGACGTCGTCGACGGCGCGCACCGCGCTCTCACCCCATCCGTAGTCCACGCTGAAGTTGCGCACGTCGAGGATGCGTTCTCCCATCGCGGCGTCGCTGTGCGTGGTCGCCGCGATCGGGCCGTAGGTCGTCGTCGGCAACGCCAACGGCGGCATCTCGGTCACCGTCATGTCGTTCACGCCCATCGATTCGGTCGTCATGGCGTCACCGGACTTTGTGTCGTGGCCGTTAGTCGTGGTGCGGTCGTCGCCGAACGCATGACCGGCGTGAGTCCGAGGCGCTGGCGGCGCGGGAGGCCCAGGCGCCGACGCTGACGTCCGCTCAGCCCACCGGCGCGAAGTCGCGGGTTGATGAACTCGTCGATGCCGAAGTTGAGGAGCGCCAGGCTCGTGCCGACCAGCGCGATGCAAATGCCCGGCGGCACGAACCAGTACCACTCACCGGAGAGCGGTGCGTTGTTCGACTGCGCCCAGAAGAGCATGGTGCCCCAGTTCCACACCGACGAACTCGTCAGGCCGATATAGGCCAAGGTCACGTAGGCGCCGATGGAGTAGAGGATGGTGAAGAGCAGTGACGAGGCCAGGATGGGCAGGAGGTTCGGCGCTATCTCGGAGAACATGATTCGAAGGCGCTTCTCCCCGATGATTCGTGACGACTCGACGAAGTCGCGGTTGCGCAGCGACATCGTCTGCGCGCGCAAGACGCGCGCACCCCAGGCCCAACCTGTCAACGAGATGATCAGCCCGATCAGGAGAGAGTTCGATCGACTGTTCACGGGCAGGTAACTGTCGATCACGATCAGCAGTGGCAGCCCGGGCAGCGCCAGGAAGACGTTCGACAAGAGCGACAGTCCGTCATCGCTGAACCCTCCGAGATAACCCGCGGAGACGCCGATGACGATCGACAACAGGGTCGCGACGAGTCCCGCGATGAGGGCCACGACCATCGTCGCCCTCGCGCCGACGAGCGTCTGGGAGAAGATGTCCTGTCCGAGACTGGTCGTGCCGAACCAATGGTGCGCTGACGGGGTGAGGAGCGGAGCGAAGGACGTGTTGTCCGGGCTGTAGGGCGCGATGTACGGACCGATGACCATCAGCACGAGGAAGAATCCGAGGACGACCAACCCCACGATGACCTTGGGAGAACGCGGGAAGCGCAACTTCTTCACGGCGCCACCTCGGTCCTGGTTCGAGGATCAAGGAGAAGGTAAAAGAGGTCGGCTAAGAGGTTGGCCCCCAGCACCGCCAAGGTGATGCACAGGAAGATGCCTTGAATCAGGGGATAGTCCTGGCTCTGGACGGCGTTCAAGAGGAGGTCGCCGACCCCGGGATAGTTGAAGACCAGTTCGACGAGGAGCGCCCCGGACACCACGAGTCCGATGGCCAACGACAGGTTCGCGATGCTGGGCAGCACGGCGTTTCGCGCCGCCGCCCAGATCACCTTGCGCTTGGGCAGACCCATGGCGATCGACATGAGGACGAAGTCCTCGGCCACCATCGTGATCATCATGTTGCGCATGCCGAGCATCCAACCCGCGACGGAACTCAGGACGATGGAGATCACCGGCAGTTCGGCGTACCGCAAGACGCTCGCGATGTAGGCCCAGTCGAAGCCGGGTCGTATCGCGTACTCATTGAACGCGTTCTGCGTAGGGAACCAGTGAAGGTCACTGGCGAAGAACAGGATCATCACCGTCGCCAGGAAGAAGTACGGGACGGCCTGGAAGAAGGTCGCCGTGGGGATCAACGAATCGAGTCGCGAACCGCGGGTCCACCCCAGCAGGGCGCCGCACAACGTGCCCACGAAGAAGCTGATGATGAGCGAGATGCCGATGAGGCCGATCGTCCACGGCACGTGGGAGCGGAGGGCCGCGCTGACCGGCTCGGACAGCGTGAGCGAGAAGCCGAGGTTGCCGTGTACGAGTTGTCCGAGGTACGTGACGTACTGCGACAGCAGGCTCTGGTTGAGCCCGCCGCCGAAGGAAAGCCTGATGGCTCTGATCTCGGCGGAGGTGACGTTCCCGGTCAGTTTGCCGATCATCGTCTGGATCGGATTGCCGGGCATGAAGTGCGGCAACAAGAAGTTGACCGTGATGGCCACCCAGAACGTCAGTGTGTAGAGCGCGAGCCGTCGGCCGATGAGTCGCATGCTCAGCTCACCGCCATCGAGGGTGTCGTGACCATCTTGTAGATCTCCGTGGGGGACTCCGTCGCCGGCGCGCAGCCGCAGCTCTCTCGCACCACCAGTTCGGTGGGCAGCACGACGGTGCGCTGGGCCAGTTCTGACTTGTCCAACGTGGCGACCAACGCGTCGACGGCGACCTCGCCCAGGAGGCTGCCCGATTGGCGGATGGTCGTGAGTGGCGGCTTGAAGTACCTCGTCAAGGTGATGTCATCGAACCCGGTCACCAGGACGTCTTCGGGCACCCGCAGTCCCGCGGCGTGCAGCGCGTAGATCACGCCCACGGCGGTTTGGTCATTCGCGCACGCGAAGACCTCGGGCAGAGGCTCGTCCAGCGCGAGTCGCGCTCGCATCGCCGCTTCGCCGCCCGCCGACGTCCAATCGGACTTGAGGATGTCGATGTCCGCCAGGATCGCGCCGCCCTCGGCGATTGTCCGCTTGAACGACTGCTCGCGCGCCACGCTGTCCGGACTACCCTCGTGGCCGGATACGAACCCGACGCGCTGCACGTGGTGCACGTCGATGAAATGTTCGGCGAGGCTGCGCATGGCCTGCTCGTTGTCGACGCGCACGGTGATGGCCGCCGACGAGTCACCGGCCCCGGCGAGCAGGACCACGGGGATCCGACGAGAGAGGTCGGCGACGTCGTCCTCGGTCATGACGCGGTCCAGCACAATCAGCCCGTCGACCGTTCCGGTCAGGTTCATCAGTGGCGTCATGCCGGCCGGGTGGTTCTCACCCGCGCCACAGAGGAGGAGTGAGTACCCGTGCGACGCCGCGCGAGCTTCGGCGCCGCGGATCACGATGTCGGTGTAGAGCAGGCTCGCCTCTTCGACGGCGAGGACGTTGTTGTCGACCGCCGTCTGCATGAACACGAGACCGAGGATCCAGTGCTTGCCGCTCGAGAGACCGCGCGCCACGGAGTTGGGAACGAACTCCAATTCGCGCATGGCGGCCAAGACCTTGTCGCGCGTCGCGGGTCGAACCGAAGAAAGGGAGTTGAGAGCTCGGCTGACGGTGGCAATGGAGACGCCCGCCCGTTGGGCCACGTCGTAAATCGTTGGTTGCGAATCAACCACGTAATTCCTCTCGGTTCCCCCAACATCGACAACGCAGTGTCGCCTCTGTAACCGCTTACAAAATACACAGAGGCACTTACCCTGTCAAGTCAGTAAAACCCTTGTTCTGTACGGAAACTCCAACACAATCATCCAAAAGTAAGCGTTTACAACGCTTTTGCGACGACCGGATTTTTGACAATTTTTCCCTTCTCGCTCTCGGTCGCGAGGCCGGTCACCGCGTCACGGCGATTCACCCGTTCCTCGCGTTTTCATCGCGTACGGCCAACGTATTCCAGAGTTCGCGAGAAAAAACGTCGCCCCTCTGATGACTTAAGTCCTTTTCTCGTTTCGAGCACGAATCGAGGTGACCCGATGGCGAAATCTGCGTCGTTCGATAGATTGTTGTCATCATTTCAGTGCAATCTCACGTCGCCTTGGCGAACAAGGCACCAGCACTCGCGATCAGGATTCTTGATTTCGAACGCTTCGTGACGTCCAGCGGGAAGCGACACACAGTGGAAGGTTTGGCGTTGACGAGATGAGTACGACCGGCGAACTGCTCGACGGGAGGTACCGCCTCGGTACCCTGCTCGGTCGCGGCGGGATGTCGGACGTCTTTCGCGCGGTCGACGAAGTGAACCAAACGGACGTCGCGATCAAGATCGTTCGCTCACCGGACCGCGAGTACGCGCAACGCCTCGCCCAAGAAGCCCAGGCCCTTCGTCGCTTCTCGCACCCCGGGTTGGTGCAGCTCTTCGAGACCGGCGTCAACGGCGACATGGCCTACCTCGTGATGGAGTACGTCGACGGCCCCAGCCTCGACCAGGCACTGCGCCAGGGCCCGCTCACGGCGGCCGAGACGGCCTCGATCGGCTCGTCGCTCGCCGACGCGCTGGCCTACGCCCACGCGCAGGGCGTCGTCCATCGTGACGTCAAGCCGGCCAACATCCTGATTGGCGCCGACGGCTTGGCGCGTTTGACTGACTTTGGTATCGCGCGGCTGGTGGATGCCTCCACGCTCACCGTGACCGGCACGATGCTCGGCACCGCCACCTACATGGCCCCGGAGCAGTTGGAGAACCACGCTGTCGGTCCGAGCGCCGACGTCTGGTCACTCGGGATCGTCCTGCTCGAGTGCCTGACCGGCGAACGCGTCTACGCCGGCACACCGAGCCAAGTCCTCGCCCGGCGGATGTCCGGTCCCGTGTCCTTGCCCGAGGGACTCCCCGTGCCGTGGCGACTACTCCTGACCGGGATGCTCGCGCCGACGCCGGACGATCGCCTCAGCGCGCTCGACGTGTCGACGATGCTCGCGACGCCGGCCTTTCGCGCTCCCTGGGTCCGGCCGACGTCGTTGAGCGACGTCACGACGATCGTCGGCGATCCGCGCGCGTCACGAGGGGGGCAAGACGGCGAGACGTCGATCATCGGGCCACGCCCGGCACCCCCAGCGACGCGAACGCCACCGAAGAGCTCCAGCGGAACACGCAACACGTGGCTGATCGCCCTCCTCGCACTCATCGCGATCCTCGGTGGACTGGGGATTGCCTTCGCGTTGGGGTCGAAGAGTCCCCCGGTCACGACGACCACGGTCGCGACCACGACCACCGAAGCAACGACGACGACCACGACGCTGCCCTCAGTCTCGCACTCGCTCACCAACTTGGTGAACGACGTCGTCGCCGGACAGAGCGCGCACGCGATAGGTCCGCAAGTCGCCCAGTCCATCACGGGCGGGGCACAGCAGGCGGTGACCGACCTGACGTCCGGCAACGCCCAAGCCGCCGCCAACGACCTCCAGGGCGTGGCCACGACGATCGTGAACGGACTCGCCAACGGCTACGTCACACCCGCCTACGGGACAATCCTCCAGGCCGACCTCAAGACCCTGGCCAACGCCTTGGGTCTCAGTGCCGCGGCCACGCCGTCGTCCTCAACGACCACCACGACGACCACGACCACTCCCAACAACGGCAACGGCAACGGCCCCGGGAATGGGAACGGCAACGGACCCCCCTAAGTCGCCTAACACGCAACGCCCGTCGAGTGCGCCAGCCACCCTCTCCGTGAGTACTCTTCGTCAATGATCGTTTTCCTTCACGGCGTCCCCGAGACGTCCGCGCTCTGGGACAAGGTGCGCGCCGAGTTCGATGAAGAGACCGTCGCCCTCTCGATGCCGGGCTTCGGGTGCGAGCGACCCGAGGGATTCGGCGCGACCAAGGATGACTACGCCGACTGGCTGATCACCGAGTTAGAAAAGTTCGACGCGCCGGTCGACCTCGTCGGTCACGACTGGGGAGCGCTGCTCGCCTACCGAATCGCGACGACGCGCGCAGAGCTACTGCGTTCGTGGACCGCCGATATCGCCAACGGCGTCCACCCCGACGTCAAGTGGCACCAGTTCGCACAAGTCTGGCAGACGCCCGACGAAGGCGAGGCCTACTTCAAGGCCGTGCGCGAGATGCCGCTCGAGACGTTGGCCGAGGCCTTCGAAACGTTCCACCTCGGTCACGATGACGCGTTGACCCTGGCCTCGTGGTCCGACGACACGATGGCCACGTGTATCCTCGACCTCTATCGATCGGCGACGCCCAACGTGTTCGCGTCGTGGGGCGCACAGTTCGCGCCGACCACGGCCCCCGGTTTGATCCTCTTCGCCGAACTGGACTCCTTCGGCGACGAAGCGATGTCGAAGGACGTGGCCAGGACTTTGGGCGCTCAAGAAGCCACGCTCTCGGGTGTCGGACACTGGTGGGCGCTCGAAGCGCCCCGCGAGGCGGCCACGGTGATCAAGGGGTTCATCCACTCGATTGACTGAGGTCGCCGCGTCAGTGGTGACGAACGAGCACGAAGGCCACCGATAACGCGATCATGGCGACGGAGAGCGAACGCAGCGCGCGCTCCGACGGACCGAGCAGGAATTCTCGATCGATGGGGCGAACGGTGCCGTCGGCGAAGCGGATCTCACCGTCGACGGAAGTGACGCGTCGTCGAATCATTCGCACGGGATTCGAGAGGTTGCGCTGCGCCGCCGAGAGCAAGGCCGCGGCGGCGGCGAGCACGACCGCCGACCACGAGATCGTCGAGGTCTGGGCGTACGCGGAGGTGAGTACCGGGAACGCCCCCCAGGACACCGCGAAGCCCAGGTCCGTGTGGACCAGCCCGCCGAAGAGCTCCAGGTCGTAGGCGAGCACGAAGAAGGACCCCACGACCATGAAGGCGAGCAGACCGACTCCGATACGCGTGATGCCGAGCGCGCCGAGGGCGACCGCCCCACCGAGTCCCGCGGCGGCGGCCCCGCCCAAGAGCCACGCGGGCAGCGCGGTACCGAGCGGACGACCCCGCAGTTCATCGAGTGCGTGCGCCGCGATCCCGACCGCGAGGAAGAAGGCCAGCAGGGTGGCGACGAGCGTCGTCCAATTCACGCGCGGCGCGATCATGGCGCCGAGCACGACGTAGGAGAGATGCCACGCCGTGTAGGGCGGGTGGAGGACCGCCCGCACGTCGCGCCACGTGCCGCGCCGACCGGTCGCGTAGAAGGCCGGGCCTTCGACGCTCTTAGCCACCGCTCTCCTTGGTCGCCCACATGACGAGTCCGCCCCCGAGCGACATCGGCTTCGCCTGCACGTCCACCAGGCCGGCGGCCTTCCAGTACTCGACGATCGCTGCGAGCGGGTGAAGCTCGTAGTGGCCCTCGATGTTGGGCCCGAGGAAACGGCCCACCTCGTACCACTCTCGTCCCCCCGTGAGCAGACCGCCGAGCGGGAGGACCCAGCGGGTGTAACACCACCACAGGGGGCGCCAGAAACGTGACGGCGGGACGTAGAAGTCCATGCCCGCGAGCACGCCACCCGGTTTGAGGACTCGTGCGAGCTCGGCCACGGTCGCCGCGGGGTCCTTGACGTAGCGAAGGAGATACGTGAAGGTCACGTCATCGAAGGTGGCGTCGGCGAAGGGAAGGTCTTCCGCGCGACCCTGCACCAGTCGCACGCCCGCTTCGCCCCGCCGCGCCAACTTCACTCGGGCGTTCTCGAGCATGTTGGCGTTGAGGTCGATGCCCGTGATCTCGGCGCCCGTGGCGGCGCGGAGCGCCAGCGCGACGCCGGCGGTTCCGGTCGCCACGTCGAGCACGAGCTCACCGGGTTTCGCGTGCACCTTGTCGACGACCGCCGAACGCCACCGGCGATCCTGACCCATCGACAGCAGATAGCCGAGTCGGTCGTACCGCGTCGGCAGTCCGTTGAACAACTTGGTGGCGAATCGATTGGGATCGGGACCGGTGCCTAATGACATGATCAACTTTCGTGTTTCTCGAAGGCTATGCCCTCGTCGAATGACCCGTATCAGCACCGCGCTCATCGACGTCGCCCAGGAAAAGTACGGCTCTTCGACCGATCAAAGGACGTCGCGACCGCGAGCGATCCGTCGGCGCGTGTCGTACAGAACGACGTTCCAGGGGAACTCTCGAAGGACCGTCGGCAAGCGACGATTGACGGCGGCGACCCACGACGTGACGTGCGCGAATCGAGCCTGGTCCTTTGACGTCCAGCGCAGTCCCAACTCCTCGCGAAAGGGCGACGGCAGGAATCCGACGGTGAGGAATCGGTGACTCGGCCCCAGCATCCGGGCGAACGGCGCCGGAAGGAACTCCAGTGACGCGAGGCCCCGGAGGTACGCGCGCGTGACGTCGTCCATGTGGACGTCGTCCAACGCGCCCGACCAGTACGCCGCGAAGCTCGCGCGGTCACTCGGCCACCGCGACGCGCTGACTTGAAGCGTCGTCGCGAAGGGGGCGCACTCGGCCAACAGCGCGGCGTAGCCAACGTCATCCACTGGGCCGTAGAGAAACGTGACGGTGTCGATTACGCCCTGGAACATGCACGCGGCAACCCAGAGTTGCAGCTCGGGATCGAACGCGTCGTAGGCGACGGGGTCGTCGCGCTCGGAATGGACCAGTCGATGTTGCGCGTTGATCTCGCGTCGCATCGCGGACTTCTCCTGCACGGTGCCGAAGAGGGCGATCATGATGAACGCGAGCGTCGTGCGGGTGCGTTTCAGCGGATGACGTCGAAGGGAGCCGCTGTCGACCTTGCTTTCGGCGATGGCGTGTCCGATGGGCAACCGCGACAACTGCATGATGACGTTGGCGCCGGCCGGCGCGAGTGCGAGTCCACTGATCAGTCGTCGACGGAGGTCCCGTGAGATCGACGAGTCCGGAGAATCGGCGGACGCACCGGTCTCACTCGTCAATGGTGCTCCCTCAATTGCCGTCGGCCCTCAATTGTACCGACGCACCTTGCGCGAGCACGTGGAGCCATCGAGATCCGGCGGATGAAGGACGCGTCGTGCGGTACTCTCGGCGTTACGAGAGCGCGAGCCTCGACCAGAGAGAAAGTCCCCAGCTCGACCGAGATGAAGGCACCGGAGTCCCTCTACACCGACCGATACGAGTTGAGCATGCTGGACGGCGCGCTCACCTCGCGCGTCATCGACGCGAAGGCGACGTTCGAGGTGTTCACGCGTGCACTGCCGAACGGCTACCGCTATGGCGTCGTCGGTGGAACCGGTCGACTCCTCGACGCGCTCTCCTCGTTCTCCTTCGACGCAGCGACGCTCGACTGGCTCGTGGGTGAACGCGTCGTCAGCGCTGAACTGGCTGCCTACCTCTCGTCCTACCGGTTCAACGGCGATGTCTACGGGTACGCCGAAGGTGAGGTCTTCACGACGCTCTCGCCGGTCCTGCGGATCGAGGGACGATTCTGCGACCTCGTCCTCGAGACCCTGGCGCTCTCCATCCTCAACTACGACTCCGGCGTCGCGACCAAGGCCACGCGCGTCGTCCACGCGTCCCGGGGCCGTCGCCTGATCGAAATGGGGTCGCGACGGACCAACGAGGACGCCGCCGTGGCGGCGGCCCGAGCGGCCTACGTCGCGGGATTCGACGCGACGAGCAACCTCGCCGCCGGCAAACTGTACGGGGTGCCAACGGCGGGTACCGCGGCGCACGCCTTCGTCTTGGCGCACCGCAGTGAACGTGACGCCTTCGAAGCGCAGGTCCGCGCCCAGGGACCGGGCACGACGCTCCTGGTCGACACCTTCGACACCGAGGCCGGCACCGAACTGGCGCTGGACGTCGCCGGGAGCGGTCTCGGGGCCATTCGCATCGACTCCGGTGACCTGGCCGACTCGACGCGCCGCTCCAGGAAACTGCTCGATCAACGCGGCGCGACCGACGTGAAGATCGTCGTGACCGGCGATCTGGACGAGTTCGCGATCGCGGCGTTGTTGGCGAGCGACGCGCCCGTCGACACGTTCGGCGTCGGCACCAAGCTCGTGACCGGCTACGCACCGCCGGGGTTCGTCTTCAAGTTGGTCGCGATCGAAGACGGTGCCGTGATGCGTCCGGTCGCCAAGCGATCGATCGGAAAACTGTCGAGCGGTAGCGCCAAGGACGCCTACCGTCTCTACGAGGACGGCGTGGCGACGACGGAGTTCATCGTGGCCCGCGACGCTGGAGCGGCACCGAGTGGGGATCACCGAGCGCTCTCGCACCTCCTGGTCGAACACGGAATCGTGGTCGTCGACCCGTCGCTCGAGATCGCCCGCGCCAACGCGAAGACGGCGACCGCGGAACTCCCGCGCTCGGCGTTCGTACTCGAAGCGGGTGCTCCGGTGCTCAGAAGCGACGTCGTCGCGACACCACCGAACGAGTGAGTCGTAATGTCCGTCGATGATTCGTCACAGAAAGTTCGGGCGATCATCGTCGTCGACCCCCAACCCGACTTCTTCGAAGGTGGCCCTCTTCCCGTCGACGGTGCGACGCGCACCGCCGAGCGGATCGCGCGATACCTCGTCACGCACGGCGACGAATTCGCCGTGAAGGTGGTCACGCAGGACTGGCACCTCGATCCGGGCGAACACTGGTCGAATGAACCCGACTTCGAGACGACCTGGCCGGTCCACTGCGCCGCGGACACGAGCGGCGCGCAGATCCACGCCGCCCTCGCAGACCAAGACTGGGACATCGTCATCCACAAAGGAATGCACGGCGGCGCGTACTCCGGATTCGAGGGCCGCAGTGAGAACGGATTGACGCTGGCCGACGAGCTCCGGGGGGCCGGCGTCGACGACGTGACGATCGTCGGCTTCGCGACCGATCACTGCGTGCGGGCGACGGCCCTCGACGCGCGCGAACTGGGATTGAACGTCGCCGTGGCACTCGATCTGTGCGCCGGCGTCGCCCCCGACACCACGCGATCGGCGATCGAAGAAATGACGGCGGCCGGCGTCGAGATCACGACGTCCCAAGACACGTAGTCCGCGCCGTCGTTACGGCAATGACTCGATCAATCGAGCGAGCTCGTCTCGTCGATAGCCGTGTCCCCTCGCGAAGTCGATGAGCTCACGCGCTCGGGTCACCACGGCGCCGACCTCGGGGGAACCCGACACGGTGATGCCGCGGCCGCGACGGAATTCGAGCAGCCCCTCGTCGCGCAGCATGCGAAGCGCTCGAAGGACGGTGTTGGAGTTGACGTTCAACACCGCGGCCAGGTCGCGCGCGGGTGGCAGACGCTCGCCGCGGCGGGCCTCGCCGTCGGCGATCGCTCGACGAAGTTCCGCCGCGACCTGATCGTGCAGGGCGACCGATTCTTCGGGGGTCAACTTGACACTCAGCATGGTGCTAGATAGAGTAGCACCAAAGCGGAGTTCATCACTAGCCCGGAGATCGACCATGAGCCAAGTTCTAACCGCAGTAACACCAGTTCGTCCGCCCGAGCCGACGACCGGTCCCCTCGAGCACCGCGAGGCCGAGCAACTGCTCATCGAAGAGGCCCGGCGCCGACAGCGCCGACGCCAGCGCGTCATCGCCGCGGTCGTCTCGTCGATCGTCGCGGCGGCCGGCGTGGCCTGGGCCGTCGCCGGCGGCGCCACGAGTCCGCGACCACGTCCCGTCGCGGGCCAGCCGGTGTCGTTGACGGCGTTCCCGATCTGTCGGGCGAGCCATCTGCACGTCTCGCTGTCCGGACAGCCCGAAGGCGCCGCCGGCACGTTCTATTACACGTTGAAGCTCGTGAACAACGGTCCCGAGTGCACCGTCGCGCCGGTCGTGGCGCGCGGATTCAACACGACGAGCGCCAGCTACGTCGGACCGTGGTCCAACGTGTACATCACGAGCCAGACCAAGGTGGTGGCCACCAACGGTCGTGCGGCGTACGTGCCGCTCGGCATCGGCGACACGGCGAACTGGCCCGGCACGTTGTGTCGAGCCGCGAACGTGAACGCCGTCCGCGTGGCGTTGGCCGGTAATCACTCACTCATCGGCGCGGTGCCGATCCGCACCACGGTCTGCACCGTCACCAAGAGCATGCACACGCAATCGGCGTCACTGAACCCCAGCGGGGTCTAACCGACCGGCTCGCCGTCGGGGCGACCCGCGCTCGAGAGGATCTGTTCGGCGTGGCGCAGTAGCGGCGCGTCGATCATCTTGCCCTCGTAGCGAAACACGCCGTGCTCGTCTCGGGCCGCGCGAATGACACCGGACGCCCAGGCGATCTCGTGGTCGCTCGGACGGTAGGCCGCACGCACGACGGCGACCTGCGACGGATGGATGCAGGCGGTCGCGCAGAATCCTGACGCCGCGGCGTCGAGGGCCTCCTCGCGCTGGCCCTCGACGTCGGCGATATCGAGGTAGATCGCGTCAATAGCCGCGCGGTCATGGGCGCGCGCGCTGAGCAGGACCTGGGACCGAGCGAAACGCGCGTAATCGCGGTAGTGACCGCGTTCGTCACGACTCGTTCGACCGCCGAGCGACGCGAGTAGGTCCTCGGCGCCCCACATGAGGGCGATCGTCGACTCGGCCGCGGCGATGGCCGACGCGGCGAGGACGCCTTTAGTGGTTTCGCATAGGGCGATGACGCCGCGACCCGCGAGCACCTCGACCTGGACCCGCGACTCGGTCTTGGACAACATGACCATGGCGTAGGGCGTCTTGTCGAGGGCGTCGAGATCGAGGGCGAAGTCCGCGGAGTCGACCGGATTCACGCGCACGATCGTGCGCTGCGGGTCGAGCAGGTTCTCGATGACTTCTCGTCGCGCGCCGGCGCGATCGGCCGGGTTCACGCCATCTTCGAGGTCGAGGATGACCATGTCGGCCGCGGCCGCGGCCTTGGCAAACCGGTCAGGACGGTCAGCGGGACAAAAGAGCAACGCCGGACCGAGCGGCGTCCAACTCACGCCGGCCCCGTGAGGACCATGGTGGAACGTTTCGCCACCGCCACGACCTCGCCGTGCTGATTGCGTGCCGTGTGCTCGAAAGTGACGATGCCCGTGCCGGGCCGACTGGACGAGAGTCGCTTCTCGAGCACGACCGTCTCGGCGTAGAGGGTGTCGCCGTGGAAGACCGGCTTCGGGAAGACCACCTCTGAGAATCCGAGGTTGGCGACGATGGTGCCCTGGGTCAGTTGGGCGACCGAGAGACCCACGAGCGTCGAGAGCGTGAAGAGGCTGTTGACGAGTCGTTGGCCGAAGGGCTGTTGGGCGGACCACGCCCCGTCGAGGTGCAGGGCCTGCGGGTTCATCGTCAGGGTGGAGAACACGATGTTGTCCGCATCGCTCACGGTGCGGCCCGGCGCGTGACGATAGAGGGCGCCCACCTCGAACTCTTCGTACCAGAGGCCTCGCTGTTCGTAGACCGGACGCGCGGCGTCGCTCATAGGTCCAGCCTCAGATCTGGTCCGGTGGCCGCGCGCACCTCATCGACGCTCACCCCCGGCGCGGTCTCACGCAGGACGAGTCCGTCCTCATCGATGTCGATGACCGCGAGGTCCGTGATGACGCGATGGACGCACCGCTTCCCGGTCAGCGGCAGCGAGCACTCCCGGACGATCTTGTGCTCGCCCTCACGGGTCACGTGTTCCATCATCACGATGACCCGCTTCGCGCCGTGCACGAGGTCCATCGCGCCGCCCATGCCCTTGACGGTCTTTCCCGGCACGATCCAGTTGGCGAGGTCGCCGGACTCCGAGACCTCCATCGCGCCGAGGACCGCGACGTCGATGTGACCGCCGCGGATCATGGCGAAGGACGCCGCCGAATCGAAGAACGAGGCGCCCGGCAGCGTCGTGACCGTCTCCTTGCCGGCGTTGATCAAGTCGGGATCCACGTGGTCCTCGTCGGGGTAGGGACCGACACCGAGGATCCCGTTCTCCGAGTGCAGCACCACGGTGATGTCCGCGCCCAAGAAGTTCGGCACCAGGGTCGGCATGCCGATGCCGAGGTTGACGTAGTCGCCGTCGCGCAGTTCGGCGGCGACGCGGGCGGCGAGCTCGTCGCGGGAGAGCGCCATCAGTCGCTCCCCCCACCATCAGCGGCACGGCGCACGGTGCGGCGTTCGATTCGTTTGTCCGGATCCGCCGCGACCACGACGCGCTGGACGAAGATGCCCGGCGTGTGGACTTCGGCCGGATCGATCTCACCCGGTTCGACGAGCTCTTCCACCTCGGCGATGGTGACGCGACCGGCTTGGGCGCACAGCGGATTGAAGTTCTGCGCGGCCTTCTCGTAGATGAGATTGCCGTGACGGTCCCCCACGCGCGCGTGCACGAGAGCGAAGTCACAGATGATCGCGCGCTCCAACGCGTACTCGGTGCCGTCAAAGAGTCGGACCTCCTTCGGCTCCGAGGCCAGGGCGATCGAACCGTCGGGACCGTACCGCAGGGGCAGTCCCCCGTCCACGACTTGGGTGCCCACGCCCGCGGGCGTGTAGAAGGCGGGGATGCCCGCGCCGCCGGCGCGCAGGCGTTCGGCCAACGTGCCCTGGGGAACGAGTTCCACTTCGAGTTCACCCGACAAGTACTGCCGGGCGAATTCGCGGTTCTCGCCGACGTAGGAACCGGTCGTGCGGCGAATGCGTTTCTCGCGCAGCAACATCCCCAGTCCGAAATCGTCGACGCCGCAGTTGTTGCTCACGGTCACGAGGTCACGCACGCCCAACGCGAGTACGGCCTCGATCAACGCCGACGGTAGCCCACAGAGCCCAAAGCCGCCGACGGCCATGGATGATCCGTTCACGACGTCGTGAACGGCGTCCGCCGCGCTGGCGAAAACCTTGTTCATTCCTTCACCGCCTTCTCGAGCCGTCTCACGAACCGGTCTCCGTCGGTGCGATCGGACGCATCCGAGCCACGATTTCGTCCACGACCACCGAATCGCCTTCTCGCACAAGGATATCCACCGCGCCATCACGTGGCGCCACGAGGACGTGCTCCATCTTCATCGCCGACACGACGACGAGCGCCGCACCCGCGTGGACGTCGCCACTCGAACGCGCGCTCACGACCGTGCCGGGCATGGGACTGCGGACGTCGTTGGAGAGCGCCGCCGAAGTGCGATCGCGACTCGTGACGTCCTCTTCGACGAACGGCCACGTCTCGCCGGCGACATTGACCCACGTCGTCGAACCGTCGATCCGATACCGCGCGCGGCGTGCTTCACCGTCGATCTCGACGTACCGGTGTCCGCCGTGATCACCGAGCGCGGCCACGATCTCATCGCCGCCGTCGAGTGAGATCGTGGCCGACTCGAGGGTGCCGGCAACCGCCACGGCGACCACGGACGTGCCGGACACCGCGCGAATCCTTAAGGGACGATCCCGACCGCCGCTCCGCCAGCCCCGAAGGGCACGCCAGGGACCGACGAGCGATCCCGTCGGCGTCAGCCGCGAGAGCCATGACAGGGCGAACAGTGCGAGCGCCCACGTCGATGGTTCGTCCGTCACGAGCGACGCGACCTCTCGCTCGATGAGTCCCGTGTCGAGATCGCCGGCTCGGACGTCGGCACTGGTAATCAGCCGGCGCAAGAAGGCGGTATTGGTCACGACGCCGAAGATCACCGTATCCTCGAGCGCCCCGGCGAGCCGTTCGAGCGCGGTGCTTCGATCGGGACCCCACGTCACCACCTTGGCCAACATCGGGTCGTAGTCGGTTGACACGTCGAGGCCCTCGAGAAGCGCGCTGTCGACGCGGACGCCGTCGCCAGTGGGCTCGTGCACCTCGAGCACTCGTCCACTCGTCGGCAGGAACCCTCGCGACGGATTCTCGGCGTAGACACGCGCCTCGACGCTGTGCCCGGTGGGGCGGGCCGACGTGACCTCGTCACGCAGGTGCTCACCGCAGGCGACCCGCAGTTGTTGTTCGACGAGGTCGAGTCCGGTCACCATCTCGGTGACCGGATGTTCGACTTGCAGTCGCGTGTTCATCTCCATGAAGAAGAACTCGTCCGGCCGCGCGGACGCGACGATGAACTCGACCGTTCCCACGCCGGTGTAGTCGACGCTGCGCGCAGCGGCGATGGCCGCGGCACCGAGCCGGCGGCGTGTGTCGTGGTCGATGAGTGGTGACGGCGACTCTTCGACGACCTTTTGGTGGCGACGTTGCAAGGAGCACTCGCGCTCGCCCAGGTGGACGACGGTGCCGTGTTGGTCGGCGACGACCTGCACCTCGACGTGACGCGGACGCTCGACGTAACGTTCGATGAACAGCGTGTCGTCGCCGAACGCCAACGCCGCCTCTCGACGCGCACTGCGGATCGCGTCGTCGAGTTCGCTCGCTCGCTCCACCACGTGCATGCCCTTGCCGCCGCCGCCGGCCGACGGTTTCACGAGTACGGGGAAGCCGATCTCCGATGACGCCCTCGCCAGGTCGTCGTCGGTCATCCCCGGCTGGACTCGTCCGGGGACAACGGGCACCCCCGACGCCGCGACGCGTAACTTCGCTTGGATCTTGTCGCCCATCGTTCGGAGAGCGAAGGGCGTAGGACCGATGAAGACGACGCCGCTGGCGACGCAGGCGTCGGCGAAGCTCGCGTTCTCCGAAAGGAATCCGTATCCCGGGTGGACGGCGTTCGCGCCGGAGCGCGCGCACGCCTCCAGTACGCGCTCAATGTTCAAATAGCTCTCGCTGGCCGGCGTCGCACCCAGGTACAGCGCGTCATCGGCCTCTAACACGTGGCGAGCACCCTCGTCGGCGTCGCTGTAGGTCGCGACGGACCGGACGCCGAGTCGACGCAAGGTTCGGATTATCCGTACCGCGATCTCGCCTCGGTTGGCGACGAGCACCGTGTCGAACATCTCGCTCACATTCGAAAGACGCCGTAGGCGACGTCCTCGAGCGGCGCGTTCGCGCACACCGAGAGCGCGAGTCCGAGGACGTCGCGCGTCTCCAGGGGATCGATGATGCCGTCATCCCACAGTCGAGCGGTCGAGTAGTACGCGTTGCCCTCGGCTTCGTAGCGCTCCCGGATCGGCGTGCGGAACTCCTCTTCCTCGTCGGCGCTCCACATGGCGCCGGTTCCTTCGATCTGCGTGCGCTTCACCGTGGCCAGCACGGCCGCTGCCTGGTCGCCGCCCATCACCGAGATCCTCGCGTTCGGCCACATCCACAAGAACCGCGGCGAATAGGCCCGTCCGCACATCGAGTAATTGCCCGCGCCGAACGAGCCGCCGATGACGACCGTCAGCTTGGGCACCCGGGCGCACGCCACCGCGTTCACCATCTTCGCGCCGTGCTTGGCGATGCCACCGGCCTCGTACTCGCGACCCACCATGAACCCCGTGATGTTCTGCAAGAAGACGAGTGGCACTTTCCGCCGGTCGCACAGCTCGATGAAGTGCGCGCCCTTCAACGCCGACTCCGAAAACAGGACGCCGTTGTTCGCGACGATCCCGACCGGGTGTCCCCAGAGATGGGCGAATCCAGTCACGAGCGTCGAGCCGTACTCGGCCTTGAACTCGTGGAAGAGGCTCGCGTCCACGAGACGCGCGATCACTTCGCGCACGTCGTATGACGTGCGCGCGTCCGACGGCACGATGCCGTACAGGTCACTCGGGTCCTGCACCGGCTCGGCGCTCTCGTGGACGTCCCAGGGAGCGGCGCACTTCGGCGCGAGCGTCGAGACGATCGAACGCACGATCGCGAGGGCGTGCGCGTCGTCGTCGGCCAGGTGGTCCACGACGCCGGAGGTGCGCGCGTGGACCAGTCCCCCACCCAGCTCCTCGTCGGTCACGATCTCACCGGTCGCGGCCTTGACGAGCGGTGGGCCCCCGAGGAAGATCGTCCCCTGGTCGCGCACGATGACCGACTCGTCGGACATCGCCGGGACGTAGGCGCCGCCGGCGGTGCACGAACCGAGCACGGCCGCGATCTGTGCGACGCCCATCGAACTCATCCGCGCCTGGTTGTAGAAGATCCGACCGAAGTGATCGCGATCGGGGAAGACCTCGTCTTGACGGGGCAGGAACGCGCCGCCCGAATCGACGAGGTAGAGGCACGGCAGTCGATTCGCCAGCGCCACCTCCTGGGCGCGGAGGTGCTTCTTCACGGTCATCGGGTAGTACGTGCCCCCCTTCACCGTCGCGTCGTTCGCGACGATGACGCACTCGCGACCGCTGACACGCCCGACGCCCGTGATGATGCCCGCGCCGGGCGCCTCGTCGTCGTACATCTGGTAGGCGGCGAGGGGTGAGAGCTCCAGGAAGGGACTGCCGCGGTCGAGCAACGTGTCGACCCGGTCCCGGGGCAGGAGTTTTCCCCGCGCGACGTGGCGCTCGCGCGACGCGTCGGGACCGCGCGAGTACCGATCCAGTCGCGCGCGGAGCTCGTCGACGAGCGTGCGCTGCGCGGCCTGGTTGCGCGCGAAGGATTCGCCGTGACGGTCGACGGCGCTCGAAAGTCGCTCCACGTGAATCCCCCATTTGAGTTAGTTGTGGTTAACTGAAACAGTGTACCAACGATCGACCGACTCGTCCAGGGCAATGACGGCGAATGAGTGAGGTGACCAGGCGAAGTCGAATGAAGGCCGAACGGCGCCTCCAGCTCGTTCGGGCCGCGTCTCGACTCTTCGCCGAGCGGGGCTTTCGGGCGGTCTCCATGGAGGACCTCGCCGCCGAGGCCGGTGTGAGCGGTCCGGCGGTCTACCGTCACTTTGCCAGCAAGGAGGCCCTGCTCGCCAGTCTCCTCATCGACGTGAGCGAACAACTCCTCGAGCAGGGCACGCGGCGCGCGGCCAGCGCGTCGCCCCGCGACGCCTTGGCGGCGCTCATTTCGTTTCACACCGAATTCGCGTTGCGCGATCGCGAGCTGATTCGAATCCAGGACCACGACTTCACCAACCTCGCGCCGGAGGACGCGCGAACGGTGAGTCGACTGCAGCGCGCCTATCTCGAGGTCTGGGTCGAGGTACTGCGCCACGTCGACGCCGCGCTCACGGAGAGCGCGGCGCGCACGAGGATCCAAGCGGTCTTCGGTCTCCTCAACTCGACGCCGCACAGCGCGTCCCATCGCGACACGGAAGCGACGCGCGCCATCCTGGAAACGATGGCCACGGACGCGCTCGGCCTCGCCGTCGCGCGTTGAGTGCTTCGTCGTCGGGCTAGCGCAGCAGGGCGGTCGCCCGGTACACGTCGGTGACGTACGGCAATTCGATCACCTCGGGAAGCGGGTCCACGACCGAGCGGACGTCGGCCAAGACCGATCGCTGTTCATCGTCATCGAGGACCGCGATGTAGCTCGTTGTGAGGACGCGTTGGAGCAGGCCTTCGTGGTCGAGGAGCTGGAGATGGCTGAACTTCCTGCGTTCGATGTTGACGAACGGGCCAGACGCCAATACGGGGGTGAAGTCCTGTCCCACCTCGTACGGCTGGTGCGTGGGCCATCGCATCGCCTCACCGAGCGCCGCGACCCACGGGACCGTTTCATCTCGTTCGTTCCACAAGACACCGAGGCGGCCCCCGTCGACTAAGACTCGATGGATCTCCTCCAGTGCCACCGGCGCGTCGAACCAGTGGAAGGCCTGTGCGACGACCACGCAATCGACCGACGCGTCCTCCAAGGGAATGTCGACGTCGCGACCGTCGAGGACCTTGACCGTCGGAAGGCGCTGGCTCAACACCTCGCGCATCCCGGGCGTCGGCTCCACCGCGGTGATGCGCGAACAGAACGGGATCAACTGTCCGGTGAAGATGCCCGTGCCGGCGCCGAGGTCGAGTACGTGCGCGTCATCGTCGATACCCAGCGATTCGACCAGAAACGTGACGGCGTCGCGCGGATAATCCGGTCGGGCCCTCTGGTAGCGCTCGCCGTCCGAGAACCCCGAGGTCCCGAGATCGTGTGGGTGTTCGGCCAAGTTCGCCACGCCTTTTTGAGAGTCGTTCTCACTCTAAAGGACGCTCTTGCCAGTGAGTCAAAGCCGAATAAACAACAGGTCGCGGGTGTCGTTCTTGAATGGCGTTCTGGTCGGGTCTGGAGACGATTCGTCGACGCTCCAATCAGTGCTGCATAATCAAGAGCACCGCGGATCGTTCATCCTGATGAGTCGGTCGCTCCGTGGCGTAGTCCGCTTCGCTTGAACCGCCGACAGGGGGACCACATGGGAAACCAACCAGACGATGAAGGTCATGAACCTATCGCCAACGCCGAGCCAGTTGCGTCGGCCGCGGCGGGACTCGAACAAGATCACGCTTCGGAGACGATCGTTTCGACTCGAACGTCGAGGGCGTGGATACGGTTGCTCCCGGTCCTGGTCGTCTTGGCCGTCATCTTGGTCTTCGTGTTTCAGAATCCGAAGGACGTCAAAGTGAGCCTCTTTTCGTTCTCAGGCACGCTCCCCCTCTCGGTGGCCCTCCTTGGCGCGGTGATCCTGGGTGCGCTGATGGCACTGGCACTGGGTTCGGTTCGTATCCTTCAGCTCCGCAAGCAGGTCCGCCGGAAGCGGGGAGATTCCCGGACGAACAATCGTCACCGCGCGTAAGGCTCGACGCACGAGGTCCACGTTCGCTGGGCTCTAACCCGCAAACGCGAAGAGGCTCCGTCACCGGATCGATGTCAGGCCGCAGAGAGTCGCGACTCTTTCTGCACAACCGCCCGTCTTAGGCGAAGGAGAGAAAACCCGACGTGATGCAGAGCCCGAACGCGTCAATCACGAGGAAACCGACGATCAAGGTGATGACGATGGCGCGCGTCCATCGGCCCCGAAGGTGATACGACGGCGACGGCATGTACCAGTTCGGCAACAGCGACGGCGTGCGAGAATCTCCCCCGCCCCAGGGCACCGCGTCGGGCGCGAGCCTGACCGTCGGATCGGCCGCCAACGCCATCGCGGTCAGCTCCTCGTCGGAAACTGGTGGGGCGGTCTCCACTGCACTGTCGGGTCCGTGGTCCACTGCCACCTCCTCACCACTTTGAGCGTACGGGAGTATCAGTCTCGTGAGACGTCACTTCGTTACGGCGCCGAGTTGGCTCGCGCCGACGAACCGCTATCCGATGTTCAACGTCTTGGCCAAACTCCCGAGTCCCCCGAGACCGCCGCCAGGGCTGTTGCCCTGTTCGGGTATGTACGGCTGGAGCGCGTGGGCGAGTCCCGGCAGCGTCATCGTCTGCAGATGGACCTTGCCCGGTCCGGTGAGCTTCGCGAGGAAGAGGGCCTCAGCGCCGAAGAACATGTTCTTGATGCCCTTCACCATCTGGATGTCCAGCGTGACCTTCGCCTCGAAGAGTCCGACGTGCCCCGGGTGCACCAAGATCGATTCGCCGGCGGCGAGTTCGTAGGTGACGATTTCACCCGACAATTCGATCCAGGCGGTGCCGGCCCCGGCGATGCGCTGGAGGATGAAGCCGTTGCCGGAGAAGACGCCGACGCCCAACTTCTGTTGGAAGCCGATGTTGAGCGTCACGCCGTCGGTGCTCGCCAGATAGCCGTGTCGCGACACCATGTACTCGTTCTCGGCGTCCACTTTGATCGGCATGATCCGGCCGGGCAGTTTCGTGGCGAACGCGACCGTCGCGTCGTCGGCCGAGGCCGTGTACTGCGACATGAAGATCGTGCCACCGGCGACCGCGCGCTTCAAGACGCCGACGAATCCGGAGCCGCCGGCCCCCGCGGTCTGGGTCGTCATCACGACCGTGGGCGACATCCACGAGAGCTCGCCGCCCTGGGAGATCACGGACTGACCGGATTTGAGCAGCACCTCGAGTACGGGCAGCGTGTCGCCGAGCACACGATGCGCGACCCCGGCGCCGTCGGCGTCAGCGAACGCGGGCAGTCCGCCATCAACTTCTTCGGTCATGGTGTTCCTTTCGATTTGGTCACCTCATACTGGCATGGAATCGCTCGCGTCGACCGGCCCGGCGATCGTGGCACGGCGCCATTGGGGACCTTTGGCACTGGTGTGGGCGGAGGCGTCGACGAAGACTGAGGCGGGTCAAAGTCCTGAAATAAGAGGAGTATTGTGGAATTCGGGCCCCTCCCGGATCTTCACCCGTCGCGGGACTACGTCACTGAAGGAGAACGCTGCGTGGAGCCGACTAACGACCAGGATCCGAACTACTACCACAAGGTCGTGGACTGTCAGTGGGCATGCCCGGCGCACACGAACGTACCCGGCTACATCCGGATGATCGCCCAGGGTCGCTTTGACGACGCCTACATGTTGAACCGAGAGTCGAACGTCTTCCCGGGGATCCTCGGGCGCACCTGCGACCGCCCCTGTGAGCCGGCGTGCCGTCGCGACCGCGTGGACGGGCAGCCCGTCGCCATCTGTCGGCTCAAGCGCGTCGCCGCGGACCTGAAGGGTGATGTCGCGGACCGACTCCCGGTCATCCCGTCCGAGAAGAACGGCAAACGGATCGCCTGCATCGGGGCCGGACCGTCGTCGCTCACGGTCGCCAACGACCTGTTGCCACTCGGCTACGAGGTCGTGATGTTCGAGCAGTTCGACAAGCCCGGCGGTCTGATGCGTTCGAACATCCCGTCGTTCCGACTGCCCGATCACGTGCTCGAAGACGAGACGCAGGTCATCCTCGACATGGGCGTCGAGGTCCGCTACAACTCGCCGGTGACGAGCCTGCGCGCGCTGCGCAACGAAGGCTTCGACTCGATCTTCGTCGGCGTCGGCGCTCCGCGCGGCAAGGAACTCGACATCCCCGGTCGACACGACGAGGTCGAGTCACACATCTATATCGGCATCGATTGGCTCGAGTCGGTCGCCTTCGGCCACGTCGATTCGATCGGCTCGAGGGTCTTGATCATCGGCGTGGGCAACACGGCGATGGACTGCTGTCGCTCCTCACGACGACTGGGTGGCACCGACATCAAGGTCATGGCTCGCCGTCCGCGCGAGTACTTCAAGGCGTCGCCCTGGGAACTCGACGACGCCGAGGAAGAGGGCGTCGAGATCATCGTCAACCACGCCCCCAAGCGCTTCGTGATCGAAGACGGGAAACTCGTCGGCATGGAGTTCGACGTCCTCGAGTGGGACCTGGGCGCGAAGCACTCGACGGTGTTGGACTCCGTGATCATCCCCTGTGACGACGTGATCCTGGCGATCGGCCAGGAGAACGCGTTCCCCTGGATCGAGCGCGACCTCGGCATGGAGTTCGGCGAATGGGACATGCCCGTCGTCGATGAGGTGACGATGCAGTCCACGCTGAGCGGCGTCTTCTTCGGGGGCGACGCCGCGTGGGGACCCAAGAACATCATCTGGGCCGTCGCGCACGGACACCAAGCCGCCATCTCGATCCACAATCTCTGCTCGGACGTCGACCTCAACGACCGACCACCACTCGGGATGAACCTGGTGAGTCAGAAGATGGGGATGAGCGAGTGGAGCTACCACAACGACTACAACCCTTCCCCGCGCCAGAAGATGTCCCACGTCGAGCTGACGAAGCGCTTCGAGTCGTTGGACCTCGAAGTGGAGTTGGGCTTCAGCCTCGATCAGACCGTGCGCGAGGTCCAGCGTTGCCTCAACTGTGACGTGGAGACGGCCTTCAACGCACCGGCCTGCATCGAGTGCGACGCCTGCATCGACATCTGCCCGGTTCAGTGCCTGACCATTACCGGCAACGGCGACGAGGCCGACCTGCGCTCTCGGCTCTCGGCACCGGCGCTCAATCTCGACCAGGACCTCTACGTCTCGGCGCCACTCCCCCAGACCGGCCGGGTCATGGTGAAAGACGAGAACGTCTGTGTTCACTGCGGCCTGTGCGCCGAACGCTGCCCGACGGCCGCCTGGGACATGGAGCTCTTCGACCTCCAGATCCCCTACGCCGCGAGCGCGAACTTCATACGCATCGGCGCCATGTCGCCGAGCGGCTTGAGCAGGAGCTAACCATGGCCATCGACCAAGCGCTCGATCAGCGCACGCAAGTCAACGACTTCTCCATCAAGCTCGCCAACGTGAACGGGACTGGTTCGGCCAGTGCCAACAGTCTCTTGATGCAGGCGATCTTCCGCATGGGCGTGCCGGTCTCGGGCAAGAACCTATTCCCGTCCAACATCCAGGGGCTCCCCACGTGGTACGAGATCCGCGTCAACAAGAGCGGCTACACCGCGCGCGCCCTCGACTACGACCTCATGGTGGCGATGAACTCCCAGACGTACGCCCAGGACATCGCCGACGTGCGCCACGGTGGCTACGTCATCTACGACTCCTCGTGGCCGCTGGACCCGGATCTCTCGCGCGACGACGTGACATTCCTCGGCATCCCCCTCGCCAAGATGTGCCTCGAGAACTTCAAGGCGCCCCGCGAGCGCATACTCATGAAGAACATCGCCTACGCCGGCGCGGTCGTCGCGTTGGTCGGCATCGACGTCGAGCTCGTGGCGAGTCTCCTCGCCGAGACGTTCGCCCGCAACGAAGCGTTGCGCGAATCGAACCAACGAGCCCTTCGCCTCGGCTACGACTACGCCCGAGAGAACCTGAACTGCCCGCTGCCGTTCCACGTCGAGCCGATGGACGCCAACGGCAGCGCCATCCTCATCAACGGCAACCTCGCCACGGCCCTCGGCTGTCTCTACGCCGGCGCGACCGTCGCCGGCTGGTACCCGATCACGCCGGCGACCGCGGTCATGGACAACTTCATCCAACTGTGCGCGCGGTACCGACGCGAGACCGTGAAGAGCGACGACCCGGACGTTCCCGACACGGTCCGGAACAACTACCTCATCATCCAGGCCGAGGACGAGATCGCCTCGATCGGCATGGTCCTCGGCGCCGGGTGGAGCGGCGCGCGCGCCTTCACCTCGACCTCGGGCCCCGGGATCTCGTTGATGAACGAACTGCTCGGGCTGGCCTACTACACGGAGATACCAGCCGTGATCGTCGACGTGCAACGCACCGGACCCTCAACCGGTATGCCCACGCGCACCCAGCAGGCCGACATCATGATGTGCGCCTACGCCAGCCACGGCGACACCAAGCACATCGTGTTGTTCCCGGCCAATCCCCACGAGTGCTTCGACTTCGCCGTGGCGTCCTTCGACCTGGCCGAGCGGTTCCAGACGCCGGTCTTCATGCTGTCGGACCTCGACATCGGGATGAACGACTGGGTCGTGCCCGAACTGCGCTGGGACGACGACTACGTCTGGGACCGCGGACCGGTCCTGCACGACGAGGACCTCGCGCGGATGTCGGAGTTCTTCCGCTACAACTCGGCCAACGACGACTTCGTGGCGGCGCGCACGTTGCCCGGCTCGAACGAGAAGGGCGCCTACTTCATCCGCGGCTCGGGACACGATGAGTTCGGGCATTACACCGAGAACCCGCCGCAGTACCAAGAGGTCGTCGACCGATTGAAGAAGAAGCACGCGGCCGCGGCCGCGCACGTCCCCGCGCCGGTCATCGAACGTCGTGACGGCGCGACGATCGGCGTCATCACCATCGGCAGCTGCGACCTCGCGGTGCGCGAGGCGCTCGATCAACTGGCCGACGCCGGGGTGCCGACGGACTTCTTGCGAGTCCGGGGATTCCCCTTCGTCGATGAGGTGCGGAACTTCGTCGATCGAACACGAGCTCTGCTTCGTCGTGGAGCAGAATCGTGACGCGCAGCTGCGCTCGCTCATCGCCATCGAGACCGGGCTCAGCACGGAGAGGATGCACGCCGTGCTCGCCTACGGCGGCTTCCCCCTGAGCGCCCAGTTCGTCGTCGAGTCCGTTCTAGCGAAGTTGGAGAACTAGCCATGCCGTCGATCACCAAACCGCTCATCCCACTGTCGCCGCTGCCCAAGAACGACCTCGGGCTGACGATCCGCGACTACGAAGGTCAGATGTCGACGCTGTGCGCCGGTTGCGGACACGACTCGGTCACCGCCGCGATCGTGCACGCCTTCTGGGAGCTCTCGACGCCGCCGCACATGATCGCCAAGCTGAGCGGCATCGGCTGCTCATCCAAGACGCCGACGTACTTCGTGCGCGGCGCCCACGGGTTCAACTCGGCCCACGGCCGCATGGTGCCCATCGCGACCGGCGCCATCGCCGCCAACCGCGAACTGACCTACATCGGCATCTCCGGCGACGGCGACTCGCTGTCCATCGGACTCGGTCACCTCATGCACGGCATCCGCCGCAACGTGAAGATGGTCTACATAATCGAGAACAACGGTGTCTACGGACTGACCAAGGGTCAGATGTCGGCCTCCGCCGACATCGGTTCGCGGCCGAAGAAGGGCGAGGCCAACATCTTGGCGCCGATCGACCCGGTGACGACGGCGCTGGGCCTCGGCGCGACGTTCATCGCCCGGAGCTTCTCGGGCGACAAGGAACAGCTCGTACCCATAATGAAGGCGGCAGTCGCCCACAACGGCTTCGCCCTGATCGACGTGATCTCGCCGTGCGTGACCTTCAACGATCACGAAGGTTCGACCAAGAGTTACAAGTTCATGCGCGACCACGAGGTCAAAGAGGTCGAGACCGATTTCATCCCGATCCGGGCTGAGATCCGTGCCACGATCCCGGCCGACGACGCGGTCGAGGTCACGATGCACGACGGCAGCGTCATTCGATTCCGCTCGGTCCCCGAGGGCTACGACCCACACGACCGCCTGAAGGTCGAGGAGTACATCCGTGACCGTCAGAGCCGAGGCGAGATCGTCACCGGCCTGTTGTACGTTGACGAGAGCGCCAAGGAGTTGCACGAGATGAACGCAACTCCCGCCAGCGCCCTCACCAAGGTCCCCTACTCCTCGCTGTGCCCGGGCGCCGCCGAATTGGCGTCGATGCAAGAGGATTTCCGATAACCACGACCGGTGCGCGCCCGCGCCGTTAACCGCTGACTCGAGGTCTCGTGACTGACGATCACATTCCCATGAGCGAGGGTGGCGAAGAGCGCCTGCTTCGCCCACCTCATCTGTCCCGAATGCGGTGTCGTCTTGGACGGCGCCGAACACGTGCAGGGTTGCACCTGGGTTGAACCCGAAAGCGGACATGATCACAAGGACTCCCTCGAACCCGGAGCGGTCGATTAAACGTGCCTGAACGCAGGCGTCGTTCTGCGCCTCGCGTGCGTCCGCAACTTCAGAATTCGACCTCCTTGACTTGACTCGTGCAGACACGCCGGATAACCTGTTTCTTAATCTCTACTAAATCAATGGAAATTGATTGAAATAAAGGACCCCTCCAATGAAAAAAGTCATTTTGAAGCGCATCGCCGGAATCACCGCGGCGCTCTTGCCAATATCGCTCCTGGCGACCAACGCCCAGGCCGCAACGCCTCAGACCGTGAACGTCGTCGGCTACTCCATCGTTTCCAATGCCTACACGGCGCTCGAAAAGGCCTTCTCGCACACCGCCGCGGGACAAGGTGTCGCGTTCACGAACTCCTTCGGCGCCTCGACGACCCAGGCCGAGGACGTGGTCGCGGGCCAACCGGCCGACGTCGTCAACTTCTCGCTCAATCCGGACCTCGCCCTCTTGATCAACGCCGGCCTGGTGTCCAAAAAATGGGCGTCGGTGAAGGCCGCCAAGGCGCAGAAGGGTATCGTCACTGACTCGGTCGTGGCCATCGTGGTGAAGCCCGGCAATCCACTAGGAATCCACTCGTGGAATGACCTCACGAACGCCGGCGTCAAGATCGTGACGCCGGACCCGATTAGTTCCGGGAGCGCGCGTTGGAACCTCCTCGCCGCGTACGAATCTCAGATCGACCAGGGGTCGACGCCCGCGCAGGCCGACACCTACCTCAACGCGCTCATCAAGAACGTGGTCTCGGAGCCGTCGAGCGGTTCCAAAGCGCTCTCGGCCTTCATCGCCGGCACTGGCAACGTACTCCTGGCGTACGAGAGCGACGCCCTGAACGCGTTCGTGTCGGGACAGAAGATTCAAATCGTGCAACCGGCCCAAAACCTCCTCATCCAGAATCCGGCGGCACTCACCACCTCTGGTACCAGCAACCCGGCCGCGGAGGCGTTCTACGCCTTCCTCTTCTCCAAGGCCGGTCAGGAGATCTGGCTGGCGCAACACTTCCGCCCGACGCTCGCGTCACTCGCCTCGGTGAGCAAGACGACCTTCTACACGCCGGTGAAGCTCAACACGATCACTGCACTCGGCGGATGGGCGAAGGTGACACCGAAGTTCTTCTCATCGACCGGCATCGTCACACAAGCAGAGAACGCGAATGGATACACCAGCTGACCTCCCAGCTCCGAGCGTGGAGCGCCGCCAGTCCGAATGGGCTGGCGGCGCTTTTCGTCGCGTGCGCGCTCGTCGTTCGGCCTTTACGGCGGCGCCTCGCTCATCGTCGGTTATCTCTCCATCATCGTCCTGATCCCCATCGCCGCCGTCGCGGCACACGGGTTCTCCCTCAGCGTCGACACGCACGGATGGGGCGCGGCATTCTGGCACTGGCACCTCTCGGCCGGCTTCGGGACGTTCTGGCACGACATCACCCAACCGGCGGCGATCAGCGCGATCCGACTGTCGCTGTGGCTCTCGCTCTCGGTCGCAGCGATCAACGCGATCATGGGCGTGGCGATCGCTTGGGTACTGGTGCGCGACAAGTTCCCCGGCAAGTGGGTCCTCGAGGCCTTCATCGACCTCCCCTTCGCGCTACCGACGATCGTCGTCGGTGTCGTACTCCTCTTCCTCTACGGCACCGCGAGCCCTATCAAGATCGACCTCTTCGAGACGTGGATGGGTCTGATGGTCGCGCTACTGTTCGTCACGCTGCCGTTCTCGGTGCGCGCGGTCCAACCGGTGCTCGCCTCTCTCGACGGTGAGTCCGAGGCGGCGGCGAAGTCGCTCGGCGCGGGCGGAATCCGGACCTTTCTGTGGGTCGTCCTTCCCTCGCTCTGGCCGGCGGTCCTTGGCGGCTTCGGCCTGGCGTTCGCCCGCGCCATCGGCGAGTTCGGATCGATCTCATTGATCGCCGGCGGCATCGGTCGAACCACCACGGCGTCGTCGTACATCTACAACCTGACCCAAGGTTTTCTCTGGACGAACGCCGCGTCGGTGTCCACGGCCCTGCTCGTCCTCAGCTTGTTGATCCTCATCGCCACGAACGTGTTCGCGCGTCGGATCCAACGAAGGCTCGCGCCATGAACCACACGACGAGGAAATGGTCGCTTCGGTTCGTCGTAGTCCTCTACCTCGGCCTGCTGGTCGGATTGCCCGTCGGCTACCTCTTCATCAAGGCCTTCGGCAACGGCTTTCACGCGTTCTGGGAGGAGGTGACCAAGCCCAACGCCATCGCCGCCTTGAAGCTCTCCGCCGAGGTCGCCCTCATCGCGGTGCCGGTCAACACCGTGGTCGGGATCGGGGCCGCGCTGGTGCTCGCGCGACGCAAGTTTTTCGGCAGTCGGGCGCTCACGCTGGCCTTCGACATCCCGGTCGCGGTCTCGCCGATCATCATCGGCGTCGCCCTGGTGCTGGCCTATTCGCGGATCGGCTGGTTCGGCTCGTGGCTGGCCAGCTCACGGCATCCAGGTCCTCTTCTCGCCGATCGGCATCGTCATGGCCACGATGGCCGTCTCCCTGCCCTACGTGCTGCGATCGGTCCTGCCGGTGCTGATCGAGGTCGGCAAGGACCAAGAGGACGCCGCGCGCACACTCGGCGCGGGACCATTTCGCACGTTCTGGCAGGTGACGTTGCCGGCGATCCGCTGGGGCGTCCTCTACGGCGTGACCCTCACGATCGCGCGCACGCTGGGTGAGTTCGGCGCCGTGCTGGTCGTCTCCGGCAACATCACCGGCAAGACCCAGACGCTCCCGATCTACATCTTCGACGCCTGGGATCAGAACTTCGACACCATCGGCTCGTTCGCCGGCGCCCTCGTCCTCGCCTCCATCTCCATCGTGGCTCTTATAATTCTCTCGACCCTTCGTGCGCGTGAGAGGAAGATGCATGTCGATCTCGCTTAGCCACCTCACGAAGCGCTACGGAGCGGACGCGGTCGTCGATGACGTGACGGTCGAGATTCCCGAGAGCCGCTCACCGCCGTCCTGGGACCTTCGGGCTCGGGCAAGTCGACGCTGCTCAAGCTGATCGCCGGACTCGAGAGTCCCGACGAGGGTCGCGTCGTCATCGAGGGCGACGACGTCACCGACATCGATCCGCGCCACCGCGACATCGGCTTCTGCTTCCAGCACTACGCGCCCTTTCGGCACATGAACGTAGCGCGCAACATCGGCTTCGGTCTTCGCGTGCGAAAGCAGCCCAAGGACGTCATCGACGCCAAGGTCGCCGAACTCATCGAACTGGTGCGACTCGACGGCAAGGCGAAGTCGTACCCCGCGCAACTCTCCGGGGCGAGCGTCAGCGCATGGCGCTCGCTCGGGCCCTGGCGATCGAGCCGCGGGTGCTGCTTGCTCGACGAGCCCTTCGGCGCGCTGGACGCCCTGGTGCGCACCGAACTGCGCCAGTGGGTGAAGGAGCTCCACCAGCAGATCAAGGTGACGACGATCCTCGTCACCCACGACCAGGACGAGGCGATGGAAGTGGCCGACCAGCTCTTGATCATGCACGACGGCCGCATCGAGCAGGCCGGCGAGCCGACCGAACTCTACGAACGGCCGGCGACGGACTTCGTTCACGGCTTCCTCGGACCCACGACGATGTTCAAGGGCGTCTCCGTGCGGCCGCACGACCTCGAACTGGTCCGCCGTCCCTCGGCGCCATCGAGGGCGTCGGTGAACTCGATCATGGAACTCGGCTTCGAGGTACAGGTCACCGTGACCCTCAGTGACGGTTCCGCTCCGTGGGTGCAGATGAGCCGCAACGAGTTCCGTTCGCTCGGCGTCGAGGTCGGCTCGCCCATCTCCATCCGCGAACGCCTCAACTCGTAGTCCTCGGCGAACATCGGCTTGAGTAGCCTTCGTCGCTATGAGTTACTCCGATTCCATCGACATCGAATGTTCGCCCGAGACGGCCTTCGCGGTCATCACCGACCTTCCCCGTATGGACCGGCTCTCACCCGAGAACACCGGGGGCGAATGGATTGGCGGCGCGACGGGACCGACTGTTGGCGCCAAGTTCAAGGGAACGAACGCCCGCGAAAAGGACTCGTGGTTCACGATCGCCACGGTCCTCACCTACGAACCACCGCGTCGATTTGAGTTCAAGGTCAAATTCAAGATGTTCAACATCTCTCGGTGGGCATTCTCGGTGGAGCCGGCGCCAGGCGGCTGCCGAGTGACCGAGACGTGGACCGACCGCCGCAACGCGCTCGTGCGAAAGCAGGTGACTCCGACGGGTTCGTTCGGGCCGAGTTCACCAAGGAATCGATTCGCACGACGCTCGAGCGATTGAAGAAGCTCTGCGAGAGCTCGGGGACCTAGCGCCGCCCTTCGACGACGCTCGCCAGCAGCGCTCGCCGTTGTCAGTGGATCCGGGGCTTCACCCGTCGGAAGAGGCGACAGAGCGTCCCCCGCCCGTCGGTCCAACGGTGCAACGTGGTCTCACCGATGCGTTCCCGGTAGGGAATGTCAACCTCACTAATCCGGCAACCTGCGATCGCGGGCCATAACAAGAGGTCGACCGGGAACGCTCGACCCGTCGTATCCCAATCGAAGCGGTCGAAGAATCTCCCGACGGTACGCTCGCTGCCCTGAATGCACGTCGCGCAGAACGCGGTGTGCGTGGACACTTGCCAGAAACTGAAGAGGACGTTCGCGACCCAGTTGCGAAATGGCATCGCTTCGGGGGGTCGTCTGCCGGCCGATTGGTGCCCGCCACGTCGTCGCCCTCCCCGAATGCGCTGCACCAATTCCGGGTAGATGGCAGCGGGATACGTGTCATCGGCGTCGACGGTAACCACGATCGGTCGTGTCGACGCACGGAAGTGCGTACAGGAGTGCCGGTGCTGGACCCCCCGCGGGCTCACGGAACACTTGTGCGCCGTGCTCTTTGGCGATCTCTGCCGGACCGTCCGAGGATCCGTCGACGACGACGACGTCGCAACCCGGGAGCGCCGAACGAGCGTCATCCACCACCTTCGCAATGGCGCCTTCCTCGTTGCGCGTGATCATCACGACCGAGACGTCGTCGAAGTCACGTGGTCCGGAGTTCAAAGCGACCGACCGCTCACGTGACCGACGGCAGTGCCGTATCGTGGCCGTTCAGCGACGTCGCCAACGCCTGGGAACTCGCGACGCAGCCGTCCACGTTGAGGTAGTCGAACGAACCGAAACGACCGTGCAGTCCCATGCCCAGACTCCTCCGCCCACTCGCGAACCACGGCGACTGCCACGTTCGTAATCCTTGGTGTACACGACGTAGGCGTGTCGCACCCTCTGGACGTCCTCGAAGACCGGAACGCTCTCGGCGTCGACCATTCCCGCCGCGACGACCCCCTCGTGGACGTGTTCGATGAGCGCGGCGTCGGTCGTGTCGAGAAATGACTTACCTGGCGGATAGGTGATCTCCGCTTGGAGACTGAAGTGACCCTCCGGTGCGTTACGGGCTGAACACGCTCGGTCCGCTCACCCGGTTCGGGAGAGATCCTCGTCGTCCGCTAAGTACACCGCGGATAGTTCCCGCGGGTTCGCCCCCCGATAGCCGAGCGTGATCACGTTGATGGCATTGACTGCGAAGCCACGCGATCGGCGTCGCGCACCCGATCGGGTACTTCGCCGACCATCTCCAGCAATCTCGGCAACAGCGGCACCGTCAGACAAACGCGATCGAACACGGACGAGCCCGCTCCGGTGGTCACCAACACACCGTCGTCAACCCGACCGAGCCCTTGGACCTCGGTGTTCATACGAAGTGACCTCGAACGAACGATTCGCTTGGTCCACGCGTCGGTGATCGCCGTAGTAGCCACCTACCAAGGGATAGTGGTAGTGGAAGTTCTGGCGGAGTAGCCTTCCGTCGACTCCCCGAGCGCGCCGCGGATGACGTCGCGAGCGGGTGGTAGAGGTATGCGTTCGGACCAGCTGCATCGAGAGCTCCTCCAGCGCTACATTCCAGACCTTCTCGTTGTAGGGGCGGAAGTACAGGTCCGTCATGCCCTCCCCTGAAATTACCGAGGAACCACTCATTGAGGTCGGCGGGATCCTCGGCGAGGGCGGCGTGGTCGTTGAAGAGATAGGACAACAGACAACGGTTGCATGAATAGGTCGAGCGACGCGAGGTCGTTCTCGAAGGGGCATCCCATGATTCGTCGGTCGACGAACACCTTGTTATTGCGCGTGCACTGGTGGACGTTGCCACCCAGACTCTTGATCATGAACTCCAACACGTCGACATTCTTGGAGACGAATGACCGTGCGGTCCTGGTTCGAACGTCCAGCCGTCACGGACCGTCGCCTGACAGTGGCCACCCGTTCGCTCGCCGCGTTCGAATATCGTGAGACCCCCCGTCCAGCATCAGGGCGAGGCTGAGACCGCTCGCCCCCGCTCCGATGATGCCTGTCGTCATTCACGCTCCCAGCCCGTCTCTCTCCGACTCACTCTACAAAGGGACACGTTAATTCTTCGCCACTTTGGACCAGAAGAGGCAGAGCGCGAACACAAATGTCTCCCGTTTGCATCGTGTCGACAACGCAGGATTCCTACCGCACACGACTGCACGAATTCCCGTCACTCTCCCGACTTCACCAAGCTCTGGCGCTACGGGACCATCTCCGTCGTCTCGACGGGCATCTCGCTGACGGGCCTCTTTTTCTTCTATCGAATCCTCTCGCTCAGTCCAGGTTGGTCGAATATCTGGGCGACCGTCATCGCTACGATTCCCTACTACTACCTGAATCGGATGTGGGTCTTCAACAAGCGGGGCCGGTCGCACTTGACCAAGGAGGTCATTCCCTTTTGGGTCATCGCGTTCGGTTCGCTCATCCTCTCGATGTTCTCGCGGTGCGCTTCGCGGGCCACGAGGCCCGATCAATCGCCTCAAAGACCACGCGAGCCGGCATCCTGTTGATCTCGGCGAACTTCGCGACCTACGGACTGCTGTGGATTGCGAAGTTCTTCGTATTCAATAAGATCCTCTTTTGTAGTCACGTGCTCTACGACCACGTCGAAGTTCCCGCTCGCCGACTAGGTTGTCGAATCCCTCGCCTCCGCGGCTCAAACGGTGATGGCGCTCACCGCCTGCCGAGCACGCCCTTACCCCGGAGAGCGAGGAACGCTCCGAGAGCAAAACGAAGAGTACGGCAAAAACCCACAACTATAATGGAACCCCACCATGTACCGCCAATAACGTCCTTGTAGGGCCTTTGGACCGTCCAGAAAAGTATCCGGTGCCAACTCTAGCCACGAATAGATGACACGTTGGAACGCGTAGTGCGTGAATCCCGATTGGACGACGCTTATGAGCGCCCTCTTCACGTGGGTGGGCTCTAACTAAATAGGCGAGCACGGCAACGACCAAGAGAGCGGCATACGGGATGCATGTTTTCGTCGCACTGAGCTCCAGTGGGTCACGCAGCTCTCCCTCGGGGAAGGCGTTGCTCGCCATTTTGACGTCAACAGATACAGCGCCAGCGTGCACATCGCTATCGGGAGAAAGAGATTCAGAATCGGCGACCAAATTTCTCGCGCCGACTGAGGTTGTGGCTCCCCATTGCAAGACACTTCTCCGGGACGCCGAGAGGAAGCGCAAGGTATGGAAGCGGAAGGAATGCTCCGATGTCTCGCTGGGAGCAATCGACGATCCCATAATCAGAAAGTAGATGAGGACAAGAAACGACATGAAAGCCGAATACGCGACGGCCAGTTGTACGTCTGGCAGCCGGTATCAAGAATGCCAACGGCCAAACCAAGTACTGCGGTGCCAATCCTCCGATTGCTGATGCGATCAGGAGCATTCGCACGAGGCTGCGGCCATCGTATCCATTGGTGTCTTCGAGAACACCTGATACAGGACAATGCCGAGGACGTAGATGGCGGCGAAAGTCCGAAAATCACCAATTACTGATGCGCTCGGCTGGAGGTGTGGTAGAGGAAGCGGAAGAACTCCAGTCGAGCGGGGCCAAAGACGATGAATCCTGGGGAACCGCCGTAATTGATGACATTGAGCGAGGTTGCGGTGCAGGTTTATTCCCTCGCCCGCGAACATCACAAAGATGTGCTGGCGAGAGAATCGCCCCAGTGACGATCAGCGTGACTTCCTTCATCCAGGAAAAGAGTGACGCGCGACTGTGAACATTCGGGCATGAAGAATCCCGCGACGACAAGGGCGACGGGCTTGGAGACCAGCGCGAGACCGAAAAGCAAGCCCGATGTAGAGACAAGATCGATACTTGGCGGGACTCTCGTCGCGAGTCTGAACGGAGAGCGCCAGTGCCGCCAACATCGGGAGGATCCACAGGGAATCCCATTGACCCGCAAGGCATACCAAGATGATGGTCAATGGACAAAGTCCGTAGATCCAGGCTGCACGTCTTCGAAACGTCGCGTCAAAGCGATCGTAACGGAGGAGCCACACGCTCACCAGACTGTCCGCGATGCACGGTAATAGTTTTGGAAACAAGCCGATGGGAAGAAAACTTAGGTGGTTCATCAACAGTGCCGATGAGCCCAAGATGTTCTCGACAATTGGAAAATAGGGCAAATAGAAGTAGCCATGCGATGCCGCCACAGGCATGTACGAAAGGCTGTTGATCGTGTCGTACACCGCCAAGGAATACTGCGGCCACAATGAGTCGAACGGCCAAAGACCAGCGAGAAAGACCGTCGATGGTCGATCGAGCATTTCGTTGTTTCTCGTCTGGTCATTTCGGAACAGGGTGTGTTCAGGCTTTATTCACGTAAGCGACCCGCACTCAATCGCACACGAGCAACCTGAGCGAAGGATCGAACTGCCACGCGCCACAGCTTCAGCTTGGCGAGTCCCGCGGTGCCCACCGGAGCACCATCATCGCTTACTTCAATCTGGAAGATCTTCAACTGCGCGAATGGCTAGACGAGAAATGATCACGTTCGGCGCGATGGCGTCGTTGGGGGAGTAGGGCGAGCAGCGGTCGTAGTGCACTCGCGCGCATGAGCCGATAGGGGTGTTCGCGTCCTGCGACCGGGGAATGGAACATTCCACGCACGACCAACCGACTGGTCGCCGTGACGAATCTCCGTGCCAAATCCGATTGTCGGCTGATGCGAGACCCCCCAGTACGTCGAGTTCCCCCGACGTGCCCAGAGCGTTTCGAACGCCGCCGTCCCGAAGGCGTCATCACTGTCCATTTGGAAGACCCATTCCGAAGGAGGAGTCTCGATACCCCATGAGGACCGATGGTCCGTGTGCCAGTCCAGGCCGGACGTGAAGTTGAGCCGATGCAGTTGATCGCGAGCCATCTTCTCTTCAATTATCGAAATTGTGCCGTCAGTCGATTTGGGTGTCATAGACGACGATTTCGTAATCGATGGCCAGGCGGTCGCACACCCCCGACGAATCGTCGATGACTTTGGAGATGTTCGTTGCCTCATTGAACGAAGGGATCACAATCGAGAGTTCGAGGGTCAAGTGCCCGGCCGTCCATCTCGTCGAGTCGTCGACATCCTCTGAATACTCCGCACCTGGCATGGATCCCCTGTTCGTAATCGCCCCTTCATCATCGTCCACGGACGTAGTCTGCAGGTGGAATGCACGTCGAACTCACCAGAAAATTGGACCATAGTGTAGGTGCGCCACCGCAAAACACCCAAGTACTCTCCGAGTGCTCGAAACCCAATCGAAGGGGTGCCATTGACTGAAACCTTCTCCCTAATGTTCCTGAGCGACTCGGTGACGATTATTCGACGCGATCGACACGGAATCCGTTGAGAGGACCGCGAACGGTCTCGCGACTGGTCGAGAACGAGGTGGCCCGCAACCGTCGATTCTCGGCGTGGGCGGTTCGGCCGGTCACGCCTCGCACGCGGTCAATGACTTTCGAAAGCTCTGCGGATTCGAGGCGCACGCGCCGACGGACAACGTGTCGGAACTCACGGCGCGCGCCAACGATGAGGGATGGGACACGACCTTCGAAGGTTGGTTGCGAGGGTCGAGACTGGGAGATCGTGACGCGATTCTGGTGTTCTCGGTGGGTGGTGGTAACGTGGAGAAGAACGTCTCGGTCAACCTCGTTCGGGCCGTCGATCTCGCCGTGAAGGCCAAGGCTTCGATCTTCGGCATCGTCGGTCGCGACGGGGGGTACACCAAGATTCACGCCGACGAGTGCATCGTCATCCCTCCGCTCATCGACGATCACGTGACGCCCCACACCGAGGGGCTGTGCGCGGTTCTCTGGCACCTCCTCGTCTCGCATCCCACGCTGTCTCGCACCAGCGCCAAGTGGGAGTCGATGGAGTGATCTCAGACGCGTCCGTCCGGCCACGCGATTCGGAAGGGTGGTGGTCGTGGGTGGCGCCGGATTCATCGGTGCGCATTTCGTCGACACCATTCTCAGAAGGGACGACGTCCAACGGGTCAGGGTGTACGGCAGATCTCTCCTCGGGTCGTCGTTGGCACCTCGAACACCACGTTGCCGATGGACGATTCGACGTGGTGGAGGACGACGTTCGAGATCTCGAGGCGCTCATGGTGGCGCCGGACGGATTGACACCGAGGATTCATCTCGCTTCGAATCCGGATATTGCCGCGGCCGCGACTAACCCTCTCATCGACTTCGACCAGGGGACGCTCGTCGACCCAGAACGTCGTGGAGGCCATGCGTCGGTCTGCGTGCGCGTTGGTGCTCTACGCGTCGGGAAGCGGCGTGATGGTGACCTCGGTGAACGAGAGAGCACCGAGAACTACGGCCCCTTGGTGCCGGAGTCGACCTACGGAGCGAGCAAACTGGCCGGTGAGGCGCTCATCGCGTCGTACTGTCACATGTTTGGCATGACGGGACGGGCGTTCCGATTCGCCAATGTCGTCGGACCCCGCCGAACACACGGCGTCGGCTACGACTTCGTTCGCCAGCTGCTCACCGATCCCTCGCGAACTCGACGTGCTCGGTGATGGCCACCAGTCGAAGTCCGAACATCCACGTGAACTGACGTGATGGCAGCGGTACTGACCTGCGCAGAAAGCGCAACCGGGGGCCCGTTTGCGATCTTCAACGTCGCGACCAAGGATTACATCACGGTGAGAGAGATCGCAGAATCTCTCGGTGATTTCTTCGGAGATGGTTGTTGGCGGCGCACGACTAACACCGCAATACATTTCGCGGGTGGCGAACGCGGATCCAAAGGACACGCCCCCCCCGTCCGTCCATTTCAACTCCGATCGCATTCGTGAGCTCGGCTGGGACAACGTCTACACCACCCGTGAGGCGATTCGTCGTTCGCTCGAGTCGCTTCTTCGAGACTTCCGGTCGGGGAAGATCCTTTAGGTGGACTCTGCGGCGCGTCCGGCGGTCTTCCTCGATCGTGACGGCGTTATCAACCAGACCGTTCTGGTCGAGGGGGTCCGTAGAGGTCCCCTCGTACTGTTGATGAGTTCCGCCTGATCGACGGTGTCGCGGAGGCCGTCGATCGGCTCGTTCGGCCGGATTCCCGTCTGATCGTCGTGACGAATCAACCCGACGTGGCGCGCGGACGACAGGCGATCACCGCTATTGAGGCCATGCACGAGAAACTTCGGTCGCTCCTCGCGATTGATGACATCGTCACGTGCATTCACGACGACGCTGACGCGTGCGAATGTCGCAAGCCCAAACCGGGCATGCTCACGAGTTCGATCCTTCGCTTCGGTCTCGATGCCTCGCGGTGCTACATGGTTGGAGACCGGTGGCGCGACATGAACTGCAGGACGCCTGGCCCGGTGCACGACGATTCTCGTGGGTCCCAATCGGGCGTCGCCCATGCCCGACTCGCCGGACTTGCGGGCCCGGGACCTCCGGGAGGCCTCGCTTATTCTACTCGTCGGTCGCAGAGATACGTTTGAGAACACGTGGAGCCTAAGATTCGCTGGTGACAGTTGCGGACATCGGGATGAAGACCTTTGCGGATGGTGCGAACGTCGCCGAGATTCTCGAATTGGCAAAGAATCCGCTGATCAAGGGCTTTACGACCAATCCGACCCTGATGATTTGCTCCGGAGTGACGGACTACGAGGAGTTCGCACGCCCCCATCCTCGAAGCACGTCACCTCGCTACCCGTCTCATTTGAGGTCATCGCGGACGACGACACAGAGATGTCACGTCAAGCCCGTCGCCTGCCCTCGTGGGGCGACAACGTGTTCGCTGAAGATTCCCATCACGAACACGCAAGGGAATCAGCTCGTCGTCACGCTGATAGAAGAACTCGCGGCGGACGGGTTGCGACTCAACGTCACCGCCCTCACGACCATCAGTCAGGTTCACTGTTCTCGGAGGTTCTGAATCCGAACGTCCCCGTGATCGTTTCGGTGTTCGCGGGTCGCATCGCCGACGCGGGCGTCGATCCGATTCCCGTGATTGACCAATCTCTAAAAATCCTGGCTCCCTTTTCCTCTGGCCGAGGTTCTCTGGGCGAGTCCTCGAGTCTCCTCAATATCGTGCAGGCCGCTTCGGTCGGTTGTCACATCATCACGATGACCAATGACCTGCTGGCCAAGTTGCCGGGCCTCGACCGTGACCTCGAAACGGTTTCACTCGACACGGTGCGCATGTTCTACAACGACGCTGTTCGATCCGGACAGACGCTCTGATGATAATGGCGTCGTGATAATCACCCGTACACCGCTTCGCATCTCCCTGGGTGGCGGCGGTACCGATTTTCCTTCATACTCAGATCGATTTGGCGGAACGGCGATCTCGGCGGCGATCAATCGGTACATGTTCATCTCCGTCAACAAGTCGTTCGGTGACGACTATCTGCTCAAGTACTCACACCTGCAACGGGCCAGGCTTAATTAGTGACATCGAACACCCGATTATCCGCGAAGCGCTGCAGCGGTACTACCTCGCGCCCGGTATCGAGGTGGTGAGTGTGGCCGATATCCCCTCCGGCATGGTCTCGGAACGTCGGGTTCGTTCACCGTGGGACTTCTACGTGCGCTCTCGGCTTTACGCAGAGACTTCGCGTCACCGCACAGTCTCGCGCTCGAGGCGTGTGACATCGAGATCGGCAGCCTCGGTCGGCCCGTCGGCAAGCAGGATCAGTTCATCGCCGCGTACGGAGGAGTGGCGGTGATGGAATTCCGAACTGACGGCTCCGTGGAGGTCATGCCGCTGCGAATGTCCAGTGAGACACTCGTCCAGTTGGAGTCGAACTTGGTCATGTTCTTCACTGGCTACTCGCGAGACGCCGACTTGATCCTCAGCGAGCAGAAGTCGAAATCCGAAGGCAACGACCCGACCATGATCGAGAATCTCCACACGATGAAGGAGCTGGGCAAAGAAGTCAAGGTCGCGCTCGAGACCGGTGACGTCGATGGCTTCGGCGAGATCATGAATCGCCACTGGCGGCACAAGAAAGAGCGTTCCACGTCGATGTCCATCCCCTCATCGACCGCTACTACGATTTGGCCCTCACGGGGCGATTGGCGGAAAGCTCGTCGGTGCCGGAGCTGGCGGTTTCCTCCTCTTCTACACACGCCGACACGCCGAGTTGCGAGCGGCGATGGCCAACGAGGGACTCACGGAAGTGCCGTTCGGTTTTGACTTCGAGGATCGACGGTTCTTGTTCGAGACTGACTTTCCGTTCGTGGTCCTCGCCGGCGGACTGGGAACACGAATGAAGTCAACGTTTCCCGACCTTCCAAAGTCATTGATTCCCGTTGGGGGTCGCCCCTTCATCGAGTGGCAACTCGAGTGGCTGGTCGAACGCGGGGTCCGTGAGGTCATTCTCTGCATCGGGCACGGCGGCGGTGACATCCGACGCCACGTCGGAACCGGAGCGTCATGTGGCATCCGCGTGATCTCGTCGACGAGGGCGACTCGTTGCGGGGCACGGCCGGTGCCCTACGACTGGCCGTCGACGAGCAAGGGATCTCGACGCCCTTCTTCGTGATGTACGGCGACTCGCTGTTGGACGTGTCGATCGGAGAGGTCACGTCGGCGTATCGAGCAGAAGCTCTGCCCGCTCTCATGACGGTGTTTCGCAATGAGCACCGCTGGGAAGAGAGCAACGCCGTCTTCGACGGACACCGCGTGACAAGGTACGAAAAGCTCGTTTCCGCACCGCCGCGCGACATGGTTTACGTTGACTACGGATTGCTCATCCTCGACAGCGCCGTCATTGACGAATTCGTTCCCCCCGGCGAGGTCGTCGATCTCGCGAGCGTGCTTGGTCATCTGAGTTCGACTGCCAGGTTGGCCGGCTTCGAGGCCTCGCGGCGGTTCTACGAAATAGGTTCACCTCAGGGACTCGAAGCGTTGAAAACCAGATCTCGCAACGAATCGAGACAGTCGCTCAATGAGTCGCATTGGGAATCCATTGGAGAGAGTCGGCTCGGCCCGGAAATTCTGCGATCGTCGACGAGTCGAGGTCATCGTGGCTAGATCGACCACTGAGCAACGGGGCGTGCGTATTCGGTTGGTTGATGGCTTCGTAATCTTCGTCGTGCTCACCACCGTCTTGGGTGGTCTCACGCAACTGGACGCCCTCTTGACCACCTACTCCTCGTGGTTCATTGCCCACGGTAATTTCGCGTGCGCCTATCCTCCGGGCAGTTCGGTCCAGATTGCGCTCGCCGCGCCGCTGTATACGCTCATGGCCGGAGGTCTTTCGTTCCTTTTCGGCGTTGGTCACGGTGCCGCGTTCCCGACACAATCCGCGCTCGGTTCGCGATGCCTTACGTGGCTGGGTCCCATTCGACACTGGTCCACGCAGACAAGTGCGCTGACACCGACACTTCGATTTGGCTATCTCGGTTGGTTGGTGTTGATGGTCGGCGTGGTCGCGTTGATTCGCGCGTCCCGACGTGGCAAGACCGGCTGGGAGCCGCTCACGCTCCTACTCATCGCGTGTACCCCTCCAGTCTTTATGTGTCTCCAATACCTTTTCCATCCTCAGGACCTCCTCGCAATGGGCCTGCTCCTCTGTAGCATTGCCTTTGTCCTGCGCGAACGGTGGACGTTTGCCGGATCTGATGGCGCTCGCGTTGACCTCCCAGCAGTTCGCGCTTCTGGTTCTCGTCGCTCTTCTCGTAGTGGCGCCGAACGCCGGTCGAATCAAGATGGTGGTCGCCATGGTCGTCACGTGGTCGTTGATCGTGGTCCCGCTCGCGGTGGTCACGTCGGGACGAGCCTTGCGCGTGGCACTCGTCGGTTCAGGGCTTGGTGGAACGCAGGCGAAATCGCTCGCTTGGGAACTCCATCTCACGGGATCGACCGCCATCGGAGTGTGGCGCCTCGTGCCCATCGTGATCTCGGTGAGCGTCGCGTACCTGACGTACCGACGCCTCGGGCCCGCCGCACTCACTCCGGTGCCTTTGATGGCACTCGTCGCAACGTCGTTGTCACTGCGCCTCGTCTTCGACGAAGGACTGTATGGCTACTACTTCATGGCGGTCGCCGTGTCGCTCATCATTCTCGACGTCCTTCGTCGACGCTTTCGGGTGGAACTCGTTGGCTGGCTGGCGCTCATCGTCTTGGTGTTTGATCCCCTGCCGTGGGGATATGACCGGTTGACCTATTCCGTTCCGATGTGGATATGGCAGGTGCTGCTTGTCTCTCCGGCGGTGTGGCTATCGCTGTCTCCGCTGATTGACGAGATTCGTTGTGCACGAGGGAAGTCGAGCGCGCAAGGACTCGTGTGCAGAGCTAGGCGGACACGGAACTTGTAACCACGGTACTCGCGGGCGTGGTCCGTCACTTCGACAACCTAAGGTGACCCTGATGACCAAATCTTCTGGGTTCACGAGTGGTGGCGAGATCCAACGGTTGATCGATGCCGCTCGCTCACCGGGGTGGAGCGTTGGTGAAGGCCGAAAGGGCGAGATTATGGCGACTCGGGATTCGGGCCAGATCGGGAGCCCGTGGGCCATCACGGCGGTTCGATCCGGGCGGGGTATGCGGGTTTACTTTTACCGTCCAGGCGACGACGTGCAATATGAGGGTGAGACGATCGGGGAGCTTTCCGGTAATCCGAGGGAGATGGGTCGACAACTTCGGGGCTACTTGGAGGACACACCCCTCGAATAGGTGCTGCTGGGGCCCACCATCGTCGTATTCAGCCGCGAGTGAAGATGTCGTGGGTCATGAGTGGGTTGGCTACCCGCGTACGTCAGATCTCGAGCGCGTTCGAAGGCTGAGCCTCAATGATTGGCCTCGTATCAACGGAGGCATCGGAAGCCGAGGTGTCGGCGTCAACATCGGCAGAGCCGGCTCGGCCATTGATCGAGTTGATCAGCGGACTCATCGCAAGGGCGACGGTCATCGGAACCAGGACAACTTGCCAGAACCAATTCGGGAACGCCGTTCGAAGGAGCGCGTGTGAAAATGGATTCTTCACTAACGTCAGACAGACAAACACGAACCATGCGACGACGTACCAGCGAACGTGGCGGCGCACTACGTCGATGAGTATCAAAAGCAGTGCGCCAATCACAAAAATGTTGGGCATCGCTTCACGTGCGGTGAGACCCCACGACTGTCCATTCGTGGCGAAGCCCCACGGAACGGGATTCTCCACCAGGGTGAAGAGAGCGAGAAAGGCGATCAGGTGTCCTCGGACTCGACCCTGAATCACGTCGTTGATGACGATGAGGACAACGCTCGCGGCAAAGTAGTAGCCCCACAAACTCACTTCGAACACGAGTCGAACCGCCAACGCGGTCGCGATGAGTGAAAGCAGGGGCACGGCGTTCAAGCACTCGGTCTCCAAGTCGTCGTTTCGCCCACAGCGCCAAGAGGAATGCGCACACCACTGGAAGAGTCCGCGCGAGGGTGAGCAGCAATGCGGATCTCGCCCGATTTCTCGCATCCACGTGTCGCCCGCGAATCCCTTCGGCGCTACTGATCCCGAACCGATGGCGGACCATTTGATAGCCCTTCCGGCAGTGAGAACCGCGAGTGGGGCAACGATTAGGACAACAGTGGCCACGCTCGCGAGAGCGAATCGGATCCGGTCCTTCTTCGGCACAACGACGAATAAGACTGCGGCGATGATCAACACGAAGGTGTTTGACGTGAATGCCAAACCAATCATCACGCCCGCCCAATTCCACTTCTGGCGTAACGCGAAAGCAATTGCGCAAAGGGCGAGGCCAATTGCGAGGATATCCTGGGGATGGAAATAGGTCAAGAGACACTCGAGTACCGGTGGCAGCACCGCAAGACCGATTAGCGCAAAAGGTTCCCAACGAGTGTGGCCACGTCGGGTGGCTCGAAGTATTAAGACTGCGCCAACCAGCAGCGGTAGCCAGATCAGATACCCGATGTTGATCGTGGGGATGATGACATTCGAACGAGACGACCAGTTGAACATGGCCACCAAGGCGTGCGAACAGCCAGGCCCCAATTGCGCCGCGCTCGGAAACGGCGCCAGATTCCCTCCACGAGTGATCGCCAAGACCGCGCCGGAGATCAAGGGGTAGAGAGGAGAAATCATCGTATACGGACTAGCAATCGGCGGGAAATAATGAGTGCTCGGCGGTGCGTACATACAGGACAAATGACCGTGCGCCACGGCCCAGGTCGAGTAGGCCGAAACTGACACATCATCTTCTGTCGGACCGCCCAGGAGGTGCGTCAACGCCACAAAAACAATCGTCGCGACGATCCAACCAATGAGACACCAACTGTTCCTCAGCGGCTGGTTCAGCCACGCGTACACGCGCATCGAGGGACTCGAACCATCGTACTGAGACTTGTCATCCGGTCCAGAATGAGCGTCGTTCAAAGTTGCGTCACTCACTTCAAACAGATTAGGACGCCGATTCAAATCTTGGCGTCAATTCGACAACTGATTCTTCCAACGGGTAGTAGGAGATACCAACATAATCGTGCGATTAACTTAAAGTGTTTGCGTGCGCGACGTTAGGTCCAGGTGGCTCGTTTATGAAGTGCGATGATACGACGCGCAGGCACGAGGGCGCATCAGGGTGCATCGAAATCGGTGCCCATTCCGAGTGGGTCAGCGGTACCAAACCTTGTTAGCGATTCTCATACTTGGATGTGGTCTCTTCGGCCTTGCCATCGGGTCGTTTCTCAACGTAGTGATTTACCGAGTGCCGCTACACGAATCAATCATCACACCACGTTCGAAGTGTCCGTCGTGCGCCGCGCCAATCCTCGAACGCGACAACATCCCGGTCCTGTCGTGGCTGTTGCTGAGGGGTAAATGCCGCTCCTGTCGGGCACCGATTTCGTCTCGCTACCCCCTCGTGGAACTCCTCTGTGGCGCACTCTTCGCCGGCGCAGCGGCGCGCGTTGGATTCAAATGGGACCTACCGGCGCTCCTGATCATGGCGGCCGGCCTCCTCGCTCTGGCCGTGATTGACGCGGAAAAGCTGATACTTCCCAAGTCGATCATCTACCCGATGTTGGCGCTGTTATCGTTGTCACTACTCGTGGCGGCGGCGGCGACTGGCCAGTGGCATCGACTCTTCATCGCTGCGCTGTGCGCGCTGGGTTGGTTCGTGTTCTTCTTTCTCCTCAACTTCGTTAGTCCACGCGTTCTTGGATTTGGCGACGTCCGTCTCGCGCCGATTCTGGGCTTCGGTCTCGGATGGTTGGGCGTGCGCTACGTACTCCTCGGATTCTTCGCCGCCAATCTCATCGGCGCCATTATCGGCGTCACTTTGATCGCTGCAAAGAGAATGGCGAGGGATCAGCCAATTCCCTATGGCGTGTTCCTCGCCCTCGGTGCCGCGCTCGCCGTCTACGCCGGACCGGAGCTATTAATACCGTTTCAACGATTTCACTGAGCGACGAATTAGTAGACGAACTCCATGCGAAGACCTTCGGAGTCCCATACCGGCTCGACGGGCATGCGTTTGGCCGCGTGTCCGTAAACGCGTCGAGCGGTCCACAATAATGCGAACGCGTCAAGGAGATGCTTCTCTGGAACGTTGAGCACCGTGGGATCAAGGTGACGTTCACTTCCCCGCATTCGGTCGATGAGCACGGCGCGACGTTCCTCGCGCCCGGCTTGAATACGCTTCGACTTCGTCAGCGGGATGTCCTTGTGCAACTGGTAGAAACTCAATTCCGGATGGCCTTCGTAGACGATGCGCTGTCGATAGGGCGACATCTCCTTGGCAACTTCGCGGTAGCGGGGAAGCAATGTCGCCGTGATCGCGTCGAGCATCCCTTCCTCGACCGGGATTTCACTGTTCAACACTGCGCGACTCGGGGCGTTGTGCACCGACGTGCCTCGTCGCTTGAGCAGGGCTCGCGCCTCGTGATCGCAAATCCTCGCTCCGTCCTCGGGCTTGTCTAGATAGCCGACCGGCACGTTGGCAACGATCGCGACGAATGACGGTCGTTCGCTCAACACCTCGAGGAACGAATCGTAGACCTTCGGCGGTTCGGGCGCGAAGGTCGAACCCGCGATTTTGGCGCTGGCTACCAGCCACCGGGCGCTGACGGGCGTCACGCCAGCGACAACGGAATAAGGGAGATCGGGGCCGCGATGGGAGGTCACCCACTCATTTATACCATTTATACCTTAATGAGCGACTTATCCTTCGACTCGAGCGTGCGGATCAATTCCTTCGGGTGGGCGGTGATCGCCATGGCGTCCTCGTAGGCGATCGTGCCGTCCACGACGAGGTCCGCCAGGCTGTTCTCCAAGGTCTGCATGCCCTCTTTTTGGTTGGTGAACATGATGTTCTGGAGCTGGTTGGAACGCCCTTCTCGAATCAGGTTCCGCACCGGGTTGGTTGCGATCAGCACCTCGAAGGCGGCCACCATGCCGCCGCCGATCTTCGGGACGAGTCGCTGGGCGATGACGGCGCAGAGCGAAGCTGCCAACTGCACACGGGTCTGCTCTTGGCGCCAGGCCGGAAAGACGTCGATGATGCGGTCGATCGCCTGGGGCGCGTCGTTGGTGTGCAAAGTCGCGAAGACGAGGTGACCGGTCTCGGCCATCGTGAGGGCGATCTGGATTGAGTCGATGTCGCGCATCTCTCCGATCAGCAGCACGTCGGGGTCTTCGCGAAGGGCCGAGCGCAGTGCTCGGTCGAAGGAGGGGCTGTCGAGGCCGACCTCGCGCTGGCTGACCGCCGCCACCTTGTGCGTGTGCACGTACTCCACGGGGTCCTCGATCGTCAGGATGTGGCAGGCGCGATTCTCGTTGATCTGATTGACGATCGACGCCAGCGACGTCGATTTGCCTGATCCAGTGGGTCCGGTCACCAACACGAATCCACGAGGCTGTTGAGCAACCCAACTCGCGGCGTAGGGCAGTCCGAGCTCCTCGAATGAGGGGATTCGCGCCGGGATAACACGAAGGGCCAGGGCCGTCTGACCGCGCTGCGTGAAGACGCTGCCGCGGATTCGGGCCTTGTCGCCCCACGAGAAGGCGAAGTCCACGTCCAGCTGCTCGTCGAAGATCATTCGCTGACCGTCGGTCAGGAGCGGCTGAGCGATGTCGTTGATCTGCTCACCCGTCAACTCAGCGGCGCCGGCCAAGGGTTCCAATCTCCCGTCAACGCGGATGCGGGGCGCGGATCCCCCCGAAAGGAGGAGGTCGGTGCCGCCTTTATCCCACAACTGCTGAAGCCACGGGTCAATCGGGCGGGTTGCCTGGTCACTCATTGGCACACATCCTTTCAAGACGCCTAATGAGACGAAGTGCCCGGCATTGCGCCGGGCACTTCACCTCACTCAACAAAATAAGAGCTTATTGAACTGCGTTGCAAGAACTCGGGCCGGCGTACGTGTTGTACGAACCGGTACCGGTGACTATACCGGCAGGTGCAACCGAGACTTGCAGCACGCCCGAGGTGATCTGGAAGGCGTAGTGCGGCAGATTGTTGGGCCACGACTGCAGATACGGCTGAGACGCCGACGGCGTCGTCGTCAACAGGAGCGCCGTAGCGTTCGCACCGCTATTTTGAGCCGTGTAGGCCGACATGGCAGTCGATACGGTCGCACCGTCGGCCTGGCAGGCGGCGATCGCACTCTTACCGGTGATGCCACCAAGAGCAAAGATCACGACCGCAGCCAAGATACCGAGCACAACGATGACGATGAGGAGTTCGATCAAGGTGAAACCGTTGATCTCTCCAGCATCCCTCTGGCGCTTAAGCCGTTGGTAGGTCGAAATCATATTCATACTCCCTTTGGTTAGTGGGTTGGCCGACACTCGGAACTACCCGATATTGCACCGTTCGAAGGTGTTTCGCGCGGCTGCAGCAAATTGTACATGAAGTTTGTATGTTTCTATAGCAATTCGAACACAACTCGCGCTGAATTTTCCCTTATTACGAAAGGGCTTTCGAGATAAATTCTTGAAAAACTGGAACTCTTCGCGCTCAGACGTTGAACGGCGTGGTTGTCGACGAGAGACCGCCACCCGTGGCCGTGATCGTGTCCGATTCAGAGGTGTCATCGCCGAAATACCCGGTCGCGCTGCCGTTCATGCCCGTCGTGACCGTCAGACTCGGCTTGCCCGGCTTTGCAACGTTGAGACCGCCTCCGAAGTAGCCGTGACCCGAATTCGTTAGCGTCAACGACACACCGTTCGTCTGAACGGCATTGCCGAACTGGTCCGCAAGTTGGAGGTTCACCGTGATGTTGGTCTTGGCACTCACCGAAACGGTCGTCGGGTTCAGCGTGATCAGCACCTGTGTCGCCGCGCCCGCCGCAAAGTTCAATACCGAGGTCCCCCACGATGTCGTTCCGTTCAGCGCCGAGACCGTGTCAGACCCCGAGGTCTCGTTGCCGATGTAGACCGTTTCCGATCCGACACCGCTGGGGAACGTCACACTGATCGTGGACATCCCGGTGGCCCCACCCGACGTCGTCGAAAAGAAGCCATTCCCGGTGTCACCCAGCACCAGCGTCGTCGGCGTGGTGCTGGAGGAGAAATTCCCGCCCGAGTCTTCCAGCTGGAGTGAAAGTGTCGTGTTCGTCTGCGAACTCACCCCCGGCGTGTTCGTGCTCGGCGTGATTGCCACCTGGTCCGGCGTCCCCACCTCGACTGTCAATTTCGCGGACCCCCAAATCGACGTCCCATTGACGGCGGAGACGGTATCCGGACCCGTCGTCTGGCTGCCGAAGTACGCGGTCTGCGTGCCGACCCCGGAACCGAAGTTCAGGGTCAAGGTTGACGAGGCGGCGCCGCCCGACGTTGCCGAGAAGGAGCCGTTGCCAACGTCACTGAGTACGATTGATATCGCGGTCGGGCCGGGATTCTTCACTGGCGCGCCGACCGAATTTTCCAACGTCACGGTCACCTGGTCGTTGGTTGTCGTACTTTCGCTCGGGGTCGAAGTGGCGAGGGCGATTCCGACCTGTGTCGCGGCCGACCCCCCTACAGTGAAACTCAATGTCACCGGCAGCGCGGGCGAATAGACCATACTCCCGGTCGCGGGGTCGGTGAAGACTACCGTGCACGTGCCCGCAGTCTTGAACGTGAGCGTGGCGCCACTCAATGAGCACACTGACGTCGTCGAGTCGTTAATGGTTACCGAGTCGCCGGAGGTCGCGGTCGCCGTCAAGGTGTAGGTGCCATTCACGGTCGGGCTCGTGGGAGCCGGGGGCGGCGAGATCACACTGCGCTGCCATCCGACGACGAAGTTGGTCGACGTCGCGACGGCGGAACCGTCGACTGCCGTGAGTGTGTAGTTGCCCGCAATCTGCGGGTAGATGCTGTTGAAGGTTGCAACGCCCGAGGAGTTGGTGTACGCGGTCAAGACGCTGGTCGGTGTGGAAATGCCGGGAACAGATCCATTGCTCGGACCTGATTGCTGGACGAGCGTGACAGTGTCATCCACGACCGGATTGTTGCCAGAATCAAGGACCAGAACCGATGCCTGCGTCGACGCGAAGGCGGTGGTATCCGATGGCTCGTTCGTGAAGCTCAGTGTCGCCGCGACGCCCGTCGCCGATCCCCCGGCGGCCGAACCCCACTGCCAACTCTGGATCGTCATTCCCTGACCACAGAAGACGGTACACAGGTCCTGGATCGGAGCGCTTCGGGCTGGTGCGGGCGGGTAGTCGTCGTAGATAACGATGGCGGTCAGGAAGGCCGAGTTCTCACACGCGCCGGCCAACACACTGATCGGGCAGGCGTAGAACGTCACGGTCCTCGTTTGGGCGACCAGCGGATTCCAAGACGTCGTGCACCAGACCGCCACTTGATCGCCGTCAATAGCGGGAATCTGAGAGATATTGGTCCCGCCCCAACAGGCCACCAACGGACTAACCGCCGGGGCCACCGCCTGACTGTTCGAAATAATCGGGTTGTAGCGGACGTATTGGATGGCCATGTCGGTCATCCCACTCGCCGCGACAGTCAGTGAGTTCGACGACGAGAATTTTGTGGAGTTGTTGAGGTCGTTGCTCACCCACGTCGACAGCATCGCTACGACGAGACTGATGACGACGAGGTAGGCGAGTGCGAGCATTATGATCGCACCCTCTTCACCCGAGCCGCGTACCTTCGACATCTGGCGTCGGCGACCCCGCAGTTCGTCCGATGAAGATCCAATTGGGACCACTCGTGAGTTCTCAGGGAAACCCTTCATCACGTCACCGTCACTCTCGATGTTGTTTCCGCTGAATTGTTGACGTAGCCGACGGGCGCGATTGAGGTCACCTGGACGTAGTACCTCTGCCCCGTCGTGAGTCCTGTGAACTGATTGCCAGAGCCGACCCCCGTGTGAGTGAAGCAGGTGCCACTCAAGGCGCCAGTTACTAGGTTCTCGTTCGTGCAGATCACTATCGTGTAGCTCGAATTCGATAGCGGTGGCGCCGTACCCGTGGGAGCGCTGAACGTGACCGTGATCTCGTCGTGTGAAGGCGTGGGCGTGATATTCGTCACCGCGCCGATGAGGCCAGTGTCGTCGTGATTGGCCGTGACAGAAGGCGATGAGGCGAGGTAACCCGGCGAGGCGTTGGCCGTGATCTGGACGTAGTAGGTGGTGCCCGCGGCACCTGGGGAAGCACTCAGTCCGGTGATGTCGTTGCCCAACGTGTAGGGATTGACAGCCGCTATACATCCCGTCATGTTCGAGTTCGTGCAAGCGAGGGCTGTGTAGGTCTGATTCGCAGGTCCGTTGGATGGCGTCGCGGAGATCGACACCGATCCGGCCGTTGCGCCGTACCCGACCACGACGTTGGTGGGAGCCGTCAACTGGAGTGTGGCGAGCGTAGGCGGCGAATCCGCGGACGTCGCCGAGGCGACACCGGTCGTCGTCGAGACCGCGGTGACGGTGAGGTAGTAATCAGTGCCAGGGTTCAGACCACTCACCTGACCCCCCGAGGTGAAGTTGGCAATCGGCACACAGTTCATGCTCATCGCGGCGTCGGAGCATGCGGTCACCGTGTACGAAGCGACTGATGGCCCCCCACCGGGCTCCGTGAAGGTGACCAAGATCACGCCCTGTTGCGACGTCGACGGGGTCGCGCTGAGGTTCGTCGGCGTATTCACGGCCTTCGTTGTCACCTGACTCGAGAGGGGCGAAGGCAGCGACATCAAATAGCCCGGAGAGGCGTTCGCAATGATCTCGACGTTGTAGGTGACGCCGACTCCAAGACCAGTGATCGTGCCATTTGGCGTTATGTTCGTGTTTGACACGCATCCACTATTCATCGCGCCGTTCGTGCAGGCCTTGGCCGTGTACGTCACTCCCGGACCCGCGTTCGCCGATCCCGTGAAGGACACGACCGTCAACGACCCTGACATTGGCCCGAATCCCAGCGTCGGACCGCTCGGAGGCGCCGTCAACTGCACGGTCGCCATCGTGGGTCCAGCGGGGGGCGACGTAGAACCGAGGTAGTTCCCCGACGCCAGCGCCGTGATTTGGATGTACCACGTCGACCCTGGCGTGAGTCCGGTGATGTCGGCCCCGGAGACCGGGTTATTCGTGATCACGCAATTCTGGCTCATTGCGCTGTCCGAGCATCGCTTCATGCTGTACAGCTGTCCGACCGGAGCGTTTGGAGGGTCAGTGTACGAAACGTTGATGGCGCCGGGTGTTTTTGTCGAGGGGATCACCGTGACGTTCGGCGTGTCAAGTTGGCTCGCGTAAACAGTGAAGGGCGCGCTGGACGACGTCAGATTCCCCGTGCCCGACGGGTCGGGTTCGCTCGCGTACAGCTGATAACCCGTGCCCACGACATCGAGGCTGCACCCCGTGTAGGTGACGATTCCCGCTGTCTCTTCGCCTGAGCACGTATTGGAGAGCGATGCGCCGGCGGGACCCGCACCCACGGACAAGGTGATCGGCGAGAGGTCGCTCGTGACGATGGAACACACGGGCAGTGCGGGCGGAACGGCCGGTTGGCAATCCTGGACCTCCAGCACGGGCTGGGTGTCGAAGTCGGTGCCCACCGTCGCGCCCTCGGGCTGGGTGACGAACACCAACTCGTTCGCCGTCGTGCCGGAGACGCCGGTCGTTTGGATCACGACGGGATCATCAACGACGACCGTGTCGCTCTGCGTGCGGCCCGTCGCCGTGTTCGTCACGACCACGTTAATCAGTTGAGGATTGCTCACGTCGTCCGACGAACAGGCGGTCGAGTAGGAGCCATTGAGCGAGTACTCGACCGCGGGCTGTGATCCTGAGGGGGCGATCGCAGCGGTGTAGCCAGTGAGGCCGAGCGCCGAGGTGATCTGCGCCCCCGATGGATAGCCGGATAACGGTTGACAGTTACTGAACACGCCGTTGCTGTCTTGTTGGACCAGCGATGTCGTGGTCGCGATTGAACTCGCGAGCACGGAGTTGAAGTTCGCCAAGTCGCGATGTTCGGCGGACGCGTTGATCGAAGTCTCGAAGGCGGTGATCAGGGCCACCGAGGCGAGCGCGAGGATGATCAAGGCGAGCAGGACCTCGACGAGCGTCTCTCCCGCTTCGGATCGACCCTCGCGGACTTTCTGAGTCACTCGACGGGACCAACGCGCAACCAGGCGCCTCAGCACGTTGTGGCCCTCTCGGACATGATCTTCACCACCGTGGTCGCCTGCGTGTTGGCGTCGGACGGGAACATCGCCTCGACGCCACTCGCACGAGACACTCGAAGGGTTGCTCGCGCGATCGGCGAGTACCGTTCAATCTCGAGAGGCAACGTGCGTTCGGTCATGGCAACAAGAGTCCAAACGAAACCGCGTTGAAGCCCTCACCCTTTAGTTCCGCACTGATCGTCACCGGCTCCGCGCTTCCGTTCACGGTCGGTGGGGTGATACCGAGCATCGCTGTGCCGGTTCGCAGATACGCCGGGGACCCCGTCGTCGTCTGCCAATTCGACGTGCACTCGACAGTCGCGGTTCCGAGACCGGTCAAGTAGCCGGGGTACGTCGTGCCACCGATCTGGGCAGTCGTGTCGCCGTTGTCGATGGCGTAGCCGGTCGCGCCGGTCGAATCACTCGCGGGAACGTCGTTGCACGCATTGCCGAGGTCGGAGTACGAGAAATTCGGAACCAGATTAAATGGCAACGGCTTGGAGACCGGGAGACCTGAGGTCCAGATGATGTGGCCACCCGGGTCTATGGTCTCGGCGTCGGCGGTGATGACCTCGTAACCGGTCGCGGACGTTCCCTGGGGATCTGTCACCACGATGTTGGAGAGTGTGACGGTGTCCGTGCTTCCGTTACCCGTTTGGAAGATCGCTGGGCTGATGCACGAGGACTGCACTGTGGTTCCCTGCTCGAGGGGCGTTGAGATCGGGCATCCGATACCCGCGTAGAAGGGCGTCGTCGATCCGTTGTTCACCTTGTCTATGTTCCCGAGGAAACCCTGCCCGTTGCTGACCCCGTCGGCCGCGTCCGGGCATCCCGTTCCGATCCTCGCGTCACACGTGCCGCCACCGACCGGAGTCGTGACCGCCGCCACCGGAGCACTCGCGCCTGGCGAGATGGTCAGACAGAACGACATCAAATAACCGCCGGGCACGTCAACGTACGTGTCCACGCCAGGTTGAGTCGGATCGGTGTTGGTGCACTTGCTCCCCGAACCCGAGTACGCCGTTTGGAGTTGCGGATTCTTCGCCGTTGAACTGAATCCGATGAAACACATGGTATTCGCGAAGTCACCGGTACCTGGGAGGGCGAATCCGCACGAGGAGCCGGTCTGCGGCAGTCCCAGGTTCGTGACGGCGGTCGACGCTCCCCCCGCGGGTGTCGCCGAAAGCTGATAGGTGTAGGAACTACCCGATTCAAAGATCGGGAACTGAAGGGACGTCATGCCAACTGTCGTTACGCCTGCGGTCGGTGATGTGTCCACCACCGTCGAACCGTCGTAGGCAATCGGAGCGGGCTGTTCGTTGTTGGTCTTGCACGTCGCGAGTGAATCGGCGATCGGGCAGGGCGCCAAGACGTCGGCGGAAAGCAGAGTTGACGTTGAGGGAGTCTGCGACGCTCCTGAGGAGCAGTAATCACGGAAGAGCGACCACGTCGTGCCGCTCTGGACCTCGCTGTACGACACGATCACCTGTGAGTTGCCCCATTCCAGGTTCAAGAGCTGGGTTCCAGTGCCACATTGTGAGGAGGTAGAGGAATTGGTTGAAATGGCACTGGCACTTTGCACGTCCTTGGTGAACGTCGACGCGATCACCTGGGCATCGGCGGAGTCGCCAAGACGGTTGGAAACTCCGTTTTGGAGTGAGAACACTTCTAGGAGCCCACCGGCGAGCGCGCCGATGATGATCGGGACGATCGTGATGACGATCAACAGTTCGATGAGGGTGAACCCTCGGTCATTCTTAGCGCGGACGTGTCGAGAACCGACGTGCGGCGTGCGCTCGCCTCGTCGTCGCGAAGCCTTGTGGGTTAAATCAAAGGTCGCACTGTTCACTTACTACCCGCCTGCCTGTTTGAGTCGTTCACTCCGTAATGTCAAACGACCATCAAGAAACCAACAACAGTGCCCTCGCGCGTTTTATGATAGCGGCCTCGGCCAGCCGTGTCTAGGGGACCAGAATCCGGACAGAATCATCGAAATTGACTGAAAGTCAGCTGTATGGCCCCAACGTTTCGCAACGCGATCAACCCCTACGAGGGACATTTCTCGCCGTAGCTCCATAGAATTCACCGTCGAGATTGTGGAGGAATTCACACTGGTGACACGGTTTGATCCCACGATCGACCAGCGGTGTCGGCCGCAAGAAACCTCAATCGAGAAACGTTTCTCTCAAGGCGAGACCGGCTCGCGCGGGCGGCTGACGAATGGACCCGCCGCTCGCCAAAGAGGGTACGGCAACTCCGAACTGGCATTCGTCGAACGAGCGCGATCACCGTCCTGACTGTCGATGCGTGCGTTTTGACTGTAAGTGACGGACCACTCGAGCCAAATCCTGGCGCGAAAAATGGTCGTGTCGCTTTAGGACGCGGCCATCACCACAGCCAGGATTCGAGCGTCATTCCCTCGCCACACTGTCCGAGCCCCAAATTGCACTGCTCGGTCTGGCCGGGAGCTCCCTGAGCAGGATAGTCATCGAATACGACCACGGCCGTCAGCAAGGGCGCCGCCTGACAGTTGGTGGCGGCGGTGTTGATTTGCGTGGCGGTCGGTGTGGATCCTGTCGCGAAGGTGCTGAGGCAGGCGTACAGGGTCACGGTTCGGGTCTTTTCGCTCGCGAAGGCTGTATTGGTATTGCAAAATACGGCCACCGTGTAGGAGTCGATCTGGTACTGCGACACAGCGGGGTTACCGACGGGAACCCAGCACGTACCCAAACCGGTGGGATCCGAGGTCGGCGAGGAGGGGTCCGGCGTGTATCGAATGTTCTGAATGGCCAGGTCGGTGACACTGCTGAGGGCCGTGTGGAGTTGTGCCGTCGAGTTGAAGTGCGTCGTGTTGTTGAGGTCATTCATGGCCCAGCTGGACAGCGCACCGACGATCAGACTGATCGCCACGATGTAGACCAGCGCCAACAGCAGCGCCGCGCCAGCTTCGTCGCCATCGCACTGCCGAGCACGCCAAGGTGACCCGTGCGTTCGAGGAACGCTTGCGCCGACCGATCCCTGTTCTGACCTGACGGAGGTTCGTTCGTTAGTCATTCGTCAATCTCCATGTTTCACAAATGCACATGAATAGTGGGGCGTGGGTGGGTGTGCTCATCACGCCAACGTCAATCCCGCACCGGTGAAGCTGACCGACCCGGCCGTACCCGCGCTCGAAGCCGCGCCACCCGCGCCACCGCCGCCATCGGTCGCAGACGTTGCCACGACGGTGATCGTCGCCGTACCACCGGTGTAGGCCGAGCCACCGCCGCCGCCGCCACCCTTGTCGTTCGCACCGGTCCCGGCGTCCGTACCGCCGCCACCAGAGGCCACACCGCCGCCGCCGCCGCCGCCACCGACGCTCGAGGTGCCACCCCCGGTGGTACCGGCGCCACCCGCACCGCAGACACCGGCCGTACAGGTGCCCGCGGCCGTACCAGTGCCGCCCAGTTTCCCGGCCGTGTTGGTGATCGTGTACTGCGGTGTTCCGGTGGTCTGCGTCGTTCCGTACGTGCCGCCATTTCCACCGCTATTCGTACCGCTGGTGCCGACGCTCGTTCCCGGGTTCGTCGTGAGGCCGCCATCCCCCTTGCCACCAGTTCCGCTGCCGGCTCCGCCGCCACCGCCACCACCACCGACGGCGATCACGGTCCCGGAGGGTGCGCCCTGAAGGTAGATGCACGTCGCGCCGCCGCCACCGCCGCCGGCGTCAGTGCCGCCGCCGCCAACGCCACCCAGGGCGCATCCGGTTCCGCTCGCGCCACCGGCCCCCCCGGTGTTGGTCGCGCCGCCACCGCCACCGCCACCGACGATGACGGTAAAGGTTGTCGCGCTGGAACTCGACGGAATCGTGATCGTGCCCGTAACCGTGCCGCCTCCGCCACCGCTGGCACCGGCAACCCCGCCCCCACCACCGCCTGCGCTCATCGTGAACGTGAACGACGTGACATACGCCGGAACTGTAAGGGTGTAGGTCCCGGCGGTCGACTTGGTGACCGTGTTGTTCACAGTCAATTTCTCGTTCGTGACCGCGGTGCAGGGGCTGGAGGCCGTGTTGTTGTTGGTGTCGCCGTTGTAGACCGCCTGCCAGTAGTAGGTGCCGGCGGTGCTGAAGGTCGCCGTGGCCGAGACGGGCACCGAACCATTGGTCACGGTCACGGAGCCGACCGTCACCAGGCCGGTCGAGCAGGTGTTGTTGGTGTAGTAGCTGTAGGTGACGGAACCCCCGGCGTTACTCGTCTCCCCGGTCAGGGTCGAAGAGTCGTGCGCCGTGCCGCCCACCGTGATCGAGGCCGCGGACAGGGTGGTCGCGATCGTCGGACTGGTCTTGTTCACCGTCAATTGCTCGTTCGTGACCGCGGTGCAGGGGCTGGAGGCCGTGTTGTTGTTGGTGTCACCGTTGTAGACCGCCTGCCAGTAGTAGGTGCCGGCGGTGCTGAAGGTGACGTTCGACGAACTCGGTACGACGCCGCCCGAGACCGTAACCGAGCCGACCGTCACATGGCCGGTCGAGCAGGTGTTGTTGGTGTAGTAGCTGTAGGTGACGGAACCCCCGGCGTTACTCGTCTCCCCGGTCAGGGTGGCCGAGTCCAGGGCGATCCCGCCGACGGTGATACTCCCCGACGACAGGGTGGTCGCGATCGTCGGACTGGTCTTGTTCACCGTCAATTGCTCGTTCGTGACCGCGGTGCAGGGGCTGGAGGCCGTGTTGTTGTTGGTGTCGCCGTTGTAGACCGCCTGCCAGTAGTAGGTGCCGGCGGTGCTGAAGGTCGCCGTGGCCGAGACGGGCACCGAACCATTGGTCACGGTCACGGAGCCGACCGTCACCAGGCCGGTCGAGCAGGTGTTGTTGGTGTAGTAGCTGTAGGTGACGGAACCCCCGGCGTTACTCGTCTCCCCGGTCAGGGTCGAAGAGTCGTGCGCCGTGCCGCCCACCGTGATCGAGGCCGCGGACAGGGTGGTCGCGATCGTCGGACTGGTCTTGTTCACCGTCAATTGCTCGTTCGTGACCGCGGTGCAGGGGCTGGAGGCCGTGTTGTTGTTGGTGTCGCCGTTGTAGACCGCCTGCCAGTAGTAGGTGCCGGCGGTGCTGAAGGTCGCCGTGGCCGAGACGGGCACCGAGCCATTGGTTACCGTCACGGAGCCGACCGTCACCAGACCGGTCGAGCAGGTGTTGTTGGTGTAGTAGCTGTAGGTGACGGAACCCCCGGCGTTACTCGTCTCCCCGGTCAGGGTCGAAGAGTCGAATGCCGTGCCGCCCAACGTGATCGAGGCCGCGGACAGGGTCGTCGCGATCGTCGGACTGGTCTTGCCGACGACGGTGCTGGTCATGCCCGTGCCGCACGTGCTGGCCGCGCCGTTGTTGTTCGTGTCCGACGCTGACGACGCGTACCACCAGTAGGTGCCCACGGCACTCGGGGTGAAGGACGAGTTCGTGGCGTAGGTGCCGTTGCCGGCCGGGGTCGCCGTGCCGGCCGCCGTGCCGCCGGTGGTGCAGGTCGTGGGCGCCGTCGCCTGCGGTCCGAAGACCGTGAAGGTGATCGTGTTGGTGTCGCTGGTGCCCGAGGAACTGGCCAAGGTCGAGGTGATCCTGGCGGCGGGGATCGCCGTACCCGCGGTACCGGTACCGGGGGCGGTGACGCTCAGGGTCGGTGAGGCCTTGGCGACCACGGTGCTGGTCATGCCCGTGCCGCACGTGCTGGCCGCGGCGTTGTTGTTCGTGTCCGACGCCGACGACGCGTACCACCAGTAGGTGCCGGCACCACTCGGGGTGAACGCCGAACTGTCGGCGTAGGTGCCGTTGCCGGCCGGGGTCGCCGTGCCGGCCGCCGTGCCGCCGGTGGTGCAGGTCGTGGGAGCAGTCGCCTGCGGCCCGAAGACCGTGAAGGTGATCGTGTTGGTGTCGCTGGTGCCCGAGGAACTCGCCAAGGTCGAGGTGATGCTGGCCGCAGGGATCGCCGTACCCGCGGTGCCCGTGGCGGGGGCGGTGACGCTCAGGGTCGGGGAGGCCTTGGCGACCACGGTGCTGGTCATGCCCGTGCCGCACGTGCTGGCCGCGCCGTTGTTGTTCGTGTCCGACGCCGACGACGCGTACCACCAGTAAGTGCCGGCACCACTCGGGGTGAACGACGTGTTCGTGGCGTAGGTGCCGTTGCCGGCCGGGGTCGCCGTGCCGGCCGCCGTGCCGCCGGTGGTGCAGGTCGTGGGCGCCGTGGTCTGCGGCCCGAAGACCTTGAAGGTGATGACGTTGGCGTCGTTGGTGCCCGAGGAGCTGGCCAAGGTCGAGGTGATGCTCGCCGCGGGGATCGCCGTACCCGCGGTACCGGTACCGGGGGCGGTGACGCTCAGGGTCGGGGAGGCCTTGGCGACCACGGTGCTCGTCATGCCCGAGCCGCACGCGCTGGCCGCGGCGTTGTTGTTCGTGTCCGACGCCGACGACGCGTACCACCAGTAGGTGCCGGCACCGCTCGGGGTGAACGACGTGTTCGTGGCGTAGGTGCCGTTGCCGGCCGGCGTCGCCGTGCCGGCCGCCGTGCCGCCGGTGGTGCAGGTCGTGGGAGCGGTGGTCTGTGGCCCGAAGACCGTGAAGGTGATCGTGTTGGCGTCGTTGGTGCCCGAGGAGCTGGCCAAGGTCGAGGTGATGCTCGCCGCGGCAATGGTCGTACCCGCGGTGCCCGTGGCGGGGGCGGTGACGCTCAGGGTCGGGGAGGCCTTGCCCACGACGGTGCTGGTCATACCCGCGCCACAGGTGCTGGCCGCGGCGTTGTTGTTCGCGTCCGACGGCGAGGACGCGTACCACCAGTAGGTACCCACGGCACTCGGGGTGAAGGACGAACTGGTGGCGTAGGTGCCGTTGCCGGCCGGAGTCGCCGTGCCGGCCGCCGTGCCGCCGGTTGTGCAGGTCGTGGGTGCCGTGGTCTGTGGCCCGAAGACCGTGAAGGTGATCGTGTTGACGTCCGAGGCACCGGAAGAGTTCGCCAGGGTCGCGGTGATGTTGGCCGCGGTGATGGCCGTGCCCTCGACACCGGTACCGGGGGCGGTGACACTCAGTGTCGGAGAGGCCTTGTTGACTACCTGGTTGAGCGACGGCGACGTCGGCGAGGCGAGGTAGTTCGAGTCGCCGAGGTACTTCGCCGTAATCGTTTGGCCGACGGTTGAGGGCCACGCCACGAGGCACGTGGCCTGATCAGCGCCATTGACGGTCACGCCGCTCGTCCCGCCACAGGTGCTGATGGCCGTGCCGTTGTCAAAGAACTCGATATTGCCGGTCGGAGAGCCCGATCCGGGACTGGTCACCGACACCGTCGCCGTGTACGTGACGGTCTGACCCACGACCGACGGGTTGGCGCTGGAGGTCACCGCCGTCGTGGTGGAGGCCTGGTGAACGACCTGGGAGAGGACGGTCGACGCCGAGGGGAGATAGTACGCCGGGAGGTTGCCGACGTAGCCCGCGGTAATGGATTGGCCGACGATGCTTGGCCAGGACAGCGCACAGACGGCCTGGCCCGAGCCATTGACTACCACGCCGCTGGTCCCGCCACAGGCACTAATCGCCACGCCATTGTCGAAGAACTCGACGTTGCCGGTTGGAATACCGGTGTCCGGGCTGGTCACGGATACCGTCGCCGTGTAGCTGACGGTCTGACCGACGACCGACGGGTTCGCGCTGGAGCTCAACGTCGTCGTGGTCGGGGCGTTCACGGTCACGGAGATCGTGTTGGCGGGGAGCGAATAGCCGCTCGCGCTCACCCCGACGAGGCCCTGCGCGGCGCCGGTGATCTGGTCGCTCGCCACGCCTCCCACAACGGTGTTGCTCCCGAGTCCCGTCACCGATCCGCCGCCCGAGACCTGGCCGAAGGTCAAGACACTGGAATTGTCGGCGGTCTCGACGTTCGCGTACACGTCCTCGAGGGTCGCCGTCACTGTGCATGACGTCAGGCTCACGATCGCCGAAGGACATCCGGCGACGACGATCTGGCTCGGCGTGCCGGCGTAGGTGGGTGAGAAGGTCGAACTCGGAGATGAGGTCAGCGGTCCCGACGTGGCCGTCAACGTGTAGTTCGTACCCACGACACCGGCGAAGGTGCAGTTCGAAACCGTGACCACGCCCGCCGACGCGGTGAGACCGGAACATGAGGCGAGCGTTCCACCCGATGACGACAACGAGATCACCGCGGTTGACGACGTCACGATGTTGCCGGCCGAGTCCTCCACCTTGATGACCGGCTGGGAGGTAAAGGCGGTACCGGACACGCCCGCCACCGGCGACGTGGTGAAGACCAGCTGACTGGCCGGTCCGGGACCGGTCGGCGTGAAGCTGCTGCTCGGGGCCGACGTCAGCGATCCCGACGTCGCGACGACCGTGTACGGCGTACCGACGACACCGGCGAACGTACAGTTGGCGACGGTCACGACGCCCGATTGGGGCACGAGCGACGTGCACGAGGTCAACGTGCCGCTCGAGGGAACGACGGCGTTGAAGGCAATCGGCGTCGTCGCTGCGGTCACGACCCGGTTGGAGGAGTCCTCGATGGTGAGTACGGGTTCGATCGCGAACACCGATCCCGAGTCACCGGCGACGGGTTGCGTCGTAAATAGAAGTTGGGTGGCCACGTTGGTGATGCTGAACGGACTGCTCGTCGCCGAGGTGAGACCGCTCGACGACGCCGTGAGGGTCAACTGAGTGCCGTACCCACTCCCCTCACATCCGGTGAATACGTACAGGCCGGCGCTGGTGGGGGTCGGGGTATTGCAATTGGAGAGCGTCACGCCCTGCCCGCCACTATTGATCGACAGGTTGATGGTGTTCGTGGCCGAGGTCACCACGTTGCCGAACGAGTCCTCCACGGCGACGGTCGGCTGTCCCGAGAACGGCGTCGCGGCCGTCGCGCTCGCCACACCCGTCGGCTGGATCGTGAACACGATCTGGGTCGGCAAGCCGAAACTCGTCACCGCGAAGGTATTGCTCGTCGCCGGCACCGCCGCGTCCGACTGGGTATTGGGATTCGCCGTCGCTGTCATCGTGTACTCGGTCGCGGTTTGGGGCGGATTTCGAGACGCGTCGTAGTAGTAGCCACCCGAGAACGCGCAGCCCGACGGCATCGTGACGGTTCCGTTCAGGGCCGTCAGCGTGATCGTCGTGGCGTTCGTGAACGAGCAGGTCTTTGTTGGGAGTGCGGTCAGGGCACCGCCGGACAGTGAGAGTGTGATCGTTCCGGCCCACGACGTGTTCGTGACGTTGGAACTGTTCTCCACCGAGACGACGGGATCGGTCGAGAAGCCGTATCCGGATGCCCCGGCGACCGGTTGGGACGTGAAGACGAGGTGGTAGTTCGAACTACTCACCGAGAATGGATTGCTGACAGCGGGGGTCAAGGATCCGTCCGTCGCGGTGATCTCAAAATTCGTCCCGCCAGTGCCGATGGTGCACCCGGAGAAGGTGATCACGCCCAGAATCTCGTTACCGGTGCAGCCGGAGAGGACGCCGGTGCCTTGGGTCAGCGTAAGGATGACGGGCGACAGGTCCGTGGTGACCGTGCTCGGGGAACCGCCCGCGGTGAGGACCTCGACGATCGGCTGGGTGGTGAACGGACTTCCCGCGTAGCCACCCACGGGCTGCTGGAGGAACACCAGTTGCGCCGCCGAGCCGGCGTTCAATGCGTTGGAGCTGCCGATCGGGTAGTCCACGACGAAACTATTGGTGTAACTCGTGCCCTGCAGACTGATCGTGATCAGTTGCGGCTCGTTCGGCTCACACGTCGTTCCGAAGGACTCCGTCGTGGTGTTCCAGTACTGCACCGGGTTGGTCGACGAATACAGCACCGTGTAATTCCCGGCGTACGGCGAGGGAAGCGTGATCCCGGAGGGCCCGTAACCGGGATAGTTATTGAGATTCGGTGGGCACGAGAACAACGTGGGCTGCGCTTGGATATTGGAGATCGTCTCCTGCGTCGCCGTGGCCAGCACCGTGTCATCGACGGCCAATGTCCGGTGTGTCGCCGAAGCGGAAATCGAGGTACTGAACGCGATGAGGAGTGCCACCGACGTCAAGCCGAGGACGATCAACGCCAGGAGGACCTCGATCAGGGTGTCGCCGGCCTCCGAGCGCCGACCGCGATCGCGCACCACGTCTCGATTCTTTGCGCGGTTCGTCGGGGTCTTCGACCGGCTCATCAGAGGTCGATCCCATGATTGGCCGCAATTCGTTCGTTCACGGCGTCGGTCGGTTCAACCTCGCATGTCATGTGTGGTGTCCACATCCGTGCGAGGTCGAACTGACTCATGAAAGCAAGAGTCCGAACGCCGCGGCTTCGAGTCCCCCACCCACCAGCGTGGTCGTCAACGTCGACGGCATCGTCGCCTCGACCATCGCGGTGCCGGTCTTCACGTAGGTGGTCGACGCACCGACGCAGGTGACGGTCAGCCCACCGTTGCTAGTGGTCAGTCCGGCACCCGAATTGCACGCGTTGCCAACCGGGTCGGACGGTGTGTCGTAGGACTCATCGTTGTTGAGGATGTTCAGCGTCGTGTTGCCGGTCCAGGTGGGCGGCCAACCAGCCGTGAACGAAATCGACTCGTTGTCGTCGGTGGATTCAGCGTCAGCCCCGACGAGTTCCCATCCGGTGGCCGGGACGCCGAGCGGCGTCGTGACCGAGATGCCACTCAGCGTGATTATCGTCGTGCCGCCTTCCGTTTGATAGAGGGCCGGCTGACCGGTGACACCCGTATAGAAGGGCGTGCCGTTTGAACACGACGTCGATCCGCCACACGTATTACCTAAGAAGGCGTTCTGCCACGTCGGCAACGGCGACGGTGCCAACGTACTGCCCGTGATGCCGATGCAGAAATAGAGCGTGTAGCCGCCGGGCAACGGAACCGACGTTTCCAAGCAGCCCGACGTTGCGGCGAGCATGTTGTTACCGGTCAACGCCGAGAAGTCGATGAAGCAGAGGGTTGACGCGTAGTAGCCAGTTCCGGGCGTCGCGAAGTTGCAACCCGAGGTTGACGCGGGAACGAGCGGCTTCCCCGTAGCGGCGACTCCCGAACTCGCCGCGGGCACGGCGTCGAGCGTGTACGAGAAATTGCTGTTGGGCTCTGAGATCGGAAACGCGACGCCGGTGACGTACTGCGTCGAAACCCACGACGTGCCCGGTGACGTACCGCTCGGCGCGCCGCTGGCAATCGAGGCCACCGGACTCGCAAGATTCGACGGCACGTCGTAGGAGATAACTGTGCTACTCGTCGGATTGGGATTCGCCGGCGTTGAGTAGCCACTCGAACAGAACTGTCGCACCAAGTTCCACGTCGTGCCGGACTGGACGACGACGTAGGACACGACGTCTTGATAGGGATAGCTCTGCCCGGTCACGGGTCCCCAGGCGAGACCCAAGAGCTGAGTACCGGGTCCGCATTGTGCGGAGTTATTGAGCGGTGCAGTGGTGATCGAAGCGGCACCTTGCACGTCACTTTGAAAATTCGCCTCGACGACTTGGGAGTCCGCGGTATCGCCCAGACGGTTCTGCACACCCGTCTGAAGAGAGAACACGGCAATCAACCCAGCGGAGAGCGCGCCAACGATGAGTGGAAGAATCGTAATGACGATGAGTAACTCGATGAGAGTGAATCCCTTGTCGTCCGATCGGGTCCTGGGCGCCGGCGAAATCTGCCCAGCGTCCAGACGTTTCTTACGCCCTTGCGTGCGAATACCCATGAGCCAATTTTCTTGAACCCGCGACAAAGCGCCGACAAACCTGGATAAACAACCCGACAATATTCATCAGTTTGTATTTTAAGTTGGTGGGTGATTCAAATTACGGCATTTACGCTGACAAATAATCAGTGGTAACCGTGCCACCTATGGCGGCCAGACGTTATGTCGAGAATTAACTGACTTTGACCTGGTTATAAATTCCGTACATTGCCGAAATAAGAGCGACAGCGACGAACCCGACCACGACACCCATGAAGATGATGATGGCCGGCTCGAACAGCGCGGTCGCTCGCTCTAGCTTGGTCTCCAACTCGCGCCCGTAGTAGGCCGCCGCGACCTCCAACTGCTGGTCGAGCGTTCCCGTTTCTTCACCGACACGGAACATCTGTCGTGCGGCGGCCGGGAATAGGCCACTTTGGGCGATCGGTTCGGCGAGGCCCTGACCTTGCATCATGGCTTCTCGAATCTTTTCCAATGCGTTGCGATACACCGCATTGTTCGACGACTCCGCGGTTACGGCCATCGAGCGAGGCAGGTCAACGCCGGCTCGCAGCATCGAAGCGAGTACCCGGCAGGTCCGTTCGATGATCGCCGTTTCGGTCAGGTCGCCAACGACGGGAAGCTTCAATTTGAAGGCGTCCAACTTGGCCTTCCCGCCAGGGGAACGATTCATTGCCATGAGCCCACCGACGATGATGATCACGAGACCGAGAATCGCGTACCACCACTTCCCCATGAAGGACGTCGTACTAAGGAGCATTCGGGTGACGAGCGGCAATTTGGCGTGCAGCGAGGCAAAGAACGTCTCGAATCGTGGCATGACGAAAACCGCAAGTACGAGCACCGTGACCACCGACATTGCCGCCACAACCGCTGGATAAATCAGCGCGGCAGTGACTTTTCCGCGAGCCTTTTGGTCGCGATCGATGTAGTCGGCCAGTTGGTTCAAAACGTTGTCCAGGTTTCCGGTCAGTTCCGCCGATTCCAGGATCCCCACGTAGAAGCTCGGGAACGCCTCGGGGTGGGCGGCGGCCGAAGCCGCAAAGGTGTCGCCGGCGCGCAAACTGTCGACCATGTCGCTCAAGATTGCCTTGAGCATCTTGTTCTGGGTCTCTTCGACGATGACCTCGAGGGCCTCCATGATCGGGATGCCGGCGCGCATGAACACTGCCAGTTGGCGGGTAAAGTTCATGATGTCCTGGCGCGGGACCTTCTTCTTCGTGATTTCGAAGTTCATCAAGCTCTGTTTGCTCTCGACCTCCGTGGGCTGGAGTCCTCGAGCGAGCAGCGCGACGTGCAGGGCTCCGGCCGACGTCGCCATTTCGGTCCCCGTGACGGCCTTGCCGGTATCGTCCATGGCCTTGTAACGGAACTTGAGGAGGGACTTGTCTTTGCTCATAGTGTGTAGACGCTCCGAATCACTTCTGAAATGGACGTGATGTCCTGGTTGACAAGGTTGATGGCCTCTTGGCGTAGGGTGCGCATCCCCTGTTTCACAGCCATATTGCGCAGTTCCTCCTGGGTCGCCCAACCCACGACGAGTCGTCGCAGCTCCGGCGTCATGATGAGGAGTTCATAGATTCCGATGCGGTCCTTGTAGCCCGTATGGGTGCAGAAGTTGCAGCCAGTTCCCTGGAAGAACTCCGTCTTGGGCGGACCACCGCTTTCCTCGTAGAAGACCAACTCTTCGTCGGAGGGCTGATACGGCGCCTTGCACGACGGGCAGACCCTACGAAGGAGCCTCTGCCCGACGACCGCCAAGACCGACGAGGCGATGAGGAACGATTCGATCCCCATGTCGAGGAATCGGTGCAGGGCCGAGACCGAGTCGGTGGCGTGAAGGGAAGAGACCACGAAGTGACCCGTCAACGCCGACTGGACGGCGACGCGCGTCGTCTCGACGTCGCGGATCTCACCGACCAGGATGACGTCGGGGTCTTGGCGCAGGATCGAGCGAAGTCCCGTCGCGAACGTGAGTCCGGCCTGTTCATTGGTCTGGATCTGGTTGATCGAAGGAAAGACGTACTCGACCGGGTCTTCGATGGTCATGACGTTCAGCGTCGGGTTGCTGACCTCGCTGAGGGTCGCGTACAGCGTCGTTGTCTTTCCACTACCGGTCGGGCCGGCGCAGAGCACCATGCCGAACGGCGCGCGCACGATCTTGGAGTAGGCCTCGTGGGTGTCCACGGGCATGCCCAGGTCGTTGAGGCGCAGCACCGAGCGGGTCTTGTCGAGGAGTCGCATGACGCAGCTTCGCCCATGATCGTCGCGGTGGTCGCCACGCGGACGTCCACCTCTTTGCCGTCGATGTTGATCGTCAACTGACCGTCCTGGGGTCGGCGGCGCTCGACGATGTTCATGTTGGCCATGATCTTGATGCGGCTTACGAGACCGGGGCCGATCGCGGCGGGAAGCTGAAGGATCTCCTTCAGCGCACCATCGATGCGAAAGCGCACGCGCACGATTTCGTCCGCCGGTTCGATGTGGACGTCCGAGGCCCGGTCACGCATTGCTTGCGTGAGGATGCGGTCGACGACTTGGACGACCGGTGCGTCGTCCGCGACGATCTCTGGTTCGGCGTTGTCGACGTTGCGCCTGCGCGAACCCTCGACCGATTCGAACACTTGCACCAATTGCGCGACGGAACCGAGGGCACGGTAGTTGCTGTCGATCGCCCATCGCACGTCGCTAAGCGGCGCGATGAGCAACTTGACCTGCTTGCCGCTCGCCTTACTGAGCGTATTGCGCAATTCCTCGCTCGGTTCGGCGACCGCGATGTACAGGTAGTCGTCGACGATCCGAACCGGAAAGGCCACGTACTGTCGAGCGGCATCTTCGGACAAGTAGTTGATCATGGTCGCGTCGACGTTGTCACGGCGCAAGTTGGCGACGTCGAACCCGAAATACGACGCGAGCGCGTGCGCCAGCGCCTGTTCGGTGAGTGCGCCCGTGCTCACGAGGACCTCGCCCAGGAGTCCGCCGGTGTTGCGCTGCATGTCCAGCGCCTTTTCGAGCTGGGCTTCGCTGATCAAATTGCTGGCGACAAGTTGGTCGCCCAAGCGCATGTTCGGCTTCTGCGGCGTCGAACCGTTCGACGAACCGTTCGACCCGACCGAACTTGCGGAAGCGCCGTCTACGGAGGCCCCGTGCGAACCGGCGCCCTGGTCGTGAGTTTCGACGGCCGTCGTGACCCCGCCTCCTGTCGCACTCGGCGCGTCGACGTTTTCGTCTTTGCTCTTCTTTTTGAACGCCACGAATTACCTCAAAGGTTCTCGGAGAAAACTTCTTCTGACCAAACAATGTATCCCGATTATCGGAAATTTACCCTCATGGAAGTTCAAATACCATCACCACAAGAAAAAATCTTCATCGTTCTCGGCCATCGAAAACCGGTGACGGTCGGACGCTTCTCGTCGTGATTCGGATCACCAATCAATCCGTCGTCAACCATCTCAACCACCGCGCCGAGGAGCAAAGCGCGCCATTTCAAGACGATTGCCCGAAGGACTTCATCGGAGTTCGTGAACCTTGACGCTCGGTGCAGGGCATCACGACTCGGCGAGCCCACGGTATGGTCACACGCCTTTCACAACGCGCATGGAAGTGTGCGGCGATTTTCACAACGCGCAGGGAGTTCAGCGAGGCCCACCGCGACCCTCGAGAGGTCCGCTCCATCGTTTTTGCACAAAGTGCAAGAAAAAAGGAATTCTGCACGCGCCGAATCAGTTGACCCCCCCGGGGGTCCATTGCTTCGATATCACCCGCGAACACCGCGCGGACGCCGCTCGAACGGCGATCAGGTCTTCGATCGATCGAAATAATCGAGGTGGGGCCTGAGCTGTCAGGGAACCGACCACCGGCGTCGCAACGGAATTGTCACACGCCAGGGGCTAGCGAAGAGCGCCGCCCTTGACGTATCGTCAACGCGATAACGATCGGAGGTTTCCCATGGACGTCGCAACGTTCGTCTCGGCGGTCTTTAACAACGAACTCCCCTTTCGCGTCGAGGCCTACGACGGCAGTGTCGCCCTCCCGAGCGCGGCCTCGGCCGGCAACGACCTCACCTTGAAGATCCTTCGCCGTGAGGCCCTGACCCGTGTCCTCACCCACCCCGGTGAACTCGGCGTCGCGCGCGCGTACGTCGCCGGCGACCTCGACATCGACGGCGAGCTCGACTCGTTGTTCGAACTCCAGGTCCCGCCGCTGCGCAACCTCTTGAAACTTGAGAATCTGCGGGCGCTGTTGTCCGTCGTCGGCGTCGACACATTGCGCCCGATCGCGCCGCCGGCCATTGAGGCCAAGCAGCGCGGGACCCTCCACAGTCGCTCGAGGGACCGCCAGGCGATCTCGCACCACTACGACGTCTCCAACAACTTCTACGAGATGGTGCTCGGACCTTCGATGACGTACTCGTGCGCTGTGTTCCGTTCACCTGAGGACACGCTCGAACAGGCGCAGCGGCGCAAGGTCGACCTGGTGTCACGAAAACTCGAGCTCGGCCCGGGCACCCGACTCCTCGACGTCGGTTGCGGTTGGGGCGCCATGGCGATCCACGCGGCACGCGAGTACGGCGCGACGGTGGTCGGGATCACGCTCTCCGAACAGCAGCGGCGCTACGCCGTCGAACAGGCGCGGCGCGAAGGCGT
>CAWDJY010000001.1:0-269801 GCA_963802735.1 uncultured Acidimicrobiaceae bacterium | reverse complement strand
CAAGCTGAGAACGCGAGTTCGATTCTCGTCGCCCGCTCCAGTTGGAATTCGCTGGGTACCTGACGGATCACAGGTCCTCGTTCAGTTTCTTGACGAACTACTCCTTCGATGACGCGAGTCGACCAAGGGCATCGAGCTCCTCCGATCCACCGAGCACCATCAGACGATCGCCTGACTTGATGACCGTCTCGCCGGTCGGGCGAATGACGTCACGACCGCGCTCAATGGCAGTGATGAGCACACCGCGAGGTATTGACGTTGAGCGTAGACGCACGTCCACGAGCGGCGAATCGCGCGCCACGGTGAACTCTGAAATTCCGGTGGACCCGCCCATCTCGGCGGCTCGACGCAAGTTGGCCTGCATCGTTCGCCGATAATTGCGAACGATGTCCGTGATAGCGATCGTCCCGACGACCCGTCGCTCATCATTGATGACGGCCGCCCACGTCTGCGGCGTTGAGGTGAGGGTGTCGAGGACGACGTCCAGGTGGACTGATTCATGGATTGGCGCGAAGGCGGGTTCGACCAATCCTTCGACGTCCACGTCGCTGGCGTCGCCCGTACTGTCCTGCAATGCCTTCGCCGAGACCACACCGACGTAGAGACCCAGCGGATCGACCAGCGGTGCGGCACTGACCTCGGCCTCGTCCATTTGGGTGAGGAAGGTCGATCGACTACCGGGCTCGACCAATACGCATCGTGCCGAGGCCATGGCTTGCGAGGCGGTCCCAAGGGCGAGCAGTGGCAGACCGGTCAGGATGCGGTGCGCGGGGGATTCGGACCTGCTCCGCAACTGGCTGCGATAGATCGTGTCGTCGTTGCGCCGCACGATGAGCGTCGCCAGACCGACCGCCAACATGGCTGGCACGATCAGTGAGAGCGTCCCCGTCATCTCCGCGACCATCAGCATCACGGCGAGCGGCGCCCTCGAGATGCTCCCGAAGCACGCCATCATCCCGACGATGACGTACGGGGCGGGGTCGTGGCCGAGGCTTGGCACGACCGGTTCGAGCAGTCGCCAGACGGCGGCCCCGACGAACGCCCCGATAACCATGCCGGGACCGAAGATGCCACCCGAGCCGCCCGAGCCGATGGAGAGACCAGTGGTCGCGATGCGCGCGAAGGGCAAGATCAGCACGATCCAGAGCGGGATGTGCGAGAGCTGCGCTCCAAGACCGACCTGAATCCAGCCGTAACCTGTCCCGAGCACTTCGGGGATGGCCAGGCCGATACATCCAACGAGCAGGCCACCGATGGCCGGTCGGACCCAACGAGGTATCGCGAGACGACTGAAGAACGCCGCCACGCCGTAGAAGCCCTTGGCGTAGAGCAGGCCGATGAGTCCGCCGAGGATGCCAATGACTCCGAACCATCCCAGTTGCACGGCGCTCGTGAGCCGATAGTTCCCGACGTAGCCGAAGAGCGGACCGAACCCTTCGAAGGACCCCCACACCGAATAGCCCACGATGGACGCGATGAACGAGGGCAGTAGGGCTTCGACCTCGAAGTCGTCGCGGTACAGGATCTCGGTGGCCAGGACGGCTCCGCCGAGCGGAGCGCCGAATATAGACCCGATGCCCGAGCCGATCCCGCTCGCGACGGTGATTCGCGCGTCCGACGGACTGAGGTCGAGGAATCGAGCGAGGAACGACCCGAAGCCCGCGCTGATCTGGCCGGTCGGACCCTCTCGCCCGCCCGAGCCACCGGAGCCGATGGTGAGCGCCGAGGCGACGATCTTCACGAAGACGGTGCGCAGTCGTACGCCACGGGGGTTGTGGTGTACCGCAGAGATCGCCGCGTCGGTCCCGTGACCCTCCGCGTCGGGCGCCACGGTAAAGACCAAGACCGCTCCGGCCAGCGCGCCCGCGCACGCGATGAGCGGTATGGCCCATGGTCGCGCGAAGTGGACGGATGCCACGGCACCGCCTTCGCTTGCGGGCAGCGGCACCTTGTAGCCTGCCAGCACCTGAAGAAACAAGTACGTCGCGAGACGCAGTGCCTCGTAGAAGACGACGGCGCCGAGTCCCGCGATAATGCCAACGAGGGTGCCGAGCACGAGCCACTTCTGGGTGTACGTCGCCGACGCGAGCCACCGGCCGACGCGAACCTGAGCAGAGCGGATTCCCCGTCGCCGTCGGCGAGTTCCGCCCACGTTGTTACGAGTCATCTAGAGGTCCCACCCGGTTGACCAGTCCTGTTCGGGGACCTCGCCCGCCGCTGCCGCGAACCGGCGCAGGGCCTGCACGAGAACGGTCTGCTCCTCGGGGGCGATCGTGCTGAGGATCGCTTCGATCTCGCGGCGGCGGCGAAGCGTGACAGCACTGACCAGCCGGAGACCCTGCTTCGTCGGCGCGAGACGAACTTGGCGTCGGTCGTCCTGCTCCGACTCACGAACGATCAGTTTCTTCTTCACGAGACGGTCGCACATTCGTGTCGCGGTGGCTGGCGTCACCCCGACGGCTTCGGCCAACCCGACCAGATTCTGCGGTCCACGCGACGCGAGTACGACGAGGGTCCGATACTGCGCGAGCGTGACCTCCTCGGCGATGTCGGACAGCGAACGAGCGGCGACCGCGACGAGCACCCGGCTGGCCGACAGAACGGCGTCGATCAAGGAGTCGGTGGATTCGTCGACACGTTTGTTCATACACTAATTATTGCATATACTAAACACATCGCGCTCGTTCCGCCTCTGAGCCACGAGGTCGCCGACTGAGCAGCAATCGTGGTCCCGTGAATAGTGCGAGGCGAATATAGGTTGAGTAGGCCGAGGGTGGAATCGGTTTACCTTGAAGGGCGGTCATGGCCTCGACGTCGAGAAATGTAAGTGTGCTGTTGATCGGCGCGTCCCGCGGTCTCGGGTACGCGATCGCCGCGGAATACGTCGATCGTGGATCTCAGGTGGTCGCCACCGTGCGGGGTCAGGACCACACGGCGCTCCACGACCTCCGCGACAGTGCGCACGGACTCCTGGTGATCGAGCAGGTGGACATCACCGTCCTGGAGCAGGTCCGGTCATTACGAGCGCGCCTCGAGTCGCGCGTCTTCGACCTGTTGTTTGTCAACGCAGGTGTAGGGGCCAAGGAGACCGTTGCTGAGGTGACCACTGAGGAGTTCATCCGCCTGATGGTGACCAACGCGCTGAGCCCGATGCGAGTCGTCGAAACACTTGGCGACCTTGTCGCCTCCGACGGCACGATCGCCATCATGTCCTCGGGCCAAGGGAGTGTCACCAATAACAACTTCGGCGGTTTCGAGATCTACCGGGCCAGCAAATCCGCTCTCAATCAACTGATGCGCAGCTACGCGAATCGCCACCTCGGCGAGACACGGACACTGCTCCTCATGGCTCCCGGCTGGGTCAAGACCGACCTCGGTGGTCCCGACGCCCGTCTCACCATCGAAGAAAGCATCCCCAGCCTGGTGAACACCGTTGACGCTCAACGTGGTCACGTCGGTCTCCAGTACCTCGACTACCAAGGCAATATCGTCCCCTGGTAATTGCCCGGATCGTCGACGCATTGGGGCAAGCCGTCCGACCCTCGCGGTATGCGCAAGCGTTCGCCGCAGTGCGGACTTATGCTTGCTCCATCCTGACCGGGTTGGTAGGTGCCGACTCGGTGGTGTGTGATGAATATTTGGCGTATTGACCGAGACAGGGGGCGCAGCGTGACTGAGACACCGACGTCCCAGCCAGAGGCGTCCGACTCGCTACAGGGGATCCTGCTTCGAGGGATCACGAAGCGCTTCGGATCGCACGAGGCGGTCAGCGACGTGGACCTGGAGGTCTTCCGGGGTGAGTTCTTCACGATGTTGGGACCGTCGGGGTCGGGGAAGACGACCCTGCTCCGCCTGATCGCAGGTTTCGAAGTGCCCGACGCCGGCACGATCTCCCTGCGTGGCGTTGACGTCACGGGACTTCCGCCGTACCAGCGCGGCGTGAACACGGTGTTCCAGGACTACGCGCTCTTCCCTCACTTCGACGTCGCGCGCAACGTGGCCTACGGGCTACGTGTTCGTCGTGTCAAGCGCGATGAGATCGACGAACGCGTGAGAGCCGCGCTCGAGATGGTGCAGATGACGGAGTTCGCCGCGCGACGCCCGGCGCAGCTCTCCGGCGGTCAGCGTCAGCGCGTCGCGCTGGCGCGGGCAATCATCAACGAACCGCAGGTCCTCTTGCTCGACGAGCCGCTCGGCGCCCTCGACCTCAAACTTCGCCAGGAGATGCAGGTGGAACTCAAGCGCATCCAGCGCCAGATCGGCATCACCTTTATATACGTCACGCACGACCAGGAAGAGGCGCTGACGATGAGTGATCGATTGGCGGTCTTCCGCAGCGGCCGCATCGAACAGATCGGACCGCCGTCGGACGTGTACGAGCGACCGGCGACGGAGTTCGTGGCGTCCTTCGTCGGCACGTCCAACGTGATCGAGACGCCGAGCGGTCGAGCGGTGCTGCGGCCGGAGAAGATAGAGATCTCGAGCGGACCCCTCGGCGACGGACGCGCCAGCGCCAGCGGCAGCGTCGTCGACGTCGCCTACCTCGGCATGGTGACCCGCTACAGCGTCCGCCTCGACGACGGCGACACCATGACCGTCGCGCGCCAGAACAGTTCAGGGGGTGCGGAGAAGAACTCCCTCGCCCCGAACAGTCGCGTGGTGCTGTCGTGGGACCCCGACGATGCCTTCCCTCTTACGTCACACTCCGTTGCTGAAACGCAGCTCGGAACATTAGCCAAAGGAGCAACATGAATAGGCCACGATTCCAACGATGGTTTAGGGCGGGGGCGGTTGCACTCATGCTCTCGGTCTTCGTCGTACCGATGGCGCTCAGCGGGACCGCGGGCGCCTCGTTGGGCACGCCACCGACGCAGGGCGACAAGACGCTCACGTCGATCGGCAAGGGCGAAGGCAAATTGAACATCATCGCGTGGGAGGGCTATACCCAGCCCGAGTGGGTGAAGCCGTTCGAGAAGACCACCGGCTGCGAGGTCAACGTCAAGTACGCGGGCTCCTCGAGCGAGATGGTGTCGCTCATGGCGAACGGCGGCGGCCACCAGTGGGACCTCGTCTCGGCCTCCGGCGACGCGGACCTGCGACTCATCTACGGCGGTGACGTGAAGCCCATCAACATCAAGCTCATCCCGTCGTGGAGCGAGTTCCAGCCGTTCCTGAAGTCGCCGTCGTTCAATACGATCAACGGCTACCACTACGGCGTCAGCTTCGAATTCGGACCGAACGTGCTGCTGTACTCGACCAAGACGTTCAAGACCGCGCCGACGTCGTGGTCCGTGATCTACAGCAACAAGTACAAGGGTCAGATCTCGATTCCGGACAACCCCATCCAGATCGCCGACGCGGCGCTCTACCTGGAGTCGTCCAAGCCCAGCCTCGGTATCACCGACCCCTACGAGTTGACCCAGACGCAGTTCACCGCGGCCGTCAACCTGCTCAAATCCGAGCACCCGCTGGTCAAGAAGTACTGGGACCTCGCGAGCCAGGAGATCTCACTCTTCCAGAGCGGTGCGGTCGTGGTCGGAGCGGCGTGGCCGTACCAGACGTCGACGCTGAAGGCCGCGGGCGCCAAGGTGAATGACACCATCCCGAAGGAAGGGGCCACGGGCTGGGCCGACACCTGGATGCTGGCCGCCAACGCGCCAGACCCGAACTGCGCCTACAAGTGGATGGCCTACATGTCCACGCCCAAGATCCAGGCCGAAGACGCGATCTCCTACGGTGAGACGCCCGCCAACACGCAGGCCTGCCCGATCATGAACACGCTGCAGAAGGGCGGCTGCGCCGCGTACCACGCGAACGAACCGCAGTCGTACTTCACGACGATCAAGTTCTGGAAGACGCCGCTCACCACGTGCGACAACGGGACGAACGATTGCGTCGGGTTTACGCAGTGGCAACAAGCTTGGACGCAGATAGAGGGTTAACGCTGCATGTCCGTGCGAGAAGCAACCCGCGAACGACTGGGGGCGGCGCTGTGGCGCCGCCCCTGGTTGCGTGGCGCCCTGATCCTGTCGCCACCCCTGATGTGGTTCCTGGTCGTCTATCTCGCCTCGCTCGTGGCGCTGCTCATCACGGCCTTCTTCAGCGTCAACTCGTTGACCGGCAACGTCGTCTACCAGTGGACGTGGTCGAACTTCTCACAGATCTTCACGCAGTCGGTGTACGGGACCATCATCTTGCGAACCGTGATCATGGCCGTGCTGGTCACCATCACCGACGCATTGATCGCGCTGCCGTTCGCCTTCTTCATCGCCAAGATCGCCTCGCGTCGTTCGCGCCAGGCGTTCCTCGCGCTGGTCTTCTTGCCTCTCTGGGCCAGCTACCTCGCCCGGGTCTACGCGTGGATCAACATCCTCTCGAACCACGGCGTCTTGCCGAGTTTCGAGTCGCACCTGGGACTGCCGATCACGAACCTGGCGTACACCAACGTGGCGATGTGGATCGTCTTTTCGTACCTCTGGCTCCCCTTCATGATCGTGCCGATCTACGGCGCGTTCGAGCGGGTCCCCGACTCGCTCCTCGAAGCCTCCTCCGATCTCGGCGCCGGTGGGTGGTTCACGTTCCGCAAGATCCTGATGCCGATGATCTTGCCGGGGGTGGTCGCCGGCTCGATCTTCACCTTCTCGCTCACGCTCGGTGACTTCATCACGCCACTGCTGATCGGCGGTTCGAGTTCCAACTTCATCGGCAACGCTATCTACGACAGCGCGATCAACGGCGGCGACCTGCCCTTCGCCGCGGCGCTCGCCTTCGTGTCGATCGCCATCATGGCCGTCTACCTCTTGCTCGCGCGCCTGGCCGGCGCCTTCGAGGCGATATGAGACTCTCGCGACTGACCCGCGGCGGCCTGGCCGTCTTCGCTGGCTTGGTGGTCACGTTCTTGCTCGGACCGCTGCTCGTCATCGTCCTCTTCGCGTTCGACAAGTCCAACGTGCAGTCGCTGCCGATCCGCCACTGGACCACGCACTGGTTCGCGGTCGCGTTCGACGATCCGGCGGTACGCAGCGCGCTCTGGCTGAGCGTCAAGGCCGGCTGCGCGGCAACGCTGATCGCGCTGATCCTCGGCACGCTCGTGGCGTTCGGAATCCACCGGTTCCGCTTCTTCGGACGCGAAACCGTGTCCCTGATGCTGGTCCTGCCGATCGCCCTTCCCGGCATCGTGACCGGACTGGCCCTGCAGTCGGCCTTCAACATCTCGCACATCGACCTCTCGATCTACACGATCATCGTCGGACACGCCACGTTCTGCATGGTCGTGGTATTCAACAACGTGATCGCCCGATTGCGCCGAACCTCGACCTCACTGATCGAGGCCTCTTCGGACCTCGGCGCGCGGCCGCTGCAGACGTTCCGACTCGTCACCATCCCGATGCTCTCGACGGCGATCATCGCCGGTGGGTTGCTGGCGTTCGCGCTGAGCTTCGACGAGGTCATCGTCACCACCTTCACGGCCGGCGCCCAGAACACGCTGCCACTCTGGATCTTCGGCGCCATCCTGCGCGGTCAGCAGTTACCCGAAGTAAACGCCGTGGTCGTGTTCGTCTTGATCCTGACCATCATTCCCATCGCGTACGCCGCGAGGATCTCGAGTGGCGAGCGAACCTTTGGTTCGACCACTTCGAGTTAGTCGTTACTGCGTCACACGATTTCGCTGCGTGGGTGCCGCGCACTCACGACACAAGACGACGGAGGATTTCGTCTCGCCGGTGACACGATCCACCCGAATGACTCGTACGACGCCCGACGCGGTGCAGGCGCGCGCGTGCCAGCACGTGCGTCGTGCGCACTTGCACGGCCCCGAAGCGGGCGAGCGAAGGATTCGATCCGGCGTCACGCGGACTCGCTGTCGATGACGGCAATTCGGAGCGGACGCAATTGGACGTCGTTCGTCAAGGTTTGTGACCAGTGATCACGATGCTGTGACGAGATTCGCATAAGACCCCTTGACGAGTTGATGGCACTGCTGTCACCGCTGCTCTTCAGAAACGCCGCGCAACCCAACGAGGTGCCGCGACAGAACGGTCCCTCCACGTAATTCTTACCCACGCGTCAACTCGCGGTAGGGCATTCGCCATTGTGGATTCCGGGAAGAGAAGAGCGACTCGTCGAGCCCCGACGGGGGATCGACTTCGTTATGGCGACGACCGACGGCGTGGGCCGATCCCACGGCCCTCGCCCCTCGCTGGCGAGCGCGACGAACGGCACTCGTCTCACCGAGAATTCCAGCGCCCGCGACGCTACTCTTTGACGGATAGTTGACATTTCACGAGCGGCGGCGAGGGAGTCGATATGAGCGGAGTGCGTGTACTGGTCGGCACGAGAAAAGGCGCCTTTGTGTTGCGTGCCGACGGGAAACGAAAGAACTGGGACGTCAGCGGCCCGTTCTTCGGCGGCTGGGAGATGTACCACGTCAAGGGTTCACCGGTCGACCCGAACCGAATCTACGCGTCCCAGACCACGGGTTGGTTCGGACAACTCATCCAACGTTCGAATGACGGCGGCGTCACCTGGGAGCCGGTCGGCAACCAGTTCAACTACGACGGCGTGCCCGGTACGCACCAGTGGTACGACGGCACACCTCACCCGTGGGAGTTCGCTCGGGTATGGCACCTCGAACCGTCGTTGAACGATCCCGACACGGTACTCGCGGGCGTCGAGGACGCCGCGCTCTTTCGCTCAACCGATGGTGGCGAGAGTTGGAACGAACTCTCCGGCTTGCGGAACCAAGACTCGGGATCTTCGTGGCAGCCCGGTGCCGGCGGGATGTGTTTGCACACGATCATCGTGAGTCCGAAGGACCCGGAGCGCATATTCGTCGCGATCTCGTCGGCCGGGGCCTTTCGCACCGATGACGGCGGCAAGAAGTGGCGACCTATCAACAAGGGCCTTCATTCCGAGGGCATCCCAGACGAAGACGCCGAAGTCGGACACTGCGTCCACCACATCACGATGCATCCATCGAACCCCGACACGCTGTTCATGCAGAAACACTGGGACGTAATGAGAACGAACGACGCCGGTGACTCCTGGTTCGAAGTGAGTGGCAACCTGCCCACCGACTTCGGGTTCGCGATCGACGTCCACGCCCACGAACCCGAGACCATCTACGTAGTGCCGATCAAGAGTGACTCCGAGCACTATCCGCTCGACGGACAACTTCGGGTGTACCGCAGTCGAAGCGGTGGCAACGAATGGGAGCCACTCACCAAGGGTCTACCGCAAAACAACTGCTACGTCGACGTCCTGCGCGACGCGATGAGCGTGGATTCACTGGACCGCTGTGGCCTTTACTTCGGTACGACCGGTGGCCAGGTGTACGCCTCGAACGACGAAGGCGACAGCTGGGACGCCATCGTCCATGACCTCCCCGCCGTTCTGTCGGTCGAGGTTCAAACGCTGGCATGATTCGAGTCGTCCTACCGGCGCACCTCAAGACCCTCACCAACGTCAACGGCGAAATCGAGCTGGACGTCGCCGGTCTCGCCAGTCAGCGCTCGGTCGTCGACGCCCTCGAGCTTCGCTATCCCGTATTACTGGGGACGTTGCGCGACGCGAGCACGAAGAAGCGCCGACCCTTCATTCGCTTCTTCGCGTGTGAAGAGGACATCTCCCACGACGACCCCGAGGCGCCGCTCCCCGACGCCGTCGCCACGGGTGCCGAGCCGTTCTTCGTGATCGGGGCGATGGCCGGAGGATGATGACCTTCACGCGATTCGCCCGACGCGCGAGGACGCGAGCGAACGAGCGCCCCCGCGGCGTCGCTCCGGTGCAACGACCCCTACGCTCGGCCTGATGGAACTCGCCGCCAAGATCTTGATCGTGTCGGACTCCGCGACTGCCGGATCCCGCGCGGACACCGTCGGGCCCCTCCTGGAGTCGCGTCTCGCCCAGGCGGGGTATGACGTCATCGAGTTGACGGTCGTCGGCGACGGCGTCGCGTCAGTGGAAGTCGCCCTGCGCGCACTCGTCCAGGGATTTCGCGGCGTCGTCGTCACGTCCGGCGGGACGGGATTCTCCCCACGCGACCTGACCCCCGAGGCCACCCTGCTCGTCATTGACCGCGAGGCGCCGGGCCTGAGTGAGGCCATGCGACTCGTGAATCCACTCGGTCGTCTCTCTCGCGCGCGCGCCGGCACGGCTGGTCAGAGTCTGATCGTGAACCTCCCGGGCTCGCCCAAGGGAGCGATCGAGTGCCTCGAATCGATCCTTGACGTACTGCCCCACGCCCTCGAACTACTGCGAGGGGAGGACGCGCCTCATCCTCCGGAGACGGGTGGGAGCACCAGTACCTCGTCGTAGGGCCCGAGACGAGTCGATGGCGCGACCGGTTCACCGTTGAGCCAGACCTGGCTGATCTCCAGGAGTTTCTCGAACGCCACTCCGTACCGGAAGACGGCCTCCTTGAGTACCTCTTCGACCGTCGCGCCGTCGAACTGGTCTTCACGCCTGCCGACGACGTCGTGCGCCGGTCCGAGCAAGATGAGCTTCGCCACGTGACTCAACCGCTCGGGTCGATGATCATCGCCCTGACCTCTTGTCCTGGTTCGAGCCCGTCGCCGTCGGGGATCAGGGCAATGGCGTTCGCCTCGGTGATGGCGTTGAGCAGGTGCGAACCCAGCCGACATACGTCGGTCACGTGAAATCGCCCGTCACCCTCCAATCGGGCTTTCACGTGCACGAGGTTGAGCTTGCCGTCGGGGCGTCGCGGCATGGGGTGGTCCACGATCATGGTCGTCGTCATCCGGTCCAAGTCACGTCGACCTGAGAGCAGGCGAAGGGCCGGACGAACGAAGAGCTCGAAGCCGACCAACGTCGAGACCGGGTTGCCCGCGAGGCCGAAGTAGGGCGTGCCCGACGCGCCGACGCCAAAGGCGAAGGGTTTGCCCGGTCGGATCGCCACCTGCATCGACCGCGCGTGACCACCGGTGAGATCGGCCAGCACCGACTTGACGAAATCCGCGTCCCCGACGCTCACGCCGCCCGTGGACACGATGGCGTCGCACTCGCGCGTGCCGCGTTCGAACGCCTTGGCGATGGCGACGGGCGTGTCGTCCACGATGCCGAGATCGACCGGGGTGAAGCCGGACTGCTCGAGCGAGGCCAGGAGCGAAGGCCGATTGGCGTCACGAATCTTCGCGGGGCCGAGCTCCGATTTCCCGTCGGACAACTCGTTTCCCGTCGAGAGCACCCCTACGCGAGGCCGCGGATGCGCGACGACGGAATCGATGCCTTGCGAGGCCAGCACCCCCAACAGCGCGGGGCCGATGACCACGCCGACACCCACCAACGCTTGATCGACCGTGACGTCGTCACCCACGCGTCGCACGTACGCCCCGCGCTCGATGGTCCGAGCGATGAGGACGGTGGCGCCCTCGGCGTCGACCGTCGCCTCTTCGCGCATGCAGACACTGTCGGCCCCGTCCGGCAGTGGCGCACCCGTCATGATGCGGGTCGCCTCTCCGGCGTTCACGACCACGGTGCCCTGATCACCGGCGAAGACGCTCTCCACGATCTTGAGGCGGACGGCACCGCCCGCGCTGTCCTCGGCCCGCAGCGCGAATCCGTCCATCGCGGAGTTGGCGAAGCGCGGTGATGCCTCGCGCGCGCGCACGGCTTCGGCGGTGACGAGCCCCAGGGCGCGGTCGATGCCGACGGACGTCGGTGCGAGCGGACGCAGGTCCGCGAGGACGAACTGGCGGGCCTCCTCGTACGAAATCATCGCTCGGCTCTCATTTCGCTCATCGTAGGTCCGCGACGTTCACTGGTCACGCGCGAAGCCAAGGGGTGACGTCTCGGAACTCCACGCCGATCCGCCGTCCCACAGCTCTCGTTTCCACATCGGCACACTGGCTTTCAGCGCGTCGATGCAGAAGCGGGCGGCCTCGAAGGCGCCGTCGCGATGGGGCGCGGACACCGCGACGACCACGGTCGACTCCGAGAGCTCGACGCGGCCAATTCGGTGGTGGATGGCGACCCGTTCGGTGCCGGGCCAACGCCGACGCGCTTCGTCGACGACCTCTTGGAGGCGTCGCGTCGCCGATTCGATGTCGGTCTCGTACTCGAGCGCGATGACGTTCTCTCTCGAGCTCGAATGATCGCGGACCGTACCCGAGAACGTCACGACGGCACCGCAGTTTGGTTGAACCACCCATCCGGATAACTCATCCGGGGCCAGCGGGTCCTCGGTGATCGCAATCCAGTCAGAGGTTGGAGCCGACGACACTGGCCACATCCTATTGTCGGGCGCGGGACTCGGGTGGAGAGCAACGCGACGTCAAGAGCCCCGACCGGGCTACGTCTCGATCGACACGTTCGTGGACTTCACCACCGCTGAGGCCATCACACCGGGGACCAGACCCATGTCGTCAACCGCCTCGCGGCTGATGAGCGCGACGATCCGGTACGGACCCGCCTGCAATTCGACTTGGGCCATGACTTTGTCCTTCACGACCCTGGTCACGATGCCCGTGAAGTGATTGCGCATCGAATCACTCGCCGACACGAGGGGATCGGCGCCTTCGTGGAGAGACTTGGCGTAGTCAGCGAGCGCGACCCCGTCGATTCGACGCCGACCGTTCACCGTCCGAACGGCCCCGAGACTGCCGTTGTCGATCAAGCGCCGAACGGTGTCGGCACTGACGTTCAGCAACTTCGCCGCTTCGCTCACGCCGTAGTCAGCCATCAAGCGCCGAGTTTATGCTTCGCTCACCCGTGACCGCGATTCCGCTACCGCACGATCGACACGACCGAGGCGGGGCGCTGCGTCTAGCCTTGTCGCACGTGTCGCGCCGTGATCGGGAGGAGCGTTCTCGTGCTGAAGAGGCTCTCATTCGTCCAGGCCCTGGTCGCTATCTTCGCCCTCTCCTTCATCGTCGGCTTCGCGACATTCGTGTGGTCGGGTGCCACGACGGACAAGGGTACGCCCAACGCCATCCGCGCCGAGCGGGCGATCATCATGAGCGCGGAACGGGCCCGTTGCCGTCGCTTCGGGACCTATTCGTCGATCGCGACCCTTCGATCCGAGGGATTGCTCGCGTTCAAGCCGATCTACAACTCGGTGGTGTACCTACCCGGGACCCACTGCGGCACGATCATCATCGGTTCACCCTCCTTCCAATCGCCCGTCAATTGACCAGACCGGCTGACGCCGGGCGCGTCCGTGGGGCGAACGGCCCGCACGCCGGTCGGTTGACGAAACGATTTGCGGCGTATCGGGATGAATTAGCTCCACTTTGCCCGCTGGAACAGCCAGAACTACTCTGAGATGCGTTGACAGAGTCGCCGGCGCCACTTAGGCTCAAAGACCTTGTCGCGCCCTGACCTGTTCGGGGCCATTGCAGGGGAGACGAATATGTTCGCTCAACACGCACGTACCAATATCTTGGGGTCCACCGTGCTCATCCTCGCGCTGGTCTCGAGCGTGGCGCAGATTGGAACGGGGCCGGCGTCAGCGTCCACGAACCCGACCTTCCTCGCGGCGTCGAACACCGAGCCGGCGTTTGACTTCTTGGCGCAGGACTTCATACAGAACAGCAACGGGGGGCAGAGTGTCACGTTCAGTTTCGGCGGTTCCGGACACCTCGCCGGCGAGATCGACGGCGGCGTCGACTTCTCGTCAGACGGCACGGGAAACGCACCCGCCGGCTTCGCCCTGTTCGCGTCAGCCGACGAGGCGAACGTCGACAACACCATCCCCTACGGGGCCAGCGCTGGGGAGAACCCGCGCGCCGTGCAGAAGTACGGTGTCGGACGGTGCGTCGACCCGCACTCATCGACCTACACCGCGGCGAACGGTGGGAACAACGACGGCACGTCGTGTCCGGGGATCGGATCCACCAGGGCGCAGTACACCACGGGGCGACTCGTCATCTTCTCGTGTCGCGCCGGTGGCGCGACGCTGGCCCCGGCGGAGGGCTCTCCGACGTGCGCACAACCCGTCAGCGGCTTCTTCACCACGTCAGGCAGGAACGAGGCACCATCGACGATGACCGAGGTCTGGCGCGATCTCCTCGCGCACACCAACCGGACCCACGGGGGATCGGCGCACACGAATACGGGTGGCTACCTCACCATCGCCGACCCCAAGAACGGTTGGATATTCTCAGACACCGCCTGCGGTCCGTCGAAGGTCGCGCCCAACGCCCCGTACGGGCTCGCGGGAATGGAGGCGCTCTACGTCGCGGCGGTGCAGTACTACCACGCCCATCCGCGTCGTAGCTTCGGCGCGACGGCGTCCGATCAAGCCTGCCGCGAGATCGACAACATGACCGACAAGGGTGTGAGCCTGGACAACTTCAACACGACGAGCTCGTCCTCGGGCGGCCAGGGTGGGAACGGGAACTACTCCGACCCGAGCCTGCCAATCATCTTCGGTGACAACGTGACCTATACCCAGGACTCCGTTGTCGCCGGCACGTCGCAGATCGCGCTCCTTCCGAAGTCATTCGTGATCTCCCCCGCCGGTGACGACTCCGACTTCTGGGCCGAAGTACCCGAGTGCGGCGTGACGGACGCGGCGAGGGCCACCGTGTCCAACGGCTGGACGACGCACATCGCCGATGAAGAATCCTGTACGGATCGGAACTACGTGGCCGGGATGCGCGACAACGTCGCGGCGAAGATCAGTTCCCGGAATTTCGGGACGACCGGTGCCAAGCAGCCCCCGTCGTTGGTCGGCCAGCACGGGTACTACCAGCCGATCAGGCAGTGGGTCGTCGTCGAGAACGACGACCAGGGTCAGTCCGCGAACGCCGACCTCGCCAGCGCCGACGGGACGTCAGCGCTGGCGTTCATCCACTACTTACTCTCCGCCAAAGGTCAGGCGGTGTTAGCGTCCTTTGGCTATGACCCGATCAGTTAGCTGAATCGCGAACGCCGCGCATGTCGCGTCTTCGCGCTACCTCCCAGCATCTCGGAACTGGACCCAAGGCCGCCGCCGTCGCCGGCACCGCACTCGTCGGCCTCGGAGTGGGCTTCGGGGTCGCCCATCTGCTGTCCGGCGCTCTCGCCTACTGGGATGTGGTTGCCGGGCCACTCCTCTTGACACTTCGCGTGGCGATACCCGCGACCACCATCGCGGCCGTCGCCGGGATCGCTTCGGGCTACGCGCTCGCGAAGGGTCGATTCCCGGGGCGCGACGTGCTCGAGACGATCGGAAGTCTGCCGATTATCCTGCCGCCCACGGTCATCGGTTTCGGCCTCCTCGAGGCCCTGTCGCCTGGCACCCGCGTAGGGGGATTCGTCACGCGGGTGGTCGGTCATGTCCTCGTCTACAACGTCACCGGGTGCATCGTCGCGGCGACAATTGCGGCGTTCCCCTTCTGCATGCGGGCCGCGCGAACGGCCATCGAGGGCGTCGACCCCTCACTCGAGCAGGCCGCGCGAACCATGGGTCTGCCGAATCGGCGCGTCGCGCTACGCGTGACGCTGCCGCTCGCTCGGCGCGGCATCGCCGCCGGCGTCACGATCGGATGCGCTCGGGCCCTCGGTGAGTACGGCGCCACGTTGATGGTCGGTGGCGACATCAACGGTAAGACCCGCACGCTGTCGCTCGCGATACTTGACTCCTTCACGACGCCCGAACGCAACACGATGTTGCTCGTCTTGACCCTGATGGCCGTCGTGGCCATGGCCGGGGTCGGCCTGTTAGGTCGGAGCCGCACGTGACCGCCGCGCTCGAGGTACGAGTGACTCGTCACATCGGCACCTTTGACCTGGACGTCGCCTTTGACGTGGCGTCGGGGATATCCGTGCTGTTCGGCCCGTCCGGCGCGGGAAAGTCGTTGACATTGGCTCTTATCGCGGGACTCATCCGTCCCAACACCGGGACGATCTCGATCCAAGGATTGGTCGTCACCGACTGCGAGCACGACGTTCACCTCTCCCCGCAGGACCGACGTATTGGAATGGTGTTTCAAGACGGCGTCCTCCTCCCGCACCGGAGCGTCCTCGACAACGTCGCCCTCGCCGTACGCCAACGCAGTGGCCGCCGAGAACGTCGGGCGATCGCGCACTCGTGGCTGGAACGAGTTGGCGCGGCGGAATTCGCGGAGCGACGGCCCGGTTCGCTGTCGGGCGGGCAGCGCCAGCGGGTGGCGCTCGCGCGGGCGCTCGCCGGTGAACCGGCGATCGTGCTCCTCGACGAGCCCCTCACCGCCCTCGACACCGAAGTACGCCACGAGTTGGGACACCTGATCCGAGACGTGATCACCTCGTCCGGCGTCCCGGCGGTGCTGGTGACCCACGACGCCCAAGAGGCCGAAGACGTGGGCGACGCCGTGATCGGGTACCGCGACGGACGAGTCACCGAGCGTCGATCGGTCGAGCGCCCGCGCGACGAACCTTCGTCGGACGCGCCAACCGGACCCGAGCCGACGTGAACGCACTGATTCCTCATTCGTGGTTGAACGCTCTCGGGATCCCGCCGTGGGTCTGGAACCCGCTCTCCATCTCGCTTCGCGCGGCCTTCGAAGCGACCGTCATCGTCGCGATCACGGGCATCGCCCTCGGGTACGTCCTCGCGAAGGGCCACTTCCCCGGACGAGGCGTGATCGAGACCGTCTGCAGCCTGCCCATGGCGCTGCCACCCACCGTCGTGGGTTACTTCCTGCTCACGCGCTTGGGCGGCCCGGGACCGATCCGGAATCTAGAGGTCCACCTCTTCGGCCATCCCCTCACTTTCACCTTCACGGGGATCGTCATCGCGCAGGTCGTCGAGTCGTTCCCGTACTGCCTGCGATTCTCGCGAGCGGCGATCGACGTCGTCGATCCCCGCTTCGAACAGGCGGCTCGCACCATGGGGCTGTCGCGTTCGCGCACCGCGTTCCTCGTGACGTTGCCCCTGGCGCGGCGCGGCATCGTCGCGGGCGTGGCCATGGCCTTCGGGCGCGCACTAGGAGACTTTGGGGCGACAATGATCGTCTCCGGTTCGGTGCCCATGGCGACCACGATGCCCCTCGCTCTCTACAACGCCGTGTTCTTCGGTTCCCATCAGCAAGCGATGGTCCTGGCACTCATTCAACTAGGCGTCGCGTTCGCCATCCTTCTCGGCGTCAGCCGACTCGGCAAGGTGCGACCCTGGTAGCTGAGGCGGCAGTGACGTCGGGAGGTGCGATGGTTGGCCGGTCGAGGCGCGGGTCCAGGACACGGGAGCCTTGATGACGGCGACACCGACGCAGGGCGGTGACCTACCCGCCGATCATGGACATGGAACGGGCGGGACTCAAGAACCCGGGTTCGTTGATGGCGTGACCGGGGTATTTCTCCCACACGGCCCTGCGAAGTGCTGACGCCAGTACGCCGTCGTCGGCGCCGCCACGCATCAAATCTCGCAGCGAATATTCGTCGTCTGAGAACAAACAGTTTCGAATCGAACCGTCGGCCGTGAGTCGCAGCCGGTTGCACGTGCCACAGAAGGGTTGCGTGACGCTCGAGATGAGACCGATCTCGCCGCGACCATCGACGAACGTGAAGCGTTCCGCGGGGGCCGAGTGATGTTCGACGATCGGGTCCAGGGGCCACCTGGCTGAGATCTGCTCGAAGATCTCTCGGCCCGCGACGAGTTGCGAGTTGTCCCACGTTCCTTGGGCGTCGAGCGGCATGAACTCGATGAAACGGACGATCCGACCGGTGTCGCGCGCGAACGCCACAAAGTCCAGGATCTCGTCGTCGTTCTGTCCCCGCAGGATGACCACGTTCACTTTGAGCGGAAGGAGTCCCGCGGCCTCGACCGCGTCCATGGCCCCGAGCACGGTCGCCAGGTCGCCGCGTCGCCGAATCGAGCTGAATCGTTCGGGCCGCAACGAATCGCAACTGATGTTGACCCTCTTCAGTCCGGCCTCTTTGAGCGACCGCACCATCGGCGTCAGCAACATTGCGTTCGTGGTGAGGGCCAGGTCGTTGAACCCGAGCGCCGACAGTCGCTCGACCAGGGACGGCAGGTTCTTGCGGACCAGTGGTTCGCCCCCGGTGAGGCGTAGGGTCGTAACGCCCAGTTCTCGCGCGACGTGCGCGACGCGAACCAACTCATCAAAACTCAAGAGCGCGCTGTGGGGCTGAAACGTCATTCCCGTCTCGGACATGCAATAGACGCAACGAAGGTTGCAGCGATCGGTGACGGAAATGCGCAGGTCGTCGTGGACACGTCCGTAGCGATCGACCAATGGACCACTGTCGGGCATGACGAGTCGACCGTGCGCAGCGACAGAACGGTCGTCCTCGGCACCGCGAACGTGCGGTCGCACCGAGACGAAGACGGGTGTCGGCGTGGCCCCGTTGCGCTCTGTCACGCGCCCACCGAGAGCATGCGTGGACGAACGGCACTCCGTATCTCGACGAGCTCCACGGACAATGACCTTAATGGTCGCGTCCGTTCACTCCCAGGCGCGATTCGCGACATCGTTAATGACGCCACGACGGCTACGAGGGCGGCGGCGCGTCGACGTTCTGCGCGAGTCGCCCCCAACTGCCGGATCGTCCGCCCTCCTTCTTCATGATCTCGAGACCGTCGATCCGAGCTGTGGCGTCCACGCTTCGTAACGAGTCCAGGATGCTGAGTCCGGCGACCGCGCACGCGACGAGTGCCTCCATCTCGACGCCCGTCCGTTGGAGAGCGGTGACCGTGGTCGTCACCTCGATGCCGTGCTCATGGCGGATCAGTTCGACGTCGACGTCATTCAAATTCAAGGTGTGACACAGGGGTATGAACTCTGCGGTTCTCTTCGCCGCCGCGACGCCCGCGATCCTCGCGCAGAGGAGGGGATCGATTTCGTCGTCTCGGGGCTCGAGTGCGCCGAGGTCCGCTTCGGTGACGACGAGGCACCGAGCCACGGCCACACGCCGGGTGACGCGTTTGCTCGTGACATCGACCATCCGCAGCTTGCCCAATGAATTGATGTGGGAGAACTGAGCTTCCATGATGTTCATCCCCCTCCACTCAACTGATCGAACGCACCAATTTAGGACTTCGCCGGGTCGTGCCAGCCAACTGATGCACGTACGTCGACCTCGTTTCCTCGAAGTGTACTGGGCGACTCCGCGCCGTTACGTCGCACCGGAGGGATCGATCGACGCACGCACGCAACGTCGACGACCACGCGCTTGGCGGAGCGACGCGAGGGGACCCGCGGGTCTCGGCGACCCGTCGGACCATCGGGACGTCGGACGGGCACAACGCTCGGTGACGGTCACGCCTCCCCCGGGGCATTGCGCCACGCTCGAACCGGGACACCCCTCGAACTGGGATGAAACGGGGCGAATCAAAGGTGTTTGGCGCGACGTGGGAATCTCTGTAACGCATTTCGCGCACGCGAGACGGTAGGGGTGGACGAGGTCGTCCGAAGTGCCCACGTCACTGCCCACGAGCAGGAAGGAGCCAGCCGATGAAGAAGACACTCATGGCGCTCGTATTGCCCGCCACACTCACTCTCGGTTCATTGGGACTCGCGGTCACGCCCAGTGGTCCCGCCGGAGCAGCCGAGGTAGCGCACACGGCGATGCAGCACTCGTGGCACGGGAAGATCTCGAAGGTGAACGCCAAGATGGGTACCACGAGTTCTTTCACGTTCGTCAGTGGCACGAAGTCCTACGTCGTTCACTGGGACGCCATGACCCATTTCACGATGGGCACCGCGAAGAACATCAAAGTGGGTGCGTTGGTGACCGTGACCGGTACCGTGAAGGGCATGACGATCACGGGTACCAAGCTCGACGTCTAACGGCGTGCCGAGCGGTCCGCGCGGTGACGGAAGGGAATCGAATGACCGGATCTGACTCCGTGTTCGCTCAACAGATTCGACTGACGTTCAACCGGTGCGCGGACCGGTCAGACTGGGAGCATCCCCGCGATGTGTAGTGGAGGAACGGTGAAGAACGCAACAGGATCGGTCGCCAATGACGGATGAACCCGTGCAATCAACGCCGCACGACGCACCGAAAGGTGTCAACGTCGGACGTCGTGTGTTCCTCGGTCTCGCGGGACTCGGTGCACTCGGTGTCGCGTTTGGCAACAGCGTGCAGAATTTCCTCGGCAACGCGTTTGGTTCCGGTCTGGGCGGGCTCTTGCCCGGTGGTGATCGCTTCCGTATCTACTCGATAACGGGTACGTATCCGAAGGTCAGTCGAGATAAGTATCGCCTCAAAGTGAGCGGTCTCGTCGACAATCCGACGACCTTCACGCTCGCCGACCTCCAGAAGATGCCCCAGACCTCATTCTCCAAGACGTTCCAGTGCGTGACGGGATGGCGCGTCCCCGACGTCCACTGGGAGGGCGTGAGGTTGTCCCACATCTTGGAGCGCGTCGGGGTCCAGCCGGGCGCGGTCGCGCTGAGTTTCGACTCGTACGATCGCACCGACACCGAGAGCCTCAGTCTCGATCAGGCACATCTCTCCGACGTCATCGTGGCCTATTCGATGCTCGACGCGCCGATCACGACCGAGCACGGCGGTCCGGTACGGCTCTACGTCGCGCCAATGTTCGGCTACAAGTCCCTCAAGTGGCTCTCCGGGATTCGGGTCGTCGACACCGTCGAACCGGGCTTCTGGGAACAGAACGGCTACCCGGTGAACGGGTGGCTCGACGGCACCACTGGTCCCACCAATCCCGATCCCGGTCTGACCTGAGATGTCGATCACCCAAGCGCCCGCACGTTCACTACGAGTGCTTCGATTCGACCGCGTACAACGAACGGTCCACTGGGTGAACGCACTCCTCTTCTTCTCCCTCATGTTCACCGCCGTCCCGCTCTACTTCGGTTCGTTCTTCGGCATCGTCCTACCTCGACACCTGATCGAAATGATTCACCTGTGGAGTGGGCTCGCCTTACCACTGCCACTGATCATTTCGCTCATCGGACCGTGGGGTTCGGCCATGCGTCACGACGTTCGCCGTATCAACTACTGGACTCGTGAGGAGCTCCGTTGGCTGCGGACATTCGGCAAGTCGAAACTCGACGAGGACAAGTTCAATCCCGGCCAAAAGCTCAACGCCATCTTCGTGGGCGCGTCGATCCTCGTGATGCTGGTCACCGGTTCGATGCTGCAGTGGTTCCGATTCTTTTCCGTGTCGTTGCGTTCGGGGGCGACCTTCGTCCACGACGGCTTCGCGTTCGCGATCTTCTTCGTCGTGGTCGGTCATATCGTCATGGCGCTCACTCACCGTGACGCGTTGCGATCGATCTTCAAGGGGTGGGTCAGCCGGAACTGGGCTGAACGTCACGCCGCACGATGGCTCAACGAGGAATCGTCGAACGACGCCAAGTGACCGGGGCCGCGACTACGACGACGCCCGCGTCCATTGATCACGGGACGGTGACGTGGCGCGGCTGGATCGCTCAACGACTCAGTCGAACAACGCGCAGACGTTCGGTGCCACGCACTTGATCGTCGGTCTCATCACTTTCGCTATCGAGATGTAGTGCCACACTCTCCCGTTCCAGCTCATGGCGTCGAGCCCGGTCGTCGCGAACTGAGAGTCACCGAAGGCCACGCAGTCGCTCGCCGACGCGCACTGGACCCGCGACAGCCGGAAACCTGGTTTGCGTCGGAACCTCGACGGCAACTTCGGTAGGACGGCGATCTGCCAGCGCTCGCCGTTCCACTGGTCGATCAACGGACGCCAGGCGGCGTTGGACACGGCGTATCCGCCGGTCGCCACGCAGAACGTCGTCGAGACGCACGTGCCGCCGGAGAACTCGGAGTCGTACGCCGGCCGCAACGGGTCGTTCGGGGTGTCCACCTTGGACCACCGTTGTCCGTCCCACGACTCCGCGAAGTCGCCCATCCAGAAGCCCGCGAAGACGCAGAATCGTTTCGAGACGCACGAGAGCTGCTGCGGTGACGCCGTCGGGTGCGCACCACCGGGGCTCATGCCGGGATCGACCTGAGGGGCGTTGGTGCGGGGGCTGTAGACCGGAACGAGCCGCCACTTCGAACCGTTCCAGACTTCGGAGACGAGAAATGTCGCGTCCTCGTAGTTCGGCCGGTTCGCCACGTACGATCCGACGCCGATGCACCACGATGACGAGCGACATTGCAACTCGTAGAGCGTGAAGTCGGTTGAACCTTTCGTGACCGGTACGCGTAACGTGGTCCACTGCGTTCCCTCCAACGTCAGCGCCCAGGGATAATTGTGCAAGGTGATGCCCGGCGAGCCCGTCAACATGCACCAACCAACGCGCACGCACGACAGCGCGAGTTCGTCGCCCCCTGGCGCCACACGGGGCGGGGCCGACAACCTCGACCACTCACCGTCTCGCCACCGCTCGGTCCAAAGGTAGCCGGTGTTTCCGTGGTGGTTCCAACCGATCGCGACGCACACCGGTCCCTTCACGCAGGACGTCGCTTCGATTGACCCACCGATCGCCTGTGGCGGTTCGGGCAAGGTCTTGACCGCCGCAACGGCCGACGCGCCAACGACACCAATGAACGCTGAGGTGACAATGACGCACGCAATCGCGAGTCGTACTCCCCTCGTCACTCGAGCCAGACGCCGGGTCACGCTTCGACCGTAGCGGGGTCGGGGACGCCAGAACATTCATCACGTCAATCAAGCGGCGCGGCGTGCTGATTGTTAGATTCAGAACGAGATTGCCGATCGAAAGGTTGACCGGAATGGTTGCGTGTGGGCACTGCGGAGGGTGTTGCGCACACTGCGGTGCGGCGTGCGGACACCTCGGGGGTGTCTCCTTCGGTGGCGTGAGTTCGTTCGGTGGCGGTTTCGGCGGCTTCGGTTTCCATCCGTATTTCGGCGGTTGGCACTCGTCGAACCCCGCCCCTGGTGCCGTGCCGGTTGACGGCGACGCGCTAAGCGACCCCGACAATCCCGGCCATCGAGAGGCGATTCAGACCATCGCGCACGTCGCGGGTGAGAAGTTCGAATTGATTGAGGCGTTTCTCAAGGATGAACGACACAAGCTCGATCATCATGGTGGCGACACGAAGAGCTAGTCGAGGCACCGACTGGAGGACCGATCGTCGACGGCCCGATCCTTCGGATTATCACCATCGTGGCGCTCATCAGGACTAATCCCGCGCTCAACCGGCCCACAATTCATTGGCTGGCCCTTCCAATGCTGAAAGGTATGACGATTCTCAGTCCACAAGCGTCACGTCCGGAGAAAGGGACTTTAGACCCTGAGGTAAGGGAAAAATTTCGGAGGAGACTCTAACGAATACATCCGGGGAGGGGCGGTCATGAATCTCGGACTATTCGCAGCGATTTTCCCGCTGAACACACTTGGTCATTACATCCAGTGGCACATCATCGAGATCAGCGTCGCGAACCTCGTGGTCATCATTTTGATGGTCGTGACGTTCATCGTCGCGCTGTTCGCTCCCTTCCCCGGTCGCAAGCGCCGGAAGGAAAACCGATGAGCACCACCGAAATCGATCGTCAGTGGACCACCCGTCTCCGTAAGCGCGTCGCTGGCAAACTCCCGCCGGAGAAGCTGCTTCCCGACACGCAGCCGAGCTACGTCGCGTCGTGGATCTACGTTTTCGGCGTCACGACGATGGCCGCGCTCGCGGTCGTCATCGCCACCGGCTGTCTCCTGGCCCTGCGCGGACCGCAGTGGTGGCACGGATCTTCGGTCGGTCACTTCGTCAACTCACTGCACCTGTGGAGCGTGGAGATCTTCTTCTTCGCCATGGTGATCCACCTGTGGGGCAAGTTCTTCATGGCCGCCTGGCGCGGCGGGCGGGCGCTCACCTGGATCACCGGGGTCGTCACGTTCGTCACCTCCATCGCGACGGCGTTCACGGGGTATCTCTGTCAGACGAACTTCGACTCGCAGTGGATCTCCACTCAGGCGAAGGACGGCATCAACGCCACTGGTGGCGGAGCGTTCTGGAACGTCTTGAACATGGGTCAGATGTTGATGTGGCACATAGTCCTCCTGCCGATCGCCGCCGTCCTCCTGACGGCGTTGCACGTACTGCTGGTTCGCGTCAAGGGTGTCGTTCCCCCGTTCGAGGCCGACGTGAAGGTGTCGCAATGACGTCGACCAAATTCCGACCTGACGTCGACGCACCCGAGTGGAAGGGTGGCCACACCCCCTACGACATCGTCAAAGAAGGCGTCATCGCACTCGTGGTTGTGGCCCTCCTCACGGTGCTGCTCGCCATCGTCTTCGGTTCACCCGACGAACCCGCGCTCACCATCAAGGGATGGTCCAACAGCGATCCCATGGACTTCGCGGCGACGGCGCTGAGCGAACTCAACGGAACTTCCGGCACCGCCACGTACGGCGCGCCGTACAACACGAACTCGCCCGGCCAACAGTTGGGGCCGCTCACCCTGGCCAAGTGGATCGGTGCGCGGATCCCCGTGAACGCCGCCAATGACTTCGTCGTCGATCCGCTGAAGTCGCTGTCCGGACAGCCGGACCTGTCAGCGAGCCTGGCGAAGTGGTCCCTCGCGTCGGCGTCGAGGCGCTCGAATTGGGTGAACAGCTACACCCACGCGGCGAACAAGATGAAGATCGTCAACGGCCAATTGGTCGTCAGCGCGCCGAGTGCAGGACCGGTGCCCTTGATGATGTCGGATCTCTTCCAGATGGCCCGAACCGGTGCGTTGGACCAGGCCCTCGTCACGCAGAAGGGTTTCTACACGACGGACTACACGTTGCCGCTGTTGTTCTTGGCCGACGGCAACTACATGGCGAACATCGCCCAGAAGCAGCACCTCACGGGTGACCAGTGGGGAATGATGAACGAGACGGGCAACTATCCCGGTCAGGCGTGGCTGTGGCTCTACACCTTCTGGTACCAGGTGGCGCCGATGAACACGAGTGGCAATGGCGACATCCTCGTCTGGGGCATCATGATGGTGCTGACCGTTGGTCTTGCGCTCATTCCGTTCCTCCCCGGTCTGCGTTCGATTCCTCGCAAGACCCGCGTCTATCGGATCATCTGGCGAGAGCATTACCGCGACGTCACTTAGCCGGTTCCGAACTGGATCGACCACCTGGTCATCAACCGCGGCGTCATACGGCCACACCGGACAACGCCAGCAGCAGACCCACGAAGCCGGCCAGGAGTAGGCACGTCACGACGCTGCGGCGAAGGACGAACAGCAGTGCGAGCGCACCGAGAAGAATTGGCACCTGCCAGTCGTGGGTCAGCGATCGTCCGAGGGGTATTGCCGAACCGGCGATCGCGCCAATCACCGCCGGTCCTGCGCCGGCAAAGAACGATCGAACCAGTTGGTTCTCTCGAACCTGATCGAAATGTGGTGCCCCGGCCAGGACGAACAGAAACGACGGGCTGAACACGATCAGCGCGGCCAAAAGCCCTCCCCCGAGTCCCCCGGCGGCGTAGCCGACCGACGCGACCGTTTGCACCACCGGGCCGGGCGTGAGCTGTCCGAGGGCGACCGCACTGAGGAACTGCGTGCCGCTCATCCAGTGGTAGGTGCTCACCGCGTCGTGCTGCATTAAGGGAACGATGACGAAGCCGCCGCCGTAGGAGAGGGCGCCGACCTTGAGGGCGACCCAACTGATGGCCCCGAAACCGCCAATACCGCCCACGTGCCCGAGGACTGCCGGGAGGAACGCCCGGGTCGACCGCGAACCGCGTACCTCGCGACCGCGCACCACGATCTCGAACAGTCCGCACCCAAGGAGTGCGAGGACCAGGTACGAACCGACCGTGGCCGCCGCGGCGGCCCCGACCACGGCGTAGGTCGCCCAACGCGCCCGCGCCAGACGCCCCTGGCCCGCGTTCCTCCGGCTCGCGGGCACGAGCGACCACGCGGCTCGCAACGCGACAGCCGGAACCGCCGCTCCCGCGCCGGCCGCCGTTCCGAGAACCCACGCCGGAGCGTGACGATCCAAGAACAGGACAGAGAGCGCGAGGATCAGCACCAGGCCGGGAACGATGAAACAGAGTCCGCCGATGATCGCCCCCCGCGCCCCTCGCAACCGCCAGGCACAGTAGATGGCCAACTGCGTCGACGCCGGGCCGGGCAAGAGACTGGTGGCGGCCACACCATCTTCGAAGTCACGTTCGTTCATCCATTGCCGCTGGTCGACACAAAGGCGTCGAAGCAAAGCGATGTGGGCTGGTGGTCCACCAAATCCGATGCAGCCCAAACGCGACCACTCACGCGCGATGACGGTCAGGCCGACCCGACGTGCCGGCACAGTGCCGTCGATCATGCCGACCCAAATCGCGGCCGAATCACTTACGTGAGTGCGATCGAAGCCGCGCGAATCCGCCGCCCGAGACACCAGCGGGAACCGCCACCGTCGGCCCGTACGTCGATTGACCACCAAGGGATCAAGGCTTCCTCCATGAGAATCCCCGAGAACACCGCTCTTTCATAAGGGACTTTATACAACGTAGTGATTGAAGGATGACCTGTCACGAGTCAATAGAATTCGTTGACGCTTCATGCCCCGGCGAACCAACCAAGATCCCTCAACGTTCATCGATCCTTGAGGTTCGTCCACATCTTGGCGTTCAGCGGTCCATCGCTCTCGAGGAGGGGATCCCAATGGAACAAGAGAGTCAGCGTCCAACAGTCGCGGTACTCGGCATGGGCAAGATGGGCCGGGCACTGGCCCGCCGTCTCCTTGATCAAGGTTTGACCGTCGTGGTTTGGAACCGCTCGCCCCGGGACCTCTCGGACCTGCGATCGCTGGGCGCCGTCCTCTTGCCGTCACTCGGCGAGGTCTGGAGCTACGCCCCGATCGTGATCACCTTTCTCGCCGACGATGACGCCCTCACCAATGTGTGTCTAGACGTTGGCGGTGTCGTACGCCCCGGAGCGAGTGGGCGCGTCTTCATCGACATGTCGACCGTCTCGCCGCAAGTCTCCTCCGAGATTGCCACAAGGGCTCACGCCGTGGGCATCGCGTACCTTCGCTCGCCCGTCAGCGGCAATCCGGCCGTTCTCGCGGAAGGTAACCTCACGTTATTTGTGTCGGGCTCACGTGACACATTCGAACGAGTCGAAGAGTTGATGACGTTGATCGGGCCGAACGTTCTCTACGTCGGAGACGCCGAGCAGGCTCGGACCCTCAAACTCGCCATCAACTCGGGTCTTGCCGTGACCGCTCAGATCGTTGCCGAGCTCGTTGTCTTCGGAGAGAACTCGGGTATCGATCGGTCGGTGCTACTGCACGCACTCGGCGTGTCGGTGATAGGTTCGCCGTTCGTCCGCTACAAGAGTCCGGCGCTAGTGGCGCACGACTACTCCGCCACATTCACCACGAACCACATGATGAAGGATCTCGGATTGGCGCTCGACGTGGCACGCCGCGTCGAACTATCACTCCCCGCGATCGAGTTGGTTGCCACCCTCACCCAAGCTGCGTCGGCGAAGGGCTACGGCGAGATCGATTTCGCTTCGCTGCTACCCAGTCTTCAATTGTCCTTGGGCCTGTCACCCGATGTCGAACCGACGCCCTTGTAGTACTCGATCTCGCGAAAGCCGACGCACCGGCGTCGACTCGCGAGGGCTGATACCTCAATGTCGCAGCCGGCGAGTAACTTGAAACCTCGGACACAAGTCGGCGCCCTCCCCATGTTCGGGGCTCGAGCACCGTCGTGAGTACACAGTCAAGGGGGACGGGACACTCGTGTTCACGCGGAAGTTCATTTCGGGGGCCGCACGGTCCGTCGCGGTCGATCGAGGTGCTCGATGACGGACCCACACGTCATCGAGGCCCATCAATTGGTCAAGCGCTTCGGCGAGTTCGAAGCGGTCAAAGGCATCGACGTCGAGATCGATCGCGGCGAGAGCTTTGGTTTTCTCGGCCCGAATGGCGCCGGCAAGACGAGCACCATGCGCATGATCTCCGCGGTCTCGCAGCCGTCCGACGGGACGATCTCCATATTTGGTCTCGACCCGCGTACGCACGGGCCAGAGATCAGGAGCCGCCTCGGCGTCGTGCCTCAAGAGGACTCGCTCGAACTGGAGTTGTCCGTCCGACACAACCTCGAGATGTTCGGTCGATACTTCGACCTCTCTCGACGGGTCGTCCGCGAGCGCGCCACCGAACTCCTCGAGTTCACGCAACTCACTGAGCGCGCGAACGACAAGGTCGACAACCTCTCGGGCGGGATGAAACGGCGACTGACGATCGCGCGCGGCCTGATGAATCGACCCGAGATCCTCATCCTCGACGAACCGACGACCGGCCTCGACCCCCAAGCCCGCCACCTGCTCTGGGACCGTCTCTATCGGCTCAAGCGAGAGGGCGTGACGCTCATCATCACGACGCACTACATGGACGAAGCCGAACAACTCTGCGACCGACTCGTCGTGATGGACCAGGGTTCGATCGTCGCCGAAGGGGCGCCGCGCACCCTCATCGAGCGATACTCAACCCGCGAAGTGGTGGAGTTGCGTTTCATGACCGATGACCACGAGGAGTACTTCGAACGGCTGACGCCGTTCGCCGAGCGCGTCGAAGTGTTGCCCGACCGCGTGCTGCTCTACGTCAACAACGGTGACGACACGCTGCGCGACGTCCACGCGGCGCACCTGACGCCGTCGAGTGCGCTCGTTCGACGAAGCTCGCTCGAAGACGTCTTCTTGCACCTCACTGGACGATCGCTGACGGAGTAGTGATGATCGGATCGACCAACACCGACGTCAGTCGCTCGAGGTGGCTTCGAAGCTGGGGTTTCCACGCGGAGTACTACGCGCTGACCTGGCGGGGGTCGGTGGCGAGTTCCGTCCTCTTCCCCATCCTCTACCTCGCGTCCCTGGGCATCGGCGTCGGTCATCTCGTCGCGCATCACACCGGTCTCGTCGACGGCCAGACCTATCTGCACTACATCGCCCCGAGTCTCCTTGCGACGACGACGATGCAGCTGGGTGAGGGCGAATCGTTGTGGCCGGTCCTCGCCTGCGTGAAGTGGATCCGCACGTATCACGCCGCGGCGACGACGCCGTTGGAGCCCGACGACATCCTCTTCGGCAAGCTCTCGTGGGTCGCCACGAGGGCGTTCCTCACCGCCGTCTTGTACACGATCATCATCGCGTGCTTCGGCGCGGTCCAATCCTGGTGGGGTCTGACGCTTCCCTTCATCGGGACACTCGTCACGCTGGCCTTTTCGGCACCGCTGGTCGCGTACGCGGCGCACGCTCAATCTGACGCGTCCTTCACCACGCTGTATCGGTTCGCGTTCGTGCCGATGTTCCTCTTTTCGGCGACGTTCTACCCGCTCTCGGCCTACCCCGGCTACCTGCGGCCGGTCGTCCAGTTCTTCCCGCTGTACCACGGCGTGGCGCTGGCTCGCGCGGCGGCCTTCGGACAGGGCTCGATCGGTCCGCAGATGGCGCACGTCGCGGTGCTCGTCGCGATGACCGTCATCGGTGTCATGTGGGGACGGCGTACGATGCGTCGCCGGCTGACCGACTGATGCTGACGCGCTCGTTCCCGATGATCGGCTCTCGCCGGTCCCTGCGCGTGCTCGAACGAAACGCGATGATCTACCGCGCGCAGTGGGTCATGCTCATCTCCGGCTTCTTCGAGCCGCTCTTCTACCTGCTCTCGATCAGCATCGGTCTCAACAAACTCGCCGGACCACTGCATATTCACGGCCAGGTCATCAGTTACGCCCTCTTCGTCGCACCGGGCATGCTCGCGACCTCGGCGATGAACGGCGCGATGATCGACTCGATCTTCAACACCTTCTTCCGCTTGAAGATCTCGCACTCCTACGACGCGTTGCTCGCGACGCCGCTCGAGGTCACGGACATCGCGCTCGGCGAAGTGATGTGGGCGCTCTCACGGGCCACCGTGTATTCCGCGTCCTTCATCGTCTGCATGGCCGCGCTCGGCGACGCCGGAAGCGCGTGGGTCATCCTGTGTTGGCCCGGGGCGATCCTCACGAGCCTGACGTTCAGTGCGATGGGGCTCGCGGCGTGCACGTACATGCGGACCTGGCAGGACTTCGACCTGGTGACCTTGGTCCAGCTACCGCTCTTCTTGTTCTCGGGGACGTTCTTCCCGATCAGCCTGTACCCGGCGTGGCTGGGAGCGATCGTCTCGATTTCACCCCTCTATCAGTCGGCAGCGTTGCTGCGCGGGTTCTCGCTCGGACAGTTCGACCTGATCATGTTCATGCGCGTCGCGTACCTGTTGGCCATCGCACTCCTCGGCCTCTACATCGCCTCGCGTCGATTCAAGAAGATCCTCGCCCCGTAGCGGTTCGTTGCTAACTTTCGCCAATGGCTGATATCGACATCATCGAACACCGGATCAAGGTCGGTGACCTGACGCTCAACGTGGCGGAAGCCGGTTCAGGAGACCCGGTGGTCCTGCTTCACGGTTGGCCCGATTCGTGGCACCTGTGGCGCGAGCAGATCGACGCGCTCGTACGACGCGGTCATCGCGTCATCGCTCCCGATCTTCGTGGATTCGGCGAGAGTGACCAACCCGACAAGATCGAAGACTACGCGATGCACGTTCTCATCGGGGACGTCGCGGCGATCATGGACGAGTTCGAGGTCGAGCGCGCGGCGGTCGTTGGTCACGATTGGGGGGCCGCGCTGGCGTGGCTCGTCGCCACGTTCCTGCCCGAGCGCGTGGAGCGCTTGGCCGTCGTCTCGGTCGGTCATCCGCGCGCGTTCGCCGCCGCCGGACTCTTCCAGCGACAACTCTCGTGGTACATGCTCTGGTTCCAGTTCCCGGGGGTGGCCGAGGGCAAGTTCCCCGAGAACGACTGGGAGCTCTTCCGCGAGTGGGCGCACGCCGGCGCGGCTCGCGGGAGCGATGACTACATGGAGCGCCAGATCGCCGACCTCGCTCGGCCCGGCCGACTCACGGCCGGTTTCAACTGGTACCGGGCGAACATCTCCCCGGACAACTTCGTCAGTGCCGGGCGAGGCGTCGAACTGCCGCCGGTCGCCTGCCCCGTGATGGGGGTGTGGAGCACTGATGACATGGCGTTGAGCGAGATACAGATGACGGGTTCGGCGCAGTTTGTCGCGGGACCGTGGCGCTACGAACGCGTCGAGGGATCCAATCACTGGATACCCGTCTACGCCAGCGAGCAACTCAGCTCGCTGCTCGTGGACTTCCTCACCGACTAATCACGAGCGCGACCTCGCCGGTCGGCGCTCGTGCTAGGCCAGTTGGATGGAAATGCCGACGGTGAACGACGCGGCGGCCCTGATTCGCGTCGGGGCGTTATCGGCCGAAGAGCTCACGCGCGCGTGCCTGGAGGCGATCGAGCAAGCGAACGCCGAGTTGAACGCGTTCATCTTCGTGGACCAGGCGGGCGCGCTCGCCGACGCCCGGGCGGTCGACCACGCCATTCGCGACGGCCGCGCCGAAGACCTGGGAGTGCTCGCGGGCGTGCCCTTCGGCGTGAAGGACCTTGAGGATTGCGCGGGCATGCCCACCACTCGCGGTTCGCGCTGGTTCGCCAACGGACCCGCGAAGTCCGCCGATTCGATACACGTGGGCCGACTGCGACGGGCCGGCGCGATCCCGATCGGCAAGACCGCGACGCCGGAGTTCGGCGCGTGGGCCTACACCGAGAGCCCGCTGCTGGGCGTCACGCGTAATCCGTGGAACCCCGAGCGAACGCCCGGCGGTTCCAGCGGCGGCTCGAGCGCGGCCGTGTCGAGTGGCATGGTTCCCTTCGCCACCGCGAGTGACGGCGGCGGTTCGATCCGGACCCCCGCGAGTTTCACCGGACTGGTGGGGCTCAAGAACACCTACGGACGCATTCCCACCTTCGGCGACACCCACCTCGCGCAGAACTCGGTGGTCGGCAGCCTCACCACGAGCGTGCGCGACACCGCGTTGCTGCTCGACGTCATGGCCGGACCGGACAGCCGTGACCGCACGTCACTCCCGGCGCCGTCCCAGTCGTTCCTGGAGTCGATCGACACGCTCGACCTGACGAGTTGTCGCGTGGCGTGGTCGCGCGACCTCGGCTTCGCCGTCGTCGATCCGAGGGTCGCGTCACTTTGTCATGACGCGGCCAATGCGTTCGCGACCTCGATCGGCACCACCATCGTCGAACGGCCGATCCAGCTCGATGACTACGTCCGGACGTACGTCGCCGTCGAAGGCGTCGACAAGTTCGTCGGAGTGGACCGCGACCTCTGGGAGAACCACCTCGACGAGCTCGATCCGCGCACCGTTGGCGGATGGACCTCGCTGCGCGACCGGACGTTGCCGTGGGCCGCGCACGTCGAATTCGACCGACGTCAACTCGTACACGCCGTCGCGTCGATCTTCGACGACGTCGACCTGGTCGTCACCCCCATGTCCTCGATGCCACCCTTCGCCGCCGAAGGTCCGATGCCCACCGAGATCGACGGCGCGCCAGTGCACGCCGGGATGTCGGTCGTGCTCGCGATGCTCGCCAACCTCGCCAACCTGCCCGCAATCAGCGTCCCCGCCGGCTTCGTCGATGGTCTCCCCGTCGGCCTACAGGTGATCGGGCCGCGCTTCCGCGAAGACCTCCTCCTCGCCGCGGCGGCGCGCTACGAGTCTCGACGCCCTTGGCCCCGCCACCGTCCACGCGCCACGTCGACCGCGGACGCGTCATGAGCACGCCCGAGGAGATCGACCGTCGGCTCGATCCCCGCGTTCGCGACTTCCTTCACGATCAACCGGACGTCGCCGTCACCGACGTCACCGACCGTGAGGAGTTGCTGGCCGACGTCTCGTCGCCGCACGGTCGAGCCATGCTGGCCGCCGAGGCCGCGTTCATGGAGAACGGCGACAGCGAGGAGGTCGCGCCGACGGCCGGCTTGCGATTCAGTTCCCTCGACGTGACCTCGGTCCCGGACGGCAACGTCATCACGCTGCACGTCATACGACCCGACGACGACGAGGTTCGCGCCTGCGTCTACTACATTCACGGCGGGGCGATGGCGTCACTCTCGTGCACGTACGGCAGTTACCGCACGTGGGGACGGCTCATCGCCGCCCAGGGCGTCGTCGTCGTGATGGTCGAGTTCCGCAACGCGGTCGTCCCGTCGTCGATCGAGGAGATCGCACCGTACCCGGGCGGGCTCGACGACTGCGTCGCGGGCCTTCGCTCGCTGCACGAGCACGCCGCGGCACTCGGCGTCGACACGAGTCGGATCGTGGTCTCGGGCGAGAGCGGCGGTGGCAATCTGACGATCGCGACCGCGATGCGCCTCCAGCGCGACGGCGAACTCAACCTCATAAAGGGGCTCTACGTCTTCTGTCCCTATATAAATGGCGTGTGGCCCGACGAGCGATACCCCTCCTCACGTGAGTACGTCGAGCTGCTGAGCGACGTCAAGAGCAATCGCGGTCGCGTGGGCTACGGGATCGAGGCGTTCAACGCGCGCGACCCGATGGCGTGGCCCGGCTTCGCAACGCGCGACGACGTGGCGGGTTTCCCGCCCACGGTCGTCAGCGTCAACGAATGTGACCCCCTACGCGACGAGGGTGTGGCGTTCTATCGACTCCTGCTCCTCGCCGGCGTCGCGGCACGTGCCCGCGTGGTGCTCGGCACCATGCACGCCACGGAGATGTTCCCGACGGTGTGTCCCGAGATCAGTCGCGACGCCGCACGCGAACTAGCCGCCTTCGCCAGTTCTTGACGTCGCGGCGTCCGTGATCTCGTCGACCGACACCCAGCGTCGATCCCCAACCGATCGCTCCATCGCCGAACAGACCGCGGCGACACTCGCCCCGACCGCGAAGTCCGGGCTCCACTCGCGCGCCTCCCAGGTCGCCGCGAGGTCGCACACCTGGTTGATCAAACTCGCGTCGTAGCCGACACCCTGGCCGATGGGCCACCAACCGGCGGTCTCCGGTTGTGACGGGTGTTCGGCGCGCACGCGGCGCAGTCCGTACAGTCGCGCGTCGTCATCGGTGGTGCCGACCCACAACTCGTTCAGTTGGGCGTAGTTGAACATCACGGTGCCCTTGCTCCCGTTCACTTCGACGCTGAAGTCGCACGGTCGTCGCGGCGCGGCGCGCGCCACCTCCAGGGTGCCCTGGGCACCACTGGCGAAACGCACCAACGCGGACGACGCGTCGTCCACCTCCACGTCGCGCGCTCGGCCCCCGTCGTCACGTCGCGCGACGAACGTCGAGGATGTCGCCGCGACTTCGTGGATCGGACCGAGCATCCACGTCGCCATGTCGATCAGGTGGCTGCCCAGGTCGCCGATGGTACTACCACCCATCGACGACTCGAATCGCCAGTCGAAGGCGACGTCGGGGTCGACGAACTCGTCCGAGAGCCACGTGCCCCGCCAGAGATGGACCTCGCCGAGTTCACCGTTGGCGACCATCTCGGCCATCAGCGAGACGGCGGGCAATCGGCGGTAGTTGAAGCCGATCGCGTGACGCACGCCGGCCGTGGCGACGGCGTCGAGCGCGCGACGAGCGTCGGCGTAGTTCGTCGCGAGCGGCTTCTCGCAGAACACGTCCTTGCCCGCCAGGGCCGCGGCCTCGATAACGGCTGCGTGCGTGCCGGGCGGCGTGCAGACGTCGACGACGTCGACGTCGCTGCGTTCGATGACCTGGCGCCAGTCGGTGACCCACGACTCGATGCCGAGCGCCGTCGACACCGTCGCCACCGCCTCGGCGTTGCGCCCCGACATCACGACCGGCGTGAAGACCACTGAGGACGGTCGGATGAGCGGGGCCGCGCGGTACGCGTAGGCGTGGGCGCGACCCATCATGCCGTAGCCGACGATGCCGACTTTCAACTCCTTCGTGGCCACCGTTCAGTCGCCCGCGGCCAGCAGGTCGGCGGCGCGGCGCGCGGCCTCGAGCGCCGCGATCGCGTCTTCCACGCTCGCGCCCTGGCACGGCGCGCCGTTCGCGTACTCGGCGAACGCCTGCGCCTGACGAACCAACGCGTCCAATTGGGCCCGTTCCCCGTCCTCGGGGTCCAAGAAGGTTGCGTGGACGTGGTCCCGCGAGCCGAAGACCTCCAGGCTCGCCATGTCGCCGCCGCGGTAGTGGCGACCGAGCGAGACGAAGACGCTCGCGCCGGACGTGGTGGCGCACAGCACCTGGGCACTGTCGGGATCGCCGCGTACCTCGGGATCACTGATCGCCGGTGAGGCGACCGCGGCCATCGTCGTGAAGTCGCTGCCGCTCAGCCAACGGGCCTGGTCGAACTCGTGGACCCCCATGTCGATGAACACGCCCCCGCTACGCGAACGAAAGGCGGCCGACGGCGGCTCGCCGTCCCACTGCAGGCATGACAACGTCAAGACGTCGCCGAAGGCGCCCGCGGCGATGTCCTCGCGGATCCGCTGCAGTTCCGGGACGAAGCGTCGCCAGTAGCCGATCTGCAGAGCCACGCCGGCGTCGCGGACGATCCGTTGCGCCCGTCGGGTGTCATCGGCGCTCACGCCGCACGGTTTCTCGCAGAGGATCGGCAGACCGGCCGACGCGACCAGGGCGATGACGTCGACGTGGCTGTCGCTCGGCGTCACGATGAGGGCCCCGTCGATACCATCGGAATCCAGCATCTCGGACAACGACGAGTAGCCCGCGACCTCAAAGTTGGCCACGGCGTCGTCGCGCAACGTCTCGAGCGGTTCGGCGACGGCGACGATCCGCACGTCGGACGACGCCGCGAGCGCGCGCAGGTGCGTGCGACCCATCCGGCCGGCGCCCACCAGTCCCATGCGGAACATCGAACTACACCTGGTGATCGGCGAGGAACCGACGATTCTTCTTCTGGTCGTCGATCGCCTGGGCGAAGCGGGCCGAGGTCTGGGGGAAGATGTCCTGCTCCACCACCAGCCACCCCTCGTAGTCGACCTCCTTCAGCGCCGCCAGCACGCCCGCGACGTCGGCGTCGCCGTCACCAAAGGCGGGGAACGCCTCGCGCGACCAGATGTTCATCGTCGGCACCTGATCGGCGATGATCCCGTCCATCACGGCGCGCAGCGCGTCCTTCACGTGCACGTGATTGATCCGAGAGGCCCATTCGTGGATCGCCGTGACCGGGTCGCCACCGCCGATGAAGAAGTGACCGGTGTCGAGACATAGCCCGACGTCCGAGATATCGAGTATCCGCTGCACCTCCCATGGTGCCTCGACGTACGTGCCAGTCTCGTGGTGGAATGTCGGCTCGTAGCCGCGATCGCGACAGCGCTTCACGACCGACGCCAGGCCGACGCGCATGCGTTCCCACCCCTCGTCGTCCAGCCCCCAGGTGTGATCGCTGTTGCTCCGGCCCGGGTTGTTGCGACGGCGCTCGCTGCCCGAGTCGGCGATCGTCGGATGCGGAACCGGTCCGGGCACGACCGATCGCACCGCGTCGAAGGTGTCGAGCATCGCGTCCAACTCCGGGTACAGCGACGGCAGCGCTTCGTGGTCGGTGAAGGGGAACTCTAGGTAGGCCCCGGCGAGACCGAGCTGGCGAGCGGCCAGTCGTTCGGCCAACGCCGCGCCGTCGCCGAGGTAGCCGACCGGACCGAGGTCGATGCCGGCGTAGCCGGCGGCCTGCACCTCATTCAGGATCGCTTCGCCGTCGGGGACGTTCGGGTCGATGCCCACCGTGAGTTCGAACGCTCCGTAACTAATCGGCGCATTGGCCACTGTGATTGTCATTGCTGGTCTTCCTTCTTTGCTTTCTTGTCGAATCGCACGCTACGGCACCATCGCACGAGAGACGGCCGCGTCAGCGCGACCGGCGTCCATTATCCCTTGACACCCCCGCCGAGTACGAATCCTTCACGGAACAGACGCGAGGAGACGGCGTAGAGGATGAAGACGGGTACACAGAACACGAGGGAGTAGGCCGCGATGTTGCCGAACTGCGCTTTGGGCAAGGTCAAGAACGTGTAGATCGCGATCGGCGCGGGCTGCTGGTTCGCCGGACTGATCAAGATGAGCGGGACCACGAACGATCCCCAGGCGTTCACGAAGCCGAAGATCGCCGCGGCGGCGATGCCGGGCATGGCGAGGGGGATGACGACGCGGCGCAGCACTTGGAAGGTGCTGGCGCGCTCCATGCGCGCGGCCTCTTCAAGGTCCGTCGGCACGGCGTCGATGAAGTTCTTCATCAGGTAGACCTCGAAGGGCAGTGAGGTGACCGAGAGGAACACCGCGGTCGGCAGGATCGAGAGGAACCCGAAGCGCGAGAAGATCTCGTAGACCGGGATCACCAGGATCGCCAACGGCACGCCCGACGAGAAGATGATGAACATCAAGAGCCCGCCCTTGAAGGGGATCCGGCGTCGTGAGAGCGAGTACGCGGCGAACACGCCGGCGACCGAGGCGATCGCCGTCGAGATCACCGCCAACACGACGCTGTTCCACAGCGAGTGCAAGAGACTGCCGGTGAGGACGTGCTTGAAGTTGATCAGCGAGAAGTGCGGCCACTCGATGCCCCACGACGCGTTCTTATCGAACGAGGCGAGGAAGAGCCACAGCATCGGCGCGAGGAACAACACGCCGAGGCCGCCGAGGATGAGGTGGAGCGTCGCGTTGCGCGCCCTCGTGCCCTGGGTCTGACGGTTCTCCGGTGGCATGACCGGCGCCGCCGCGGTGTCCGTCGCGTCGAGGGACTCGACCGGCTGGTCGTCGACCGTGCTCATAGGCGCCTCGTGGTGATGCGGACGTAGAAGACGCCGAAGACCGTAGCGATGACGACCATGACGTTGCCGATCAACGCGCCGTAGGCGAGGTTGTTGTACGTGAAGGCCTGCTGGTACGAGTAGAGCGGCAGGATGTTCGTGGCGTTGCCGGGGCCGCCCTGGGTCATGATGTAGATCAACGAGAAATTGGCCAGCGCCAGGAGTCCGGTGAGCAGCACGATCGCGGTCATGGTCGGGCGCAGCAACGGCAGGATGATCATGCGGAATCGCTGCCACGTCGACGCGTTCTCGACGGTGGCCGCTTCGATCGCCTCACTGGGGATGTTGCGCAACGCCGCGCCCATCACCAACATCGAGAAACCGGTCATCGACCAGACGCTCGCGATCGTCACGACGAGCAGCGGATCGTTGTCAAGGAAGTTGGTGTTCGGCGTGCCGAGCAACGTCGCGAACGCACCACCACCGGTCGTCGACGCGTACCACGTCATGCCGGCTGTGACCGCGGGCATCATCCACGCGACGACGACGATCCCACCCACGATCATGCGCATCCAGGGCACCGCGCGCATCAACAGCGACGCCAGTGTGTAGCCGACGACGACGACGCCCACGATCGATCCGACGATGAAGATGCCGGTCACCCAGAGCGAGCTCCAAAAGGACGTGTCGGTGCGCAGGCGAGTCAGGTTCGCCCCGGGGGTGAAACTTGAGTGGATCGCCGTCGGTCCGACCAAGGTCAGGTTCGTGAAGCCCAGGTAGACCGCGTACCCCATCGGCACCAGGAACAAGACGATGAGCAACGCGAAACTCGGCGTCAAGAGTCCCAAGCTGCTCCACTGGTAACGCTCCTTGTCGCGTCGCGTCCTCCACAGTTCGGACATGGAAGGTCCGGTGACGGTGTCCACCATTGGGATCGACGCCATCACCGGACCTTTCTCACGTTTTGAGTTGCCTTTCTGCGTACTCCGCTATTTCAGCGTGGTGACCGCACTCGCGCCGAGCTGGTTGGTGACGAAGCTCTTCATCTGGGACAGCGCCGTTGCACCCGAGGTGCTGGGTGTCTGGGCGAGCGTGCCACTGGCCTCTTCGATCCCCTGGACCCACACCGAGTAGTTCGCACTCGTCGGGAGCTCTGAGGACGACGGCAGCAACTCACCGAACTCCTGGTTGAACGGAGCGGCGAAGTTGGTGTACAGCGGCACGGTCCAGTCGGACTGGACGGGCGGGACCCATCCGGCCCAGTTGCCAGCGTTGATGAGGTTCTTCTGCTCCTGGGCGACGTTCATGAAGTTGAACGCGGCCGTGGCCTGCGCCGACGTGGCGGCCGAGGAGATGCCGTAGTCCCAACCACTCAGCGTGGAGGCGTAGCCACCACCGTCGACCTTGGGAAGTCCGGCGATACCTATGGCCTTGGAGGCCTGTGGCCAGTACGGGAAGCTCACCTGCTTGGTCCAGTTACCGGCCAAGAAGTTCGCGCCCACCGCAATCCCCAACGTGCCCTCTTTGAAGTCCGCCGATGGGATGTTCGGTGCGTTGTTGGGGCTGAACAGCTGCGAGGTCGGCGCGCCGAGACCCTTCGAGAACATCGTGTGGAAGAAGTCCAGGGTCTGCAGGAGTCCGGGGCTGTCCACCACCATCTTGCCCGAGGACGTCTGAATCGTCGGTGTGCTCGAGCCCGCCAACAGGTTCAAGATTCCGTACCCGGCACCGTTGGGTCCGGCGCTCGTTCCGGCGTCGACCCACAGCGGGATGATCTTGGGTTCGGCGGCCTTGATCTTCTCGGCGGCCGAGATGATGTCCGCCCAGGTCTTGGGCTGCCACGGCACCTTGATCCCGGCCTTGGTCAAGATCGCCTTGTCGTAGTACAGACCGACGTTGTTCTCACCCGCGCTGACGGCGTAGATCTTCCCGTTGATCAGGCCCTCGTTCTGAATGACCTTCGGGTACTGGGAGAACCACGACGACCCCTTCAAGAACTTGCTGAGTGACATCAGGTAGCCGGTCGACTGGTACAGCGCAATCTCCGTTGACGGGAACTGGGCCAGCGTCGGCGCGGTTGACGTCGAACGGTAGTCCAGCGCCAACTTCGTCAAGAAGTCCGGCTCGCCGCCTTGGACCGCGAGCAGATTGACCGTGACGTTCGGGTACTTCGCTTCGTACTCATTCTTCACCGCCGTCCACCACGTGAGTCCTAGCGGCGTGGTGTCGAAGGTCGTGTTCGCGGCGTACGCCACCGAGATTGTGACCTTCGACGCCGCCCCCGCCTGCGTCGCGCCACCCGATACCAGGGTCGCGGTCCCCAACGCGAGGATGGCCGAACTGGCTATCAATCTTGGTAGTACACCCTTCCTCATTGCTTTCATTTGTCTCCCCTCATTTCCTTTCCTTAGCTTTTAAGAACTCGGTGCGTCGCCAACGGGCTCCGATGAACCGACCGAGAGGCGCTCGCGCGTTGCCGCTCGTTCGAGCAGGCTCTCGCGCGACGTGACATCAAAGAGGTGCAGTCGCTCCTTGTTGAACGCGACCTCGATGCCCTGGCCGGCTTGGGGCATCGGCGAACGCGGCAGTCGAGCGATCAACTTCAGGTCGCCCTTTTCGACCGTCGCGAATATCTCGGTGCCGGTGTGCTCGCAGATGTCCACGGTCACCGCCACGGCGGGACTGTCGGTCGGGTACTCCCCCTTCATATGCAAGTCGTGCGGTCGGATCCCCACCAGCACCGGGCCGCTCGTCGCGGAAGGACTGAGTCGTCCGGTGAGTGCCTGACTGACGTCACAGCGCACGCCGAGACACTCGACGAAGATCTGTCCACCGGTGACGTCGAGTTTGCCCTCGATGACGTTCATCTTCGGTGAGCCGATGAATTCGCCCACGAAGACCGAACCGGGGTACTCGTAGAGGTCGTTGGCCGTGTCGACCTGCAGCAGGACGCCGTCTTTCAGCACCGCCACCCGGTCGCCCATCGTGAGGGCCTCGACCTGGTCGTGCGTCACGTAGACCGTGGTGGTGTCCTCGAGTCGCTGGTGCAAGCGGATCAACTCCGCGCGCATCTGGACCCGCAACGCCGCGTCGAGGTTGGAGAGCGGCTCGTCCATCAAGAACACCTGCGGTTCGCGTATGAGGGCGCGTCCGAGGGCAACGCGTTGGCGCTGTCCGCCGGACAGCGCCGCGGGTGAGCGGTCGAGGAGGTGTCGAATGCCGAGCATGTCGGCCACTTCGTGGATCCGTTGCTGGAGCGTCGCTCGTGGTTCCTTCCGGACCTTGGGACCGAAGGCGAGGTTCTTGTAAACGTTCATGTTTGGATAGAGCGCGTAACTCTGGAAGACCATCGAGATGTCACGCTGACCAGTGGGGAGGTCGGTGACGTCCTGGTCGCCCATCCAGATGCGACCGTGGCTCGGACGTTCGAGTCCCGCCAACATCCTCAGTGAGGTGGTTTTGCCACAGCCGGACGGTCCGACGAGGACAAGGAACTCGCCTTGACGGATACCGAGGTTCAAGTCGGTGACGACAGCGTTGCCCTCGAACATCTTCCAGACGTGTTCGAAGCGGATCTCGTTCACGCGCGCGGCCCCGTCGACATGGACGCCTTGGACGTCATCATCCGTTCTCGTGATCCGGTGTTGCTCAGCGCGCGCACTTTCCCCCAAATTCGCTGCTCGGAGTTCACGCCTGCCCGCACGCACCTGGTGCGGACACGCGGAAACTCCTACTTCCGGCTGTTCTGCGAGCGACCGTAGTGCATTTCCAATCGCTTGTCAATAACTACTATCAAATACCGTCAGACCCGCTGGTCGACCGTGGCGTCGCCGATCGTCACGGCGCTGACCAGCGCGTAGCGAGAGGCCCGGTACACGTGCTGGCCGAACTCGATAGCCCGGCCGGAGGCGTCATAGGTGGTCCGTTCCATCGTCAAGAGGGCGGTCCCGCGCGGCTCGTCGAGGAGCGACGATTCACTCGTCGACGAATTCTTGGCCGAAATTCGCTGGGTGGCGTGGTCGGGAAAGACGCCGCCGGCGCGTAGCAGCTCGTAGAAACCGTGCTGTTCGAGCATCTCGTTGCTCATGGTGACGAGCGTCGTCGGGATGAAGTTGTGCATGAGGGCGATCGGTTCGCCATCACCGAACCGCAGGCGCTCCAGGTAGATCACGAATTGGTCGTCGGCGAGTTCTAATGACCTTTTGACCAGGTCAGATGCCTTAATGACCTCGTTGTGGAGCACCTTGGTGGTGGGACTCTTCCCGGCCTCGGCGAGGTCGTCGAAGAGACTCGTCAACTTGACCGACCTGCTGACCTTGCCCTTGGTCACGACCGTCCCTTGACCCCGGCGGCGAAGGACCAGTCCCTTGTCCACCAAGTAGCTGAAGGCGGCGCGCACCGTCGGGCGAGAGAGCCCGAGTTCTTCGGCGATCTTGACCTCGTTCTCGAGGCGATCGCCCGAGACGAGGTTGCCCGACCGGATCTCGTTCTCGATGTGCTGGGCCAGCTGGAAGTACAGCGGTACCGGGCTGGACCGATTCAGCACCATGGTCCTCAGCGGGTTGTACGACAGGACTGCTTGACGGGCCATCGGGATCCTTCGTTGGGCGTGTTGTCAAAAGTCTAGGTCGCAAAATTCCTCGTAGTGCTATTGTCCTTACATATGGTCTCATCGGGGTCTCTCCGTACGCTCAAAACCGAACGGCCCCACGCGCCCGTACTCGAACGGTTTCCCCGGCGATTGGCCCGAAACGATTGCGTTTATCGACGTTTTACGGAGGCGAGGTCGTGAGCGACGTCTACGACGTCATCACCATGGGGCGATGCGGCGTCGACTTCTATCCGACGGAACACGGCAGCCTGGTCCACGTCAAGCACTTCGACAAGTTCCTCGGGGGCAGCCCTACGAACGTCGCGGTGGCGGCGTCACGGTTGGGTGAGCGAAGCGCGCTGATCAGTCGTACCGGTCCCGATCCGTTCGGCGATTACGTCCACGAGGCCCTGCGCAGCTTCGGCGTCGACGATCGTTTCGTCACGCCGTGCGCCGGATTCCAGACGCCCGTCACCTTCTGCGAGACCTTCCCGCCCGATCACTTCCCCATCTACTTCTATCGAGAGCCGAAGGCCCCCGACCTCGAGATCTATCCCGAGGAGCTCGACCTCGACGCCATCACGTCGGCCCGCCTCTTCTGGGCGTCACTGGGCGGACTCTCGAAGGAGCCGAGTCGCGCCGCAACGATCGCGGCCCTGCAGGCGCGTGCTCACACGCACCCGACCGTCCTTGATCTCGACTTTCGCCCGTCGTTCTGGTCGTCGCGCGACGAGGCCCACGAGTGCGCGGTGCGGGCCCTCGGACTCGCCACGATCGCGGTCGGCAACCTCGGCGAGGTCGAGGTCGCGGTCGGCAGTGCCGGTCCCGACGAGGCGGCCGATCGACTCCTCGACTTCGGCTGTGCGATCGCCGTCGTCAAACTCGGACCTGACGGTGTCCTCGCCAAGACGCGCAGCGAACGCATCGAGGTGGCACCGATCGAGGTGGAGGTCGTCAACGGACTGGGCGCCGGCGACGCGTTCGGTGGCGCGCTGTGCCACGGCGTGTTGTCGGACTGGGCCTTGGACGAGACCCTCCGATTCGCGAGTGCCGCGGGAGCGATCGTGGCGTCACGGCTCTCGTGTTCCGAAGCGATGCCCACGAACGAAGAGGTACGAAAGCTGCTGGAGGGGGAGCGTCCATGAACGAAGAGCGACGCAGTCATCTGTTGGAGTCCAGATTCACGCGACCGCACGCGATCGCCGACGCCGCGAAGAGCCGTCGCGTGCACGAGCCCACGGGCGCCGACGAGCGACTCTTGATCGTGGCCGCCGACCACGCCGCACGCGGCGCACTCGACGTCGGCGCGAATCCGAGCGCCATGTCCAACCGCTACGACATGCTGGACCGCCTGACCACGGCGTTGGCGATACCGGGCGTGAACGGCGTCCTCGGCACGCCCGACGTGATCGAGGACCTGCTCCTCCTGGGCGCCCTCGAGGGGAAGTACGTGTTCGGCTCGATGAATCGTGGGGGACTCCCCGGCGCGGTCTTCGAGATGGACGATCGCTTCACGGCGTACACGGCCGCGTCGATCGTGGAGTTGCGCCTCGACGGCGGCAAGATGCTGCTGCGCATCAACCTCGAGGACCACAGCACCGCCAACGCCCTGGAGTCGTGTTCGCACGCCGTCACCGCGTTGGCCGCCCTCGACCGGATCGCGATGATCGAACCGTTCATAAGTGCCCGCGTCGACGGTCGGATCCAGCACGATCTGACGACGGACGCCGTGATGCGTTCGATGGCGATCGCCTCGGCGCTCGGCTCGACGTCGTCGCACACCTGGCTGAAGGTCCCGGTGGTCGCGGACATGGAACGCGTGGCCGAAGCGACGACGATGCCGCTGCTGTTGCTCGGAGGTCCACGCAGCGATCGGCCGGACGAGATGTTCGACCACTGGGAGAAGACCCTGCGACTACCCGGTGTCCGGGGACTCGTCGTCGGCCGCAACCTGCTCTATCCCTCGGACGACGACGTCGCCACGGCCGTCAAGACGGCCGTCAGCCTCCTATGAACCAGTCGCTGTTCACACCGGCGCGTGAGCCGGGACCCGACGGCTACAGCGTGGACATCTCACCAGTGAGCGCCGGTTGGCGCTATTCGTCGATGCGGGTGCTCCACGTGAAACCGGGCGAGACCGTGACGTGGTCGACGCGGGACTCGGAGTGGATCACCTTACCCCTCGCCGGCGCCTGTCGTGTCACGTGCGGTGACGCGTCGTTCGAACTCGTTGGTCGCGACAGCGTCTTCGATCGGGTGACGGACTTCGCGTACGTGCCGCGCGACGCGACGGTCGAGGTCCACAGCCGTGACGGCGGACGCTTCGCGCTGCTCGGGGCGGTGTGCGAGCGCGCGCTGGCGCCGCGCTACGGCGCCGCCGAGGACGTGCCGATCGAACTGCGCGGCGCGGGAGCGTCCAGTCGCCAGGCCAACAACTTCGCGTCGCCCGACGCCTTCGAGACCGACCGACTCGTCGCGGTCGAGGTCCTCGTCCCCGGCGGGAACTGGGCGTCGTACCCGCCGCACAAGCACGACGAGGCGCGACCGGGTGAAGCGGTGCTGGAGGAGATCTATTACTTCGAGATCCGCGGCGGCGCCGGTCCGGGCGAACCGGGTCCCGGTGGGTACCAGCGCGTCTACAGCTCGGGACCCGATCGCCAGATCGACGTCCTCGCTGAGGTGTCGACCGGCGACACGATCTTGATTCCCTACGGCTATCACGGCCCGACGATGGCGTCTCCCGGCTACGACCTGTACTTTTTGAACGTGCTCGCCGGACCAGCCGCCGAGCGGACGATGGCCTTCTGCGACGACCCGACCCACGATTGGGTTCGAGGATCGTGGCGCGACCAGGTCGTCGATCCGCGACTCCCCATGACGTCGTCGCGGGGCGTGCGATGAGACTCACCGTGGCCCAGGCGCTCGTGCGATTCCTGCGTGCCCAATCAGTGGAGCGCGACGACGAACGACACCCGTTTTTCGCCGGGTGCTTCGGCATCTTCGGACACGGCAACGTGGCCGGTCTCGGCCAGGCCCTCCTCGAAAGCGGCGGCGACTTCCCGTACTATCTCGCGCGCAACGAGCAGGCCATGGTGCACACGGCCGTGGGCTACGCGCGGATGTCGAATCGACTTCGCGCCTTCGCGTGCACGTCGTCCGTGGGACCGGGCGCGACCAACATGGTGACCGGCGCGGCCGTGGCGACGACGAATCGCATCCCCGTGCTCCTCTTGCCCGGCGACGTCTTCGCGACGCGGCGGGCCAACCCGGTACTGCAAGAACTTGAAGACCCGACCTCCCTCGACGTCTCGGTCAACGACGCCCTGCGCCCGGTGTCGAGGTACTTCGACCGCGTCTGGCGGCCGGAGCAACTGCCCGAGGCGATGCTGCACGCCATGCGCGTCCTGACCGATCCGGCCGAGACCGGCGCGGTGACCCTCGCCCTGCCCCAGGACGTCCAGACCGAGGCGTGGGAGTACCCCGAGAGTCTGTTCGCGACGAGGGTGTGGCGGATTCGCCGGCCTCCCCCCGAAGAGCAACTCATCGATCGGCTCGCCACGAAGGTGCGCGCGGCCAAGCGCCCGCTCATCGTCGCCGGTGGCGGCGTCATCTACAGCGAGGCGACGGCGTCGCTCGCCGGTCTCGTCGCCGCCACAGGCATCCCGGTCGCCGAGACGCAGGCGGGCAAGGGATCGCTCCGATTCGATCACGCCCAGAGCGTGGGTTCGATCGGCGCGACGGGCACCACGGCCGCGAACCAGATCGCGCGCGACGCCGACCTCGTCATCGGCATCGGGACCCGTTGGAGCGACTTCACGACGGCCTCGCATTCGGTGTTCCAGAACCCCGACGTCGAGGTCGTGAACATCAACGTGACTCCCTCGGACACCGCAAAGCTGTCCGCACTGGCCATCGTGGCCGACGCCCGCGCCGCCCTCGACGAACTCGAGGCACGGTTGCGGGGCTGGCGAGTGACGTCGGACTACGAGCACGACTATCGGTCGCTCGCCGCGCGTTGGAACGACGTCGTCGACGCGGCGTACCGACGCGGCCACGTCCCGCTGCCCGCGCAGAGCGAGGTCGTCGGGGCGGTCGAGGAATCGAGTGCGGACATCGACGTCGTCGTGGGCGCCGCCGGCAGCCTGCCGGGCGACCTGCACAAACTGTGGCGCACCAGGGACCCGAAGGGGTACCACGTCGAGTACGCCTTCTCGTGCATGGGTTATGAGATCGCCGCCGGCCTCGGCGTGAAGATGGCCGCGCCCGATCGCGAGGTCTACGTCATGGTCGGCGACGGGTCCTACCTGATGCTGAACGCCGAGCTCGTCACCGCCGTCCAAGAGGGGATCAAGATCATCGTGGTGCTCGTAGAGAACCACGGGTTCCAGTCGATCGGCGCACTCTCGGAGTCCGTCGGCGTGGAGCGCTTCGGCACGGCCTATCGACTCCGTGACGGCTCCGGTCAACTCGCCGGCGGCATCCTCCCGATCGACCTCTCGGCCAACGCCGAGAGTCTCGGCGCGTCGGTGTTGCGAGCGACGTCGATCGAGCAACTTCGCGTGGCGCTGCAACAGGCGCGGGCCAATACCGCGACGACGGTCATTCACATCGAGACCGATCCCATGATCGCCGCGCCCGACTCCGCGTCGTGGTGGGACGTGCCCGTCGCCGAAGTCGCGTCGCGCGAGGCGACGATCGAGGCTCTGAAGCGTTACGAGTCCGAGCACACGATCCAGCGCGAGTACTTCCGCCCGACGACGTGACCGTCGAGCGCGCGGAGACCCCGTGACCTCGGACTCCAGCACGTCCGGCACGGCCTCGACCGAGGTCACGTTCCGGCCGCTCGCCCTCACCAGCGCCACCGTTGACCTCATCGTGTTCGGGATGATCTCCTCGTTGTTCGGACCGCTGCTGGTCACCTTGTCGCACCGGTTCACCATCTCGCTGCCGGCCGCTGGCGTGGTGCTCAGCGTCTACTTCGTCGGGGCCTTCTTCGGTGTGCCCATCGGCTGGCTCGCGATGCGTCGTTTCACGGGCGCCGCCGTCCTGTCGGGCACGTTGCTGATCACCGCCCTCGGCGCCAGCGGTGGCGCGCTCTCGACGCACTGGCTGATGTTCCTCGCCTCGGTGTTCCTGCTCGGCCTCGGCTTCGGGGGCGTCGACTTCTCGCTCATCTCACTACTCGTTCGAACGAGGTCCAAGGGTCGTGGTCGCCGGCTCAGTGTCACCAACGCCGGATACGGACTCGGGGCGGTCATCGGACCGCTCCTGGTCGTCCTCGTGCGTCCGCACAACTACCGCCTCCTCTACGTAGCCATCGCGATCTCGGTCGTGCTCCTCACCCTGGGCAATCGCGGGCTCATCGCGCCGCCGCTCTCCCGGGAGCATCGGCGCAGCGATCTCGTGGTGAACCGGGCGCAACGCCGGACGATCCTCGCCACGTTCATCGTGGCGTACATCTTCTACGTGGCGACCGAGACGACGACCGCCGGCTGGATTGCGCCGAATCTCCATCGCGTCGGCTATTCGGCGTCCCTCGGGAGCGTCGACACGGCCGGTTTCTGGCTGGGTCTGGCGATCGGACGGGTGCTGGCCGGTCCGGTGAGCCGGCGATACGCGGACCACCGACTCGTCCTGGGCGGCCTCGCGCTCGCCGTGACGCTCTGCCTGTCGGCGCTCGCCACCGGGGCCGCGCCGTACGTCTATCCCCTGGTGGGACTGTCTATCGCGCTGGTGTACCCGCTGGCGCTGGTCTGGTACTCGACGCTCTGTCCCCACGACGATGACGGCGTCGCCCTCCTGATCCTGTGCATGATGGTCGGGGGCGTCATCGGGCCGGCCGTCGAGAGCCTCATGGTTTCGGCGTTCGGAATCCACGTGGTGCCGGCCGTCCTCGCGAGCTTCGCCGCGCTCACGCTCGCCACGTTCGCCAGCGCGCTGCGCTTCTCGTTGCCCGGCGCGGCCTAGGAACTACCTTCCTGGTCACAGGGTGTTTCCTCGATTTTTCAACTTGCCTCTTGACAAACGTTCGATACCGATATATCGTTATAGTCAGATTTACAACAAAGGAGAAACAATGAATCACGAATTCCATGAACACAACCACGACGAGCGCGCCGAGCGCGACCGTGGTCCACGGGGAAGTGGTCGCGGACGCGGCCGAGGCCCGGGTGGACACCGTGGTGGACCGTTCGGTCGAGGCGACGAGATGTTCCGAGGGGGCTTTCCCCGCGGCCGTCAACGCCTTCGCCGCGGTGACGTTCGAGCAGCCGTCCTGGTCTTGCTCGACGAATCGCCCCGCAACGGCTACCAGATCATCCAAGAGTTGAGCGAGCGCTCCGACGGCGCCTGGCGTCCCAGCCCCGGATCGGTCTACCCGATCCTCCAACAGCTGGAGGACGAGGGCCTCGTCGAGATCTCCTCGACCGTGTCGGGCAAGACGTACGTCCTGACCGCCGCCGGCAAGGCGTTGGTCGAAAAGGACCGCGCGACGCTCGGCAAACCTTGGGAGACCGCGGCGGCCGACGTCAGTGACGTCACCGCGGACCTGTTCGGCACGCTCCGACAGGTCGTCCACTCGGTGCGCCAAGTAGCGATGGCCGGCTCCGACGCGCAGACCCAGAAGGCGACGACCATCCTGGCCGACGCCCGACGGTCGATCTACCGCCTGCTGGCCGAAGACGAGTCCTAAAACCCCCGGCCCGCGCTCTCGACGTTCATCGTCGAGGGCGCGGGCATCGTCACGTACGGAGGTGTTGGCGTCGCTCGTCGGCTCGCACGATCGCGTCCGCAATACTGAGGGGATGTCCGAGGCCCCGCGATGGCACGCCGAAACGCTCGCGATCGTCGCCGGTCGCGCACCAACACCGGGCGGTCCCTTCAACGTCCCCCCGACGTTCGCCTCCACCTACCGCGACGGCGGTGACATCGGCTACGGGCGCTGGGGCAACCCGACGTGGAGCGCGTTCGAAGAGACGCTCGGTGAACTGGAGGGCGGGCACTGCGTGTCCTTCGCCTCGGGACTCGCGGCAGTATCGGCGTTGCTGGCGTCACTACCCCTCGGCACGACCGTCGTGTTCCCGAACAACGGGTACAACGGCACGCGCGGACTGCTCGAACGATTGGAGAAGGAAGGGCGACTCACCACTCGCGCCGTCGACGTCGTCGACACGGCCGACGTCCTGGACGCGATCGTGGGCGCCGACGTGCTGTGGCTCGAGTCCCCCACCAATCCCCTGCTCGGCATCGCCGACGTGCCGACGATCCTGCGCGCCGCGCGTGACCGTGGGGTCATGACCGTGTTCGACAACACCTTCGCGACCCCCATGTTGCAACAGCCGCTGGCGCTCGGCGCGAGCGCGGTCGTGCATTCGGCGACCAAGTACATAGGCGGTCACTCGGACTTGTTGATGGGCGCGGTCATCGTTGCCGACGACGCGCGTCGCGACGAACTGATCGAATGGCGCACGACGCACGGCGCGATCCCCGGCGTGATGGAGGCGTATCTCGCGCTTCGCGGACTTCGCACGTTGCCCGTTCGATTCGCCCGCCAACAACGCACCGCGGCCGAACTCGCCGAACGGCTCGACGACCATCGTCACGTCGTTCGCGTGCGCTATCCCGGCCTGGCGTCCGATCCCGGTTTCGAACGCGCCAGTTCGCAAATGGGCGGCTTCGGGGCGATGTTGTCCTTCGAGGTGACCGACGCGCCAAGCGCGGACCGCGTCATCGCATCGCTCGGCCTCATCGTCGGCGGCACGAGTCTCGGCGGCGTCGAGACCACCATCGACCGGCGCGCGCGATGGAAGGGCGAAGAGAGCGTCCCCGGTGGACTCCTTCGACTCAGCGTGGGTCTGGAACACCCGGCCGACCTCTGGGCCGATCTCGATGACGCACTCAACAGCGTCTTCGAATAGTCGCCGTCAACGCAAAAGGTCCACGACGCCCTTGGGGGCGTCGTGGACCCGTGCGGGGGGCCGAACTAGCCGACGGCGACCAATTCCGGCGAGGTCTCGGCAGCGGGCGCTGCGTCAACCGCGACGGCGTGGTTGCGACGGCGCTGCTTGAAGCCAGCGATGAGACCGTCAACACCAATCCACGTCGACGTACGCCACGTGGCGAGCACGATGATCGCGCACAGTGCGTAGAACGCGCAGACACTGGCCGTTCCCGACATCACGTACGTGAACAGGAGCGCCAGGCTGGCGATCGCCGCGACGCGGGTGAGGAAGCCGAAGGCCAGACCGATTCCGATGGCGAGCTCACTGAACGCCACGATGACGGCGATCCAACTCGCGTTGGGAACGACGAAGCTGTGCATGAAACTGCCCCACCAGCTGTAGGCGGCGGCACCGTGACTGGCGAAACCGGCGACGCCGGCTCCGTTGTTGTGGAGGAACGCGGGGTTCTCGGCGCCCCATACCTTGGCGACACCGGCCTGGATCCACATGATGCCGACCCATACGCGAACGGCGAGCCACGCGACGGCGGCCAGCTTGGATTCGCGGAGCCACGCAACCACGCCAGGGGTGGTGCGCTCAGTGGGATTGCCGAAGATTTCGTAAACTTTGTTCATGATGCCCCTCTTTCGTATTCGTTAGGTTCAAACGGTTTCGAGATTTCTAAGAAATCTCAGTCTCGAAGGCCGTTTGGATGACCTTCTGCGTTCAAACCTAAGAGCCAAGAGTGCTCAAATTCTCGTATATTCCCAGGTCTAAAGTCACAAACGCGCTCTGCAGAATGTGACGAAAGTCCCACTGTCGTAGCGTAAAAATGCACTCGGCCGTGGTGTCGAGCTCCGGCGTCGAATGAAAGTACGTCGGCACATCGCTCGCGAACTCCTCCTCTCCGACGACGTTCCCACGAGCGCGATCTCGTGATCGCTCGCCGCGGGGACTCCATCGCGAAGAACCGTTTCGCCGTGACGCTACCGTCGTCGTTTCGACGTCGCGTTGCCTCCGACGTCGAGGGTCTTCGGCGCCCCGACCCGGGGGCCCCTCGCCGTCACCGTCCCCGGAGGGTATAACCTGCCCAGGATGACGAGCATCCTGGCCCTCGATCCGGCGTGGACGCCCACCGAACCAAGCGGCGTCGCACTGGTCCATCAGGTGAAGGACCGATGGAGGTGCGTCGGACTCGCGCCCAGTTACGAACAGTTCGCGGAACTCGCCACGGGCACGCCGGTCGATTGGACGAAGGCACCCACGGCCGGGCGACCGGACGTCGACGCGCTCATGGGCGCGGCACGCACCCTGCTCGACGGCGAGAACGTGGACCTGGTGACGGTCGACATGCCGGTCGCGCTGACGGCGATCAGCAAGCGACGAGAGGCCGACAGCGCGGTCTCCCAGAAGTTCGGCTCGAAGGGCTGCAGCACGCATTCGCCCAGCGAGGTCCGTCCCGGTGAATTGGGGCGAGAACTCACCGAGCGGTTCAAGGAACTCGGGTATCCCGTCGCCACGGTCGAAACGCCGGTCGGGACCACCTTCGTGTTGGCGGAGGTCTATCCGCACCCCGCGCTGCTGCACCTGCTCGACAAGGACTTTCGCTACAAGTACAAGATCGGCCGCGCGAGCGAATACTGGCCCGAGAAGAGCCCGGCCGATCGGCGTCGCCGGATCGTCAAGAATTGGCGCAAGATCCTGGACGAGCTGTCACTCACGATCAACAAGATCGACCTGCCATTGCCGGCGAAGACCGATCTCGAGACCTACGCGTCGACGTCGCTGAAGCGATTCGAGGACGCCCTCGACGCCCTCGTGGGCGCGTGGGTGGGCATCAAGTACCTTGACGGCGACTGCAGCGCCTACGGCGACGAATCGGCGGCGATTTGGATTCCGCCGAAGTCCTCGTAACGACAAGCGTCGAAGAGCTGATTCGTCGTTTCAGAACGCACGACTCCGATCCAGAGCAATACGACCGATGCCAGTAGCGCAGTCTGTGGTCGGCGGACTTCGTGTTCGCCACCCCGAGGACCCAATTGACTCGTCGGGTATATTTCTCATGCGAACGTTGACCGTCGACACCAGATACTCCAAACTGCCGTTGGACTGAAAACGGCTGCGGACGCGATGACGAGGTCAGATTCAAATCCGACCGAAGGGATGATTAATGTCAGAACGGCTCACGGTTGGTGTCGTCGGCTGCGGCGTGATCGCCCAGGTGATGCACCTCCCGCACTTGGCAGAACTGCGGGACCGCTACGAACTGGCCGCGTTGTGCGACATCTCTGAACCGACCGCCCGGGCGTGCGCAGAAATGTACGGCGTCCCCAAGGTCTTTACCGCCTGGCAGGACCTCGTCGACGAGAAGTTGGACGTCGTCATGGTGCTCACCTCCGGGAGCCACGCCCCGATCGCGATGGCGGCGGCGAGCGCGGGCTCCAACGTCTTCGTGGAGAAACCCCTCTGCCTCTCCCTCGAAGAAGGGGAGGAGCTCTACGCCGCCGTTCGCAAGGCCGGTGTGCGATTCATGGTCGGCACGATGAAGCGCTACGACCCCGCCTACCAGCGACTGCTGGAATTCCTGCCGCTCGATGACCTTCGACTGGTTTCGGTCACCACGCTCGAGTCACCCTTCCAGCCCTACGTGCAGGCCTACCCTCTTGCACCGTTGACGCCGACGGACCCGGAAATTCTGAACGGTTTGAAAGCGGACGACGCCCGTCGGCTACTCGCCGCCCTGCCCGAGGGCGACGACGAAGCACGCTTTTGTTACCGGTGGATTTTGCTCGACAGTCTGGTCCACGAACTCAACATGTTGCGAGGCGCCTTAGGGGAACCGGACGTGGTCCACGTCGCGCGACTCGGACGCACGGTCTGTGAGATCAGTTTCGGATTCGGTTCGACCGAGGTCCACCTGTCATGGGTCGACCTCCCGGGAATGGCGCACTACAAACAGCAGGTCGCGTTCTACGCCCTCGACAAACGCGTCACGTTGACACTCCCTTCTCCCTATCTGAGGGCTATGCCAAGTCTCTTGACCATTGAAGGTGGTGAGGATGGTTCGCCCCACTCGTGGACGACGAACGAGACCGTCGCGTACGAAGAGGCGTTCAAACTCGAACTCATCGAGTTCGAATCGGCAATCCGCGCCGGTCGCGATCCGCGCACCGACATCATCGACGGACTACACGACGTCGCGCTCTGTCACGCCATCGCAATGTCGCACGTTACCGGTCGACCCGTCACCATGCCGAGTGCCCTGCCCGCGTGGGCCAACTGAGATCGGAAGTATTGAAGAATCGTCACCAGCGGCGTTGATGACGGCTCCAACGGGGCACCTTGTGGTGGTGCCACGGGCAAAGTCATGTGAGCGGGTAAGTATCGTTGCAGCATGAAAACAAACTCCATCGTCGTCTGTGAGGGCGACCAAACGGGCCAGGAGTTGCTCGAAGAAGCACTCCGGGTGCTCGAGCCGAACGTGTTGGGATTCGACGTCGACCTCGTCCGATTCGACCTGTCGTTGGAGAGGCGTCGTGCCACCAACAATCAGGTCGTCCACGACGCCGCTCGCGCGATGGTGGAGACGGGACTCGGTCTGAAGGCGGCGACGATCACGCCCACCGAAATCGGTGGTGTCGGTTCGCCCAACCGAATCCTTCGCGAGGGAATCGACGGCAGGGTGATCGTGCGCACCGGGCGCCGGATTCCCGGCGTCGCGCCCGTCGTGTCGCTGTCGCATCCGGTCGTCGTCGTTCGCATGGCCGTCGGCGACGCCTACGGCGCGGCCGAGGGCCGCGACGGCGAACCAGGTTCGCGCGCCGAATCCGCGTGGCGCACCGAGCGCATCGATCGCAGCGTGTGCCAATCGGTTGCCGAGTTCGCGTTCGCGACCGCCGTGTCGATGGACGGTCTGGTCTACGGCGGTCCGAAGTGGACCGTCTCAGCGGTCTACGAGGGGATGCTCAAAGAGGAGATGGACCGCGCGGCCGCCCGACATCCCGACGTCGTTTATCACCCCATGCTCATCGACGCGGCCTACGCCGGACTCATGACCGAGCAGTGGGAGCGCAGCGTGGTCATTCCGACGCTGAATCGTGACGGCGACTGCCTGAGTGACCTGGTGCTCGCGATGTTCGGTTCGATCGCGGGCGCCGAATCGGTCCTCTTGGCGTTGGACGACCGTTTGAACCCGACGACCGCGATGGCCGAGGCCCCGCACGGCACGGCACCGTCACTCGAGGGAAAGAACGTGGCCAATCCGATGGCGATGCTGCTGGCCTGCGCCGCGGTGCTCGAGCACGCCGGCATCCAGGGCGACGAGCGCGCCGTCGAAGCCTCGCGAGCGCTGCGACACGCCACGCTCGGCGCGGCGATGGACGGAATACGCTGCTTCGACCTGGGCGGCTCGGCCTCGACCTCGGAGGTCGTGGACGAGGTCATCGCGCGGATGCGCAATCGCTGAACCGGCCCCGTCGGTGGAATCGCTCACCCGGACCGAGACGTCGACGTGCGCGACACGGCGTCTACGGTGAAGACATAGGAAACGTCGTGATGGGTCGGGCCGGGACACTCGCCGGGAACTCCGTTCCCGGCGTGACGTCGGAGCGACGATGACACTGATCGCGACCGATCCGTCGATCGACTCGCTCGTCGACATCGCGGTGGAGAACGCCCGCGCACTGATACGCGACGCGGAGCGTCTGCGGGGTCACTCGGAGAAGGCCAATCGCCGCCGGTTCTCGCGACTGTTTCGAGACCCTCGGGCGATCGAGGTCACGATCACGTTGACCGACGAGGTGATGCGGATCAGTTCGGTGAAACGATCGGTGAACATCTTTCGCCGCACGGCCGCCGAAGCCTCCGTGGAAGGCTTCGGCGTCATCAACGCCACCGGGCTCAAGTTCCTCGCCGCCAGCTCACGGCTGGCGCCCGCGCCGGTCATCAACGTCGTCGCCCAGCAAATACGACGACTCTCCAAGGACCTGATCCTCCCCTACGAAGCGGCGCCGCTCCGGAAGCATCTCGAACGACGTCGTCGCGATGACATCGCGTTGAACATCAACGTCCTGGGCGAAGCGGTGCTGGGCGACGGTGAAGCCGACGAACGGCTCGAGCGGGTCCTCGAGATGATCCGACGACCCGAGATCAATTACGTCTCCGTGAAACTGTCATCGATCGTCAGCCAGATCATCACCATCGACCGCGAGGGATCGCTGGAACGAGTGGCCGAGAAGATGCGGCGGCTCTACCGCGAAGCCGAGTCGCACGGGACCTTCGTCAACCTCGACATGGAGGAGTACCGGGACCTCGAATTGACGGTGACCGCCTTCAAGTTGGTGCTGAGTGAGGCGGAGTTCTCCGGCGTCGCCGCCGGGATCGTGCTCCAGGCGTATCTGCCCGAATCGCACGCCGCCTTCGCCGACCTGGTCGCGTGGTCGACGGCACGCCACCGGCGCTCCGGCGGATCGATCAAGGTCCGATTGGTGAAGGGCGCCAACTTGGCCATGGAAACGACCGAAGCCGAACTGCACGGTTGGAGCGCGGCGCCGTACCGCACGAAGGCCGACGTCGACGCCAGCTACGCGCGTCTCATCGACGTCGCACTCCGACCGGAGCACGCCGACGCCGTGCGCGTGGGCGTCGCGAGTCACAACCTCTTTCACCTGTCGTGGGCCCTCGAGGTGGCGCGCTCACGCGGCGTCGAACGACAGGTCGACGTCGAGATGCTCGAGGGCATGGCGAACTCCGAGTCGCTCGCCATCGCCCGGACCGGTCAGCGCGTCCTCCTGTACGCACCGGTCACGCGTCACGACGACTTCGCGTCCGCGGTCGCCTACCTCGTACGTCGACTCGACGAGAACACGTCTGATGAGAACTACCTCAAGGCGGCCTTCGACATCGGCATCGACGCCGCCCGATTCGAAGAACAGAGCGACCGCTTCACGGCGTCGGTGCGCGAACGCCACGACGTCTCGGGCGCGTCACTTCGTCACGTCCCGACAGTGAACCGGGACATGACCGGCTTCGCCAACGTCGCGAGCTTCGATCCGACGTCGAGCGACGCCTTCGACGAGATCACCACGGCCTTCACCGCGATCCGGGCGGTTCCCGAACGACAGATCCCGCTGGTGATCGGCGCCGAGGAGATCCTCACCGAAGAGTTCGAGGTCGGTCGCGATCCGAGCGCCGAAGCCGAACCGTGGTATCGGTACTCCGTCGCCGACGACGGACACGTCGACGACGCGCTGCGCGTCGCGTCACTCGCCCAGGCGTCCTGGTCGGGTCGCACCATCGAAGAGCGTCGCCAGATCCTCTTCACCTGCGCGCAGGTGATGGAGGACGAACGGATCTCGACCACCGCCGTCATGGCGCGAGACGCCGGCAAGACCGAGGCGGAGGCCGATCCGGAAGTCAGCGAAGGCATCGACTTCGCGCGCTTCTACGCGACGTCGGCTTCAGACTTCTCGGGGTCGACGGCACTCGGGACCGTCGTCGTGGTGCCGCCGTGGAACTTCCCGTACGCGATACCGGCCGGCGGCGTCTGCGCCGCGCTCGCCGCCGGCAACGTGGTCATCTTGAAGCCGGCGCCGGAAACGGTGGCGACCGCGTGGCACCTCGTGCGACAACTCTGGGCCGGGGGCGTCCCTCGCGACGTTCTCCAGTTCGTGCCGACGCGAGACGACGAGAGCGGACGACACCTGATCACCCACGAGGACGTGGACGCCGTCATCTTGACCGGCTCGTTCGACACCGCGTTGATGTTCACGACGTGGCGACCCGACGTCAACCTCCTGGCCGAGACCAGCGGCAAGAACGCCATCCTCATCAGCGCGTGCGCCGACATCGACGTGGCCGTCAAGGACCTCGTGCAGTCGGCGTTCGGTCACGCCGGCCAGAAGTGCAGCGCGGCCAGCCTCGCCATCGTGGTCCGTGACGTCTACGACGACCCCGCGTTCGTGCGCCAACTGGCCGACGCCGTGCGCTCCCTGCGGGTGGGACCGAGCTGGGACCTCTCCACGTCGGTCGGTCCGATCATCCGCAGTGCCGAAGCGCCGCTCGAACGCGCGCTCCATCATCTCGACCCGGGCGAGCGCTGGCTGCTCGAGCCTCGACAACTCGACGACGCCGGCCTGTCGTGGAGCCCGGGCGTGAAACTCGGGGTGCGCTCGGGTTCGTGGAGCCATCAGCACGAGTGGTTCGGTCCGGTGCTCGGCGTGATGGTCGCCCCGGACTTCACGACGGCGATCAAGTGGCAGAACCGGACGGACTTCGGCCTGACGGCCGGTCTCCAGTCGCTCGATGAAGCCGAGTGCGAACTGTGGATGGACCGGATCCAGGCCGGCAATCTCTACGTCAACCGGGGGACGACGGGTGCGATCGTCAATCGTCAGCCCTTCGGCGGCTGGCGCCGCAGCAGCGTCGGACCGACCGCGAAGGCCGGCGGCCATCACTACGTCAACGCGCTTCGCCGTTGGACGCCACTCGCTGACGCGACGGCGTCGCGTCACCAGGCGCTCGAGTGGTGGCGATCGACGGGCTCACAGTCGATCGATCGAACCGGACTCGACGTCGAGAAGAACTTCCAGCGCTACCGTCGCCACGCGAAGCCGATCGCCGTGCGCGTGGACTCCTCGTTCGATGAGATCCGTCGCGCCGTTATCGACGCGTTCGTCGACGAAGCCGGCCTGCGCGTCACCTACAGCGCTCTGGCGTCCGTCGACCACGCGCCCGACGCCGTGATCGAGTCGACCTCGGAGCTGGTGGCGCGCTCCGAGTCGATCGATCGAGTGCGATGGCTCTCGAGTGAGACCGCTCCCACCGTCGAGTTGTTGCAACGCGGCGTCAGTGTCGACCGCCGCGGGCTCGCCCAGCGCGGTGACGTGGAGATGGCGCGGTGGCTACTGGAGCAGAGCGTCTCGATCACCCACCACCGCTACGGGAACGTCAACGCCGGCCCGAAGCCGGCGTGCGAGGGCTTGGGTCCCTCAGTGTTCGAGGGCTAGGTCCTCGATACGACGGTGTCGGACCTTGGCCACGATGGCGGGGTGCTCGCTCGTCTTCATGGCCTTCAGTATCGCGGTGATGCTGGCCGTCGCGAAGTTGATCCGATAGTCGGCGACGCCGTAGGGGATGACCAGAACGTCGCCGTGCGCCATCGCGCCGCAGGTGTAGACCACGTTGGGCACGTAGCCGTCTTGTTCTTCGGCTGAGGCGGTGAGGAGCGGCTCCTTAAGCGCGGCGATCATCTTGGTCGGGTCCTCGAGGTCCAAGAGGACCGCGCCGATGCTGTAGGTGCGCATCGGGCCGACGGCGTGGGTCAGCACCAGCCACCCGGCCTCGGTCTCGATCGGCGAACCGCAGTTGCCGAGCTGGACGACTTCCCAGTCCCATTCGGGCATCTGGAAGGTCACCGCGCGGCCCCAGTGACCGAGTGTGTCCGAGAAGCAGACCGCGTTCGTCTCGCGGTCGTAACGAGTGAGCGCGGCGAACTGCCCGTTGATGCGACGCGGGAAGAGCGCGAGGCCCTTGTTCGGCGCGGCGGCGCCGACGACCGGCGAGGCGTCGAAGGAGATGAAGTCGTCGGTGCGCAACAACTGCTGGGAGATGTGCGCCCCGTCGAAGGCGGTGTACGTCGCGAGGTACGTGGTCGTACCGTCGGTCTCGGTGAAGAGCACGAAGCGGGCGTCCTCCATCCCGTGCGCTTCGGCCGACATGACCGGCCAGAGCACCCGCTCCGAGATGTCGACGTCGTCGTCGAAGTGCACGCCGTAGCTACAGGCGGCGATCGATCGGTGGTGTCGAGCGATGGTGTGCGCGTCCTGGCGGGTGTCGAACTCCGAGATCAAGACCTCCAGTCGCGCTTCGAGTTCTTCGATCGAGAACACGATCGGCAGTTCGTCGAGCACGTAGGCCGCGCTCTCGCCGTCCTGGCCCATCGCCTTCAGGCGCGCGTGGAAGACGTCGCGATGGAACAGGCCGTCACGCGCTGTGCCGATCATCGGATACGGCTCACGCGGATCGAGCGTGATCGCGCCGTCGGCCCCGACGAGGCCGGTGCGAAAGCCAATACTCGAACGATGCCCTTCGCCGACGCCGCGGTAGCTCATCACGAAGCGCACCGCGCCCTCCGGCACGTCGGTCTGATCGGGGTGCACGACGATGCTCGGGTTGCATATCGCGGCGGCCTCGAGCGAGTACTCGTGGGTGAACGACGCGCCCAGGAGCAGCCAGCGTTCCTCGCTGAGATCCTCTTTCGGGTCGAGGCGGTTGCTCACGCGTTCGGCGTGTTGCGAGAAGATGGCGACGATGTCGCGGTGGCGCCGCGCGAATCGGTGGATGACGTCCTTCAGGCGTCGGCGGACGTCGGCCTCGGGCAGCGCCACGATTCGCTTGACGACACTGGACGCGCGCGATTCGGCGCCACCCAGTTCTTGACCGGCGACGAAGAGCAGTGCCACCACCCGTGACGAGTCAGGGACGATATGGACATCGGAGCGTGACGCGAGGGGGTTTTCTTTCATGTAGAGATAGTTTGGTGCGCGAAGGCCTGCTGACGGGTTGATACCAGCGCCAAAGTTGATTCCGCCCCCTGATTCTGGTTAGCGACCTCCGCGTGCAGACCGTCGAAGCCCCCGCCCGTCTCGGGGTCCCACATCATGACCTTGGCGTCGTTGTCACCGTCAAACCACGCGTTCGCCATGCCGATGGCGTCGAGCCACTTCGGCGACGGGTCCACTCGCAGCGCGCGCGCACACGCGTCGGCCATGGTGGAGAGCTCGAGGGGCTGTTGGTCGAAGGCCGGGCCCACGTCGCCGGGGCCCGATCCCCCGGCCGGCGTGACCGAGAGATGTCCGTCACGCGTCTCGCGTGACAACAGCCAACCGAGCAGCGCCAGCCCGCTGTCCACTACTTCTGATCGCTCGAGCGCGGTGCCGACCGCGATCATCGCGTCGGGCAACAGGGCGTTGGCGTAGTACAGGCGAGGTTCGGGCCACGGCCAGGTCGGATCCGGCCGCGCGCGCAACATCGTGTCGGCCACGTCGCAAATGAGCGAGCGCGCGGCGGCGTTGGTGGGATCGACGTCCAGCACAGCCGCGGCCCCCAACGCGGCGAACGCCATCGAGCGCGGATACTGCGAACGCTGTTCGGCGCCGCGTTCAAAGAGGACCAGCGCGGGCCCGGCGATCGAGAACTGCTGACTGGCGGCCGCGGTGCCCAGACCCCAGAGACTGCGGCCCCAACAGTCCTCGGTGGAACCTTCGCTCGTCCACGTGCCGTCGGCGGCTCGGCGATTTCGACAGTCGCCGTGCGGTCCCATCGCGTCGCCGACGAACGCGAGCGATCCCTGGGCCAACGACCGCACCGACGCGTTCGGCGTTGGTTCGCGAGCGCTCACGACGAGCACGCGCGCGACGTCGTCGACGCAGTAGCCGTGTTCTCGACGCGGCGTGGCGTGCTCGGCGTGCTCGAACGTGCCGAAACGGTCGGTCAGTCGGACCAGGTGGTCGAACCGCGGGCCGTCGGTCATCTGTTCGCCGATAGTGAAGTGCGATCGTCGAGTAACTCTTCGCCCAACGCCGCGTAGCGAGAGGCGATGTGCGGCCACGCCAACTCCGGCGCCAAGCGGCGGGCTTCGCTCGCCATCGCGTTCACCATGCCCGGCGTCGTCAGCACCGTGCGGATGGCGTGCGCGAGCGCCTCAGGGTCGCGGCGCGGCACGACGATGCCGGCACCACTGGAGAGGAGTTCGACCGCGTGCGGGAACGCCGTCGCGATGACGGGTCGTCCGGCGGCGATCGCGTCGACCAAGACGCCCGAGGTGACCTGGTCCGGCGAGTCGTAGGGCAGGATCACCATCGTCGACTCGCTGATCAACTGCGCGAGCGACGCGAGCGAGCGATACTCGGGATCGAAGACGACGTCGACCTTTCGATCCGTGGCCCGGTGCATCAACATCTCGCGGTAGACGTCACCCTCGTACTCGTGCACCTTGGGGTGGGTGTTGCCCGCGACCACGTAGATCGGCTTCGGGCGAAGGTCATCGACCATCGCCATCGCGTCGATCGCCCACTCGATGCCCTTGCCCGGCCCGAGAAGCCCCCACGTGAGCAGTCGCGGCCGCTCCTTGGAGTCCTCGAGCCGCACCGCGCTCGACACGGCGGCCCCGTGAGGGATGACCGAGATCTTGCGCGCGTCCACGTCGAAGTGCGAGCACAGACGGACCCGTCCGGCTTCGGTCATCACGACGACGGCTTGGGCCGCGCGAACCACGGCTTCGAGGACCGAGCGCTGGTGCGCCGTCGGGTGTTCGAGCACCGTGTGCGCGACGACGATCGTCGGTCGTTCGATGCTTTCCAGGACCTCGACGATGGAGTCGCCGTCCGGCCCGTCGTAGATGCCGTACTCGTGTTGCACGATGACGACGTCGGCCCGGTTCAGGGCGTCGATGGCGTCGATCGTCTCGGCGCCGTTCCCGTCGTTCAGTTCCGCGACCACGATCTTGGCGGGCGCCTCCCCGTCGGCACCGACGCGCACGATTCCCACGTCGTCGCCGTACTCGTACAGACCGCCCGAGAGCGCGGCCGCGAAGGTGGCGATGCCGCACTGCGTCGGCGGATACGTCGAGACCATCGCGTAGGTCCTCGTGTGGTGGTCGCTCACCGGCCTGTCTTCAAACATTGGCAACCTCCTGGCTCGGACGATCGTTGACGTCGTGACACGCACTCGCACTGCGGCGCGTGCGTCGGAATCGTGTCACTGGTCTCCTCTCATCTGCTCGTCGATTGCCCCGCCCCCAGCCCATCGAACGATGACCTCGCGTCGTCGCCGAATCACGAATACGCGAGGCCGTCACCGAAGACGACGAAGCAGATCGGCGATTCGAACGACCGTCGAACGCGACATCGGCGCCTGGGATGAGCTGGCAGCCTGTTTGACTTCCGCACCCAACCTACCGGGATTGCTCGTCAGCTGGTCCCGGAACGGCCCGTTCGTGTGAACGCGCCGTTAACACTGAGCGACGACGCAACTGAATTTGTAAGAACATGAAAGAGGAGTGAAGTCCGGTCGATCTTCAATCCATGAAGGCGCCCCCGTTGACCGAGATCGCCTCGCCGGTGATGAACTCGGCGTCGTCGCTCGCGAGGAACGCGACCACCTTGGCGACATCCTCGGGCGTCTCGAGTCGAGCCAACGGCGTGTCGTCGATCCACGTCTGGCGAACCGTGTCCGGATCGATCCCCCGCAGTTCGGCCTCCCACGCGAGTTCGCGCGTCTGCATCGGCGTCGCCACGAAACCCGGACAGACGCAGTTCACCCGGATGCCGTGCGGCGCGAGTTCGAAGGCCATGGCTTGGGTGAGACCGAGGACCGCGAACTTGCTCGCGACGTAATCGCTGAGGAATGGGACGCGCCCCTGCTTGGCCGCCATTGACGCGGTGTTGATGATCCGTCCCGGTGTCGCGAGGTTGATCATGGCGCGCGCCGCCGATTGACCGCAGTAGAAGATGCCGTACGTGTTGACCTCGAAGTTCCGAACCAGATCGGCCGGGGTGACGTCGACGAATCGCTGCATCTTGGAGATGCCGGCGTTCGAGACCCAGACGTCCAGTCGACCGTGCTCAGCGACGACGGCGTTGACGACGACCTCACAGGCGTCGGGATCGGTCACGTCCAGTCGGAGGGCTTGCGCGCTCTCGAGCTGGGACGCCGTGCGCTCGGCGCTCGCGAGATCCACGTCGGTCACGACGACGTGAAAGCCGCGCGCAGCGAGTGTCGCGGCGATCGCCGCCCCAATGCCCGAACCCGCGCCGGTGACGCCAGCGATTGGACGTGTCATGGTGTGCTCCTTGCCAGTGAATGAGCGAGGGACTTCGTCGCCTCGTAGAGATGGTGGAACTGAAGGTAGCGCTCGTCGTAGATCGCGACGTTCGCGGCGAGAGGCGAGATGACCTCGCCCTGGCCGAGGGCCCCGACGACGTAGGACCAGTCGGCGATCAGGCCGGAGCCGACGCCGGCGATGACCGCCGCACCGTAGGACGCGCCGGGATGATCGACGATCGACACGAGCTCACGGTTCAAGACGTCGGCGAGGATCTGACGCCAGAGCCGCGACTTCGATCCGCCGTTGGTCACGCGGGGACGGTCCAGCACCAGTCCGTCCTCCGCGAAGACGTCGACGTGCGAGCGAAAACCGTAGGCGATCGCTTCGAGCATCGATCGGTGGAGGTCGCCGCGCGTCGTGCCGAGGTGCAGTCCGAACACCGTGCCGCGGAGGTCGGGATCGTGCAGCGGTGTCTTCTCGCCCAAGAAGTAGGGCAGTGTGAGAAGCGCGCCCGGCTGGCTCGTCGCCGCGTCGGCGTCGAGTTCGGCGAGCGGCACGCCGTCGAACAGACCCTGTTCCCAGCGCAACATCGAACCGCTGGTCGCCATGCACCCGTTGGGGAGCCACTTGCCAGGCACCGGATGACGGTCGAGGTAGAGGCGCGCGTCGAGAAACCTGTTGTCGCTCACGGCCAGGATGTCGCCGGCACCGCCGAGTTTGATGAGACAGGCGCCCTCGTCGACGAGTCCGGCGCCGTAGGCCGACAGGACGTGATCGGCCCCACCCACGACGATCGGCGTCCCGACGCGCAGTCCCGTGGCCGTGGCCGCCGACGCGCTCACCTGGCCGACCACCTGACCAGGTTCGACGACCTCAAGCAGCGTCGGCCAGGTCACGGGCGTCGCCGCCAGCACCGCCTCGAGTGGCGCCGCGTCGAAGTCGTAGAGACCGCTCTCGATCGCCCAGTTGTACTCGACGTGGGGCGCGGCGCCTAAGGCGCGCGCCATCCAGTCGTACGATCCCTGGATCGAAGCGGTCTTCGACCATACGTCTGGTTCGTGTCGCGCCAGCCAGAGCGCTGTCGGCGCCACCGACTGTTGGGAGAGGACCGAGCCGGTGCGCGCCAGGAGGTCGGCGTCACCGAGGGCCCGACGGACCTCGTCGATCTCGACGGTGGCGCGCGCGTCGTTCTGCAGTATCGCGCGGCGAAGCGGCCGCCCGTCGGCATCGACCGCGAGGATCGCGGGCACCATCCCCGACACCGCGACGGCGGCGACGGCGCCGCTCGTCGCACCGGCGTGCTCGAGGAGCCGCGGCACCAGGTCACATACGGCGCTCCACCACTCGGCGGGGTCGGCCTCGGCCCAACCCGGGTGGTCACTGAAGAGTGCGACGTCATGGGTCTCGGCCGCGACGATGCCGAACTCGACGTCGAGGAGCAGGGTCTTGACACCGGATGATCCGAGGTCGACCCCGAGGAGCAGTCGACGTTCCTCAGGCACTCCGGGCCGCATCGACGAAGCGCTTCACCCGTTCCGGGTCGACTTCATTCCACGTGTAGCCGTCGCGCTTCAACGTGCTGCCGACGATGCAGCCGTCGGCGAAGCGGAAGAACTCCTTGATCGTCTCGGCGCGAGCTCCGGTGTTGAGCAGGACCGGCACGGTCTTGTCGAGGGCTTCGCGCACGTCGGCGACCGTCTTCACGTCAGGCTCACTCCCGGCCATCGGACCGGACACCAAGATGACGTCCGCGAGACTCGAGACGACCGTCGAACGGGCCAACTCGGCCGGCGTGCGGCTGCCGGTGGTGGAGGCGAACTCGGGCGTGACGTTGGCGAAGATCACGAGGTCATCGCGACCGAAGTTCCGTCGATTCCGCAGCAACGCCGCGGCGTCGGGGCTCCAGGCACCCATGTCGGACTCCCACGTGCCGGTGATGACCTCGCGCATGAACGACGCGCCGGTTCCCACGGCGATCGCCAGTGCGCACTCGGGGTCCCAGAGGAAGTCGACGCCGAAGGGTCGGTCGGTCGGCTTGCACTCGGTGACGACGCGGGTCATCACGGCCGAGGCCTCGAGCCCGGCGTGCAGTTCATACGGTCGGTCGCCCTCGTTGCAGAACAAGAGGGCGTCGAAACCGCTCTCCAACAGGATCTCGGTGTCGCGACGGACCTGATCGATCAGACCCTGCACCCCCTTCTCCTGGTCGTACAGGGGTGTCCCGGGCAGCGGTGGCACGTGCGCCATCGCGATCAACGGCTTGGTGACGTTCGGGAAAATCGTGCTGAATCGGCTCACGAAGAACTCTCCTTTGTATAGGGCTCGACGTGCAAGACCTCCACGCCTAAATCTTTGATAGCGCGAATGATGTCCCCGTCCGGCGAAGCATCGGTCACCAAAAGGTCTACAACATTCAATGCCGCCACACTGACGAAGGCGACGTGGCCGATCTTGGACGCGTCGGCCAACACCACGACCCGCCGGGCTGACAGGAACGCGGACTGCTTCACCATGGCGTCGTCCATGTTGTACTCGCTCAGTCCCTTTTCGAGATCCACGCCGGCGACGCCCAGGAACAACGTGTCACAGTTCAAGTCCCGGTAGGACGCTTCGGCTCTCGATCCCACCAGGCTCATCTCCCCGCTGCGCAGTACGCCCCCGGTGACGATCGTGCGGACCTTGGGTTTGCGGTCGAGCTCGGTCGCGATAAGGAGCGAACTCGTGATGACGCTCAGCGACAAATCCGGGGAGATCGACCGGGCCATCTCGAGGGTGGTGGTTCCCACGTCAAGTATCACCGTCTCATCGGGGTGCAGGAGGGCCGCGGCCACCGCGCCGATGCGCTTCTTTGCGTCCGATCGAAAGGCACCGCGCTGCAGGATCGGTGGCTCGTAGGAGCGGCCCTGGGTCGAGATCGCCCCACCCCGGATTCGCCGGGCGAGACCTTCGACCTCCAAGAGTTCGAGGTCTCGACGGATCGTCATCTCGGAGGTTCCGAAGGCGAAGGCCAATTCGGCGATCGACGCCTCGCGGTTGACCTTGAGTCGTTCAGCGATCGTCGTGCGGCGGTCCCGGGAATTCATCGGGCAATGATATGTGAATTTTTCACAGGTCTACGGAGAAATTGGAGATTTGCAGCCATTTATGCGGAAATTCTGTGCACAACGCTGTGAATAAAGTTCAAATCGAGGAATCACCGCCCTTGATCGACGTGGTCACATGGCGAGATTGTCCGTCCGATACGCTCCGAATGGCGCACTACGAGCGGCGCCGAGGGGGTGTCGATGACCAAGGTTTCGGAGTTTCACACCACGGGTATCGAAGACGTGGACGAACTGGTATTTCACAACCAGTCCGAGTGTCCCATCGGCCAGGAGGTCAAGAACAAGGGAACCGCGGCCGCCGGACAGGGGTATTTCCGGACACTCTGCAAGAAGTGCAAAGCGATCCAAGACGGATGGGAGGACAATCGGCCGCTGTGAGCCGGCGACCCCCGGGATCTCCCAACGATTCCACGGCAACTCCGGTACGATTCCGGCGCTCGTGCACCGGCGACACGACCGGGCTCGGCCGCGTCGATGAAGGGACCTCTACTCCGACGTGGCGGCAGGTGCCGACTCGTTCGTGACACCCTCGCGACGAGCCGAGATCTCCTCGAGTGAGCGCCCCGACGTCTCGGGTAGCACGTTCGTGAGCAAGAAGCCGAGCACCGCGGCACCTCCCGCGACGTACAGAAGGCCTCGAAGACCGATGTGCTGGGCCAGCTGAGGAACGAGGAACACGCCCACGAAGGCCCCGAGTTTGCCGACCCCCGCTGCCACCCCGTGTCCCGTCGTGCGCATGTTGACCGGGAACACCTCGGAGGGCAGGACGAAGGTCGTCATGTTCGGTCCGAACTCCGTGAACAGGTAGCTGATACCGAAGATCGCGATGAACGGCGCGACGGTCGTCGTCAGGGACGGGACTGCACCGAGCAGGATGAAACAGCCCGCCATCACCGCGAAACCGATGAACTGCAGTCGGCGGTGACCAACCCTGTCCATCTTCCATACGGCGAGGATGTATCCCGGTAGGGCGAAGACCACGAAGAGAGCCAGCGTCAGAAAGAGTTTCATCTCGATGCTCGCGCTCGGCGAGACCTCGGTGAGGATGCTCGGCAGCGACAGCGTGTTGCCGTAGTAGGCGTAGTCGAACAGGAACCAGCAACCGGCCGTACCCAGAAGCATCAGGAGCATCTGCGGATTGGCTAAGAACTGGCGTATCCCCATGAGATTCTTTCCGTCATCGGCGTACGTCGTCGCGTCGAGCGCTCCGTCGGCGAACTGGTGAAGTTCCTTCGCCGCCTGATTCGCCCGTCCTTGGACCTGCGCCGTGAAGCGCGGCGACTCGGGCATCTTGGCCCGGAAGTAGATGACCGCGGCCGCCGGCAACGCGCCCAGGCCCAGCAAGATCCTCCAGGCCAGCGGGTCGCCCACCCCCGACGAGAGCAGGACGATCCCGACGAGGGGGCCGACGATGAGGCCCGCCGCCTGCATCGAGAACACCAGCCCGACCAGCCGACCCCGGTCCGCGCGGTTGGAGTACTCGCTCATCAGGACGGCGGACACCGGATAGTCACCGCCGATACCGAGTCCCAGGATGAGACGCGCGATGACCAGGAAGAGAAAACTAGGCGCGAGCGCCGACGCGACGGCGCCGAAGATCATGATGCCGGCCACGGCCGTGTACACGACCTTGCGGCCGAAGATATCGGCGATCCGCCCGAAGACGAACGCCCCGACGAAGGCGCCGAGAATCGCGGCACCGGTGACCCAGCTCGTCTGGGTCGTCGAGAGATTCCACTGGACCTTGACCAGGGCGGCCACGGTCCCGATGACGAAGAGGTCGTAGGCGTCGGTGAAGAAGCCCATGCCCGAGATCAGCACCGTACGCCGGTGGAATCGACTCGTCGGCGCCTCGTCCAGCAGCTGGCTGACCGTGAACGCCGCCGTGGTCGACTCAGGGAGAACGGGGGATGCGACTTCGCCACCGATGTTGAAGTGCGACGTCCCCTCGGACCACGCACTCGCCTTCACATCTGTCATTGGCATCCTCATCGACGTCGCTATCTCTCACCATCATTCCAAACGTGATTGAACGCGCAACCAAGCCAGGGTTACCTGAAGGTGAAGTCTCGGTGAACGTCTAGCGACGAACGGTCGAATGAGGTGGAACGTCGCCGGACCACATGTTCGGCGCGAACGTCGCGGCTACAGTCCCGTCATCCCCTCGAGGGACGGCGGATACCGTTCCCCGACGACTGTAAGGGCGGACGCCGCCTGACGTAACGCGGAAACCTCCTCGTCGGAAAGTCTGACATCCACCGCCGCCAGGTTCTCTTCGAGTCGGTGCACTTTCGTGGTTCCCGGGATCGGGACGACCCACTCGTGTTGGGCCAACAACCACGCCAAGGCGATCTGCGCCGGCGTCGCGCCCTTCTCGCGCGCCACTGACGCCAGCAACTCGACCATCGAGCGATTCGCACGTCGAGCTTCCGTGGTGAATTGCGGGGAACCCTGACGACTGTCGCCGTCAACGAAGTCAGTCGTCTCGTCGATGGCGCCGGTGAGGAATCCTCGCCCCAAGGGACTGTACGGCACGAAGCCGATGCCGAGCTCCTCGCAGGTCGGCAGAACCTCGGCCTCCGGCGCTCGGTACCACAGTGAGTACTCGCTTTGCACAGCGCACAGTGGCTGCACCGCGTGCGCGCGACGAATCGTGTTCGCGCCCGCTTCGCTCAGACCCCAGTGTCGGACTTTGCCCTGTGTGATGAGTTCGCGCACCGTTCCGGCGACCTCTTCGATCGGCACCTTCGGGTCGACCCGGTGCTGGTACAGGAGGTCGATCGTCTCGACCCCGAGTCGCGACAGCGATCCTTCGACGGTGGAGCGAATCAGCTCCGGTCGGCTCGACCACTCCGGCGTCCCGCGTTCGTCGGTGAGTCCGAACTTCGTGGCGATGACCACACGGTCGATGACGGGAGCCAGGGCGTCGCCGACCAACTGTTCGTTCGTGAACGGTCCGTATACCTGCGCGGTGTCGAAGAACGTCACACCACGTTCCACCGCCGAACGAAGCAGCGCGACCATGTCGGGCGTGCTCGACGCGTTGCCACGGTGATGGTTGAGACCCATGCAACCGAGCCCGACGGCGGACACCTCCAGTGCGCCCGAACCCAATCGCCGTGTGTCCATGAGTCTCCCTACATGAAGCGTCGTCGCTGTCCGCGACGGCCGAAAGTCGACGTCGCGACAGTCTGGCACTGACGAACCGACCGGCGGTGAGTTTCAGTTGATGTCGAACTCGTTGCCCTCGGGGTCCTTGAGCGCGACCGCGTAGTGGTCGACCCCCTCGGCGAGTTCCTCGTTCAGGTCGCTCACCATCGTGGCGCCGAGATCACACAGCCGCCGGGCCTCGGCGTCCACGCGCCGCTTGCGGGTCGCGATCGGCAATTCTCGACCTCCGCTGGCGTGGATGTCGATGTGGAGTCGATTGCTCGTGGTCTTGCGGTCGGGCACGACCTGTATCCAGATACGCGGACCGGCACCGTCCGGGTCGATGATGCTGTCCGTCCCGCGGCCGAGCCAGGACTCCGGCAGACCCACGTCGCGACGCCAGTCGTCCCAGGTGGCGACGTCGGTCGGCGGGGGCTCGAGCACGTAGCCCAGGGCCTCGGCCCAGAAGCGGGCCAGCGACTCCGGGTGGCCCACGCAATTGATGACGAGTTGGTACTTGACAGCCATGGGTCTCCTCGAACCAGACGCCAACGCGCGGCGACGCGATCAGCATGTCAAACGACAGTGACACGGGCGTCACTCGGCGACAGATCTTAAGAATCACTCGCGGCCGCGCGATCCTGAAGACCGGGTGCGTCGGGGCTTATTTATACTGAACTCAACTCGTGGTCGATCCCCGCGGCGTTCGGGTTGGTCCGGCGCGCGACTCGCCCTTGACCTAGTTAGTTGGAGTCTCGCCCGTGAAGTTCAGACGTACCGCACTCCTGGCCCTTCCGCTCAGCCTGGTCCTCCTGGCGCTCCCGGCCGCGGCCACGGCTCCCGTGCCGCAGTGGCACAGCGCGAAAGCGGCCAGTCTGCCCTCGGGCGCGACCGGTCTTCCGAACGGGTTCTTGCCGGCACTCTCGTGTCCCTCGGCGGGCAACTGCAGCGCGGGCGGCGCCTACAGCGACGGCGCGGGCAACGTCCAGGGCCTTCTGTTGAGCGAAGTGAAGGGCGTGTGGAAGGCCCCAACCCGATTGCTGCCGCCGTCCCAGGCCGACAGCGACCCCTCGCTGACGATCAACGCGATCTCGTGCGCGACGGCGGGCAACTGCGCCGCGGTCGGCAGCTTCGACGACACGCACAGCAACGGGCAGAGCTTCGTCGCGAACGAGGTCGACGGCGTGTGGAAGAGGGCCCAAGAGGTCAGCCTGCCGCCCGATGCTGGTGCGAGCGTGCAGAACAGCGAGGTCCACTCCGTCGACTGTTGGTCGCCCGGCGACTGCAGCGCGATCGGCAGCTACTTCGATGACACGTCGCCCACCGGTTACGCGCAGGGCCTCGAGGTCAACGAGGTGCGCGGCGTCTGGGGGCGCGCCCGTGAGACGATCCTGCCCTCGAACGCCAACGCCGACCCCTACGTCAACATCAACCAGGTGGCCTGCACGCACGCGGGCAACTGTGTCGCCGTGGGTTCCTACATCGCCAAAGGCAGCGCGACCGCGGGCCTCGTGCTCACCGAGGCGAGCGGCGTGTGGAAGAGCGCGACCGCCGCTGTCTTACCCGCCAACGCGAGCGCGTACCCGAGCGGCCTCGTGAGCGAGGTCGCGTGCGTCTCGACGGGAAACTGCACCGCGATAGGTACGTACACCAACGCCAGCGGCGACGTCGAAGGCATGACGTTGACCGAGACCCGTTCGGTATGGCGGCGCGCGCTCCCCATGGTGATGCCCGGCGGCGCCGCGGCCAATCCGCACGTGTTCTCGTACGGGTACGGCGGGTTGGACTGCACGTCGGTCGGCAACTGCAGCGCGGGCGGCCAATACCTCGTCGGCACGAGCACCTACGAGGGTTTCTTCATCGACGAGGTGAACGGGACCTGGCAACCGGCCACCGAGATGGTGCTCCCCGCCGGCGCACAGATGGCCGGCAAGAACGGTGGCGTCGTCGCGGTGTCGTGCCGTTCGACGGGCAACTGCAGCGCCGGCGCGGCGTACCTCGACGGCTCGGGCGAGTACCAGGCGTTGGTGGTGAACGAGGTCGCGGGACGTTGGGAGACCGGACTGAAGGTCACGCTCCCGACCGGCAACAACACCGTCGGCATCGACGGTGGTGTCTACGGACTGATCTGTCACGCCCGGGGTCCCTGCACCGCGACCGGGAGTTACATGAAGACGCTCACCAACTACGCGGGGTTCACGGTCACGACGAGCTGATCACCGGCGAAACGGCTGGGGCGTCGACGCCAGCTTCGGCACTCGCATGCGCGCGATCACGCTGCCCGGCGACGGGTGACAGTACTGGGCGATGCCGAGGTCGCCCGCGACCGAGAGGAACATGAAGGCGTCCTCGCCAGAGAATCCCCACTCGTCGACCAACAACTTCGAGGCCTCCTCACAGGCGTGCGCCAGCGCTTCGGTCAGGTCGCCGATCGAGGTGCCGTGCGTGTAGAACGCGTCGGCGGTCTCGGTGATCGGCCAACCGCCGCTCTTGTTCTTGATCACGTCGACCTGGATGATGCCGACACCGCCGATCTCGACCCCGGTCCCGGAGATCTCGCCGTCCCCCATCGACGCGTGCATGTCACCGATCGCGAGTTGCCCGCCGCTCTGGAAGACGGGCAGGTGGATCGTCGCGCCGATCCCGTTCACGTGGTCGTCCATGTTGCCGCCGTGTCGATCGGCGAAGAACGTCGAGACGTCACCCGATTCCGGCGAGACCCCGATGACGCCAAACATCGGCCGAGCGGGAAACGACACGTGCTCGTTCATCGTGACGGTGCCGTCCTTCACCGTGAAGATGCGCGTGGTCGGCGAGTGCACCGTGTCGATCAACTGTCCCCATTCGGGGATGCACATGGCCGCGCCCTGCTCGTTCGGTCGGATGTCGAGCAACGTCACCGACAACGTGTCGCCCGGCTCGGCCCCGCGCACGGCGATCGGCCCGGTCGCGCTGTTGACGCGCGAGAGGTCGAGTTTCTCGAGCGTGTCCGCCTCACTCTGGACCTGCCCGGTGAAACAGTCCCAGGTCTCGATCTCGATGACCGTGCCCGGATCAACCGTGACGACCGGTTGACGTTGCGCGTCGAAGGACCACACGTGGTCGTCGCGGCTGATCTTCACTGTGGTGCTCGGCATGCGGTCTCCGTCCGTCGTCGGTGTCTAGAGTAAATCACCGGCTGTTGGCGCACGCGCCCACCAACGGCGGGCGCCGTCGTGAAGGTTTCATCCGATGAACACCTCGTGATAGCAAGCGCTTCACCTTGCGGTAACCCAACCTCCTTACGTTGAATCCGTGGCACGTCGGCGATCTCCAAATCCCCCTTTGAAGTCGAGCCGTGCCGCCTCTCGCCATGCACGCCTCGGAGTCCGACGTGACCGTGACTGACGCCGAAAGCCGCAGCGTGATCCTCGTCGTCGAGGACGAGGAGAGCTACCAGGACGCGCTGAACATAGGTCTCACCGTCGAGGGCTTCGTCGTCGTCGGCGCGACCAACATCGCCCAGGCGCGACAGCTCATGGTCTCGGCCAAGCCCGACCTGGTCTTGCTGGACATCATGTTGCCCGACGGCTCGGGCATCGACTACTGCCGCGAGCTCTACGACTCGACGCGCACGCCGGTCATCATGGTGACCGCTCGCTCGAGCGAGGTGGACGTCGTGCTCGGCCTCGAGATCGGCGCGGCCGATTACGTCACCAAGCCCTTCCGACTTCGCGAACTGATCGCGCGCATCCGTGCGGTACTGCGCCGACCGCTGACGAACACCGACGACGAGATTGTCACCTTCGGCGACCTGCGCATCGACTTCGTGCGCCGCACCGTCATCCGTCGCGGCGAAGAGATCGAGCTCAGTCGCAAAGAGTTCGACCTGCTCGCCCTGTTCGCGTCGCGCCTTGGTCAGGTCGTGACGCGCGAGGTCTGTCTCGACACCTTGTGGTGGGGACTCGAACTCTCCGACACCCGCACCCTGGACACCCACGTCAAGCGGTTGCGACAGAAGATCGAGAACGACCCCGCCAATCCCCGTCACCTCATCACGATCCGTGGAGTGGGTTTTCGCCTCGACCCCTAACCTTTGCTTCATGCAAAAAGGTGATCTGGCCCCGGACTTCAAACTGAAGGACCAGGACGGCAACGAACGTACGCTGTCGACGATGCTGCTCAACGGTCCGGTCGTCCTCTTCTTCTACCCCGCGGCGATGACCAAGGGCTGCACGAAGGAGTCCTGCCACTTCCGCGACCTCGCGTCGGAGTTCGCGGCGCTGGGTGCGCAGCGACTCGGGATCTCGATGGACACGGTGGCGAAGCAGGCCGAGTTCACGTCCAAGAACGATCTCGACTACCCGCTGCTCGCGGACGTGCACGGCGACGTCGCCAAGCTCTACGGCGTGAAGCGCTCACTCGACCTGTTGAAAGTGAAGCGCACGACCTTCGTGATTGGTCAGGACCGCCGTGTCCTCGAGGTCATCAACAGCGAGGTCAGCATGAACGCCCACGCGGACAAGTCGTTGGACGCGCTGCGCGCGTCGAGGGCCTAGCCAGCGATCATCGCCGCCGCCGGGTCGTGCAAGAACCGACCGATGTGCGAGAGCACTGCGGAGGCCATCGCCCCGTCGACCTGTCGGTGATCGAAGGCCAGCGCGAGTTCGACCACCTGGCGGACCACGACCTCGTCGTCGACCACCCACGGCGCCTTGGCGATCTGACCGACGGCGAGGATCGCGCCCGTGCCGGGCGGCAGGATCGGGATGGCGGCGTCGACACCGAAGGGGCCGACGTTGGTGATGCTCAAGGTCGTGCCGATCATCTCATTGGGCGTGGTCGTGCCCTGGCGGGCCTTGTCGACGAGCGCGTTCAGCGCCGTCGCCATCCCCACGAGGTCCAGTTGATCAGCGCCCTTGATGTTCGGCACGATCAGACCGCGCGGTGTGTTCGCCGCGATGCCGAGATTGACGCTCCGTCGCACGATTACCTCGCCGTGCTCGGTGTCGAAACTCGAGTTGATGCCTGGGAAGTGTCGCGCGGCGTCGCACACCGCCAGCGAGATGATCGCCAGGGGCGAGAGTCGGACGTCGGCCAGGTTCGGCTGCTGCTTCAGTGACGCGACCAGTTCCATGGTCCGCGTGGCGTCCACGCGGACCCACACCGCGGCGCGCGGCTGCGTGAAGGCGCTCTGCACCATCGCCTCGGCCATCGAGCGCAGCACGCCCTTGACCGGGATTCGCTCCTCCTTCGGGCCGCTCGACCACGGTTCGAGGTCACGACCGACGAAGCGCGACGTCGTCATCGGACCGGTGATCGGCGCGCTGACGCGAGGACTCACGGCCGGCGCGCCACTGAGGGCCCGCTCGACGTCGTCACGGGTGATGAGTCCGTCGCGCCCCGTGCCGGTCAGCGACTCGAGGTCGACCCCGTGTTGCTTGGCGTAGAGCCGGACCGGCGGTGTCGATCGAGGGGCGAGTGCCGTCACGTCCTTCGGCGCGGGCGCGACCGGTGCGGCGACGGCCGCCGGTGCGGCGCTCGGCGTCCCACTCTGACGGCGGTGCTTTCGCGTGACGACCGCGTCCTCGTTGGCCACGCCGTAGCCGATGAGGACCGCCTCGCGTCCTTCGCCGACCGAGCCCTCCTGCTTGTCCGAGGCTGGGGTCGGTGCCGGTTCGCTCGCGGACGGTGCGGCGGCCGGTGCGACAGGGCCACCACCGGTCTCGAAAGTGATGAGCGGCTTGTGCACTTCCAGGACGTCGCCCACGTTGCCGTGGAGTGCTATGACGGTGCCGGCGTAGGGACTCGGCAGTTCCACGGTGGCCTTGGCGGTCTCGATGTCGACGAGCGGCTGGTTGAGGATGACGACGTCGCCGACCTTGACCTTCCAGGTCACGATCTCCGCTTCGGTCAGACCTTCACCGACGTCCGGTAGCAAGAAGACTTCTTCGCTCAACTCTCAAATCCCATCACTCGGTCGACGGCGTCGAGGATGCGATCGACCGTGGGCCGATAGTCCTCCTCGATTCGCGTCGGGGGGTACGGCACGTGGTAGCCGCTCACTCGAAGACCCGGGGCCTTGAGCGAGTAGAAGCAGCGCTGCGTCAATTCCGAGATCACCTCGGACCCGACCGACGCGGTGTGCGGCGATTCCTGGACGACGACGACGCGGCCCGTCTTCTCGACGGACTTCGCCATCACGCCGATGTCGAGCGGCGCGATGGAGCGCGCGTCGATCACCTCGATCGACGTTCCCTCGACCGCGGCGGTCTCGGCCGCGCGCAGCGCCGTCTTCATCGACGCGCCGTAGCCGATGAGCGTGACGTCGGTGCCTTCACGACGAACGACGGCGTCGAAGAGTCCGGCCGGCGGCGTGTCGAGATCGACCTCGCCCTTCTCCCAGTACCGGCTCTTGGGCTCACAGAAGATGATCGGATCGTCGTGTTCGATTGACTGCTGGATCATCCAGTACGCGTCGTTCGGCGTCGAACACGACACGACGCGCAGACCGGCGGTCTGGGCGAAGTAGGGCTCGGGGCTCTCGGAGTGGTGTTCGATGGCGCCGATGCCGCCCTGGAAGGGGATGCGGATCACCATCGCCATGTTGTAGGCACCGTCGGAGCGTTTGTGCAGCTTGGCGACCTGCGAGACGATCTGGTCGAAGGCCGGGTAGACGAAGCCGTCGAACTGGATCTCACAGACCGCGCGGTAGCCACGGATCGCGAGGCCGACCGCGGTGCCGACGATTGCCGACTCGGCCAGTGGCGAGTCGATGACGCGGTCCTCGCCGAAGTCCTTCTGCAGTCCGTCGGTTATGCGAAAGACGCCCCCGAGGCGGCCGATGTCTTCACCCATCAGGAGGACCTTGGGGTTCTTCTCCATCGCGCGACGCAGGCCCTCGTTGAGGGCCTTGGCCATGGTCATCGTGGTCGTGGCCATTACAGTTCTCCCCCCGAGATACCCAGGTCGATCATTTCGCGGCGACCCTCCTCGATCAGCGGGTGCTGCGCCGCGTACGCGTTGTCGAACATCGTGATCGGGTCCGGACGGCTCATCGCGAGCACGTCCTCGCGCAACTTGAGGGCCATGGTCTCGGCCTCCGCGGCGACGCCGTCGAAGTCGGCGTTCTTCACCTTGTACTCACGAACCAAGAGCGCCTTCACCCGTTCCACGGGGTCACGGTGTTTCCACACCTCGACCTCGGCGTCAATCCGGTACCGGGTCGGGTCGTCCGACGTGGTGTGCGCGCCGATGCGATAGGTGTAGGCCTCGATCAGCGTCGGCCCGCCCCCCACGCGCGCCGAGTCGAGGGCGCGCTTGGTCACTTCGTAGACCGCGAGCACGTCGTTGCCGTCCACGCGCACGCCGGGGAAGCCGAAACCGTGCGCGCGGTGATAGAGCGGGATCTTGGACTGGACGGTGGACGGCGTCGAGATGCCCCACTGGTTGTTCTGGCAGAAGAAGACGACCGGGGCGTTGAAGGACGCGGCCCACACGAAGGCCTCCAGGACGTCGCCCTGGCTCGAGGCGCCGTCACCGAAGAACGCCATCGCGGCCTCTTCGGCGCCGTCGCGCTGGATGCCCATGGCGTAGCCCACGGCGTGCAGGGTCTGGCTGCCGAGCACGACCGTCGGCACCGAGTGGCGGTACTTCTGCGGGTCCCAGCCGCCGTTACTGACCGCGCGAAAGAGTCGCAGCATGTTCTCCGGCGGCACGCCACGACACCACGCGATGCCGTGCTCGCGATAGGTCGGGAACGTGAAGTCCATTGGGGCCAGCGCGCGGCCCGCGCCGATCTGCGCGGCCTCTTGGCCCTGGATCGGCGCCCAGAGCGCGAGCTGTCCTTGACGCTGGAGCGACGTCGATTCGTTGCACAGTCGCCGGATAATCACCATGTCGCGATAGAAGCCGAAGATCTCGTCACCGTTGAGCGTGGACTCGTACTCGGAGTTCTCGACGCGCTCGCCTTCGGGCGTCAACAATTGAACTAGTTCTTCGTCGATCATCGACACTCCTTACGGCACTGCCCCCGGGAATCACACTATCCCCGTAGTCTCGTTGAGTGCCCCGGCTGCTCGTCGACATCGGTCCGCTGCGTACCAATCGAGAGTTCCGCTTTCTCTACTACGGCCAGTTGATTTCGCTACTCGGCAGTAATCTGACCGTCGTCGCGGTGCCGTTCCAGGTCTACTCCCAGACGCGGTCCAGTCTCTGGGTCGGTCTCGCGAGCCTCATCCAACTCCCGTTCCTCATCACCGGCGCGCTCTGGGGTGGCGCGATGGGTGACCGCGTGGACAAACGCGTGCTGATGCTCGTGAGCGCCGTCGTCTTGGGAATGACGAGCGCCGGTCTCGCGATCAACGCGCGCGTCCATGACCACCACCTGGTCGTGTTGTTGTTGCTCGCCGCGCTCTCGGCCGGGTTCGCCGGGTTCTCGGGTCCACTGCGCACCGCGGCGATCCCCAAGCTCGTCGTCCCCGAGCAACTGGTCGCGGCCTATTCGCTCAACCAGGTCGCCTTCAACACGGCCGTCGTGATCGGCCCCGCGGTCGCCGGCGTGTTGATCGCCAGCGTCGGGCTGTATTCCTGTTACGCCATCGACGCGTTCACCTTCGGACTGCTGACACTCCTGACGTTCCCGTTGTCGGCGATGCCGGCGCCGGCCGAGCACGCCGGCACCGCGATGTTCCGGGCCATCGGCGACGGCTTTCGCTACGTGCGCACGCACGCCGTCGTGCAAGCGGTCTACCTCGTGGACCTCAACGCGATGGTCTTCGGACTGCCTCGCGCGCTCTTCCCGGCGGTCGCCCTGACGCTGTACCACGGCGGGGCGCGCACCGTCGGACTGCTCTACGCCGCGCCCGGCGCGGGGGCGCTCCTCATGGCGGTCGTCACCGGATGGATCGCGCAGGTGCAGCGCCAGGGCCGACTCGTCGCGCTGGTCGTGATCGCCTGGGGCGCGTCGATGGCGGTCTTCGGCCTGGTCCACGTGGTCTACGTCGGACTCATCTGCCTCGGCGTCGCGGGCGCCATGGACGTCATCTCCACGGTGCTGCGCAACACCATCTTGCAGAACGCGATCACCGACGAGTTCCGTGGTCGGATCTCCTCGATCCAGATGGCGGTCGTGACCGGCGGTCCGCGTCTCGGCGACGTCGAGTCCGGCGTCGTGGCGAACTACACGTCGACCGAGTTCTCCATCGTGTCCGGGGGCATCGCCTGCGTCGTCGGTGTGCTCATGTTGATGCGTTGGCGACCGACGTTCTGGCAACGAGAGGTGATCTAGCCGGACCGCACGGGAATCGACTTGTGTCGCGCGTTGGTGACCGCGGCCAACTGACCGCAGGCGGCGTCGATGGAGCGGCCCCGCGTGTTGCGGACGGTCGCGTTCACGCCGCGCGCGATGAGGCCCTCGCGGAAGTCGTGGACCCGCTGCCCCGACGAGCCGCGCACCAAGTAGCCCGGCGTCGGATTGAGGGGGATCAGGTTCACGTGGGCGCGCAACGACGACGCGTAGCGCGCCAACTCCTCGACGTCGCTCTCGCGGTCATTGACGCCGTCGATGAGGGCCCACTCGAAACTCAGTCGCCGTCCGGTGGTGTTCATCCAAAACAGGCACGCCTCGTGGAGGCGTTCGAGCGGGTACCGGCGGTTGAGGGGCACGAGTCGGCTGCGCGACTCGTCGTTGGCGGCGTGCAAGCTGACCGCCAGTGTGAGCGGAAGTCCGGTCTTGGCCATGCGCTCGATCGCCGGCGCCACGCCGACCGTCGACACGGTGATGTGACGCGCCGACAGACCGCGGTACTCGTGCAGCCGTTTCACGACGTCCATCGTCACCAGATAGTTCGCCAGCGGCTCGCCCATGCCCATGAAGACCACGTTCGAGAGCCGCCGCGGCGCCGCGGCGCGCGCCGCGAACATCACCTGCTCGAGGACCTCGCCAGCGCTGAGGTGACGGGTGAAGCCGGCCTGACCCGTCGCGCAGAACGTGCAGCCCATCGCGCACCCGGCCTGGGACGAGACGCACACGGTCACGCGGTCCTCGTAGGCCATGAGGACCGTCTCTATCGTGGCGCCGTCGTGCAGACGAAAGACCCACTTGCGCGTCGCGCCGAGGTCGCTCGCCACGTCGTTGGCGACCGCCAGGCTCGAGGGGAATCGCTCGGAAAGGCGCGCGCGCAACGCCTTGGGGATCGTGGTGATCGCCTCGAGGGATTGACCCTCGTTCCACAGCCCGTGCCACACCTGGTCGGCGCGGTACCGGGGCTCACCGACCAAGAGCTCGGCCAACTCTTCCTTGGAGTACTCGTAGACCGACGGCATCCCTCAACGCTACGCCGAGCCACGTCGGGATCCGGCCGTCGCAGCACGGTCACAATCTCTGCTTGACTCAGTATCGGTTCAGCCGCAGGCGCTGGCACACATCAGGAGCATCCATGGAACTCAACAACACTTCAGCCGTCATCACCGGCGGCGCCTCGGGACTCGGTGAAGCCACGGCTCGCGAACTCGGCGCGCGCGGTGTCAAGGTCGTCCTCGCGGACCTCAACGACGAGCGCGGCGCGGCACTCGCCAAGGAGATCGGCGGGGCCTACGTGCACTGCGACGTCACGAACACCGAGCAGGTCATCGAGGCGATCGAAGCCGCCAAGGCGATCGCGCCACTCTGGAGCGCCGTGAACTGTGCCGGGATCGGCTGGGCCACGCGCACCGTGGGCAAAGACGGTGAGTACTCGTCGGCCCACGACCTCGACCTCTATCGCAAGGTCATCGAGATCAACCTGATCGGCACCTTCAACGTCTGCCGTCTCGCCGCGACCGCCATGAGCGCCAATACGCCCGACGTCGACAACATGCGCGGGGCGATCGTGAACACCGCGTCGGTCGCCGCCGAGGACGGACAGATCGGACAGGTCGCCTACTCCTCGTCGAAGGGTGGCGTCGTCGGACTGACACTTCCATTGGCCCGCGACCTCGCGGTCATCGGGGTTCGGGCGAACTGCATCCTGCCCGGCCTCATCGACACGCCGATCTACGGCACCGGTCCCCAGTCCGATGAGTTCAAGGCCCGCCTCGGCGCCGGCGTGCTCTTCCCGAAGCGACTCGGCTACGCCTCGGAGTTCGCGACGCTCGCCGCGGAACTCCTCTCCAACAGCTACATGAACGCCGAATCGATCCGCCTCGACGCCGGGATTCGGATGCAGCCGAAATAGTGCGACCGGCGGCGATGTCGATCACGCAACGTTCGGCCACGTCCGTGCAGCACGAATCATTGGAGTCCGCGTGAGGGCCTGGTCATTCTGGTCCGACCCCGTCTGGAAGCGCATGCGCGTCGTGTCATTCGTGTCGGCGGCCCTCACCTTGACGTGCGTCGTCGTCTATCTCTCCGGGCACCATTCGTGGCGTGCCGCGTTGATCGCCGCGGTCGTCGCCAACTTCGGGATCTTCACGGCGTTGGTCATTCGAACGTTGATACTTCGAGAGAGGACTCGCGCGACACCGAAGTCCTAGACGCGACGTCAGGCGAACTCTCGGACGACACGCCTAACTATGTCGGCGGCCATTCGAATTGAACCCCCGAAACGGAAAGATCCCGGGCGGTGTCTCGTCGCGTCTCTTGTTGAAGAGGAAGTTGAAGAGTCGTTGTCCGAAGCGTTTCGCCGCACCCGACGACGACGCCGGATCCTCGGGCTCGCCCTCCGGTCGCACGTAGTGTTCCGGGTTCACGCGAACCCTCGCGCCGTGATCGCGAAAGTGACGGGCATCTGCACAACGTACCAACCGTCGGTGCACGAGGCAACGTTGACGTTAAATCTCGCGCGCTTCGGCGACGTTCTCGAATCGGGCGAACTCACCACGCCAAGTGAGGTGCGACGTGCGCGTCGGACCGTTGCGGTTCTTGCCGACGATGATCTCGGCCTCGGCCTTCTTGTCGTTCGCGACCTCACCGTACTGCTCGGGGCGGAAGATGAACAGCACGACGTCGGCGTCTTGTTCGAGCGAACCTGATTCACGAAGGTCCGACATCATCGGACGCTTGTCGGCCCGCTCTTCGAGCTTTCGCGACAACTGCGAGAGCGCGATGACCGGGCACTGGAGTTCGCGGGCCAGAATCTTCAAGGACCGACTCATCTCCGAGACCTCGACCTGGCGGTTCTCCGCGCGGCCTCGTGAGCTCATCAACTGCAAGTAGTCGATGATCACGACGCCGAGGTCGCCGTTCTGCTGACGGATCCGGCGCGCCCGGGCCCGGACGTCCATGACAGTGAGGGCCGGGTTGTCATCGATGAAGACCTTCGCCGACTGCAGGTAGCCGAAGGCCTCGTGGGCGCGGTTCCAGTCGGCGTCGCTGAGGTCACCGGTTCGGAGCTTCGATGAGTCGATGCGCGCCGTCGACGCGAGGATCCGTTCAGCGAGCTCTTGACGGCTCATCTCCAGGGAGAAGAACAGCGCCGGCCGCTTCACCACCGCGCCGACGTGGATCAGGATGCCGAGCGCGAAGGCCGTCTTTCCGGTGCCCGGACGCGCGCCGACGATGGTCATGCTGCTCGGCTGGAGTCCCTGGAGGATCTGGTCGAGCGACTTGTAACCCGTCTCGAGTCCGTTGATGCGACCGCGGGTCTCGCCGCGCTCTTCGAGGATGTCGGCTTCGCTCAAGAGCAGGCGCTGCAGCGGCGAGACGGTGTCGGTCCGTCCGGCGTCGCCGATGGCATTGATCTTGCGTTCGGCTTCGTCGATCAGTCCGACGACGTCCTCGGTGGCGACGTAGGCGTCATCGACGATCTCACCGGCGACCGCGATCAGTCGTCGCTGCTGGGCCTTCTCGCGCACCAGTTCGGCGTAGTGCTGTGCGTTGGCGGCCGACGGCGTGTTCATCTGAAGCGACGAGAGCAACGCGAGTTCGACGGCGATCGCGCCGCGTTCTTGCAGCTTGGCTTGGACCGTCACGTAGTCGACGGGTTCGCCGGCGTTGGCGAGCGCGATGATCGAACTGAAGATCTGTCCGTGCAGCGGGCGGTAGAAGTCCTCGGCCTGCACCGTCTCGTAGGCGATGCTCACGGCCTCTTGTGAGAGCAGCATCGCGCCGATCAGACTCTCCTCGGCTTCGATCGCACTCGGAGGTACGCGGCCGCCGTTCGGCGCCTGTCGCGTACGCTCCGATTCAATCTGCGTCATAAGACCTCAATGGTCGCGTGTTTTGGTTGTTTGCAACAAGAACAACAACGTGGGGAAATGTCTGTGTACAAATCATCCCGATCTGAGGATTCCATTCCGGTGTGACATAGGCCGCGTTACGCCACACACGCCGAGACTTTCGTCTCGGCGTGTGTGGCAAATCGCAGGTCGTGAACTACTTGGCGGTGATCTCCACCTTGATCGTGGCGTCGACGCCGTCGAACAGTGTCGCGACGACCGTGGCCTCGCCCACTTCCTTCAGGTGCTCGGTCATGTGGATGGCGTGACGGTCCAGCGAGATGCCGGTCGCCGTGCGCAACGCGTTGACGACGTCGGCCTCGGTGACCGAACCGAAGAGTCGACCGTTGGCACTGGCGCGCGCGGCGATGCCGAGCGTCTGGGCCTCGATGATCGCGCGCTGCGCCTCGGCGGCCTCACGACTCGCCGCGTCGCGCAGGTCACGCGACTTGCGCATCGACGTCGCCTGGGACTCGGTGTTCGAACTCGCCATCATCGCCGCACCCGAGGGCAGCAGGAAGTTGCGAGCGTAGCCCGACTTCACTTCGACGATGTCGCCGCGTCGACCGACGCCGCGGACGTCACTTCGCAGAAGGACCTTCATTCGGCCACCTCCTCGACGAGCTCGACCTCGGCCACGGGCGTAGCGTCGACGTACTCGAGGATCTCTTCGGCCTCGACGTCGGGCGCCTCAGCGACCACGCTCTCGGCGGCGGCTGGTCGGTCCCCGTCGGAGCGCGGTGCACGTGGCCCGCGGTCGTCACGGTTCCCGCGACCCCCGCGTCGCTCGGTGACGGTTCGCTGGGTGTAGGGCAGCAGCGCCAGCTCGCGCGCCGTCTTGATGGCGTCGGTGACGTCGCGCTGGTGCTGTTGGCAGTTGCCCGAGACCTTGCGTCCACGGATCTTGCCGCGGTCCGAGATGTACTTGCGCAACTGCGCGAGGTCCTTGTAGTCGACGGTGTCGACGCCGTGCTGACAGAAGGAGCAGGGCTTCTTCTTCGCGCCGCGGCGGGTGTCGATCTTCGGAGCGCGCTTCGGCGGCTTGGGATTGTTAATACGGGGCATTAGAAGGGCTCCTCATCAAAGGCGTAACCACTGGGTTCGTTCGTTCGGGGTGTCGCGGCCGGTCGGTCGCTGGACTGGAAGTTGCTGCCTTCGGCGCGCGGGGTGCGCGTGACGACCGCGGTCGCCCACTTCAGGCTCGGCCCGATCTCGTCGGCGTTGATCTCGACGATCGAGCGCTTGTCGCCATTCTCGGTCTCCCAGCTGCGCTGCTCGAGTCGGCCGCTCACGATGACGCGAGCGCCCTTGGTGAGCGAGTTCGCGGCGTTCTCGGCCATGGCGCCGTAGCCCACGACCTCGAAGTAGCTGACGCGCTCTTCCCACTCCTGGGTCTGACGGTTCTGCCAGCGGCGGTTGACGGCGATGGAAAGCTTCAGCGCCGCCTGCCCGCTGTTGAGGAACTTCAGTTCGGGATCGCGGGTGACGTTCCCTACGACGGTGATTGCGTTATCGGCCATATCTCTCTCCTTGGAATCTCAAGCGTCCGAACTTACGCCTGCGCCGTGACACGGCTGGCGCTCGAACGTTCATGGCGGCGAAGAATCTTGTAGCGCAGGACCTCGTCCGAAAGGGTCAGGATCCGGTTGAGCTCGACGACGGTCGCCGAGTCACCACTGAACTCCACCAGGACGTAGTAGCCCTCTTTGCGCTTGTTGATCTCATAGGCCAGGGGACGCTTGCCCCAACGGTCGATGGCGCCGGGTGTTCCCCCGTGGGTTCGGACCGTCTCGAGCGCGCGGTCGAGAGCAATTTGGATCGTCTGGGCGTCGACGGCGGTGTCGAACACGATCATGGTTTCATAGGGCCTCATGGCCGGTTTCCTTTCCCTCTGGTCCGACTAGGTCGGGCTCTGCGGAAAACAGAGCAGGGTATGTGGCACTTCCCCACGCTTGTGGGACCAACAATCCTAGTCCACGACGCCGAAAATGGCTAGTCGAAGAGCCCGTCGGGGTTGGGGTAGGCCTCTGCCTCGCTCGGGAAGTCCCCGCTGCGAACATCCTCAGCGAAGTGGCTAATCGCCTCAGTAATCACGGGACCGAGATTGGCGTACTGCCGCACGAACTTGGCCGGTGAACGATTCGTCAGTCCCAACAGGTCGTGGAGGACGAGTACCTGCCCGTCCGTGTCCGGACCGGCGCCGATGCCGATCGTGGGGATGTCGAGCGAGTCCGTGACGGTCTTGCCCACCACGCTCGGTACGCCCTCGATCACGATCGCGAAGACACCCTCGTCCTGGAGCAGCAACGCGTCCTCGATGAGCAACTTGGCGCTCTCCATCGTCTTCGCCTGGACCTTGAAGCCGCCGAAGGCCATCACGCTCTGGGGCGTGAGACCGAGGTGGCCCATCACGGGGATCTGCGCGTCGAGCAAGGCGCGCACCACGCTCTGTCGCACGCGACCACCTTCGAGCTTCACGCTGTCGGCGCCGGCGCGGATCAGTTTCGCGGCATTACGCACGCTCTCACCCAGGTCGACGTGGTAACTCAGCCACGGCATGTCCGCGACGACGTGGGCCTCGGGTTTCGCCGCCGCGACGGCACGCACGTGGTGGCACATCTCGTCGATCGTGATGTGCAGCGTCGTCTCCTGGCCGAGTACGACGTTCGCCAAGGAGTCACCCACGAGGATCAGGTCGACGCCGGCGGCCGAGACCAGTCGGGCCCCTGGCTCGTCGTAGGCGGTCACCATGACCAGGGGTTTTGCGCCGTGTCGCCGCTTGGTCACCCGGATCGCCGGGGCGCTCAGGGTCACTCGCCCACCTCGTGGCGCTCGATCGCGTTCACGCGGCGCGCCCGACGGCCGCCGGCCGACCACTTGCGAACGAGGTGGTGGAACGAACACCCCACGCACACTTCAACGGCGTAACACTGCACCGGCTCTTCGCGTCGCTCGAGCTTCAGGAGTTCGGCGCGCGACGTCGGGCACGTACCGCCCGAGGGTAACCTCGCACCGAAGACGTAGGTCACCTCGACGAGTTCGACGTCGCTGCAGACCGGACAGGTCTCGCCGGTCTTGCGCCCGAGGTTCTTCGCGGCACGCAGCAGTTCGGGGTGCGCGTCGCAGACGTCTTCGTAACGGATGATTCCCGCGGCGACCTTGGCGAGCAGGGCGTGACGAACGAGCCCGAACTCGACCACCGCTCCGTTCGCGGTACTCGTGCGGAATCGCTTATCCATTAGGGGTGACCTTACACACCTTTGTTTCATTGGGAAATGACACCACTGTACGTTCGATATATCGAAGTGATACTATGTTTCGCGTGTTAGACATTGCCATCCTGGGACTCCTCATGGACCGCGACCACCACGGTTACGAGATACGCACACAACTGCGCGACCGGCTCGGTGTTTGGGCGAATGTTTCCTTCGGATCCATCTATCCCGCCCTCGCGCGCCTCGAACGACAGGGCTGCGTCGAAGCGGTGACCTCCAGTGAGACACGACTCAGTTCGCTCTCGACCGGTTCGCTCTCCGGTGAACGCGCGTCGTTGCGCTCCCTTCGCACGACCTCTGGGATCGGACGACGCGGTCGAAAGGTCTACCGGATCACCGAGCGAGGTCGCCGCGACTTCGTCTCGATGCTGGCCGACCCGGCGACACTCGATGACGGCAAGAACTTCTCGTTGCGCATGGCCCTCGCCAAGTACCTGAACCCGAATGCTCGGGTCGGGCTCCTCGAGCGTCGCCGCGGTGACCTGATCGCCCGCCTGGCCGAAGTCCGGGCCGGGGCGAGCAACGAACAACTCGACCCCTACGCGCGTGGCGTCATGGAGCACGCGGCCCAGGGTGTCGAGCTGGACCTCGCGTGGATCGACAGCCTGTTGTCCACCGAACGAAGTAACCAAGAGTCCTTCGCGCACGACGCGAAGTAGGAAAGGAGAGCCATGGAGAAGATTCGCGTGGCCATTGCGGGCGTCGGAAACTGCGCCAGTTCACTCATCCAGGGCGTGACCTACTACCGAGACGCCAATCCGGCCGACGACGTACCCGGTCTCATGCACGTCATGCTCGGTGGCTACCACGTCAGCGACATCGAGTTCGTCGCCGCCTTCGACGTCGACGCCTCCAAGGTCGGCAGCGACCTCGGCAAGGCCATCGAGGGTGGACAGAACAACACGATCAAGTTCGCCGACGTACCGACGTTGGGAGTAACCGTCCAGCGTGGTCCGACCATGGACGGACTCAACAAGTACTACCGCGCGATGATCGAGGAGTCGCCGTATGAGCCCGTCGACGTCGTGCGCGCGCTCCGTGACTCGCGCGCCCAGGTCCTGGTCTCGTACCTCCCGGTCGGCTCCGAAGAGGCGCAGCGTTTCTACGCCCAGTGTGCCCTCGACGCGGGCGTCGCCTTCGTGAACGCCATCCCGGTCTTCATCGCGTCGGACCCGGTGTGGGCCCAGAAGTTCGCCGACGCCAAGGTGCCGATCATCGGCGACGACATCAAGAGCCAGGTCGGCGCGACCATCGTCCACCGGGTCCTCGCCCGCCTCTTCGAGGACCGTGGACTAACGCTCGACCACACCTATCAGTTGAACGTCGGCGGGAACATGGACTTCAAGAACATGCTCGAACGCGAGCGCCTCGAATCGAAGAAGATCTCCAAGACCCAGGCCGTGACCTCGCAACTCGAAATCTCCAACATGCACCCCGATGACGTGCACATCGGACCCAGCGACCACGTGCCGTGGCTGCAGGACCGCAAGTGGGCCTACATCCGCATGGAGGGTCGCAACTTCGGTGACGTGCCGCTCAACGTCGAACTCAAGCTCGAAGTCTGGGACTCGCCGAACTCCGCGGGCGTCATCATCGACGCCGTGCGCTGTGCGAAGGTCGCCCTCGACCGCGGCATCGGCGGTCCGATCATCGGTCCGTCGGCGTACTTCATGAAGTCGCCGCCCATCCAGTTCCACGACGACGTCGCCCACGACATGGTCGAGGACTTCGCCGACCGCGGCGCCGAGAACCTCGTCTGGCCGTAGTCGAGTCCATCGACGCCCGTCGACCGGGTCGACGACCACATTCGAAGGTACGAGCGGACGACTACGTCTCCTGCTCAGACCACCATTCGCGCAACCGCACGCCCGCCTCTTGTGGCGTGATCTCGCCTTCGTCGAGGCGGATCTCCATCAGGAACTCGAGTGCACGCCCGACCTGGGGACCGGGCGCGATGCCGAGCAGTTCCATCACCGCGACGCCGTCGAGCGCCGGGCGCAGACGCTCGAGATCCTCGCGCTCACGTAGTTCGGCGATGCGAGTCTCGAGCTCGTCCATGCGTCGGGCCAATTCTGCGGCCTTGCGCGCGTTGCGCGTCGTGCAATCGCACCGGGTGAGTTCATTCAGCTCGTCGAGGAGTGGACCGGCGTCGCGGACGTAACGGCGCACGGCCCGGTCGGACCAGCCCAACTTGTACGTGTGGAATCGCAGGTGCAGTTCGACGAGGTCGCTCACGTCATCGATCATCTCCTGTGAGTAGCGCAACGCCGTCATGCGCTTGCGCGTCATCTTGGCGCCGACGACCTCGTGAAACCGGAACGTCACGCCCTCCTCGGTGATCGCCCGCGTCGCCGGCTTGCCGATGTCGTGGAAGAGCGCGGCCAGCCGCAGCACGAGTTGCGGCGACGTCTTGTCGACGACCGCCCACGTGTGGGCCAGCACGTCCTTGTGGCGGTGGATGGGGTCCTGCTCCAACTGCAATTTCGGCAGTTCCGGGAAGAAGTACGCCGCGAGACCGGTGCGGACGATGAAGTCGAGTCCGACCGACGGCGCGTCACTCATCATCAAGAGGTCCACCTCGCCCCGAATGCGCTCCGGCGAGACCTTCGTCAACCGTTCGGCCATCTTGATCGTCGCGGCCTCGATCGCGGGATCGATCGTGAGTGAGAACCGCGACGCGAACCGCGCGGCACGCAACATCCGAAGCGGATCGTCGCTGAAGAGGACCTCCGGGTCGATCGGCGTGCGCAACGTCCGATCGTGGAGGTCGTTGAAGCCGTCGTAGTAGTCGAAGAGCGTCTGCACGTCCGGCGTGGCGGCGTCGAGGGCGACGACGTCCAGGGCGAGCGCGTTGATCGTGAAGTCGCGACGCCCGAGGTCGGCTTCGAGGGAGTCACCCCATTCGACAGCCGGCTTACGCGAATGGTCGACGTACGCCTCAGAGCGAAACGTGGTGACCTCCACCTTCACGCCACTGCCGCGAAGGTTCCCGCCGATGGTTCCGAAGGCCCGGCCCTGCTCCCAGAGCGACGTGCACAGCGGCCCCAACAGTGCCGCGATGTCGTCCGGGCGCGCGTTGGTCGTGAAGTCGATCTCGAAATCCTCGTCACGCTCCAGACCGAGGATGGCGTCGCGAACCGAGCCGCCCACGGCGTAGAGGGAGAAGCCCGCGTCGGCGAACGCGCGGGCCACGGGACTCGACAAATGCGCTAGATCATTGAGTCGGTCGTGGACTTGATCGAAGGAAGTCACTGCGAACGAGGGTAGTTGGCTCCCGAAGTCACAGCCGCACGAAGGTAGCCTTGTCGAAGCATGTTCCACCGATTTTCAACCTGGTGGCGGGCACTCAGCGTCGTACTCCTCTGCCTCGCAACGATGGCGTGGCCCACGGCCGCGCACGCAGCGGCGACGCCCTCCTTCACACTGCTACACCAAGACGCCGTGGCGACGGTGACGTCCAAGGGCACCGCGCACTTCGCGATCACGCTCTCCTCGTCGCTGGCCAGCGCGACGTCAACGGCCCGGGTCACGATCTATCCGCGGGTGATCGACCGCTCCCAGCTCGCCCCGATCGTCGACGGGACCGGGACGACCCAAAAGGCACTGGGCACGACCAGCACTTTTACGTTGAAGTGCGAAACCCACGGTCGATACAAGTTCACGGTCGCCATGTTCTCGCGACGTCCGGGCAGCGCACGTCGAGGGTGTGCGCCGGCCCCGCGACTGCACTTCCCCTGCCCCGCGCAGCGCTGTGACGGGGTCTACCCGATTCGCATCGAAGTGACGACGGATTCCGCTACGACGACGCAGTGGTCGCTCTTGGCCGTCCAATCGACACCCGTCGAGCAGCCCTTGCGCGTCGACCTGGTCGAGACCATGGACCCCAACGCCTGGGTGCACGCGAAGCGCTCCATCGCCGTACTCCATCTCCTCGCGCATCACCCGTCCTCGGCGATCTCACTCAGCGCGGACTACCGCACGCTCGACGACGTGGCGCGGACGGGCGCGCAGAACACCCTCTTTCACACCGCGCTACGCAACGCGTTCGTGAGCCCGTTGCACGAGGCCGTTGACGCGCCGCCCGCGAACATCGACTTCGGGGGCCTCGCGGTCAACGGATTCGGCGACGAGGTCCGCCATCAGCTGTCGCTGTCGGCCACGCTCGTGAAGCGTCTCACCGGCCGAGGCGTCGATAGTCCGGTGCTGCTCAACGGCACACCGTCCCTGCAAAGCCTGCAGGCGTTGAAGCGCGCCGGTGTTCGCGACATCGTGGTGCCCGAAGCCGATCTGAGCGTCGCGCCGTCGACGACGCTCAATTGGGGAGCGCCGTTCCACGTCGAGGGCGCGGGCGGCCTCACCGCGTTGAGCACCGACGGTCCCCTCTCCACGTTGTTCGCGGACACGTCGATCGGCGCGGGCCGACGGGCGGCGCTCACGCTGGGCACATTGGCATTCCTCCACTTCGAAGCGCCCAACGCGCCGGCCACACGCACCGTCGTCATCGTCGCGCCAATCTCGCAGACGTCGGTGGCGATTCTGAAGGACGTCTTCAACGGATTCGCGAGCAATCCATTCATCACGCTCGCGACCCTCACGCCGTCGTTCGAATCGTCGCTCGTCGCGACGAATGGCGCGCCGGCGACGCGCTCGATGAACACGACGCGCGCGAACTCGCGCTGGTCGTCACACAACATCACTTCGCTGAGCGATCTGGTCGTCGAGGTGAACTCCTACGCGCCGGCGCTGCGCTCGACCAATATCGGCGCCGACCTCACCGTCGCTATGGAGGCGTCCGAGATCACCGGGACCCCGGGCGCGCGTCAGGCCGCGATCAACGCGGCCGCCGACGCGTTGCGTGGACAACTCGGCAACTTCTCGGTCGATCCCAGCACGATCACGCTCGCCGGGTCCGGCACGTCGATCCCGATCACGCTGACCAATCATGCGCCGTACACGGTGATGGCGAACATCCACCTCCTGACCGACCAGATCACGTTCCCCAAGGGCAACGACGTGCCCGTGTCGTTGAACGCGCCCACCAAATCTGTACGCGTCGCGACCTCGAGTCACACCGGCAGCAGCTTGACGTTGCAGGTCATCGTCACCACGCCGAACAATCGACTCGTGCTCGCGCGCGCCGCGATCCAGGTGCGGATCGCCGGGACGTCGATCGTCGGGTACCTCTTGACCATCGCGTCGCTCCTCGTCCTCGCCTACTGGTGGCTGCGCACGTATCGGAAGCGACCGAAGGGCCGACACGCCCGATGAGACCGGCCTCGACGCACAGCTCACGCGTCGTCTCGATGGCGAGCGGCACGATGGTCTCACGACTGACGGGTCTCTTCCGGGTGCTCGTCCTCGCGTGGGTCCTGGGTTTCACGCCCATCGCCGACTCGTTCAACCTCGCCAACACGGTGCCGAACATGCTCTTCGACCTCGTGCTCGGTGGCGTCGCCGGCGCGACGTTCATCCCGGTGTTCGTGGAGCGACTCGCGCTCGACGGCGAACGTCGCGCGTGGAAATCGATCTCGAGCGTCGTTACGGGTGCGTTGATCGTCCTCGCGGGCGCTTCGCTCATCGCGTGGTTCTGCGCGCCCTGGATCATCGATGGCTTCACGGCGTTTCGCGAGTCCAAGACGACGGAGTCGCTGCTGGTGCTCGCTCAGCAACGCGCCGTGGCGACCGACCTCCTGCGTTGGTTCGTGCCGCAAATCTTCTTCTACGGGGTCATCGGCGTGGCGACGTCGCTCCTCAACATCCGCAACCGCTTCGGTGTCGCGGCCTGGGTTCCGGTCGCCAACAACGTGGTCTGCATCGGGGTGCTCGTCTGGTTCCACCTCGTCGATCCGACGCCCGTGCTCGCGACGCTCAATGGTTCGCACGACCTCATGTGGTTGGGTCTCGGCACGACGCTGGGCGTCGCCGTCCAGTTCCTCTGTCTCGTACCGTCACTTTTCCGCAGCGATCTGTGGCGGTTGTCGTTCCGTTTCAACCTGAAGGATCCGGCGCTGCGCGCGGTGAGTCGACTCGGCAGCTGGACGTTACTGGTCGTGCTGTTGAACCAACTCTCGCTCTTCATCGTGCTGGCCTTCGCCTTCGGCATCGGCGGCGACGGACCGGTGAGCGCCTACACCTACGGCTGGTCGTTCATGCAGATGCCCTACGCCGTCGTCGTCGTCTCGGTGCTCGGTGTCCTCACCCCGCAACTCGCGGGCCTGTCGACGGCCGCCGACTTCGAAGGTCTCAGCGAACGGCTCCGCTTCGGGCTTCGCCAGTCGCTCGTGATCATCATCCCGTGCACGTTGGTCCTCTTGGTGCTCGCCCAGCCGATCGTCGCCATCCTTCTCAACCACCTGAACGCGCGCCACGACATCACCGCGGGGACCGTGCTCGCGGTGCTCGCCGCGGGACTGCCCGGCTTCACGGTCTTCCAGCTCTGCGTGCGCGGGCTCCAGTCGATGCAGCGCGCGCGTGAAGTGTTCTATCTCTACGCGTTGCAGAACGTCTTGACCGTCGTGTTGTGCGTCGCGATCGGGCGTCACTCGATCGCCGGGTTGACCGCGAGCGTCTCCATCGCCTACAGCGCGGCGGCGATCGTGGCGCTCGCCGCGCTCGCACGACATCACGTCAACATCGCCTCGGTCATCTGGTCGCGGCACGTGCGGCGCAGCCTGAGCGCCTCGCTCGTCGCGGCCCTCGTCATGGCCCTGACCTACTCGGCCCCGACGTGGAATCGCGGGGCCGGTCTGGTCGCGCGATTCTCATTCGCGCTGCTGGCCGGACTCGGCGCCTACGCGCTCGTCGTCGTGATCCTCCAGCACCGGGTTGCGCGCGTGGGGGCGAAAGATGCAAGGCTGAACTAGTCCAAAGGGGGGCCATGGCTCGAATTCGCGTAGTGACCGACAGCGCGTGCGATATTCCGGAGGAGATCGCGCAGCGACTCAACATCGACATCGTCTCGCTCAGCATCCGTTTCGGCGACGAGGAGTTCACCGATCGCGTCGACCTCACACCCGAGGCGTTCTGGGCGAAGTGCAAGGCGAGCAAGACGCTCCCCGAGACGTCGGCGCCGTCACACGGCGCCTTCCAGGCCACGTACGAACGTGCGAAGGCCGACGGGTGCGACGGGGTCATCGTGCTGACGTTGTCGGCGCTGCTCTCGACGACGAACCAGTCGGCGGTGCTCGGCGCGAAGGAGCTTCCGGACGCCCTGCCGATCCGAGTGATCGACACCAAGGCGGTCTCGATGGCCGAGGGACTGCTGGTCATCGACGTCGCGGAGTTGGCCGCCACCGGCGCGGGCCTCGACGAACTCGTCGCGCACGCCGAGTCGTTGGTCTCCAAGGTCGGCGTCGTCGCGATGCTCGACACGCTCGAACACCTCATCAAGGGCGGCCGCGTCGGTGGCGCGCGCGCCTTGATCGGTCAGGTCCTCTCTATCAAGCCCCTCCTCGAACTGAAGGACGGCGTCGTCGCCGAGGCCGGTCGCCAACGAACACGGTCCAAGGCGCTGGTCGCGATCGCCGAGGTCACGCGCAGTCACGCACCCCTGAAGCGCCTCGCCCTGGTCCACGGGGCGTCGACGGAGGTCGAGGCGTTGAAGTCCCTCGCGGCCGACATCTCGACGCAGAACCCGATCATCGTCACCGACATGGGTCCGGTCGTCGGCGCGCACGGCGGGCCGGGGATCATCGGACTGTGTTGGATCGAGGTGTGAACGTGGCGCGCGCCATTAAGTTGTTGTCATGAACGAGGCCAGGAAACCGAGCGATGGCGACTTCGTCGACAAGGCGCTCTTCCAGTTCGACCACGCCCTGGACGTGGTGCACGACAAGGTGCTTCGTCCGATCCTGCTCGCCGGACGGGCCCTCGCCTTCGGCATGATCATCTTCTTCGCCGGACTCTTCCTCGTCGGCGCCCTGCTCATTGGGCTCATCCGCTTGATCGACGTCTACTGCTTCGCCGGACGCGAGTACCTCAGTTACGTCTCGGTCGGCGCGATCTCTCTCATCGCGGGGATGATCATCTGGCGCAAACGTCGCCCGGTCAACCTTAGGAAGTAATGACCGAACACACTCGTGTCTTGATCATCGGCTCGGGGCCCGCCGGGCTCACGGCCGCCATCTACAGCGCCCGCGCGCAACTCAACCCCATCGTGATCGAAGGCGAACCGTCCTCTACGACCGACCAGCCCGGCGGTCAGTTGATGTTGACCACCGACGTCGAGAACTACCCGGGATTCCCCGAGGCGGTCACCGGTCCCGAGTTGATGGCGAACATGCGCGCGCAGGCGCTGCGCTTCGGTGCCGACCTGCGCGTCAACAAGGTGCAGGTTCTCGACACCGACACCCGACCGTTCCGCGCGTGGCTCACCGACGACGACCAACCGAGCATCACCGCCGACGCCGTCATCCTCGCGACGGGTGCGCGCTCGATGATGATGAACGTGCCCGGCGAGGAGCGCCTGCTCAGCCACGGACTCTCGACGTGCGCGACCTGCGACGGATTCTTCTTTCGTGGTCAGGACATCGCGGTAGTGGGCGGCGGCGACTCCGCGATGGAAGAGGCGCTCTTTCTCACGCGCTTCGCGTCGAGCGTCACGGTGCTGGTGCGACGCGACGCCCTGCGTGCGTCCAAGATCATGCAAGAACGAGCGTTCGCGAACGAGAAGATCCGTTTCGCGTGGAACACGAGGGTGACCGAGGTCCTCGGCGGCGAGAAGGTCACCGGTCTCGCGGTGCACGACACCGTGACCGGCGAGGATCGCACCCTCGACGTGACCGGTGTCTTCGTGGCCATCGGCCACATCCCGAACACCACGCTCGTCATGGGCCAGGTCGACCTGGAAGAGAACGGTTACGTGCGCACGGGCGTCGGATCCTTCACGAACATCGACGGACTCTTCGCCGCCGGCGACGTGCAGGACCACGTCTATCGCCAGGCCGTCACCTCGGCCGGTTCGGGTTGCATCGCGGCGATCGACGCCGAACGTTGGCTCGAGGCGCAGGGTCACTAACGCAGGGCCAACCGATAAAGTGGTTCTCTGGCGCACGAAGGCGCCACCGATGGAGGTGCTTATGAGCGAGCAGATCACGACCCTGACCGACGCGACGTTTGATGAAGTCGTAGGCGCGTCGGACAAGCCGATCTTGGTCGACTTCTGGGCCGAGTGGTGTGGTCCGTGCAAGATGATCGCCCCGATTCTCGAAGAGTTGGCCGTCGAGCAGTCCGACAAGTTCACGATCGGCAAGCTCGACGTCGACCTCAACGTCGCGACCGCCACCAAGTTCTCCGTCATGAGTATCCCGACGCTGTTGCTGTTCAAGGACGGCGAGGTCGTGGCGCGACTCGTGGGCGCCAAGCCCAAGGGCGCCATGCTCCAAGAGATCTCCGCGAACCTGTAGTCAATCTGTCGAACTTCGATTCGCTCCAACTCGGTGACACGGGTCCTCGGGTTCGCGAACTCCATGAGCGACTCGCCTCCCTCGGACACCTGTCGACGAACGACGCCCAGGAGACCTACGGCGACGGCACCGTCGCGCTGGTCGAGGCGTTCCAGCGTTCTCGCGGGCTCCCGATCTCCGGCGCCGTCGACGCCACCACCTGGGAGTGCCTGATCGAGGCCGGCTGGCGACTCGGTCACCGACTGCTCTACGTGACGCACCCGAACCTGCGCGGCGACGACGTCGCCGAACTACAGGTGCGCTTGGCGCAGTTCGGTTTCAACCCCGGTCGCATCGACGGGATCTTCGGTGTCCTCACCGAAGAGGCCCTCAGCGACTTCCAGCGGAACTGCGCGCTCGAGGTCAGCGGCACGCTCACGCGCGCCACCCTGGTCGAACTCGTGCGGATGACGTCCACGCACACCGCGCGGAGCCTCGTCACCGACGCGCGCGACCGCGCCGGGTTCCACGACGTGCCGAGCGGTCCGTTGATCGTCGGCGGTCGCAGTCCCCTCGCTCCCCTGCTCGCGCGCACCTGCGAGCGCGTCATGAAGGTTGAAGTACTCAGCGACGAGAGTCCGCAGGCGATCGCGGACTACGCCAACGCCAACGCCGCCGCGTTCGTGCTGTCGCTCCAAACCCTCAAGCACATAGACGGCGTCCACCTCCACTACTGGGCGAGCTACCGCTCACACTCTCGACGAGGTGAGCAGCTCGCCAGTCGGATCGCCTCCGCGTGCACGCAATCGACGCACTTGCCGAGGGTCGAGGTGACGGGCATGGCGCTGCCGGTCTTGCGTGAAACAAAGATGATCACGCTCCATATCGAGCACGGCGACGACGACGAGCAGACCCTCAAGGAGCTCGCGGAGGTCATCGCGACCGTTTTGGGCGAAGTTATCCACAGGCAGGCCTAATTTCGCACCTGGAACTAGGGGTTTTACGGGGCGAAATCCCTTTGTTTAAAGCAAAACCTGAGAAACCCACAACTTCATCCACAAGTTGGGGATAACTTCAACTTGAGGTTTAGATTTAAGGTTGAAGGTTACTTCGGGTTCGAAATGGCGATGTAGATGCGTTCGAGGTCGTCGAGGTCCGCAAAGTCAATGATTATGCGGCCATTGCGGCCCTTGAGATCGACGTGAACCCTGGTGTCGAGGTAATCCTCGAGTAAATGTTCGAGCTCCGCGACACTCGCGTCGGGCACCGGACGCAGACGGGCGGCACCGAGACCTGGTTTGGCGGCCGGTTCGGACTCGACGACGGCCTTCGGTTCGAGGAAGGTCTTGACGGCCTCCTCCGTCGCGCGAACCGACATCTCGTTCTTTATGACCCGCGCGACCATGGTCGCTTGGGCGTTCGAATCAGTGATCGCCAGCAAGGACCGGGCGTGACCAGCGGTTATGAGCGATGAGGCCAGCGCGGACTGTGCGGCTTCACCCAATTGCAGAAGTCGTAACGTGTTCGTAATATTTGCTCGACTCTTGCCCACGCGTTGTGCCACCTGTTCGTGAGTGAGGTCAAACTCGTCGATCAGCTGTTGGTAGGCCGCCGCCTCTTCCAGTGGGTGCAGGTCGACGCGGTGCAGGTTCTCGACGACGGCCTGTTCCAGGGAGAGTCGGTCGTTTACGTCGATTTGCACGAGGACTGGCATGAATTCCAATTCAGCCAGGATCGCCGCTCGCCATCGCCGCTCGCCGGCGATCAACTCATAGTGACCCACTTCCCCGTCGACCGGACGAACGATGATGGGCTGGAGAACACCGAGCTCCTTGACCGAGGACGCCAGCGCGGTCAGGCTGTCGTCATTGATGGCCTTGCGCGGTTGATACGGATTCGGGCGAATCGATTCGATAGGTACGCGTCGCAGTGGTCCCTCACTTGGTGTGGTCGTCGTCGCGACGGTCGCCGGTGTCTCGGTCTCGGGGATGAGAGCGCCGAGCCCTTTACCCAACCCTGGTTTCCTAGCCATTCATGATCTCCTCTGCTAGAGCGCGATACGCCTGCGCACCTTTTGATGTTGGGTCGAAAACGGTGATCGGCTGACCGAATGACGGGGCCTCGGCCAATCTCACCGTTCGCGGGATGACGGTGCGACACAGTTCGTTCTCGAAGTGTCGACGCACCTCCTTGGCGACGTCACCCGAAAGGGTGATTCTTGAGTCGTACATCGTCAAGACGACCTTCGAAATCCGCAGCGTGGGGTTCAGGTTCTTCTGGACCAAGTCCACGATCCTTTGGAGCTGCGTCAGACCCTCAAGCGCGTAGAACTCCGTTTGGACCGGGACCATGATCTCCGTTGCCGCGGCGAACGCGTTAATGGTGATGAGCCCCAGTGACGGGGGACAGTCGATGAAGATGTAGTCGAAGTCGCCCTCAACCGAAGTCAGGGCCCTCTTGAGGCGCAGCTCGCGTGAGATGACTGACGTCAGTTCCTGTTCGACCCCCGCCAAGTCCAGCGTCGCCGGGGCGACGAAGAGGTTGTTGTAGCCGGTCGGCTCCACGATGTCGACCATGGGTACGTCGTTCAAGAGGACGTCATACACCGAGCGCTCGAACTGGCGACCATCGACGCCCAATCCAGTGGTGGCGTTACCTTGAGGGTCGAGATCGACGATCAAGACACGCTTGTCGCGCTCAGCCAGTGCGGCACCCAATGAGGTTGTTGTTGTGGTCTTGCCGACACCGCCCTTTTGATTGGCTACAGCAAAAATCCTCATTGTGTTGGCATCCGCCATGAGCCTCTTCCCGACCTAAGGAATCCCGACACTGCGTCGAACTCCTGCCATTCAACTCTCTTTTCGGCAATCCGTCAAGTACCGATGTTTCACGTGAAACATCGAAACCAGAGTCCCACGAATTGTTTCACGTGAAACAATCCTCAAATCCCAAACACGCGCATCACAAGTGATTCAGCGCAAACTCAGATCTGAATGGCGTCCGAGAGCTCCCGATGTTTCACGTGAAACATCAGAACAGCGGCCTCTTGCGCGGTGTTCCGATAGACCTAGGATACTCGTTCGGAGTGCTGTGCGTCTTCACGAGGACTTGGTAGGCGGCGCCGTGGCGCTCCCGTCCCTCGGCGACCAACCCCAATTCGTCAAGTTTCTCGGTGTTCCAGCGCTGATCGTCGGTGTCGTCAGGTGGCTCGGAGACGATCATCACTCCCCCGATCTTCATAAATTGGGCTCCACACTCGGCGGTCACCGAGGGCGGACCGAAGGAACGCGCCGTGACCAAGTCGAACGCTTCGACCAGCTCGGGTATCCGGGCAGTCTCCTCAACTCTTCCGGCGATGACGGTGCCGCCGGCCGGTGCGCCCTCCCATTCCAGCACTTCTGCAAGGAATTTGGCGCGTTTCTCCATGGAATCCGTGAATATGGCGCGACAGCTCCAGCGGTCCAGGAGGAAGAGTCCGGGCAATCCACCGCCACTTCCCAAATCCAGGAATGAACCAGGGGGAACCGGTTCGCGTCCTTCCCAGCAGAGAGCGAACCCTAAAGAATGGGTGAAGTGCGGTTCGATGGCGTTGGGGCCTAAAAAACCCCGCGCCCTCGATTGCTCGAGGACGCGGGGTAGCCAATCGTTGTTCATCGTTTAATTATGATGGGGCCACCACCACAAAGCGGCGAGGGTCGTCCCCTTCTGATCGCGTCACGACATCCGGGTTCTCCGACAGCGCGTCATGCACGGCCTTTCGGTCGGCGGCCGACATCGGTTCGAGCGCACGTTCTTCTCCGGTTTCGACGACCTCGACGGCCACCTGTTGGGCGAATCGACCGAGTGCCGCCACGCGGCGTTCGCGATACTGCGCGACGTCGACGAGAATTCGGTCGGTTCGACTCGGGCTCTTAGCCTGCACGACGGTACGCGTCACTTCCTGGAGTGCCTGGAGCGTGGTGCCACGCGGTCCTACGAGGACGCCTAGTTCCGTCGGTGGATTGGCATTGACCGAGAGTTCGACCGTCTCTTCGTCCAACTCTTTGACCGTGATCTCAGCTTGAATGTTCATCGACGCCAGCAGGCCTTCGAGGAACTCCCTCGCTATCGATCCTTGTTCGGCCAGCGAAATGCCTTCGGCCATGGTGTCCTCCTTTGATGGACTCTTTGCAGATCGTGGGGCGGCCTTGACCGCGCCTTCAGTTTGACGACGAGGTCCGCTCTTCTCGCGATCTCGTCGCGGCTCGGACTCGCTCCGAGGAGCTCGTGGCCTCTCGCTTCGTGGCGCGTTCGAGCGCGGACGCTCCTCTCGGCCTCCGGATCGACGTGAGCGCTTCGGCCGCGGGCCGCTCGGACGGACTCGCGCACGCACTCGGGCTTCGCCTCGAACGCGACCAAAGAGTCCCGCCTTGGGCTCTTCGATAACTTCGACTTCGGCGTCGTCGCGGTGAACGCCGAGGTGGGCGAGAGCACGATCGGTGGCCTCTTCGATTGACTTTCCTGTGGTTTCTACCCAATCCATGGGTTAACGCGCCTTTCTTTTACGCTTCGCCTTTGAGCGAGACTGTGTTTGCGGCTTGGGGGTTGAAGGTTTCGGCGCTGGTTTGTTCTGAGGTTGAGGCTTGCTGGGATCCGGCTTGGGCGGTTGCGCCTTGGGCTTGGTGCCATTGGTCGGCTGGGCGCCAGGGATCTCCTCGACGTGCGGTCGATTCGCCCCGTCCTTGTGCTCCTCTTCGATCTCCGCTCGATGCGTGGAGGCCTTGACGCCGTTCTTCGTGGGGTCGCTCAGACCGGTTCGGAACATGAGATACTGAGTTAATATACGGATTGATGTTGAAATAATCATATACAACACCACAGCGGCTGGGATGATCATGTAGAAATATGCGAAAATAAGCGGTAGGAACCGCTGCATGGCCTGTTGTTGGGCCGGCATCGCCTGTCCCGTCTTGCGGCTCCGGTTGTTGATCTGGGCCATCTGGAAGTACTGGAGACCGACCGCCGCGAGGACAAAGAGGATGAAGGGGATCTGAGCCAGGAACGAACTGTGGACGCTGAACAACTTCAAGTTGAGGTCCATGCCGAAGGCTTTGATCTGCCCGCCTGAGTGGACGAGGTCGTGGTACATCTTCGAGCCGGTGGGGATGTAGCGCGGGTGCGACACCAACACGCCGTGCTTCATGACCTGGTTGGCCAGGCCCTTGATGACGCCGTAGAGCATGATGAGGAACGGCGTCTGGAGCAACATCGGCAGGCAGCCGCCGAGGGGGTTGACGCCCTCTTCCTTGTACAGCTTCATCATCTCTTCGTTGAGGAGTTGACGATTCTCCGGACCCTTGTACTTCTGCTGCAGTTTCTTCAGTTCCGGCTGGAGCTTCTGCATCGCCGCCATCGACTTGGTGCTCTTGATGGTGAAGGGCGTCAACACCGCCATGATCACCACGGTCAAGAGGGCGATCGCGACGGCGTAGTTCGGGATGATGCCGTAGAAGAAGGCCATGATTCGGCCCAGGAGGTCGTAGATCGGCTGGAAAATCGAGCCGACGTCGTGGGCAAAGGACTTCATCGCTGCGTACTCCTAGCTTTCTTTGGAAGGGGGACCAGATCCACGCCGTGGGGACCGAGCGGGCGACAACGCGACAGGCGGCGAAGGGCGAGTGCCCCGCCGCGCCAGGCGCCGTGGGTCTCGACCGCCTCGTGGGCGTAGCTCGAGCACGACGGATAGAAACGACAGGCCGAGACGCGACCGCGGGTCAGGCGCTGATAGAGGGTGATGGCCGCGAGCAGCGTTCGCGCGCCGACACTGACCTCAGAACGCGCCCGCGCGCTCGAGGGACTCGCGAAGGTGCTGCTGGAGTTCGTCATAGGAGAGTTTTCCTGTCTCATTTCCACACCTGATCAGGTATTTACCAGGGTGGGGTTGGGGGTCGAAGCCATCGATGAGTGCCCGCAAGCGCCGTCGGATCCGGTTGCGGACAACCGCGTTGCCGACCTTTCGACTGATCGCGTAGGCCACGGCGACCGCAGGGTCGTCAGACGACGCAGCGACGTAACTGATTCGAAGTGAGCCACTCTGTCCCCGTCCAGTCGGTGTGGCGAACAAGGCGAACTGCCGTCGGGTTCGAACCCGATCGGGCACGTTGCGCTTAGACCGTCAGCTGGTGACGGCCCTTGTTACGTCGGGCTTTCAGGACGGCACGACCGGCGCGGGTTCGCATGCGCGCACGAAAACCGTGCGTTTTAGCCCTTTTGCGCTGATTGGGCTGATAGGTACGCTTCACAAAATCCTCTTCTCAAATGTCTCAAATACGCTTCGCGGTACCCCCTGGGGGTCGCTGGCGCGCTACTGGGAACAATCTTACCTGACGGGACCGGACCCCCCGGCGAGACGTTTGAAATGGGTGTATGGTGACTCTCCCGACGGGCACGACGCGAGCTCTGCGGAGCTGTGACCTGTGGATAATGTGAAGTTCGATCTGTGGAGGAAGCGCGTGCAAGGTGGCGAGGAGATCTGGGTTGCTCTTCGTGACTCCTTACGTGGCAACGCTTCTGAGGCAGTGTGGGCCGCCGGACTTAACACACTGCGCCTTGTGGATTACCACGACAACGAAATTGTGATCGGCGCGCCGAATCAAATTCAATTGCTCCGCGTGCAACAGCGCTACCTTCCCTTCATCACCGAGCAGGCGCAGTTGTTGGTTGGACACGACGTGCAGGTTTCTCTCACCATCACCGATCCCGGCGATGACGCGAGTGCTCTCGCAACGTCGGACGAAGAGCCTGAGGTGACGACGAGCGCCGTGGCGTTCGCGCCCAGCGTCGACCGTCCCGCACGACTCGATCCACGCATGACCTTCGACTCGTTCGTGCCCGGTTCGTCCAACCGGCTGGCCTTCGCGGCCGCCCAATCGGTCGCTGAAACCCCTGGTCGTGCCTACAATCCGCTCATGATCTACGGGAACTCGGGTCTCGGCAAGACCCATCTCCTTCACGCCATCGGCAACTACGTCCAGGAGAACTATCCCGGTCGAAAGGTCCTCTACGTCTCGACCGAAACGTTCCTGAACGACTTCATTCGAGCGATTCAGACGAGGACACAACTCGCGTTGCACGAGCGCTATCGCGAGAACGACGTGTTGTTGATCGACGACATCCAATTCATGGAGACGCGAGGCGAGACGTTCCACGAAGAGATCTTCCACACCTACAACGCGCTCCACGGCGAGGGTAAGCAGATCGTGCTCACGTCAGATCGTTCACCGCGTGACCTCGCCGGACTCCAGGAGCGGTTCCGCAGCCGTCTACTCCAGGGCTTGGTCACCGAGATCGACCAACCGGACCTTGAGACGAGAATCGCGATCCTTCGCTCGAAGTCAGAGCGCGAGGGCATCGCTCTCCCGAATGACGTGGCTGAATGGATCGCCCACCGCGTGCGTGACAATATCCGTGAGCTCGAAGGATCGATCACGATGCTGCGCGCCTTCGCGAACCTGCGCCAGGAGCCGATCTCACTCGAGCTGGCCAAGGCGCATCTCACCAACCTCGGCCAAGAGCAGGTCGTCCTCAAACCAGAGACGATCCTGTCGGTCGTCGCCGACTTCTACGGACTCTCGGTCGAGGACGTTCGCGGATCGAAGCGGTTGCGACCGTTGGTACACGCGCGCCACATCGCGATGTACCTCATTCGAGACCTCTTGAACAACTACTCCTACCCTATGATCGCGCGAATCTTCGACGGCCGCAATCACACGACGGTGATCAGTGGTGTCGAGAAGATCAAAGAGCAGATCACCGTGAACCCCGAAGTGCTCGCCCAAGTGAACCAACTCAAGCGTCGGCTCCAGGGAGAGAGTAGGGAATAGTTTGTGCGCAACCTTTGGTTCTTCCTGTTGATTACGGGTTGACAACGAGTTGGTCGTGCACATCACTTCAAGGTTGAGTGAGCAGGGTTGAAACAGTTAGCCACAGAGTTGTGTGTAGACCGACTTCGTGAAAGAGTCTTCTAACCAGGTATGACGTAGGGTAATCCACATTTCCACAGACCTACTACTACTAAGACTTCTACACACATAAAAAACACACCGTAATCTCAGTAGCAACGAAAGGCAGTCGAATGAAGTTCAAGTCAGAGCGCGACATTCTCGTTGAAGCACTCAGTGCCGCGAGCCGTGTCGTCGCCACACGTCTCATCGGGGCTTCGTCGGGCGTCCTGCTCTCACTCACAGGAAACCAACTCGTCGTCACGGGTACCGACCTCGACATCACCGTTCGTACGACGGTCGACGTCATCGGGATCGAAGATGGGTCTTCGGTCGTGCCCGCGCGACTCATCGTCGACGCGGTACGTTCACTCGAGGCGGGCGCGGTCACCGTTTCGAGCACCGAGGAGACCGTCGAGATCTCACTCGCTCGCGCCAAGTTCTCACTGCGCACGTTCGCGGTCGTCGACTACCCGAAGCTGCCACCGGTGACCGGTCCACAGACGTCGATCGCGGCGTCGGACCTCATCGCCGGCCTCAATCAGGTCGTGCGCGCGGCCGCCAACGACGACGCCCGCCCCCTATTGACCGGTGTGCTCTTCACGACCGACAACGGGGTGTTGCGCCTTATCGCGACCGACTCCTACCGCCTGGCGGTGCGTGACGTCCCGGAGGTGGAGGGCATCGGTGGCTCCCAGGACCTCCTCGTGCCGGCACGGGCCCTGCAAGAGCTCCAACGCGCGGCGGCGTCACTGGCACCCGACGCGACGATCGGCGTCACCCTGACCGACGCGGAGATCTGTTTCGTCGTTGGCGGCACGAGCATCGCCTCGCGACTCATCGACGGGAACTACCCGTCGGTTCTTCAGCTCATCCCGGCGAGTTATCCCAATCAACTGCGCGTGGCCAAGGACACGTTGTTGACGTCGCTCAAGCGCGCCAAGTTGCTGGCGAAGGATTCGACGTCGTCGGTGCGTCTCACCATGAAGGACCGATCGGTCGAGATCCGCACGCAGAGTCATGACGCTGGCGACGTGGAGGACAACGTCGACGCCGACTACGGCGGTGAGGAGATGACGATCGCCTTCAACCCGAGTTTTCTGATCGACGGGATCGAAGCGGTGCCCGGCGACGAGGTCGTGTTGGAGATGTCGGACTCGGTGCGTCCCGCGATGGTGCACGGCGTTGAGGACTCGCGATTCCGCTACCTTCTCATGCCGGTGCGCGTTCAGTAGCAGCGGTCGAACGTCGTGGGCCTCCACGAGTTGCGTCTGCGGAACTTCCGGCTCTTCGACGAGTTGACCTTCCGTCCGGACGTCGAGGCCATCACGGTCCTCCTGTCGCCCAACGGGACCGGCAAGACGTCGGTTCTCGAAGCCGTCTACACCCTGGCGACGGCGACGTCGTTTCGCACGGGCGCGGCCAGTGATCTGATCCGGGCGGGGGAGAGCGCCAGTGAGGTGCACGGAGTCCTCTACCAGCGCGAACGGCGCGTGCAGGTCGATCTCACGCTCACCCGGGGTGCGCGAAACACCACGAAGCGCATGCTGGTCAACGGACAACGGCCCAAGTCGCGTGCCGACGTCGCCGACGCCCTTCCGCTCACGATCTTCACGCCGGAGGGCGTCGACATAGTTCGCCAAGGTCCCGAGAACCGTCGCGAGTTCCTCACGAACCTCTTGACTGACGTCGACCTCTCGACGGGCGACGTGATTGAACGATTCACGCGCATACTGAGTCAGCGCAACGCGTTGCTGCGTCAACTCCAGGGCGAACGTCCGACGCCACTGCAACAAGGTGAGCTCGACGTGTGGACGAGTGACTTTTGCAACGCCAGCGACGAGCTCATCGCACTACGAAAGAAGTTGCTCGACGACGTCGCGCCGCTCGTCGCCAACTACTACCACGAACTCGCCGAGGACGACTCGGTGGTCGGCGTCACGTACGAGCAGTCGTGGAGCGGCGACCTCGAACGCGCATTACACGCGTCCTTCGACGACGATCGCTACCGCGGTCACACGACGATCGGACCACAACGAGACGACGTCGCGCTCACGCTGGACGGGCGCGACACGCGTCGACAAACGTCCCAGGGCGAGCAGCGTTCGTTGGCGTTGGCGATACGACTCGCGGGTCACGAGTTGGTGCAATCCCGACGGGGCGTCGACCCACTTCTGTTGCTCGACGACGTGTTCAGCGAACTCGACCCGCACCGCAGCGACCGGTTGTTAAATCTGCTCCCAACAGGTCAAACACTGGTGACCACGGCGTCACCCCTGCCGGCCGGTATGAGTCCGGCCGCCGTCATCGACCTCACGTCGCTCGTGTCATGAGATCGCGTGACGAGACACCGGCGACGTTGGGTGATCTACTCAACACACTCGCCGGGCGACTACGAAAAGTCGATCTGCGCGACATCGACGAGATACGACGCCTGTGGCCGACCATCGTCGAACCGGTGATCGCCGAGCACTGTCGACCGGAGTTCGTGAAGAATGGCGTGCTGTTGGTGCGCGTGCCCTCGGGTGCGTTCGCCCAACGCGTGATGAGCGACGCGACGACGATTCTGGAGGGTTTTTCGTCGCTTGGCGCGCGCGCCCCGAGGTCTCTTCGGACAGTCCTCGAGAAGCCATAAAAACAGGGCAAAGAAGTGGTCGAAAACGGCCCTCGAGCGACCGAGAGTTACACGGTTTCGGGTAGGATGAAACAGTCGAAAATTTCTCTTCGACCGCGCAAAAAGCGCCTCAATTTTGTTGCCGAAAGGATGCCTTCGTGGCCCAGAAGACCAAGGGACCCGCTAGCTACGAAGCGAGCGACATCACAGTTCTCGAAGGTCTAGAGCCAGTAAGGGTCCGGCCGGGCATGTACATCGGTTCGACGGGTCCTTCCGGTCTGCACCACCTCATCCGCGAACTCGTCGACAACGCGGTCGATGAGGCGATGGCCGGCGTTTGCACGCGAATCGACGTCACGGTGCTCGCCGACGGCAGTTGTCGCGTGAGTGACGACGGTCGTGGGATCCCGGTCGAGGACCACCCGCAATATCCCGGGCAGTCCGCCGCGGAGATCGTCTACACGACGTTGCACGCCGGCGGAAAGTTCGGTGGCGGGGGCTACAAGGTGTCGGGTGGTCTCCACGGCGTGGGAGCATCGATCGTCAACGCGCTCTCGACCAAACTCCTTCTCGAGATCGACCGCAACGGGCAGCACTATCAGATGTCGTTCAAGGACGGCGGCAAGCCGCAAGGGAAGTTGAAGGTCACCGGGCCCGCGCCACGTGGACGCACCGGCACGTCGGTCACCTTCACGCCGGACCCGACGATCTTCGACGACGTCGACTTTCGTGCGCAGACGATCACCGAGCGCCTCCAGATCATGGCGTTCTTGAACCGCGGTCTCGAGATCCGGTTCGTCGATGAACGACCGGGACGTCAGTTGAAGGAGACCTACAAGTACAACGGCGGGATCGTCGACTACGTGCGGCACCTGAACAACGCCAAGGAGTCGCTCTTCCGCAAGGTCGGATTCTACGAGCAGTCCGAGCCCGGTCAAGAGGTGGAAGTCGCCTTCCAGTGGAACACCGGCTACTACGAGAGCATCCACTCGTTCGCGAACGGGATCGCCACCATCGAGGGTGGCATGCACGAAGAGGGATTCCGAAAGGCCATCACCAACGTCGTGAACCGCTACGCGCGCAAACGCAACCTCTTGAAGGAGAAGGACGAGAACCTGGCCGGTGAGGACATCCGCGAGGGCCTCACCGCGATCGTGTCGGTCCGACTGGCGGAGCCGCAGTTCGAAGGACAGACCAAGGGCAAGCTCGGCAACGTCGCGATCCGCTCCTTGGTGGAGCGCGCCACCAACGAGAAGCTCGCCGACTGGCTCGAGGAGAATCCGAAGGAGGGCGGACAGATCGTCGCCAAGTCGTTGCAGGCAGCGCGCGCGCGACAGGCGGCACGTCACGCGCGTGACCTCACGCGCCGCAAGAGCGCGCTCGACGGCGCGGGACTGCCGGGCAAGCTCGTCGACTGTTCGTCGAACGAACCTCGCGAATGTGAACTGTTCATCGTCGAGGGGAACTCGGCCGGCGGGTCGGCGAAGGACGCGCGTAACCCGCGCATCCAAGCGATCCTGCCGATTCGCGGCAAGATCCTCAACGTGGAGAAGGCGCGCTCCGACAAAATCCTCAAGAACACCGAGATCCAAGCATTGATCTCGGCGATCGGCGCCGGCGTCGAGGCCGACTTCGACGTCACGAAGATCCGCTACGACAAGATCATCTTGCTGGCCGACGCGGACGTCGACGGCAGCCACATCCGCACACTGCTCCTCACGTTCTTCTTCCGTCAGATGACTGAACTGGTGAACGAGGGTCACGTGTACGTCGGTCAACCGCCGCTCTATTCGACACTCGTCGGCAAGGAGAAGGTGTACCTGCACGACGACACGGCCAAGGCCGCGTTCCTTGCCGAGCACCCGGATCACAAGAACGACTTCCAACGACTCAAGGGACTCGGGGAGATGGACTTCGACGAGCTGCGCGACACGACGATGGACCCGACCAAGCGCGCGTTACTGCAGATCACCGTCGAGCAGGCCGCGCTCGCCGACGAGGTCTGCTCGATCCTCATGGGCGATGACGTCCCCCAACGCCGACACTTCATTCAGACCAACGCGAAAGACGTTCGCTTCCTAGACATCTAGGCGGAGAGGCATATGGCACGCACAACCGACAGTTCCGGCGCAGGATCGCCACCGCCCGAAGACGAGGTCGTCGGCTACATCGAGCCCATCGAGATCAACCTCGAGATGGAGCGCTCGTTCCTCGAGTACTCGATGTCGGTCATCGTCTCGCGCGCGTTGCCCGACGTGCGCGACGGACTCAAGCCGGTCCACCGCCGAATCCTGTACTCGATGTTCGACCAGGGCCTACGACCCGATCGTCCGCACGCGAAGTGCGCCAAGGTCGTCGGTGAGGTCATGGGCACGTACCACCCGCACGGCGACTCGGCGATCTACGACGCACTGGTGCGAATGGTGCAGGACTTCTCGATGCGCCACCCGCTCGTCAGCGGCCACGGGAACTTCGGCGGCACCGGGCCGGACGAGGGCGCGGCCGCCATGCGCTACACGGAGTGCCGACTGGCGCCGCTGGCCTTGGAGTTGCTCGACTCGATCGACGAGGAGACCGTCGACTTCGAGCCCAACTACGACAACTCGACCCAACAGCCGACCGTCTTGCCGGCGCGCTTCCCCAACCTCCTCGTTAACGGTTCACAGGGCATCGCCGTGGGCATGGCGACGAAGATCCCGCCGCACAACCTGGGCGAGGTGATCGACGCCACGTTGCACCTGCTGGCGAACCCCGACGCCACGCCCGATGACCTCATGGCCTTCGTGAAGGGTCCGGACTTCCCGACCGGGGCGCAGATCCTCGGCCGCCAGGGGATCCTCGACGCCTATCGCAGCGGACGCGGCTCGGTCAAGATGCGCGCCGTCGCCGAGATCGAAGAGACCAGCAAGGACATCCGCATCGTCGTCACCGAGTTCCCCTACGAGGTGTCGGTCGAATCGATCGAGGAGAAGATCTACGACCTCGTGAAGAACGGGGACGTCGACGGCATCTCGGCCGTGCAGAACGACTCGGCCGGACGAAAGGCCCGTCTCGTCGTGAAACTGAAGCGCGACGCGAACGCCAACGTCGTGCTCAACAAGCTCTACAAGAACACGTCGCTGCAGACGACCTTCGCGGTCAACATGCTCGCGCTCGTCGACGGCGTACCGAGAACGCTGAACCTCGCCCAGGTGTTGACGCACTACATCGCGCACCAGGTCGAAGTTCTCACGCGACGCACGCAGTTCCGACTCCGCAAGGCCGAGGCGCGCGCGCACATCGTCGAGGGCCTCTTGAAGGCCATCGACATGCTCGACCTCGTCATCGCGGCCATCCGCGGTTCGGACGACCGACCGGCCGCGCGCGTCGCCTTGATGGCCGCGCCGTTCGAGTTCTCCGAGGAGCAGGCGAACCACATCCTCGACATGACGCTGGGGCGCCTCACGCGCCTCGGTCGCAGCGAACTCGAAGACGAGATGGCGAAGCTGCGAGAGACGATTGCCGAACTGCAGTCGATCCTCGCGAGCGACGTGAAGCTCCGAGGCGTCATCGCGACCGAGATGACGGCGATCCGCGACAAGTACGCCAACGAACGTCTGACCCAGATCGTGAACGACCCGGGCGAACTCGGCATGGAGGACCTCATCGACGACGAGGACATCGTGATCACGATGACCCAGGCCGGGTACGTGAAGTCGGTGGCCGCGGACGCGTTCCGCGTACAGGGCCGTGGCGGACGCGGTGTGCAGGGCGCGAAGCTGCGCGACGAGGACTTCGTCCAACAGATCGTGCACACGACCACGCACGCGTACCTGCTGTTGTTCTCGAACCGCGGACGGGTGTTCCGACTCCGCGGTCACGAGATCCCGATGAAGGAGCGCACCGCCAAGGGCACCGCCATCGTCAACCTCTTGAACCTGCAGCCGAACGAGTCGATCCAGGCGATCGTGACGACGGACGACTTCCCGAAGGACAAGTTCTTGGTCTTCGCGACGGCGAACGGCACCGTGAAGAAGACGGCCTTCAGCGAGTACGACAAGTCACGCCGGGAGGGTTGGATTGCGATCAACCTGCGCGAGGGCGACGAGGTCGTGCGCGTCGTGGCGACGAGCGGTGACGAGGACCTCATGGTCGTCACGTACCGCGGGATGGCCATTCGATTCCAGGAGGCCGAGGTGCGCGAGGTCGGTCGCGACTCGATGGGCGTGCGCGGCATCAAGCTCCGCGGTGACGACAAGGCGATCTCCCTCGACGTCGTGCGCGACGACGCCGACCTGTTCGTGGTCACCGACACGGGCTTCGGCAAGCGGGTGAAGGTCGAGCGTTTCAATCGACAGGGCCGCGGGGGACTGGGCGTGCGCGCGATCAAACTCACCGCGGCGCGCGGTTTCGTGGTGGCGGCCTTCATGACGCGCCTCGATGACGAAGTGATGCTCGCCTCGACGGGGGGCGTGCTCATCCGGACGCCGGTGCGCGAGGTCTCCTCGCAGGGCCGCGACGCGACGGGCGTGCGCGTGATGAACCTCGACGAGGGTCACTCGGTGGCGACCGCGGCGGTCGTGCCGACCGAAGACGCCGACTAGGCCGCCCGGCGCGCCCAGGCGCGCCGCAACACGTCCAGGATCTGCTCGGTGCCCTGGGCACCCGAGACCATGAACTTCGAGTCCACCAAGAAGCACGGCACGCCCGTGATGCCGAGCTCCTGGGCCATCTCCTCGTCGGCTCGAACGACGTCGGTGTAGGCATCTCCGTCCCACAAGTCCCCGGCGTCGACCACGCCGACGTCACGGGCGAGCTCGCTGAGACGACGACGGTCGCTCACCAGTTCCCCGTCGCTGAAGTACGCGCGAAAGAGTCGCTCGCTCATCTCGTCGCCGAGACCCTGGCTCGAGGCGAGTGCGATGAGGCGGTGCGCGTCGAAGGTGTTGGTCGGCATCGCTGTATCGAGCGACCACGTCATGTCGAAGGCACGGGCGTTGGCCTCGAGTCGTTCGTGCATCGCGTGCACCCGGGTGACGGGCAGGCCGTACTTCGCGGCGACGAGTTCGACGAGTGGCCGGTCGTAGGCGAGTTTCGCGCGCGGGTCCAGTTCGAAGGCGCGGTGGCGGATCACGACGCGGTCACGGTGCTCGAAACGCGTCAGGGACTCGCCCAGCTGCCGGGTGCCGAGGTAGCAGAAGGGACAGACCACGTCACTCCATAGGTCGATGACGAAGGTCTCATCCATGTGTGAATCGTCGCACAGCGGGCGCGGTCGTGCAGAATGGTCCGATGAAAGCGCGCGAGCGGAGTGTCGAGGAGGCCGTCGGACTGGTCCGCGCGCGCGACGCGATCGGCTTCGGGATCATCACCGGTACACCGGTCGCGCTCTTTCGCGCGCTCGGGCAGCGCGACGACTGGGAGGACCTCACCTTCTGTGGCGGACTCTCGCTCGGCTCGCCCGACGTCTTCTTGCATCCCAACGTGCACTACCGCGTCAACTTCTTCGGCGGTAATGAACGCGCCGTGCGGGCCAAGGGCGGGGACGTCCAGCACGTGCCGTCGTTCTTCCGTCACTACGGACTGCTGATCCAACAACTCAACCCCCGAGTGATGATGGCGCCGGTGTCGATGCCCGACGAGCACGGTCGCGTCAGCCTCTCGCTCTACAACGGGGCGACGCTAGACGAGATGGTGCGGGCCGGCCGTGACCCTGACCGACTGCTCATCGTCGAGGCCTCGCCGCACTTCCCGCGCACCCACGCGCTCGTCGGTCACGAGAACCACCTCGACTTGGAGGACGTCGACGTCATCGTCTACACCGACGAGCAGCCGACGACGTTCGCCAACGAAGCGGGTTCACCGGAGGACCTGAAGATCGCCGAGTACGCCGCGCACTTCATTCCCGACGGCGCGACGCTGCAGACCGGCATCGGCGCGGTGCCGAACCTCGTGGCGCGCGCCCTGGCCCGCGGCGACGGTGGGGAGTACGGCGTGCACTCCGAGATGTTCACCGACGGGCTCTACGAACTGATGGCGGCCGGCAAGGCGACCAACACGAAGAAGACCATCAATCGCGGGACCTCGGTGATCACGTTCGCCGCCGGGACCCGCGAGATGTACGACTTCATCGACGACAACCCCGACATCGGCGTCGCGCCCGTCTTCTACACGAACGACCCGCACGTGATCGCCCAGAACCACCGCATGGTGTCGATCAACTCCGCGCTGGAGGTCGACCTTCACGGACAGATCGTCGCCGACACGATCGGCACCCGCCAGTTCTCGGGCGTCGGCGGTCACATGGACTTCACCGAGGGCACGAGCCTGTCGCTCGAACACGCGTCGCTCATCTGCCTGCAATCGACCGCCACGGTCGACGGCGTTCTGAAGAGCCGTATCATTGGTGACATGACCCCGCATTCGACAGTGACTTCGCCACGCCAGTTGGCCCAAGTCATCGTCACCGAATACGGATCGGCCGACCTGCGCGGGCGCACGGTGCGAGAACGCGCCGCCGCCCTCACCGAGATCGCCCATCCGCAGTTCCGAGACGAACTCACTGCAGCGGCTGAGTTGCTAGGGCGCTAAATGCTCATAGTTCGAGATTTAGGCATAGAGATCGGTGCTCGGCGTATCCTCAACCCCGTCTCGTTCACGGTCGGCAACGCCGAGAAGGTGGGCATCGTCGGACGAAACGGGGCCGGCAAGTCGACGTTGATGTCGATCCTGCTCGGCGAGCACCCCGAGCACCTGCGCATCGAGGGCACGGTCACGCACCAGGGGACCATGAGCCACCTGCCCCAAGAGCCGGTGCCCGGGGGACTCGGCGTCGAACCGATCGGTCTCTCGCACGTCCTGTCGGCGCGAGGACTGGACCAACTCGACGCCGACATGCAACACGCGCGCCACGAACTCGCGGCCAACCCGACCGACGCGACGATCGAACGCTTCACCGCGCTCGAGGAGAAGTTTCGGGAGCTGGGTGGCTACGAGGCCGAGTCCGAGGTGTCGCGTCTCGCGGCCGGACTCGGCCTCAAAGAGGACCTCCTGCTCGAGGACCTCGACTCGCTCTCCGGTGGCCAACGCCGCCGCGTCGACCTGATGCGCGTGCTGTACGAAGAGCCGACGACGATGGTGCTGGACGAACCGACGAACCACCTCGACAAGGCCGCCAAGCGCTGGCTCTTCGAAGAGCTCGACCGCTTCCGCGGGACGGTCCTGGTCATCAGCCACGACCTGCCCCTGTTGGACAAGTCGATCGATCGCGTGTTGGCGCTTCGTGAGGGCCAGCTGCGCGAGTACAAGGGCAACTACACGAAGTTCCTCCAACTCGAGGAGGAGCGACGCCTGAGTGAGGAGAAGCTCGCCTCGCACCAGGACGAGCAGATCGACCGGCTCTCCAAACTGGCCGACTCGATGCGCGGCCAGACCGAGAAGCGCGCCCGCCTCGCCAAGGTACTCGACCGAAAGGTCGAGAAGCTGCAGGACAACCGCGTGGAGGTGACGAAGAAGGAGCGCAAGGTCACCTTCAAGCTGCCGGTACCCCCGCGCAGCGGCGACGTCCCGATGACCGTCGAACACGTCGCCGTGAGCTACGGGCCGCTGAAGGTCCTGAAGGACGTGAACTTCATCACGCGCCGCGGTGATCGCATCGTCATCGTCGGGAGAAACGGCGCCGGCAAGTCCTCGATGCTGCGATGTCTCGCCGGCACCCAGACGGCGCAACGCGGACTCGTGAAGTTCGGCGCGAACGTGACGGTCGGTTATTTCGCCCAGGAGAACGAGCAGCTCGACTTCGGCAAGACGGTGCTCGGCAACCTGGAGAACGCCACCGTCGTGACCGAGGTGCAGCGGCGATCGCTGCTCGGGGCGTTCGGCCTCAAGGGCTCGGCGGCGCATCAGATGCCCGCGACGCTGTCCGGTGGCGAACGGGCCAAACTGGCCCTCGCTATCTTGGCCTCTTCCGACGCGAACCTCCTGTTGTTGGACGAGCCGACCAACAACCTGGACCCCGCGAGCGTCCTGGCGCTCGGCGACATGATGCACAAGTGGAAGGGCACCATCGTCGCGGTGAGTCACGAACGGGGATTCGTCGAGACCCTCGAGCCGACGCACGCCGTCTTGTTGCCCGAGGAGTACTTCGACCTCTGGAACGACGACTACATGGACCTCATCGAACAGCGCTAGTGCCGCGCCGGTCGCTCGGCTCACGCTCGATACACCGTGATGAGCGACGACTTCGTCGAAGCGTGGGCCGCTCGAGGTTAGGGTGCCGTATGCGTGACGTCGAACTTCTCAGATCCCGCCGATGCAATCGACGAGAGTTCGTGAGCGACCATGTGTTTCTCGCCTGAGGGAGACCTGATCGGCGGACTCGTCGTCACCGCGATCGGGGTCGACGCCTGTTTGCACCTTCGCGGACGACCGGAGTACCGACTGATCGCGCCCTTCCCGATCCTCCTGGGACTGCACCAGATCGACGAGACGTTCGTGTGGTGGCAGCTGCAGGGTCACGTGGCGCACGGCGTGGGCGTGGTGGCGATGTGGATCTATCTCCTGTTCGCCTTTGTGGTGTTGCCGACACTAGTGCCGACGATGGTGCTGCTCCTCGAGCCCCGCGCACGGCGAAAGGTAATCGTGCCGTTCGTCGCCTTGGGCGTCATCACGTCGGCCGTACTGCTCGAGACGATGCTGAGCGGACACCCCAGCGCCAGACTCGGCGCCTATCACGTCGCCTACTCGATCGGTCTGCAACACGGCGTCGTGATCATCGGCCTGTACATCCTCGCGACGTGCGGATCGATGCTCGCGTCGGGACTGCGCAACGTGGTGTGGTTCGGCGCGGTGAACCTCGTGGCCGTGATCGTGCTCGCGCGACTGTGCGCGAACGGCTTCGCGTCGTTGTGGTGCTTCTACGCGGCGCTCGCGAGCGGCGCGATCGCGTTGCACCTGCGCTTCGCCAAGGAGAAGGAGCCGGTCGCGGTCTAACGCGACCGAAGTCGCTCCTCCAGGCGGGCCCGCACCCCGGGCCACTCGTCGGGGAGGATCGAGTACATCGCCGAGTTGCGCGTGGCGCCCTCTTCGCCGTCGACCTGGGCGGCCTGCCAATTGCGAAGGACCCCCTCGAAACGTCCGCCGATCCGTTCGATCGCCTGTCGCGAGCGCTCGTTGCGCTCGTCGGTCTTGAGGTCGAGGCGGCGCACCCCCCAGACCTCGAAGGCGTGGGTCATCATGAGCAACTTGGCCTCCGTGTTGGCGGCCGTCCGTTGCGCCGCGGCGGTGAGGAAGGTGCCGCCGATCTCGGCGGCGTCGGGGTACTCGCGCCCGAAGAACCATCGCAGCGTGAGGAACCTCGTCATGCCGATGATCTCGGACGTGTCGCTTCGTCGCGTGACGAAGGGCACCGCCGTCCCTTGGTTTGCGTCGGCGAGCAGGCGCCGGATCACGGCGTCCATGCCGTCACGGGTGCCCGGCACGATCGACCACCCGAAGGTCGAACGGTCGCCCGAGGCGGCGAGGACCAGCATCGGCACGTCGTCGATCGAAAGCGGAGTCAGCGTGACGTGCTCGCCGGTGAGCGTGACGGACAACGAAGAACTCATCGTTCAACTGTAGGAGAGCGCTTGGCGCAGTCTCGGGCGCTTACTGTTTAAGATTCGGCGAAGTCGGATGACTGCGTCGACGGGAGGAGGGGAAGTGTACGTCGTCGAGTACGTGGTCGGCCTCCTGATCGTGCTGATCACGATCGTGAGCGTCCTCTTCATCCTGGTGCTGCCGCGCCAGCCCCAGGGCCTCGAGAAGCTGACGCTCGTGGTGAACAAGACGGTCCACTACTCCTTCGTGGTCTTCTCTCGTCTCGCGCCGAGTTACGAGGGGAAGGATTCGATCCTGGCGCCGACCGCGCCGGTCGCCCTGATCGCGCAGTTGTTGTTCTGGGCCGCGAGCCTGGTCCTCGGATTCGCGCTCATGCTCATGAACACGACGCACTCGTTCGTGCACGGTCTGACCCAAGCCCTGACGGCGCTCTTCACGGTGGGCGCGATCCACGTCGGTGGCGCGCCCAACACGGCGCTCGACATCGCGGCCGGCGCGACGTGGGTTGTCATCGTGGCGCTCCAGATCGCCTACCTGCCCTCGCTCTACAGTTCGTTCAGCCGTCGCGAGGCGCTGGTGACGATGCTCGAGAGCCGCGCGGGTTCGCCGGCCTGGGGACCGGAGCTGCTCGCCCGACACCAACTGGTCGGCATCACCGACGCGCTCCCGCAGCTCTACGCCGACTGGGAGCAGTGGGCCGCCGAGGTGACCGAGAGTCACACCACCTACCCGGTGCTGTTGCTCTTTCGCTCGCCCGAACCGTGGCTGAACTGGATCATCGGTCTCCTGGCCGTGCTCGACGCCGGGGCGATGCAGTTGGCGCTGTGTCCGACGACGGCGCCCAGTCAGACACGTTTGTGCCTGCGCATGGGCTTTACGATGTTCAACCGTCTAGCGGCGTCGCTCGGTTATCCGGTCGACGACGATCCGGACCCGGACTCGTCGATCGCGTTGTCCTACAACGAGTTCGCCAGCGCCGTCGAGAAGTTGAACCTCGTCGGCTTCGCGATGGAGCGCAGCCCCGAAGAGGCGTGGCCGCATTTCCGAGGTTGGCGGATCAACTATGAGAGTTCGGCCTACCGGCTCGCCGACGCCTTCACCGCGCCCCTGGCACCGTGGTCGGGTACGCGGCGCAACCTGCGCGCCGGCGTCGTGGAACCGAAGCGTCCGCCACATCGCGCGCCGGCCGCGGTGGCCAAACTCGCCGGCGCGCGCCCGACCGTCGTGAACCCGCCCCGGACGCATCAGACCCGTACCTGGAAGCCGTCACGACACAAGCCACAATGAATCAAGTCCCGCACCGAATGGCGCGGGACTTGATCGTGTGCAAACGTTCGTGCGGAGGAGATTGCGTCGGCCTCGGCACGCACCGTTCAGAGCTGGTTAGTAGAGGATGGGTCCGCCTGGATTTATACCTCCTGATGATGAGGTAGATACTTGGATGTAGGTCGGGTCAACGGCGATGGTGGACCAGGTCCCGGTGTAGGAGGATCCGTCGGCGTTGGTGACGACGCCGGTGTAGTTGTAGATCGGCAACATCCACACGCTGCCGTCGGTCAGTTGGTACGTCTGGTACGAGATGGTCTCGGCGTCGAGCGTGACGTCGACGATCGGCGGACCGGACGGTGTCGTGGTCGTCGTGTCATCCGTTCCGGACGCCGTGGGGGGCGACGCGGGTGACGAACCGCTCGTGGCCGGGGGTGGCGTCGTCGAAGATCCGGCGTCACTCGACTGGCCCGCCGCGTACTGCGCGGCGTCGGCCTGCTGCTGGGCCTCGAGCACTTCCACGCCCGCGGCGGGGCTCTGCAACGGGTAGCTGACCGCCGGATCGACGCCGAACGCGGGACCGTCGGCCGCGACCACGTTGTTGTTCTGGTCGACCGTGAGGTCGAAGTACTGGTCGGTCATCTGTCCGTCGACCGTGACGCTGTAGGTCGCCTGCTCCTCGTTCGTCGTCACCGTGGGCTGACCGGGAGAGGTCACCACGTTGTTTGAGGTCGAGAACTGGGGATCGGTCACTTGGAAGCCGTAGCCCAACTGGCCCAAGTAGTTCTGCACGTCGGCGTTGACCGTGGACTGACTCGGCATGGCGACGGTCGTGCCGTCCGACGTCGTCGACGACATTCCCGCGGCCTGCGGGATCGCGATCGAGTACGACCACTGCGGCACCGTGTCGTAGGTCTCGTACTCCACGAAGTTGCCGGTGGGGTCGGTGACCGTGAAGTCCTGTCCGTCGCTGTTCACGTCGACGGGTGTACCGGAGACGTTGAAGATCCCGGCGATCCGCGACGCCTCGGCCGAGGCGCTCGCGGGCAGCGTCAGTTCGTACGCGGCGCCGGTGCCGGCGTTCGTGGCGAGGTCGGGTCCGGCCGTGAAGTTGAAGTCCTCGAAGATCCGCATCGGGCCGCCGAGCTTGCTGGGTACCTGGGTCTCGGCGCTGTAGCGACCGGGTGTCTTCGAGCTGTGGGGCGCGGCCAGGGCGAAGACCGCGAGACTCGGTGACGCGCCATCGAGCGCCGCGATGCCGCCGACGGCCAGGGCCGCGGCGAGGGCGACGGAACCGGCCATGCGCAGTTGGAAACTGCGCAGCACGTGACGGCGCGCGCGCGGCGCGCGGGCCATGATGCGCGAAATCATCGCGTTCGAGTCGGGGTGTTGGTAGCTGCTCGACGCGGCCGGGTCCGCCGCGCGTAAGCGTTCTTCAAAATCACTCATGAAAGCTCCTCCGCCTGCATACCTAGTTCTTGTCGCGACCCGCTCGAAACTTTCAAGTGACCTGGGCGGCCGCGAAACGCTCGCGGAAACGGGCCTGGGCCCGGGAGAGCCGCACCGCGGCGGCGTTCGTCGTGATCGAGAGGGCGACCCCGAGGGCGTGAGTGTCCAGGCCGTCCCAGGCGTTCAACATCAAGACCTCGCGGTCGTCGTCGTTGAGCGCGATCAACGCGTCGCGCACGCTGGCGTCGGCGATCACCAGGTCTTCGGCCGAGGGGTCGTCCGGGGCCGCGGGCAGGGAGGACTCGAAGTTCGTGCGCCGGTACTGACTGCGTCGGGCGTTTCGCAGGACGTTGCGCGCCACGCCGATCATCCAGGGGAGTTCGGCCTCTTCGGGGACGCTGTCGATGCGGCGCCAGACCACGAGGAGCGTCTCTTCGACCAAGTCGTCCAGGTCGGCCGGCGTCAATGGGTAGAGGCGTCGCCGTAGGTAATTGCCGATCGCCGGCGTGTGTTCGTGGACGAGACGGCGGAAACGATCATCTTGAGGTGAGCCCATTAACCGCTTCTGTCCGATCGAGTCCGAAAATTACCGCCGAGGAGAGAATCCCCGCGGAAATGCTAGGTCTCAGGGGTTGGTGCGAACCAGCATGGCCTCTTGTTCGCGCGTGAGCCACCACGACGGCGCCTCACGGTCGTCCCACCAGTCGATGACATCGTCGACGCTCTCGCTGAGGTCTCGGAACGTGAGACCCGCGGCGACGGCCTTCGCGGGGTCGACGGCGAGGGCCGTCTCGCTCGTCGAGCCTGACCAGAGGGGGAATCTTGACTCGAGGTGGTGGCTCTTGATGTGGCGGGGTGAGATCTCGACGAGACGGGTCTCGCCCGGCGAGACCTGTTCGCTGACTGCCTGGATCACCTCGAAGAAGCGGCCCGGCGGGTAGGGACCGGCGACGTGGAAGGCGCCGAGGGTCGAATTGGTCGCGAGGGTGACCACGAACTCACCGAGGTCGCGGGCGTCGATGTACTGAAGGGCGTTGTCGCGGGGCCCGGGCACCGCGACGTTGCCGCCCCGACGGAGCCGGTCGACCCAGTACGGGAACCGCAGCGTGGCGTCATGGCCGCCGATGACGAAGGTCGGTCGCACGAAGGTGAGTCGTTCGGCGAAGTGTTCCTGGGCCGCGCGTTCGCAGGCGGCCTTGAGTGGCCCGTAGGTTTCGGCGGTCACCTCGGCGTCGCGCGCGAGCGTGGCGTCATCCCACAGGACGACGGAGTCCTCGGTCGCGCCCTCTTTCGGCGGGTCGTCGTAGGCCGAGACCGACGAGATCTGGATGTGGTGGCCCCCGCGATCGCCGAGGGCATCGGCGAGGGCGTCGACGTCGACCGGGCGATAGGCGATGGCGTCCACGGTGACGTCGAAGGAGAGACCGGCCAGCGCCGATAGGTCGCCCTGTCGATCGCCGATCAGTCGAGTAACGGATTCGGGCAGGTCACTGGGCGTCTGTCCTCGATTGATGACGGTGACGTCGTGACCGGCACCGAGCGCGGCCCAGGCGACTGCTCGTCCCACGAATGACGTGCCACCAACGATCAGAATTCGCATGCCCTGTCCTTTGCGCGCTGTACTCGTCATGCTACGAGAAGTGCTTGCAATTTCTGGTGATTGCACGTCGTGGCGAGCGCGGCGTCACGGCGGCGCGCGTCAGTTGAGGTGACGCTCGCTCGCCCAGTGCGAGAGTTGATACCGGCTGGACAGCTGCAGTTTGCGAAGGACCGACGAGACGTGGCTCTCGACCGTCTTGGTCGAGATGGCCAACTCCTTGGCGATGTCCTTATAGGAGTAGCCGCGGGCGATGAGTCGCAGCACCTGGCGCTCGCGCGCGGTCAACTGGTCGAGGTCGGGGTCGGCGATCACGACGGGTTGGTCGTTCTGCCCGGTGCTGAACGCGTCGAGGACGAAACCGGCGAGGCGGGGCGAGAACACGACGTCGCCGGCGGCGATTCGGTAGATGGCGTCGATCAGGTCCGGGCCGGAGATGTTCTTGGTGACGTAGCCCCGGGCGCCGGCGCGGATCACGCTGATGACGTCGGCCGAGGCGTCCGAGACCGACAGCGCGAGGAACCGCGTTGGTGTCTCGTGCTCGAGGACGGCGTGAAGGACCGCTTGGCCACCGCCGTCGGGCATGTGCACGTCGAGCAAGACGACGTCGGGCGTCCGGTCGAGGATCATCTCGATCGCGGCCTCGACCTCGTCAGCCTCACCCACAATGTCGACGGATCCGGCGATCTCGGCGCGGATGCCGGCGCGGATCAGTTCATGGTCATCGACCAAGAAGACGCGGGGTCGAGCGGACTCGGTCACAGGGATCGGGGCATCACGAGCTGCACCTCGGTGCCCGAGCCCAGCGCGGTGTTGATAAACGCCTCGCCGCCGAGTTGTGACATTCGTTGGCGTATGGACAGGGCGATGCCCTGGCGGTCGGCCGGAATCGCGTCGAGGTCGAAGCCCACGCCCTGGTCGCGGACGAAGATCGAGATCGTCGAGGGTTCGACCTCCGAGAAGATCGAGACGCTCGTGGCCTGGGACCACTTCGCGGCGTTGATCGCGGCTTCGCGACCGGCGGCGACCATGGTGGTGACGCGCTCGTCGGGCACGCAGTCGCCGACCGTCACGAGCTCCACGCGCACGCCGTAGTCGTTCTCGACGTCGTGCTCGATGGCGCCGATGAGTCCGACGAACGATGTCGGCGCGTTGGTCACGGTCTCGGGACTGAAGAGCCACTGGCGAAGCTCGCGCTCCTGGTTGCGGGCGAGACGCACGACGTCGGCTTCGTTGGCCGCGGCGCGTTCGATCAAGGTGAGCGTCTGGAGTACCGAGTCGTGAAGGTGCGCGACCATGCTGGCGCGTTCTTCGATGCGCACTCGCTCCCGGCGTTCACTCGTCAGTTCTCGCACGTTTTGGAGCCACCACGGGGCGAAGAGCACGAGTACGCCGACGACCAGGACCGCCGTGCCGACGACCGCCGAGCCGGCCGAACCCCAGAAGCCACCGATGTGATGGAGCTGGTGCAGACCGAAGACAATGAGCCCGGCGCCAACGACGAGGCGTAGCAGCACGCCCTTGCGACTCTTGGAGAACGCGCCACCGATGAAGGGCGCCGTGTTGAAGAACTCGGTGAGCCGGCTGTGTTCGTCGATCGAGGCCCCCCGCCACACCGCGAAGCCGGCGAAGGCGCTCAAGAGGAGCGGCCAGCCGAAGCCCGCGGTCGCGTCGGAACCCGTGGTCTGCAAGGTGATGATGAGGATCACCGTCGCGATGAAGGTGACCAGGACGAGTTGCGCCTCGCGTCGGTTCTGGAAGATCTGTTGAATGATCGAGTGCTCCTCGCCCGATCGAGTGAGGACCAACCAGAACGTCATGTAGAGCAGGACGCCGAGTCCAAACATGAGCGTGAGGAGCGCGAAGATGATCCGGATGTTGCGCTCTTTGATTCCGAGTCGCGTCGCGAACCCTCCACAGACACCACCGAGGATGCAGTTGTCGCGACCGCGTCGCAGAGGCCGCAGGGGCGTGCCGACGACGGCGTGGCTCGACGTGGTGATCGTCATTGTGCTCTCCCTTCGACGACGTCGTGACTCTTGGGACCAAACAAAGTCTGACACGAAGATTTCCCTTTGTATCTAAGGGGAAACCCTGATTGTTCGTGCACCCGAGTAGCGGCGGTGAGGGTTCATCCCCATAGCCCGTGACCAGCGACGACCGTACATTTGAAGCATGGACGAAGAACACGAGCAGTTCGAAGAGTCGACGTCGACGTCGACGTCGACGCCGATGGCGCCGATGGCGCCGGAGCCGCAGCCCGAGACCGAAAAGGAGTCGCGCCTTCGACGCAGCACCAAGCGTCGGATGGTCGGGGGCGTGGCGGGCGGCATCGCCGAACGATTCGACGTCGACGCCAACATCGTGCGCGTCGTCTTCGTCGTCCTCTCGTTCCTCTACGGACTGGGTGTCGCGATCTATCTCGCGATGTGGGTCCTGATCCCGCAATCGGGCCGCCACAGCGACGACGCTGAAGAGGTCGACGCGCCCCCCGCGTCGAACGTGCGCTTATTGCGCTACGTCCTTCTCGCCGCCGTCGTCGTTGTGGTGGTCATCGCCCTCTCGACGATTGGTGGCGCGCCGAGGGTCGGCAACGGATTCGGGGCGCTCTGGCTGCTCTTCCTCGCCGTGCTGGCCGTCCTGTCACTACGGTCGTCCGCGCGCCAGCACATGCTTCGCCGGTTCATCGCGCTCGTCTTCCTGTCGTTCTTGACCGTCGTGATCCTGTTGTCGGGCGCGTTCTTAGGTTTCCTCGCCTCGACTGGCGTACCCATGACCGGGGGCAGCGGGGCCCGGGATTTCCAACCGAGCAACGTCGCGCAGGTCCAGCACAACTACCGGACGCAGTTCGGGACCATGGTCGTCGACCTACGACAAGTCCACTTCAGTTCGACCACGACCTCGGTCAACGCGAGCGTGGCGGTGGGCTCCTTGACGGTCGACGTGCCGGCCAACGCCATTGTCTACCTCAAGACGCACATCGGCGCCGGCGTGGTCGAGTACCTCGGACAGTTCGGGTTCGACACGCAGCCCTTTCGCGCGATCCCGCCGTCACTGAAGACGGTGGCGAGCCAAGAACGCGCGCCGCACTTGAACCTGGACGTCCAGGTCGGTGTCGGACAGATCAACATCCGCCGGGGCTACGAGAACCAGGGCCTCCGGCCCAACTAGGGCGAGCTACGGAGCGCCACCTCGATGGGCTAATGATGTTCGAATGACTTTGACGGCGACGACCCTGCGATCGCGGACCATCGGGGAGGCGTGGATCGCCGTTGCCCGACTGATCATGCGATCCGGTGTCGCGAGCACGTACGACGGACTCGCGACGCGCGAGGTGCTGATGACCACCCTGGTCATCGACGAGCCCAAGACTTCCGACGCCATCATCGAACGCTTCGCCGATCCCGAACGCCTGGAGTGGATGCGCACGAACTTCGCCTCCTTCGGCGCGGTACGTGAACTCGGCGACGCCGACAGCTACGCGACCCGGCTCCGCAACTACGCCGGCGCCGGTCTCGACCAGATCCGCTGGGTGAGTGAGCGGCTTTGCGCCGACCCGCGTAGTCGATCGGCGACGATCACGACGTTCCAGCCCTTGAGCGACACCTCCTACATCCCGTGCGTCAGCCTGTTGGACTTCTTCCTCGACGGCGACGCCTTGCACCTGGTCGTCTACGCCCACAGCATCGACTTCGGCGCCAAGGGCTACGCCAACCTGTTGGAACTGGCGGTGATCCAACACGATGTCGCGACGGCCCTGGAACGGCCGGTCGGCTCGCTCACGATGATCGTGAAGTCGGCGCACGTCTACGCGAGCGACACGACGTACATGAGCTCGGTGCTGGCGAGCGACGTCGACTGACTCAGTCGGCGTCGCGCGCGTTCTTGAGGGCGCTCGACCACCACACCAGTTCGTCGATGAGCATCTCGAGGCGACCGTCCAACGACTCGAAGAGCGCGGGCGTGAACTCCTCGGCGGTCATCGCCGGACGCATGACGTCGGGGAAGACGTGCACCGCGTGACGAAGGGGCGCCATCTCGAATTCCACGGAGACCAAACGAAGCTGTTCGATTGCCCGGGCGCCGCCGGCGTTGCCGTAGCCCACGAAGGTCATCGGCTTCTTGTTGAACTCGGGGAAGACGTAGTCCATGGCGTTCTTCAGGGAGGCGGGGTAGCCGTGGTTGTACTCGCTCGTCACCGTGATGTAGCCGTCACCGGCGTCCAACCGTCGACCGAGCGCGGCCACGGCCTCGTTGGGGTACTCGCGCAGACTTCGCGCCGGCGACATCGGGCTGTCGAAGAGCGGGAGCGGGTGGTCGCGCAGGTCCACGACCTCGAGTTCGAAGTCGCCGCGACCGGACAGACGGTCCACCAGCCACTCGACCGGTTTGTCGGCGAAACGATTCGGTCGCGTCGAGCCAACGATGATCTGGAGACGGAGCGACACGACTACAGCCCGGGGAAGACACGCCGGAGTTCGTCCAGGTGCGTCGGGTCGACGCCCGCGGGTGTGTGCTCCTCGTCCAGGCGGCCGTAGGCCAGTCGTAGGAAGGCCTCGGCGGGGAGCACGAGGTCGACGGACTCCAGGCCCTCGACCTCGTCCAAGGTCACGGCGTCCGCGCTCAGGGTGAGCGCGAAGTCCTTCTGCGGATCGGTCGTGCGGACGCGCAACGTGAGCTCGTTCCCGGTCGGCTTGGCGGCGAAACGCATCAGGAGTTCGAGGTTGCCGAAGAGGTAGGGCACGGCCCCCTGCTGCAGGGTGACCTGGGGGTCGAAGGCCTCCTCGATGTCCCAGGTGTGAAAGACGTGCTCGCCCAGGCGGAGTCGAACGGCCCGTTCGAAGTCGAACTTCATCGGTCCCAAGTTCAAGTAGTAGCGATCCCTCTCCTCCGGCGTCAGCTCGAGCAGACGGGTGAGGAGCGCCTGGTCGGCGTCGAGCGCGTCGGTGACCTGCGCGTGGGGCGTCTTGGCGTTCCACACGTCCCAGACCGACTGGTTGAACTGGGGCGGGGTTTCGCGCTCGTTTATCGAATCATCGACACCGCGTTTGAAGATGACCGCGGCCGATCCGATGTGGCTCATGACGTCGGCCACCGTCCACTCGGTCGGGTGCGCCGAGGCGACGTAGTCGCTCTCACTCAGGCCGTCGATGACCGAATGCAAATGGGCGACGGAGGACGCCAGGGCGTCGAGGGCGTTGGACATAGGGACTCTGCTTTCGTGAGACCCGGCGGACCCGGGGACTTACTCTTCCACCACGACTGTACGGTCGAGGTCACGCACGTCATTCACCCCCGTGAGGCCGAGGGTCACCATCATCTCGGCCTGGATGATTCGCAAGACGTGGTCGACGCCGCGCTCGCCGCGCGCGGCCACGGCGTAGGCCCAGGGGCGGCCCACCAGGCAGGCCCGGGCCCCCATCGACATCGCCTTGACGACGTCGAGCCCACTGCGGATGCCGCCGTCCATCAAGACCTCGCACCGATCGCCGACGGCGTCGACGATCGCGGGCAGCGACCGGATGGTGGAGGGGACGTCGTCGAGTTGCCGGCCGCCGTGATTCGACACGATGACCGCGTCGGCGCCGTGATCGAGCGCGTGGCGCGCGTCGTCGGGGTCGAGTATTCCCTTCAGCGCGATCTTCCCGCGCCAGTGTTCGCGCAGCCACGCGAGGTCGTCCCAGGTCACGCTGGGGTCGAACTGTCCCGCCACCCAGGCCTGGAAGTCGCCGGGCACACTCGCGTCCGGCAGTGCCTTCTCGAGATTCCCGAAAGTGAGGGGCCGACCCCCGAGCGCGACGTCACGGACCCAGTGGGTGTGGGTGACGAGGTCGACACCCCGTCGCACCCGCTTGGCGCGCGGGATCTTGCCACTGATGCCGTTGCGACCGTCGCGGTAGCGCTGACCGACCACGGCGAGGTCCACGGTCAGGACCAGCGTGGTGCACCCGACGGCCTGGGCGCGGGCCATGAGGTCCTCGGCGTAGCTTCGGTCCTTCATCACGTAGAGCTGGAACCAGATGGGGCGTTTGATCGCGGCCGCAACCTCTTCGAGGCCGCAGATCGACAGCGTCGACTCACAAAAGGGGATGCCCGCGCGCTCGGCCGCCTTCGCCGCCTGGACCTCGGCGCGACGCGCGAGCATGCCCCCGAAGCCGACCGGGGCCAGGATGACCGGCAGTGCGATCTCCTCGCCGAGCACCGTCGTAGCGAGCGACCGCGTCGAGACGTCGCGCAACACCCGCTGACGGAACTGGATGCGGTGGAGGTCGTCGCGGTTCGCGGCCAGGGTCGACTCGGCGAACGCGCCGCCGTCGACGTAGTCGAAGATCTGGCGAGGGAGCTTGCGCCGCGCCAGTTCGCGGTAGTCGTCGATCGAGGCCGGGGCGAGGTTGAGGCTGTGGTCGCGTTTGTTCGAGGGCACAACTCATTATGCAGCACCCGTCGGTCGCCCTCGATGGGCCAGTTGACGCTCGGCGTCCGCTGCGCCATGCTTCGTGAGTGTTCGAAACCCCGGAAGAACTCGCTTCGCTGGACTCGTTGCTCGCGGCGTCCTTCGGGCGCGCCGGCGATCACCTGACGTCGATCATCTCGTCGGATCGTCGGCTCTCGGGCGCCGACCTGGCTCGGTACCTCGTGGGCGTTCGCCACCTCGTCGTCGCGAGCGTCACCGCGGCCGGCGAGCCGCGGTGCTCGGCGGTCGACGGACTCTTCCTGCACGGTCGCTTCTGGTTCTCGACGAGCGGCGCGTCGTTCAAGGCGCGTCACCTGGAACGGCGACCGGCGCTCAGCGCCGCCCACGTGGTCGGCGATGACGTGGCGGTCTTCGTGCACGGCCGTGCCCGGATCGTGCGCGGGGGACCGGGCGACGCCGACGCCCTGCGCCACTACTGGACCGAGGTCTACGAGGCGTCACCTGAGGACTGGGTACCCTCGCCGAGCGACGCTCGCTACGTCGAGATCGTGCCCAGCTCGATGTACTCCTACGCTTTCTCGCGGGAGCGCTTCGAAGCGATGTGCGACCGCGCGGCGCCCGAAGAACGCGCGCCCGGCGTCAGCCCCGGTGCCGCGAGCGACGGATAGCCTTTGGCGAAGGTTGCTCGAGGGGGTTGACGATGGGTCGGAAGTTCGCTGCGGAGCTGCTCGGAACGGCTCTCTTGGTCTTCTTCGGGGTGGGCGTCGCGACGCTCACGTTCGGCTTCAAGGCCGACGGCAGCTCCTTCATCGCCGGTGTCGTGGCGACCGCCCTGGCCTTCGGGCTCACGTTGCTGGCGCTGGCGTACGTGCTCGGACCGATCTCCGGCTGCCACGTCAACCCGGCGGTCACGCTCGGCGCGTTGTTGGCTGGTCGGATCTCGTGGCGCGACGCGGCGGGCTACTGGGTCGCGCAGTTCGTCGGGGGCCTCGTCGGGGCCCTCGCACTGTGGGGCGTGTTCTCGACCTCGCCGCTGTATCACCGCACTACGACCGGTCTCGGCACCGACGGATGGGGCGCGTCGAGCTTCATCCACGTCGGGGCCGGCGGCGCGTTCATCGCCGAAGTGGTCCTGACGGCCCTCTTCGTCTTCGTGATCCTCGGCGTCACGAGCAAGACGGCGAATCCTTCGACCGCCGGACTCGTGATCGGTCTTAGCTTGACGGTCGTGCACTTGATCGGTATCCCCATCACCGGGACCTCGGTCAACCCGGCGCGCGCACTCGGGCCGGCCCTGATCGTGGGGGGCACGTCGCTGCACCAGGTGTGGCTCTTCATCGTGGCGCCCCTCGTGGGCGGCGCCCTGGCCGCCCTCGCCCATAGGGCCCTCTTCGCCCCGAAAGAGGCCTCGCCGATCGGCTTCTCGCCGGCCCAGGGCTGACGTTTCCCCAAAAGTCCCCGCGCCAGCGGCCCTGACTGGCAAAATGGCGAAACGATGCGACTCCTCTTCTGTTCCACGGGCCTGGCGGGGCACTTCAACCCCCTGGTGCCCTTCATCGCCGCCGCGAAGGAGCGCGGCGACGACGTCTTCGTGGTCGTGCCACCGAGCCTGGCCCAAGAGGTCGACGATCTCGGCGTCGAGCACTACCTGAGCGACCCACCCGATCCCGTCAAGTCCAAAGAGCTGTGGCGCCGTGCCGCGCGTCTTCCACACGCTCAGGCGGCGCGTCTCTTGGACGGTGAGTTCTTCGGCCGGTTGTCGACCGAGGCGATGCTCGACACCGTCGAGACGGCGTGCGACAAGTTCCAGCCGGACCTGGTGCTTCGAGAGCCGTGCGCCTACGCCGGCGCGGTGGCCGCGCACCGTCGTTCCCTCGAGCACGCCCAGGTCGCCATCTCGAGCGCGCGCACGGAGTGGAGCGTCCTGAAGCTCGTGGCCTCGACCCTGGACGATTTCGAGGACGGTATGGAGGGCGTCCTTCGCCAGACGCGCTACCTCTCGCGACTACCGGCCAAACTCGACCCCTCGCCGTTTCCTCGGACCCTGCGCTACCGCGAGGACGATGCGCCCGAGGTCGTCGAGCCCGGGCGCTGGGCCCAGGGCAGCGGACCGTTGGTATATATGACGTTTGGGTCCGTGGCGGGGGGTCTGGACACCGCGTTTTCGACCTTCCAGCGGGCGATCGACGCCGTGACGGGCCTCGACGTGCGGGTCCTGGTCACCACGGGCAAGTCCTTCAACCCCAAGGCGCTCGGCCCGGTGCCACCGAACGTCACCGTGGAGTCCTGGGTCCCACAGGCCTCGGTGTTCCCCTTCGCCTCGATGGTGCTGTGTCACGGTGGCTCGGGCACGACCTACGGTGCGCTCGCCGCCGGTCTGCCGATCGTCTTCGTGCCGATGTTCGCCGATCAGCGAACGAACGCGCAACTAATCACCGTCGCCGGCGCCGGCGTCGTCGTCGACGTCGGTTCGAAGTCCGAGCCGGGCTTTCGCGCGATCGAAGCGATCGACGTCCCGCGGATTCGCGCGGCGGTCCATGAGGTCCTCGCGAAGAGTTCCTACGCGCTCGCGGCCCAAGTGATTGCTGAAGAAATTGCTTCAACCGGTTCGGCGCGCGACTGTCTCGAAGAACTTCTCACGCACTGAGGCCGTCGCGCCCGCGCGTAGCACAGAAAACTCCAAATGGTGAGTACACCCAAAAAGTGAATAGTTTTGCCCCGAGTTTTAACAACTTTTGCGCCTAGAGGCCTTTAATCCAGCGGTTTTGCGCGTGAAATCGCGTTTCCATGATTTTTTCGGGGCCTCGCGCCCTAAAATGGTAGTTCCTCCGCTGAATCATCCAGAAGGTGGGCCGTTGGGCCGCACCTCGGCGGTAGGTCTCGAACCGTGGGCCACGAGTCCGAAGGTTCTCAAGGGTCGTCAAGGGCGACTTACACAAATTAGGCGGAGGATTTGAGATGGTACAGGCACGCAAGCGATGGAAACACGTCCGAGATCATTCGCACGGCCTGATCTGGGTTGGCGCCATGGCCCTGATCATCACTCTGACCGCGATGCCGACCGCGTCACCGGCGGCCACGACGATAAGTCGACCGATTCGCGGCGTCCTCGCCGTGTCGATCGACGCGGCACCCACAACGACGTCACCGGTTCGTCACGCGGCGCCACGCGCGCCACGACCGCTCGTCGCGAACGCGACCGCCGAGCTCGCGGACTTCACGAGCGCCCCGACACCGAGCGACACGCACGTCGTTACCCTCATTCACCAGGACTTTCCCGCCCGAGCGTGGCACGACGCCGAGGCCGTGGCGTGGTGCGAGTCGAAGTTTCGAACGACCGACATCGGCTTCGACAGCAACGGCACCCACGATCGGGGCGTCTTCCAGCTGAACGACGGCGGCACCGAGCAGTACCTGATGGCCATGATCGGTCAGAACCCGAAGAACCTCAACCTCGCCTTTAATCCAGCGCTCAACGTACGCGCGGCGGCGTTGCTGTACGCGCGCGACGGCTGGAGTCAGTGGTCCTGTCAGTCGGCGATCTGACGTCGCGCGAACACGCCGGACGCTAGGTCCGGGGCTTGGTCTTTCGCGCGTCCAACGGCCGCGACGTCGACACGTCGCGTAGGTGGATGTAACCGGTCGGCGTGCTGAACGGCGCCCACGTACTCGAGGTGTAGCCGGCGCTGTTGACGGCGTAGTTGTCCGAGACCAGGAAAACCGTGTGATTCAGCCAGTTCACGCGCTCGACGTAGGCCACGTGGCCCATTCCGGGGCCGTCGTACCAGGCGATCGCCCCCACGGCGGGCGTCCGGTTGGTGTCGGACGCGAGCGTGAGACCCCATTGATCGGCGTAGCCCCATGAGCGTCCGGGGTCTGGAAGTCCGTTGCGCGCGAGCATCCACGCCGCGAACAGCGTGCAGTTGTGCGGGGGAGTCCCTATGCCGCCCTTCGTGTCACTGCCGTAGTACTTGGCGGCCCAACCGTCGTTGATGGTCGTGGCGTTGTAGCCGTCGATCGTGCAGGCGTAGCCGCTGCTCTTGCAGCCCGTCGCCGCGCCGGCGACGTCGGCGTGGACGACGAAGAGCGTTGGCACGAACGTGGCGGCCAACGCGAGACGACCGAGGGTCGTCATCGCGCTCGCGCGAGGCGACCGGGTGCGCAACCGTTCGGTGATCGCCATGAGCCCCCTCAGCCTTCGGGTGACCGTACCACTCACCATTTTCCGATTCAAATGGCTCAGAAAATGCCTGAAATCAGGGGCCACGCCTTCCTTTGACGCTCCAGGCCCGTGGTCGAGCGCCCGCCCACGCCGAGACCGACTCGGCGCGGCGAGCGACAGGTTTCCACTTGATCGTCGCGGGTGTCGTGCACGACTGTTAGGCCCTAGACCTCGCGGGACCGTGACGTTGCGATGCTCGGACGTCGAAGGTTCGCGACCGGGGTCGAGCTCGGCGCGAGGCAGTGACCGAGCTGGCACCGCGGCGCCTCGACACGAGCGACCGGTCACTCGGGATCCGGCGCGTCGAGGTGTTCGGTGGATTCGTTACGCTGATGCGTATTGCGAGCCAATAACAGGAGTGAACATGGACAGCGAGAACCAGTGCCCGGTCTCAGACGGCTTTGACGCGACGCCGGAGGGTCGACACCCCCACCAAGACTGGTGGCCCAATCAACTGAAGCTCGACCCGCTCGAGCGACGTTCGCCGGTGAGCAATCCCCTCGGCGCGACGTTCAACTACGCCGAGGAGTTCGAGAGTCTCGACTTCGACGCCGTGAAGAAGGACATCTTGGCGCTGATGACCACCTCTCAGGAGTGGTGGCCCGCCGACTACGGACACTACGGCCCGTTCTTCATCCGCATGGCCTGGCACAGCGCGGGCACGTACCGCATCCACGACGGGCGCGGCGGTGGCGGCTCGGGAACGCAGCGCTTCGCGCCGCTCAACAGTTGGCCCGACAACGTCAACCTCGACAAGGCCCGATTGCTGCTCTGGCCGATCAAGCAGAAGTACGGACGCAAGATCTCCTGGGCCGACCTGATGATCCTGGCCGGCACGCTCGCCCTGGAGTCGATGGGCATGACGACCTACGGATTCGGCGGGGGACGAGAAGACGTCTTCGAAGGCGACGAGGACGTCTACTGGGGCCCCGAGGACGTGTGGCTGGGCGACGAGCGCTACAGCGGCGACCGCGAGCTCCAGCGGCCCCTCGGCGCGGTGCAGATGGGTCTCATCTACGTGAACCCCGAAGGGCCCAACGGCACGCCCGACCCGCTCGCGGCCGCGCGCGACATCCGCGAGACCTTCGCCCGCATGGCGATGAACGACGAAGAGACCGTGGCGCTGATCGCCGGCGGACACACGTTCGGCAAGGCGCACGGCGCCGCCGACCCGGTGGAGTACGTGGGTGCCGAGCCGGAGGGCGCCCCGCTGGCCGAACAGGGGCTGGGCTGGAAGAACAGTTACGGCACGGGTAACGCGGATGACTCGATCTCGAGCGGACTCGAAGGCGCGTGGACGCCAACCCCGATCAAGTGGGACAACAGTTACTTCGACACCCTCTTCGGGCACGAGTGGGAGCAGACCAAGAGTCCCGCCGGCGCGACCCAGTGGATCCCGAAGGGCGGCGTCGACGCGAACCTGGTGCCCGACGCGCATGACCCGACCAAGTCCCACGCACCCGTCATGTTCACGACGGACCTCGCGCTACGCCTCGACCCGATCTACGGACCGATCTCCAAGCGATTCCACGAGAACCCCGATCAGTTCGAACTCGCCTTCGCGAAGGCCTGGTACAAGCTGACGCACCGCGACATGGGTCCGCGTTCGCGCAGCCTCGGCCCGTGGGTCCCCACCGAAGCACAGCTCTGGCAGGACCCGGTGCCGGAGGCCACGCACGAGCCGATCAACGCCGAGCAGGTTGCGTCACTCAAGGAGCGGATCCTCGCCTCCGGTCTCACGGTGTCGCAACTGGTCGCCACGGCGTGGGCCTCGGCCGCGACGTTCCGCGGCACCGACAAGCGCGGCGGCGCGAACGGCGCTCGCCTGCGCCTCGCGCCCCAGAAGGACTGGGAGGTCAACGACTCGGCCGAGATCTCGATGGTGCTGCGCACCCTGGAGACCCTGCAGGGTGAGTTCAACGCGTCGAATCCCGCGACGCCCGTCTCGCTCGCGGACTTGATCGTGCTCGGGGGCTGCGTCGCCGTCGAGCGCGCCGCCAAGAACGCCGGTCACGAGGTCACCGTCCCCTTCGCGCCCGGGCGTACCGACGCCCGGCAAGAGGACACCGACGTCGAGTCCTTCGCGGTGCTCGAGCCGACGTTCGACGGGTTCCGCAACTACCTGCGAGAGGGACAACGACGTTCGGGCGAAGAGCTCCTCATCGAGCGCGCCGAGCGGCTGACGTTGAGCGCGCCGGAGATGACCGTGCTGGTGGGCGGTCTGCGCGTGTTGAACGCCAACTTCCGTGCGTCGGACCACGGCGTTTTCACGAAGCGACCGCAGGCGTTGACGACCGACTTCTTCGTGAACCTGCTCGACACGCGCACGAAGTGGGAGGCGACCTCGCCGGCCGAAGCGACCTTCGAAGGTCGCGACCGTCAGACGAACGAACTCAAGTGGACCGGCACCCGCGTCGACCTCGTGTTCGGCTCGAACTCGCGACTGCGCGCGCTCGCTGAGGTCTACGCGAGCGATGACGCCCAGGAGAAGTTCGTGCTCGACTTCGTCGCGGCGTGGGACAAAGTGATGAACCTCGATCGGTTCGACCTGCGCTGAAGCGATCGCGGAACTAGAGGTCGAACTGTTTGTTCGGCCGCACGACGATCTCACTGACGTGAACCGTGTTCGGCACGCTGAGTAGGTACAGCACGGCGTCGGCGATGTCGTCGGGCTTGATGATGAACTCGCTCAACACCTCACGACCCTTTTCGAGGATCTCGTCGGGAAGGCGTTCACCCTTCTTGATGTCGTGCGCGATGCCCGACATCGCGACGATGCCCTCCAGGATCTCCGGGTTCTCGCGACCGAGGTTCGTCGCGACGAGTCCCGGCATCACCGAGGACACCTGGATCGGATCGTTCTCCAGCTCGTGGCGCAGCGAGTTCGTGATGACGTTCACGGCGTGCTTGGTCGCGCCGTAGACACCGGAGTCCGTGCTCAGGGCGGCAACTGACGACGTGTTGATGACGTGACCGGGTGTGCCGGTTGAACGCATGGCCCGTACCGCCGCCTGGCAGCCGACGAGGAGCGCCAACACGTTCGTCTCCAACATGGCGCGCCACGCGTCGACCTCGCCGTCGAGCACCGAGCCCAAGACGCTGTAGCCGGCGTTGTTGACGAAGACGTCGAGGCGGCCGTCGAGTGACACGGCCCGATCGACCAGGGCCTGCACGACCTGCGGTTCGCGCACGTCGCCGACGTCGACGGTGGCTCGCCCCCCGGCCGCGACGATCCTCGCCGCGCTCTCGTTCATCGGTGCCTCCGTGCGTCCACTGAGGATGACGTGGGCGCCGCTCGCGCCGAGTCGTTCGGCGATGGCGCGCCCGATGCCACTCGACGCGCCGGTGACGACCGCGGTTTGACCGGTGAGGTCTACTTGGATGGACACGATGAACCCCTTCGTTGGTGGTCGCGGAGCCCATCTTTACCGACGGCGATAGGTCCGCACACCGTCCAGCGCCGCTGCGCCGACGCTACTACGTGAGACGTAGTAGCGTCGGCGTATGGAGAAGAAGAGGCCGCCACTGGTGCGCCGTCCGAACGATCCGCTGGTGCTCTTGCTCACGAGTCTCGCGTCGGGGCCGAAACACGGCTACGCCCTCTCGAAGGACGTGGAGGACTTCGCGGGCGTGACCCTGAGCCCGGGGACGCTGTACGGGGCCCTCACGCGTCTCGAGGAATTGGGTCTGATCGAACCTCTCGAAGAGCTCGATCGCCGTCGTCCGTATCGACTCACCACGAACGGGGCGCAGGTGCTGCGCGACGTCACGAACGAGATGCGTCGGCTCGCCGACGTGGGGGTGGCTCGCCTGCGTCTCGCTCCAGGGGGTGCACGATGACACGGCGTCGCGAGGTCCGTCACCTACTGCGCTGGTATCCGCTGCGCTGGCGCGAACGATACGGCGATGAATTCTTGGTGTTCCTCGAGGATCGTCTCGCGGATTCTCCGTTGACGTTGCGATTTCGACTGTCGGTGGCGTTCGCGGGCGTACGCGAACGCTGCTACGGATCGGGGATGGTCGGCACCCGCAGCGCCCCGTCGACGCAACGGCGCACCGGTTCACTGACGGTGCTCATGGCGTGGTCGATCATGATCGTCGGCGGTGTCAGCCTCGAAAAGATGGCCGAGCACTTCCAAGCGGCCCTGCCGACTTCATCGCGCGCCGTGGCGAGCGGAGCGTTCGACACCGCCGCCGCGGCCGGAGTGCTCGGAACGGTCCTCGTCCTCGTTGGCGCGATCGTGGCCCTTCCGGGATTCGTGCGGCTCTGTCGTGAGAAGAGGTGGCGCCTCATCCGCCGACCGTTCGTGAGATCGGTGGTCGTCACCGTGGTCGCGGTGAGTTGCGTCGCAGGGCTTGCCTCGTGGGCCCACCACTTGAACACCGCGCAGCGCAACGGTGGAAGCGATCTCTACACCGGCGCCTTCGTCGCCGTCGGCCTGGTGGTGGTGACGGCCATCGGCCTTTGGACAAGGGTCAGTATCGCGACCGCGTCACGGATCGATTTCACTGACCGCGAACTCCAACACGAGTCGTACTTGGCCGTGGCAGTGAGCCTTTCGTCGTTGGTGCTCGTAGCCAGTGCGCTGGTCTGGATCGTTCAGATCGTGTTGCACGCGCCATGGTTTCTCAGTGGCGCCGCGAACGGCGATCACACGTCGCCGTGGTCAGCGCAAGCGGTGATGACGTTGCTCGTCATGGGACTCGGCGCCGCGACCGGGCTCTGGGGCGGCTCGCGTGTCGCGCTGTCGTATCGAAGGACGCGAACGAACGCCTAGTCACGTGGGCGTCGAATGTGACCTTCGACCTTAGAGCGGTGTCCGGATCGTTCGTAGGATCGGACTGCGGTCGCCGGGGTGTGCTCGGCAATGAAACGAAGGACGTTATGACCCACGTGACGGCGCACGGGCCCGCAAGGGGACAGTTCAACGATCGTCCGCTCCTGGTCTTCTGGGAGATGACCAAAGCCTGTCAGTTGGCGTGTTTCCACTGTCGCGCCAACGCGCAGTTCGTCGGTGGTCCGGATGAGTTGTCCACGACGGAGGGAACGGAACTCATCGATACCTTGGCGTCGATCGGGAGCCCGCGCCCGATCCTCATTCTCACGGGCGGCGACTGCCTGATGCGCGACGACGTCGTCGCACTCGCCGCCTACGCGCAATCCGTGCACGTGCCGGTCGCGATCGCCCCGTCGGTCACGTCCCGGCTCGCCGACTCGACGCTCGCGTCGTTGCGTCGCGTGGGCGTGAAGAGTGCGTCGCTGAGTCTGGACGGCGCCACGTCGGTCACCCACGACGCGGTGCGTGGTATCGACGGGCACTTCGACTCGACACTCGAGGCGATTGTCCGCCTTCGCGATCACGGATTCACGACGCAGGTCAACACGACCGTCATGCCGTCGAACGTCCGCGAGTTGGCCGACGTCGCGGCCGTGCTCCACGGTCTGCGTGTCGACGTGTGGGAGGTCTTCTTCCTCATCACGACGGGGCGAGGATCTGAGATCGCGGCGACGTCGGCGCGCGAGAACGAGGCGATCTGCAACTTCCTCGTCGACGCCTCTCGGTACGGATTCACGGTGCGCACCGTCGAATCGCCGTTCTTTCGCCGCGTAGCGCGCGAACGCGCGAACGGCACCGTGCCGTCGACCGCACCGGGAGAGGACCCCACGTACGTCTTCCTTCGTGACCGATTGCTCACACTGCTTGGTCCAAGCGCGGCGCCCGTACGCGCGCCGAGCGCGTCGACCCGAGATGGCAAGGGGATCATCTTCGTCGGGTCCAACGGTGACGTCTATCCTTCGGGCTTCTTGCCGATCGCGCTCGGCAACGTCAGGCAGAATTCGCTGATCGACGTCTATCGGGACCATCCGCTCTTGCGTTCGATCCGCTCGGCCCGGTTCGAGGGACCGTGTGGGAGTTGCGAACACGCGGACATGTGCGGTGGCTCGCGGTCGCGGGCCTTCGCGACGTACGGGAATCCCCTGGCGTCTGACCCCGGTTGCGTGCTCGTCGCTGAGGCGGGTCAGCGCACCCTTCTCGTGAGCTGATCAGTTCGGCGAGTCGACCTCAACCTTTCGTCCGGTGACGTCGCTCGCTCGGATCCGAAAGGCCACCGGAGCTCGACCCTCGCCGCGCGGGCGCGAACTCGTCTCCCGATTGGAGGCAACGCGTTCCGCGATGATCCGCAGGGCTCGCGCCGCGTCGTCGTCACGCAGCTCCTCGAACACGCCTTGGATGACGACGCTGTGCCAATCACCGTTCGAGAGATACTCATCGACTTCGAAACAGACGCGATGATTCGCTCGCATCATGTCGATCTTCTTGCCCTCGGTCGTGTAGACGTAGATGAAGTCGTCGTCCCAGCCGTAGATGACGGGCACCACGTAGGTCTCACCATCGACGTGGCAGCCGACGCGTCCGACCTTCTGCGCGCGCAAGAACTCATCGATCTCACCCGGTGACATCACGAGGATCATCGGCCGCGGCTAACGCGCGGGCGACGCGTCGGACGTCGACGGCCGGTCGACGTCGGCACCCAGATGGACGAGAACGTCGTGTGCGCTGTAGCTCTCGCGAGCGACGAGCAGTTGGCGCACGTCGTTGAGGTAGTCGCCACTGGTGACGATGGGTGGCTCGCGACGTCCGTCGGCGCGGAACTGGCCGAGCCCGCACGTCGCCATCAGTCCGTTGCACAGACAGGTCGAGCCGTCGGTCGCCTCGGGGGCACCACCCTTTCGGATGAACGCGTCGACCGGCTCGGCGGCGCAGCGATAGCCCGTCGAGCCGTTGGGCTTGCGATACGCCTCGCGCAGGTAGCCGAGGTCACACTTGCGCTCACGACGCTCGTACACGTCGGGCTCGGCGACCGTGTCGGCGACCGAGACGACCTTGAAGGGATAGCCGGTCGACGACGCGCGCAGCGACGTCTTCACGTCCACCGCGCCGGACTTCACCTGGTGGAGTACTTCTCGACGAAGGTCGGGGTCCATCCCCGACTCGTCGCAGTAGGCGAAGAGCGTGCCCACCTGGACACCGCTCGCGCCGAGGCCGAACGCGTCGCGCACGTCGCTCGCCGACGTGACGCCGCCGCCGATCCAGAAGGGCAGTCCGAGGTTCACGAGCGCCCCGAAGTCGACCACGTCACGCTCGCCGTACTGCGGATTCCCCTCGGCGTCGACGTCGAAGACGCCTCGCGGGGGTGCGTTGTGGCCGCCCGCGCTCGGTCGTTCCACGACGAAGCCGTCGACGGGGCCGTTGCTGCGTTTGGCGAGCGCCGCCGCGAGCACGTGCGACGAGACGATCCCGATGAACTTCGGTCGTCGTAGCGGCGCCGAGCCGAGGTACGGCGTCGGATCGAAGGGGAGCGAGGAGACCGGGTCGTCACTCGGCGCGCCCGTCACGCTGAGCGGCAAGACGACCGGTTCGCCGAGCGCGAGTTGTCCGAGGACCCCAGGGATGTGGGTGGGGACGCCGGCGCCCATCATGACGTAATCCACGCCCGCGAGGATTGCGCCGCACAAGGTGGCGGCCGTCGGGAGCTGAACCTTGGTGAGGAGATTGATGCCGACGACGCCGTCGTGGCCGCTTTTGGCGAGCGACACTTCGACGAAGGACGCGAGCACGATGGCGTCGATGGAGCGGCCCCGGCTGCCGTGGGTCAGGGCCGGGAGGCTCAGGTACGGCGTCGTGCCCGTTCGACGGGTCGAGCCGTACTTGCGAACGATGTCCTCGACGACGCGTTGGGCCGGGAACCGGTCGAGGACCGCGCGCAGCTCACCGTCGATGCCGTGGTCCTGCAGCCGTCGCACGAAGACGTTGTCGATCGCCGTGCCCGAGACGACGCCCAACTGTCCCTCGCTCGACACGGCCCTCGCCAACGGCCATCCGGAGATGGCGATGCCCATGCCGCCCTGGATGAGCCAGGGTACGGAGTTCTCAGGGGAGTGTGATGTGGTCATGCCGCCTCGCTGTACCAGCGGTTGTTCGTCAACACCGAGCCTTACCGGGCCGGCGAGGGGGTCCCCAGTGCCTAAAGTCCCTTTACGGTCACTCACCCCGCAGTACCTGGGCCGTCGAGGTCCGCGCGGCGTTGGCGCCCGGGAGGGCGGCGACCGCGTTGGCGAGGACCATCGTCGCGGCGGCCACGATCGCCGTGGGGACGTTCCGTCGCGTCGACCTGCTCGACTAGGGAGCTACTTGGTCACTCGGCGCAGTGTGCCCGCGCCGACGACCAGTGCCGCCAGGATGTACGCCACCATGATGGCGAACTGGCCGACGTAGTAGCCGTTCGTCTGAAAGGGGGTGATGGCGTGGACCGCCGCGGTCATCGGCAAGACGTCCGCGATCGCCCGAAGGACGGTCGGTAGCTGGCTGACGGGAATGACGAGACCGCACAGGAGCAGCTGGGGCAAGATGAACGCGGGCATGAACTGGACCGCCTGGAACTCGGTGTGGGCGACCGCGCTCAACGCCAGTCCAAAGGCCGTGCCCAGCAGACCGGCGCAGAGGGCCACGACACTGATGCGCCAGGGCACGCCCTGATGGTCGAGCCCGTACCAGGTGTAGGAGAGTACCGAGACGAACAGGCTCTGGAGGAGAGCGAGGGCGCCGAAGGCGACGGCGTAGCCCGCGACGAAGTCCGCCTTGGTGAGCGGCAGCGTGAAGAGGCGCTCGAGGGTCCCCACCGTCCTCTCGCGGAGCGTGATGACGGAGGTGACGAGGAACATGACGATGAGCGGGAAGACGCCGAGGAGTTTCGGTCCGACGGCGTCGAAGGTACCGGGATGATTCGACAAGGACCAGGCCAAGAGGCCCACCAACGCCGTGGGCACGAACAGTAACAGGGCGAGCGTCCGGGGGTCGTGTCGAAGTTGTTGGAGAATGCGCCGCGTCGTAAGCAGCGTCCGGCGCACGCTCATCCGCTGGCCTCGATCAAGTTCTCGAACGCCTCGTCATAACTCGACGCGCCGGCGGCGGCGAGTAGTGACGCCGGCGTGCCGTCGAACAGGAGCGTCCCCTGGCGAAGCAGCAGCAACCTGGCGCAACGGGCCGCTTCGTCCATCACGTGGCTCGACACGATGACCGTCACGCCGGTCTTCGCGAGCGTGTCGAACGTGCGCCAGAGATCACGCCGGAGTATGGGGTCGAGGCCGACGGTTGGTTCGTCAAGGATGAGAGCGGGTGGTGATCCCAAGAGGGCGACACCCAACGACACTCGCGCTCGCTCGCCGCCCGACAACGACGAAACCAGTCGGCGCGCGAACGGCGTGAGGGCCACGACATCGAGTACGCGCGCAACCTCAGCGGCTGTCTGCCCCAATACACCGGCGAAGTAGCGAAGGTTCTCTTCGACGGTGAGATCGAGATAGACAGCCGAGGATTGCGCCATGTAGCCGAGTCGACCCCTCAGGGACGGTGATCCCGCGACGGACTCCATGATGCGCGCGGAGCCTCCGGAGATCGCTTGAACGCCGAGGAGTGATCGCATCAGTGTGCTCTTACCGCTGCCGCTCGGACCGAGCAAGCCAATGAGCTCGCCCGTTGTGGCGCGAAAGGAAATCGACTTGAGGACTTCATTTCGATCGCGAACGACTCGGAGATCTGTCACCTCAAACGTCAGTTCGGACGTGGCCATGTCACCCGACCCTACTGTCGTCGCAGGACTCGACTCGTCGAGCAAGTCAGCGTGATGCCGAACGGTGGCCGTTGCTCACTTCGGCCGTCGTCGCATCCAACGTCACTGTGGTGGTTGACGATGTTGACGACTCTGTCATCGTGCCCATCGGCGTGGCGGAGATTACGACGACCGCGCCAGTGCGAGCGAGTCCCGTACTGAAAGCCTTCGACCAACTTCCGTGGCTCGCGCCAGGTCGTCGACTGAAAGTGCTTCGCGCGCTCGTTCGACGAACTCGCGACCGGAAGCTTCGTCGAGGTACACGTTTACGATGCCGTCTTGCATCGCGTAGACCTCGGCGGCACTCGCGAGTTGAATCGCTTGTTCGAACCTGCTCTCCGCTGCCGCGGTCGCTGCGAGTCCCATTAGAGCGATGCCGACGCCACGGACACTGCCGACATCCGTGTACGCGTCGACCGAGGCGAGGAAGGACTGTCGTGCTCGTTCGATACTTCCCTGGCGGAGCTGCGTCCATGCCAGTTCGGCGATCACTCTCGCTTCCTCCGTGCGGTCGCCGCAGGCCTCGAACGCTTCGCGCGATTGGCGATAGAGGTCAATCGCCGCATCGAAATCGTGGCGTCGGGCCATCAACGCCGCGAGTCCCCCCAACGCCAGACCCTTCCCCTCGTCATCGTCGAGACGCTCGAATATCAAGAGCGCCGAGGTGAACCGTTCCTTCGCGGATTCCAATTCATCGGCGGCCGCGAGGAACATGCCGTCGGTCGACAACGCGAAGCCCTCGGACCAGGGGAGGTTCGCGCCTCGGCATTGCTCGATTGCCTCAAGCGTGAACGTGCGCCCGGATGCGTCGCCCAACGCAAGGTGCGCGAGTCCGATAATGATGAGCGACATGCACCGTTCACGCGGCGCGTTCAGGTCATTCGCGATCCGATTTGCTTCCGTGCATTCTTCGATCGCACCCTGGAAGTCTTGGGTGATCCACAGCGTGAGACCGGACGTGAGAAGGGCGCGGCTGCGACCAGTCGTTGCGACACGAGCCGAATCCTCACCCAGGAATCTCATGGCGTGCTCGCGGGCGCTTACGTTCTTACCCCGAATGTGCCAATACATGCCCATGTTGCCGCAGATCCGAAGTCCGAGTTCGAGGGCGACGGCGTCGCCCGATCGTGTCGCTTGCAGCAGCGTATCCAGGGCTACGAAGATGTTCGCCTCTTCTAGGCCGCCACGTTCGAGGGCTCGAACCAGGCCGCCCCCTTCGATTTCGACTCTGAGTTCCTCGGTGACGTCGACGTATCGGTTCGCGTGCCGCAGGAAGATCGCGTCGGACTCGTCCGAGGCCCGTAGGCGCTCTGACGCAAACTCCAGGACCGTCTGGAGCATCGTGAATCGGTCCACGCGTGCGCTGACCTGCACGAGCGCGTGGTCCACCAGGGACTGGAGATCGTTGAGCAGTGACACCCCCGGGTCGCTCGCCACCGATTCGAGGTCCGTGAGCGTGCAGCCACCGGCGAACACGGCCATCCGACGGAACAGACGCCGTTCGGAATCCGTGAGGAGTGAATGACTCCAATCGATCGTCGCGCGCAACGTACGGTGACGCTCCGGCGAATCACGCGCGCCCGACTCGAGCGTGTCCAAGGCGTGGCCGAGTCGCTCGTACAGCACGTGTGCGGACAACAGTCCGAGCCGGGGCGCGGCGAGTTCCATCGCCAGCGGTAAACCATCGAGTCGCCGACAGATGTTCACCACCACCTCGACGTTGTCCTTGGTCAGTTCGAAATCCTTCTTGGCTGCGCGCACTCGATCGACGAAGAACGTGACCGCGGAGTACCCCAAGGCTGCACTCGCCGACACCGATGATCCATCGGCCGGGAGCGACAACGTCGAGAGCGGATACACCTTCTCCGCACTGATCCGAAGGGGTGTCCGACTGGTGGCCACGACTCGCAGGCCCGAGCAGCGAACGATCAGGGAGGTCACGTCGGGCGCCGCGAGGACCAATTGCTCCAAATTGTCGAGGAGCAAGAGCGCCTGCTTGTCGCCGATGAGGTCGGCGACGCCGTCCGCGAGCGTGCGCTCCTCCGCCTCTTTCACGTCCAGCGACGCGGCGATCGACGACATGAATTCGTTCGGGTCGCGAACATCGGACATCGCGACGAAACTCACACCGTCGAGAAACCTCGGTGTGAGCCGTCGACCGAGTTCGATGGCCAGACGAGTCTTCCCCGTCCCCCCTGGCCCGATGATCGTCACGACGCGATGCTCGAGAAGGAGCTCCTCCAGCTCCGAAAGTTCGGACTCACGACCCAGCACGGGTGAGGTCGGGTTGGGCAAGTTGCTGGGCAGGCTGGCGAAGCGCTCACCCTTGCCCTCGAGCGCGTTGGGTTCCGGAACGACGATGCCCTCGGCCGCCACCGCAAGCAGTTCGAACGGACGACCGACGTTCTTGAGTCGGAACTTTCCCATCGACACGACGTCGATGTCGGTGCGATTCCTCAACTGGTCGAAAGCCGTGTCGGAGAGCATGACCCCTCCAGCGACGGCGAATGACTCGATACGCGAGGCGATGTTGACCGCGTCGCCGATCAGGTCGTTCTGGTCGACTATCACCTCACCGACGTGGACGCCGATTCGAACGAGAACGCCTTGGGCGACGAGCGCGCGCTGAATCTCAACCCCGGCCATCACGGCGTTCAGCGAGCTCGGGAACCTACTCATCGTGCCATCGCCTAAGCGCTGCACAATGACGCCGCCGAAATCGTCGTGGCACCGCTCGACTGCGTGAATGTACTGGTCGCGGCGCTCTCGTCCCAGGAGTTCGTCGGCCTGCATGAGGGACGTGAAGCCGACCATGTCCGTGAACATGACCGCGCAGAGTTGGCGCTCAGAGCGGTTCGTCGCGATCGCTGTCTGACTCAACACGGGTCGACCAACGCGATCATCGGCTTACGATAACACCGGTGTTTGCAAGCAGTTCGGGGCAAGGCCCACGACTCGGACAGGTCTCCACGTCGCCGCCAATTCGAATCGATCGCGCTGGCTAGGTTGTACCGCATGGACTTGAAACTGTCCGGAAAAGTGGCGGTGGTCACGGGCGCGAGTACGGGCATCGGGCGCGCCACCGCCGTGGCACTGGCCGCAGAAGGGGTGAACGTCGTCGGCGTCGCCCGACACGCTCCCGACTCTGAGGTCGATGGGATTTCACACGTCATTGCCGACCTCTCGGAGCGAGACGCCCCGAAGCGGGTGATCGATCACGTCATCGGGCTCCACGGTCGGCTCGACATCGTGGTGAACAACGCGGCGTCCGGTCACGTGTCCCAAGGATTCCTCTCGGAAGACCCGGACGCGTGGTCGGCGACCTTCGACCTCAACCTCATGGCGGCCGTGCGGACGATGCACACTGCACTGCCGTATCTCGTCGAAGGTGGCGGGGTCATCGTGAACGTCACCTCGGTCAACAGTCGTTGGCCCGCCGAGGACGACGTCGCCTACAGCGCGTCGAAGGCCGCGCTGTTGAACGTCGGAAAGGCCATCGCCACGGAGTACGCGGCCAAAGGAATTCGTGTCGTCACCGTGTCACCTGGTCTCACCGCAACGCCTATGTGGCTTGGCGCCGACGGCGTAGCGAGTCAGATGGCTGCGATCAGCGGCTCGACGCCGGACGACGTCGCAGAGGCCGTAGCGGCCAGCACGCCACTACGTCGATTCATCAACCCGGAAGAGATCGCGAATTGCATATGCTTCATCGCGTCTCCACGAGCGTCCGCGGTCACGGGTGCCGAACTCGTCGTCGACGGAGGGCTCACGCCGACGATTTAGGAGAATGCTCGCGCCGCGGTGGCTCAACCGCGATCGATCATCACGGGGGCGAGCCGTTTCGTCGCGCCTGGGGACCTGGAGTCCTCCAGAAGTCATTCGGTCTCGGTGTTCGGATTCTCGAGGCACTGCGCACTACGTTCGTCGTTGTATGAAGCGAGTGGCCCTGCGAGTGTTGAGATCAGTCGTGGTCGCGGTAACGGTGGCGATTGGCCTGAGCTTTCAGTCGATGTCCTCAGCCGCGCCGCACGAGGTCTCTCACTTCGTCCACGCCACACCCGCCGACGTGGCGGGTGTGAAGGCGGCATTCCTGCAGTTCAAGATCCGTAACAAGGAGATGCTCAGCACCGACCGGATCAGCTGGGGCGCGATCAGGGCGCCCAATGGCCTGTCCAAGGTAGATATCGCCTACGACGCCGCCGATCATCGTGAGTGGGCCATCGCGGCGTTCGATCTGCTGCATCCGGCGAGTCTCAAAGCCGAGATCTCGTTCCAGGACGGTGGGAACTTCGGCGTCTTCAACAAGGTCGGATCCGGCAAGTGGTTCATGATCTGGTCGCCGGCGTTGCCGCTCTGTCCCAACGAGGTTCCTTCGGTCGTGGCCCATTTGTGGGGAGCCAAGATATTTGCGGTCTGCAATTGAGTCCTTCTCCAAGACGTCAGGCACCGGCTCCTCGAAGGGTCAACTGTGTCGACCGCGTCCTCGGCGAAATCGGGCACCGTGCAAAGTCGATCCGATCAGCGCTGCGACATGTCCGAGAGTTCCCTTGGCTGTCGTTCGTACCGGGTAGGCGAAGGGCGATGCAACTCTGGCGTCGCGCCGTTGCGCGTCGGCAATTAATTATTTGAAGACGTTGGTGACGGCGCGAATGACTTCGCGATCCGTCATGAACGGTGCGGACAACAGAGCGGTGTTCACGACGTGATCGGACCGCGTTGATCGGAATTCGTCAAGGGCCCATCGGGCCTCAATGTCCTTGCACCGTGGTCAGAAGTACTGTGGCCCGAAATGACCTCAGCTGGTGGGCGAGGGGGGACTTGAACCCCCACATCCTTTCGAATACAGGCACCTGAAGCCTGCGCGTCTGCCAATTTCGCCACTCGCCCCGAGACCTTGCAACATTAGTCCACTCCTCAGGCGACCTCCTCGCCGACTATCGCGTTGAACCGCCGGTACAGTTGATGTTGGTATGGTCCTGAAGAGCGTAGAAAACCGACTCGAGCGGATCTTCGAAAAGACGTTCTCACGTACTTTCAAGAGCACGCTGCAGCCGATTGAGATCGGAACGCGCATCGTCCGCGAAGTGGACCTGACGCGTCGGCTCTCCAGCCAGGGCCCGATCTCCCCGAATCAGATTCGCGTGTGGCTCGGGCCGGTCGACGCGGCGCGCTTCGACGGGTTTCAAAAGGCCCTGGTGAGCGAGTTGGAAGAGACGGTTCGCCAGCACGCCATCAGCGAGGGGTTCAGCTTCGTCGGTCCTGTCAAGGTCGAAGTGTTCATCGACGACGACATCAAGCCAGGAAACCTCGAGGTGAAGACCGAATTCCTAGGGGGCGAGAGTCAGCCGCGACTGATCTCCAATGACGGTCGGTCCTTCAACGTGGGCGAGCGACCGCTGGTCATCGGTCGAAGTCCGGACGTCGAGGTTGTCATCAACGACTCGAACGTGTCGCGTCAACACGCCGAAGTGTGGCGCACGAGTGAGGGAGTGGCCATCCGTGACCTCCAGTCGACCAATGGAACGTACGTGAACGGACATCGAGTCACCGCCGTCTCACTGTCGCCACGTGACGACGTCACGATCGGCACGCTCCACTTTCGGATTGAGCTCGCTTGAGTCTTGTGGCCGGGACGTCGAACTACGCGGCGATCGTTCGGCCGCTGCAAGTCCTCGTCATGGTGGTCGCGGTGCTGTTCTTCCTTCGCATCACGCGGGTCGCCGCGGTCCAGGCCCGTCCCATCGACTACGAGAAGCGCTCGCGTCGACGCCGAACCGGCTCCCTCGCGCTGAAGTTCATCGAACCGAACGACCGCACCGGCGAGCGCGTCGACGTGGACCGTGCGGTGACCATCGGGCGCAGCGCTGACTGCGACCTGAGTTTGAGCGACACGTTCCTCTCGTCTCGTCACGCCCGTCTCACGAACGACGAGGGCGATCTCTCCATCGAGGACCTCGGCTCGACCAACGGCACGTACGTGAACCAGGAGTTGGTCGACGGACGAGTGCACCTCGAGCGAGGCGACATCGTGCAAGTCGGAGGCGTTCTGTTCGAGGTGGTTCGTTGACGCGTTGGCGTCACGCCGAGGCGACCGACATCGGACTGGTACGTCAATCGAATCAGGACGCGGTCTACGTCGACGACTCACTGGCCATCGTGGCCGACGGGATGGGCGGTCACGCGGCCGGCGAGGTCGCCTCGGAGATGACGATCGAGCTGCTGCGCTCCGGCTTCGTTGAGAATCAAACAGTCGAGGGCCTCTACAACGCGATCAACGCCGCGAACATCACCGTGCTGAACGACGCACGCGAGAATCCCAGTCACTTCGGCATGGGCACCACCGTCATCGCGTTAGGGCTCACGGTCGATGACGAAGGCGTCACGTCGCCGACGCTCTGTCACGTCGGTGACTCGCGGGCCTACCAGCTGAGAGACGGCGCCCTTCGTCAACTGACCGACGACCACAGTGTCGCCGAGGAGTGGGTGCGGATGGGTCGACTCACGCCCGAAGAGGCCGCCGTCCATCCGCGACGACACCAACTCACGCGCGGCGTCGGCGTCGAGGACTCGATCGCCGTCGACGTCATGTCCGTGCACGCGCTCGCCGGCGACCGGCTGCTGCTGTGCAGTGACGGACTCTCCAATGAACTCGACAACGACACGCTCGCGCGGCTCTCGAGTGCACCCTACACACTCGAAGAGGCGGTCCTCCAGTTAGTCGACGCCGCCAAGGAGGCCGGCGGCCACGACAACATCACCGCGGTGTTGGTGGAGTTCGACGACGTCTCGGTCGCCTCGACCCCCATCAAGCGCACCATCTCCTCGACCACGCCGCCCGTCGCTCGAGCCGCGACGCCGGCGTCGAAGCGTCGCAAGCGCCGACGATTCACGTGGCGCACCCCGGCGGCGCTGGTGATCTTCATCGGCGTGTTCGTGGGGGCGTACTTCATCGTGCACTGGTACGCCTATTCGACGTACTACCTGGGGGACGACGCCGGGAAGATCGCGGTCTACCAGGGTCAGCCGAGCGGCGTTCTCTGGTTCAAGCCGGTCAAGGTGTTCGACACGAACTACGAGGTCAGCTCGTTGAGCAACGTCGACCAGAGCATGGTGAAACAGACCATTGAAGAGTCGACTTTCGGAAACGCGGTGAGTCACGCGGATAGTCTCGCGGCGAGTGCCCCGACGACCACCACGTCGACCACGACCACCACGCTGAAGAAGGGTTGAGCAGTGTCGCGACGCCTCCGTGTCCTCGCTACGATCATCTTGTTGCTCTTCGCCGTGATCATCGCCCAATCGGCGAACATTCAGTTCTTTCGCGCGCCCGCGTTGAACGCGAGCCCCAACAATCCCCGCAACTCGAACCCGTCGAATCAGTTCCCCCGCGGAGAGATCCTCGCGGCCAATGGCGCCGTCCTGGCGTACTCGGTCAAGCAGAACAGCTCCAGCTTCCCGTACCGCCGGGTCTATCCCGACGGCTCGCTGACGTCGGGCGTCGTCGGGTACTCCTCGGACTACTACGGCGTCGGCGGCATCGAAGAGGAGTACAACGGCTACCTCGCGGCGCACTCCCAGCCGCCGCAGAGTTTCGAACAGCTCCTCGCGCCGACCAGCGCCGCGGACTCGGTGACCTTGACGCTGGAGCCGCAACTCCAGGCCGTCGCACGCGCCGCCCTCAAGGGCGTCGACGGCGCGGCGGTGGCCCTCGACCCCAAGACCGGGGCCGTGCTGGCCATGTACTCCAATCCCAACTACAACCCCGTGCCGCTCACGTCACCGAACATCGACGTCGAGACGGCCGCCCGACACCTCTACTTCAAGCCCGATAGCAACGGGTTCGAACCACTGGGTCTCGTCGCCACCGGTCAAACCTTTCCGCCGGGATCGACCTTCAAGGTCATCACGACCGCCGCGGCCGTCGTCAGCAAGCCCGCCGACCTGAACAAGGATTTCGTCAGCAACGACGGCGCGTGCAATAAATTTCCGGACTCGAACGTACCGCTCTGCAACAGTGGCGGCCAGCCGTGCAGCGGGACTCCGGCCGAGATGCTGCCACCGTCGTGTGATCCGGGGTTCGCGCTGCTCGGTGTCGACCTCGGGGCCGACTACATGTTCAAGGCCGCGACGTCCTTCGGCTACGACTCGATCCCGCCGCTCGACCTTCCCGGCACACAGGCGAGCTACTTCCCGACGGCGGCGACGTTCGCGAATAACATCCCCTTCCTGGCGTACTCGTCGATTGGCCAGGGGAACGTGCGCGCGACGGCGCTGCAAGACGCCCTGGTCGCCGCGGCCGTCGGTAACGACGGCGTCGAGATGACCCCGCACCTCATGAGTTACATCACGGGACCCGACGGCACGATCATCGAGCGCTACAAGGACTCCGTGTGGAAGACGCCCCTGACGCCATCACAGTCGGCGATCATCGTTCCCATCATGGAGAACGTCGTGAAGGACGGCACGGCGTCCGGCGTCGGTTTCCCGGCCCAGTACGACGTGGCGGCCAAGACCGGCACCGCCCAGACCGGCAACGTGAAGAAGAACACCGACGACTGGTTGATCGCCTTCGCGCCGGCGACCGATCCGGTCATCGCCATCGCCGTCGTCGTGCCGTACCAACCGACGCAGGACTTCGGGGCCACCGTCGCCGGCCCGGTCGTGAAGGCTCTCGTCGACGCGTACTTCGAGATGCAAGCCGGCACGTATCGGTCGGGCACGGCGACGACGACCGTACCCAAGTGAGAATTCCCTCGATTCGCGAGAGCGTAGGCTAGGCGCCATATGGAGCCTGTAGATGACCCCCGACTCTATTCCGGTCGTTATCAGGTAACGCACCTCATCGCGCGCGGTGGGATGGCCATCGTGTACCGGGCCCAGGACACGTTGCTCAACCGTCCAGTGGCGCTGAAAACGCTCTATCCCGAACTCAGCGCCAACCCCTTGTTCGTCGAAGGATTCCGCCGCGAGGCCCAGGCGGCGGCGAACCTCTCGCACCCGAATATCGTGCCGGTCTTCGACTGGGGCGAGGACAACGGCACCTACTTCATCGTGATGGAACTCGTCGACGGGACCTCCCTCGCCGACATGTTGCGCGGCGGCCGAACGCTCACGGCGTCGCACTCGGCGAACTTGATGGCGCAGGTCGCGGCGGCCCTCGGCTACGCGCACCGCAATGGCGTGGTGCACCGTGACGTCAAGCCGGGCAACATCTTGATCGCCAGCGACGGGCAGGTGAAGGTCACCGACTTCGGCATCGCACAGGCGATGTCGGTCGAGGATCAGCTCGCCGAAGAGGGCTCGGTCATGGGGACCGCGACGTACTTCTCGCCCGAACAGGCCGAGGGTGCCGCGGTGGACGGTCGTAGCGACATCTACTCGCTCGGGGTGGTGCTCTACGAGATGCTCGCCGGACGTCCGCCGTTCGTTGGCGACTCGCCCGTGGAAGTCTCCAGTCAGCACGTGCACGGGACGGTGCCGCCGCCGTCGGACTTCAACCGGTCGATCCCCGCCGATCTCCAAGCGATCGTCATGGAGGCGCTCGCGAAGTCACCCGAGCGCCGATACCAGTCGGCGGAGGACCTGCGCTCGGACCTCGTGCGCTTCAGCGAAGGTCAGCCGGTGCGCGCGGCCCAGCGCGACGTCGCGTTCTTCGGTCAAGACGCCACGCGCGCCGTGAGCAAGGTCGCGCCGGGAGAGCGAACGCAGGCCGTGCCGATGATGACCGGTCCGCGCACCGATATCCGGCGGCGGCGCGGCGGCAGCGGGGGCATCATCGCGATCGTCGTCATACTGCTCCTGGTCGTGGGCGGACTGGCGTACTTCCTCGCCCAAAAGACCACACCGACGATCGTCATGCCCAACCTCGTCGGCAAGACCGAGACGTCGGCATTGAAGAAGCTCTTGAACGACGGAATCCACTTGAAGAACGTCGACCACGTACATTCGACGACGGTGACCGCGGGCCTCGTCATCTCCACGGACCCCACGTCCGGCACCACGCTGAAGAAGGGACAAAAGGTCGACCTCACGCTGAGCCTCGGCGCCCAAGCGGCACCGATCACCGTGCCGAAGGTGACGGGTCTCTCCCTGACCGCCGCGACCAGTGAACTGGACGCCAATCCTTACGACATGAACGTCAAGACCGGTTTCCTCCAGTCGGCGCCGCCGGGCGAGAGCAACGTGCTGAACGTCGTGCTCTCGCAGGTGCCGGCGGCGAAGTCGAGTGCCCACGCGGGTGACACGATCACGATCTACGTGCTGTCGCCGAGCGCGCAGTTCGACGTCCCCACGCTCGTGAATGACAGCACCAACCAGGCCTCGGCGATCCTCGGGCAAGATGGTTTGACACTCGGACCGACGACGACGACCGCCTGCTCCGACACGGTCGCGATCGGTGACGTCGTCAGTACCAGTCCGGCGGCGGGGACGTTGGTCAACTCGGGCGACCAGATCACGCTCACCACGTCGACGGGTTACTGCAAGGTGCAGGTGCCGAGCGTGATCGGCGAGACGCAGGCCCAGGCGATGAGCTCGTTGAAAGCCGTCCCCCTCATACCGAACGTCAGTCCGACCGACCCGTCGACGTGCTCGACGAGTCAGATCGGCACGGTCACGGCCGAGAGTCTCGGCATCAGTACCTACGTGCCCTACAACTCCAACATCACGATCTTCGTCTGTGAGTCCTCGACGGAGCCGCCGCCGACCACGACGACGACCCTCTAGCGTCGTTCACTAGCATTGAGTCCCATGGCAAAATCGACCTCCAAACCAGGTAGCCGAAAGAACGTCGGTCGCTACGTCGCGCCCGAGGCGCGGGGCAAGGTCACCGCTCGTCGACCGGTCGGCGAGGACCACAGTCCGCGCTGGTACGGGTGGCTGATCGTCGCGCTGCTGGGCGTCGGCATGTTGACCATCGTTTTGAACTACCTGTCGGTGCTGCCCGGCTCGGTGTCGTCGTGGTACCTCGTGAGCGGACTGCTCGTGATGTTCGCAGGCTTCTACCTCGCGACGCGTTACAAGTAACGCGCGACTAGCCCAGGCGTTCGATGATGGTCGCGTTGGCGAGTCCGCCGCCTTCACACATCGTGAGGAGACCGTAGCGGCCGCCGGTGCGCTCGAGCTCGTTCACTAACGTGGCGCACAGTTTCGCGCCCGACGCCCCGAGGGGGTGTCCCAACGCGATCGCGCCACCGTTGACGTTCACCTTGGCGAGGTCGACGCCCAGCTCCTTCTGCCAGGCGAGCACGACGGAGGCGAAGGCCTCGTTGATCTCGATGAGGTCGATGTCGTCCAGCGTCAGGCCGGACTTCTCGAGGATCTTCTTCGTCGCCGGGATGGGACCGGTCAGCATCGTGACCGGGTCGACGCCGGCCAGGGCGAAGGAGTGGAACCGGGCGCGCGGCGTGTAGCCGAGCTCCTTGGCCTTCTCCTCGCTCATGATCAGTACGGCCGAGGCACCGTCGGTGATTTGGGAGGAGTTGCCCGCCGTCACCTTGCCGTCCTCCTTGAACGCGGGCTTCAGATTGGCGAGCGTCGCGACCGAGGAGTCGGCGCGGATGCCCTCGTCGGTCTTCATCAGTTCGTCGGTGGCGTGACCCTCGTCATCGCGGACGTAGACCGGGACGATCTCGTTGTCGAATCGTCCTTCGGCGGTCGCCTGGGCCGCGCGCCGGTGGCTCTCGGCCGAGAAGGTGTCGAGGTCCTCGCGCGAGACGTCCCACTGGTCGGCGATCATCTCGGCGCCGATGCCCTGGTTCTTCAGTCCGCCGACCGGCTCGTAGCGCGCCGTCACGCTGGGACCGAAGGGCCAGCCGGCGTCCTTGCCGATCGATGAACCCATCGCCACGCGCGACATCACCTCGACCCCGGCCGCGATCACGACGTCGTACGCGCCGGACATGACACCCTGGGCCGCGAAGTGCAGCGCCTGCTGGGACGATCCGCACTGGCGGTCGATGGTCGTGGCGGGCACGGACTCGGGCCAACCGGCCGCGAGTACCGCGCTGCGTCCGACGTTGAAGGCCTGCTCACCGACCTGAGAGACGCAGCCCATGATCACGTCGTCGACCAGCGCGGGGTCGAGGTTGTTGCGACTGGCGATCGCCTTGAGGGCTTCGGCCGCGAGGTCGACGGGATGCCAGTTCTTCAATTTTCCGTTGCGCTTGCCGCCGGGTGTTCGAACGGCGTCCACGATCACTGCTACTGGCATTGTCAGACCTTTCGTCATCGGCGGGCTCTACCCACCCGGCGAATCTTACCGGTGGGTAGGACTAGCGTCGCTGGCGTGAACGAACGAAAGAATATGGATCGCTGGCTCGGCGACGGGGGGATGGCCGTCATCGGCGCGATCGGCGGCGTCTTCGAGACCTACGGCGTCGACGGCGAGGACCTCGGGTGGGTCGCCGGCTCCTTCACGCCCACCGCGTTGGCCTGCAACCCCCACGGGACGGTCCAGGCCGGGGTGCACTCGGTGCTCTTGGACGCCGCCATGAACTTCTGTATCAACGCCGCCCTGGTCGGTCGCGACCGCACCGAGGCGACGATCGAGATGACGACCGAACTGATGCGACCGGCGCTGCTCGAACGTCACTACCTGGTGCGCGGCGACGTGGTCCGCTTGACCCGTCAGATCGCCTACGCCGAGTCGACGATCGCGAGCGACGAGGGCAAACTGGTCAGTCGGGCGACGGGCACGTTCCTCGTGCACCGATCGACGTCGCAGGACTAGATGTGATCGGCCGGGATCTGGCCGAGTCGACCGGCCTCGTAGTCCTCGAAGGCCTGCTGTAGTTCGGCGCGGGTGTTCATCACGAACGGTCCGTAGGTCGCGACCGGTTCGCGGATCGGTTCACCACCGAGGATCAACACCTCGAAGGCCTGGGTGCGCGAGTCCTGGGACTCATTGGCCGCGAGGACGAGGTAGTCACCCTCGACGTGCACGGCCATCTGGCCCTCGGCGATCGCGGAGCGGTCCAGACCGACGGTGCCCTGTCCCGCGAGGACGTAGGTGAGCGCGTTGTACGCGGAGTTCCAGGGAAGCGACAACTGAGCCCCGGGGAGTAGCGACACGTGCGAGATCGCGATCGGCGTGTGGGTCGAACCTGGTCCGTCGATGCCGCCGAGTGAGCCGGCGATGACGCGGATGATGGCGTCGCCGTTCTCGTTGGTGAGCAGGGCGACGGAGTTGGCTTCGATGTCCTGGTAGCGGGGATTGGTCATCTTGAGTTTCGCGGGCAGGTTGACCCAGAGCTGGATGCCGTGGAAGAGGCCGCCGGAATCGATCAACGCGTCCGGCGGTCGCTCGATGTGCAAGATGCCCGCACCGGCCGTCATCCATTGGGTCGCACCGTTTTGGATCACGCCGCCGCCGCCGATCGAGTCCTGGTGCAAGAACGTGCCGTCGATCATGTAGGTCACGGTCTCAAATCCACGGTGCGGGTGCCACGGCGTGCCCTTGGGTTCGCCGGGACCGTAGTCGACCTCACCCATCTGGTCCATGTGCACGAACGGATCGAGGTCGGCCATGTCGATGCCGGCGAAGGCGCGGCGAACCGGGAAGCCCTCGCCCTCGAGCCCGCGCGGCGCCGTCGTGATGGACTTCACGCGACGGGGACGCTCAGTGGTCTCGGGCTTGACGGCCTTGGCGAGTTCGAGTGGATTTTCGACGGAGATGGCGGGCATTGGACCATATTAAAGACGAACGTCGTGATCCGGTCACCTCGAGACCGCCCCGGCGTTCCCAACGGGACTCGACCTTGGCCAGAACGGCGACGGCGACCACGATGACGCTCGAGAGGACGAGCGCGACGTTGCCCGAGCCCCATCCGAGTGCGCCCACGACCTTGGGCTTGCCCATCCAGTCGGCGTAGGACGCGCCGAGTGGTCGCGTGAGGACGTAGGCGACCCAGAACAGCAGCACCGCGTTCCTTCGCGTGACCCCGAAGGCCAGCGCCGGAAGGACGATCAGCCCAGTGAACAACAGCCCGGAGCTGAAGTAGCCGAGTTTGGCCACGGTCGCCGTGAAGTCACCGACGGCGGTGCCGAGGGCGAAGGCGACCGTCACCGTCACCCAGTAGAAGAGTTCGCGGCGCGTGGAGAGGATGCTGTGAATCGACAGCGTTCCTTCGACGCGGAACCACGCCCAAAAGACCACGGCGAGCACGACGGCGAACGTGATCGCCGAGACGACGTAGGGGACGCCGAACTCGACGTGGACCACGTCGGCGCACATGGTGCCGAAGACGCTGACCATCACGACGGCCGACCAGTACGGCACGGTTCGATACGTCGGCATCCGCAGCTGCCACCAGAGCACGACGACGAAGACGACCGCGGTCACGGCCACGGCGGCACGGGGATCGAATCGATTGACGAAGTAATCGGATGTCGCTTCGCCCATCGCCGTGGTGAGGACCTTGAGGCCCCAGAACGCGGGGGTGATCGTTCGAGGGACCTTGCTCGAACCGAAGTGGTGGCGCAGCGAGATCGCCACCGCTACCCCTCGGGCGCCAATATCTGTTCGAGGAACGTGGCGCGGTCGACCGTGATGAAGAGCGCCGTGGCGCTCGCGACCAAGCGGTCACCGGCGTGCAACGTGGCCTCGACGAACTGCTTGCGGTTCTCCTGTCCCGTCAGCCACGCGCGCGCGACGATCGGCTCGCCGACGGGCGTCGGCGCTCGGTAGGTGATGTCCAGTTGGCCGGTGAAGGCCATCGCGCCGTGGATCACGTTCATGAGGCCCATCACCTCGTCGAACAACGCGGCGACGACACCCCCGTGGGCTCGTCCCGGCGCGCCCTCGAAGGCCTTGCCCAGTGTCACGCGCATGCACGCGACGTCACCGTCGCGCCACAACTGCGCCGCGAGTCCCATGGGATTGGCCGCGCCCGCGACGATGGAGTCGGAGAAGAGCTGGCGCTCACCGATCCCGTCGTAGCTCGGAATCCTCAACGTGAACTCCTCGAGGGATTCGCGCGACATCACGCGCGCGCGCGCGGGCGCGTCGGTCACGCGCTCGAGCAGCGTCCGCAGTTCTTCGCTGAAGGCGACGAGTTGTTCGTCGCTCAAGGTTCGTCCGACGAATTCGTGACCCAACTCGCGCATCAGCGACGCGGCCACGATTCGCAACTCTTCGTTCGTCACTCGCCCGTGTAGTAGTGGTCCGCCACGCTCAGCGCGCGGTCGAGCCGCGCGAGTCCGTCACCGGCCTCCGCGGGCGTGATGGTGCACGGCGGCACGACGTGGACGCGGTTGAAGTTGGTGAAGATGAGCAGCCCCTCGTTGCGACTGGCCGCCACGATCTCGTTCATGGCCGGCGACGTCCCTCCGTACGGGGCGAGCGGCTCCTTCGTCGCTCGGTCCGTCACCAGTTCGAGGGCGAAGAAGACCCCGAGCCCGCGCACGTCGCCGATGATCCTGTGCTTCTGCGCCAGCGCCTCCAGGCCCGGTCGCAGCACCTGGTCGCCGACGCGCTGGGCGTTCTCGACGATCCCTTCGTTCTGCATCGCCTCGATGGTCGCGACCGCGGCCGCGCACGCGAGCGGGTGTCCCGAGTAGGTGAGACCACCGGGGTAGACCCGGTCGTTGAACGCCGCGCTGATGGCCTCGTTCAAGATCACGCCGCCGAGCGGCACGTAGCCCGAGTTGACACCCTTGGCGAAGGTAACGAGGTCGGGCTTCACGTCGTGTTGCTGGAACGCGAACCATGAACCGGTGCGTCCGAACCCGCACATCACCTCGTCGGCGATGTAGACGATGCCGTAGCGATCGCAGATCTCGCGAACGCCGGCGAGGAAACCCTTCGGCGGCACCATGATCCCTGCCGTGCCGGGGATCGTCTCGAGCACGATCGCGGCGAAGGCCGCCGGCCCCTCGAATCGGATCGTCTCCTCCAAGCTCTCGAGCGCACGCTGGCACTCCTCGGCCTCGGTCGCTGCGTGGTACGTCGAGCGGTAGAGGAACGGCCCGAAGAAGTGCACGACGCCGGCCGCGCCGGTGTCGTTCGGCCAACGCCGCGGGTCGCCGGTCAGGTTGATCGACGTCGCGGTGGCGCCGTGGTAGCTGCGATAGGCCGACAGCACCTTGTGACGACCGGTGAAGAGACGGGCCATGCGGATGGCGTGTTCCATGGCCTCGGTGCCGCCGTTGGTGAAGAAGACCTTCGCGGCCCCTTCGAAGGAACGGTCCAGGATGAGTTCGGCCGCGCGGTAGCGCGCGACGTACCCGTGCTGGGGCGCGATCGTGCACAGCGTCGCGGCCTGTTCTTGGATGGCGCGAACGACGGCCGGGTGTTGGTGACCGATGTTGGTGTTGACCAACTGCGAGGAGAGGTCTAGGTACGTCGTGCCGTCCTCGCCGGTGACGTAGACGCCCTCGGCGTCTTTCACCATCAAGGGGTTGAGGGTCGCCTGCGCGGACCACGAGTGAAAGACCGAAGCCTTCTCTCGCTCCGCGCTCGTGAGCGTTGATCGGTCGTTCGCCATGTTCGTCCTTTGTTCAATCAAGACGGTAACGCACGCGGGACGCGGCCCGATCCCAACTGGACGAACGAGCCGTCGCTAGAGACCTCCGTCCCAGCGATCCATCTCGGCCGAGAAGTCGTCGAGGCCGAGGGGACCAAGTACCAACGCGTGGGCGTGGAACGCCTTGAGGTCGAATCGGTCGCCCAGGCGCTTCTTCGCGGCTTCGCGTGACTCGAGCCAGATCCGCTCGCCGACCTTGTAGGAGATGGCCTGGGCCGGCAGTCCCAGGTAGCGGTCGACCTCGGAGACCGACATCGGGTGGTCCTGGATGGCCCACTCCTCGAGGAGCGCCACCGCCATCTCGGCCGTCCAGCGCTTGCTCGAACAGTCGCCGAGGTCACCCAACACGCCGAGGTCTGACGGGGCGTCGAGTTCGAGGTGCAGCCCCACGTCGACGACGATGCGCGCCGCGCGCAAGGCCTGATTGGCGAGGTAGCCGAGCTCGTCACCGAGGTCCGAGAAGTAGCCAAGTTCGTCCATGAGCCGCTCGGCGTAGAGCGCCCAACCCTCGGCGTACCCGCTGGTGTTGCCGACGAGTCGGTGGAATCGGCTCTGACGATCCGACGCCAGCAAGGCCGTGGCGATCTGGAGGTGATGACCCGGGATCGACTCGTGATACCAGGTCGAGGCGAATCGCCACCACGAGAACTTGGTCTTGCCGAGCGTCGGGAACCACGTGGTGCCGGGTCGACTCAGGTCTTCACTGGGGTTGATGTAGAACGGGGCCGCGGCCGAACCCTCGGGTGCCAGACGGGCGTCGCAGAATCGAATCCGATCGTCGATGTCGAAGTGCACGCCGTCGAGTTCGTCCGTCGTGCGCGCCGTGAACGCCTTGAGCATCGTGAGGAGCGCGTCGGTGCCGTCGATCGAGCGAGCGGGGTCGTTGTCGAGCAGATCGGCCACCTCGACCAAGCTCTTCGCGCCGGGTTGGAGTTCGTTCGCGATCTCCCACATCCGCGTGTTGATCCGCCGCAGGTCCTGATAGCCCCATTCGTACAGTTCGTGCAGGTCGAGCGTCGCCCCCGACCAGTAGGCCGACCATCGCTGGTAGCGCTCTTCGCCGCAGGCCTCCTTCGTCGAGGCCCTGGGCGCGAGGTCCGAACGCATCCACGCGGCGAAGTCGGTGTAGGCCGCTTCGGCGTCCTGGGCCGCGGCACGAAGGCCGGAGGACTCGAAGTCGACGCCCGTCGCGGCGGCCGTGCGTTGGGCGAACTCGCTGAACGCACCGGCCGCGCACGTGTCGGCCTGATCGGCGACCCCGAGGATGTGTCGCGCGGCGGGCAGCTCGTGTTCGGCCGCGGTGATGAGGAGCGCGCCGCGCCAGGTGTCGAGGGACGCGCGGACGTTCGACAATCGCCGGGCGACGTTCTTGGCGTTCTCGGCCGAGGCGAGGGGCATCAGTTCGAAGACCTGCCGTATCGCGGCGATCGGTGAGTTGAGCACCGAGAACGTCCGACGCTCTTCGTCGGCTTCGTAGAGCGCGAGCTGCACCGCGAGTCGTTCACGAATCACCATGGCGGCGATTCGGTCGACGTCACCGCGGACCTCGAGCGTCTCCAGGTGTTGGAGGTCACGGACCGCCTGTTCTTGGTCACGACGCTGTTTGGCCACCGAGAAGTCTGGCAACAAGTGGTCGTAGCCGGGGATACCGGATTCGGTCGCGAAGATTGGGTTGCTCTCGGCGAGTCGATCGACGATTTCGTCGGCGAAGGCGAAGATCACCGACTCAGAGGTTTGTTCGGCCATGACGGATCCTTTGGTAAGCGCGATTACCCGCGAATCCGAAATTTACACCGTCGCGCCTAGTCGTCCTCCACTGACATGAACCAGTGCTCGTTGACGCTGAGCGTGCAGTCCGGGTCGTCGGAGCAGACGTGCGAGTCGTCGTTCATTACGATCGCCGTGCCGTGGCAGTGCTGAAGGTGGTCCTCGCACAACGTGCACCGCGGCGCGAGTGGTGAGTGGTACATCGGAAGGGACATGATTTCAACGTACGACGGCCGTGTGACACTTCGGTGGACACACGGAAATGCACGCGTACACGGGTGTTGTCAATGTTTTTTGAGAATTGGTGCCTCCCGATGGTAAATTTTTGAACTGTCGGTCTCTCGAATCACTCGATGAGGAGAAATAAACATGGCGCGCGCGACGTGGTCAGGATTCCTTAGCTTTGGATTGGTGAGCGTCCCCGTCGGTCTCTTCAGTGCCACGACCGATCAGACCATCCACTTCAACCAACTCCACAAGAACACCTCGAATCGCGTCCGCTACAAGAAGGTCGACGAAGAGACCGGTGAGGAACTCTCGAGCGATGACATCGTGAACGGCTATCCGCTGGGCGGTGGTGAGTACGTCGTCGTCACGCGCGAGGAGATGGCCGACGCCGCGCCAGGCAAGTCCGAACTGATCGAGATCCAGGACTTCGTCGACCTCGACGAGATCGACCCGATCTTCTTCCGTCAGTCGTACTATCTCGCGCCCAAGGGCAAGGGAGCCGACCGCGCCTACGCGTTGTTGCTGCAGGCCATGCTCGAGACGAAGAAGGTCGGCATCGCGACGCTCGTGTTGCGCGACAAGGAACACCTCGTCGCGGTTCGTCCCGCTGAGAAGGTACTCATGCTCGAAACCATGTTCTTCGAAGACGAGATTCGTGACCCCGAAGAAGAGCTCGACAGCCTGCCGCCCGTGGGCGACGCGAACGCCCGCGAACTCGCCATCGCCAAGAAACTCGTCGAGTCCTTGACCGACGAGTGGGATCCGAGCCGCTACAAGAACACCTACCGCGAACGTGTCGAGGAGCTCATCGAACAAAAGCGCGCGGGGCACGCCGTCGTGCGCGGCTCGGAGGATCGGCCGAAGTCGAACGTCATCGATCTGATGGCGGCGCTGCAGGCGTCGATCGATCGATCGTCGGGGAAGCGACCGACGCGGGCCGCGGCCAAGGTGACCGCGCCCTCGAAGAGCGCGAGTCTGAAGGTCTCGGCGCACCGCGAACGCCAGGGTCTTGACTCGATGACCAAGGACGAGTTGGTCGAGCGCGCGAAGCGTCTGAAGATCGAGGTCACGTCGAAGATGACCAAGGCCGAACTCGTTCGTGCGGTGAGCGAAGCGAAGATCGCCAAGAAGAAGTAAGGCCGACACGTTTCATGGCTCGCGCCGACGACTCTCGGACGACGCGCCCGACCTCGAAACTCGGCGCCTATCGGGCGAAGCGCGACCCGAAGAAGACCCCCGAGCCGATGGGTCCGGCCCCGAAGGCCGCGAGGAAGACGTCGGCGCTCCCGACGTTCGTGATCCAAGAGCACCACGCGCGCGCGCTGCACTGGGACTTTCGCCTCGAGCGAGACGGGGTCCTCGTCTCGTGGGCCCTTCCGAAGGGTCTCCCGATGGACCCCGAGACCAATCATCTCGCCGTGCACGTCGAAGACCATCCCCTCGACTACGGAACGTTCGAGGGGACGATCCCCAAAGGCGAGTACGGCGCCGGTCAGGTCACCATCTGGGATCACGGGACCTACGAGACCGAGAAGTGGCGGACCAACGAGGTCATGGTCGTGCTGCACGGACGGCGCGCCTCCGGACGTTACGTTCTGTTTCCCCTCGAGGACGACAACTGGATGATCCATCGGATGGACCCGGCCCCGGCGTACTTCGAGGCAATGCCCCAACACCTCAAGCCCATGTTGGCCACGGCCGGCGAACTCCCGAAGAGGGACGCGGGCTGGGCCTATGAGTTCAAGTGGGACGGCGTGCGCGCGATCGTGTACGTCGACGCGGGGCGAGTGCGTGCCTTCACCCGGAACGACAAGAGTCTGTTGTCCACGTTCCCCGAGCTACGCGACATCGGCACGCACTTGGGATCGAGGTCGGCGATCCTGGACGGCGAGATCGTGGCCCTGGACCACGAAGGTCGACCCAACTTCTCGACGCTCTCCAAGCGCCTGCACGTCACGTCGACGTCGGTGATCGAGAAACTCCGATTCGAGATCCCCGCGAGTTTCTTCGCCTTCGATCTGTTGTATCTCGAGGGCCGAACGATCATGGACCGCACCTACGACGAGCGCCGCGGCGCACTCGAGTCGCTCAAGCTGCAGGGCGAGACGTTCGCCACGCCGCCGTCGATCACCAACACCGCCGGTTCCAAGGTCCTCGACATTGCGCGCGAGCGCGGACTCGAAGGCGTCGTCATCAAACGCCGCGGCTCGCGTTACTCGTCCGGTTCGCGCAGTGGCGAATGGATTAAGGTGAAGAACTTCCTCACGCAAGAGGTCGTCATCGGCGGATGGACCGAGGGCAAGGGCGAACGCGACGGCAGCCTCGGCGCGCTCTTGATGGGCATCCCGACCAAGGAGGGACTCGCTTACGTTGGCAAAGTGGGAACCGGGTTCACCGCCGCGACGCGCGACGATCTACTCAAGCGTTTGAAGCCCCTCGCGCGCGCGTCGACACCGTTCTCGGCACCGTTGAGCCGCGCCGAGACAGCGCTCGCGCACTTCGTGCGTCCGACGGTCGTGGGCGAGGTCCAGTTCGCGGAGTGGACGAACGACGGCAACCTGCGTCAACCGTCATGGCGTGGACTGCGCCTCGACAAGAGCGCCAAAGAGGTTGTTCGTGAGTCCTGAGCGCGTCCTCACCGCCATCGACGGCCGTGAGTTGTCCCTCTCCAACCTCGACAAGGTCCTGTATCCCGATACGGGGTTCACGAAGAGTCAGATGCTGGACTACTACGCCCGAATCGCCGACGTCATGTTGCCGCATCTTCGTGGTCGGCCGACGACATTGCGTCGATACCCGCACGGCGTGGAAGGAACCTCATTCTTCGAGAAGCACGCGTCGGTCCGTCAACCGGAGTGGATCCCCACGATCGAGGTGCCGTCCAAGAGCGGCGAACACGAGCCGATCGACTACATCGAAGTGAGGGACCGACCGTCGCTCTTGTGGGCGGCCAACTTGGCGGCGATTGAATTCCACGTGCCGCTGTGGCACGTCGCCAAGGGCAAGGCGGTGCCCGCCCCGCCGGACTACATGGTGTTCGACCTCGACCCCGGTCCCGGCGCGACCATCGTCGAGTGCTGTCGGGTCGCGCGGTGGGTGGGCGAACGCCTCGATCGCGATCGCCTCTTTGCCAAGACGAGCGGGTCCAAGGGTCTCCAGCTGTACATGCGCGTGGAGCGCACGTCGTGGGAACAACTCGGCGAGCGGGCGCACGAAATTGCTCGAGCGATTGAACGTGATCATCGCGCTGAGGTCGTCTCGTTGATGCGAAAGAGTCTCCGCCAGGGCAAGGTCCTCATCGATTGGAGCCAGAACAGTTCTTCGAAGACGACGGTGGCCGTGTACTCGATGCGCGCGCGACCGGAGCCCACGGTGTCAACGCCGGTCACGTGGCAAGAGGTCGACCGCTGTGCGAAATCCGGACGATCCGACGTACTGCGATTCGAGACGAAGGACGTGCTGAAGCGGATCGACAAGCACGGCGACCTGATGGCGCCGCTCGTGGCGACTCGCGCGCGCGCGACGACCACGACCTGACGACGGCGCCCCGTGACGGACGAGAACAACTACTCTCGCCGTGTGAGCGTGCAGCGATTACCGGGCGGCGTGGTGCACAAGCTCCCCGGCGACCTACGGCAAGAATTGATCGCCAATCCCGCGGCGTTGGACGCCTGGATGGACATCACACCGCTGGCCCGCAACGAGTTCATCTGTTGGGTCGAAGACGCCAAGCAGAAGGTGACGCGGGAGCGTCGTATCCGCCGAACCAAAGAGGAGCTGGAAGAGGGTCAACGTCGGCCGTGTTGTTGGCCGGGGTGCGCACACCGCGAACGAACGGGCCGGTAGTCGTCAGCGGACCACTCGGACCACGGTGCCCGTGGCCGCACTGAGTTCGATCACGCTCCCGATGCCGTAAGCGCCGCCACCCTGGTCGCTGACCCATACGTCGACGCCGTTCGACACCAGGCCCACCGGATCGGAGTAGATGCCGTTGTGGAGCTTGATGACCCGAACGAGCGAGCCGTTCGATGCGTTGAGCTCCGTCACCGTGTCGCCGTGTCGCCGACCGCGATAGTCGTCGGTGCCATTGGCGATCCACACGTGCCTCCCGTCGGACACGATGCTCGTGATCGTGCCCCAGAAATGATCGGCGCGGGAGTCGATCGTGCGAACGACCTTGCCGGTCGTCGCGTCGATCTGGGTGACCGAGCCGAAGAGTTTGGCGGCGACGCCGCCTTCGTTGGCGATCCATACGTAGCGGGCGTCGGCAGCGACGAATTGGGGTCCGAGGAACGTGCGCGACCGAATACCGCCTCCCGGCGGGGTTTCCAACTTGGTAGGCGTGATCGTTCGAATCTTGTTCCCCGTTACCGCGCTGCGTTCGATGACCCCGTCACTGATCTCCGGACTGGCCACCCAGAGGTGGCCGTCGCTGATGGCCATGCCACTCGGCTCGGCGTATCGCTCACGACCTCGATGAACACGCTCGACCTTGCCCGTGCTGCTTGACAGCTCGGCGAGCCGTGAGCCGCCGTCCGCCATAACCCATACGTTGTTGGCGTCAACACTGATGGCGTCGAGACCCGTGATGCCGTGTCGCTTGCTACTGACGGTTCTGATCAACGACCCAGTCGCGGCGTTGAGCTCGGTCACCGTTCCGACGTGACTCGTGCCGTTGGCGTAGGTCACGCCGCCGCTCACCACCCACACGTCGCCGCCGTCGACGGCGATACCCGAGGGATCGATGAAGCCGTCAGCCTGGTTGTTGATGACGCGAATGACGCTGCCGGTGCTGGCATCGATCTCGGTGAGGCCGAAGTAGTCGTTGTTCGCCACCCAGAGGTGTCCCTCGTGGTCGAGTGCGATGGCCCCGGCGTGCTTGAAGTGCGCGGACGATGCCGACGCAGGCGTCGTGAGGCCGAGTGCCGCGGCGAAGAGGATCCCAACGATCGTGCCCTTACGACAGAGGTTCATCGAAGTTTCCCCCTTGTTGGATGATCGTGGCGTGTCGCCGTCCCCGTTCGAACGATATCGGGGTCACCTGATGCCGGGGGCTCGCGGTCTTGATCGTTGGCTTTTGGACTTTCGATGTCGATGGCATCGTCATTCGCTCGTCGAGAGCGGTTTCATCACCACGGACCCAGCAGTGCTCACACAGCGCCGCACCGGCGTCATCGGTCAAGCCTTCTGCGTCGGTCCAAGTTTTGTACCATTGCCAGCATGGAAGGCTTCGACGCCGAGAAGGATGAGGATGACGGTTACGCCAAACCGGCGGGTGCCGTGTGGAGATACGTCGGTGGGCTTATTGGCCTCGTGGTGGCGCTGACCATTTTCTGGTATCTGGCGAGTCACCGTTGAGCGTGGAGCAGTCAAGCGGTACGTGACTTATTCGGCGCGTCGCTAACACACGCGTGCGCTGAACGCCTCGTTGTAGTTGGTGCTCTTGCCGGAGAACGTAAGACAGACTCCGACGGTGTACAACGACTCGGTGATCACCAACTTGGCCGTTCGCAGGGGTCCGGTCTTCGAGCGCACCTTGAGGACTTTGACGGTCACGAGACCTCTGTACAGACGGCCCTCTTGATCGAGACCCTTCGCGGTCGCCACGCCGTGCGCACCGTCGCCGGGAAGGTTACCCACTTGCGCGTTGGTGACGGCGAACTCGGCGAAGACGAAGCCGAGGATCAGTTGCTGTGCCCACACGAGACAACTCCTGTTCGCGTCGACCGCCACGTCGGCGTTGGCCATCGTGAGAACGGCCGGGTCCTTCGTAGCGATCAAGTGCGCCACGGCCCTTCGGTAGGCCTGGACGCGCGTGGTCTCGGCGCGCAGGTCGGCGATCGTAGCGTTCAGTAGGTCCTCCCGGCTTGAGGACTGGGTGCTGGTGACCTCGACGTTGAAGATCCTGACCTGGTCGTTGATGTCGCGAAGCAGAGTCGTAAGGTACGCGCCCGTCCTTGGGCCGTTCGCGACCGTAGCCGCGAGGGGCACGTTGCCCATGAAGCTGATCGATCGCAGCGCCTCCAGGTTGTTTACGAAAGGGACGCAGAACGACGTGTCCGGAGGTGCGGGGTGAGTCGCAGCCACCGCAGGGCTGCTCATCGTGAGCGGCGAGAGGCCGAGAACGAGTACCGCCGCAATCGCCGGCAACGACCTTCGTAGGTACATGCGGATCTCCTGGTAGTGCGTGCGCCACGAGCTCCACGCCAGTTGCATCCAACTCTTGGTGGGGCTAGTAAGAATCGAACTTACGACCTCGTCATTATCAGTGACGCGCTCTAACCGACTGAGCTATAGCCCCGCAGGGGTACCAATCTAGCCGACGGTCACTCCGGGCCTAAAGGGGCGCCGGGTCCCATCGGCGGGCCGCGATGGATTGACTGGCGGTGGCGAGCAAGGTGCCGGACTCACTCCACATGAAGGCCGTGCCTTGCGCGAAGCCGCCGGAGAGTGCGTGCATGTGTATCTCGGTGAGCACCCACTCCGTCGGTTCGAGCGTGACGACACGGATGGTGTTGTCGAGACTTCGTCCCATCGTGTGGTAGCCGAGTGGCTGGGAGAGGCCACCGGCGACGTAGTCCCCGAAAATGGCGAGCGTGGCCGACGACAGGTCGAGATGACCCGGAATTCGCGACCACAGGGCCGACACTGGTGATCCCGGTGTTTCGATCTCGTCGAAGGGGCGGCCGAGCGCGATTCGGGTCTCGAGGTGATTGAAGATCGATCGATTGAACCGGTTGTGCGTAACGCGCGCCGGGCACTTCTCAGGGGCGTCGACCTTCGGCATGGTGACCCACGGCGACTCGGCGCTCAACTCACCGGTGCCGAAGGCACCATTCACCGTCAAAATCTCGCGACCTTCGGCGTAGGTCGTCGAGCGCGCCTGGGTCACGTGTCCGCCGACGACCGCGAGGTCCGTCTGCACGGTGACCGTTGAACCGAGCGGCGCGTACGAGAGATACTGCGCCGTCGCCCAAATGGTCGGACGAGCGCTCGCCTCTTCAAGCGCGACCAGGGCCGAGGCGAGTCCGCAGCCGCCGAAGAGGAAGTTGCCCGGCGTGATGACCCGCTCGGTGACCTCGAACGACCACGTCGCCTCACCGGTGCGTTCCATTCCGAGAAAGGTCCGCGCGTCCACGAACGCCGAGGTTAACGCAGCGCACGTCGCGGTTGAACCGTGCGACGGGCGCGGTGACGCAAGACAGCGGGCAGACTTGTTCGGTGATCGATCCAAGTTTCGTCTACCTGGCGGCGGCGCTCTCGGCGTTTGGTGCCTACGGCTACATTCGCGACACGTTGCGCGGTGACACCGCACCGAACCGGGTGACGTGGTCGCTCTGGGGTATCGAGGGCGTCCTCGCCTTCTGCGTCGAGATTCAACAACACGTGGGACTCGCGGCGCTGATGACGTTGATGCTGGGTCTCGTCCCCTGCGCGGTCGTCGTTGCGTCGTTCCGCAATCCTCACGGCGTGTGGAAACTGGGCGCCTTTGACGCCGTGTGCGGCGCGGTGTCCGTCGCTGGACTGGTCTTTTGGGCGTTCGTCGATGAGCCGACCGTCGCGCTGGTGTCGTTCGTGGTCGCCGATCAAATGGCCGCACTCCCCACGATCCGAAAGTCGTGGCTCGCGCCGCACACCGAATCACCGCGGCTCTTCTTCTTGGGTTCCACGAACTGTGCGATCACGTTGCTGACCTTGTCGAAGTTGACCACGGCCGGGGTGCTCTTTCCCGGCTGTATCTTGGTGGCTGACCTGATTATGGGCCTGCTCATCGTGAGTAATGTCGGGCCGCGGCTGCGCGGCGAACCCTACGGCGTAACGAATCCGAAATTGGCGTGACCATGGCAACGACGAGACCACTGACCCCCGAGGAGAGAAAGACCCGCGGCCAGGCGCAACGCGAGTCGACACCGCGCGGCGCGATCGCCACGGTGAAGGACCGCCCGGTCAACTACGACCCGGTCGCTCGGCTGATGTGGCAGGGAGAGTCGCGCCAGAGCGATCTCCTGCCGCTGCGGTATTCGCGGATGCTCGCCGATCCACTGTCGTTCTATCGCGGCAACGCCCTCTTAATGGCCGAGGACCTGGCGAGGGGCGCGAGTACCTCGATCGACGTGCAGCTCTGCGGGGACGCCCATCTCTCCAATTTCAACCTCTTCTCCTCGCCCGAACGTCGCCTGGTCTTCGACGTGAACGACTTCGACGAGACCGACGAAGGCCCCTTCGAGTGGGACCTGAAGCGGCTTGTCGCCTCACTCGCGATCGCGTCGTCACACCTCGGTCACCGTGACGCCCAACAGGAGCGCATCGCCCTGGCGGCGGCCCAGGAGTATCGTCTGTCGATCCGACGATTCGCCGGCGAAGATCGATTGGCCACGTGGTACGCCACCTTGGACATCGACGCCGTCATGGCCGACCTGGGCGGATTCTTCACGATCAACGCGATCCACAAGGTCGACCACGTCGTCGCGTACGCCAGTGGCCGCGACACGCGCCAGGCGTACGCGAAATTGATCGTCGACACGAAGGACGGCCCGCGCATCGTCGCCAAGCCACCGCTCCTCGTCCCGCTGTCCGAACTCACGGGAAGCGACTACCTCACCACGAGTGACGTCGAGCGACTCCTCGCGGGCTACGCCACGACCTTGAGCAGCGACCGTCAAGCACTGCTCTCGCAGTTCACGCCGGTCGACGCCGCGCGCAAGGTCGTCGGCGTGGGTTCCGTCGGCACCGAGTGCTACGTCGCGCTGCTCTTCGGGCGTGACGAACTCGACCCGTTCTTCTTGCAGGTGAAACAGGCCGGCGCGTCGGTGATCGCGACGGCGACGGGACGCGCGTCGACGTTGCCGGCGGGGGAGCGTGTCGTGCGGGGCCAACGCCTCATGCAGGCGACGCCCGACGTGTTCTTGGGCTGGCACTCGGTGAAGAAGGGATCGTCGCCGCGCCACTACTACGTGCGTCAGCTCTACGACAACAAGGCGGCGATCGCGATCGAGCAACTCGACGAGTCACTCCTCGTCACCTACGGTCGGATCTGCGCGTGGACGCTGGCGCGAGCGCACGCCCGCGGCGGCCGCGGCGCCGAGATCGCGGGCTATCTCGGCAAGTCCGACGTGGCCGATGAAGCCTTCGCCGACTTCGCCATGGCGTACCGGGACCGGACGTTGAGTGATTTCACAGCACTCCAGGGCGCGGCCCAGGAAGGTCGCATTACGTTAGCGAAGTGACCTCGCTGTTGCCGTTCCGCTGGCACATCGCTGAAGTGCTGATCATCGTCGCCGCCGGTGTCGCCCATCACGCGGTCGTCACCACGAAGCACGAGCGTCGGCTCGCGATGTGGGCGCTGATCGCGCTCTTGGTCGTCACGATCTGGCCGGTCGGCGACCTCGCCGCGTCCGTCTCGCTCACGGTCGCCACGGTGCAGCGTCTTGTGATCATGTTGTTGGTCGCGCCGCTCTTGTTGCTGGCGACACCGACGAACGTTCTCGCTCGCTTGACCCGACCGCGACCGATCGACGCGGTGACGCGATGGCTCTCGCACCCCGGGTTCGCGGTCGTGCTCGTCACGGCGCTCGGCACCGCGACCCTCACCACGCCGGTCGTCGACTGGGGCGCGCATTCGTCGTTCGGCCGCGACCTGGTGTTGCTCGCGGTGTTGTTCGTCGGACTCGTGCTCTGGATCCCAGCGCTCGGCGTGATCCCGGGCGCCAAGCGTCTCTCGCCGGCCGCGCGAGCGGGCTACGTCTTCGCGTCGGCGCTGGTCGTCACGAGCCTCTCGTTCGTCTGGATCTTCTCGCAACACCCGCTCTATCCGGCGCTGCACCATCAGTACGCGCTGTTGCACGTCACACCCCTCTTCGATCAACAGCTCGCGGGCTTCGTCGCCAAACTCGGCTGCTACATGCCGATGTGGGCCGTCGCGTTCACGATCTTCTGGCACGCCGAGGACCGCGGCACGCCGATCGAAGAGACGCCGTTGCACTGGGCCGACGTCGAACGTCAACTGTTACGCGTGGACCGTCAGCGCGAACGAGCCATCCGTCGTCATCAACCGGAATAACGGCGCTGGTAGGATGAGGTCCCCGGGGACGTAGCTCAGTTGGTAGAGCGCGGGCTTTGCAAGCCTGAGGTCGTGGGTTCGATCCCCATCGTCTCCACCATTTGGGCTTGATTCCCAAGGACGTGGACTCCATGGCACCGCCGTCGTGATTCGCCCGCCGGTTTAGCCATCCGAGTACTCGTTAGGCTCAAATACACGCTTCTCAATGGTTTCCACACGACACCGACTGATCTGGACAATGGAGCGGAGCACATCAATGAGTTCCAACACGTGGGGGCGTTCGGCCTTCGTGGGTGCGCTCGCGATGGCGCTCGCCTCGACCATGGCGACGTCCGCGAACGGCGCCGCCCACACGGTCTCGACTCCTTCGGCACCGTTGTCGGCGCGAGCGATCCCCGGGCGCGGTAGCGCACGTGTTCAGTGGTCAAAACCTCGTTCGAACGGGGGATCGCCGATCGAGTCGTACGTCGTCACGTCGCATCCGCAGAACAAGCGCTGCGTCACGGTGTCGACGACGTGCACGATCTCCAAGCTTCACAATGGCGCGGTCTACACGTTCACCGTGGTCGCGAGGAACCGGGTCGGGAGCTCTCCGAGCTCGCGGCCCACGGCGCGCGTGAGGACGATGATTCTGCGAGGCGCGCGGACCAGCTGGTGGAAGCCGGGTCCGGAGGTCTTGCCGTGGCAGTGGGAGATCGACCATCCGCTCGATCTGAGCAACGCCACCGACTTGGGCACCAACGACACCTTGCCCGACGGCCAACCGGCACCGGCGCCCAAGGTGTACGACATCGACGGCATCTTGAACCCGGCGTCGACGGTCACGGCGCTGCACGCGCGCGGCGCTCACGTCATCTGTTACGTCGAGGTCGGTTCGGCCGGCAACTACTACAGCGCCGCCCAAGAGGGGATCGCGACGACGTACTACGCGCAGTATCAAGACGCCGGGGTGTTGGGTGACGCGCTCTCGGGCTATCCGGAACACTTCCTCAACATCAACTCGGCGGCGACCGTGCGCATCACCGAGGCCATGATCGCCCAGCAGTGCGCCGCCAAGGGCTTCGACGCCGTCGAGACCGACCTCGACGAGACCTACGCCGGATCCGACGGCGCGACGGGGTTCACCCTCACCCAGGCCGACGAGGTCGCCTATATGACGAAACTGGCGGACTTCATGCATCGACTCGGACTCGGGTGGGTGATCAAGAACCCCGACGACACCGGCGACAACTACGCGACGCTGATGGAGCCCCTGGCCGACGCGGTGCTGACCGAGCAGTGCAACGAGTACTCGACGTGTTCGGCCTTGAGCGCGTACCTGGGTCACAAGGCGATCTTCAACGCCGAGTACAACCTCCCGACGTCGAGCTTCTGCCCGAGTGACATCGCCGCGAAGATCAACGGCACGTTGTTCCCCGTGGCGCTCAACGGGCCGCGCAGTCCCTGTCAGTAGAGCGGGGGCCTGAGTTTCAGCTCGCGAAGTAGGAGGCCTCGCCCAAGTCCGCGATCAGTCCCTGCTGCGTCGGTTCCCACCCGAGCAGTGCGCGCGTGATGTCGTTCGACGCTCGGGCGTCCATGCCAAAGAATCGGCCCATCCACCCGAAGTGCGTGGCCGCGTCCTCGCTCGCGACCGATACCACGGGCAGGCCCAGTCCCGTTCCGATGGCCTCGGCGATCTCCTTGGTGGGGACGCCCGCCTCGGCGACGGCGTGGACCGACGAGCCGGCCGGTGCCAATTCGAGCGTGAGGCGTACGAGACGCGCGGCGTCGAGGCGATGCACCGCGGGCCAGCAGTTCGCCCCGTCGCCGAGGTAGCCCGAGCGTCCCTGAGCGCGCGCGATCGCCACGAGCGTCGCGATGAAACCGTGGTCGCCGGGTCCGTGGACGGTCGGGGCGAAGCGAACGCACGAGGACCGGACCCCGTTATCGGCCAGTGACAGTGCTGCCGCGGCGTTGGCCGATCGGGGATGGAGATCGGGGTCGGGTTGGTCGCTCTCCAACGCCAGGCGCCCCGGGGCGAGTCCGAGGACGCCGCCGGCCACGACGAAGGGCCGGTCGCTCCCTTTCAACTCGGCGCCGACGGCGTCGATGAGGGCCCGGTCGGTGTTCGCGGCCGCTTCCATCTGCGAGAAGTCGTGGTTGTACCCCAGGTGGATGACGCCGTCACACCGGGCGACGGCACCTTGAATACCACTGGGGTCATCGAGGGAGCCGAGGAACACCTCGGCGCCGTTCGCCGCGACGGCGGCCGCGGCGGCGTCCGAGCGAGCCAGGCCGACGACCTCGTGGCCGGCGCTCATCAGTTCCGGGACGACGGCCGAGCCGATCCAGCCCGACGCGCCGGTGACGAATACACGCATGATGGTCTCCTTTGCAGTGTTGACATTGACGTCCGTTGCGTCTTTGATGTCAGTTACTGCCATCACTATAGCCATGATGTCAGTCACTGTCAACAAGGCGTAGGATTACCCCATGGTGCGTTGGGAACCGGACGGTCGTGGACGCCTGGCCCAGGCGGCGATGGAGCTGTACGGGGAGCGCGGCTTCGATCAGACGACGGTCGCGGAGATTGCGGAACGGGCGGGACTGACCGAACGGACGTTCTTTCGTCACTTCGCGGACAAGCGAGAAGTCCTCTTCTTCGGCGCACAAGCGCTTCAGGACCTGCTCGTCGCCACCGTGATCGAGGCTCCAGCCTCGGCAACGCCCATTGAAGCCGTCTCCGTCGCCCTGGCGGCGGCCGGCGACCTCTTCAACCAGCGCCGGGCGTTCGCGATCCAGCGACAGCGGATCATCGACGCCAGCGCGGAGTTGCGCGAGCGAGAACTGATCAAACTCTCCTCACTCGCGGCGGCGATCGCCGGGGCGCTGCGCCAGCGTGGGGTGGCCGGTCCTACGGCCGCCCTCACCGGCGAGGTCGCGATCGCGCTCTTCAAGACCTCCTTCGAACTTTGGGTCTCGTCACCGGAGATGAGCGATCTCGCCCGGGTGATGGGCGACTCGCTCGCTGATCTGCGCGCCGTCACCGCGACGAGGTGATCACGGACCGGGCGACACCGGCCCGAAGTGACTAACGGAGGGCGTCGAGTGACTCGACCGGGCCCTTGACACGTCGCGTGCCCGGTTCACGGTCGTGGGCGCTCTGCTTCAGGTGGAACTGGGTGACGCCGATCGTGAGCGACACCGCGCCGGCGACGTGGAGTTCCACGAGGAGCGGCGGCACGTGGGTCAGGTACTGGGTCACGCCGATCGCCGCCTGCACCAGCGAGATTATGACGAGCCGGCGCACGCCGAAACGCAGCGCGCGCGGCGCGTCCCTGGTCCAGATCGCGAACAAGAGTCCCGTGATGAGGCCGATGAACAGCACCGCGGCGAGCGAGTGGACCCAGGCCGCCGAGGAGAACGCGAAGGGGAGGCGTCGGGCCACGAGTTGCCCCTGGGACGCGCCGGCGTGCGGGCCCGAACCGGTGGTCATCGTGCCCGTGATCAGCAGCACGACGAAGGGGATCCAGAGGAGACGCGCGATGAGGAGGAAGTGCCGGTCGCGCACGTCGCGTCGCGCCCCCGGTCCGTAGACGTACTTTGAGCGGTGATAGAGCACCGCGCTGATCACGACCATCGACAGCGACAGCAGCATGTGCAACGAGACGAGCCACGGATTGAGCTTGCTGTAGACGACGAAGGCGCCCAGGATCGCGTCGACGACGACCCCCGCGATCAACATTCCTGAGAGGATTATCAGGTCCTGGCGTCGGACCTCTCGAAAGATCGCCGCCACCAGCGTCGCCACCGTGACGAAGATCAACGTCACGGTCACGACGCGATTCCCGTACTCGATGAAGGGGTGGATGCTCCACGAACCAGTGATTCGCCCCTTGAAGCAGGTGGGCCAGTCCGGACAGCCCAAGCCGGACCCGGTGAGTCGCACGGCGGCGCCGCTCAGCACGATGACGATCATCGAAATGAACGAAGCCAGGGCGAACCAACGAAAGGTGGGGCCCGGAACGACGCGACGTGTCGATTCACCCATCTCTTCAGACTAGGTAATTGAGGGTCCCGTAGAATTTCGCCATGACGCTCACGGCCCCCGCTCGCCATTCCTTGGGCGAGGTCCTGCGGGGATATCTCGCGCTCACGAAGCCCCGCATTATCGAACTGTTGCTCGTGACCACCATTCCGACGATGATCGTCGCCGCGAACGGCATACCTGGTCTGTGGTTGATGGTCGCGACGCTGTGCGGTGGCACCCTCGCCGCCGGCGGCGCCAACACGTTCAACATGGTCATCGACCGCGACATCGACGCGATAATGGAACGCACCAAGCGTCGGCCGCTCGTCACGGGCGTCATGTCGGCGCGCGACGCCACCGTGTTCGCGGTCGGTCTCGAAGTCGTGGCGTTCGTGATCCTCGCGCTCTGGGTCAATCAACTCTCAGCGTGGTTGGCGATGTCGGCGACCGCCTTCTACGTCTTCATCTACACGCTGTGGCTGAAGCGTCGCAGCCGCCAGAACATCGTGATCGGTGGTGCCGCGGGCGCCGTGCCGGTGCTGATCGGCTGGGCCGCGGTGACGAACTCGCTCACGTGGACGCCGGTGCTCTTGTTCCTGGTGATCTTCATCTGGACACCGCCGCACTTCTGGGCGCTCGCGGTGCGCTACCGCGACGACTACGAGGCGGCCAACGTCCCGATGATGCCGGTGGTGGCGTCGCTTCGTCACACGACGCTCGAGATCCTCATCTACTCGGTGCTGATGTGGGCACTCACCGTGTTGATCGGGCCGACCGCTCACCTGGGCGTCGTCTACGCCGTGTCGGCGACCGTCCTCGGGGGAATGTTCACGTTCTACGCCGCGCGACTCCATCGACACGCACGTAATGACCGGGCCGACGTCGGCGAGGCCATGCGTCTCTTCCACTTCTCCATCACGTACCTGACGGCGCTCTTCGTCTTGATGGCGGTTGACGTACTTGTCCGACACCACTAGTCCACCGCGTCGACGTCCGTCGCCCAAGACGTTGTACATAAGTGTCGGCTCGGCGTTGGCGGTGATCGCGATCGTCGTGGTGTCGATCCTCACCGGCGGCAAGGTCACGACGAACGACGGAGAACCCACGAGTGCGCTCGTGGGCAAGTCCGTCGCCTCGTTCTCGTTGAGTGGTCTGCGTGGCGGCACGATCGAAGCGCCGTGGAAGCGTCATCACGCCGCGGTCCTGATCTTCTTCGCGAGCGTCTGTCCGCCGTGCCAAGGCGAGATGCCCCAAGTCGCGACGTACCTACGCCATCACAACGAAGGCGCCATTCACGTCGTGGGCATCGACGCCGACGACGTGTCGCGCGGCGCGGCGCAGAAGTTCGTGGAGAAGAGTGGCGTCACGTTCCCCGTCGCCTACGATCCGAACGGCGTGGTGACGACGGGGATCTTCAAGTTCGCCACGATCCCCGAGACGGCGTTCGTGAACTCCAGGGGCGTCGTCACTCAGATCTATTTCGGCGCGATACCGAAGGACGTGCTGGCGAAGGGTATCAAGGCCCTGCGCGCCTAGTCGAAGCGGAACGTGCGGGCCGCGACGAGCGGGGCGACCAGCGCCCAGATCGCCAGCACGAGCCAGTCCGTGCCGGTCGGCGCCAGACCCTGACCCAGCACCCGGTGGAGTCCTTCGGCCATGGCCCCCGGCGGGAGCGCCACCGCGACGCGGCGAATCGAACTCGGCAGCGACGACAGCGGCACGACGATCCCGGAGAGCAGTAACAACACGAGATAGAGCCCGTTGCTGGCGGCGAGGTTCACCTCGGCGCGAAGACGTCCCGCCAGCGCCAAACCGATGCCGGCGCAGCCGGCCGAACCGAGCACCAAGAGCGCCGCGACCTCGAGACCGCCGCCGATCCCGCCGCGTGGGCGCCACGTCAGCGCGAGGGCGACGAGGGTCAAGATGACGACCTGCAGCGCCTCGGTCACGAGGACGCCGGCGATCTTGGCGCCGATGAGTCGCCGCGTGCCGATCGGCGTGACGTGGAGTCGGCGTAGGACGCCGTAGCTGCGCTCGAAACCAGTGGCGATCGACAGGGCGACCAGTGACGTCGACAGCACGCAGAGCGCCAGCACGCCCGGCGCGATGAAGTCGACGCGACTCTTCGTCGGGGTCGACACGACCTTGGTCAACGAGAAGAACACGAGCAACAGCACCGGGATGCCGACGGTCAACAACAACGTCTCTCCCCGGCGCAGGGTCATCCGGACCTCGGCCCGACTCTGCGCCCACCACGCGCTCACGGCCGGACCTCGTTGCGCTCGTGTTGAATGAGTTCGAGGTAACGCTCCTCGAGCGACGCGCGCGTGCGCAGTGACAGCAACGTCACGCCGACACTCGTCAGGTACTCGTTCAGCGCCGCGATGCGTTCGGGTGTCGACTCGGTCCCGCAGCGAAATCGCGTCGTGTCGTCACCCGTGACGACACACGCCAGTGTCGTCGCGAGTCGGCCCGCGTCGACCGGCCCGGAGAGTTCGATGATCATCTCGGGCGCGCCCGAGAGCTCCTCGAGTGTGCCGTGGATCACGACGTGACCGCGGTTCATGATCACCACTCGATCCGAGGAGCGCTCGACCTCGGTCAGCTCGTGCGTCGTGACCAACAAGGCGCACCCGCGATCACGCTCGGAGGCGATGAGCGTACGGATCACCTGGCGGCCCTCGGGATCGACCGCGGCCGTCGGTTCGTCCAGTACGAGGACCCGTGGCCGTCCGAGCAGGGCGAGGGCCAGCAGCGTTCGCTGCTGTTCACCCCCACTGAGGCGTCGCCACGGCGTGCGGGCGCACCGGGTCAGGTCGAGGAGCGCCAACAGCTCCCCGGTGTCGCGCGGCGCGTCGTAGTACGACGCGGTCAGGTCGAGGACCTGGCGCGGTGTCATGGGGAACCAGACGCCGCCGCGCTGGAGTAGTGCGCCGGTGCGCACCACGACTTCGCGGTGGTCGCGCAGCGGGTTGAGCCCGTGGAGGCGGACGGTGCCCGCGGTGGGCGCGCGGAACCCGAGCAGCGTCTCGACGACGGTGGTCTTGCCGGCGCCGTTCGGTCCGAGCAACGTCACGACCTCGCCGTAGGCGACGTGGAGTGTGACGTCGTCGACCGCGCGCAGCGCGCCGAAGTCGACCGTCAGATCGTTGACTTGGATAGCGTTGCTCACGACCACCGAACATAGACGGTTTCAATCCGAGGACTTTCGCGTGCTCGGTAGGCTGGTCGACATGATTGACCTCGTCCAACTACGCCGTGAACCCGACGTCGTGAAAGCCGCCCTGGCCCGACGCGGCGTCTCGACGGCCACGATGGACGAGATCATCGCCCTCGACGTCGAACACCGTGAGTTGTTGCAAGAGGCCGAACGGCTGCGCGCCGAGGTTAAGTTCCTCTCTCGTTTGGTCGGCGAAGCCCGCCGCGACAAGGACGACGAGACGGCCACGACGTTGACCGAGAAGAGCCGGGCGCTGGGCGAGGATGAACGGGTGGCGACCGAGGCCATGGAACGCGTCGCCACCAAACTGCACAGCGAACTCCTCATGATTCCCAACGTGCCGGACCCGGGTGTCCCGGACGGCGTCGACGAGAACGACAACGTAGAGTTGCGTCGCTGGTGGCCCGGGATCGATGACGGCGCGCCGTTCCCCGTGTTCGCCGACCACCAGAAGCTCCCGCACTGGGACGTCGCGCTCGAACTCGGGATACTCGACCTCGAGGCCGGCGCGCGCATCGCCGGATCCATGTTCCCCCTCTTTCGCGGCGCGGGGTCCCGACTCATGCGCTCGCTCAGTGCGTTCTCGCTGGACCGCAACGCCGGCGCCTACGAGGAGATACACCCCCCGACCTTCGCCCTGACCGCGACGATGATGTCCACGGGTCACCTCCCTAAGTCCGTCGACGAGATGTACGGCATCGAGCGCGACGGCCTGTGGGCGATCCCGACCGCCGAAGTGCCACTCACCTCGATGCACGCCGACGAGATCCTGGACGAGGCGAGTCTGCCGATCCGGATGTGCGCCGAGACGGCCTGTTTCCGGCGTGAAGCCGGCGCCGCCGGACGTGACACGCGTGGCGTACTGCGCGTGCACGAGTTCGACAAGGTCGAACTCTTCGCCTACTGCACGCCCGAGCAGGGCGCCGAGGCCTTCGACGACATCCTCGCGCGCGCCGAGAACATCTTGCGCGAACTCGGTCTCACCTACCGACTCTTGAACCTCTGCACCGGCGACCTCGGCACCTCGTCGGCCCGCACGATCGACCTCGAGGTCTTCAGCCCGGGCGTGGACCGGTGGCTCGAGGTCTCGTCGGTCAGTTGGTTCCGCGACTACCAGGCCCGTCGCGCGCACGTGCGCTACCGCACGAGCGAGGGGACGACCGCGTTGGTACATACCGTCAACGGTTCGGCGCTCGGATGGGCCAGGGTATGGGCCGCGTTGATCGAGACGTATCGACAGCCCGACGGTTCCGTGGTGCTGCCCGAGGTGCTCGCGCCCTACATGGGCGAAGCGCGAACGATCAGGCCGAAGTCTTCGTAGCTTCGTAGCGGTAGCCGACGCCGCGCACCGTCGTGATGTGTTCGGGATTCTTCGGGTTGTCCTCGATGAGGGTGCGCAGTCGCTTGATGTGCACGTCGAGGGTCTTGGTGTCGCCGACATAGTCGCTTCCCCAGATGCGATCGATCAGCACCTCGCGGGTCAGCACCCGGCCGGGGTTCTCGAGGAGCAGTCGCAACAGCGCGAACTCCTTCTTGCGCAGCTTGATCTCTTCGCCGTTGACGAAGCAACGACGCGCGTCGATGTCCATGCGAATCGGTCCCAGCTCAATCTCGTCGTCCGACGCGGGGACGTTCTCGTGCGTCTCGCGACGTCGCAAGACGGCGCGGATGCGCGCGACGAGCTCGCGCAAGCGATACGGCTTCGTGACGTAGTCGTCGGCCCCTATCTCGAGCATGAGCACCATGTCGACCTCTTCGCCCTTGGCGCTCACGATGATGATGGGCACCTCGCTGTTCGCGCGAATCTGTCGACAGACGTCGAGCCCGGACATCTTGGGCAGCATGAGGTCCAGCAGCACGATGTCAAAGGTCTCTGTCGCGAAGAGCGCCACCGCCTGTTGGCCGTCGCGCGCGACCGCCACGTCGAAGCCCTCGCGGTCGAGACCGATGGTCAGCGCGTCGATGAAGGACTCCTCGTCTTCGACGAGCAAGACGTTGACGCGCTGGTCGTTGGACTGTTTCTTGGACATCAGTGCGTCATCGGAAGTTCGAGGGTGAACGTCGAACCTTCGCCCTCGCGCGACTCCACCAGGACGTTACCGCCGTGGTTCTGCGCGACGTGTCGAACGATGCTGAGTCCCAGACCCGTGCCGCCAGTCTCGCGGGCGCGACCGGGATCGACGCGGTAGAAGCGTTCGAAGATCCTCTCGAGATCCTTGGCGGGGATCCCGATGCCCTGGTCCTTGATGGCGATGAGCGCGACGGGTCCGACGCTCTCGCCGTCGTCGCTCACCGTGGCCTCGATGCGGTCGATGGTGATGCTTACTAGCCCGCCCCTCGGTGAGTACACGACCGCGTTCTCGAGCAGCGCGTGGATGGCCGAGATCAGCTGACGACGATCACCGACGATGACGAGGTTGGACTCCGGTTCCACGAAGTCGACCTTCACGTCGTGCTGCTCGGCAGCGGTGCGGATGCGCTCGATTGCGTCGGCAACGATGAGGACGACGGGGATCGGCTCGCGCGTCGGGGACCCTTCGCCCTCGATGCGTGAGAGGTCGAGGAGGTCTTCGATGATCCGATTGACGCGGAAGGCCTCGTTGTTGATGCGCTCGGCCAACCGGTGGGCGACGGCCGGGTCGGTCTCGAACAGCAACGTCTCGGCCAACAGGCCCAGCGCCCCCATCGGCGTCTTCAACTCGTGGGAGACGTTGGCGATGAAGTCGCGCCGGATGTCCTCGAGACGGCGGCGTTCCGAGACGTCCTCGATGATCGCGAGTACGCCCAAGGGTCGTCGACCGTCATCGATGACGGTGGCGCGAATCGTGAGCGTCCGTCGCGGCGGACCGTAGATGTCGACCGTTCGCTCGGCGACGCCGTTGGACCAGCCTTCGGCGAGGACGTCGGTCACGGCTTGGGCGGCGATGGCGTCGCCGTAGCGACTTGTCATCAGCGTTTCGGCCTGCGAGTTGCGGAAAATGACGCCCCCGCTCTCGTCGCACAGCACCAGACCGAGGGGGAGCGAGTCCATGGACTGGCGAAGGCGGGCCGCGTCGGCGCTGGATTCTGATACGGCGGTACTCGCGACGCCCGCGGCTTCTTCGAGAAAACTGAGCGCCGTTTCGACCTTGCCGCCGTCGTCGTGGGGCTCGACGCCGAGTCGGGAGGCCAGTGCCATGAGACGTTGCGCGATGGCGCGGTGTCCGCGTTGACGATTGATCAGCACCCCCACGAGGAGTCCGACAATCAGGACCCCGGCGCCGGCGCCGTAGAGGGCGGCCGGGGGCCACTTGGAAACGACGTTGTCGGTGAGCGCGACGAGCACGAGACCATTCTCGCAGACAAAGCATCGGTGGTCGCGCCAGCGACCGTTGGGCTCCCCTTTCGAAAGTGAGAACACCATGCTGTTCGCCAATGTCAATCTCTCCCCGTCGACGACCGCCCTGCCCGGCAGCGCCGCACTGCAGCAGATTGCCAACGGAATCGCAGCCTGGGCCCTGATTGGTGCGCTGATCGCCTTACTGCTCGGCGCCGCGCTGTGGGCGGTGGGAAGCCACACGCAGAACATGCATCAGTCGTCGCAGGGGCGTCGAGCGGTTCTGACGTCGCTCGCGGCGGCGATCCTCATCGGTGCCGCGCCGACGTTGATCAACTTCTTCTTCAACACGGGTCTCAGCGTCAAGTAGTGGGCCACTTCGCGTGCATCCTCCATCCGTTGAGTTGCGTCGCGCACGCGGCGACCACCACGGTCGTCAGTGGTTTCTTCGACACCCTGACCAACTGGGTCCTCACGAGCGTGGGTTGGTTCCTCTCGGCGGCGGGCACGGTGTTGAATTCGGCGACCGAACCCACGACCGTCATCCGCTCGGCGAACTCGGAGTTTGATGTTCTGGTCAATCTCTCTCCGCCGCTATTGATGGTCGGTCTCCTGGTGGCGTCGTTGCAGGCAATCCGCCACGGGGACGGTGCATCTCTCTGGCGGGTGTATCTCGGCGTGGCGCCCGCGTGCGTATTCGCAATCTTCGTCGCGCGACCTTTTGCGACCCTCATCCTCGAGACGGTGAACCAGCTCTCATCGAGTGCCTCCAGCGCAGTCCTCGATCATCAGGAGGAACTCACGAGTGCGTTGACGAAGGTAGCGACGGCGGCCCCGGCCTTTGCGCTGTTCGTCTTAGCGGTAGCCGTCGTCATCGGTTCGTGGCTCTTGTGGTGCGAACTGATCGTGCGGGCAGTGGTCCTCACGCTGCTGCTCGTGCTCGTGCCGGTCATCGTGCCACTCGCGACATTCCCCGCGGGACGTCGGCTGGGTTGGCGTCTCGCCGAAACCTTCGTCGCGGTGGCGGCAAGCAAATTCTTCATCGTCATCACCTTGACCTTGGGGTTCAATGAGCTGCTCGGTGACTCCGCGACCGAGGTGATTACCGGGGCTCTGACCTTGATCCTCGCGACCTTCTCTCCGTTCTTGCTATTGAAGGTGATCCCGTTCATCGAGACGGCAGCGCTCCACCAACTGGAAGGGGTTCGGTCTCGTCTCACGAAAACTGTGGCGGACATCCCGTCATCGCCGCTCGCCCAGGCGGCGCGCGCCTTGGTGCCCGAAGTACCGTTCACCGGACCCGAGGAGCGTCGCGAGGATCTCGGACTCGGGATGTGGGAGGGCGGGCCGGAGACGCCCGCGCCGGTCGCCACCGGCGTGAAGCTGCCACCACCCATCGGTACGCCGACGCCGCGCACCGGACACGTGGCTTACCGCACGGACGAGATGGGACCGGTCGTCGGTTGGCATTTCGATGAGTGACGCGCTGCGCCTCGGCGTCGCCGATGGCGAGAGCCGTTGGATCGGCGTGCGACGACATCAAGCCGCGCTCGTGATCATCGGCGCCGGATTCGTCGGGGAGTGGCTCACGCAAGCGCGTGGTCCTCTGAGCGAACTCGTGGCCGGCGTCGCGTTGTCCGCGTGCGCGGTGCCGTCGCGTGACGGACTCACCGTCGGTGAGTGGGTGCGAATCGGTTTCGGATTCGTCTTTCGCTCTCGCTGGTCAACGATTCGAGCGAGTGCGGATGGCGACGTCGTGACGATCGTCGCGCACGGTACCTCGACCACGCGAGGCTTCGCGCTGCAGCACCGCGGTCGACTCGACCTGTCGGGCCGCGACCGAGAGAACGCATTGGCGCTGGCCGAGTTCGCGGACACTCTCGCCACGTCGGACGACACGCGACACTTCTCTCTGCACGTGCACTCGACCTCGAAGGGCGTGGCGACTTTGCTGGCTGCTCCACACGACGTGAGCGCTCCGACCGGTTGGACCACGAGCGCCGGATTGGCGTTGGACGTGGCCGGCGTGGTCGCCGACGCCGGCGATGCGTGGCTATTGGAGCGATGGACGTACGTGCGCGACGCGGCGGGAGTGTCTCGTGTTCTTCGCGTCCGAGACTTCAGCGCCGTGCCGAGTGGGCACAACCTGCTGCACGTCCTCCAGTTCGCGTCGCCGACGATCGACGTCGCGGTGCACTTCGACGTTGTCGCGGGCGCTCGCGCGCGTCGCCTGGCCGCCCGGGCCGTCCACCGACTGGGGAGTGACGACGCCACTTCTCGGGCGGCCGGATTTCGGCGCACGGCGCAGTCTTCGCGCACCCTGGATCGTGTTCGCGAGCGAGAATCGTTCGTGGTCGAAGGGAGTGCGCTGCTGCGGATCGCGGTCTTCGTCGTGATTCGATCCTCGACACTGCAGCAACTGAAACGTGACGTAATGGCCGTTACCCGTTCGGCCCTCGAGTCGGGACTTCGCTGTGAAGCGGGTCTCGGGCGCCAGACCTCGTGGTACTGCGCGCAACTGCCGGGCGCGCCGGGGTGGTGAATCGCTCGTGGTCTCACTGGGCGACCTCGCGAGACCTCGCGAGCCTTATGGTGCCAGCACACGACGCGGGAACCGGGTTGCGAGGTCGGGACCTCGGGGTGACGCAGCGCGGTGGATCGTTCGTCCTCGATCCCTTCGACGCGTACGCGTCGGGCCTGTTGTCGAACCCGAACGTCATCGTGGCTGGTTCGATCGGGTCGGGCAAGAGCACCGTCGTGAAGATGATGCTCGATCGCGCCCTGGAGCGCGGTCGTCGGGCGGTCATCTTGGATCCGAAGGGTGAGTACGCGTCCTTGGCGAAGTCCTACGGCGTGAACGTGGTCGTGCTCGGTCGCGACGGATGGTGCAGTCCCTTTCCGTCGAATGACCGGGAGAGCCGAGATCTACTGCGCGCCCTCGTCGCGAGCGCCCAAGGCGCCACCCTGAAAAGCGACCAGCACTACGTCCTGGATGAGGTGTGGCAGCGACTCGCGTCTCCACGCCCGAAGCGCGTGTTGCGAGCCATGTTCGAGCTACTGAGCGCTCACCTGACGACGCTCGAAGTGACCCCGGAGAGGAGTTTGGCGCTCACCCTGTACCGATTCATTCATGGCGACCTCGCCGGACTGTTCGACGGCGATGACGAACCGATGGACTTCGATGGACGACTCGTCGTGCTCGACCTCTCGGCGCAGTGGTCGTCGAACGCGTTTCCCGTCGCGGCGTTGAGCGCGGTCGCCGCTGCCCAACAAGTGGTCGCGGTGGAGGATGAACTTGGCTATCTCGTGTTGGACGAGGCGTGGTCCGTGCTGGCGGACCCGCACGCCCTTCGTTGGTTGCAGGGATCGTGGAAGTTGGCGCGCGCGAAGGGCATCAGTCACGTGTTGGTCTTGCACCGTTGGAGCGACGTCGCGGCGGTTGGTGACGTCGGTTCGGCCCATCGCGAGCGCGCGCAAGGTCTCCTGCGAGAGTGCGAGACGGCGTGGCTCTTTCGCCAGCCACCCGACGAGGCTCGAGAGATGGCCCTCGCCTTGGCACTCCATCGACGAGAGGAGCGCTACCTCGCCGCGCTGCCGAAGGGAGCGGCGCTCGTGCGCTACGGGGCCCACCGGTCGATCGTTCGAATTCAACCGGACGAGAGCGATCGCGACTTCATCGACACCGATCGCGCGATGAGGGCGTCCGGCACCGATGAATGATCGACCCACGCTGGGACGACGCACCTTGCACGGCGTGAGCTATGGTCCGCGGGTTCGTCTCGCGCCGCGCAGTTCACTGCTGATCGTCGGTCCGACGCAGGTAGGCAAAACGTCGTCGCTCGTCATTCCGGCGCTGTTGCGATGGAGCGACGCCCTCGTCGTGACAAGTGTCAAGAACGACGTCATCAACACGACGAGGGAGTGGCGGGCGTCGGTGGGTGAGGTGCAGGTCCTCGCGCCCGGTCGTGACGACGGTCTGACCTGGAACCCGCTCGAGGGCGTGCGAACCCTTCGTCACGCCTTTCGGGTCGCGCGCGATCTCACCGGTGCACCTGCGGACCGCGGCGAGACCGAATTCTGGAACTCACTCGCTGCGAAGGTCGTGGGCTCGTTACTCATGCTTGCGTTCCAGCGGTCGCGCGACGTCTTCGACGTGGCGCGCACGGTCGAGCGGCGCGACTTCGACCAGTGGCTGGACGCGGCCGGACACTCAGAAGCAAGCGACGTGTTGGAGGCCTTCCTCACACACGATCACAAGACGATCGACGGTGTCTTGACCACGGCCGAGACCATGCTGATGCCGTGGCGATTCCGCCAACCCTTGGCGAACGTCCGCTCCGTCGTCGACGGTCCCAATACGCTGTATCTCTGCAGTCCCCGGGGGGAGCAGCGACACTACGAGCCGCTGTTTCGGGGCGCTTTGCGGATGGTGTTGGAAGAGCAGCAGCGTCTGGTGGAAATGGGAGCGCAGCGACGACTGCTACTGGTGCTCGATGAGGCGGCGACGGTCGCGTCCCTCGACGAACTCGATCAGATGGCATCGACGGTCAGCGGACTGGACGTCACCCTGGTGACCGTGTTGCAGGATTTCTCGCAGTTGAAAGCGCGCTGGGGCGCGCGGGCCCCGACGATCGTGAACAATCACACCACTCGATTGGTCTTGGGCGGATTGGCCGATCCCACGGCGTCGCAGTTTCTCCCGGAGCTCTTCGAGGCGAGGAAGGACGCGCCTCCGTCGCTTCCGCTTCGCCAGCGACCTCCTGGAACCGGCACCGTCATCGCGGGTCATCGGCCCGCGTTCCCGGTGCACCTGCAACCGTGGTGGAGTGATCGGCGCCTTCGCGTCCGAGGAGTGCGCGATCATTAACTAGCATTTCTTGATGGCGCCATCGCGAACTCTCGTGCAAGATCAGATTCTGGCGGTCGATATTGGCGCCACCAACGTTAAGTTCTGCCACGTCGACATGCACGGCGACATGCTCGAAGTGGTCCGCCGCCGGCCCACGCCGTATCCGTGCACACCGGAACGTCTGATCGAGGCCCTCGACGAGCGAATCGAGGGCAGCGAGTGCCCTCGCGTCGGCATCGGCTTCCCCGGTGAGTTCATCGACGGACACGTCGTGCGACCGGGCAACCTCTCGAGGCCCGGTGGGGTCACCACGGAGGTCGATCCCGGTCTCGAAGCGCAGTGGAAGGGTTTCGCGCTCCAGGACGAACTCTGCAAGGCGACCGGCCGCGACGTGCGGGTCGTCAACGACGCCACCTTGGCGGCGCTCGGTTCGATCGAAGGTCACGGCGTCGAACTCGTCTTCACTCTGGGCACCGGTCTGGGCATCGCACTGGCCATTGACGGCACGCTCCGAAAGATCCGCGACGTCGGCGCCGAGGTGTTCGTGCGTGGCAAGACCTACGACCAAACGATCGGCGAACACTCCCGCTCGATCGACGAAGAACACTGGGGTGAGCTCTTGGTGATGGCCGTCGACGGCTTCGTGCGAGAGTTCGGTGCCACCACGGTGCACTTGGCGGGGGGCAACGCGCGACGAGTGACGCCGGCGCTCTTCGATGGCGCGGAGTACCGCGTCGTGATCAACGGTAACCAGGCTTCGATCCGAGGCGCCGCGAAGCTCTTCTACAGCTGAGCGAGGTCGACCGCGCTCTGTGCGAGGACACCGGCCAGTATTCGACAGGATCCGTCTTGGACCTGGAAGTCGGGACTGTGGTGCATGCCACTCGTGCCGTCGTCATTGGCCCCGCCGATGAACATGTAACAGCCGGGCACTCGGTTCATGAACTCCGAGACGTCGTCGCTCGGCGTGAATGGTGGGATGGTCACGACGCCGGCCGCGCCGACCACTTTGGCGGCTGCCGTCATGACCTGCTCGTAGATATCGGCGTCGTTCACGACCGCCGGCGCAACGTCGTAGAGGTCGAGCGTGCACGTGACGGTGTACGTCGCCTCAACGCCGCGCATGAGTGATCGCAGCCGCTTGATCGCCTCGACCTGCTGTTCAGCCGTGAAGGTTCGAAGCGAACCGCGCAGCACCGCGTGTCGCGGGACGACGTTCATCGCGGTACCGGCGCTGATGACACCGGCGGAACACGCACAGTCCGTCCCTTCAAATGAGAGGCCGCCGACGATCTCACTGAGTCGCGGCGCCAGGTAACTGACGGCGAGGATGACGTTGCCCTCGGTGCTCGCCATCGCCCCGTGACCGCCGTGGCCCTCGAAATGAATCGAGAAGGACGCGGCCTCGCTCATCATTACGCCCGGCTTCGTCCCGACGAACCCGAGGGGCGCGAGCGACGACACGTGCGCACCGATGACGACGTCCACCGGGTGGTCCCGCAAGACCCCTCCTTCGATCATTGCGAGCGCGCCGCCCGAACCTTCTTCGGCGGGCTGGAACAGGAGCGTGAACTCACCAGCGAGGTCGGCCTGTCGTCGTGACAAGAGGTCGGCGATGCCGAGGAGGCCGGCCGTGTGCACGTCGTGACCGCACGCGTGCATGACGCCGTCGTTCACCGACGCAAAGGAGATCTGACTCTCCTCTTCGACGGGCAGTCCGTCGATGTCGGCCCGGATCATGATCCTTCGTCCGGGTCGTTCGCCGCGCAAGACCGCGACGGCACCGGTCTCGGTCGGACACGACCCGAGCTCCCATCCGAGTTCGACCAGTCGATCCCGAATGACCTGGGTCGTTCGGTGTTCTTGGAAGGCCAGTTCCGGGTGGGCATGGAGATCATGTCGGAGTTCGACCATCGGATCGTTGACGTCGTCGAGAAGGTGAGGAAGGTCGTCGGAGAATGTGCTGGTCATAGGGGCATCGTACCGACGAAGCCGAGAAGGAGCCTGAAGTCGTTCGACTACGATGGAAGGTCAGCAACAACGCGGCTGTAGCTCAGCGGATTAGAGCATCGGTCTACGGAACCGAGGGTCGGGGGTTCGAATCCCTCCAGCCGCACCAAATGACCTAGACCCCATTTCCCGGACAGCGGTGAACGCGACGTTCGAAACGTCCGCACGCGTGCGCCTGAAAACCATGTCTGCGTGCGGCGAAGCAATGAGACAAGTGAGCGCAGTATTAATTGGGTCTCTTTCAGTAGGTCCAAACTGAGTCAGTTTGTCCAAACTTCCATGAGTTCTCGAGCGCCGACCAATGTAGTTTGGGCTCCAGCTGACACGTGAGGAGAATCAAGTGAAGATGCGAGAACTAGTGGGAATAGGTATCGTTGCGGCAATTTCTATCGGTGGACTTGCGATTGTCTCCAATGCAGCAATGGCATCTACCAGCGGAGGTCGCGTTGTGGGATCCTGGCCCGCCATCATTGGCGCCGCGGGCACGGGGGGATACATCGTGTACAGCACCGGGAAAGTTGTCGTGGTGGATGGCGCACCCAATTATGGGTCATTTTCAATTCCGACTGATAATGTCGTCGGCTTCGCTGAGAACGCTGAGTACGAAGGTTATTGGGTAGTTACGAGCACTGGAAAAATCTACGGAACCAAGGGTGTCTGCGGAAGCGGGGATGAACTTAAGGGCGTCGCCGTGAAACTAAAGGCTGGGGAATCAATCGTCGGCGCGATTTCGGGCTCATCGTATTCGAAAGATTTTGCTCTTGTGACAAATACTGGACAGACTTTTCAATACGCGTGCCGGCCACTCTCTTCGTGAAGTCGATTCGTTCGGATACGCAGACCTCATCAGTCTCTTCGGCGATGTCCGCGGCTACCTGACCCTCTCCTCACTTGATGAACTCGTCGCCGGCGACTTCGGCGTGAAGTTCTTCACGTCGTTCGATGAGTTCCGTCGACCAGCCTTCCTCACATAAATCGACACTGACAAGGAATACCCGCTTTGAAGCCCCGGTGTTTTTGATGCTCTCATCACAACGCTGCAACAATACTCACAATAGATTACAACAACTTTTCCTCGAATATCCTGATGAACGGCGTGTTATGGACCTTTGACCCTACGTTTCATTGTTCCTTCTGGCCTATGTTTATTGCATTCTATCGGTGCTGGGGTCATCTATGTGGAGGTCGTTCGTGCAGTCGATTGATGGAGCGCCAATGAGTACGCACCGACTCCCACGTCGTCGTGCAATTCGTATGGCCGGCTGGGCCTCGGTCCTCCTGGCGTCGGGACTCTCGCTCTCGATTCCCACCGACGCCACCGCCGGCGGCATCGGGCCGCACACTTCGCTTGACGGTATCGCGGCGACCGTGCCGCTCACGGCCGTAGCAAACGCAGTTGAGGCGGTCAAGAGTTGGACCGCACTGCCGAGCGTGCTCGTTCCTCCCGTCGCCACCGCCAGTAGTGATGGCGTGGACCTCGGCGCGTGTTCGCAGTACCCCGTGTTGACTCGCAAAGTCTGCAACCTGGGAGACCCAACGGGCACCAAGACCCTTGTGGTCTTCGGTAACTCGCACTCCGTGATGTGGGTGCCGGCGCTCTCCCTGATCGCCAAGGCCGAAGGCTGGAAGCTCTACCCAATCGTGCGAGAAGCGTGTGCCTACGAGGTCTTCGTGAACGTGGACCAGTTTTGGAATCCCAAGAATCCCTGCAGCACCTTTTACGTCTGGGCCATGACGACAATCGAGAGAATCCATCCCGACGTCATCGTGATGGGAAGTTACGACGAATCTCCGGGATGGATCGCCGGTGAAGAACAGGTCGTTCGTCAACTCAAACCGTTGACGAAGCGTTTCATTCTCCTCGGCGACGATGTCGAAGGCGTTGCGCCGGAATCGTGTTTGGCCCTACCCGGTGCCACGCAGGGCACCTGTGCCCGACGTGAGGGGTCGAACGCTCACGTCCTACAAGCGCAAAAGATCGCGACGACGAGGAAGGTCAATTTTCTCGATATACGGCCCTTGATGTGCGAGGACGAGATCTGTCCCGCCGAGATCGGTGGTTTCATCCCCACCAAGGACAGCGCCCATTTGACCCCGCAGTTCTCGACGTTCGTGGCCCCCGCGCTTGCTTTGGCACTCAACCTAGGAGGTCGCAACACCATCAAAATCGTTCCGGTCCCCGTGCCACCGCTTGAGCCCACTTGGCCGGGTGCAACCACGACCACGACCACGACCACGACGACCGTCGCGGGCGTGGCATCCGCGTCGACGCGGGGTTCACGTTGAGCCGACGTTCGTCGACCGTGCTCAATCGGCGCTCTGACCGAATTGACCAATCGGTGATCCCACGCGTCCTCGATGGCGTGACGCACTTCTTGCGTTTCGGCACTCGCGGCACGCCTGCCGCGAGTGTTCCGTCAAAGTTCCGTCAAGACATTCAGGGTCTGCGCGCGCTCGCGGTCGGCCTCGTTGTCTTGGATCACGCGCACATCCCTGGGTTCAGTGGCGGGTTCATTGGGGTCGACGTCTTCTTCGTCATTTCGGGTTTCCTCATTACCGGCCTCCTGCTCGGCGACATCGCCAAGCACGCACGCGTCCGCTTCCTCAACTTCTATTCGCGCCGAGCGCAACGTATCTTGCCGGCGGCGACGATGGTCATTGTGGTGACGTGCGTGGCGTCGATCGCGCTGCTCGGCATCATTCAGGCCCGCTCGGTGTTGGTCGATGGTGTGTGGGCGGTGTTCTTCGCTGCCAACGTGCACTTCGCCTCGGTCGGCACAAACTACTTCGCAGCGTCGGCGGGCACGTCGCCACTCCAGCACTACTGGTCTCTTGCGGTCGAGGAGCAGTTCTACTTGGTGTGGCCCGCCGTGTTGGGCATCGTGGCGTTGGTCTTTCGTCGCAAGGGCGTGGTGGGTTACGTGCCGCGTCTCCCCATCGCGTTGACGCTCGTCGTTGTCGGCGGCCTCTCGCTCTACTTGTCCGTGGTCCAGACGGCGTCGAATCAAACGGCCGCGTACTTCTCCACGATTGACCGCACTTGGGAATTGGCCGTCGGTGCGCTACTCGCCGTGGCGCTGCCATGGTTGGGAAGAGTTCCAACTGCACTGCGCTGCGCCCTTTCGTGGGGCGGACTGGTCGCGATCATCACCGCGGCGTTGATCTTCACGGCCGCGACCGCGATCCCTGGCTACCTCGCCCTACTGCCGGTCCTCGGCTGCGCGGCGCTGCTGATTGGAGGTGTCGATCGGCCGCGCCACGGGGCGCATGCGCTGCTCTCAATTCGACCGCTGCGTTTCCTTGGCGACATCTCGTACTCGCTGTACCTCTGGCACTGGCCAATATTGATCATCGCTGCGGCCTATGGGGGTGCGCGTGACACTCTCAGTGTTCGCGTGGCTCTCGTCCTCATCTCAGGACTTGTCGCTACGTTGTCGTACTACGGACTGGAGAACCCACTCCGCCACGTGAAGTTGCTGTCCCAGCGCGCGTGGCGAGGTCTGGTGCTCTGGCCGGTCGCGACGGGGCTCGTCGTTGCCATCGCCGTCTTCGGTGCGCCGAGCGTCCCCTTCGCCGCCGCAGCCGGGGCCACCGATTCGACGATGTCCCCCCTGAACGCTGTGCGGGCAGCTGTCGTGGCGGGCCAAGAGGCCGATGCCGTTCCCACGCTCACCGACCCGGGCCTGCTCAGCGCGAGTACGGACCACGTGGACCTCGGCGCATGCAGCCAGTACCCAGTCTTCACAAGAAAGGTCTGCAACCTCGGTGACCCCAACGGTACCAAGACGATGGTCGTCTTCGGCAACTCACACTCGGTGATGTGGGTGCCGGGACTCATCGTGCTGGCCAAGCAGGAGCACCTGAAGCTCTATCCCGTCGTCAAGGAGGCCTGCGCGTACGAGGCCTTTCCCGATCTCAACCGCGAATGGGATGTCGCCAACGCATGCACCACGTTCTACGACTGGGCGAAGACGACGATCAAGAGACTGCACCCCGACGTCATCGTCATCGGTACGTTCTCCAAGACACCGCACTGGGTGGCGGGCGAAACGTCCGTCATCAACACGCTGAAACTGCTCACGCCGCGCCTCATCTTGTTGGGTGACACTCCCTACACCAAGGCGCCGGCACAGTGTCTGTTGCAGTCCGGGGCCACGCAAGGATCGTGTCTTTCAAACCAAACGGAGCTGAGCAACGAGGTCGAGGCGAAAGTCCAAGATATTGCGTCGAACACCGGCGTACAGTCAATTGACATGACCAATCTCTTCTGCGATGACGCACTGTGTCCCGCCGTCATCAACGGTCTCATCCCGACGTGGGACGGAAAACATCTGACCCCGCAGTACTCCACGTTCTTGGCACCCGCGCTGGAGACGGCGCTCAACGTGCTCGGGACCAAGGTGGTGCCCATTGGATCACTGACCGTGGAGAGCACGAAAATCAGCGACGGCACTCAACAGTGATTGACCTTCCAGAGAGAGTCCTTGGGTTGTACGGCGCGTCGAGGAAATCACCCAGTACCCTGCTCAAACCAGCGGCATAAGGAGTTTCTCTTGCTGACAGACCGGAACCACTCACGTCAGCCACGTCATGTAGCGCTGGTGGCGCTGGTGGTCTTGACGCTGGCGCCGGTGGTGATGGCGCCGTACGCCTCGGGAGCCGCGGCCCCAAATCCACTCGCGGTGCTTGCGCAGGCCGTCGCCGATGGAGAGCAGAACGATCCATTGCCGGCGGCAACGACGCCCACCGTCGCCCACGCATTGCACGATCACGTCGACCTTGGACGTTGTAGCGCGTTTCGTCGACTGCGCAGCGCCATTTGCAACTACGGAGATCCGAATGGCACCAAGACGGTCGTCGTCTTCGGCAACTCGCACTCCGCGATGTGGGTTCCGGCCCTCGCCGTGGCGGCGCGGGCCGATCACTGGAAGTTGTACCCAGTCGTGAAGGAGTCGTGCGGATACGACACCTACACCGACGTGGTGCCGGGCCTCAACGCTGCGAATCAGTGTTCATCGTGGTACGGCTGGGCGAGGACGGTCATCGCAGGACTCCACCCCAACGTGATCGTGATGGGTAGCTACACAAAGACCACGTATTGGGCGCTCGGCGAGCGCCTCGTCATCGCCCAGTTGCGACCCCTCACGAAGCGCTTCGTGCTGTTGAGTGACTCACCGTGGATCCCGGCGCCGGCGCAGTGTTTTCTGTATCTGAACGCGACGCAAGGCTCGTGTCTGCGCCACGAGCCACCGCTACGTATTGCGGCGCAAATGAAGACGCGCGCGATCGCCAAGGTGATGCACGTGCAGTACCTCGACATCACGCCGCTGCTTTGCGACGAGCGTCAGTGTCCAAGCGTGATAAATGGCATCATCCCGACCGCGGACGGCTCGCACGTGACACCGCAATACTCGGCCTTCGTCGCGCCGGCACTGGACGAGGGGATCAATCTGACAGGTGGCCACACCGTCGCGATCGTGTCGGCACCGGTACCGTCGACGTCGACGTCGACGTCAACGGTGCCGGCGCAGTGATCCGCTAACGAACACAGCCGACGTTCGTGACTTGTTGGGCGACGCGTGGCTAGCGGACGCGCACTGTTCTTCCTAGAGTGAGGTCGATGACCTGCTCGAAGGGGAGCGCCCGCCCGATCGTCGCCAACCGCTCGACTGCGTCCGCGCCCAGCGCCCCAACGACGCTCGCGTGATTCGCGGACATCCATTCGACCTCTGGCGGCGTGTAGCGGATTAGCGAGTATTCGGGTGTGCGGACTCGAAGTACTTCGTGTGCACCCTCGAGCATGGCCGCGAGTTCGAAATCGCCGTCGACCGCTGCGCACCAAGAAAGGTTTTGGACACTGAATTGCAGGGGGACTCTTCACTTGCAAGTGTTCGCAAAGCTGCTGCGGACCTTCGGCGGAATCTTTGTCAGGGAAGTGAGCGGTCCGCAACCTTCACTCCATGGTCCATACACGATGAGCCACTTTCCGTTCGCCCAGTGGGCGAATCCTTCAGCGGAGTCCTCGCCTCCGCTGTTGTGAAGTCCGGCCTCGTAATAGACCCACGTGCTATTCAGTGGCGAGAGAGAGATTCTGAGTTCGTTGACCTTCGACCCCTTCGCGGCGCGCGTATCGAGCACTCGTATGAGCGCCGTCCTGTGCGCATTCGGCGAGAACGAGACCATCGCCGAGGCACCTGCGATACCCATTGAAGAAACGGATACTCCCAACGTCACCGCCACCGCCAGCACCAAACGTTTGAGGTCGGACCACCCTGACATGTTCCCTCAATTCCTCGGGCTTCGAGCCCTCAGTGGAGGGTTCGTACCCGATGGCTCTTGAAGTTACACCGAAGCAGCCCATCCGCGAACTCGTTCAATCGACGGACGCGTTTCGCCGCAGGGCCAAATTGACCAATTGCGCGTTTGACATCGCTATTCCTTCCGCCACAAGTGTCTTGAAGTGATCGTCACCGAGTGCTGCGCGGCACAGTGCCGCCGCGTCACTTCGAGTACGCGATTCTGCGTCGGACAAGAAGAATCCGTGTTCGGGCATCAGCGGGTCCAGACCTTCGACCCCGCCCAGGAGTCTGGCGGCGCGCTCGAAGTCTGAGAGCGCCGCTGCACAGCACGCCAGGTTGTTGAACGCGAAGATCGTCTGCCAATGAGGCAGACCCATTCGGCGCGTAAGCCGTAGGTAGCGGCAGGCGTACACCTCGGCGAGTTCGGGTTCGCCGAGAACGAAGACCACGTGGCTCAAGTCACCGACGGCGTACGCGACGAACAGGGTGTCACCCACCTCTTCGGCGGCGCGCAGGGACTCTTCGTCCCACTCTCGGGCACGCTGGAAGTCGCCGCCCGCCGACGCGGCGAATGCGAGGAGGTGCAATGCCCGCCCCAGTCCCTGCGGATCATGAATACGACGGAACGCACTCGCCGCCTCCACCATGGCGGGCACGCCGTCGGTACTGATCAACTGTCTCGACCGGCTAAATTCGCCGAACGACTGGATCCGTCCCTTGGTGAACAACGCGTAGGCGACGCACCATGCGGAATTCATAGCCTCGACCGTGCCCAGGGCCTCTTCGACTAATTGCAATGCCCTTGCCGTGTCACCAACGCTCAAGGTCAGATTTGCCCGGATTGAGAGCGCCTCAGATATCAACTCGCGATCATCGAACTCTCGGGCGAGGCCTTCGGATTCGGTGGCCATCGCCAAGTGCTGGGTGAGTCGAAGTTCACGATGGTCTTCCTCGACGGAGTTGATCATTAGTCTCGGGACCCACGCGAGAGCACGAGCGCGCAGGAGATCGCGATGCTCATATTCGTCCAAGGCGTTCGTCATCAGACTCACCGGCGCAAGTTGGTACCGAGTCTGCAAGTACGGGGCGATGGCGACACCGAGACGCAGGACCCGCGCCGGGCCGTCGGGATCCTCGGCAAACGTCTCGAATGCTGCGAGTAGGTCGTCCCACTCGTCGTCGATCTGGCGGAGCAATTGCACCTTGGTCAGTCCGCTGATGAGGCCAGAGGCCATCGACTCACAGCGCGCCAAGAAGAACTGTGCGTGACGGTCGCGCAGCTCACTGGCGTACGCTTCGCCGTCACTCTGTAGAAGCTGCTCCGCCGCAAACTGTCGAATGGTCTCGAGCAGTCGATAGCGAAGATCCTGCGACGATCGTTCCGCCAAAACGAGATTCTTGTTCACGAGCGATCCGAGTATTCCGGCGACGTCGGACACGTTGACGTCGCTGCCGGCACAGATCGCCTCGGCGGCGTCGAGATCAAAACCGTCGGCGAAGACCGAGAGCCGACGCAAGATCTGACGCTCTGGCTCGGCGAGAATGTCATAGGACCACGCCACCATCGCCCCAAGAGTCTGTTGTCGCGGAAGAGCGCCGCGACTTCCTCCGGTGAGCAGTCGGAACCTTTGGTCGAGCCTTTGGCTCAGGTCGTGCAAGGACATCGACGCCAGTCGAGCCGCTGCCAGTTCAATGGCCAAGGGAATACCGTCGAGTCGCCGACAGATCGACGCGATGTACGGCGCAGTTGCGTCGTTAACCACCATCTGAGAATCGTGGAGACGTGCGCGGGTCACGAAGAGATCAGCGCAGTCACTGCCGTAGAGATCCTCGGCGGTCTCGACCTCGCTGTCGGGAAGGGAGAGCGACCTCACGCGGTAGACCTGCTCTCCGTCGACGCCGAGCGGCTCACGAGAGGTTGCCATGAGTCGGACGTTGGGACAGTGGCGGCCGATGGAATCGACCAGCTGGGCGACGACGTCAATCAGGTGTTCACAGTTGTCCAAGACCACGAGCACCGACTGATCGCGCAACGCGTGAAGGAGTTCTTCCAACGCGGATCGGCCGCTCCCTGGAAAGATACTCATCGCGTCGAGGATGGTGGCAGCAACGTTGAGCGGGTCGCTCACGGGTGCGAGCTCCACGAACCACACACCCTCGCCGGACCCGTCCACGAACTCCGCGACGGTCTGAAGGGCGAGACGCGTCTTGCCGGACCCGCCAGCACCGGTAAGGGTGACCAGCCGCGACCCGGCAACGAGTGCTCGGACCTCGTTCAACTCGGTGACTCGCCCGATGAAGGGACTCAATGACGCAGGAAGGTTGTTGGCGAGATCTGGATTACTCAGGGAACGAAGCGGGGGGAACGTGGTCGCTCGACCCTCAGCGACTAGCTCGAAGATCACTTCGGGACGTCCGAGGTCCTTTAACCGGTGCGCGCCCAGACTGCGAAGTGACACGCCGCTCGGTAAGGAATTCTCGACCAGGCCCGCTGCCGCAGATGACAGCAGGATCTGCCCGCCGTGAGCGACCGCGGCGATGCGCACGGCTCGGTGCACCTCGTAGCCGACCAGGCCCGTCGACTCGCGCGTCACCTCTCCCGAGTGGATGCCCATTCGAACGCGCGGACGCTCGTCACCGGACCAGTCGTGTTCTATGAGTTCGGCCTGCATTGCGAGCGCGGCGGCCACACTGGCCTTCGGCGACGCAAAAGTGGCGAAGAAGGAGTCACCCTGCGTGCCGTCCTCCGTACCACCGTGATCTTCGAGACATCGACGGATGATTCGGTGGTGGGCGTCCAAAATCTTTGCGTACTCATCGTCGCCCACACGACGCAAGAGAGCGGTGGATCCCTCGATATCGGTGGAAAGGAAGGTCAGCGTCTCGATTGAGAAATCGTAGGGTATGCGAGACTCGGAAGCATTGTTGGATCGCCGCAGCGAGGACCCATCCGACTGACGTGTCCATGACGGTGTGTCGACGACCTCCGGCCCAGGGTCCGCTAGTAAGTGACGCTAGGCGATTGGTTCGAATTGGGCCGTGAAGTGTCGGAGGGACTTCGGCTCCTGGACCATTCGATAACCGGGCAGCGAGCCGGCGTCTTTAGCGACCGAGGTCACGACCTCAATCACGTAGTCAATGTGGCTCTGGGTGTAGGTGCGCCGGGGTATCGCCAGACGGACTAACTCCATCGCGGCGGGCGTCTCCGACCCGTCGGGCTGACGACCGAACATCACCGTACCGATTTCGCAACTTCGAATACCGCCCGCTTCGTACAGGGCGATCGCGAGCGCTTGACCCGGATACTGAAGTGGCGCAACGTGATGGAGCAACGACTTGGCGTCGATGTAAACGGCGTGACCCCCGATGGGCTTCACCACGGGAACGCCAGCGGCGTCGAGCGCGTCGCCTAAGTACGCGGTGGAGCGAATCCGGTAGCGCAGGTAATCCGGTTGCACGGCTTCCTTTAATCCTTGCGCTAACGCTTCGAGGTCTCGCCCGGTTAACCCGCCGTAGGTCGGAAAACCCTCGGTCAAGATCAACATGTTTCGACACTTCTCGGCGAGCTCATCATCGTCGAGGGCCAACCAACCGCCGATGTTGCCGAACGGATCCTTCTTGGCGCTCATGGTCATGCCATCGGCCAAGGACGAGATCTCGCGGACGATGTCACCGATATCCCGTTCCGACTGACCTTCTTCGCGTTCGTGGATGAACCACGCGTTCTCGGCGAATCGACACGCGTCCAAGAAGAATGGAACGTCGTAACGCCGACAGAGTTCACTTACGCCTCGAATGTTGGCCAACGAGACAGGTTGTCCGCCACCCGAGTTATTGGTGATGGTCAAGAAGACGACGGGAATAGCGGCCGCACGCTCCCGGAGAAGCGTTTCGAGCGCGACGAGATCCATGTTCCCTTTGAAGGGGTGAATCGTTGCGGCGTCGTGACCCTCAGGAATCACCAGGTCTCGTGCCTCGGCGCCGGAGAATTCGACGTTGGCCCGCGTCGTATCGAAGTGGGTGTTGTTGGGGACAATTTTCCCCGAACCGCCAATGACCGAGAAGAGGATTCGCTCGGCGGCACGGCCTTGGTGGGTCGGGATGACGTGACGAAAGGGAAACAACTCCTTCACGGCGGCTTCAAATCGAAACCACGATGGTGAACCTGCGTAACTCTCGTCTCCATGTTGGATGGCGGCCCACTGATCACGAGACATCGCACCAGTTCCGGAGTCAGTGAGCAGATCGATGAGAACGTCTTCGGCGTGAAGGTTGAACAGGTTGAAACCGGCCTGTTCGATCGCGAGGGAACGCTCTTCTTTCGTGGTCATGCGCAGCGGTTCGACCGAGTGAATCCTGAATGGCTCGATAATGGTGGTGAAAGTCTGGCTCATCGCTTGATGGTACCGTCGTTCCGCAATTGGTCGAAAAGCGTGACGTGGCACCTCAGGGGTGAGTGGTGAGTCACGCGGTGAACGACCCGGTGCGTCACTTACGTCTGGGGCGAGGCTCCGAGGTCGGGGAATTGGAAAGCTAGCGACCCAACTCCGACATTGTCGGCACCACCTTCGACGCGAAGTCCGCCACCCACGCGGCCGGGTCATCCGCGCGCGGCGTGACTTCTATGAGGTCGACGCCGATGGCGGCGTACTCCTCCATGGTCTTCAGGAATTCGCTCGGGTCGTCCAAGTTCATGAACGAGCTCGAAATCGTGCGCTCAATGGACGCCGGATCACGATCGAGTTCGGCGCAGTGCCGATCGAGAACGTCAAACTTGTGACGAACCTCTTCGATACTGGTGGCAAAGATGTTGCAGGCGTCGGCGTACTGCGCCACCATGCGCAGAGTCTTCTTCTCGCCACCACCACCGATCAGGATGCTCGGCCGAGGTTGCTGGATTGGCCGCGGAACACAGATGGTCTCGGCGAGCTGGTAATACGCGCCGTCGTAAGGACCGTCATCATCGCTCCACATCTGCTGACAGATCTGAAGCGTCTCTTCGAGTCGCTCGAATCGCTCCTTCAGCGGAGGGAACGGCACGCCGAGTCCGCGGTGCTCACGTTCGTACCACGCCGCACCCAGTCCCAGTTGCGCCCGCCCGCCCGACACGATGTCGAGGGTCGTCACGATCTTGGCGAGGAGTCCGGGGTGGCGGTAGGTCGTGCCGGTGACGAGCAGTCCGAGCTGCACCTGGGAGGTCTGGCCGGCGAGGAAGCCGAGCGTCGTGTAACCCTCCAACATCGGATCGAGCGCCGTCGAGAAGAACTCCATCTGGAAGTAGTGATCCATCAGAGTGAATTTCGTGCAACCGTGCTCTTCGGCGGCCCGAGCCGTATCGGCGAGTGTCCGCCCCAGTTGTTCCGGACCGCCGGGGAGAGAGAAGTTTATGAAGTGCACACCGAGTCGCATGAGGCGACATTAGTTGTCGGGATTCGAGTCTCTTCGGTCAGGAGAAGTCGAAGGGCGGTCGATGGCCGAGGCCATCGACCGCCCCTGGGGACGACTGTTGATTGCGTCAGACCGAGTTCTTACGAACCGGTGTAGCCGCCGGTAGCGAGACCGATGATGCTGGCGTCGTACCCGGCGTAGGACAAGGCGATGTTCGCGTCGAGGATCTGGTGGTTCTGGGCGACGAACACCTTCGTGTTACCGGGGTACCCCTGCGGGGTCTGGGCGAGCACGATGCTCTCCACGTTCACAATCTTCGTCGACCAGTTCGAAAGACGGAGGACGTAGTTGTTGTAGTGGTTCAGCGCGTTCTTGTAACCCGGCAGACCAACGATCGACGCGACCTCTGATTGGAGCGTCGCCTCATTGCCCTGCATCACGGTGACCTGGCTCGCGACGACCGAAGCCTCGATCATCTCGAACACCTGCGGGGACATCACGGCGTAGACGCGGTTGTCCTTCAACATCGCGGCACGGTCGGCGTTGAGTTCGGCCTTGGTGGTGTCGTTGGGAACCTTGGCGATGAGCGCGTTGATGCTCGTTTGCTCGGTCAACAACCGTGCTTGCAGAACGGCCGACGTACTCGCCGACAGCGACGTCGCTGCCGTCACGTCCGCGACCAGATGCTGCAGTTGCTTCGCACGATTCGCCAACTGGAGTTCGAGTGCCTTCTGTTGCGCGATGAAACTGGCGCTCGGAACGGTGGTCGTCGTCGTGGTCGTCGAATCGGCGTACGCGACGGTTGGGATACTGACCCCCATGGCGGCGACGAGCGCGAGTGCCGCAAAGGATCGTGTGGTTAGGTGCTTCATGAGTTCTCCTTTCAAAGGAACAATCCCCAAAGTAGAAAACGCAATTGTGAGAGTGATGTGAAGTCGTTGTCAGTTGGCTGAGAGCTGATTTCGAAAGTGGTGAGAAGTCTTGGCATCTCGGACCAAAGGCTTGAGACGTACCCTTTCTCGGAGCCAGGGTCATGACGCGTAGTAAGAAGTTGAAAGGCGGCTGTAGCTCAGCGGATAGAGCATCGGTCTTCGGAACCGAGTGTCGGGGGTTCAAATCCCTCCAGCCGCACCATCACCCTCGTCGGATATCGCGAATATCACCCGTCGACGGGGATGACACGACGTGAGGGCCTTGCAGCGTGGTCGAGCGGCGAGCCGGGTGACGTCATAGTATTTGTCGCATTCTGATCAGCGCTTCGGCGTGATGTCTGGAGGGGGCGGAGTGTCATTGATCGTAGAGCCGGCGGATAGAGCGCCGGAAAAGGGTCTTAAGAGCGGGGCGCTGGGACTGATTTCGAGCACGGTCATCGGGATCGCCTCCACGGCCCCCGCCTACAGCCTCGCCGCCACCCTCGGATTCGTGGTCGTGGCGATCGGCCTACAGGCGCCCATCGTGACCATTCTGGCGTTCATACCCATGTTCTTCGTCTCACTGGCGTTCCAGCAGATGAACAAGGCCGACCCCGACTGTGGCGCGAGCTTTACGTGGGCCACTCGGGCCTTCAACCCGCGCGTGGGTTGGATGGGTGGTTGGGGGGTCCTCGCGGCCGACATCATCGTCATGGCGAGCCTCGCCCAAATCGCCGGTCAGTACGTCTTCGACCTCTTCAACGCCAACGGCATCGGCAACGACGCCTCGAGCGTGTGGGTACTGCTCGTCGGCATCGCCTGGATCATCGCCATGACCTGGATCTGTTACGTCGGCATCGAGATCTCGGCGAACTTCCAAAAGGCCCTGCTGGGCGTCGAAGTGACCATGTTGATCGTATTGTCGGTCTGGGCCCTCATTCGAGTGGGTAATGGCTCAGCCCCCGTCGGGCACCTCGCGGTGTCGGCGTCGTGGTTCAATCCTTTCGCGATCAAGCACTTCAGTTCCTTCGTCATCGGCCTGTCCGACATGCTCTTCATCTACTGGGGCTGGGACACCGCTCTCAACTTGAACGAGGAATCCAAGGACGCCGAGACCATTCCCGGCAAGGCCGGCGTCTATTCGACCTACATCCTGCTCGCGATCTACGCGCTCGTCATCCTCGCGACACAGTCCTTCGCGGGCATCGGCACCCACGGCATCGGGCTCGGCAATCCGAATCACACGAACGACGTGCTGTCCATACTCGGGCCGGCAATCTTCGGCCACTCGACCCTGGCGTCGATCCTCGACCATCTCCTGCTCCTGATGGTGCTCTCCTCGGCGGCGGCATCGACGCAGACGACGATCTTGCCCACGGCGCGCACGGTGCTCTCGATGTCGGTGCACAAGGCGCTGCCGGACGTCTTCAAGAAGATGCATCGTCGATTCCTGACGCCCACGGTCGCGACGGTCAGTTTCGGGGTTGCCTCCATCGCGCTCTACGTCGTGATGAACTCGATCTCCGCGGGCCACGTCATCGCCGACTCGGTCGACTCGTTGGGCACGATGATCGCCTTCTACTACGGCCTCACCGGGTTCTCCTGCTTCTGGTACTACCGCAAGCAACTCACGAAGAGCGTTCACAACTTCTTCATCCAGGGCGTCGCGCCGCTCATCGGCGGGCTGATCCTCTGGTCCATTCTCATTTGGACGTTCTGGTACTACTGGAATCCCGACAACAGCTACACGCACTTCAAGCTGTTCGGTCGCGAGATCGGCGGCACGTTCACACTCGACGTAGGCGCCCTCGCGCTCGGGTTGATCTTGATGTTCACGATGAACGCGTTGCGCCCGGCTTTCTTCCGCGGTGAGACGCTGACGCGCAATTCGCCGACGCTCGTGACTGAAGAGTTCGTCACCCCGGCCGATCCGGTCGACTGACGTGAGAAAGCAGGGACAATGACCACCAACCCACGCATCGTCGTCGGCGTCGACGGATCGGCCCTCTCGATGAACGCCGTCGAATTCGCTATCGAGGAGGCCCGGCTGCGTCACGGCCATCTGCACGTCACCTACGCCTACCCGGTCATGGAGCGCCACGTCACCGGTTCGACCGGCAAGGACTACTACGACCAGGTTGAGGCCGACGCTCGCACGTTCATGGAGGATCTCATGTCGAAGGCGCCGTCGACGGAGGGACTGGAGGTCGAGTGGTTGGCCGTGCCCGGCAACCCGGCCGAGGTCTTGATTGAGGCGAGTAGCGGCGCGGCCCTGCTCGTCGTCGGTTCACGTGGCGTCGGGGGCTTCATGGGTCTCATGATGGGTTCGGTCTCGACGCAGTGCGTGCATTACTCGCACTGCCCGGTACTCGTAGTGCGCGAGGACCACTGAACGCTCGAAGGACCGGCGGGCGATGAGTTCGAACGTGTCACGGTGTCCGTGCTGACGGTCGCGACCGCCGGGGACATTGTCTATGGTTCTTTCTATTCGAGGACGCAACCGTCCTTCCGAGAGGAGGCATCATGTCCGACGTGGTGAGAGCAGCGTTGGTGCAAACGGCGTGGACGGGCGACAAGCCGTCGATGATCGATCTCCACGAGCACCACGCTCGTGCGGCCGCCTCCCAGGGCGCCCAGGTCATCTGCTTCCAGGAACTGTTCTACGGACCGTACTTCTGTCAGGTGCAGGACGCGACCTACTACGACTACGCCGAGGCCGTGCCAGAGGGCCCGACGACGCAGCGCTTCATGGCGCTGGCGCAGGAGTTGAACATGGTCATGATCCTGCCCGTCTACGAGATGGAGCAAGAGGGCGTGCTCTACAACACCGCCGCTGTCATCGACGCCGACGGCACGTACCTGGGCAAGTACCGCAAGACGCACATCCCCCAGGTGAGTGGCTTCTGGGAGAAGTTCTACTTCCGCCCGGGCAACCTCGGCTACCCGATCTTCGACACCGCGGTCGGACGGATCGGCGTCTACATCTGTTACGACCGGCACTTCCCGGAAGGGTGGCGTGCACTGGGCCTGGCCGGCGCGAAGATCGTCTTCAATCCCTCGGCCACCAGCCGGGGACTCTCGGCCTACCTGTGGCAGCTGGAACAGCCCGCGTCGGCGGTGGCGAACGAGTACTTCGTCGGCGCGATCAATCGCGTGGGCGTCGAGGACCTCGGCACGAACGACTTCTACGGACAGAGCTACTTCGTGAACCCGCGTGGTCAATTCGTCGGTGAGGTGGCGAGCACGACGGACGAGGAGTTGGTGGTGCGCGACCTCGACATGGACCTCTTGAAGGAGGTCCGCGAGCAGTGGGCCTTTTACCGCGACCGCCGCCCCGACATGTACGAACCACTCACGGACTGGTAAGCGATGGCGCGCGTCCTCATCACTGGTGGTCGGGTGCTCTCGGCGACGGGCGCCCAGGACTACGACGTCCTGATCGACGGCGACGAGATCGCCGCCCTCGGCACGCCCGGCTATTTCGAGAGCGTGAAGCCGACGTGCGATCGGGTGATCGACGCGACGGGGAAGTACGTCATCCCCGGGGGCGTCGACGTCCACACCCACATGGAGCTGCCCTTCGGTGGCACGAATGCCTCGGACACCTTCGAGACCGGGACGATCGCCGCGGCCTTCGGCGGCACGACGTCGATCGTCGACTTCGCGGTGCAGCGCGCCGGCGAAGACGTGCACGACGGGTTGGCCGCGTGGCACGAGAAGGCCGACGGCAACTGCGCGATCGACTACGGGTTCCACCAGATCATCGGGGGCGTCGACGACGCGGCCCTGAAGGCGATGTCGGACCTCACCAACAACGAAGGCGTCACCAGCTTCAAACTGTTCATGGCCTACCCGGGCGTCTTCTACTCCGACGACGGTCAGATCCTGCGCGCGATGCAGACCGCGTCGGACCTCGGCGCCACGATCATGATGCACGCGGAGAACGGTCCGGCCATCGACGTCCTCGTGGCCCAGGCGCTCGAGCGCGGGGAGACCGATCCCCGCTTCCACTCGCTCACGCGACCGGTCGAGTTGGAAGAGGAGGCGACACACCGCGCGATCATGCTGGCCCGCGTCGCCAAGGCACCGCTCTACATCGTGCACGTCAGTTCTCGAGACGCCGTCGAGACGATCGCGCAGGCGCGCGGCCTCGGGGCCAACGTCTTCGCCGAGACCTGCCCCCAGTACCTGTACCTGAGCCTCGAGGAGCACCTCTCCAAGCCGGGGTTCGAAGGCGCGGCCTACGTCTGTTCGACGCCGCTGCGTTCGCGCGCGGAGGGCCACCAGGATTCACTATGGCGAGCGCTTCGCACCAACGACGTCTCGGTCGTCAGCACGGACCACTGCCCGTTCTGCATGAAGGACCAGAAGGAACTGGGACTCGGTAATTTCTCCAAGATCCCCAACGGCATCGGTTCGGTCGAGCACCGGATGGACCTGCTCTACCAGGGCGTCGTCACCGGTGAGATCACGTTGTCGAGATGGATCGAACTGGCCTCGACGACGCCGGCGCGCATGTTCGGCCTGTACCCGCGAAAGGGCGTGATCGCGCCCGGTTCGGACGCCGACGTCGTGATCTACGACCCCAAGGGTACGACCGACATCAGTGTGAGGACCCACCATATGAACATGGACCACTCGGCCTACGAGGGCACCCACGTCGACGGACGGGTCGTGACCGTGCTCTCACGTGGTCGAGTGATCGTCGAGGACAACGCCTTTACCGGCACCGTCGGACACGGGAAGTTCCTTCGACGGGGTCTTAGTCAGTACCTGGTGTAGGACCGCGCGACGTGACCATCGAACGAGGGGAGTGAACATGGAATTCGGCGTGGTCCTGCAAACGAATCCGCCGGCCTCTCGCGTGGTGGAGTTGGCCGCGCGCGCGGAACAACTCGGCTTCCACTATGTCTGGACCTTCGACTCCCACATCTTGTGGGAAGAGCCGTTCGTCATCTACAGCCAGATACTGGCGTCGACACGTTCGATCAAGGTCGGACCCATGGTCACCAATCCCGCGACTCGCGACTGGACGGTGACGGCCAGTCTCTTCGCGACGTTGAACGAGATGTACGGCAACCGCACGGTGTGCGGCATCGGTCGCGGCGACTCCGCGGTTCGGGTCACCAACGGCAAGCCGACGACGCTCAACACCCTGCGCGAGTCGATCGAGGTGATCCGCGAACTGGCCAATGGACGCTCGACGCAGTACCACGGTTCGACGTTGCGGTTCCCGTGGGTCCAAGCCAGTGAGCTCGAAGTGTGGGTCGCGGCCTACGGACCCAAGGCGCTGACGCTCGCCGGCGAGGTGGGCGACGGCTTCATCTTGCAGTTGGCCGATCCCGACATCGCGCGCTGGATGATCACCGCGGTGCGCGAGGCGGCCGCGAACGCCGGTCGTGATCCCTCATCGTTGACGTTCTGCGTCGCGGCGCCGGCCTACGTGGGCGAGGACCTCGCGCACCAACGCGACCAGTGCCGTTGGTTCGGCGGGATGGTCGGCAATCACGTGGCCGACATCGTGGAGCGCTACGGGAGCGACCCCGGTTCCTCCATCCCCGTCGCATTGACGGACTACATCAAGGGGCGCGAGGGCTACGACTACTCCGAACACGGTCGCGCCGGCAACACGCACACGGAGTTCGTGCCCGACGAGGTCATCGACCGTTTCTGTCTGCTGGGTCCGGTCGAGCGCCACGTCGAGCGACTCCACGCGTTGCGCGCGCTGGGCGTCGATCAGTTCGCGCTGTACCTGCAACACGACGCCAACACCGCGACACTCGAGGCCTACGGCGAATTCATCATTCCGCAGTTCGTCGATTGAATCGGCCGTTCGTCGCGTTCTCCTTAATGCGAACGATTCCCAGTAGCGACGAGCGAAAACGGGACATTAATTGGGTCGCTGGTAGAGTTCAATGGTAAAGATTCCCCTCGAACGGGGCTTCGATACTTGATTGAAGCCGTCGTGTCGGCTTCGAATGAGGAGAATTGTATGAAGGTACTGGTACTCGGCGGCGACGGATTCTGTGGCTGGCCCACGACGCTTCACCTGTCCGACAGGGGCCACGACGTCATCGTCGTCGACAACCTCAGCCGTCGCGAGATCGACTTGGAGCTCGAGGTCGAATCACTGACACCGATTCGCCCCATGGGCGAGCGCATCCGGACGTGGAAGGAAGTGACGGGCAAGGACATCGGCTTCGTCCACCTGGATCTCGCCGAGGAGTACGAGCGCTTCCTCGAACTCGTGCGTGACGAACGCCCTGACGCCATCGTGCACTTCGGTGAACAGCGTGCGGCGCCGTATTCGATGCGCAACGCCACGGCCAAGCGCTACACCGTGGACAACAACGTGCGCGGCACGCACAACGTGCTCGTCGCCATCGTGGAGAGCGGGCTCGACATCGCGCTGGTGCACCTGGGCACGATGGGTGTCTACGGCTACGGCTGGTCCGGCTCGGCGCCGATCCCCGAGGGCTATCTCACCGTGAAGGTGCCGACGCCCGACGGCGAGATCGAACGCGAGATCTTGCACCCGGCGAATCCCGGCTCGGTGTACCACATGACCAAGACGCTTGATCAGCTGCTCTTCGCCTTCTACGCGAAGAACGACCGGTTGCGCATCACCGACCTCCACCAGGGCATCGTGTGGGGAACCCAGACGCCACAGACCGTGCTCGACGAGCGGCTGATCAACCGCTTCGACTACGACGGGGACTACGGCACCGTCTTGAACCGCTTCTTGATGCAGGCGGCCATCGGTCACCCGTTGACCGTGCACGGGACCGGCGGTCAGACCCGCGCCTTCATCCACATCCGTGACACGGTGCGGTGCATCCAGATCGCGCTGGAGAACCCGCCCAAGCGCGGCGACCAGGTGAGCGTCTTCAACCAGGTGACCGAGACGTACCGGGTCATCGAGCTCGCCGAACTCATCGCCAAGGAGACCGGCGTGAAGATCGCCAATCTGCCCAACCCCCGCAAGGAGGCGGTCGAGAACGAGCTCAACGTCAGTCGTGAACGATTCATCGCGCTGGGACTCGATCCAACGACCCTGACCGAAGGTCTGCTCGAGGAGATCCGCGACATCGCCAACAAGTACAGCTACCGAGCCGACACGACGAAGATCATCGCGCGCTCCGTGTGGAACCAAGGTATGGAGACTTCACCCGACTTGGTTGGCTGAGTCGTCGAGTACCAGCGGGTGCGAAGGGACTAGCCGATGACGACAATCTTCGAAGAGGAGATCCGCTCGCAGGGCGAGATCCTTCGCCGCCGTGCCGAACGTGGCGGCCAGCAGGCGCACGACGCCGCGGCGTCGTGGCGAGACGTCGACTACGCCCTCGTGGCCGCGCGTGGCTCGTCGGATAACGCCGCGGCGTTCTTCCAGTACCTCGCCGGCCGCGAACTCGGTCTGGTGGTCGCCCTGGCGACACCGTCACTGTTCCAAGACGAGAGCACCATGCAGGTCGACGGTGCGGGCGTCGTGGCCATCTCCCAGTCGGGGAAGTCCCCGGGCATGCTCGACGTCGTGCGGCTGGCGCGAAGTCAGAACCGACCGAACGTGGTGTTCACCAACGACGACCAGTCGGCGCTGGCGATCGAGGCGGACCACGTCGTGGAACTGTTCGCGGGAACGGAACGCGCGATCGCGTCCACGAAGACCTTCACGTCCAGTTGTCATGCGTTGGCCCAATTCATCGGGGCGCTGGGCGCCAAGGCGCTCGACGGTCTCGACACGTTGCCCGACCTCATCGAACGCACGGCCGAGTGGGCGCTGGCGACCGACCTGCCAACGGCGTCGTTGAACGCGCCGGGCGGACTGACCGTCGTCGGACGCGGCATCGGCTACGCGAGCGCCGCGGAGATCTCGCTCAAGATTCGCGAGGTCACGGGCATCCGTTCCGAGGCGTACTCGGCGCCGGATTTCCTCCACGGTCCGATCGGCGCCGACGGCGAGGGCACGACGTTGCTCGTCGTGGTCACCGACGAGATGGAAGAGGACGTCGCCGCGAGTCTCGTCGAGCAGTGTTCGTCGCGCGGAATGCGAACTGTTATTTTGCGCTCTTCCGAACACTCGCCCCAGGCGAGTCACGACGAGATCGTCGTTCCGGAATCGATGGAAAATTGGTGCGGCGGCTTGGCGTTGGTCGTGGTCGGACAGGTTTTGTCGTTGCGTCTGGGCGAACTTCGCGGACGTCCGATCGACACCTCGCCCGGACTTAACAAAGTCACACTCACGGCGTGACGCGCCAATGAATTTGAGAATTTTCCTGTACTAGGTTTCTGGCAGGTGCATTCTGGGAGGGGAGCGATCAACATCGATTTCGCGATGTCGTGGGACGCAAACGCAATCGCACGACGACGTCATGGTTGTTGGTTCGATCGAAATCACCAAAGTGAATCGATAAGGGATTCATCGACGATTGGTTCGATGAAAAAGTGAACCTTCGGGTTCTTAAAGGAGTTGCATTATGAGAAGGAAGTCCAGGGTAGGTCTTCTTGCGGCGACGCTCGCGCTCGTGGCCAGCACGTGCGTGATGGGCATGCCGGCCATCGCCGGCGCGTCCGGTCAAGTACCGCTGAACCTCGATAACGAGCAGGGTGAACTGTGGCCGTGTGCGTTCACTCCGTTCAACGGATTCGACGCGATGTTCTCGGTTGGCACGATCTACGAGACGCTCGATTTCGTGAACGCCTTGCAGAACTCCAAGGTCACGCCGTGGCTCGCGACGGCGTACGCGTGGAGCAACGACAACAAGACGTTGACCTTCACCATCCGTTCCGGCGTGAAGTGGACTGACGGCACACCCTTCAGCGCGGCCGACGTGGTCTACACCTTCAACCTGTTGAAGAAGTACCCTGCCCTCGACCTCAACGCGGTGTGGTCAGTGCTCTCGAGCGTGACCCAGAGCGGCTCGAACAAGGTCGTCTTCAACTTCTCGAAGTCGGCGGTGCCCTACTTCTACTACGTCGCGGACCAGGTTCCGATCGTGCCCGAGCACCTCTGGAGCAAGATCAAGAACCCGGTGACCGACCCGATCTCCAAGCCGGTCGGCACCGGTGGCTACGAGCTCGCCAGTTGCACGCCGCAGAACATCAAGTGGACGGCCAATCCGCACTACTGGCAGAAGGGCCTGCCCACCGTCAAGACGTTGAACATGCCGGCCTTCCTCTCCAACAACACGGCGAACGAATACCTGGCACAGGGTGACTCGGCGTACGGCGCGCAGTTCATCCCGGACATCAAGAGTTACTTCGTCGCGAAGAAGGCCGGCAACGGGTACTGGTTCCCACCGGTCGCCAACGTCTCGCTCTTCCCCAACCTGAAGAGTGGACCGACGGCCGACGTCGCGGTGCGTGAAGCGATCAGCTACGGCATCGACCGCTCCGCCATCTCCCAGAAGGGCGAGTACGGCTACGAGCCGCCGGCCAGTCAGACTGGTGTCGTTTCCCCAACGTTCTCGGGCTGGAGCAGTTCGGCCGCGGTCGCGTTGGCCGGCAAGAGCTACGACCCCGCGAAGGCGAAGGCCGTGCTCAAGGCCGACGGCTACAAGATGGGCAGTGACGGCTTCTTCGCCAAGAACGGCAAAGAGCTCAGCCTGACCATCGTCACCAACGGTGGGTACTCCGACTGGGTCGCCTCGATGCAGGTCGTGAGCCAAGAGCTCGCCAAAGTCGGCATCAAGGTCACCGTGAACGGCGCCGCGGCGTCGAACTTCACGACGGACGTCTTGAACGGCAACTTCCAGTTGGCCTACGACGTGGAGACCGGTGGTCCGTCACCGTTCTACGAGATGCGCCAGTGGCTGTACTCGAAGAACTCCGCGCCCATCGGCACGGCGGCGGCGTCGAACTGGGAGCGCTTCTCGAGCCCGACCGTCGACGCGTTGTTGAACCAGTACGGTGCGACGACGAGCGCGGCCACCCAGCACACGATCATCAACAAGCTGCAGACGATCATGGTCCAGCAACTGCCGGTGATCCCAGTGCTCGAAGAGGTCGACTGGTTCCAGTACAACTCGGACGAGTACTCCGGCTTCCCGTCGGCGTCGAACCCGTACGCGCAGCCCGGTCTGTACAACGTGCCCGACTGGGGAGTCGTCGTACTGCACCTGAAGCCAAAAAGCTAGTTAATTGTCGGTCTGAGTCGGGGAGATGAGGTTCCTAGCTCGCCGTCTGGGTTTTCTGCTCATTGCACTATGGGCGGCCATGACGGTGAACTTCCTCATCCCCCGACTCATGCCCGGCAACCCGGCCGAGGAGATGCTGGGCCGGGTGCACGGCCACATCAATCCCGCGTCGTTGAAGGCCCTGGAAGTCGCCTTCGGGATCAATAACCACCAGAGCCTGATCTCGTCGTACTTCCAGTACCTGAACAACTGCGTCCACCTCAGTTTCGGCATCTCCCTCGGCACGAACTTCCCCGAACCGGTCAGCAAGGTCATCGCCGAGGCGTTGCCATGGTCGCTCGGTCTGGTGGGTCTGAGCACGATCTTCGGCTTCCTCATCGGCACGGCGTTGGGTGCCATCGCCGCGTGGCGGCGCGGGGGCGCGCTCGACAGCGTCCTGCCGCCGGTCTTCATCGTGATCTCGGCCTTCCCGTACTTCTTCTTGGGCCTGCTCTTCATCTGGTTCTTCGGCTTGACGCTGGGCTGGTTCCCGATCCTCGGGGGCTACACCGAGACCGTGACGCCGACGCTGTCGTGGTCGTTCGTCGGGAACATCCTCGATCACTCGATTCTGCCGGCCTTCACGATCTTGATCACGTCGATCGGCGGATGGATCCTCACGATGCGCAACAACATGATCACCGTGGTCGCGGAGGACTACGTGAAGATGGGCCGCGCGAAGGGCCTCAAGCCGCGCCGGATCCTCTGGCAGTACGCCGGACGCAACGCGCTCCTACCGAACCTGACCGGCTTCGCGATGTCGCTCGGCTTCGTCATCTCGGGCGCCATCCTCGTGGAGTATGTGTTCAACTACCCGGGCCTGGGGTTCTTGTTGTTGCAGTCCGTCGAGAACGAGGACTATCCCACCATGCAGGCCCTCTTCTTGCTCATCACGGTGGCCGTACTGGTCGCGATCTTCCTCGCTGACATCGCGACGGCACTGTTGGATCCGCGAACGAGGAACACGTCATGAAAGCGCTTCGACTGCTCGCGAGCGTCGCGGCGCGCGCGTGGCGCTTCCTGCGGCGGGACAAGAAGGCCGCGGCCGGGGCCATCATCTTGTTCGTCCTGTTGGTTCTGACGGCATTCCCGTCGTGGTTCACGCCGCACAACCCGGCTTCGGAGGCCTACCAATCGGGCGCGGGGCTCTCGTGGTCGCACCTGCTCGGCACGACGTCATTCGGACAAGACGTCTTCTCCCAGGTGATCGCCGGCACGCGACAGTCGGTGTTGATCGCGTTGATCGTCGGCTTTCTCTGCACGATCATCTCGGTCACGGTCGGCATCACGGCGGCCTACATGGGCGGCTTCATCGACGACGGGCTGTCGCTGCTCACGGACGTCATCCTCGTCATCCCCACCTTCCCGCTGATCATCGTGATCGTCGGGTACCTTAAGAGCGCCGGCTTCTGGCTGATGGTCTTCGTGCTGGTCTTCACCGGCTGGTCCTACGGCGCGCGCCAACTGCGCGTCCAGGCACTGTCGCTACGCAATCGCGACTATCTGCTCGCCGCCAAGGCCCGGGGCGAGTCCAGTTGGTACGTCATCACGGTCGAGTTGATCCCGCCGATGACGTCACTCATCGTGGCCAACTTCCTCGGCGCCGCGCTCTACGCCGTGCTCGCGTCCGCGGGCCTGCAGTTCGTCGGACTGGGCAACATCAACACCGAGTCGTGGGGCACGATGCTCTACTGGGCCCAGCAGAACGAAGCGTTGCAGATCGGGCTCCCGCTATGGGCGTTGGCGCCCGGCGTCGCGATCGCCCTCCTCGGCAGCGGTCTCGCGTTGCTCAACTACGCCTTCGATGAGGTCGCCAACCCGGCGTTGCGACCGGTGCGCTCGATGAAGAAACGGAGGATCGCGTGAGCGAGCCGATCCTTCAGGTGCGCGACCTCGTGGTCGAGTACGCGACCCCGGCCGGCCCGGCCCAAGCGGTCAGTGGCGTCTCGTTCGACCTCGCCAAGGGTGAGTTCCTCGCGATCGTCGGCGAGTCTGGGTGTGGCAAGTCGACGTTGCTCTTCGCCGTCGCCCAACTCCTGACGTACCCGGGACGGCTGGCCAGCGGTCAAGTGCTCTTCGACGGGATCGATTTCACGACGTTGAAGCCCGAGGAGTTGCGACTGCACCGTTGGCGCGACATCTCGGTCGTGATGCAGAGCGCCATGAACGCGTTGAATCCGACCCTGACGATCGGCGCCCAGTTGGAGGACGCCTGTCGCGCCCACACCGACTGGAGCGACGAGAGGATCGCCGATCGCTCGGCCGAGGTGCTCGCCATGGTCGCCATCGACGCGGCGCACTTGAAGAGCTACCCGTTCCAGCTCTCCGGCGGCATGCGCCAGCGCGCGATGATCGCCATGGCACTACTGCTCGAGCCCAAGCTGGTCATCATGGACGAACCGACGTCAGCGCTCGACGTCGTGGCGCAGCGTTCGCTGATGCACCAGGTGGAGACGCTGCGCCACCAGTTGGGTTTCGCCGTCATCTTCGTCACCCACGACATGAGCGTCGTGTCGCACTATTCGGACCGCCTCGCCGTGATGTACGCCGGTGAGGTGGTCGAACTCGGTCCCACTCGTGAGGTCTTCGACCGACCGGAGCATCCGTACTCGCACGGACTCATGGAGGCCTTCCCGTCGCTGCTCGGCGAGTCCAAGCAGCTCACCGGCATCGCCGGCAACCCGCCGTCGCTGGTGGACCCGCCCGAGGGGTGTCTCTTCGCGCCGCGCTGCGCCTTCGCCAACGACGAGTGTCGGACGGTTCGCCCCGAGCTCATCTCCTACGGGGACCACCAGGTGCGCTGTCACCTCGTCGCTCGAACGAGGAAGCGTGATGCCTGAGGCGATCTTGAAGGTCAATGACCTCACGAGACTCTTCCGCGTCGGGGGATTCCGGTCACGCGGCCAGTTGCACGCCATCGACGAGGTCTCCTTCGACGTGGCGCCCGGCGAGATCGTCGCCCTGGTCGGCGAGTCGGGCTCGGGCAAGTCGACGATCGCGCGCGTCCTGGCGGGACTGTACCCGCCGACGTCGGGCTCCTTCGAGTTCGAGGGCAAGGCGATGGGGCGTCGCGAGGTTCGCACCAGCCGCGGTGACATGCCGATGGTCTTCCAGGACCCCTTCGGTTCGATCAATCCGGTCTTGCGCGTCGGGCATGGCCTTCTGCGCTCCTTGAAACTCCACCGACCCGACATCAAGCGGGCCGATCGATTCGCCGAGGCGGTCGCGTTGGTGGAGAAGGTCGGACTCACGCCCGGTGACGAGGTACTGCGCCGCTACCCCCACGAACTCTCCGGCGGTCAGCGTCAGCGGCTCGGCTTCGCCCAGGCCCTGGCGTCTCGCCCGTCGCTGATACTCGCCGACGAGCCGGTCTCGATGCTCGACGTGTCGATCCGCATCGGTCTGCTCAACGTCATGAAGGAGTTGCGCGACAACGAGGGCGTCTCCATCCTCTACATCACGCACGACCTCGCGAGTGCGCGCTACGTCGCCGATCGCATGATCGTCCTCTACGCCGGACGGATCGCCGAAGAAGGGCTCACCGATGAGGTGATCAGCTCGCCGCAGCACCCCTACACGCGTCTGCTGATGTCCTCGGCACCGGACCCGCTGCTGGCGCCGACGGCCTTCGACGGCGACGACCTGGGCGAACCGCCCAAGGTGATCAATCCCGGACCGGGGTGCCGCTTCGCGCCGCGTTGTCCGCTCGCGATGGACCAGTGCGTCGTCAACACCCCGCCGATGGTGACACTCTCGGCGACCCACCACGCGGCCTGCTACGCCGTGAAGCCGTAGTGGACGTCGCGCTCGTCCCTCGTCCACGCTCGTTGGATCTCGAGGCGGGAACCCTGACGCTGCGATCGCCCCTGCGAGTGTCGGTCGCGAACGATTGGCGTCACGTCGTCGAGACCTTCGCGGGTGACCTCGCCACGACGATCGAGTGGGACGTCGACTTCGTGGACTCGGCGTCGTCACCGGACGTACTCATACGGGCCGACGACGATTGTGGGGCGGAGGCCTATCGATTGGTGATCGACGACGCGGTCACGATCTACGCAAGTTCCCCGGCCGGCGTCGCCTACGCCCTCACGGTCCTTCGACAGCTCGGTCCGGACGAACTCTGGTCGAACGGCGCGGCGCTCGACTCGATCGAACTCCCGCGCCTCGTGATCGAGGACGGCCCTCGATTTGCGTGGCGCGGTGTCCACTTGGACGTGGCCCGGCACTTCTTCGACGTCGTCACGGTCTGTCGGCTGATCGATCAGATCGCGGCCCACCGACTCAATCGACTTCACCTGCACCTCAACGACGACCAGGGCTGGCGCGTCGACGTGCCGCAGTGGCCCCGACTCCGTGACGTTGCCTCGCAGCGGCGATCCTCCCCGATCGGTCACGACCGTGACGGGCTCGACGACGACGTCCCCCACGGTGGCTGTTACAGCGCACAGGACCTGGAGACGATTCGCCACCACGCGCGACGTCGCTTCGTCACCATCGTCCCGGAGATCGATCTGCCCGGACACGCGCAGGCCGTGATCGCCGCGTACCCCGACCTCGGCAACGGCGACGAGCCGTTGGAGGTGTGGACGAGATGGGGGATCAGTGAGCACGTGCTCAACGTGGGCGAGGGCGCTCTGGCCTTCGCCGAGGACGTCGTGCGCTACGTCGCGCGTTGCTTCCCGGACAGTGCGTTCCATATCGGCGGCGACGAGTGCCCGACCACGGAGTGGGAGCACAGTGAACTGGCCCAGGCCGTGATGGCCGAACACGGGTTCAGCGACGAACGCCAGCTCCAAGGGCTCTTCACCGCTCGACTGACGGCGGCACTGCGCGACGCCGGACACGAGGTGCTCGCGTGGGACGAGGTGATGGACGCCGCGCTCGACGAGGACGTCGTCATCTGCGCGTGGCGCCACTCCTCTCGCGGTCGACTCGCCGCGGAGACGGGCCACGACGTCATCATGGCGCCCATGCAGTTCCTCTACTTCGACTGGTTGAACAGCGACTCGGCGCACGAGCCGGTCGCGCTCGCCCCGGCGCCCGCGGTCACGCCGTGGGAGAAGGTCTATCGGTTCTCAGTGATCCCGCCGGGGCTGGACGAGCGGTACTGGCACCACGTGCGCGGAGCCCAAGTCCAGCTCTGGAGCGAGTACATCGCCTCGCGCGAGCACCTCGACTACATGGCCTTCCCCCGGACGGCCGCGTTCGCCGAAGTCGCGTGGGGCACCCAGGAGACGCCGGCGTCGTTTCACCCGCGCCTGGTGCGTCACGTGCAACGATTGGCCGCGATGGGGATCCGCTACCGGACGCTCGAGCCCTGATGGGCGGTGTCGACGCCACGCTGGGGCTCATGCGATCGTTCGTGCCGACGTCGTCGACGAGCGACCAACGGCGGGTGCGCGGACTCGAGGTGACCGAGCTCGAACGAACCCTGACCAGTGTCGGCGTCCCCGCCGACGTCGTCGAGCGCGCCCTCGCGCAGTGGGCGGCCTTCCGCGCCGACGGCGAGTGGGTGTCGCTGCTCGCGTCGCTCGTCGCGTGGGTCGAGCGGAGTCGCGGGGACGTCGACGTCCTGATCCCGATCTGGGACGACCTCGACGGCGCCGGGGAGAACGGACGATTCTTCTACTTCTATCTCTTCGCGATCTGTTACGACGGGGCGTGCGCGTTCCTTCGAGGGGGCGGCTGTCCGCCGGACGTCGTCGACACCACGATGACCGTCATGCCCCGACACGTCACGGTCCATGAACGCAAGCGCGGCAGCGTCGGTTTCGAGCCGGGCTGGTGGCTCTTGCCCATTCTTCGCGGCGAGATGGTGCAGATCGGGAGTCTGCAGTTCCACCGCGTGAACCTCGGTGTCGGCAACCTCTCGCCCGAGCCGTGGTACTCGAGCGAAGAGAGCCGGGCGCGGGGGGTGGGATTTCGACACGGCGACCCCTCGGTCGGCATCCACATCCCCAACGGCACCGCGCTCGCGCCGAGCGACCTCGACGCGACGTTCACGCGGGCCCGCGACGTATTGGGCGTCATGTGGCCGGTCGAGCAGCGACGCCTCGCCACGTGTCAGACGTGGTTGCTGGACGACCAGCTCAAGGACTTCCTTGATCCCGACAGCAACATCATGAGATTCCAGCGGCGCTTCACGCTGCTCGACGGTTGGTACGACAACGACGAGGAGACCATCGGCTTCATCTTCCAGAAGGTCGGTGTCGCGTGGGCCGACCTGCCACGCGACACGACGCTCCAGCGTGGTGTCATCGACCTGCTCGAGCGTGGCGGGCACTGGCGCGCCCGTCCCGGCTGGCTGGTCTTCGACGGCCTCTGAGATTCAGTCCCGGGTCACGGCGCGTCGATCACCGGGAGGAACTCTCGCCACGGGCCCACGGCGATCCGGTACTGCTTGGCCATCGTCTTGACGATCTGGTCGAGATGGTTCAGGTCGTGCACGACCCACGAGGCGAGCAGCTGGCGCAACGTCACCGCGCCGAAGGTGGGATGGATCCCGATTCGGTCAAGGTCGTCGAGCGACACGAGCGACGCCAACTGCTCGAGGTTCGCCGTGCGCACGGTGTCAAAGCGCGCGAGGAGATCGACCAGCGACCAACCCTCGAAACGGACGAAGCCGGCTTCGCGGTCGACCGGTTCGAACGCGACCGGTTCACGCTCCGCGAGGATCTTGACGGTCCGGTCCATCCAATCCGACTCCTCGATATAGGTCAGGTGTCCCAGCACCTGGTAGGGCGACCACGTGTCGGGCCCCTCGTCGCACGAGGTCCACTCCTCCGGCAATCCCAGCAGCAGGGCACGCAGCGTCCCCGGCGTGCGCGACAGTATCGGCGTGGCCGACGACAGTGAGAACTCCATCGGGCCATCGTCGCACAGCGCGTGCGCACCGGTGGTCACGACGTCGACGTCGGGCCGAAACGTGTGAGAATTCCGGTATGCCGAATATCTACGACTACGCGCGACACCCGTGGCAGGAGGAGAGGAAGCTGGCCGGCCCGGTCAAGACCCGCGACGTTCGCCACTTGGACCATCCGAACCCGTTCGTCCGTTTCAACGCGAGGTTCGGCCTGCGCATCACGCTCGTGGTCGGGACCATGTGGATGGCCTACGTCTTCACCGTCATCGCCCTGTTCGCGCTCCCCGACGCCATCAAGCAGGGCACATACTTCATCATTGTCTGGCTGTCGAGTTCGTTCCTGCAACTCGTGTTGCTGCCGATCATCATCGTCGGCCAGAACATCCAGGCGCGCGCCGCGGACAAGCGTTCGGAGGACACCTACAAGGACGCCGAGGCGGTGCTGAAGGAGTCCGAGGAGATCCAGAAGCACCTGCTCGCCCAGGACCTGGCCATCTCGAGCATCCTCGAGCGTCTCGAGACGTTGATGGCGCAACAGGAGAAGACGACGTAGCGTCACCTCTCGACTCGGGCGAGTCGAGCCGACCATCGCGCCAAAGGAGACATCGCAGTTGAGCGGACTCATGCAGGCCTTCACCACCACGACCGTCGTGAGCGTCCATCGCGGCGTGGTGTTGCCCGAGGCGCGGATCATCGTCATCGCCGTGCCGGTGACGGTCTTTTGCGTCTACTGGTTCGTACTGCGAAAGCGCGGTCGCGCGTGAGTCAGTTCCCCTACCTCCCACTGGAGCCCAAGGGCTGGCGCATGGCGATGGGGCTGCGGCCACTCGACCCCGATCGCTGGCTCGAGGTCGACGAACGACGAGCGAGCGAACTCGAACAAAAGCGCCACCTCCTCGAGTGCGCCTTCGACGTCGTCGTCGCGACGAATCCCGAGGGTGACTCGGGGTCTCGCGAGTTGCTCGAGGAGGTGACCCGATTCCTCGAGACCCATCATCCGGAACTTGCGCGGGACGTTCGCGACGGGGACCACCCCGTCGTCGCGGCCGCCCGGTTGGTGCAAGAGGACCTCTGCGTCCTCGTGCGCTCCGACGTGTGGCGACTGCAGGCCGCCTGCGTCTGCTTTCCCTCGCGCTGGGACCTCGCGTCCAAGCTCGGCACGACCCTCGATGACATCCATCGGCCGGTGCCCCGTTACGACGTCGAACTCAGCCGACCGACCAACGCCTTCTTCGAACGACTGAGGCCGGAGCGCTCGTTCTGGCGACTCAACTGGACGCTGATCGACTCGCCGGCGCTGCACCAGCCGACGAGCGCGCGACGGAGTCCTCACGGTGACCTGGCCGATTGGTTCTTCCGGGTGGAGCGCCAGACGTTGCGCCGACTCCCGGCCAGTGACGCGATCGTCTTCACCATCCACAACTACGTGGCCTCGGCGAAGGAGTTGTGCGAGACGCACGAGGAGTTCGGACCGACGTTGCTGTTGAATCTCGACACCGCGCCCGAACCGATGCAGGACTACAAGGGGTGGATCGGGGTCGCCGATCGGCTGCGCGCCTCGCTCGGTGCCCGCTCGGTGGATTAGTCGCGCACGAGGTCCTTGGCGATCGCGATGACCTGCATCTCGTCGGTGCCGGCGTAGATGCGAAGGACGCGCGCGTCACGGCTGAGTTGTTCGACCCGGTACTCCGCGATGTAGCCGTTGCCCCCGAAGATCTGGATCGCGTCGTCGGCGACCTGGCACGCCGCTTGGGCCGAGTACAACTTCATGGCCGAGGCCTCGGCGAAGGTCGGGACCGCGCCGTGGGTCGAGCGCTCGATGTGGGCGAAGACCATGTTGCGCACGTTGACGCGCGCCACCTCCATCTGGGCCAGCTTGAGTTGGATGAGTTGGTAGTCCGCGATGGCGGTGCCCCAGAGCCGGCGCTGTTTCGCGTAGTCGATCGAGAGCTTGAGGCACTCCTCGATGATGCCGAGGGACATCGCGGCGACCCCGGCGCGTTCGGCGACGAAGTTGTCCCTCGCGCTCTGACGACCGCCGCCGACGGGGTCCTCGCTCTCACCGAGCAGCCGGTCGCGACCGGCGCGCACGTCGCTCAGGAACACTTCGCCGGTCGGTGAGCCGTGCTGTCCCATCTTGCGCATCGGCGCGGCCTGGACCAGACCGTCCATCCCCTTGTCGAGCACGAAGGTGAGGACCTTTCGGTTGCGCAGGTCCTCGCCGCTGCCGTCGTCGAGCTTGGCGTACATCACGATCGTGTCGGCGTAGGGACCGTTGGTGATCCAGGTCTTCTGGCCGTTGAGGACGTAGTCCTCGCCGTCGCGCTTGGCGCTCGTGCGCATGCCGCCCAGGGCGTCTGAACCGGAGTCCGGCTCCGTGATGGCCCACGCACCGATCTTGTCGAGCGTCATCAGGTCGAGCGCCCAGCGTTCCATCTGCGCGGGCGTGCCGAGTTTGTTGATCGTGCCCGCGGCCAAGCCGCTGGACACGCCGAGGGAGGTGAGCAGGCCCGGGCTGACCCGGCACAGTTCGATGGTCGAGATCAACTGCGCGGCCGGGTCCGAACCGCGCGGCTCGCGCGTCGACGCCTCGCCGGCGACCTTGCGCTTGAGTTGGCGCGCGAAGTTCTCCTTCGCCATCTCCTTGAGTCCGAAGACGTCGTACATCTTGCGCAGGATCGCGTACGGCGGCATGCCGTTGTGCTCGAGGTCGTCGAGCTGCGGGCGGATCTCCTCGTCGACGAAGCGTCGCATGACGTCGATGATTGCCTGTTGTTCGTCCGTCCATTCGTACATCGGGTGGTCCCTTCGATTATCGAGCTGCTCGGTGGTCGTCGACGCCGCGGGTCACGAGGCGGCCGACGTCGGTGACGACGAGATCAAGAGGTGGTCGATCAAGGTAGTGATCCACTGCGATTGGCCGACCGCCACGACCACCGGCGCGACGCACAGCCAGAACTCGGCGTGGAACTGGGCGATGAAGAGCGCCATCAAGACGGCTTCGGCGCCGACGCGGCGAAGTGGCTGTCCGCCGAGTCGTTGGGTGACGATGACGTTGACGGCGAAGAGGTTGACCCCCGGGATGAAGGCCCACGGCGTCCAATGACCTTCGAGCTCTCGGGCGGCGAACGCGAAACAGGCCGAACCGATGAGGAGGAGCGCCACCGCGACGTTGCACGTCGCGACCGCGAAGAACGTGGGGACGGGGTGCGCGGTGCCGGGCCAGTGGGCCAGCACGCTCACCAGGATGCTGATGCCCGCGAAGTCCCCCGCGATGCCGTAGCGCACCAGTCGATGCAAGGCCTGGATCAGCGAGAGATCGCCCGCGATGCTGGGCGCGAGCGCCACCTCGCCGTAGGGACGGGTCAATTCGGACCACTTGGTGCCGGTCCAGACGCGCCATTGGCGTTCGCCCGAGGGATCGGGGTACCAGCCGGAGGGGACGGGGGTGCTGCTCGAACTCACGGAACCAGCCTCGCACACGAACATAAGGTTGACGTCAACGGGGTCACGTGCCGCCGAGACCCCTAGGGCCGAAGTGACATCACGGTGGTGACGCCGACGGCGGCGCAGATCGTGGTTCCGCACGCGACGTCGCCGATCGGTGACGGCACGTACTTGAGCTTCACCGCGGTGACCACACCGGAGACGACGGTCGCGAGCGAGGGTAGGGACGATTGGAAATTCGTCATCCCGCCGACGACGCAACGATCGAGATCGGTGCAGGCGAGCGACAAGGTCGAACCGTGCAGCGACGTGACCTTGGTCCACGAACGCCCGAAATTATCGGTACGAACGATCTTCGAGCCGGTGTCGAGTTTGGCGAGTCCGAGACATTTCCTCCCGACGCAGTTCAGCGACGTGAGCGCCGCCCAGGTGACCGTCGAGGTCGTTGGCTGGGGCGTCCACACGCCGTCCCCGCTCAAGGTCAGGATCAGAATCCCGTTCGACGCGTTCACGAGACTGGCGATGCAGCGACGCGGCGACGAACACGCCAGTGACGAGACCGTGTCAGCGGCCGGGACCCCGGCGGACTGGGGCGTCGACCATGTCGCGGCGCCGTCGTCGGTGGTGACCAAACGTACGCCACGTTTCGACGCGTCGAGTATCGAGCAGGACATCGACGCGTAGCAACTGACCGCGTCGATGCCGAGTCCTCCCGCGGGCGAGGCCTCGACGCTGATCGTGTGCGTCGTGCCGTCGTAACGCCACACGAGGTCGCGGTTCGATTGGGAACCAACGAAGAGACAGCCGTCACTCCAGCACGACGATGACAGTACGTAGGTCGAGGTGTCGGCAACGGGCACCGCGAGCACCGCCCATCGACCGTTCGCCGATCGGTACTCACCGACCGATGTCGGGCTCACGTCGAAGTCGGAGGTGCCCAGTGCCACGCACGAGTTATCGGTCGTGCACGCGACGTTCGACAGCGGCACCGAGATGCTCACGGCAGGAAGACCGGTCACGTGCGGCGTCGTCGTCACCGTCGACGCGGCGCACGACGCCAATACCAAGCCCGCGACGGAGCACGTCGCCGCGATCCGCACCAGTGGACGGACGTGGGCTGATACTCGAATCATTGTTTCCTTGAGATCGTGACGACCGTTGTCGCTCTGTTGATGTTACTTATCGCCACGGTGACCTCTCATAGATCCTCGCGAGGCGGCGGTCTAACTTGGGGTCCATGAACTGGGTCGACGTACTCATCGTCGCGTTCGTTCTCGTGGCCGCGATCCGGGGCTGGTTCCAGGGCGCGATCCGCCAGGTCCTGGGTTGGATCGGCCTGATCGCCGGTTTCTACGTCGGTATCGCGATCGCGCCGTCGCTGTCGACGAGGATCACGCACGCGGCGTGGCGACCGATCCTCGCCCTGGGCATCGTCGTGGTCGCCGCCTACGCCGGGCACCTCCTCGGCCACCTCGTGGGGACGTCCATTCGCAAGACCGTCAAGATGGTGAAGTTAGGTCTGGTCGACTCCGTCGCCGGCGTGGTGGTCGCCGTGGCGGGCGCGCTCATCACCGTGTGGCTCGTGGCGGCACTCTTGGTCGCCACCTCGTGGTCGTCCGCGGCGAGCGGGATTCAGGGTTCGCGCATCATCCACGACCTCGACAAATCGTTGCCGACCATTCCGTCGGCCGAGGCCCGACTGCAGACCCTGTTGCGAAACGCCGACTTCCCGAGCGTGTTCGCGAGCATCGTCTCGCCGACCATTCCGGCGTCGGGGCCGACACCCAAGCTCGGCAAGAACACCTTGTCACCCCGGTCGCCGAGCCAGATCGTGAAGGTCCTCGCCATGGGTTGTCCCGACACCCACCAGGGGACCGGGTTCTTCGTCGCGGCGCACCTCGTGGTGACGAACGCGCACGTCGTGGCCGGGGCCACCAGCGTGACGGTCGGTGGGGTCGCCGCGCAGGTCGCGTACTTTGATCCGGTGAACGACGTGGCGGTCCTGCGGGTCGCGGCACTGATGAGTTCGTCGCCGATGAGCTTCGCGTCGTCGGTTCCGTCCTCGGGCGTCCACGCCGAGGTGATCGGCTTCCCGTTGGACGGGACGCGCACGATCAGCCCGTCCGTCATCAACGGAGAGATCACGGCGCAGTCGAGGGACATCTACGACAGGCAGACCTTCGATCGCACCGTGCTCGTCGTCTACTCGAACATCGAACCAGGGAACTCGGGCAGCCCGGTGATGGTGGGCGGCGCCGTCACGGGCGTCGTGTTCTCGAAGTCGCTCAATCAGAACGAGACGGCCTACGCCATACCGGCGGCCACGGTCGAGGACGACCTCGCCAAGGCGCCGGCGAGCGGCACACAGTCGACCGAGAGTTGTCTGAACTAACTCGCCGAGCGCACGGCGGCGCCAAGGACGTCGAGTCCGTCGGCGAGCTGCGCGTCGGTGATCACGAGCGGCGGCAACAACCTAACGACGTTGCCGTAGGTGCCACACGAGATCGCGATGACGCCGTTCTGGTTGCAGTAGCTGACGATGGCTTTGACCGCGGCGGGGTTGGGGTCCTTGGTGCCGGGCTGCACGAACTCCATGGCGACCATCGCGCCGCGTCCGCGCACGTCGCCGATGATCGCGACGTCCTTCGCGAGCGAACGCAGATTGGCGAAGAGGGTGTCACCGATCTCGCGCGCTCGCGCCACCAGGTTCCGGTCGCGCAGCGTCTTGATCGTGGCGAGGGCCGCGGCGCACGCCACCGGGTTGCCCCCGTAGGTGCCGCCGAGTCCGCCTTCGTGGACCGCGTTCATCAGTTCCGCCCGTCCGGTCACGCCCGCGAGCGGCATGCCGCCCGCTAGGCCCTTGGCGGTCGCGACGATGTCGGGGATCACGCCTTCGTGGTTGACGGCGAACCAGTCACCGGTGCGACAGAAGCCGCTCTGGATCTCGTCGGCGATGAACACGACGCCGTTGGCCGTGGTCCACTCCGACAACGCCGGCAAGAAGCCGTCGGCCGGCACGACGAATCCGCCCTCGCCCTGGATGGGCTCGATGAGGAGACCGGCGACGTTCTTCGCGCCGACCTGGGTCTCGATCATCTTGATGGCGACCGCGGCCGCCTCGGCGCCGCTCAGTCCGTCGCGGAAGGGGTAGCTCATCGGCACGCGGTAGATCTCGGGCGCGAAGGGGCCGAAGCGGTCCTTGTAGGGCATGTTCTTCGCGGTGAGGGCCATGGTCAGGTTCGTGCGGCCGTGATACGCGTGGTCGAAGACGACGATCGCCTGACGACCGGTGGCGAGGCGCGCGATCTTGACCGCGTTCTCAATCGCCTCGGCGCCGGAGTTGAACAGCGCCGACGTCTTGGCGAACGTGCCGGGCGTGAGCGCGGCGAGTTCTTCGCAGACCTCGACGTAGCTCTCGTAGGGGTTCACCATGAAACAGGTGTGCGTGAAGGCCGCGACCTGCGCACTCACGGCTTCGACGAGTTCGGGTACGGCGTGGCCGATGGTCGTGACGGCGATACCGGAGCCGAGGTCCAGGATCTGGTTCCCGTCGACGTCGACGAGAATGGCGCCCTCGGCGCGCTCGATGTAGATCGGGAATCCCTGGGTGAGTCCCGCGCTCACGACGGCGTGACGGCGATCGTGCAGAGCGCGCGACTTCGGACCGGGCAGTTCGGTGACGACCTTGCGCTCGGTGCCCACGGATGTATCGACTGACGAGACCATGACATTCTCCTGAGATTGGGCGGCTCGCGCCGCACGAATCCAGCGTACTTGCACGACCCGTAACGGTTCCCAGCGCAGAAAACGGGTGACCGAAGTCACCCGTCGTCCGCTGGCGGAGGAGGTGGGATTTGAACCCACGGTGCCCGGAGACACAGCAGTTTTCGAGACTGCCCGATTCGGCCGCTCTCGCACCCCTCCGTCGAGAAGTCTACAACGCGTCCCGACGATCACTTTTGGCCGCCGCGTTGGCATCCCGTAAGTTCGTGGTCGTGGATGACTTTACGAACGACGAACTCTTCATGCGCGCCGCCCTCGACATCGCAATCGTCGCCGCCCAGCACGAGGACGTGCCGGTGGGCTGCGTCTTGGTCGAGAACGACGTCGTGATCGGCGTGGGGGAGAATCGCCGCGAGCTCGATCAGGACCCGACGGCGCACGCCGAGATCATCGCCCTTCGCGACGCCGCGTTCTCGCGGCCCACCTGGCGGATGGACGACGTCACGGCGTACGTCACGTTGGAGCCCTGCGTCATGTGCGCCGGAGCGCTGCTCAACGCCCGGGTTCGTCGCGTCGTGATTGGCGCCCTCGACGAGAAGGCGGGGGCCGTCGGTTCGCGCTACAACCTGTTGAGCGACCCGCGACTCTTGCACGAAGCGTCGCTCACGTACGGCGTGTTGGCCGATGAGTCGGCGGCGTTGATGCGCGCGTTCTTCCAGGAACGCCGAGGGGAGTAGTGCCCGCAAAGAGTTGTGTCGTCGACACCCACTCGTCACAGTCGCGAAACGTCATCGACCTAACTTCGCCACCGTGCTGAACGACCTCGAGACGACGCTGGACGGTCAGCGCGTCGTCGTGGTGGGCGGCGGTGTCTTCGGCACGATGCACGCGCTCTTCGCGTTGGCGCGTGGGGCGAGCGTGGTGCACCTCGAACGAGACCTCGTCCCGCGCGGGGCCACCGTGCGCAACTTCGGTCTGGTCTGGGTGAGCGGCCGCGCCGTCGGTCGAGAACTGCAGCTGGCCCTTCGCGCCCGCGAACTCTGGGAGAACGTCGCGCGCGACGTGCCCGGCGTCGGCTTTCGCGCGAACGGTTCGCTCACGCTGATCAACGACGAACGCGAACTCGAGGTCGCCGAACGCGTCCTCAAGCGGAGCGACGCCGACGAGCGACAGTTCGAGTTACTCTCCGCGAGTGCGGTGACGGCCCGCAATCCGGCGTTGCGCGGCACGTTCACGTCCGGCCTTTACTGCGGGCGCGACGCGGCGGTCGAGTCTCGCCTGGCGCTCGGCGCGCTGCGGACGTACATGGAGAACACCCGCCGCTACGAGTTCCTCCCGGGGCACGAACTCGTGGGCGTGGCCGAACACGCGGCCATCGACCATCGCGGCGTGCACTACGGCGGGGACCACGTCATGCTCTGTCTCGGCGCGACCTTGAGCGGTTTCGCCGCCGAGCTCTTCGAGGACGAGCCGTTGCGCAAGGTCCGTCTCTACATGGCCGAGACCGAGCCGTTGGCGCAGTCGTTGACGACGTCGGTCGCCAACGGCGACTCCTTTCGCTACTACCCGGGTTTCGCCGAGATCGCGCGCGAAGTATTGGACGAGCAGCCGGCGCCGGCGGCGCAGTACGCCGTCCAACTGCTGTGCCAGCAACGACTTCACGGCGGCCTCACCATCGGCGACACGCACGAGCCCGAGGTGCCCGGTCTGTTCGAGACACTCGATCGCCCGATGGACGTCATCGAAGCGGCGGCCCGGCTGGTGATCGGTGACGCGATGCCCCGAATCGAGCGACGCTGGAGCGGTGTGTACCATCAGCTCGTCGACCCGACGCCCAACGAGATCTACTTCCGCAAGCAGGTCGCGGGCGGAGTGAGTGCGGTCACCGGCGCCGGGGGACGGGGGATGACCCTCGCCCCGGCCATCGCGGAGGAGAGTTTCCAATGAACGACGTCGAACTGATCTGCTTTGACATGGCCGGCACCACCGTGCTCGACAACGGGCTCGTGCTGGAGGCCTTTCGACGCACCATCGAGGACCTGGAGGTCAGCGCCGAGGAGTCCGCGACCGCCGAGGCGTACGTGATCGAGACGATGGGTCAATCGAAGATCGAAGTCTTCACCGCGCTCTTTGGTGAACGCGCGTCCGTCGCCAACGAGGCCTTCGAACGGAACTTCGTGGAATCGGCCCAGGAGCTCGGCGTGAGCGAGATCCCGGGGGCTCGCTCGACGGTCGAGACGCTGCGCGACGTCGGCCTGCAGGTGGCGCTCACGACCGGATTCTCGCCACAGACGCGCGAGGCGTTGATCGACGTGCTCGGTTGGGGTGACCTCTTCGAGTTGCGCGTCTCACCGGCCGACGCCGGTCGGGGTCGGCCCGCACCGGACATGTTGTGGCTGTGCGCGATCAAGTCCCAGATCACCGCGGCCAGTTCACTGATGGTGGTGGGCGACACGGCCTCGGACATGGTGGCCGGGCTGCGCGCCGGCGCCGGCTACTGCGTGGGCGTGCTCTCGGGAAACGACGACCAGGCGCGACTCATCGCGAACGGCGCCGACGACGTGATCGACTCGGTCGTCGATTTACTCAGTTTCGACCTTCTCGTCACGCACTAGTCACAGAGAAGTGACCTCGCGTCACTGATTGGCGTCGAACAGCTCCACGTGATGACAGTTGGGGCAGTGATAGGCGTTGACGATCCAGTTCTTCTCCTGCATCTCGGCCAACTGACCGAGGAAGAACTTCGCCGCCGCGCCCGAGCCACCCGTCACCAGCGACTCCTGGCCGAGCGGCACCAGTTCGCTCTGACACCGCAGGCACTTCATGGCGGAGACATCACTCACTTTCACTTCCTCCTCTGCTCCGAAACGTTCGCGAAGAATCCGTGAACTCGTCACACTTGTTGCTCCGTAGTGTCACACTCGGCTAACTCTCGCAACTTACTCTCGTCGCGAGTCACCAACCCGGTGCACTCACCTTTAGGAGGACGACGAGTGTCGACAAAGAAAATGAAGGTGGCGGTCGCCGCTGGACTGGTGAGCACCATGCTGGCGGGTGTCTCACTAGTGAGCGGTGGTGCGAACGCATCCACCATGAAGGTCAATTGGGCGACGGAAACGTCAGCCAAGGCAGGCGGAGGAATGACCGCGTTGGTCAAGGCCGCGAAGAAGGAAGGCCACGTCAACGTCATCACCATTCCGCTCGCGGGCTGGGCGAACTACGGCCTCATCATGAAGGACTTCACGAAGAAGTACGGCATCCACATCAACGACGCCAACCCGAACGGATCGAGTGCGCAAGAGATCACGGCGATTCAGCAGGACAAGGGTCGCGCGGACGCGCCGGACGTCGTCGACGTGGGCACGAGCTACGCCACCGAGAACATGGGCCTGTGGGCTCCGTACAAGGTCGCGACGTGGAGCTTGATCCCCTCGGCGTCGAAGGACCCGAACGGGCGTTGGTTCGATGACTACGGCGGCTACGTCGCGATCGGCTGTGACACGAAGATCGTCACGACTTGCCCGACGTCATTCGCGGATCTGACGAATCCGGCCTACAAGAACGAGGTCGCCATCAACAACGACCCGACCTCGGCCTCCGCGGCGTTCTACGCGGTGTGGGCGGCGTCGATCGCCAACGGCGGCTCGTACAGCAACATCCAGCCGGGTATCGACTTCTTCGCCAACCTGAACAAGATCGGCAACTTCGTGCCCGGTGGCACGGCGGCGACCGCCGCGGCGGGCACCACGCCGATCCTGATCTGGTGGGACTACCTCCAGAACGGCATCGAGTCGAGTGTGCCGGGCTGGAAGTCAGTGATCCCGTCGGACGGAACCATTGCCGCGTACTACACCCAGGCGATCACCAAGGACGCCCCGGATCCGGCGGCCGCTCGACTCTGGGAGGAGTTCTTGTACTCCTCGCTGGGACAGAACCTGTTCCTGCAGGGTTACGCCCGCCCGATTGAATTGGCCGGAATGATTGCGAACCACACGGTGAATCAGGGCTTCCTGGCGAAGTTGCCGGCGGCACCGAAGGGCGCCCTGACGTTCCCCACGATGACCCAGGTCAACAACGCCAAGTCCACGGTTGCTGCCAACTGGGCTTCAGCGATCAGCGGTAGTTAAGACCGCTGTAGACCGCAACGATGTCTGATCTCATCACTGACACCAGTACTTCCCCTACTGGTGTCAGTGATGAGATCGGCGCAAAGAAGTCATTCACGGGTGTGCTGCTTCGCAAGATCCGAAGCGGCGCGCCCGTTCTTCCGTTCCTCGCCTACGTCACGCTGGCCCTTCTGTTACCCACCGCCGCCATCATCAACCTGGCCTTCCGATCGAACGCCGGCAAGCTGACGCTGGCCAACATGAAGGTCGTCCTCTGCGTCTCGAACAGTCCGTCGTGTCTCCAGTACCGAGCGGGGTTCGAGAACAGTCTGAAGTTGGCGCTCGTCACGTCGATCATCCCCGGCGTCCTCGGCACGTTGGTGGCCTACGCGATCGCGACGTCCAAGCACGAACTCTTCAAACGTCTGAGCGCCGCCTGCTCGGGCGTGCTCGCGCAATTCGGCGGCGTCAACCTGGCCTTCATGTTCATCGCGGCCTTCAGCGCGGTGGGGGGCGTGGCGACCCACTGGTTGGCCGACATCGGCCTCAATCCGTGGGATCACGGCTTCAACCTCTACAAGTTCTGGGGCGTGGCCTTCGTCTACATGTACTTCCAGATCCCCCTCATGATCTTGATCATCACGCCGGCGTTCGCCGGGCTCAAGGAGTCGTGGCGCGAGGCCGCCGAAGGTCTCGGCGCGTCATCGTGGCGTTACTGGCGACACGTCGGACTGCCGGTACTGGCCCCGGCGGTACTCGGCGGCATGTTCTTGCTCTTCGGCAGCGGCTTCTCGGCCTACGCGACCGCCGAAGCGCTGACGACCGGCACGATCGCCATCACGCCGATCCAGATCGGCGCCATACTCCAGGGCAACGTGCTCTCCGGCGAGGCGAACCTCGGCTACGCCCTGGGCTTCGCGATGATCGTGATATTGCTCATCTCGATCATCGGCTACGCGTTTCTGCGCCGGAGGACGTCACGATGGCTTCGATAGAACTCGGCTACGCCCTCGAAGGCGACCAGGACTTCATGAAGTCGTACTCGCGGGGCAATCCCGCGGGGCCGTGGTTCAAGCGCGTGCACTGGGGACGGGGCATCGCGCTCTTCCTCGCCGCCGTGTACTTCATCGTCCCCTTCTACGCCGCAATGCAGTTCTGTCTCCAGAACGACAACGGACAGTTCTCCCTGCAGACACTCTCGCAAATCGCCCAGGCGCCAGGTTTCTTCTCGGCCCTGTGGCTCTCGACACAGTTGGCGGTCGCGACGATGGCGATCGTGCTCCTCCTCATGGTGCCGACCATGATCTACGTGCACCTGCGCATGCCGCGTTTTCGCCGAGTGATGGAAGTCATCACCATCTTGCCCATCGTGATCCCGCCCATCGTGCTGATCGTCGGCGTCGACGGTGTGGCACCGTTCTGGCTGAAGTCCTCTCAGTGGCTGCTCGCGCTGATCTACGTGGTCCTCGCGATGCCCTACGTGTACCGTTCTCTCGACGCGGGTCTCGGCGCGCTCGACCTCAAGACGCTCGTGGAGGCCGCTCGCTCGCTCGGGTCCGGTTGGGTGTCGATCATCTTGCGTGTCCTCATCCCCAACATGCGCAGTGCCCTCCTCTCCGCCTCGGTGCTCACGCTCGCCCTGGTCTTCGGCGAGTTCACGATCGCCAGCCTGGATGGCTGGACCACGATTCCGGTGTGGATCTATCTCACCCCGACGACCAACCCGCGGATCAATACACTCGTGGCGATGATGGCCCTGCTGGGCACCGCGGTGGTGCTCATGGTTATCGTCTCGTTCGACCGCTCGAAGTCTCGAACCTCCCGGAGGAGCTGATGCTCATGGACACCCAGACCCCACAAACCTCGACGGTGGCACCGGTGCCGCAAACCGGGGCGCCGGTGGTGCTCGACGACCTCACGCGCCGCTTCGGCACGACCACGGCGCTCGACGGCTTCACACTCCACATCGAACCAGGCGAGTTCGTCGCCCTCCTGGGTCCCTCGGGCTGTGGCAAGACGACGGCCCTACGCGTCCTCGCCGGGTTCGAGCGGCCGGACATCGGCAAGGTGGTCGTGGACGGTCACGACGTGGTGCACGTGCCGGCCCAGAAACGTGACATGGGCATGGTCTTCCAGAGTTACTCACTCTTTCCCAACATGAGCGCGCGTGACAACGTGGCCTTCGGTCTCCAACTCCGTCACCAACGCAGCGCCCCGCGTCGCAAGCGCGCCGACGAGCTCTTGGAACTCGTCGGACTGGCCGAGCACACGGCCAAGTACCCACACCAACTATCGGGCGGACAACAACAACGCGTCGCCCTGGCCCGCGCGCTGGCGATCGAGCCGCGCGTGCTGCTACTGGACGAGCCCCTCTCGGCGCTCGACGCCAAGGTCCGGGCCGAGCTCCGCGATCAGATCCGGGCCCTACAACAGCGACTGATGATCACGACCGTCTTCGTCACGCACGACCAGGAAGAGGCCCTTTCGATGGCCGACCGGGTCTGCGTGATGTCCCGGGGCCGCGCCGAACAGATCGCCACCCCGGCCGAGCTCTACTCCAAGCCGTCGACCGAGTTCGTCGCGCAGTTCGTCGGCATCTCCAGTCGCGTCGGCGTCGTGCGCACCGGTGACTCCGTGGCGTTGTTCGGACGCGACGTCAAGATTCGCGGTGACGTGCCCGAGGGGGCCGAGTCGCTCGACGCCTTACTGCGACCCGAGGACGTCGACGTGGTCGTCGCACCGACGGGTCTCGGAATCATCACGCACAAGAGCTTCCTCGGTGCCACCACGCGCCTCGAGGTCGGAATCGGTGGCGCGTCGGTGAAGGCCGACATCTTGAGCAGCGCGGCCGACGTCTTCGAACTCGGTACGCGCGTCGACCTCGTCGCCAACGCGCGTGACGTGCTCGTCAGCGCGTCGCGGCCAACGACCTGACGAGCGGTTCCCAATCGCGTAGCGCGCCGACGTCCAGTCCTTCGATCTTTCCCTGGTCGTCCCACGCGCGAAGGGCCAGTGCGTCGTCGAAGCCGGGGTGTCGTTCGAAGCGCTGACAGTCCTCATCACTGAGGAGGCCGCCCTGGGCGATCAACGTGGCCCGTGACGCGCTCGAGAGTCGGTCGTGATAGTCCGGCTCGCGCGTGCAGCGCCAGCGCTTGGCGAGAACGTGCAGCGCCACGGGTCGGGCTACGCGCGGACCGAAGATCGGCGCCAGGATTCGCGCGCCGCGTGCTTCGTGGTCATCGTCGTCACTCGCGAGGTCGAAGTCCGCGTCGCCCATGACGTCGGTCGCGAGGTGACCGACGTCATGAAAGAGTGCCGCGACGATCAGAGCGTCGTCGGCGCCCGAGTCGCGCGCGAGGGCGGCGCACTGGAGCGCGTGCTCATTCTGCGTGATCGACTCGCCGTAGGACTGGTTACCGAGTGATTCGTAGAGTTCGAACAGTTCTTCGACGGAGGTGGGGTCGCTCATGGGCTCATCGTAGAAGGGCTCGATTATACGGCGGTGACGTCCGCGTCGACGCTCGCGGGCGAAATCGTCACCTCCGGGTCACTCGCGACCTCACTCTTCGCCCGAGAAGCGCTCCCACGCGGATTGTCGCGTCATGCCGAGTGACGATCCGACCTGGGCCCAGGTCGCCCCGAGCGCTCTCGCCTTGAGCACGTAGCGCGCGAGGCTGCGTTCGACCTGGGCGCCTACGGCGGCCATGCGGGGCAGGTTCGAGAGGATCTCGTTGAGTTCGAGGCCTTCTTCCCAGGACGTGACCTCTGGCGGCAGTGCGGGCGGACTCTCGATGAGGGTGCCGCACAGACTGACACACTCGTCGCAGATATAGACCCCGGGACCGGCGATCAACTTCGCCACTTCGCTGTCGATCTTGATGCAGAACGAACACGCGGGTGACGTCTTCTCCTGGGTAACGGTCACGATCCTCTCCTGGCGCTCAGCTGTCAGGCATCACCTTACAGCGTCAGGTGATGCCTGACAAGGGCGAAGTGCGAAGGCTACGAACCCTTGAAGACCGGGAGTTGGATGGTGAAGATCGATCCCTTGCCCGGCGTGCTGTCAAAGGTCAGTGTGCCGCCCATCGCTTCGGTCAAGTTCTTCGAGAGTGCGAGGCCGAGCCCGGTGCCCTCGATGCCGGTCGCCTCGACGTTGAGACGGTCGAAGGGGATGAAGAGGCGCTCGACCATCTCGGGACTGATGCCGAGACCGGTGTCGGCGACGGAAATGCGCACCTGGTCCTCGGTGAGTTCCGTGCTCACGAACACGTGCCCCTGAGGACGGTTGTACTTGATGGCGTTGGAGAGGAGGTTCAACAGGACCTGTCGAAGGCGCTGCTTGTCGGCGCGCACCAGGGCGTCGGTGATCTCACCGATCTCGAGTACGAGGTCGCGCTCAATCGCTTGTGGGGTGATGATGCCGACGCAGTCGCGCACGAGGTCGTCGAGGGCCACGGCACGGAGGGTCACGATGACCCGTCCGGACTCGACGCGTGAGATGTCGAGGATCTCGTTGATCAGGTTCAAGAGGTGTTGGCCGGAGTTGTTGATGTGGCCGAGCATCCGCAGGACGTCGGGGTCGCTGGACTCCATTTGGAGGAGTTGGGAGAACCCGATCACCGAGTTGAGCGGCGTGCGCAGTTCGTGGCTCATGCGCGACATGAACTCACTCTTCGCGGCGTCGTGGCGCTCGGCCTCGGATCGCGCGATCTCCAGCGCGCGCTCGAGGGCGATCGACTCCGAGATGTCGCGGGTTATCACGACGGCGGCCACGGGTGGCTCGCCGTCGTTGTCGAGTGCCCGGCCCCTGGACTCGACGGTGATCCAATGGCCGTCCACGTGGCGCACGCGAAAGCGCGCCGTCGACGCCTCGCCCTCTTCGAAGATCTTTCTGATGGCGTCCAAGACAACGGCTTCGTCGTTGTAGTGGACGAACTCGAGGACGGAGTGGCCGCGTCGCTTCTCCTCGGGGATGCCGTACATCCGTTCGCTCGCCGGACTGACCTCGAGGATCGTCGCGTCACGATCGATGACCGTGATCGCGTCGACGGCGGTATCGATGATCGCTCGCATCTTGGCGAGGTTGTCGGCGAGGGCGTCCTGGGTCTGCGCGGCACTCGTGACGTCGCGCGTGATGAAGACGGCACGCTCCGGCGCACCGTCCGGATTGCGCAGGGCACGACCGCGCGTCTCGAGCGTTATCTCGTGGCCGTCGGCGTGTCGGGCACGAAAGCTGACCGTCGTCACCTCGTCGATCTCGAAGGTCTTGCGCAGGGCCGCTTCGACGACGGGTCGGTCCTCGGGGTCGATGATGTTGAGACCGGTGTGTCCCCGGCGCCCCGTCTCGGGGTAGCCGTAGATCCGTTCGCTCTCGGGACTCGAGCCGACGATGTTGAGGTCGCGGTCGATGATGACGATGGAGTCCGCGGCCGCTTCGAACATGGCTTCGGCGATGGCCGTGCTCTGGCTCAACCGGTGTTGTATCTCCTCGCGGTCCGTGACGTCCTGGCCCGTGGCGCAGATCCACCCGTCCTTGCGCAGTGAACTCCACTGGATCGAGCGATAGGTACCGTCACGACAACGTTGGCGGTTGACGAATCCCCGACGCGTATCCGCCGGACCGTAGAGGACACTCTGGAACTCGTCCTCGGTCGCTCGCACGTCATCGGGGTGCACGAAGTCTGCGAACGGCACACCGTGCAGGTCCTCGAAGTCCCAGCCCAGCAGGTCGTGCCAGGCCGGGTTCACCTGGATGAGCTCACCGTCCTTGCCGAAGACCGACAGGAGGTCGGGCGAACTGTAGAAGAAGTCGCCGATGTCCGGGACCGTCGAGTGGTCGTCCTTCACGAACTTCTACCCCCTGCCTGTGGCCGACCCTTCCAAGGAAGCGAAGAACTGTCGTCGTTTCGGCGTGTGGCATCCGTCGGGTGACTTGCTCACCCAGTCATGAACCTACATTGTGGGCGGCGCCCGGCGGGGTACTGACAACGCCGTCACACGTCGAGGTCAAGCGGTTGCGCGCGGCGCCAAAGTTTCTTGACACCGACCCGAGGTTCGCTGTTGAATTTGCCGAAGTGGTTCGACGTAAGGATGAAGGCGGCAAGGCGTCGCCCGAAGGGAGAGCCACCATGGCTGAATACGCAATCCTGCTGTACGCGCCGCTCGACGGGGACGACGTCGACGACGGGGGCGCGGCCCGCGCCGAACACGACCAGCATTCCCGGGACCTACAGGATGACGGTTCGATGATCGCGGCCTTCGCGCTCGAGCCGCACACCATGTCGACCTCGATCCGGGGCGAGGTCATCACCGACGGACCGTTCCTCGAGACCAAGGAGGTCATCCTCGGTTTCTGCATCATCGAAGCGGCCGACCTCGACGAGGCCCTGAAGATCGCCGGGACCAACCCGATCTGCCACCAGGGCGGTGGCGTGGAGGTGCGTCCGATCGAGGGATGGGTCATTCCGACTCGTCACGCGACGCACGACTGAGTCGATGTCGCCAAGGTTCGACTGAGTGCGATCACGAACGCCGCTCGAGGTCGAACGGGCGGTTTCCGACGCGCACCGTCGCGAGTGGGCCACCGTGCTCGCCGCGACGGTGAGCACGGTTCGTGACCTCGACGTCGCCGAAGAGTGCGTGCAAGAGGCATTCGTCACTGCGCTCGACGCGTGGACCAGTGACGGCGTACCGAGCAGTCCCGGGGCCTGGTTGACCACGGTCGCCAAGCGTCGCGCCGTGGACGTGATCCGTCGAGAGGTGACGTTGCGTACCAAACTGCCGTTGCTGGTCGAGACCGACGGCGACGACGTTCGAGGGGAACTCATTCAAACTGAATCAACGAACATGGTGAAGGACGAACGACTCCGTCTCATCTTCTTGTGCTGTCACCCGGCCCTGGCACCCGAGGCGCAGACGGCGCTGACCCTGCGACTGGTCTGCGGGATGTCGACCGAGGACATCGCTCGGCTCTTCCTGGTGTCCGAGACCACGATGGGTGCGCGACTCACGCGGGCGAAGCAGAAGATATCGACCGCCCGCATCCCGTTGCGCATGCCGACGGAGGCGGAGATGCCCGAACGCCTCCGCGCGGTGCTCGGTGTCATCTATCTGCTCTTCACCACGGGACACACCGCGACGTCGGGCTCGTCGCTGATGCGTCCGGAACTCGTCGACGAATCTCTGCACCTGACCAACGTGCTGCGCGATCTCATGCCGGATGAGCCCGAGGTCCGAGGGCTCCTGGCTCTTCTGTTGGTGACGGACGCTCGCCGCGCGACCCGAGTAGACGTCGACGGCACGCCGACTCGACTCGAGGATCAGGATCGTTCGCGTTGGGACGCCGCCGCCATCGCGCGAGCCAACGATTTGGTTGCCGACGGACTTCGAGGTCCTCGGCCCGGACGTTTCGTCGTACAGGCCGCCATTGCGCTCGTCCACGCGAACGCGCTCTCGTATGAGGACACCGACTGGTCGCGCATTGTGCGTCTCTACGACCAACTGCTGGTGGCGTGGCCGTCGCCGATCGTGGCCCTCAACCGGGCCGTCGCGGTGTCACAGGTCGACGGGCCCGAGGTGGCGTTGCGCGTGGTCGAAGAGCTCGAACGAGACGATCGACTCAGTGACTACCACTACGTCCCGGCGATGAAGGCCGATCTGTTGTGGCGCCTCGGGCGCACTGATGAGGCGCTTCTCGAGAGCCGTCGCGCGCTCGGACTGACTCGCAACGATGCCGAACGGGCCTATCTCAACACCCAGATCGAGGGCCTCAGCGAAACGATCGAATGACTCGTTGGCGCCAGCGCCCGCGCGATCTACAGACGGCGCGAGCGGACCATGAAGACACCCGTGATCCCGGCCAAGCCGAGAGCGACGAGGCCCATGGGCCAGAAGAGGGACGCGACCGATCGAGCCGTGCCTCCCGCGCCGGTCTCGGGCGCGCCATGAGGTAGGACGAACGTCGGGCTCGTCGTGGCCGGCGACGTGAGGATCGGCGACAACGTCGTCGTGACGCCGGAGGCGCCTGTCGCGACGGTCGTGGAGGTACTCGGCGCAATCGTGGTGGACGTCGTTGATGACGTGGTCGTGGTGGCGGACGTCGTCGTGGTGGTCGTCGTTGCCAAGAGGCACGTCGGCACGATGATCGTGTTGTCATCCATGGTGACCGCGCCGCCCAGCGCGAGGACGCGACCATTCACTGTGGCGCCCGTATTCAGGGTGACCGACGCCGTGGCCAGGATGGATCCGGCGAAGTTCGTGGTCGTCCCCAAGGTCGCCGAACTGCCGACCTGCCAGAACACGTTGCACGCCTGGGCGCCATTCTCCAGTGTCACCGAGCTCGACGACGCAGTCGTCAACGACGAACCGGCCTCGAAAATGAACACGGAGTCCGGGTTACCGGCGCCATCGAGCGTGACGGTGCCGGTCAAGCCCATGGACGACGCCGATCGATAGACGCCGGACACGAGCGTCGAACCGCCCAAGTCACCCGAGACGGTCGTGAAGGGTGAACGGGCGGCGGCGTCGTTCGACGCAGTGATGAGGTCGTTCTCGGCGCTGAGCGACACACCGTCCGCGACGTACGTCGCACCCGAGCTCTGTGATCCCGGCGGGAATCCGGTGATCGAGGTGCCGGGCGAGAGGCCGATATCCCCGCCGATCGTGGTCGGGCCGGTGTTGGTGATGGCGCTGCCGGCCAACACGGCGAAGGTTGAGGCGGTGCCGAGGTTGACCGTGGCGGTGGCCGCCATCGCGGACTGCGTCCCGACGGCCGCGAGCGTGAGGAAGGCGACGCCGGTCACCATGAGGGTGCTGAAGGAGAGGCGGAGGCCCCGTGGAACATCTCGGCGACGTGGTGCGCGTCGCGCGGCGACCAGTGTTTTCGTGGAAGGTTGATTCGAAGATCCTGCGGTGGTGGACATGTCTGTCCTTCCCAAAGATCGTCATGCTTCATCATTGGGAGTGACAAAAAACGACAAGCCTCATAAGTACTGCTGAATCCAGCGTACGGGTGTGAACTTCCAGTGCGCCCAATTCGACAACAACTTCGCCCCGTCGATTCGTGTACCAAGTGAATACTTCTACCGTTAGGACGAACGGTGATCAGGACTTGCGTCGCAGCGTCGCGATGATCGAAGCGCCTAGTTGATCGGCGCGATCTTGTAGTGCGGGTTGCCGGGTAAGAGCTGCGCACTGTTGTTGCCCCCGAACAATCCGGAGAAGTTGTCGAACTGCTGACGCCACTGTTGCGACGCTGCCTCACATCCGCTGAGGTATTGCGGCTGGCTCGCCACGCTGGGCGGAAGGTCGAGTGCCGTGCACTGCGAGGATCCGTCGAGATTGGAGTTGTATCCCCGGACGTAAGACGCCGACGGTCCTCCAGCACACCCGCCCAGTGTCACGGCGCCGACCAGGAACGCGGCTGCCACGACGACCTTTCGCATAAGCATTCTTACCCCAGTACGTGACTCGCGTCCGTCAACGGCGAGGTGCGTACGAACGACCAAGCGGTGATGTCGTCACACGGTGATGACGACTTTGCCGCGAGCGTGACCTCCGAGGGTCGTTGCGTACCGCACACTAGGCGCACTCTCCGGCGCCGACGCGGTAACTGCCGTTCGCAGTGAAGGAGAGACACACAGAAACGTCGCGAACCGTGACATCCCACTTCAAATCGACACGCTTCGCGCTGAGACCGGACACGGTTTCCAAGATCTTGGGCACTGAGGACGAAACCGCGCGGCCTGTCCCGGCACTCGCCACGTAGTACGCCTCGATTCCAATGGCGCTCGCGGCCTGGATTGCGAGAAGGTACGTTGGTCGCGCCTTCACGTTTGAAGCGATGACAGCGAGGTACGTGACGGGACAGCGCACCGATGACGGCGCCGTCGAAATCGAAGGGCTGATGTACACACACCCGAACGCACGGTTTGGGGCACTGACCAACATCGCAATACCGTGGTCGTCGGGCAACGTCTTGTCGAAGTCGTGCTCGTAGCCGTTGGCGGATACCTCGATGTTGAACTCTGCGTCACGTGTGGCCTGGACCAACTCCTGACTCGTGGTCATCGCGCCGTGTGACGCGCGCGCCGCACGGTAGGCCGTTTGGGCAACGGATAGCGGTGTGATCTTGGGCGTGGCGTCGCTGGGTACGACAATCGCGGCGGTCGTGATCGCCGCGGCGATCGACCCCGCGACGATTCGAAGAAGCACGTTCCTCACAAACCTCCGCGTCTCGAGATTCTCGAGTATCGCACGGTCACCACACGCGGCGAGGTCACCGAGTCGGCTTCCACGTGGTCCACGTTCGTTCGGACCCCGAAGGTCGGCGCCGCCTGGCTGGCTGGCGGAGGAGGTGGGATTTGAACCCACGGAAGGTTTCCCTTCACACGATTTCCAATCGTGCCGATTCGGCCGCTCTCGCACTCCTCCAGAATCTCGGTACTCACTTTGCGAAATGAATACCGGCTCGCAAGGCTACCCGAGTGCACTTAGCGACTCGTCAGGTAGCCTTTTCAACGCCGAGGTTCACAGCAGTGGTCGGGTCCCGTGCGACGACCGTTTGTGAACCGAGTCAGGGGTGGAAGCCAGCAGCTCTCAGCAAATCGTGTTGGGTGCCACGGATCGCCTGACCACTGCTTTGGACCTCGGCTTCTTACAGCGTCCAATTAGCATGCGTGCATGGCTAAAGCGTCGACGACCCCGACCTCGATCGACGGCGTCACCTCGCTCTACCGCCGATTCCGACCCGGTCGTTTCGTCGAATTGCGGGGCCAAGACCACGTGGTGCGCGCCCTCCAAGGGGCGGTCAAGAACGAGCGTGTCTCGCACGCCTACCTCTTCTCCGGGCCTCGCGGGACGGGGAAGACGACCACCGCGCGGATCCTCGCCAAGGCGCTCAACTGTGAGAACCCGCTCGAGGGTGACGCCTGCAACGTGTGCGCCAGTTGCGTGGCGATCACCAAGGGCACGTCCCTGGACGTCACCGAGCTCGACGCCGCGTCCAACAACGGCGTCGACGACATTCGCGACATCACCGCCGGCGCCTGGCACGGTACTCCCGGGAGTTGGAAGGTCTACATCTTCGACGAGGTCCACCAACTCTCGAAGGCCGCGTCCGCCGCACTCTTGAAGACGCTCGAAGAGCCGCCGTCCCACGTGGTCTTCGTTCTCGCGACGACCGATCCCCACAAGGTGATGCCGACGATCCGCTCGCGCACGCAACATCTCGAGTTCCGGCTCTTCAACGGCGAGACCCTGAGTTCGCTGCTCCACGAGGTCGAACACGCCGCCGGCCTCAGCGCCGACGAAGCGACGATCGAAGCGGCCGTGCGACTCGGTCGAGGATCGGCGCGCGACGCGTTGAGCGCCCTCGACCAGCTCATCGCCACCGGTTCGATCATCGAGACGCAACCGGAGTTCGACGGTCTCTTTCGCGCCCTCGTCGAAGCCGACGCCGTCGCCGCGTTGCGATCGCTCGCCGAGTTGGCGAGGGAGGGCTGGGACCCCGAGCAGCTCGCCGAGAACTTCGCCGCCGAGGTCCGACAGGTTTTCTTGCTCCAGGTCGCGCCCGAGGTCGCCGACGCGGTCGACAGCGACCGTGATCGCCTTCTCGAGTGGGGCAGACAACTAGGACTGCCGCGCACGGTGCGGATCCTGGAGACCGTTGGGCGGGCCATGCGCGAGATGAAGAGTGCCCCGGAGAAGATCGTGATCCTCGAAGTGGCCGTGGTCCGCTTGGTCAAGCCGGAGCTGGACAGCACCATCGACGCCCTCGACGAACGGCTCACCAGGCTCGAACGCGACGGCGTACGCGTCGAGTCCGCGGCACCCACACCACCCGCGGTGTTACGTCCGATCGGCTCGTCCACGCCCCCGCCGACGAAGGATCCGGCGCCGGCACCGACCGCCAACGACGTCGCTGCCGAGACGCCGACGCCCGTCGCGACTCGAGCCGGGGCCATCGTGCTTCCCGGCGATGATCATGAACGGCGTCCCCTCGACCTCGACGACGTCCGCGCCCGGTTCGCGGAGCGGGTCGTCCCGCGCACGTCGCGCGGCGCGCAGTTGTTGTTGAAGTCGGCCTTCGTACGCTCGCTCGATGGACAGAACCTCACGATCGCCCTGCCGAGCGAGGAGATGCGTCAGAACACCGAGATGATCTCACAGGGACTTCGAAGCGCCATGGAGCACGAGTTCAAGTCGCCCCTGCAGATCACCTGGGCGGTCGATCCGACGTTGGCGAGCACTACGCCCGCGCCGGCCGCGTCGTCGCGTCACATCGGCTCGGTCGAACCCGAGGTCGAGGAGTACTCGTCGGACGAGTCGGTCATCGTCGTCGATTCGGCGGGTGAACACCTCATCACCGAGATGTTTCCCGGCGCGACGGAGGTCTCGTGAGTTATCCGCCGCCACTGCAGGCCGTCGTCGATGAACTGGGACGCTTCCCCGGGGTCGGACCTAAGTCGGCCCAGCGCATCGCGTTCTGGTTGATGCGTCAGCCCGGCGAGGACGTCGCCCGCCTGGCGCAGTCGATCGAGGAGATGAAGACGAAGCTCTCGTTCTGCGAGCGGTGCTGCAACATCGCCGAGACCGGTGGGCTCTGTCCCATCTGCGCCGACGACCGACGCGACCAGACGACGATCTGCGTGGTGGAGAACCCGCCGGACGTGGTCGCGGTCGAGCGCAGCGGCGCGTTCCACGGCACGTACCACGTGCTCCACGGCGTCTTGAACCCGTTGGAGGGCGTGACGCCGGACCGACTGCGAATCCAAGAACTGATCCTGCGACTGCGCGGACCGGTCAAAGAGGTGATCCTCTGTTTCAACTCCAACGTCGAGGGCGACGCCACCGCGATGTACCTGAGCCGTCTGCTGCAGGTGCCGGGTCTGGTGGTTTCACAACCGGCGAGTGGGCTGCCGGTCGGCGGTGACTTGGAGTTCGCCGATGACCTCACGCTCGGTCGTGCGATCGACGGCCGCCGCGTGTTGAGCGACTAGGCGAATCGAATGACGCAGAGCAGCCCGGCGACGAGGCTGTAGAACCCGAAGGGGATCAGCGTCTTCGTCGTGAACCACTTCGTGAGGAACTTGACCGAGATGAGTGCCGTCACCATCGCACACAGGGCGCCGACGAGGGTCTGGTAGCGCACGCCGTCGCCGAGCGGACCCATCAAGTCGGGCAGCTTCAGCATCCCCGCGAGGAAGATCACCGGCGTCGCCAACAGGAACGCGAAGTTCGCGGACTCTTCGTGATCGAGTCCGTCCATAAGGCCCGCCACCATCGAGATGCCGCTGCGCGAGATCCCGGCGAAGAGGGCGAGGATCTGCGAACACCCGATCGCGAAGGCGCCGGTCGCCGTGAGGTGATCGAGCTCCTTGAACTGGACGTGGCGTCCGCTGTTGCGACGCAGGCGCTCGCCGACCAACAAGATGACGCCGTTGATCGTGAGGAAGATCGCCGCGGCGAGCGGCTTGGCGAAGAGGACGCGCAGCTTGTGCTCGAGCAAGAGGCCCGCGACGCCGACCGGCACGGTCGCGACCGCGAGGACGAACAACAGTCGGTAGTTCTTGTCGGTATCGGGATCGTTCAGGTGCCAGAGGGACGAGACGCCGGCGCTCGGCACGGCGGCCAGTTGTCGGCCCAGACCTCGAAAGAGCGCGATCCACGTCTTGCGGTAGAACACGAGGAGTCCGAGCGCGGTGCCCACGTGCAGCCCGACGATGAAGGCGAGAAAGAACGACTCCGAGGCCGACTGCGAATTGACGAGGTTGTGCCAGCCCAGGAGTCCGGGCAGCAAGACGCTGTGACCGAGGCTCGAAACCGGGAAGAGTTCGGTGAAGCCTTGCGTGAGTCCCATGATGATGGCCTGGAAATAGGTCAGGGACGCGTGCACCCTTCAACGCTAAACGACCGCGGCGGTGGTCTCGGTGACGGATTTGGGCCAGAATTCTCGCATGCGGTATCTCACGGTGGTGCGACACGGGAAATCTTCGCCGGCCAAGGCCGGCGAGTCGGACTTCGCGCGCACGCTGAACAAGCGCGGACGTGAGGAGTGCGAACGGCTGCGCCAGTGGGCGAATGACCCCGAGGAACTGGGCCGGTTCGGTCCGACGACCGCACTCGTGAGTGCGGCCGCGCGCACGCGCGAGACCTTCCGACGGGCCTTTCACGGGACGCCGTTCGTCGAGCACTGCGAGTTCAGTGAGCTCATCTACAACGGGCGTCGCGACGTCAGCGCCGAGGACCTGCTCATCGACCTCGCGGCGATCGACCCCGTGACGACGTCGTTGCTGGTGGTGGGGCACAATCCTACGGTCCACGAGGTGATGATCACCTTGGCCAAGGAGTTGCCGAAGTCCCTGCGTGGTGACCACTATCCGCTGGGCGGCGCGTACGTCCTGGCGCTGCCCGATGACCGCCCGGTGGGACTCGGACGCTACGAGGTCGTCGCGAGCTACATCCCGGTCTAGAGCGAGCGCAGTATCGCGGCGTCGCCCTGACCGCCGCCGCCACAGAGCGCGACCGCGGCCACGCCGCCACCGCGTCGGCGCAGTTCGGTCAACGCCGAGAGCGCGATGCGCGTGCCCGACATGCCGACCGGGTGACCGAGCGCGATGGCGCCGCCGTTCACGTTGACCTTCGCCTCGTCGATTCCGAGGTCATCGACCGACGCGAGACCGACGGCCGCGAACGCCTCGTTGATCTCGAAGAGGTCGAGGCCCTTGACGTCGAGGTCGGCCTTCTTCGCCGCTTGGAGGATGGCGTGGGAGGGCTGGGTGAGCAGCGAGGCGTCGGGACCAGCGACCTGGCCGTAACTGACGAGCTCGCCGAGCGGGGTGAGGCCGAGCTGCTCGCAGCGCTCCAGGGACATGACGAGCACCGCGGCGCCGCCGTCGGAGATCTGCGACGCGTTACCGGCCGTGATGGTGCCGTCCTTCTCGAAGGCGCCCCGGAGCTGCGCGAGCGACTCGGCCGTCGTCTCGCCGCGGACCCCTTCGTCGATCGAGACCATGATCGGGTCGCCCTTGCGCTGGGGCACGGCGACGTCCACGATCTCCTCGGCGAACTTGCCGGCCGCGATCGCCGCCGCGGCCAGTTGGTGGCTGCGCGCCGAGAACTCGTCTTGGCGCTCGCGCGAGACGCGTCCCTGGTTGTAGCGCTCGGTCGCGAGTCCCATGGCGCACTGGTCGAAGGCGCACGTGAGTCCATCGAACATCATCGAGTCGACGACCTTCTGGTCGCCCAGCCGGTAGCCGGCGCGTGCGCCGGGCAGTAGATAGGGCGCGTTCGTCATCGATTCCATTCCGCCGGCGATGATGACGTCGGCCTCACCGGCGCGGATCATGAGGTCGGCGAGGTAGATCGTCTGGAGGCCCGAGAGGCAGACCTTATTAATGGTCGTGGCGTTCACCGTCATCGGTACGCCGCCCTTGACGGCGGCCTGACGAGCCGTGATCTGACCCTGACCGGCCTGGAGCACCTGACCCATCAAGACGAGGTCGACGCTGGCGGGGTCGACGCCGGTGCGATCGAGCACGCCCTTGATCGCCGCGCCGCCGAGGTCCTGGGCGCTGAGCGACGCGAACGCTCCCGCCAATTTCCCAATGGCCGTTCGAGTGCCGGCGACGATAACGCTTCGTGACATGGAGACTCCTTCGTGCAATCGGATGCAACGAGTCGACTCTAGACGGCGATTTTCCCGGGTCGGCTCGACTCGGCGACGCCGCCGGCATTCTCAGTTCTCGGACGGAGCACCCGACGGCGCCAACTAACCTCGCTCGGATGAGTGAGATTCTCGACGCCGTGCTTTCCGGCGCCACCGCCGAGGAATTGGCAGCGACGTCAATGCCGCCCACGACCCGAGCGGCCTTCGTGCGGCGCGACGAACAGACGATGTTCGACGGTATGGACAGCCGCGACAAGGACCCGCGACGTAGCCTGCACGTCGACGAGGTGCCGATTCCCGAAATCGCCAACAATGAGGTCATCGTCGCGGTGATGGCGTCGTCGATCAACTTCAACACCGTCTGGACGAGCATCTTCGAGCCCCTGTCCACGTTCGGGTTCCTCGACCGACTGGCCAAGGAGTCGTACTGGGGCAAGCGCCACGCGCTGGACTACCACGTCATTGGCTCGGACGCGGCCGGGGTGATCGTGCGTGTCGGTTCGGCAGTGCGCAACTGGCAGGTCGGCGACGAGGTCACCGTGCACTGCAACTACGTCGACGACCAGGACCCGTCGAGCCACGACGACTCCATGCTGGCGAGCAATCAGCGGATCTGGGGCTTCGAGACCAACTTCGGAGGACTGGCTGATTTCACCGTCGTCAAGGCCAACCAACTGATGCCCAAACCCACGCACCTGACGTGGGAGGAGGCGGCGGTCAACGCGCTGTGCAATTCGACGGCCTATCGGATGCTGGTGTCGCGTAATGGTGCTCCGGTGACCCAGGGTGACGTCGTGCTCGTGTGGGGCGCGTCGGGAGGACTCGGGTCCTTCGCGGTCCAGCACGTGTTGAACTCCGGCGCCACGCCCGTCGGCGTCGTCTCCAGTGAGAACAAGGTAGAAACCCTGCACGAGCTGGGATGTGAGTTCGTGATCGATCGGCGGGCCAACGACTACCGGTTCTGGAAGGACGAGCACACCCAGGACGAGGGCGAGTGGCGCCGCCTCGGCAAGGACATCCGGGCCCTCGTCGGCGTGGACCCCGACATCGTGTTCGAACACCCCGGTCGCTCGACGATGGGCGCCAGTGTCTTCGTCGCCAAACGCGGCGGGACGATCGTCACGTGCGCGGCCACGAGTGGCTACATGATCGAATACGACAACCGCCACCTCTGGATGAAGCTCAAGACGATCAAGGGTTCGCACTTCTCGAACTACCGCGAGGCCTGGGCGGCGAACCAGACGATCATCGACGGCAAGGTCGTCCCACCGCTGTCCGCGGTCTTCCCGCTCGAAGAGACCGGTGAAGCGGCCTACGAGGTGCACCACAATCGCCACGAGGGCAAGATCGGCATCCTGTGCGCCGCGCCCAAGGAGGGCCTCGGCGTCTCCAACCCGGAACTTCGCGCGCGCGTCGGCGAAGAACGCCTCAGCATCTTCCGACGACACGACCTGGAGCTCTCGTGACCTCACAACTCACCGAGATCGACCACGTCGCCATCGCCGTCAACGACCTCGACGCGGCGATCGCCTGGTACGAGTCCGTCCTCGGCGCCGTGGTCGTGCACCGCGAGGTCGTCGAATCCGACGGCGTCGACGAAGCCCTCGTCAAGGTCGCCGAGTCCTACATCCAACTGCTCACGCCCACGCGTGACGACTCACCGGTCGCCAAGTACCTCGCGAAGAACGGGGAAGGGTTACACCACGTCGCGTACCGCGTCGACGACTGCGCACGGACCCTCGACGCGGTGAAGGCGAGCGGCGCCCGGGTGATCGACGAGACGCCCCGCCCGGGTTCTCGCGGGACGATCGTGGCCTTCGTGCACCCGAAAAGTTCCTTCGGGACCCTGATCGAGTTGGTCGAAGAGAAGCGCTGAGTCGTCTCAGGTCGTCGGCGGGCTCTCGCCACCCTCTTGTTCGACGTCGCCGGTCTCGCGCGAGCGCCCGAGTGCGACCTCGGCGTCCTTCAGCAGCTCGGCCGTGGCCTTCAGGTGTTCGGCGTCGAGCAGCGCCAGTCCGGCGCTGACCGTGAGGAGGCCCGTCGGCGAGTCCTCGTCGGGGATGGCGAGCTCTTCGATGTTGCGGCGCATGCGATCGACCGCGATCGCGCCGGTCTCGAGGGTCTGTTCCGGCAGCAGGCATATGAATTCGTCGCCGCCGACGCGATAGACCGAGTCGCCCGAGCGCGATCGACTCGCGAGCCGCTCGGCGATCGCGACGATCACCTCGTCGCCCTTCTCGCGACCGTAACGGTCGTTGAAGCGCTTGAAGTCGTCGATGTCGATCAGGGCGATGCAGCTGCGCAGGCCGTAGCGGGTGACCTGGCCCTCGTAGACGGCGAGGTCCTTCTCCAGGAGCTGTCGGTTGCCCAGACTCGTCAGCGGGTCCGTGAGTGCGATCGTCGGGCGGGCGGCGGCGTCGCCCGATTCCGGCGCGAAGGTCGGTGGGATTTGACGCACGAAGGCGTTGAACCCGTCGCCCGCACGGGCCCAGATGAACATCGTGATCTCGATCTCGTGCCCGTCGCGGTGCAGGGCGGCCGCCTCGACGCGATGGCCCACGATCGCCGACTCGGCGCCGGGGCGGTAATTGGCGAGACCGTTCTCGTAGGCCTTGCGGTGCAGGACCGGGATGAGCGTGTCCGTCACTCGCTTGCCCATGACGTCGTCGGCCCCCCAGCCGAAGAGCTCGTGCGCGTTGTCGCTCCACGCCGAGATCGTCCCGTCGGCGTCAAAGGAGAGGAAGCCCTCGTCGGTCGCCTCGAGCAGCTGGGCGATCTCGCGATCGCGCTGCGCCACGGCCGCGCCGACGTCAGGTCGGGCGCGCCGCGCCGCGACCTCGTACCAGACGCCGCCGATCACGACGAGCGCCAACAGCACGGCGAGAAATGCGACCATTGCTTGATTGTTACACCTGATCGCGCTCGATGGCGGTACTTGTCGGAGAGTTGTGTCCGAGGGCCGCGCGGCGGTGTTCGCGCACGGCTCCGTCGGGTACCGGTGGGTAACGCGCCCAATCTCGCGTATCGCGATGTCGTGGACCCGCGGCGACCCACCACGGGACGACGTCGCCGTCATTTAGGTAGCCTTGCTCCTCATGGAGCACTCAATGGCGGAACGCCTGGCTGAGCTCAACGCGCGCAAGGCCGAGGCCCGTGTGGCCGGTGGCGAGAAGGCGATCGAGCGACACCAGGCCAAGGGCAAGATGACCGCGCGCGAGCGCATCGAGTACCTACTGGATGAGGACACCTTCCAGGAGCTGGACATGCTGAGCCGCCACGTCGCGTCGGGCATGGGACTCGAGGACAACCGTCCGTACACCGACGGGGTCATCACTGGCTACGGCAAGATCGACGGACGGAAGGTCTGCGTCTTCTCCCAGGACTTCACCGTCTTCGGGGGTGCGGTGGGCGAGGCGCACGGCGAGAAGATCCACAAAATCATGGACATGGCGACCAACATGGGCCTCCCGATCATCGGACTCAACGACGGCGCGGGCGCGCGGATCCAAGAGGGTGTCGCCGCCCTCAACGCCTACGGCGGCATCTTCATCCGCAACGCCCGCGCGTCGGGTGTCGTGCCGCAGATCTCGGTGATCCTCGGCCCGTGCGCCGGTGGCGGGGTCTACTCCCCGGCGCTGACCGACTTCATCTTCATGGTGAAAGACACCAGCCACATGTTCATCACCGGTCCCGACGTCGTGAAGACCGTGACCGGCGAGGACGTCACCCTGGAGGAGCTCGGGGGCGCCCTGACCCACGCCACGAAGTCCGGCGTCGCGAACTTCGTGATGCCCGACGAGAAGAGCGTCCTCGACGAGGTGCGCTACCTGCTGTCGTTCATGCCCTCGAACAACATGGAAGAGGCGCCGCGCATCTTGACCGGCGACGACCCGAACCGGCTCTGCGAGGACCTCCGCGACATCCTGCCGTCGTCGCCCAACCTGCCCTACGACATGAAGAAGGTGATCGCCTCGGTCGTCGACGGGGGTGACTACATGGAGGTCCACGCCACCTACGCGCCGCAGATCACCTGCGGCTTCGCGCGCATCGACGGACACAGCGTCGGCATCGTCTCGAACCAACCCAACGTGCTCGCCGGCGTCCTCGACATCGACTCGAGCGAGAAGGCGGCGCGCTTCGTGCGCACGTGCGACGCGTTCAACATTCCCATCGTGACCTTCGTCGACGTACCCGGGTTCATGCCCGGGACCGATCAGGAGTACGGAGGGATCATCCGCCACGGCGCCAAATTGCTCTACGCGTTCTGCGAGGCGACGGTGCCACGGATCTCGGTCGTCACCCGCAAGGCGTACGGCGGCGCCTACGTCGTCATGAACTCCAAGTCGATCGGGGCCGACCTCGCCTACGCGTGGCCGACCGCGGAGTTGGCGGTCATGGGATCGGCCGGCGCCGTCGAGATCGTGCACCGTCGCGACCTCATGAACGCCGACGACCCCGCGACGTTGCGAAAGCAGTTGATCGAGGAGTACGAGGAGAAGTACGCCTCGGCCTACATCGCGGCCGAGCGCGGCTTCATCGACGACGTGATCGACCCGGCCGAGACGCGCCGAGTCCTGTGCCGATCGCTCGAACTCCTGCGCGGCAAGCGCGAGGACCTGCCGAAGCGCAAGCACGGGAACGTCCCCCTGTGAGTTACGGCCTCACGCCGCGCCCGGAACTCTCGCCCGACGAGCTGGCGGCGTTGATGGCGGCGGCCGAGGAGGTCCTGCGAGACGAGAAGACCGCGACCGTGGTCGATCACGTGCCGATATGGCGATTCTCGGGGCGTTGGTTCAACGCCGCGCCGTTCTCCAATCGTCGGCCCCGACTGGGCTGAGCCTCGACCATTCCCAAGAGGTCGTCCATGATGGCGCCGAGGGAGAAGTCCTTGGGCGTGTAGACGGCGACGACACCCAGGTCGAGCAGCGACCGGGCGTCCTCGTTGGGCACGATCCCCCCGACGACGACCTTGACGTCGAGGTCGTTCGCGCGAAGGCACTCGAGGATCCGCGGCACGAGCGCCAGGTGCGATCCCGAGAGGATCGACAGACCGATGACGTCGACGTCCTCGTCGCGCGCCGCCGCCACGATCTCCTCGGGGGAGAGTCGGATCCCCTGATAGACGACCTCGAAGCCCGCGTCACGCGCGGCGACCGCGATCTGCTCGGCACCGTTGGAGTGTCCGTCGAGCCCGGGCTTGGCGACCAGTAGTTTCGGCGGACGCCCGCGCTGGTCCCGGACGGCCTTCGAACGGGCGACGAGCGTGGCGAAGCGTTCGCCGCGTTCGGCGATCCCGGCACGAACACCGGTCGGGGCGCGGTAGACCCCGAAGACCGCGCGCAGGGCGTTGGCCCATTCGCCGGTCGTGCCACCGGCCTTCGCCAGCGCGATGGTCGGCACCATGAGGTTGTCGCGGCGCTCGTCGCGCTTCGCCACCCGGGTCAGTTCGTCGAGCGCGGCGCGCACGGCGGGCTCATCGCGCGTCGAACGCCATCGCACGACGTCGTCGATCAACTGTCGTTCGACGGCCGGATCGACGGTCATGATCGTCGCGAGGGCGCTGTCGCTGGCGAGCGGCGACTCGGCGGTCTCGGTGAACCGGTTGACGCCCACGACCACCTGCTCGCCGGATTCGATGCGCGCGACGCGCAGTGACTGGCTCGCGACGAGACGGCTCTTCAGTTCGTCGATGGCCGCGAAGGCGCCGCCCAGGGCCAGGACGTCGTCGAGTTCGTGCTGCGCGCCGGTCGTGAGTTCGCGGACCTTGGCCTCCATCACCGAGGAGCCGGCGAAGATGTCGGGGTACTCGAGGAGGTCGCTCTCGTAGGCGAGCACCTGTTGCATGCGCAGGCTCCACTGCTGGTCCGACGGTCGCGGCAGACCGAGCGCCTCGTTCCAGGCGGGGAGTTGCAACGCGCGCGCTCGCGCGTCGGCCGAGAGCGTGACGCCCAACATCTCGAGCACGATCCGCTGCACGTTGTTCTCGGGCTGTTGCTCGGTGAGGCCGAGCGAGTTGACCTGCACGCCGTAGCGGAAGCGGCGCAGGCTGGCGTCCTCGACGCCGTAGCGCGTGCGACAGATCTCGTCCCACATCTGCGTGAAGGCGCGCATCTTGGCGATCTCTTCGATGAAGCGCACGCCGGCGTTCACGAAGAAGGAGATCTGTCCGACCACGTGGGGCATCTCGGAGGGCTCGATCTTGCCCGAGTCGCGCACCGCGTCGAGGATGTCGATCGCCGTCGCGAGCGAGTACGCGATCTCCTGGACCGGCGTCGCGCCGGCCTCCTGCAGGTGGTAGCTGCAGACGTTGATCGGGTTCCACTTGGCGACGTGGTCGTGGCCGTAGGCGATCATGTCGACGATGAGCCGCTTGGAGGGTTCGGGCGCGAAGATGTACGTGCCCCGCGAGAGGTACTCCTTCACGATGTCGTTCTGCGTGGTGCCCTGCAGACGGTTGAGGTCGACGCCCTCTTCCTCGGCCAGCGCCAGGTAGAGCCCCCAGAGCCACGCGGCCGTCGCGTTGATGGTCATCGACGTGTTCATCTCGGCGAGGGGGAGACCGTCGAAGAGCTGTCGCATGTGGCCGAGGTGCGCGACCGGCACGCCGACCTTGCCGACCTCGCCCGCGGCGGCAGCGTCGTCCGGGTCGTAGCCGGTCTGGGTCGGGAGGTCGAAGGCGATCGAGAGCCCGGTCTGGCCCTTGGCGAGGTTTGAGCGGTAGAGCTCGTTGGACGCGACGGCGCTGGAGTGTCCCGAGTAGGTCCGCATCACCCACGGCTTGGAACGTTCGGCCATCTCTCTCCTCGATCCCTTAGCGACGGTAGTCGTAGAAGCCGGAACCCGATTTGCGCCCGAGCTGACCGGCCGAGACCATGCGTCGCAGCAGCGGTCGCGGTGAGAAGTTCGGCTCGGCGAACTCGGCGAACAGCGCGTCGAGGATCGCGAGCGACGTGTCGAGGCCGACGAGGTCCAACAGCGCGAAGGGCCCCATCGGGAAGCCGCAGCCGCCCTTCATGGCGATGTCGATGCCCTCCTTGGTCGCGACGCCCTGTTCGAGAAGACGAATGGCGTTGTTGAGGTACGGGAACAACAGGGCGTTGACGACGAATCCGGCCTGATCCTTCACGTCGACCGGTTCTTTGCCGCACGCGCGCACGAACGCGGTGACGCGCTCCATCGTCTCGTCGCTGGCGCAGAGCGGCCGCACGACCTCGACGAGCGACATCGCCGGCGCGGGGTTGAAGAAGTGGAGGCCACAGACGCGTTCCGGTCGTGACGTCTCCATGGCCAGCTCGATCACCGACAGCGTCGAGGTGTTGGTCGCGATGATCGCGTCGTCGTGCACGATGGCGTTCAGATCGCGAAAGACCGCCCGCTTCACGTCGAGGTCTTCGATGACGGACTCGATGACGAAGTCACACTCCGCCAGGTCCGCCAGATGCGTGGTGGCCGACACGCGCGCGATGATCGCGTCGGCGTCCTCGGACGTGCGCTTGCCCTTCTCGACCTGTTTCGCGAGTGACGTCGCCAACGTCGCCAGCATCGCGTCGCAGGTCGTGTGGCTTCGCGAGCGCACGATCACCGTGGCGCCGGTGGCGGCCGCCACCTCGGCGATGCCGCTGCCCATGATGCCCGATCCGAGTACGCCGACTTTTTGGAAGACCATTTAGAGACAATAGTTGTCCCACCTGCAGGCCCCAGATGCGAGACTCGACGAATGGGGTCCTCGACGTTCGCGGTCGGATCGCTCGAGGCGTTGCGCACGCTCCTGCGCGACGGACCACTCGCGGTGGCACCGCACGCCCCCGTGGTCATCGTGCCGACGGCCGCGGCCTTCATCGGCTTCACCGAGGCCGCGGTGCTCACGGGCGCGGCCTTCGACGGGTTGGACGTTCGTTGCGAGGCGTTGATGGTGGGTGATCGAGCCGCGACCGACGATCCCTATCTCGTCGAACGACTGTCGAACGCCGACCTCGTGGTGCTCTGTGACGGTTCGGCCCTCCACGCGCGTTCCGTGTGGCGCGCCAACGCCTTCGGCGACGCCATCAACGCCGCCTCGACGCTCGTCGCCATTGGCGAGGTCGCGTCGGTCCTCGGCGAGGTGATGATCGATCCGCGCGGCGGCGCGCCGACGACGGGACTGGGGTATCGACACGGCGCGGCGCTGTCGCTGCCGTCGAGTGACGAACAGATGGCGCGCACGCGTTCGCTCCTGGGTGACGAGCCGCTCGTCGTGCTCGGACCGACGGGCATCGTGCACCACGACGGCGAGCGCTGGCGCGTGGTGGGCGGCGACGTCGTCGTGACACGCGGTCGCGACGCGGTCGAGCTCTAGGACTCGGTGATCGTCACCGACTCGATGACGACGTTCTCCTTGGGTTTGCCCGAGGACGTGCCGATGGCGTTGATCGCTTCGACGACGTCGAGGCCCTTCACGACCTTGCCGAAGAGCGCGTAGAGCGGCGGGAGTCGGATGCCGTCGGGACCGGAGATGACGAAGAACTGCGAGCCGTTCGTGTTCGGACCGGCGTTCGCCATGGCGAGCGAGCCGAGTTCGTAGCGACCGGGCTTGGGCAACTCGTCGTTGAACTTGTAGCCGGGGCCGCCAGCGCCGGTCCCCGTCGGGTCACCACCCTGCAGCACGAAGCCCGGGATGACGCGGTGAAAGACGATGCCGTCGTAGTAGTGCCAGCGCGCGAGGTAGACGAAGCTGTTGACCGTCGTCGGGGCGCCGAGCGCGTCGAGGACGATCTCCAGGGTCCCCTTGGAGGTCACCATCGTGGCGGTGTAGTTCTTCGTCGTGTCGATGATCATCGGCGGCGCGGCGTTGAACTTCTGTCGCTTCTCGCTCGATCCGTCGGGGTTGGGGATGTGGTCGCTCATTTGGTCACCTTCAGGAGGTCGATGATGAAGACGAGGGTGTCGTTCTTCGGGATTCCCGACGGCGGGGTCGCGCCGTAGGCGTCGGCGGGAGGCAGGATCAACTCACGGCGACCGCCGACCTTCATGCCCACCATCCCGTACACCCATCCGGAGATCAGGCCACCCGGCTCGAGTGGTTCGGAGAAGGCCTGGGAGGTCCACGAGGTCTGGAGCACCTTGCGCGACGCGTAGTCGGCGAGAACGTACTGCGCCGTGAACGTATCGCCGAGTTCCACCGTGGCGCCGGTGCCGGTGATCAGGTTGGCGTCTTCCGCCTTGGTCGGCGGGGCCCCGGGCGGCACGACGAGCGTCGGTTGCTTGCCCCAGGTGCCGGCCGGCGACGGGTCGGCGAGGGGTGAGAAGGACACGGGCTTGACGGCGATGGTCGTCGTGGTGACGGGAACGGTCGTCGTCGTGGTCGACGTGGTCGTCGTCGTCGTCGTGGTCTTGCCGGCGAACAGCAGTGCGCCGGTCCCGAGCACGAGTACCGCGACGATGGCGGCGATCACGCCGCGGCGAATGTTCTGTCGCCGCTTCGCACGCTTTTGCATCGCTTCCATCTTGAGTCGGCGCGCGGCCTTTTGACGTTCCCGTTTCGAAGTTGCCATGGGTGCGACTTTACTCGGCTCACTTAGGGGCTCCGAATGCCTCAAGTAACGTTGATTCATGGCGTTGATCGTTCAAAAGTTCGGAGGCACGTCCGTCGGCGACGCCGATCGCATCAGGGCCGTCGCCGATCACGTGGCGAGGACGAGGGCCGCGGGAAACGACGTCGTCGTCGTCGTGTCGGCCATGGGCAAGTTCACCGATGACCTCATCCGCCTCGCCGACGACGTCTCGCCGACGCGGCCGCCGCGCGAGCTCGACATGTTGCTCACCGCCGGCGAGCGCATCTCCATGGCGCTCGTGAGCATGGCGCTGGGTTCCTGCGGGGTGGATTCGGCCTCGTTCACGGGCAGCCAGGCCGGCATCATCACCGACACCGACCACACCCGCGCCAAGATCCTCGAGATGCGCCCGGACCGGATTCGCGAGGCGCTGGACGCGGGTCTCGTGCCGGTCGTCGCCGGGTTCCAAGGCGTCTCGACCGAGCGCGACATCACGACCCTCGGCCGCGGTGGCTCGGACGTCACGGCCGTCGCGCTCGCGGCGGCGCTGAAGGCCGACGTGTGCGAGATCTACACCGACGTGACCGGCGTCTTCTCGGCCGATCCCCGCGTCGTCGTCAAGGCGCGGCGAATTCCGAAGGTCTCCTTCGACGAGATGATGGAGATCGCGGCCACCGGCGGACGCGTCTTGATGCTGCGTTCGGTCGAGTTCGCGCGGCGCCACGGCGTCCCGTTGCACGTTCGTTCAAGTTTCACCTGGGAGCCAGGTACCTGGATTGTGGAGGAGGACCCCACCATGGAAGAAGCCCTTGTATCGGCCGTGACCGATGACACGTCGGAGGCGAAGATCACCGTCGGAGGGGTGCCTGACCGACCGGGCGTGGCGGCGCACCTCTTCCGTCAACTCGCCGATCGCGGCATCAACATTGACATGATCGTGCAGAACACAAGCGCCAAGGGCATCACGGACATCTCGTTCACCGTCGCGAAGACCGACCTCGTCGTCGCGAGTGAGACGTGCGACAACGTGAAGGACGACATCGGGGCCACCGAGGTGACGAGCGACGACAACATCGGTCGCGTGTCGATCATCGGGGCCGGCATGAAGTCGAACCCCGGCGTCACCGCACTGATGTTCGAGACGCTGTCGGAGAACGGCATCAACATCGAGATGATCTCGACCAGTTCGATCCGGATCTCGTGCGTGATACGCGCCGAGAAGGTCGCCGAGGCCGTCCGTCACCTTCACACGGCCTTCAACCTCGACGCGGTGTAGCACCGAAAACGTCGTGCCGTAGACTTTGCGTATGCGAGTCGCCGTCGTTGGAGCCACGGGCCAAGTAGGAACCGTCATGCGTGAAATCCTGCGTGAACGGGCGTTCCCGGTCGACGAGATCCGATTCTTCGCCTCCTCGCGCTCGGCCGGCTCGACCCTGGACTGGAACGACACCGAGATCGAGGTCGAGGACGCCGCCACGGCCGACTTCTCGGGTCTCGACATCGCCCTGATGTCCTCGGGCGCGACGTCCTCCAAGGTGCTCGCGCCACGCTTGGCCGCGGCCGGCGTCATCGTGATCGACAACTCCTCGGCGTGGCGCATGGACCCGCTCGTACCCTTGGTCGTCGCCGAAGTGAATCCGCACACGCTGCGTACGATCCCCAAGGGGATTGTCGCCGATCCCAATTGCACGACCATGGCCGCGATGCCGGTGTTGAAGCCACTGCACGTCGCGGCCGGTCTGAAGACACTCGCCGTGGCGACGTATCAGGCGGTCAGTGGCGCCGGTCGCGAGGGTGTCGACGAACTCTCGAACCAGTTGGAGAAGACGCAGGGGGGTGAACGGAGCCTCACCTTCGACGGCGCCGCGTTCCCGTTGGACTCGGGCGTCAAGTTCCCGGCGTCGATCGCGCACAACGTGATCCCCCTCGCCGGGGCGATCGTCGAAGACGGCGCACAGGAGACGAACGAGGAGAAGAAGTTCCGCGACGAGAGCCGCAAGATCCTCGAGATCCCCGGACTGCTCGTCGACGTGACGTGTGTGCGCGTGCCGGTCTTCACCGGTCACTCCCTCGCCATCACGGCGAGTTTCGAGCGGCCACTGTCGCCCGAGGAGGCGACGCGGATCCTGGAGTCGGCGCCGGGCGTCGAGGTCTGTGAACTCCCCACGCCGCGCCTCGCCGCCGGCAAGGACCCCTGCTACGTGGGTCGGATACGTCGCGCCGAGACGGTCGTCAACGGACTCTCCTTCTTCATCAGCAACGACAACCTCCGAAAGGGCGCGGCGCTCAACGCCGTGCAGATCGCCGAAGAACTGCTGGCCCTCGGCTAATCGGGGCCGTTGCGCCCGACCTGTCGGCGCGCGAGGTTGACGCAGTGGTCGCCGAATCGTTCGTAGAAACGCGCGAGGAGCGCCAGTTCGACCGCGACGGGCAGGGTCATCGATCCCGACGTCAGTTCGGCGGTGAGCGAGACGTGGAGATCGTCGAGTTCGTCGTCGATCTCCTCGATGGCGCCGGCCGCCTCGAGCTTCCCGTCGATGATGACGTCGGTCGCTTCGCGCCAGATGGTGGAGGCGACCTCGCCCATTCGCTCGACGAGACCGCGGCTGCGCGGGGACATCTCAACGCCGAGTCCGCGTGCGGCGCGGCGCGCGATGTGTTCGGCCAGGTCGCCGCTGCGCTCCACCTCGGGCAGGATTCGTAGCAGCGTGAGGAGTCGGCGGCGGTCCGCGATGTTGAGCGACTCGTTCTCGACCAACTGCATCTCGGCCGCGTTGACGATGGCGTTGACCAACGTGTCGATGGCGATGTCCTTGTCGACCACGGTCTTGGCGAGTTCGCGGTCGCCCGAGAGCAGGGCGTGCGTCGCCCCGGCCATCGCCTCGCCGACCAGCGCGAAGATCTGCACGATCTGGGGACGCAGTACCTCGTCGGCGGTGGCGACGAGCGGAGTATCGTCGTCGGGCTCGGAGCGGTTGCCAAATAGCCGATTCATGGCCAAAGGTTACCGCCGGGTCACAGGTCATATCTATGGTGGAGGTGTCAGTACGAAAGGGATCGAATGGTTGCAGTGATCAGCGCGGTCGTCGGCCTCGCTCTCGGTGTCGCCCTGACGTGGGCGCTCATGGAGAGGCGTTCCCAGTCCCTTCTCGAGGACGCGCTGCGCGCCGACGCTGACGTCAAAGTGCGCGACTCGCAACTGCTCGAGGCCAGTCAGCGACTCGAACGTCAGCGCGTCGAGCACGAAACGGCGATGACCCAGATGGGACAGACCTTCAAGGTCCTCTCCGCCGAAGCGCTGGACGAGACGGTACAACGATTCAATCAATCACAAGAGGAGACGCACAAACTCCGCGAATCGAAATTGGATTCGACACTCAAGCCCCTCGAGGACCTGCTCGGTGAGTACAAACAGAACCTCGCCGACTTCAACATGGCGAACGCGGGCGCGCTGTCCGACGTCAAGAACAAGGCGGCGGAACTGCTCGACGCCCAACAGAAGACCCAAGAGGAGACGCGTCGCCTGAATCAACTCCTCGGGCGCAGTTCGCAACGCGGTGCGTGGGGTGAGATCCAACTGGCCAACGTGATGAACGCGTCGCGACTTCGCCAGGGCATCGATTACGAGTTGCAGGTCACGGCGACGAACGAGGAGGGACGATCGGTCCGTCCCGACTGCGTGGTCAACCTGCCCAACGGCATCAAGCTCGCGGTCGACGCGAAGTTCCCCTACGACGCCTTCGAGCGGTCGTTGGACGAACAGGACGCCGACGCCCGACGCGAATTGCAGGCCAAGCACGCGCGCGACCTTCGCGGGCACGTGAAGACGCTGCGCGAGAAGAGCTACTGGGAAGCGGTCTCACCGGCGCCCGAATTCGTCGTCTGCTTCATCCCCAGCGACTTCGCGATGTCCGCCGCCCTCGACGCCGATCCCGATCTGCTCGCCTTCGCGGCGAGCGAGCGCGTCGTGATCGTCGGACCGACGAACCTGCTCTCCTTGTTGTGGTCGGTCGGGTTCATGGTGCGTCAGCAGCAAATCGTCGTGAACGCCGAACTGATCGCCCAGCACGCGAGCACCCTGTTCGACCGTATCCGCAACGTCGCCGAACCGGTGGGGAAGATGGGCAAGTCACTCGACAACGCGGTTCGCGACTACAACGCGATGTTGGGTTCCATCGAGGGACGGTTGATCCCGATCGCGAAGAACATGCGGACCTTCGGCGGCGCCGAACGCGCCAAGGACCTGCCGCAGCTGGCGTCGATCGACCGCATGACGAGCCCGCTCAACGAGGACCGATGGGGGATCGATGGCGAGAACGCGCTCCCCGAAGGCGCGGCCGAGATCCTCGAACTCGACATCTTCGACGACGAGTAGGAAAATCAGCGGAGAGTAAGTTTCCTCTTTGTGGCCCGAACCCGCGCGCAACGACGCCGACACTCGTTGTTCCTCACGATCGCCTTGGTCGTGACGCTGGTCGTTCTCGTCTTCGCGAGGGACATCTCGCGTTCGGCGCACAACGCGGTCACCAACCAGCGCAGTGAGAATCGGAGCTTCGCCGGACTGGCGAACGCGCTGATTGTTCAGGAGAACAGTTTCGACACGCGCCTGTCGCGGCTACTGCAACGCGGCGCGACGCTGTCGCGGCCGGTCTTCGACGCCCGCCTCGATCAGCTCGATGATCAGATGTCGTACTGGTCCACGACGGCCACGCTGCTGCGTCGACCGAAGCTCGACCACGACCTCAACGACAAGATCGCCGACTTGACCGACACTCGCGTCGACGCCTACGAAGAGATCTTCGCCCGGATTGCGAAGGACCTCACGTTGCCGGCGCCGACACCGCGTTACGACGGCACGCCGCTGGCGGACCCGGCGCACGTGCTCGACGCGTCGGCGATGACCTGGAACCGTGACCGGTTCGCCCTGCGCCACGATCCCGGGACCGTGCGACTCGACGCGCTGACGCGCACGAGCGCGACGCTCTTCGCGTCGAGCGGTGACGCCGAGCTCACGGCGTCGACCTCACTCGCGGTCGTGCGCGGGATCGGTATCGCCGCGGTGTCGGTCGCGCCGGCGCCGTTGCCGGCCTCGAGCGGCGTCATTCTCCTGCCGCCGGTCACCAAGTTCAAGCTCGGCATCTCGGTCGCCAACGCCGAGTTCGTCGAGCAGCGCGTCACGCTCGTGGTGTCGATGAAGCCCTCCAACGGGCCCGTGCCGGCGCTGAACGAGACTTTCCACGTCACGCTCGCACCCTTGCAGTCCTACGCCTTCACGTCCCTGGAGATCGCCGTGGTGCCGAGCGAACGCGCGGCCCTCGAGCTTCGATTGACCGGGGCACCGGCGGCCAGCAACCTGGTGCGCTCCCGGCGGTACCGAGTCGAGATGTCACCCTCCGGTCACTCGTGAATTGACGGCGTTACTGGCGACTTGGCATACGATGGTCTCGCCCCCATTAGGAATCGAGGAATTGTGTCTGAGTCCATTACCGTGACCGACAACCGCACTGGTGAAACTCGAGAGATTCCCATCGACAAAGGTGGCGTGGCCGCCGCGGAGTTCTCCAAGGCCGTGCCCGGAGTGTGGTTCTACGACCCCGGGTTCCTCTACACCGCCGCCGCCGAGTCGGCCATCACGTTCGTCGACGGCGACCTCGGGATCCTGCGCTATCGCGGGTACCCCATCGAACAGCTCGCCGAGCACTCCACGTACCTCGAGGTCGCCTATCTCCTCAACTACGGCGAGCTGCCCAACGAAGCCCAGGCGGCCGAGTGGGAACAAGAGATCACGCTGCACACCTACATCCACGAGAACGTCCGCAAGCGCTTCCTCGAAGGTTTCAACTACGACGCGCACCCGATGGGCATGCTCGTCTCGGCGATCGCCGCGCTCTCGACGTACTACAAGGACGCGAAGATCCTGGACGACCCCGAGATCCTGCACCGCCAAGTCGTGCGCCTGATCGCCAAGATGCCCACGCTCGCCGCGGCGGCCCACCGGTTCTCGGTCGGCATGCCCTTCGTCTACCCCGACAACAACCTGGGCTACACCGAGAACTTCCTCTCGATGATGTGGAAGGTCGCCGAGCCGCGCTACGAACCGGACCCGGTCCTCGCGCACGCCCTCGACGTCCTCTTCATCTTGCACGCCGACCACGAGCAGAACTGTGGCACGACGGCGATGCGCGTCGTCGGCTCCTCGCACGGCGACCCGTACTCGGCGACGGCCGCCGCCACGGCCGCGCTCTACGGTCCGCGTCACGGCGGCGCCAATGAGGCCGTCCTGAAGATGTTGACCAAGATCGGCAGCATCGACAACATCCCGGCGTACATCGAGACGGTCAAGCAGGGCAAGGCGCTGCTCGAGGGATTCGGCCATCGCGTCTACAAGAACTTCGACCCGCGCGCCACGATCATCAAGAAGACCGCCGACGACGTCTTCCGGGTCACCGGCAAGAACCCGCTGCTGGACATCGCCCTGAAGCTCGAAGAGATCGCGCTCGCCGACGACTACTTCATCTCGCGTCGTCTCTATCCCAACGTCGACTTCTACTCGGGACTCATCTACCAGGCGATGGGCTTCCCACTCGAGATGCTCACGGTACTGTTCGCGATCCCGCGCACGTCGGGGTGGCTCGCGCACTACCAGGAGTTGCTCGCCCAGGACGTGAAAATCGCGCGACCGCGTCAGCTCTACATCGGTGAGGAAGAGCGCAAGTACGTGCCGATGTCGGCGCGAACCTGAGTTAGCTGTTCACCGCTTCCAGGAGTTGCGCGGCGTGCGCGTGGGGGTGCTGGGTGTACACGTCCAGCCACGTCGCCAGCGTGTAGCGACCGGACTCGGAGTGTTCGCCGTAACGTTCGAGGTCGGATTCACGAAGTCGTCCGAGCACGTCGAGTGACGCGAGTCGCACGGCCTTGAAGACTTCGAGCGAGTGGACGATCGGCAGGTCTCGGTACCCGAGCTGCTCGCACTCGGCCCAGGCCGCCTCGTCGTAGCCCTGGATGACCGAGCCCGGCGGTTCGGCGAGCAGGCGACGTAGACGCGCGTAGGACTGCGCTTCGGAGTCCGCGACGTGGTGGATCACCTGGCGCGCGCTCCAGCCGCCCACGACGTGGCGATCGAGGTTGTCGTCGTTGACGACGGTCGCGTCGTGCAGGAACTGCGAAGTGGCCATGCTGTAGGCCGCGACGGCATCACTCAGACTCATGACTTCTCCTTCATCTTGTTGGAATCGACGACCCGCGTGAGTCCCTCTTGCACCATTGAGGTCATCAACTGACCCGCTTCGTTCCAGAGGAATCCGCGCGCGACGCCCCGACCACCCTGGGCGATCGGCGAGTCCATGTCGTAGAGCAACCACTGGTCGGCGTGGACCTCGCGGTGGAACCACATGCAGTGGTCCAGGCTCGCGACCATGAGGGTCCCGTCGTCCCAGCGAACCGAGTGCGGCGCGAGGACGGAGTCGAGGAGACTCATGTCGCTGGCGTAGGTGATGACACACGCGTGCAGCAGCGGGTCGTCGGGCAACGTCCCGTCGGCTCGGATCCAGACGCGCTGGCGAGGCTCCCGGCTGCGGTTCGGACTCCACGGAAGCTCACCGACGAATCGCTGATCGATCGGATGCTGGCGTTGGAACCACTCATCGATGTTGCCGCCCTCGTCCTTGATTCGCTCGTCGAGTCGACCGATCGTCTCGGGACCGGCGACCTCGGGGATCTCGAACTGGTGCTCGAGTCCGACCTCCTCGGTGTGGAAACTGGCCTGCATGTTGTAGATGGCGCGACCGTGTTGGATGGCGACGACGCGGCGCGTGGTGAAGCTGCGACCGTCGCGGATCCGGTCGACTTCGTAGAGGATGGGGATCTTCGGATCACCCGGTCGTAGGAAGTACGAGTGCAGCGAGTGCACGGCGCCGACCTCGACGGTTCGACCCGCCGCCATCAGGGCCTGGGCCGCGACCTGCCCGCCAAAGGTGCGCTGCCGTTCCTCTTCCGGGTGCCGTCCGCGAAAGGTATTCACTTCGATTCGCTCGAGGTCGAGCAGATCGACAAGCAACGCGAGGGCTTCGGACATGGTCCATTCTTGCATCTCGGTCCTTCGACCCTGGGGGTTCGAGGGCCGAGGCGAATTAGACTGAGGTCAATGCGCACACGAATCGACTCATTCTTGGCGTGGTCGAAGACCCACCAAGGGAAGAAGTTGATTCGCTACACCGCCAGTTCGGTGATCACGACCGGCGTCTCCTTCGCGGCCATCGTCATCTTCTACGGACTCAAGATCATCCCCGGGGTCATCTGGGCGACGCTCGCGGGCAACGTCATCGCGACCCTGCCGTCGTACCACCTGAACCGCCTCTGGGCCTGGGGCAAGCGCGGGCCGAGCGCCTTTCGCAAGGAGATCGTCCCGTACTGGTCGTTGGCCTTCGCGGGCATCGCCTTCAGTCAGATCGGCGCGTTCACGGCGCGCGCCATCGTGCATTCGCACCACTGGAGCCACCTCGCGAACACGGCGTTGGTCGCGTTCACCAACCTGATCTGCTTCGCGATCTTCTGGGTCTTGAAGCTGATCGTGTTCAACAAGATCTTCCACTTCGACAAGCTCAAGATCATCGACGAAGAGCTGGTCGCCGAAGAGCTCTCGACCATTCCCGACGCCACCGTCGACCCGATCTGGACCGACTGACCGGTATTTCCATGCGTGCGCCGCGAACGCGGCCCCTGCCCGTGGACGCAAAAGGTCGAAAGTAGGGTTGAGTCGGTGCGCGCCCGTCTCTCCTCGCTGAGGTCCTGGTCCAAGAGCCACGAGGGCCGCAAGCTCATCCGCTACACGCTGGTGTCGGGCACGTCGACCATCGTCTCGTTCGTCGCGCTCTCGGCGTTCTACGGACTGAACATCATCCCGAGCGTGATCTGGTCGACGTTGGCGGGCAACCTCGTCGCGTCGATCCCGGCGTACCAACTCAACCGGCGCTGGACGTGGGGCAAGCGCGGCAAGAGCCAGTTTCGACGAGAGGTCGCGCCGTTCTGGGCGATGACCTTCCTCGGCATCGGCGTGTCCCAGCTCGGGGCGCTGTGGGCGCGCCACGAGGTGCGCGCCCATCACTGGAGTCACCTCGTCAACACCGGACTCGTCGTCTTCACCAACCTGGCGAGCTTCGCGATCTTCTGGGTGCTGAAGCTGATCGTCTTCAACCGGATCTTCCGCGTCGAGACCATCGAAGAGATCGACGAGCACCTCAACATCGAAGAGGCGACGGGGAACTAGTCCCGGAAGTTCGTGAACTGCAAGGGGACCGCGAGGTCGGACTCCTTGAAGAAGGCGATGGCCTTTTGCAGGTCATCGCGCTGTTTACCGGTGACGCGCACCTGATCGCCCTGGATCGAGGAGCTGAGGTTCTTCACGCCCATCTCCTTGACCATCTTGTTGATCTGCTTGCCGACGTCCTGGGAGATGCCCGCCTTCAGGGCCACCTTCTGGCGGGCGCTGCCCTGGCTGGCCTCCTCGATCTTGCCCGGGTCGAGGGATTTGAGGGACACCGAACGCTTGACGAGCTTCTCCTCGAGCAGCGAGTACAACGCGCGCAGGCGGTCTTCGGTCGAGGCCGACAGCCGCAGCTCCTTGTCGGAGAACTCGATGACGGGGTTCGTGTTCTTGAAGTCGAAGCGCGTGCCGGCCTCGCGGTTCGCTTGGTCGACGGCGTTGCGCACTTCTTGTAGATCGAGTTCGGAGACGATGTCGAAACTGGGCATGCGCAAATGGTAGACGGACGCGCTTGGAATCGGTCGCGTCGACTCAACTATGATTTTCCACGGGTCAGTGCCCGAGTGGCCAATGGGATCTGGCTGTAAACCAGACGGCTTACGCCTACGGGGGTTCAAATCCCTCCTGGCCCACCAAGGCCAATCCAGCGCGACTGGATTGGCCCTGCCCGCGATGGCCCGAAGGAAATAAGGTGACGAAGGGCGGGGAGGAGTGGTGTGAACCGGCTTAGGTCGACAGCGAGCTGGGTGCGCCGCAACTACGAGCGCTTCGCCGAGCGCTTCGAAACCGGTGTCTCGTTGCTTGAGCGGCGCTACACGCCGCTCGGCCGCTTCACGCCCGGTCCCTTCGAGGGCTGGCGGTTCCTGTGGCAGCCAGCGCTGCTCGGATTCGTCGCGATGTCCTTGATCCTGGCCGGCTGTTCGTTCACGAACTCGCCGTTCAAGCTGGACATGCCGAGCACCTGGTTCTACGGCGAGCCGTCGGCCAAGTACACGGTCACGCCGAGTGAGACCAAGTACATCCTCTCGGTCGTGCTCGTGTACGGCGGGCTGTTGCTCCTGATGCGCGTCTGGCTGCGCCTCGCCGAGATCATGAAGCTGCACCCCGGCGCGAAGCTCAAGTCACTCTGGTGGATGCTCGTGGCCTGGGCGGCGCCGATGATCGTCGCGCCGCCGCTGTTCAGTCGCGACGTCTTCAGTTACGCGGCCCAGGGCGAGATGACCTTCCACCACATCAGTCCGTACCTGTACGGGCCGTTGACCCTCGGCTCGGGTCCCTACGTCAACCCCGTGGACCCGCTCTGGTGGAACTCACCCGCCCCGTACGGGCCCTTCTTCCTCTTCCTCGACGGCAAGATCGACTGGATCTCGGCCCACCACGAGCTCTGGACCGTCGTCGGCCTGCGCCTTCTCGAGACCTTCGCGGTCGCGATGATCGGCTACGGCGTCGTGCTGTTGGCCCGCGGTATGAACCGCGACCCCGGCGAGGCCTTCGTGCTGTCGGCGATGAACCCGCTGATCCTGATCACGCTGATCGGCGGCGCGCACAACGACGCGATCATGGCCGGGTTCCTCGTGGTGGGCGTCGCGTTGGCGCTCAAGAAGAGACCGATCTGGGCGCTGATCTTCTGCTCGTGCGCGGCCGCCATCAAGGCCCCGGCCGCGATCGGACTGGCCTTCGTCGCCTGGACGTGGCTCGGGCCGAAGGCCTCGATCAAGGACCGCCTGAAGCCGATCGCCATCGCCGCCGGGGTCGCCGCGGCGACGCTCGGCGTGTGGACCTGGCTCGCCGGGTTCGGCTTCGGCTGGGTGCAGAACCTCCTGACCAACGGGACCGTGCGGTCCTGGGCCGCCCCGGCGACCGCGGTCGGGTTGGCCCTGACGAACACGCTGCACGCCGTTGGCCTGCGCGGCGTCGAGGTCGGATCGGTCCTCGCGGTGACGCGCCTCATCGGTCTCTTGACGGCCGCCGGCTTCGCGATCTGGCTGCTCTGGCACGCCGAGGAGCGCGGGTGGGTGCGTTCGCTGGCGCTCTCGCTGATCCTCTTCGTCGAACTCGGTCCGGTGGTGCAGCCGTGGTACCTCGCGTGGGGCCTGGTCCTGCTCGCCGCGAGCTACAAGGGCCGCGAGCACTTCTGGCTGCTGGCACTCTCGATCACCGGACCGTTCATCGGGCTTCCCGGCGGTCGCGCGCTCCTGGCGGACCTCGTGCACTCGAATCCGCTCCTCATCGCGGTCGCGGTGGCGGTCCTGGGCGGGGTGCTGATCATCCCCATGGGGCGCTGGACGCAGTGGTCGTGGCCGGCTCGCGCGGTCGAGCCGGCGGACTCGATGCCTACCTTGTCGGACTAGGCATCACGTACTGGTACTCGACCACGTCGAGCCAGACGCCCTGCTTGCGGCCGACCTCGATCTCCGTTCCGACCAGGGTGAACCCGCACTTCTCGTGCAGCCGGATCGAGCTCGCGTTCTCACCCACGATCCGTGCGATCAGCGAGTGGAAGCCCGACTCGCCGGCCAGGGCGATCAGTTGACGCAACAGCACCTCGCCGACGCCGCGCCCGCGCGCGGCGCGACAGACGTAGACCGAGTTCTCGACGGTCGTGGCGTAGGCCGGACGGTCGCGAAAGGGCGAGACCAGGGCGAAACCGAGGATCCGCTCGCCCCGGGCGCCCAGCTCACCGAGCTCGTCGTCCTCGTTGACCGCGACGATGCAGGGATGCGTGTCGAGGTGGCGCCCGATCCACTCCTCTTGCTGGGGGAGCGTGCGCGGCACCAGGTCGAAGCTGATGGAGGCCTCGTTGACCTCCGGGTTGTAGATGTTCATCACCGCGGTGGCGTCGTCCACTTCGACCAGGCGCGTTCTCATGAGACACAAGGGTAGTGGTGACCGGCTGGAAGCCCTAGTGTTGTTCGGAGTACAATTCGCTCCGCGCCAAAGTGGACGCGAGCGCCCTCTTAGCTCAGTGGTAGAGCACTTCCATGGTAAGGAAGGGGTCGTCGGTTCAATCCCGACAGAGGGCTCGCCAGGCGGCGTAGCTCAGGTGGTTAGAGCACACGGCTCATAATCGTGGTGTCGCGGGTTCGACTCCCGCCGCCGCTACCAGGCAGGACGTGAGTCCAACGGCAGTACCAAGGAGAGAACGATGGCGAAGAACGAAAAGCGGATACAGGTCACACTGGCGTGTGAGGACTGCAAACGCCGTAACTACATCACGATGAAGAACAAGGTCAACGACCGCGAGCGCATCGAGATGAAGAAGTACTGCCAGTGGGAGCGCAAGCACACCACGCATAAGGAGACGCGCTAGAGCATCCTCGGGGAGGGTGGTAAGATTCATCTTCCCTACGGCCTCAGTCACGTTGTGACTGGCGTCACGAAGGGCAGTGGCTCAATTGGTAGAGCACCGGTCTCCAAAACCGGTGGTTGGGGGTTCGAGTCCCTCCTGCCCTGCGCGAAGAGTTTCTTCGGATGGAAATGAAGTGCGAACGAGAGACGTGAGATGAACCGCGAACAGAAGCGATTGATGCAGCGACAGGGTCAGGTGGGTGCCGACGGCACCCCGGCACCCCGACGCACCTCGACGCAAGACGTCCAGCGGCGCCGTCGCCAGCGCACCGGTCCGCGCCAGTTCTTCCGAGAGATCCGAGAAGAGATGCGTCAGGTCTCGTGGCCGACGCGTCCCGAGGTCATCAACTACACCATGATCGTCTTCTTCGTCCTCGTCTTCATGACCTCACTCATCTTCGGACTCGGCTACGGCTTCTCCAAGTTCGTCACGTTCCTCTTCCAGAAGTAAGGCGACCATGAGCGACATCGAGACCCCCACCACCGAACACGACACCGCCCCCGAGGGAGAGATCCTCGACATCGAGATCCTCGAGGAGGACTTCGAGGAGCCCGTCGCCGAATCGGCCTTCGACCGTCCCGGTCGCTGGTACATCGTGCACACCTTCGCCGGCCACGAGCAGAAGGTCATCGGCGCCTTGCACAACATCATCAAGAGCCGCGAGCTCGAGGACCAGATCTACGAGATCTACCTACCCGAAGAGGACGTCACCGAGTTCAAGTCGGGCAAGAAGGTCACGGTCTCCAAACGGATGTTCCCGAGCTACCTGCTGATCCGCTGCGAGCCGGACCCCGAGATCTTCTACGTGATCGGCTCGACGCCCGGCGTCACCGGCTTCGTGGGCGCCGAGAAGACCCGCCCGACCGCACTCACGCGTCGCGAGGTCGACAACATCATCCGACCGCACGTCGAGGGCGTCGAACTGGCCCCGACCAAGCGCCGCATGCCGACGCACGAATTCGAGGTGAACGACACGGTGCAGATCAAGACCGGTCCCTTCGCCACGTTCTCGGGCCACGTGGCCGAGATCAACGAGGACCAGCTCAAGGTCAAGGTCCTCGTGGACATATTCGGACGAGAGACCCCGGTGGAGCTGGACTTCACCCAGGTCACCAAGCTCTAGATCGCCAAAGGAGAGAACCATGGCCAAGAAGATTGTCGCAGTCGTCAAGATTCAGCTCGAAGCGGGCGGCGCCACGCCGGCCCCGCCGGTCGGCACGGCCCTCGGGCCGCACGGCATCCAGACGATGGAGTTCTGCAAGCAGTACAACGCCGCGACCGAGTCCATGAAGGGCACGGTCATCCCGGTCGATATCACGATCTACGACGACCGCTCCTTCTCGTTCATCTTGAAGACCCCGCCGACCCCGGTGCTGTTGCGCCAGGCCGCCGGCGTCGCCAAGGGCGCGCACCTGGCCGGCCGAGAGACCGTCGCCTCGGTGACGATGGACCAGATCGAAGAGATCGCCAAGACCAAATTGAAGGACCTCAACACCGATGACATCGAGATGGCGAAGCTCCAGGTAGCTGGCACCGCGCGCTCGATGGGCATCTCGGTCGCGAGCTAGGAGAGACATGAAGCACGGCAAGAACTACCGCAACGCCCTGGCCCAGGTCGACCGCGAGGAACTCCTCGGCGTCACCGAGGCCATCGAGAAGGTCAAGGCCCTCTCCACCGCCAAGTTCGACGAGACCGTCGAACTGGCCATCCGATTGGGCGTCGACCCCCGACGCGCCGAGCAGATCGTGCGCGGCACGCTTTCGCTGCCCGCGGGCACCGGCAAGACCAACCGCGTGGCGGTCTTCGCCGCCGGTGAGGCCGCCCAGGCCGCTCGCGACGCCGGGGCCGACGAAGTCGGTGCCGAGGACCTCGTCGCCAAGGTGGCCGGGGGATTCCTCGACTTCGACGTCGCGATCGCGACCCCGGACCTGATGGGCCAGGTCGGTGGACTCGGACGAGTGCTCGGACCGCGCGGTCTGATGCCCAACCCCAAGACCGGGACCGTCACCATGGACGTCGCCAAGGCCGTGACCGAGTTCAAGGGTGGCCGCGTCGAGTACCGCACCGACAAGATCGGCAACGTGCAGCTGCGCGTCGGCAAGGTCAGCTTCAGCCGCGACGACCTCATCAAGAACGTCCGCGCCGTCGTCGATGAAGTGGTCCGCGTGAAGCCCGCCAGCGCCAAGGGCCGCTACATCTTGAGCATCACGGTCTCTTCGACCATGGGTCCGGGCGTGAAGGTCGACCCCACCAAGGTCAAGGAAGTCGAAGAGGTCGCCGTCGCGGCCTCGTGATTTGGCCGGGGCTCGCCCCCGCCAGTATGATGGTTGTCCGCACGAAACCTGTGCCACAGATTTAGAAGAACGCCGAAGACATCCGGTGGGGGAACCCATAAGGGCCAGTGGTCCGCCTGACGAGGAGTTCGAGTCTCGACTGAGACTCGTTCGCTTGGATGTCCCGGCCCGAACCGGGCGGTATCCGGCGAAGGAGCAGTATGAGCAAGGTTCAGCCGGCCAAGGTCGCCACGATCGACGAGGTCAAGACGCGTATCGCCGCTTCGACCACGGCCGTCGTCACGGAGTACCGCGGCCTCACCGTCGCCCAGATCTCGACGCTGCGCCGCCAGCTGCGCACCCTGGGCGCCGACTACAAGGTCTTCAAGAACACCCTCGTTCGCCGCGCCATCGCCGGCACCGACGTCGAGTCCCTGTCGGAGTTCTTGGTCGGCCCCACGGCCATCGCCTTCGTCGACGGTGACGTCTCGGCCGTCGCCAAGGCCCTGCGCGACTTCGCCCGCGAGACGCCCAAGTTGATCGTGAAGGGCGGCGTCGTCGACGGCAAGCCCCTGACGATGAAGGACCTCAGCGCGCTGGCGGACCTGCCGAGCCGTGACGTCCTCTTGGCCCAGATCGCGGGCCTGCTGGCCTCACCCCTTCGCACCATGGCCGGCCTGTTGAAGGCCGTCCCGCAAAACCTCGCCTACGGCCTGTCGGCCTTGATCGAGGCCAAGGGCGGCACCGTCGTCCCGGCCGAGGACAAGGTCGAAGAGGTCGCCGAGACTCCGGCCGGGGTCGAGGAAGCTGCTCCGGCAGCGAGCGACGACGACGCGACACCCGTCGCGGAGGTCGCAGTCGAGGAGGAGGCCCCCGCGGCCGAGCCCGAGGCTGACGCACCCGCCGAGGAGGAAGCCCCCGTGGCCGAGCCCGACGCGGACGCTACCGAGGCGCCTGTCGAGGACGCCGCGGCCGAACCGGCCGAATAACCAAGTCCACGAAGTACGAAGAGAAGAGAGGAATCACCATGGCTGCAACATTGACCAAGGAACAAATCCTTGACGGCATCGCAGAGCTTTCCGTTATCGAGCTGAGCGAGCTGTTGAAGGAGTTCGAAGAGAAGTTCGGCGTCACCGCCGCGGCCCCGGCCGCGGTCGCCGCACCCGTCGCCGCTGGCGGCGGTGCCGGTGCCGACGCGCCCGCCGCGGACGAGAAGAGTGACTACGACGTCATCTTGACCGCGGGTGGCGACAAGAAGATCCAGGTGATCAAGGAAGTGCGCGCACTCACCAGCCTGGGTCTGAAGGAAGCGAAGGACCTCGTCGACGGTGCCCCCAAGCCCGTCCTGGAGAAGGTCTCGAAGGCCGACGCCGACAAGGCCAAGGCCTCGCTCGAAGCCGCCGGTGCGACGGTAGAAGTCAAGTAATCAAAGGCTTTTCATTGAGTTGCCCCGGCCGCGTCGTCGGCCGGGGCAATTTCTTTGCCGGGTGTACTTGACCGGGCCCCGGAACCTGCCTAGGGTTACCGCAACCGCTCTAGCGGCCGCGCGTCTCCAAAGGGAGGAGCGCCAGTTGCGCATACCCTGAATTTCCCGCTAGAGTTGAAAGACCGTGTCCTTGCACCTAACTTTGTCATCCCCTGACGCCGTTTTGTACGTGTTCCCGGCATATGCCAGCAGTAACCACCCACCTACACGGAGGATAGACCGTTGACGTCTCGGTCCACTAGCCCAGAGCGATTTAACTTCTCGGCACTCGGTGAAGCTCACCCCCTGCCCAACCTTCTCGAAATCCAGCGAGACAGCTTCGACCTGTTCATGAAACAGGGTCTGCGCGAGGCCTTCGAGGCCATCTCGCCGATCACCGACTTCACGGGACGACTCTCACTCGAACTGGAGTTCGATCCCGACGACGCGGACCTCAAGTCCCCGCCGAAGTTCACCGTGGAAGAGTGCCGTCAGCGCGCCACCACGTACTCCCAGCCGATCTTCGTTCGCGCGCGCTTCCTCAACAGTGAGACCGGCGAGATCAAAGAGCAGACCGTCTTCATGGGCGACTTCCCGATCATGACCGAGCAGGGGACGTTCATCATCAACGGCACCGAGCGCGTCGTCGTGAGTCAGCTCGTGCGTTCACCGGGCGTGTTGTTCCAGCCCGGCAAGGACGAGAAGGTCGCCTTCGAAGGCACCATCCACCCGAGTCGCGGTGAGTGGCTGCAGGTCGACCTCGAAGAGAAGAAGAACAAGGCGGCCAACGCCGGCGCGCGCATCGCGCGAAAGCGCCGCATCTCGATCTTCACGTTGCTGCGCGCCCTCGACACGGTCATGGACGAGGCGTTCTTCGAGAAGTTCGTCGCCCACTTCGACTTCCTCGAGGACCAGTTCCACGCCGACTGGAAGAAGGCCCACCTCGAGATCGCCAAGCACATGGACAAGTACAACCTCGAGGACACCCCCGAGAACTTCGTGCGCGCGAGCCAAGAGACCGCGTGGCTCGAGATCTACCGTCGCGCGCGTCCCGGTGAGGTGCAGACCATCGAAGCGGCCCGCCAGTACTTCGAGGGCGCGTTCTTCTCCGAGAAGCGCTACGACCTGAGCCGCGTCGGCCGCTACAAGCTCGACCGCAAGCTCGGCGACGAAGTCGCCAAGAACGTCGAGCTCTTCGGCGACCTGCTCGAGCGCCCCGACGTCACCATGCACGTGCTCTCCAAGGCCGAGGTCCTCGCGACCGCGACGTACCTGTTGAACCTGGCGCGCGACCGCACCGCCAAGGAGACCACGTACCACATCGACGACCAGGACCACTTCGCCAACCGCCGCATTCGCAGCGTCGGCGAACTCATCCAGAACGCGTTGCGCACCGGCCTCTCGCGCATGGAGCGCGTCGTGCGCGAGCGCATGAACACCCAGGACGTCGAGGCGATCGCGCCCCAGACGTTGATCAACATCCGCCCCGTGATGTCGGCGATCAAGGAGTTCTTCGCGACCTCCCAGCTCAGCCAGTTCATGGACCAGAACAACCCGCTGTCGGGACTCACGCACAAGCGTCGTCTCTCGGCGTTGGGACCGGGCGGACTCAG